>NZ_RJUU01000002.1 GCF_003751445.1 Streptomyces sp. 840.1 | reverse complement strand
GGCTAGCGTGGTTCATTGTGGTGCTGGTCTTCGTTGCCAGTTCCTGCGCTGTTCGTCCCTCGATCTCTTCAACTACACTATGTGCTCATCCCTGACGCCTCGTCAAGGCAACCTCGCAGGCCGCTCGCCCGATGTCAGCCTCAACTTCGAAGACGTCTCCATCGATTTGACTGGCCGTCAACTGGTCTAAGCCAATCTTGGTCTCGGGAAATCGGAATGCTCATGGCGGCTCGTCAACTCCACGACGAGCCGGCGGGCCGCGCTCACCGGTGAGCAGCTGGAGCTGCCACCCGGTCTGCGGCTGGAGTGGTGGAGGTCGCAGAAGCGGTGGCGATTCGAGATGGGGCGGATCCGTGCGGCGGTCGCCGGGCATGTGCGCCGACGGGCGGTGGCCGGGGCGGGGTCACAGCGAGTTCCGGCTGTTGCGGTACCTGTAGCGCGCGGTTCGTACGGGGGCTGTGTGCTTGCTCGGAGCGTCCCGCCTTGCCCCCGTGGTGGAGGTCGGAGCTCAGGGGCAGCGCCAGGGAGCGGAGGTGTCAGTCCCCGCCCGTGCCGGCGGGCTGTTCCAGAATTCTGGAACAGCCGGTCTCTACCGTCGGCCGCGTTCTTGTCGTGGTGGGGGAGGCGGCCTGTTGTCGGAGTGCGGGCACGGCCGCTGGCTCGGCGGGGGCCTGGGCCCCGACGGGTGCGGTGGGTGCAGTAGTCGAGCGGGAGCGGGCCGCGGCCGTGGAGACGCGGGGTGAGGCGGGCAGGGGGCGCCGAGCGGTGTGGTGAGCGCCTGGTGGGTGGCGAGCAGGAGGCGGGTTCTCTCTCGATTGTCGCGACAGCATCAGGAGCGGGTGCCTTCCGCTTCTCTTGGTTGCGCGACCCTGCCAGGATTTTTGGCCAGTTGATTTGCCGGAACGAATCCCTCCCCGGCCATCCATCGCTAGTGTCCGTCGCATGACGTATTCGGGGAAGATTCAGGCGCGGCGGACGAGAGTGGCACTGGTGGGCGTGGCCGCGGCGGTGCTGCTGGGTGTCGGCGGGGCGATTGCCGTGGCTGATGAAGATGGAAGACGCTCCGGTCCGACTTCGGTGTCGGAGGAGACACCTGGTGGGGGGATCGCTGGCGTCACGAGCGGCGGGGACGGGAGCTCGATCAGTGGTTCGGGTGGTACAGACGGGGGTGCCACCGACGGGGGCTCCGTCAGTGGTTCGGGTGGCACCGACGGGGGCTCCGACAGTGGTTCGGGTGGCACCGACGAGGGCTCCAACGACGGGGGCAGTGCCGCGGGCACGAGTTCGGCGGGTTCGGTCGGGGGCGGCGAACCGTCGGGATCCCCGGAGCCCACGTCGCCTCCGACGGCTCCGCCGAGCCTGGAGGACCTGACGGCGCGCATCGACGGTCTGGAGAAGAAGGTGGATGAGCTGCCGAGCAAGCAGGAGCTGGCAGATGCCCTTCGCGCCTTCGCCGACGCGTTGGAGCAGCAGGCCTAGGGCGTGTCCGGCGGATCATGCGACTTTCCGACCGGTCGCTCGTTGGTTGGGTCATGGGTCGGGGGGATCTGACGAATCGCGAGTGGTCGCTGCTGGAGCCGCATCTGCCTTCGCCGGGTGGCCAGGGGCGGCCGGTGGAAGGATCACCGGACCGTGCTGAACGGGATTCTGTTCCGGGTCCGCACCGGTATTCCGTGGCGTGATCTGCCGTAACGCTACGGCTCGTGGAAGACCATCTATGAACGGCATCGCCGCTGGTCGGCGGACAGCACCTGGGACCGGCTCTTGCGCGCGGTCCAGGCCGACGCCGACCTGGCGGGGCGGATCGACTGGGGCATGGTCGGCGTCGACTCGACGTCCTGCCGGGCCCACCAGCACGCGGCCGGCGCCCGCAAGGCCAGGCTGCGGGTCCCGAAGAAAGGACGACGCCCCGGCACCACCGCCCCGATGAGGGACTCGGACGGTCCCGGGGCGGTCCGACCTCCAAGATCCACCTCGCCGGTGAAGGCGGCTGCCGCCCCATGGCTCTACTGATCACTCCAGGTCAGTGGGGTGACGCCCCGCAGATGATCGAAGTCCTGGACCGGATTCGGGTTCCCCGCCCGCTGGTCGGGCATCCCCGGACCAGGCCCGCTCACGTCAGCGGCGACAAGGCTTACAGCTCCCGCCGAAACCGCCGCTACCTGCGAAGACGGCGCATCAAGCACACAATCCCCGAGCCGAAGGACCAGCGGGCCAACCGTCGGCGCAGAGGCAGCGCGGGCGGCAGACCTGCCGGCTTCGACCGCGAGCGCTACCGGCGGCGCAACGAGGTCGAGCGGACCATCAACCGACTCAATAACTCCCGCGCTGTCGCGACCCGTTACGACAAGAGGGCCTACGTCTTCCACGGCACGGTCACCGCAGCGGCAGTCCGCTTACGGCTCCGCCCATGATCCGCCGGACAGCGCCTAGAACACCCCCCTGCGCGACGCCCTGGCGAAAGTCAAGACAGACCTCACAGCGGAGCGCGAATGGGTTCGCGCACTGGTACGTGCCGCCACCGAGCTGTCCCTGGAGCTGGAGCAGGCCCGCGAAGAACTCGCAGCGGCTCAGCAGGTCACCCGGCTTCTGGGCCCGCGAGAAACCAGACGAGTGCCCGATTGAAGCTGGGCACCTCCCGTGAACACCGCCACGAGAGGACCGCGAAGTGGCGCTCGTCGTCGACCAGATCCGCGCCGAGCACCATGGTTCTTTGTGGCTCAGCTGCCCGGCGTGGTGTCGCTACCGGCCCGCGTTCTCTGTGGTGGAGGGGATGTCGCTGTTCTGGGTGGCAGCCCAGGAGGCAAGCAGGCGCAGTCCTTCTTCGGAGGGTGAGCCGGGTTCGGCGGTGTAGATGGTGAGGGTGAGGCCGGGTTCGGCGGCCATTTCCAGGCCCTCGTAGGCGAGGGTGAGCTCTCCGACGGCCGAGTGGTGGAAGCGTTTGGTGCCGGTGCCGTGGTGGCGGACGTTGTGGGCGCCCCAGCGGGTGCGGAATTCTTCGCGGCGGGTGGACAGCTCGCCGACGAGGTCGTGCAGGTCCTTGTCGTGCGGATTTCGCCCGGCTTCGGTGCGCAGGATGGCCACGGCGACGTCAGCGAAGAGGTCCCAGTCGGGGTAGAAGCGGCGCGAGGCGGGGTCGAGGAAGTTGAAGCGGGCGAGGTTCGCCTGGTTGCCGGGGGCGGCGTAGACGTCGGCGTAGAAGGCGCGAGCGAGCGGGTTGGCGGCCAGGATGTCCATACGGCCGTTGCGGACGAACGCGGGACCTGCGGTGATGGCGTCCAAGGTCCATTCCAGGCTGCGGTGCGGCCGCCACTGGTCCTTCGTACGCCGTCGGCGGGGGCGGTTGAGGACGTCGGATCCGTCGGCGGCCTGGGCCAGGTTCAGCAGGTGGGCGCGTTCGGCGTCATCGAGCTGAAGGGCCCTGGCGAGAGCTTCCAAGACGGACGGTGAGACGCCGGCGAGGTTGCCGCGTTCGAGCTTGGCGTAGTACTCGACGCTCATGTCGGCCAGGGCAGCGACCTCGCTTCTGCGAAGGCCGGGAACCCGGCGTCGGGGGCCTGCCGGCAGTCCGGCCTGCTGGGGGGTGATCTTGGCTCGCCGCGAGGTGAGGAACTCGCGGACCTCCTCGCGGTTGTCCATGCATTCGACGGTACGGCCTGCCCGGGATGGGAGGGATGTACTGCTGGTACACCCCTCGTCAGTGACTCGCTGTCCGCGCGGGATGGGAGTTACCTGGTTGACGTGGCGCTGGCCGTCCGCCTGTCACAGCGGGTGGGCCGGGCGCCGGGCCCCCTGGGCCCGCAGGCGGCGGAATCGCTGTCTGCACCGGGGCCCTCACCCATTCGGTGGCCTGCCGGAACCCTCCCGGCGTCGGCAGGCTTCAGCAGGCAAGGAGCTTTCCTCATGCGCGGAGCAGTGATCCACGCCCCCGGTGACATCCGGTTCGAGACCGTGGACGATGCCAAGATCCTCAAGCCGACCGACGCTGTCATCCGGACGGCTGTGACCTGCGTGTGCGGTTCCGACCTGTGGCCCTATCGCGGCGCGGAGCCGACGGAGCACTCACATCCCATGGGCCACGAGTACGTCGGCTTCGTCGAGGAGGTCGGATCTGCGGTCACCTCGGTGAAGCCGGGCCAATTCGTTGTTGGCTCGTTCGCCACCTCGGACAACACTTGCGCGAACTGTCGCAACGGCTTCCAGTCGAACTGCCTGAGCCGCGAGTTCATGTCCACCTGCCAGGCCGAGTATGTCCGCATTCCTAACGCCCAAGGCACCCTGGTCGCCACCGAGGACGTGCCGGGCGAGAATCTGTGGCCCGCTCTGCTTGCCGTGTCCGACGTGATGGGCACCGGCTGGTGGGCCGCGGACGCCGCCGAGGTGAGGCCCGGCTCGACCGCCGTGGTCGTCGGCGACGGCGCGGTCGGCCTGTGCGGAGTGATCGCGGCCAAGGAGCTGGGCGCGGAGCGCATCATCGCCATGTCACGGCACACCTCCCGCCAGAAGCTGGCGCGCGAGTTCGGCGCCACCGACATCGTCTCCGAGCGCGGTGAGGAAGGTGTGGCCCGGATCAAGGAGCTGACCGGGGGGATTGGTGCCGACTCGGTCCTGGAGTGCGTCGGCACGGCTCAGGCCATGAGCCAGGCCCTGCACTCCGCCCGGCCCGGCGGCAACGTCGGCTTCGTCGGCGTCCCCCACGAGGTCGCCGTCGACGGACAGGAACTGTTCTTCTCCCACGTCGGCCTGCGCGGCGGCCCCGCCCCCGTACGCCGCTACCTCCCCGATCTGATCGACCGCGTCCTTCAGGGCCGGATTGACCCCGGCAAGGTCTTCGACCTCACCCTGCCCCTGGAGCAGGTCGCCGAGGGCTACAAGGCGATGGACGAGCGCCGTGCGATCAAAACCCTCCTCAAGCCCTGACCCCCTACCCCACAAGGAGCAACCGTGCAGACCACCCGCAGCTCGATCGACACCATCAAGGGCCCGGCAGACTGGTTCACCGGCGACGTCTACATCGACCCCGTGGCCGCCCCGCGCCCGCCCCGTCCCGGGTCAGCGCGTCCATGGTGTATTTCATGCCCGGCGCCCGCACTCACTGGCCCCGCCGCCCCTTGGGCCAGACGTCACCGAAGGCGTCGGCCTGTGCCAGCGCCGCGGCGGCCCGGTGGAAGTCGTCCGGCCCGGTGACCGCGTCCTGTTCGAAGCCGACGAGGAGCACTGGTACGGCGCCGCCCCGAACCCGGTTGATGGTCCACCTGGCCATCAACGAGGGCGATGACACCCACGACGTCGTGTACTGGCTGAACCCCGTCACCGACGAGGAATACACCGCCAAACCGGCCACCGGCTGAACCCCGGCGCACACCGCTCCTTCCCCCGGCCTTGATACGGCCCACCCCCACCCACGTCGTTGAGGAGAACTCCCGTGACCACCTTCGCTCTTGTCGGTGCCGGCCCCGGTCTGGGGCTGGCTGCCGCCCGTCGCTTCGGCCAAGCGGGCCACCGCGTCGCCCTCCTCTCGCGCAGCGCCCAGCACCAGGACAATCTGGAAGCTGAACTGGCCAGGGACAACATTCACGCTCGCGGCTTCACCGCCGACGTCCTGGACCCCGCCTCCCTCACCGCAGCCCTGCATGGGGCCGCGGACGCGCTGGGGCCCGTCGAGATCCTCCAGTTCAGCCCGGTGCCCCGCAGCGACTTCATGAAGCCGGTCCTGGACACCACCGCGGCCGACTTGGACGACCCGCTGGCCTTCTCCGTCAAGGGGCCGCTCGCCTGCGTGAACACCGTTCTGCCCGGGATGCGGGAGCTCGGGCGGGGCACGCTGCTTTTCGTCAACGGCGGCAGCGCGGTACGCCCGAAGGCCAGCGTGGCCGGGACCTCGATCGCGTTCGCAGCCGAGAGCGCGTACGCGCAGATGCTCCACACCGCCCTCGCTCCCGAGAGCATCCACGTCACACAGCTCATCGTGCCCGGGGCGATCAGCCCCGACTCCGCGACCTCCAGTCCCGAGGCCCTCGCCGACCTGCTGTACGGCCTGCACACCGACCGTGACGGCTTCCGTCACTACGCCGAGCCCATGCCCGACCCGCAGGACGGCACCCCATGACCTTCACCCTTCGCCGGGCCCTGACCGCCACCGCAGCCACCGGCTTTCTGCTGCTGGCTGCGACCGTCTGCTCCGACGACTCGTCCGCCGAGCAGGCCCCCACCACCTCCGTCTCGTCGTCCGCCCCAGCGTCCGGAGAACCGCCGGCCTCGGCGTCCGCGAGCCCGTCCGGGTCAGACAGGAGCCCTTCGATGGACATCCGCGTCACCATCGACGGCCGAGAGGTCGAGGCGACCCTGACCGACAGCCCCGCCGCCCGCGACCTGGCCTCTCTCCTCCCGCTCACCTTGGACCTGAAGGACTTCCACGGGACCGAGCGGATCGCCGACCCGCCCAGGAAGCTGACCACCGAGAACGCGCCCGAACCGCAGGCGCCGAAGACCGGGGACCTCACCTACTACGTCCCCTGGGGCAACCTCGCCATCTTCTACCAGGACGGCCCCTCCGCCTCCTCCGATCTACTGGTCCTCGGCCACATCAACGCCGACGCCGACCAGTTGTCCGGGGCCGACCGGATCACCATCGAGGCCGCCTTCTGACCCCACCCACCAACCCCACCGCTCCTCGTACGGGAAGAAGTCTTCGCATGCCCTCCGCCACCGGGCCCGCCACCGGCAAGCTGCCCTTCGTCGTCTGGGTGCTCGCCGCCGGCACGTTCCTGATGGGCACCACCGAGTTCGTCATCGCCGGACTGCTGCCCGAGATGGCCGCCGACCTGAACGTCAGCGTGTCCCACGCCGGCCTCCTGATCACCGCGTTCGCCGTCGGGATGATCGTCGGCGGGCCCACCATGGCCATGGCCACCCTGCGCCTGCCCCAGCGCCACACCCTCATCGGGGCGCTCGCCGTCTTCGCCCTCGGCCACGCCGTCGCCGCGCTCAGCACCTCCTTCACCGTCGTGCTCACCGCCCGGGTCGTGACAGCCCTGGCCACCGGCGCGTTCTGGGCCGTCGGCTTCGTCATCGCCACCACCACCGCGGGCCCTGCGCGGTCCACGCGGGCGGTCGGCGTCATGATGGGCGGCCTCACCCTGGCCAACGTCATCGGCGTGCCGATCGGCTCGTTCGTCGGCCACTACATCGGCTGGCGCGGCCCCTTCTGGGCGCTCGCCGTCCTCGCCGCGCTGGCCGCCGCGTTCGTCGGCCGGTTCATCCCCCGTACCGAGCAGCGGGCCGAGGTCTCCGTGTGCGCCGAGGTCCGGGCCCTCAAGCAGGGGCGGCTGTGGCTGGCGCTCGCCGCTGCAGTGCTGATCATGGGCGGGGTCCTGGCGACGTACACCTACATCACGCCGCTGCTGACCGACCGGGCGGGCATCCCGGCCGGCGCCGTACCGCTCGTGTTGATCGCCTTCGGCATCGGCGCGCTGGGCGGCACCTCGATCGGCGGCCGTCTCGGCGACCACCGCCCGATGGCCACCACGATCACCGCATCGGCAGCCACCTCCCTCATCCTGCTGGCCCTGATCCCCGCCTCGAACAGCCCCGCGGCCGCCGTGATCCTGATCTTCGGCATGGCGCTGGCCGGGTTCACCGTCAACCCGGTCGTCACCTCCCTCGCCGTCCGCTTCGCAGGCGACGCCCCCACCCTCACCTCGGCACTGACCACCTCCGGCTACAACACCGGCATCGCCGCCGGGTCCCTCGCAGCGGGCCACGCGCTGGACTCCTCGCTCGGTCTGACCGGCCCGGCCCTGGTAGGCGCGGTCTTCGCCGCGCTCACCCTGCTGCCCCTGATCGCCCTCGCACTGCGCGGCGCCACCGGCCCCTCCCGGATCGTTGCCCACCACACCACCGACACCGAACACCCGCGAACCGAGGACGCCGCCGCGACATCCCCGCGCTGAACTTCACGCTCGTACACCTTCGTTGGGAGCCACCGTCATGAACCCCACGTACGACTTCACCCGCCAGGTCGCCTTCGTCACCGGCGCCTCTTCCGGCATGGGCCTGGCCACCGCCCGCGCCTTCGCCGAAGCAGGCGCGGCCGTCGCCCTAGCTGACATCAACGAGGACGCCGTCAACACCGCCGCGAAGCAGCTCGCCGACGACGGCCATCAGGTCCTTGCGCTGGTCTGTGACGTCACCGATGAAGACCAGGTCGCCGCCGCCGTCGACCGCACCGTCGAAGCCTTCGGCGGCCTGGACATGGCCTACAACAACGCCGGGATCATGCCCCCGCCCACCGACGCCGCCGACGAGAACGCCGAGCAGTTCGACCGCGTCCAGGGCATCAACCTCCGGGGCATCTGGGCAAGCGTGAAACACGAACTGCGCCACATGCGCACCCAGGGCAGCGGCGCGATCGTCAACTGCTCCTCCCTCGGCGGCCTCGTCGGCAACCCCGGCCGCGCCGCGTACCACGCCTCCAAGCACGGCGTGATCGGTCTCACCAAGAGCGTCGCCCTCGAATACGGCTCCCGCGGCGTCCGGGTCAACGCCGTCTGCCCCGGCACCATCAGCACCCCCATGGTCGACGCCATGGTCGAAGGCGGAGACCTCGACCGCCACCAGGCCGAAGCAGGCCAGGCCATCGACCGACTCGGCACCGCCGACGAGATCGCCCAGGCCGTCCTCTGGCTCTGCAGCGACGGCGCCAGCTACGTCACCGGCATCGCCCTGCCCGTCGACGGCGGCTACGTCGCCCAATAGCCACCCCACCGCACGCCCCGCTGCCGTCTACCTTGTTGAACAGGCAGGGCGACAACCTCTGCGGTGCCGTCGACCCGACCGGAGATATCGATCTGCACTGCCCACGTGGGATGGAATCCGGCGGCCCTGTCGAGGACCGTCACGTCGTCGGGCTCCCAGTCAGAGAGGAGGCAACCGTTCTGCTCCTCGTCGATGTCGATGTAGAGGTTGCCGTCGTCCAGGGTCCAGGGATGGCGCTGCTGGTTCAGGTGTCGATCAAGTGCGGCGATGATCTCAGCTCGCTCACCTGCGGCGAACACGAACATTGTGCGCATGGACTGGAGACTAGGCGGTCCGTCTTCGAGGCGGCTACGAGTATTCAAGGCTGGTCCGGGGCCGGCGGGGAGGTGTGTCCGGCGATGGCGGCGAAATCTGCCCCTGAACGTGAACTGGCCGTCGAGTGGAGCGGCCTGCAGCGCGTCCATCCCCTCCCGGGCCTCCGTCCAGTTCGCCCTGGCGGCTCGGACGACGGTGGACAGCGCAGGCAGTCGTCCGCGGGTGCGCTGGTCCATCTCTTGGCCTTGCGGCGCTTCTGGTGCTTGGAGGTACTGGCATCGGCGGCGCTGACCGGGCGAACCTCGGGGAGGCGGTCCACGTCCTCCGCGAACAGCCCTCCGCGCAAGGCGGGCGCATCCAGTGGGGCAGTGCGGTCAGGACTTCGCCGTAGCGGTGCGTCGGGTCCGGAAGGCGGCGCGCGGCGGTGCTGTCCTACTCGGCCGGCAGACGGAGCATCGGTTCGAAGGCCGCGTCCTCCTCGCCCTCGGCCGAAGGGAGGAAGCCGTCCGGGACGGTGCGGGCGGCCGTAGTGAGGAGGCGGGCCAGGACCTCGGGCTCGGTGGCCGGGGGGAGGCGGAGGGCGGCGAGGAGGCGGTCGCGGACCTCGGGGTGGTGCGGGTTGTCCTCCAGGTAGTCGGCGTTGAGCGCGGGGGGACGGAAGCCGGCCAGGGCGTCGTGCCAGGAGGGGAGAACGATGGCCAGGGTCAGGGCCTCGGCGAGGGACTCCGCGATGAGGGAAGCCTGGCCCTCGGAGTCGGTGTAGAGGACGGGGCGGACGCGGTCGGAGCCGGCCGGGCCGCAGAGGTAGTGGGTACCTCCCGCGTTGCAGCCGGCCACGGGCTCCGCCGGGAGACCGGCCGGCAGGGTGATCGACTCGATGGGGTCGGTCCGCGTGAGGTCGAACTCGCCGTCGCAGGCGAGGTACGCCCCGACGTCGGGGTCGGCGGCGATCCGGCGGAGCAGGGCCTCGTCGGAGAGGGCGGCCGGGTTGAGGCCGTGGGCGGCTTCGGGGGTCAGGGGGTGGCCCGCGAGGACGTGGCGGACGGTGTCGAGGGGGACGGGCCGCCCGTAGTCCTCCTCGAAGTGCGTCTGAACGGCCTCGGGGGAGCGGTCGGTGAGGAGGCGGAAGAGGTGCCCGGAGCCGTCCGGGTCCGGGGTGCCCGAGGGGAACTCGATGCCCGAGCCGGCGCGCCAGGCGCTGCCGCCGGTCTCCCGCCACAGGCAGGCGGTGACCCGCGAGGCGCCGAGGCCCTCGTCGACGAAGGCCGGGTCGTCCAGAAGCGGGCGGAGCGCGGCGGGCACCTCGTCGATGACACCGGGCCAGACCTGTTCGTCGTCCGTGGCGTACGGGCTCATCGCCGACTCGTGGTCGAAGCCGCGGACGAGCACACCGGCAGGGGTGAAGAGGACGGAGAAGTCGTCACCCGAGCCGTTGTCCATCAGGGCCGCCTCCGTCCCAGGCCCCCAGGTGGTGGAGAAGGAGTAGCGAGAGAACCGCGGGTCGCGGCAGATCGCCTGGTCCAGCACGGCCAGCGCGCGCAGGTGCGCGCGGAGTTCGGCGGGGTCCGGGAGGAGGGCGGCGGTCGTGTGCACGGTGTCCATGGGCTCATGTAAGCAGTCGGCACTGACATCCAGGGCGGCGGTTCGGTCACACCTGCTCTCTCACTCCGGGAACGAAAAGCCCAGCTCACGCAGGCGGGGCAAGCACACTGCGAGGCATTGCTCCCCAGACGCGGCATCGGTTCGCACAAGGACGTCCTCGTGCAACGGCGCTCCACTGGCGACGAAGGTCCAAGGCTTGCCCTTCTCTGCCATCCGCTCAGCGTCGGCCTTGAACAGCACCGTTACGCCCTGTTCAGCCAGTGCTTCCATCATCGCGACGACGTCCACCGGCACCCTCCCTTCCCGAAGCGCTTCGAACGCGCCATCGGACGAACATACTCACTCCGGGCCGGGCCCTGGACACCGCCCGCAGGACCCAAAGTGGCCGGTCGGGGCGCCCTGAGCTGGAATACGCGACACCTCAACATGCGAGCTCACCAGTCCCGAGGCCGGTTTGCGAGAGGTGGGCATCACCGCATGGGCAACATGAGTTCGAGCGAGTGAACCGTGGCGCCGAATCGTTCTCCTGGTGGTGGCATGCGGCCATCGTGAGGTCAGCTAGGGGAAGTGGTCCTTGTGGATGTGGTGCGGGAGTCGGCCATTGCGGGGCGGGTAGTGCTGTGGGAGGAGTCGGCCCGGGACGGCGCTCAGGCGAAGACGCTGATGACTCCGGGCTTCCGGGTGGCGCTGGCGCGTGAGACGGGTCGGGTCTTCGGAGCGGACGGTCCCCGGCACGTGGTGTTCGCCGCCGGGTTTCCCGCAGTGTGCGCCGAGGAGTTCGAGGCAGTACGCCGCGTCGCGGTGGAGGCGGAGGGCGCGGTGAGTGTCGCGGCGGTCTGCCGCGGGGCACGGCGGGATCTGGCGCAGGCGGTGGCCTCCGTGCGGGGCAGCCGTCATGCCCGGGTGATGGTGGTGGTGCCCGCGTCGGAGGCGATGGCGCAGGTGATGGTCCACCGCACTGCCCCGGAGGCTCTGCAGGCCGGGGTCGACCTGGTGAAGGAGGCCCGTGATCTGGACGAGGAGGTGGCGGTGGATGTGTGTCTGGCGGACGCGTCCCGCGCCGATCACGCGCTGATGGCCCTCTATGCGCAGACCATGACCGGGGCGGGCGCGGGGCTGGTCGTCCTGGCGGACACGGTCGGCGCCCAGCTCCCGGCAGCCTGCGGGGAGATGTTCAACCGCGTGCGGGCACAAGCCGGCGGCGAGGTGGTGCTGGCCTCTCATCTGCACAACGATCTCGGGCTGGGCCTGGCCAACACCTTGCAAGCACTGGACGCGGGGGTGCGGGTGGTCTCCTCCTCGTGGCTGGGCATCGCCGAGCGGGCCGGGATGGTCGCCACCGAGCAACTGCTGTTCCTGCTCGCCCGGCACGCGGACGATCTGCTGGGAGCGGATGCGGTGCCGTGGTGGGCGCCGCCGGATCTGACGCGGCTGCCGGACATCGCGCGGATGGTGAGCGAGGAGACGGGCGTCCCGCTGAGCGTCACCACGCCGATTGTCGGGACCGGGGTGGGTTCCATCTCCACCGGCACACCGTTCGTCCATCCGGAACTCTTCCAGCCCTACGATCCGCAGGAGGTGCTTGGTGTCGCCCCCCGTGTGGTCCTGACCCATCTGGCCAGTACCCGGGTCGTCACCTCGGTCGCCACGGGCCTGGGCCACACGCTGGACCGTGAGCAGACCCGCGCGGCGATGGCCTGGGTCAAACAGCGCGCCTACCGCACCGGCCAGCCCGTCATCGACGACACCGTCTTCGCCGACTACCTCGACGGCCTCACCCACCGCCCCGCCGGGACCACGTCATGAACTCCGACGCCACCGCGCCGCGGGACGCAGCAGACATGGAGGACATCCGCCGCGCCCTGCGCGGGGATGCGGCCGTGGTGCTGCCGAACCCCCCGCCGCTGACCCACGTCGTCACCGCCACCCGGCCACACACCGTGAACGAGGCCAAGGCAAGACCCGCCGCTCAGCCGGTCGCCCTGTGGGCCCACCACCCAGCCACTCTCCGCACCGTCACCGCCTGCACCGGTCTTGACCCTGCGGGTACGGCCCTGGCCGGCCGGCTGCTCGCCGAGGAACACCTCACCCTGCTGCTGCCGCTCCGCACGGACACCCGCTTGCCGGCGTGGCTCCCGCCCGCCTGCAAGGACGGCTGGGTGCTGCTCTTCGGCGCCCGCTGGCACCCGCTCGTGCCGCTCCTGGACGACCACCCGGTGCTGTACGTGAGCAGCGCCAACCGCACGGGCCACCAGCCCGCCACCACCCCCGCCGAAGCACTGGCCATGTTCCCCGCCAGCGTCCCCGTCCTGCACCTGCCACACCCGGGCGACGATCCGGCGGACAGTGCGACCAGGCGGGCAACGACCACCGTGGCCCTGCACCCCGACGGCAACCTGGCACTGCACCGCACCGGCGCCCAGGACCAGCCCTACCCGCACCCGGACGACTACCTCGCCCACCTGCGAACGCAGTACACGCCCTCGTTCACCTGACGCAGACCACCGGCCCCGGCCCTGGCCGGGCCGTGAGGCTGTTCTACGGTTCCAGTTCGAGGCAGAGCCCCGCCTGATGCCCGCCCGCCCGGTTCATTTCGAGCGCATCCCTAGGGCGCTGTGCTGAATCAGCCCGGCCGGAGCATCGGAACCCGACTCCCGACGCATCAACTCGACCAACTGCGTACGGAGGTCTACAGCCGACTCGCCAAGCACCATGACGCTGATCACCAACTCAAGCATGACGCAGTCGTAGGCATCGTCGGTTCCTCGATAGCGTTCGGCGTCACGTTCAACAACCCCACTGGCGATCCGCCACCCACCGCCGTCAACGGGTGCGAACGTCGCCGCGAAGGTTCCGTTACCCGTCCAGCTTCGGTGCAGGAAGACGACCTCGCCCTCCGTGAAGACGTTCCACTTTTCATCCATGTCCCGTGACGCGTAGCCGAGCTGGATCCGCTTCCAGTCTTCATCTGACCAGATCCGCTGGGGCAGTTCCGGCATCGCCCGAGGAGCTGATATCGGCTGGATACGACCGGAGAGCGTGGACCGGGTTACGCGTTCGTCAGCAGACATGGAGTGATCCTACGGAAGGACCTGGGCGTCCCAGCATCTCGTGCCTCACAGACCTTATTGCGAAACGGCTTGTAAGTGTGGCCGGATGGGGGGCCTCCGGGCTCGGACTCGGTGACGAGAGCGTGGGTGTGTATCCGTCAAGAATTTAGTGCCTCTTAGCAGTTGGCGGTGTGGGCGACAGCCTCCGCGGTAAGTCCGCTCATCGTCCGGCGCTCTTCGGCGGTGAGGACGAACTCGCCGTCGTCATGGGCCGCGAGGCCCGTTACCTCCCCGACGCCGCGCCGGCCGGCGCCTGCATCGCGGGATACGCCATCAGCAATCTTCGGCGTGCACGAAATCGTGCGCCATCTCGGCCACTTCATGACTCTGCGCCCCGGCGACCTCATGGAGGTCGAGATCGACGGCCTCGGCCGCCGGCGCCAGACCCTCGGAAAGGCATGAGATGACCACCACCCCGAGCTCCACCGCCCCCGCCCCGCCGGCCGGGCTCCGCGTCCTCGTCGCCGGCGGCGCCTCCGGCCTCGTCCGCGTCACCCGCGCGGTCCCGCCCGCGCGCAGAGTTCACCGTCTCCACCGAGGTCGGCCGCCTCCTCGAACCGCCCCCGGCACCGACCGGCTCCGACCTCGCCGCCGGCGGGGCGAGCCTCGAACGTCTCGGCCTCGACCGCATCGACCTCGCCCTCGTCCACGACCCGGACGAACACATGGACACCGCTCTCGCCGAGGCCCTGCCCGCCCGCCGCCGTCCTGGACCGGGCCCCGCAACCTCGTCGCACGCTGCGCCGGCTCATGGTGTCCCCCTCCCCCGCGCGGCTCTCTGCTTCCCCTTGCGCGAGCCGGTCGTGTCGAGCGTCCTGGCCGGCTTCCGTACCCCGGCGGAGGTCTCCTCGGCAGCCACCCACCTCGCCCACGGGGCCCCGGAGCAACTGTGGACCGAACTGAACGCGGCGGCCTGACGGCCGCCGGCGTCTTCCGATGGCGTGGCTGGGCGCTACTCGGCGCGAGACGCCAATTATGGTGACGAAATGTCAGATGTGCAGAGTGCTGGACCTTCCCAGCGGACCGCGGCAGAGGAGCGCCACGCCACGTGGCTGGAGCTCTTCTTCGATCTGATCGTCGTTACCGGCACGGCGCAGCTGGCGCACATGCTGCACGGTGAGCCGAGCATGGCGGACGTCGGGTTGTTCGCTCTCCTCTACCTGGCGTTCTGGACCATCTGGATGTGCTTCACGGTCTATGGCAACGTCGCCGGTGACCGGGCGCGCACCTGGACCGTTCTGCTCGCCATGCTCGGCATGGCCGTCCTTGCCGCGTCTGTGGCGGGTGTGCACGAGGGCGAGCATCTGCGGACGTTCGCGGTCACCTACGTGGTGCTGCGCTTCGTGGCGAGCGGTGTCTGGCGGCGGCGCGGCCAGATGGTGGTGGACTGGCCCGTCGCACAGTTCGGCGCGGGCGTGACGCCGTGGATCGTGTCCATCTGGGTGAACGGCCGGGCGCTCTACTGGCTCTGGGGTGCGGGTCTGGCCATCGACCTGTGGGCCACGCTCAGCTTCTCCGCCCGCAATCTCCAGGAAAACGCCGAGGCCCGCCGCGCCGCGGTCAGGGAGCGTGCCGAGAAGCACGGCGTCATCAGCGAACGCGACAACCGGCGGCTCGACTTCACCCTCGCCCATATCGATCCGGCCCATCTCGGCGAGCGGCTCGGCCTGTTCACCATCATCGTGCTCGGCGAGGGCGTCGCCCAGCTCGTGTCGGTGAGCTCCGGCGCGCACTGGGACCACAGCTTGCGGTCGCTCGGGGTCGCCGGATTCCTGCTGCTGGTGGCCATCTGGTGGCTGTCGCTCGTGCACGGCTACGGCGGCGTGCCGAATCTGCACGAATCCGACCTCCCCCCGCGCCTGGTGCTCGTGCTCCACTGCGTCGCCAACGGCACGCTCACCGCCCTGGCCGCCGGCCTCGGCGCGTCGATGGAGCACCGCCACGGCGAGCTGCCCGAGAATGTGCGCTGGGTGCTGTGCGGAAGCTTCGCCACGTACGCGGTGATCAGTGCGGTGGGTGCGGTGGTGTCGCGACGGGCGGCCAGGGTTCCGGCCGGCTGGGGAGGACTGCTCGGCCATCTGCTCCCTCCACTCGTCCTGTCGCTGACGCTCGGCTCCCTCGGGGGCAGGCTGCCCACGGTCGCATTGGTCTGGCTGCTGGTCGGCGGGGCGGGCTGGAGCCTGCTCGGGCATGTGGCGCGGTCGGGGCGGCCCGCCTTCACTCACCGCACATGAGTCGCCCGACGTGGCAGGGGCTTACGCCGCACGACGCGCGGGCGACCTGGCCGAGCCGACGGGATGCGGCACGCCGATGCCCCCCGGAGCGGGTCATGGCCGCACCGGTGACCCCTGGCGAGCCGATTTCGCGCTCGGGCGGCCCACGGCGCCGGCGCCCCGCGCACCTGCGCCTCACCCCCGAGGGCTGATTCCCCCCACGGTCAGACCGAGCAGCCGGTGCGCCTCCGCGACGGCGTCCGGGTGGTGTTCCGTGGCCAGGGCGATGCCCGTGACCAGCGCGACCAGGTCGGCGACGGTGACGTCCGGCTTCACCGCGCCCGCCTTCACGGCCTGCCGCAGCAACGGGTCGGCCGCCCCCGTGAGCTTCGCCGAGCAGGCGTTCACGTGTTCCTGGTCGTCCGTCGTCCCGTCCTGGACCAGCGAATCGGCCATTCCCCTCGCGGACGCGGCGTACGTGGTGAGTGCGCCCAGCCACTCCAGCAGCGCGGCTCGCGCGTCGGCCGCTCCGGCCAGCTCGCCCGCGCGGGTGCACAGGACCTCGATTCGCTCGCTGAAGACTGCCTCCAGCAGCGCGCGTCGGCCTGGGAAGTGCCTGCGCACGGTGGCCGAGCCGACCCCCGCGTTGCGTGCGATCTGCTCCAGGGACGCGTCACGGCCGTGCGCGGCGACCTCCTCCTCGGCGACAGCGAGGATCCGCGCGTAGTTACGTCGGGCGTCCGCGCGCTGAACGGTCATGCGTCATCTCCGAGCTTGCTAAGTGGCGGGACCCTCCGTATCGTACCGAACCATAAGCGGCGGGCCCCGCCACTTAGCTACGTATGACCGCCCTAGGGACCACCATGCCTACAGAATCCGCACCCGTCCTGGTCATCGGCGCCACCGGTCAGCAGGGCGGCGCGACCGCACGCGCCCTGCTGGCGTCGGGCGTTCCGGTCCGGGCGTTGGTCCGCGACCCCGCTACCGAACGGGCGAGAGCCGTCGAGACGCTCGGCGCCGCACTGGTCACCGGCGATCTCGATGACCGCGAGTCCCTGACCAGGGCCGCCGCAGGAGCCCGCGCCGTCTTCTCGGTGCAGATGCCTGACGTGAACGGACGTGCCTTCGACGGCGAGGTCGAACAGGCCGTCAACCTGATCGAGAGCGCGAGGGCCGCCGGAGTGCCGCAGTTCGTGCACACCTCCGTCTCCGGTGCGGGACAGCACACGAGCTGGGTCAAGGGCGACTGGGCCTGGATGGAGCCGTACTACACCGCGAAGGCCGGGATCCAGGACCGGGTCCGAGAGGCGGGCTTCGCGCACTGGACGCTGATCAAACCGGGGTTCTTCATGGAGAACTTCCGCCCCGCCGCGGAGATCATGTTCCCCCGCGGCTACGAGGGCGGCCTCGTGAGCCTCCTGAAGCCCGCGACCCGGCTGTCGCTCGTCGCGGTCGAGGACATCGGCAGGGCAGTCGCGGCGGCGGTCGCGGCCCCCGAGCGGTTCGACGGGGTCGAGCTGGAGCTGGCGAGCGACAGCCTGACAATGGCGGACATCGCCGAGGTCCTCTCACGCTGCCTGGGCACCGAGGTGACCGCGCCCGACCTGACCAAGGAGGAGGCGGTCGCCGCCGGGATGCCCGACATGGGCTTCGGACAGGCACACCTCAACGAGTCCCCTCAGCCCGCCCTTCCGGAATTCGCCCGGGACCTCGGCATCCCCCTCACCACCTTCGAGGAGTGGGCTGGGGCCCACCTGCGCGCCAACGGCTGACGTCTGCCCGGCGGAAGCCGCCGGTCACGGCGAGGACGGATCCGGGTGCCGCAGGTGTAGCGCCCAGCGCCTTCCGGCAGGAAAGACGCGTCCAGAAGGGGGGATCAGCGGCTCAGCAGGTACACGGCGACGATCAGAGCAACGAGACAGCCACTGAGTGAGCGTTTGGTTCGCATATCAGGTGTTTGGCTGCGATTCTGAGCGGTCAAGCGAAGTCCCCTGAGCGGTGATTCGCCGGGGAAGTGGCTTATACGGCAATCCGTGGACCAGTAATGCACCGGGTTTCTGATGAGAGATCCCGTCTCATTCAGAAGCAACCTGGTTCATGCGGGTCTGCGCACTCGCGCCCTGGTGCCCCGGATGCCTCGCCGCACGCCCTGCCCAGGTCGGCTGCCGCCGCGTACCCAGGCATCATGCAGCCCTCACAGTCCTACCCCAGCGACCTGTCCGACGCCCGCTGGGAACTCATCCGCCCCACGCTGGAAGCCTGGCGCCAGGCCCGCGCCGGCATCCGCAAGCCCACCCACGACCTACGCACCCTGATGAACGCCATCCTCTACGTCGACCGCACCGGCATTCCCTGGCGCTACCTCCCCCACGACTTCCCACCCCACCAGACCGTCTACGGCTACTTCGCCCGCTGGGAAGCCGACGGCATCTTCGACCAGCTCACCAACATCCTCCGCGGCAAGGTCCGCAAGGCCGAAGGCCGCGCGAGCCAGCCCAGCGCCTGCCTGATCGACAGCCAGAGCATCAAGACTTCCGCCACCGTCCCCCTGACCAGCCAAGGTATCGACCCGGCCAAGAAGATCATCGGACGCAAACGGCACATCGTCACCGACACCCTCGGCCTCCTCCTGGCCGTCGCCGTCACCGCCGCGAGCGTCCACGACTCCGCGGCCGGCACCCAGCTCATGACCAAGGTCGCCGCACTCCACCCAACGATCAGCAAAGCCTGGGCCGACAACGGCTACAAGACCAAAGCCGTCGAACACGCCGCCCACCTCGGCATCGACCTCGAGATCGTCCAACGCGACCCCACCACCAGAGGCTTCCACGTCCAGCCACGCCGATGGGTCATCGAACGCACCCTCGGCTGGCTCATGCACCACCGCCGCCTCGCCCGCGACTACGAAACCCACCCCCACCGATCAGCAGCCATGATCCAGCTGGCCGCCATCAACCTCATGACCCGCCGCCTCACCCACGAGACCACCCTCAACTGGCGCGACACCTAGACCAAATGAAACAGACATCGGAGAACGAAACGCTCACTGAGAACCACAGCGATCGGGTTCCGTCGGCGCACGACCCCTCTGCCGATCCCCGCCAGCCTGCGAGCAGGTACCGGGAGGTCAGAGAGGTCGTGAAATGAGGCTCTTCCCGGCAGGTGCGCATCGATCGTTCGGATGTAGGCCTCCTGGAAGGCATTCACTTCACGGTCTGTGGCGCCCAGCGCTCGGACGAGGGCCTGCAGGTGCAGCCACGTGTCCGGCAGAACGTCGCCGTCGATCCAGCGCATGACAGTCATCAGGACCAGGTCGTCCTTGAGCCGTCCCGGGAATGCCGCCTGTGTCAGATCGCTGATCGACCGTCGTTCGGTACGCGGGGTGCGCTGGCGCAGCTGCGACAGCGCGGTGGACAGGGCCGCCGGCGTGCTTGCGGTCTTGAGGCCGATTACCAGCTCCGCCGGCTGAGCACCCAGGCCCTCCAGTGGCTGGTGATCCGTATGCGCTTCGTCCGGATCGAACTCGTCGCCGGTAGCCTGTTCCTCGTTTCTGCCGGTCAGAGGTTTTCTGGGGTTGTCCCGGCCTTTTCCGGGACTTCCCTCGGCTTCGGTGTCCTCCACCAGACGCCCCTGGACTATGCGGGAAGCCGTCCGCGGCGCGTCCCGCGCCTGCTGCCTGGCCCCGAGGTCGATCTGATCGTCGAGATCGTTCAGCTCGTCGTCCTGGGCGTCCAGCTGTTCCTGGACAGCGTTGAGGAGTTCATGAATCTGGTCGAGCGGCGGCAGGTCCAGCTCTTGGGCCACCGAGTTTCCCGAGAGCGGAGGGATGCCTGGCGTGATGTCCGGATCCAGTTGCCGAAGGGCTATCCGCTCTATCGTCACCTGCCGCTCGGCCGCCAGCCGCAGTTGGTACGCGCGGACTTCGGCCCGGCGGGCGTGATCAAGCTTCTGGTCGGCCTGGCGCCGGTACTCGGTGGACATCTGCAGTTCGTGCTGGAGCTCCGCTTGAGCATCTTCACGTGCCCGGTCGCGTTCACCCTCAAGCAGGATGCAGCGTTCTTCCAGCACGGAGACCATGTCTTCCAGCTTCTCGCGCCGACGTTCAGAAACTGCAAGCTTCTGCATGGCGTCGATCTGCCTCTGTCGCGCATCGTCAAGCCGCAGCCATGCCTCAGCCATGGGGTCGGCCGCCCTGAACCGGGGGCCAGGAAGCGGAGCCGGCCGGACTAAGCCGTTCTCCAAGTCCTTGGCGGCCTGTTGAGCCGCTTCCAGCAGGTGCATTCCCTGCACCAGCTGTCTTTCCCGCAGGGCAGGTTCCCGGAGGTACCGTCCAGTCACCTGCTCCACGAGGGCTCGGCTGGGCAGGCGGCTGCCGTCACGGAACCCGCTCCAAGAGGACTTGCCGTAGGGAAAGTGCTCCTCGAGCGAGCGTACCGTCACGCCCTTCGTGATCTCCCTGAGCCAGCGGGCGAAGGCATCGGCCTGTGGCGTCCGCCCCTTGAACGTCCCTAGAGGTCGCCCCACCGTCTGCCCCCGCATCGAGATTGTCCCGAGAAAACCCGCCGGTTGTCCGGCATTTGTCAGCAGCCACCTGCGGAAACGCAGGTCCTCCGAGGCGAACAACAACAGCATGGATGAACCTGAGCCTCAAGCAGATCAGCCGACCACGAGAGGCTCACCATGTCTACTCCCAACTCCCGTCAGCCTCAACGCCGTACGTGGGCCCATGCCGTCACTGCCGTGACCGTACTGGCCATACAGCAAGGGTGGGCGGCACAGCAGGTCATCACTCTCGCGGTCAGCCTGCTCGTCCTCATCGCGCTGATCACGTCGGCGGGACAGGGCAGCGACTGAAGGCAGGTTCGGTTGCGGCTGACCGGTGCCTGCGGCGCGCCGGCACCGTGGTGAGCGGCGGCCCGCCCGTGGCCGCCGCTGCACGGCGTGCGTCCGGGGCAGCGACGTCGACGAGGGCTGTTGCGACGGCTTCCGGATATGCCTGGGGCTGCCCGTGGCCGATAGCTGCCGGGCAGGTCGGAGCCCCACCCCGCGCGGCGGCTTGATCAGTCCTGCGACACGTTCGCCGCGGTCGCCGCGGTCACGTTCTCGATCACGTGACCGAGTTTGGTCTTGGCCCGGGTCAGGTCCTGGATGCGTGCTGCGATGCGGTCGCGTTCGACGATGAGCTGGTCGAGCATGGCGGGGGTCGCGACGCCGGTGCTCACGCACGGGAGGAGTTCGACGACGGTACGGCTGGAGAGTCCGGCCGCGAAGAGGTCCTGGATGAGCTGGACCCGCTCCAGGGCCTCGTCGGAATAGTCGCGCTGCCCGCCGGGCGTCCGCGCCGATTCCAGGAGCCGCTGTTCCTCGTAGTAGCGCAGGGCCCGCACGCTGACCCCCGACCGCCTGGCCAGCTGTCCGATGCGCATGGCGCGGGTCACTCCCTTTCCGTCCATACCTCACGTTGACGTCAGGTTGAGGCTAGCAGCGTCGACTCCGGGTAGTGGCGCCGGCCCGCACATCCACCCCCGGCTGCTCGACAGCCTCTCCCGTCCGCGCCTGTCCTCTTTTCGGGCGGGCGGCAGTTGTGGCTTGCACCTCACGTCAACGTCAGGTTCTAGAGTGACGAGCGTCGGATGAACACCTCATTCCGCCCCGTCGAAGTAAGGCAGACCACTATGCGCGCAGCCCGGTTCCACGAATACGGCGAAGCGGAGAGCCTGGTGATCGAGCAGGCCCCCGACCCGCGCCCCGGAGTCGGTGAGATCCGGGTCCGGGTCGCGGCGGCCAGCGTCAATCCCATCGACTGGAAGCTGCGTGCCGGCGCCCTGCGGCAGCTGATTCCCGTGGAGCTACCCGCCATCCCCGGGCGCGACGCCGCAGGAGTGGTCGACGAGATCGGTGACGGAGTACAGGGGGTGAGCGTCGGCGACCGCGTCTTCGGGCTGGGCGGTGTCACCGGCGCGACAGCGGAACTGGCTGTCCTCTCGGCCTGGGCCCACACCCCCGACCAGTGGAACGACGAGCAGGCCGCCGGCGCCGGTCTCGCGTCCGTGACCGCGATGCGCGGCCTGAACGCGCTCGGCCCCCTCTCCGGGCGCACCCTTCTCGTCGAGGGCGCCGCCGGGGGCGTGGGCAGCGCGGCAGTCGAGATCGCTGTGGCGCAAGGTGCCACCGTGATCGGGACGGCCAGCGAACGCAACCACGAGTTCCTCACCGCACTCGGCGCCGTGCCCACCACGTACGGTCCCGGCCTCGCGCAGCGCCTGTCCGCTCTGGCCCCGCGCGGAGTCGACACAGCGCTCGACACCGCGGCCTCCGGATCCCTGGACGACCTCGTCGCGATCACGGGCGACCCGAAGCGCGTCTCAACGGTCGCCGACCATGCGGGCGGTCAGCGCCTGGGTACGCACGTGGTCAACGCGGAGAACGATTCCGCCCTGCTGTCCGCAGCTGCGGAACTGGGCCGGCAAGGCCGCTACACGCCCCGTATCGAACAGACCTACCCCCTGGAGCGAACCGCCGACGCCCACGCGCAGGCCGAGCGCGGGCGCACCCGAGGAAAGATCGTTATCTGCATCTGAACAGGCCGATCCGCGTCCGGACAGGCCTACGAGGTTCGCAACTTGCAACGTGCGTGCCTGCGTACCGAGTGCGCACTCGATCGGCCTCGGTGAGCGGGCGGTCCGGAGCGGGCCGATCCATATGGCACCTCGTCAAGCAGGCCGCCCCCACCGAGGCACCGCACTCGGTCCCTTCGATGCGATCGACGGCCCGTGCCTCCCTCGCAAGCACCCAGAGGCCAGAACATCGGGTCGTGCACGACCGTTGACACCCCCACTGACCAAGTGATCTATTCACTTTATGAGTTACGCCGACCAACCCTCGCTGTCCGAGCGCCTCGCGGACGACATCGTCGAGATCATCCACACCGAGCGGCTCTCCCCCGGTGATGCCCTGGCCTCCTCGCGTGAACTGGCCAAGCGGTTCGAGGTGACGACACCAACCGTGCGGGAGGCGCTGCGGCGCCTCGAGGCCATGCAGGTCGTGGAGTTCCGGCACGGTTCGGGTACGTACGTCGGGCCCGGTATCGACCGGCGGCTGCTCGCCAATCCGCACCGGCCGCGCACCTCCCGGCAGTCCGTCCTCGAACTCGTCGAGGCCCGCCTCGTCGTCGAACCGGCGGTGGCCGCCGAGGCCGCCCGCATCCGGCTCCCCCAGGGGATCGCGCAGTTGGAACACGCTGCGGCCAACGCCCTGTTCCCGCCTGAGGAGTCGCTGCGCCGGTCCGTGCACTTCCACGTCGCGCTCGCCACGGCCAGCGGGAACGCCCTGCTGAAGGAGACCGTCGAGGCACTGCTCCAGGTCCGCGCCCGCGACCAGGTCGAGATCCGGCACCGCTACAACGACCGCGAGCGCGACCACGCCGAGCATGTCCAGATCGTCGAAGCAGTCCGCGAAGGGGACACGGCGACCGCCGAGCGCATCACCCGCGAACACCTCACCGCGATCCGGGACGCCGTACTCGGCGCCGAATTCCCCGACGGAGATGAGCTCGCGTGAACAACGACCAGCCCCTGCGTCTCGCCGAGATGACCACGGGAGAGGCCGCCGAGGCCGTCACCCGCGCACCCGTCGTCATCATCCCCGCCGGCGCCTTCGAGCAGCACGGCCCAGGCATGCCCATCGCCACGGACACCATCCGCGCCGAGCGGATCGCCGACCTCATCGGGGCCCGTCTCGCCGGGCGCGTGGTGATCGGCCCGCCGCTTCCGGTCGGCGTCTCTCCGCACCACATGGGCTTCGCCGGGACGGTGACGCTGACGACGACCACGTTCGCCGCGGTCGTGCGCGAGTACATGGAGAGCCTGCGGCGGCACGGCTGGCGGCGGTTCCTGGTGCTCACCGGGCACGGCGGCAACAACGCCGCACTCACCACGGTGGCGCAGGACCTGCTCGTGTCCCACCCGGACGTGCGGTTCGCCTGGGCGCCGGTCACCCCACTGGCCTCCGGTGTGATCGCGGAGATGGGTGTGAGCGAGGTCAGCGGACACAGCGGCGAGGCAGAGACCGCCCAAATGCTATATCTGTCACCAGATTTGGTGCATCGGGACCGCTTGCAGCCGGGGTCCGTAGCCATCGACGGGCTCACGCCCGAGGGCCGACTGGCCCGTTCCTTCTCGCAGCCGACCCTCACCCTTCCGTACGACGAGCTGAGCGCCAACGGCGTGCTCGGCGATCCGACGTCGGTCACGGCCGAGGACGGGCGGGCCATCGTGGACGCCGCCGTCGACCGCGTGTGCGCATTCGTCGAGGAATGGCTCGACATCTAGCGCCCACTCCCTGGCCACCCGTACAGGTCTACAACCCCGAAGACCCCGCCCTCAAGACCCCACCCTCTCTTAGGAGCCGCAGATGAAGGGTCTACTTCGGCGTGCCTGCATACTGGCCGCCGCGCTCGTCGCCGTCCCGTTCGCCCCCGCCCACGCGAACCCGGCACACCCCGCGCACCCTGCCGCATCCCCGCGCTCCGAAGGCTGCGGCGCCACCGCCCCGCAGCAGCCGGGCAGCAGTGTCCTGCACACCCTGAGCAGCGGCGGCCGCGAGCGCACCTACCAGCTGCACCTCCCCGACGGCTATACGCCGAAGCACAGTTGGCCGCTGATCATTGCCTTCCACGGGCGCGGCAACACCGGCGCGGGCACAGAGGCTTTCTCGCGCCTGTCGACCCTGTCCGCGATCGTCGCCTACCCGAACGGCGTCGTCGGCACCGGCGACGGCGAGCGGCAGGCGTGGCAGGGCGCTCCGTACGCGGCGGCCGGCGTGGACGATGTCGCGTTCACCGGGGAACTCCTCGACTCGCTGGAGGGCTCGCTGTGCGTGAACGAGCGGCGGGTGTACGCCACCGGCAAGTCGAACGGTGCCGGGTTCACCGGCCTGCTCGCCTGCCGGATGTCCGACCGTTTCGCGGCCGTCGCACCGGTCGCCGGTGCGTTCTACCCCGGTACGCGCGAGGGCGGCTGCGACCCGGAGCGCCCGATGCCCGTCCTCGACTTCCACGGCACCGGCGACGCAACCATCCCGTACGCGGGTGATGCCGACCGCGGGCTGCCCGCGGTCCAGGAGTGGGTGCGCGAGTGGGCCGACCGGGACGGCTGCCGCACCCGGGCAGCCGACAAGGTGACCGAGCCCGACATCACAACGTCACGGTGGGCCGATTGCGCCGGCGGCGCGGAGGTGGCGCACGTCGCCGTCACCGACGGCGGGCACACCTGGCCGGGCGCCGACGGCTACAGCGGCGGCGGCTGCACCACGCAGACGATCCAGGCCCACAAGGTGATGTGGGCGTTCTTCCGCGATCACCAACTCCCCTCCCCGCCGCGCTAGTTCGGAGCCGCCATCATGACCGTACAGAGAGAGGCCCCCTCCCCCGCCGGGGCCGGGGCGGCGCAGCTGCCCTTCGTGATCCGCGCCCTCGGAGTCGTCGAGCGCGCGGGCAACGCACTGCCGCACCCGTTCTGGCTGTTCTGGATCCTGTCGGCGGTGCTCGCCGTCGTCAGCGCCGTGCTCGCCGGGTTCGGCGTGTCCGTGGTGTCGCCCGCCGACCACAAGACGGTCGTCGTGCAGAACCTGCTCAGCGGCGACGGACTCGCGATGGCGGTGTCGACGATGGTGTCGAACTTCGCCGAGTTCCCGCCGATGGCGACGATCGTGGTCGTCATCATGGGCGTCGCCGTCGCCGAGCGCAGCGGATTCCTGTCCGCCGCGATGAAGGTCGGGGTCGCACGGGTGCCCGCGTCGTGGGTGGTGTTCGCCGTCGCGTTCGCCGGGACGGTCGCGCACGTCGCATCGGCCGCCGCGTACATCATCCTGGTACCGCTCGGCGGGCTCGCCTTCCGCGCCGTGGGCCGCTCCCCCATCCTCGGCATCGTCGTCGCCTACACGTCGATCGCCTCCGGCTACGACGCTAGCCCGGTACCCACGCCGAACGACGCCATCTTCGCGGGCATCACCACCGCTGCCGCGAAGATCACGGGGGGCGACGACGCATACGTGTCGCCCCTGTCCAACTGGTTCTTCAACATCGCCTCCTCCCTGCTGCTCGCCACCGTCATCACGCTGGTCACGCGCTGGGTGCTCGCCAAGCGACCCGATCTCGACCCGGATCCCGACGCCGATGTCGAGGACCTCGGCACGCTGGAAATCAGCGAGCGCGAACGGTCCGCGTTGCGGCGGGCCCTGCTCGCGCTCGGCGGTGGTCTGGTGCTGGTCGTGGCGGCACTCGCCCCCACGTCCTCTCCCCTGCGCGGGGACGGCGGCAGCATCGTCGAGTCTCCGTTCATCGAGGGCATCGCGGCGGTCGTGGCCATTCTGTTCGCACTCACCGGCATCGTGTACGGGGCAAGCTCGGGGTCGATCGCGAAGCCCGGCGACGTACCGAAGCTGATGGCGGCGGGCGTGAAGCAGATGGCGCCGGTGCTCGTCCTGTTCTTCGCGATCGCCCAGTTCCTCGCCTACTTCGACTGGACGCACATCGGCGATGTGCTCGCGGTACGGGCGGCCGAACTCCTGGAGCACAGCGGAATGCCGATCGTCGTCGTCTTCCTGCTGATCCTGCTCCTGCTGACCGTCGTCAACGTCATGGTGACCAGCGGCTCCGCGATGTGGGCCCTGGCCGCGCCCGTCCTCGTACCGATGCTGATGCTGGCGCACGTCCCGGCCGAGACGACGCAGGCCCTGTTCCGCATCGCGGACTCCGGCTCGACCGCCATCACCCCGATGAGCCCGTACTTCGTGATGGCCCTCGGCTTCCTCCAGCGCTACCGCAAGGACGCGGGCATCGGCACCCTCGCCGCGTACACGCTGCCGCTGGCGATCGCCATGACGGTGACCTGGACGCTGCTGTTCCTCGCCTGGTGGGCACTGGGAATTCCACTCGGCCCCGGGGCACCGGTGCGCTGAACCACCGTGCCTGCGACGCCTTTTGTGCACTGTCCAGCACGACACGGCGGACTCGCACCACTCGCCCCAGGACGCGTTGCGCAGGGGCCCGGGCCGTACGGTCCGGGCCCCTGCTCGGGCGCTGACGGCCACGAAGTGCCGCTGGAGTACGAGAGTGCGTGCCAGACGCCGCCCGGCAGACGGGACTTTCAAAACACGCCCTAGCAGGGGCTGAGGTACCAGACCCATCTCCAGTCCGCAGAGGCGTCCTCGCTGTAGCCGCCCGGAGAGGTCCAGCGCAGTACCTTGTCCTCGCTGTAGAACTTCGCGTACAAGGTGGACTTCTGGGCGTTCCTCCAGGATCCGGTCGTGTTCCAGGTGATGCGGTTGAGCGTGCCGCAGGTGAAGAAGTTCAGCTGGGTGCCGGTGAAGTTCTCCCCCTTGTACGCGCACACATAGGTACTGGGGCAGCTGCCGGCGGCCAGTGCCCCGCCCTTCGCGCCGAGGTCGCGGGCGTACTTCTCTCCCGGCAGCGCGAGTGTCAGCTCCCCGCCGGTCAGCTTGATCTTGTTGGCGGACACCTGCTTCCCGCCCCACTCGGCCAGGTTGGCGTCGACCTCGGCTTGCAGGGCCCTGGCCTCCGCGCCGCTCAGCCCGGCCTCCCTCGCCTGGCCCGAGAAGCCCGGCCGGGCGTCCGCGGCGGCCGAGCTCGCGGTGGCCACGCACGCTGCAATCGCCATCAGCAGCGCGACGAGCACGCGCCCCACACCGGTGGATCTGTGGGTCCGCTGTCGGATCCGAGTCACTGGATTTCCCCTCCGTTTGACGCTCCCCCCATGGGGATCACTCCAACTGTGAGGTGCTGAGCCGTCCCGGTCGTTAGCGCTGAGCGCAGGAATCCTGTGCAGGGAGTGCGTGGTGCCTCGCCATTCGCCGGGCGGGAGCAGGCGCCTGACGCTGTTCCGGGCAGACGCTCCCGCCCAACGGAGGCGACGTACTCCTTGACCACGAGGGGAAGCGCCCTCTAAGGGCGCGTCATAGGCAGCCGCTCGCTCTGTGTGCGGCTGCCGACGACGCGCCGCGAGGGGAGGTCAGGACGCCCTCCCCTCCCCTGCCCGGCGTTCCTGAGGGCTCCACGTTCACCGAACCCGAGCTTGATGTGTCCTGGGCGCGGCAAGGATGAGGGCACCGGGCACCATGTGTGCAATTGTCCGCAGAGGCGGCCCCGAGGGGGCTCAGCCGGGAGCGAGCATGCTGGTGCGGAGCTGCGTGAGGATGCGGTTCAGGAGCCGGGAAACGTGCATCTGGGAGAGGCCGAGATGTTCGCCGATCTGGGCCTGGGTCATTTCCTGGCCGAAGCGCATCGCTACGATCGCGCGGTCCCTGTCGCCGAGCTCCTCCAGAAGCGGGGCGAGGGTGTGGAGGTCTTCGACCAGTTCCATGGCGGGGTCGATGTCGCCCTTGATGTCGCCGTACGTGGCCGTCTCCGCGCTGTTCTGGTCGGCGCCGACGGGCAGGTCGAGGGAGCCGGCGGTGTAGCCGTTGGCGGCTATGAGGCCCTCGATGACTTCTTCCTCGCTGAGCTCCAGATGCGCGGCGAGTTCGGCGACGGTGGCATCGCGGTCGAGCTGTCCGGCGAGGCGTTCCTTCGCCTTGGCCAGCGATACCCGGAGCTCTTGCAGTCGGCGGGGCACGTGTACGGCCCAGGTGGAGTCGCGGAAGAACCGCTTGATCTCGCCGACGATGTAGGGGATCGCGAAGGAAGTGAACTCGACTTCGCGGCTGAGCTCGAACCGGTCGATCGCCTTGATCAGCCCGATCGTGCCGACCTGGACGATGTCCTCCATCTCGCCGCTGCCGCGGTTGCGGAACCGTCTCGCCGCGAAGTGCACCAGTGACAGGTTCATCTCGATCAGCGTGTTCCGCGCGTACTGAAACTCGTGCGTGCCCTCTTCCAAGACCTGCAACTGCTCGAAGAACAGGGCGCCCAGCGCCCTGGCGTCCTTCGGCGCAACCTTCCGGGGATCGTCGATCTGCGGCAGACCCATCGCCGGAGCGGCACCGGCGGCAACGTCATCTGCAGTCTTCGTGGGATCTGCAGTCTCCGTGGGTATCGACATGGCGCTGCCTCTCCGTAAATGTCGTCTGCCCCCGTGCAGAGCCCCGCCTACCCTGTCGGCGGCTCACCACACATACGGATAGGACACCTTCGGAACTCGGGCAATTCATCCCCGCTCCTTCCCCGGAGAGGGTCCTCTGCGTGTGCCGGGCCGCCCCGCGCGTCGACGCGGCACCGCCCCGTACCCGCCCTGGAGAGCTATCGCCCGAGCGCCGGAGTTATGGGCCCGCGAGGGCGGGTACCTCTGTGCGGACGAAACGCTCCGGGGGCACGAGAAGCGAGGACATGATGGACATCGGCTACAAACTCGCCGCCGAGGCGTTCGGCCCGGCGGAACTCGTACGGCAGGCGGTTCTCGCCGAGCAGGCAGGCTTCGACTTCGTCGAGATCAGCGATCACTTCCACCCCTGGCTCGACAACCAGGGGCATTCGCCGTTCGCCTGGTCCGTACTGGGAAGTATCGCGGCCAAGACCTCACGGATCGGGTTGGCGACCGGCGTGACCTGTCCCACCGTGCGCTACCACCCAGCTGTCATCGCCCAGGCCGCAGCGACCCTCGCCCTGCTCTCGGAGGGCCGATTCGTCCTGGGTGTGGGGTCCGGCGAGCGGCTGAACGAGCACGTCACGGGCCAGGGATTCCCCGACGCGGTCAGCACCCGCCACGAGATGCTCCGGGAAGCCCTGGAGATCATTCGGCTGCTGTGGAGCGGGGGGTACCAGTCCTACGAGGGAAAGCATCTGCGGTTGGAGGACGCCCGCGTCTTCGACCTGCCCGAGCAGTTGCCCCTGATCGCGGTGGCCGCAAGCGGTCAGGTATCGACGCGGATCGCCGCAGAACTGGGCGACGGCCTGTTCGCCACGGAGGACAAGCCGGAGATCGTCCGGGACTACCGCGCTGCGGGAGGCAGGGGCCCCTGCTACGCAGAGGTTCCGATGGCCTGGGCCCCCGACGAGCACACCGCGGCACAGGCTGCCCTGGAGACGTCTCGCTGGGCCGTTACCGGGTGGAAAGTCATGAGCGAACTGCCCAATCCGGTGAACTTCGACGCTGCGACCACGACCGTACGAGAGCAGGACATCCTGGAGAAGTTCGCGTGCGGCCCGGATCCCTCCCGCTACACCGAGCGGGCGCAGCGCTTCGTCGACGCGGGATTCGACAGGCTTGTCATGCAGAACGCCGGCCCGGACCCCGACGGTTTCATCGACTTCTACCGGCGTGAACTCGACGGACCGCTCAGGCGGCTCCGGCCGAAGGCAACGGGTATCTGAGGTGGACCGCCCCGGACACCGGTCAGCCGTGGGCACCAAGGTCTTCGGGGCGGCGGCCCGCCGCCGAAGCAGAGTTCTGCCGGGCAGCGCATCACCCGAGTGCACCGCCAACGATTCCCACCACAAGGATTCCTCGGTCCGGGCGACGAAGAGGATCCCCGTGCCGGAATCGTGCGGGCCTTTCTCGCGACTCGTCGCGAGCAGGGGGCGGAACGGGCGGTCCGGCCCGGGTTGGGTGAACGTGCCCCACCCTGTCCGGCGCGGTTTAGTGGGACCCGTACGGGAAACGCGGATCGACGGCCGCCGGTTTGCCGCACCGTATCGGCACCTACCTCGTGCCCGCACACGGCGAAGTGAAGGAGTGCATCATGCCTGCTGGATCCACCCCCAAACGCGAACGTCAGTATGAGCACATCAAAGACAGTCAGAAGGAGCGGGGGGCCTCCGACCGGCGGGCAAAGGAAATCGCATCCCGGACGGTGAACAAGGAGCGAGCACGGTCCGGCGAGTCCGGGCAGGCGAGCAAGACGTCCACCCAGGACAAGAAATCCGCCTACCGGCGTGGGGGCGAACGCTCCCACCAGGGTGCCCAGGGCCCCACGAAGGACCAGCTCTACCAGGAAGCCAGGAAGAAGAACATTGGCGGCCGCTCCTCGATGAACAAGGACGAATTGCGCAAGGCCCTCGGCCGGTGACGAAGGAGTGAGTGCACATGCCAGGCGCAGCGATCTTTGATGTGGACGGCACCCTGACCGACACCAACCACCTCCATGTGGTGGCCTGGTGGGAGGCGTTCCGGCAGGCGGGACACACCGTGCAGATGACAGACATCCATCGGGCTATCGGCCTCAGCTCCGCAGACCTCATCGAGCGGCTGCTCGGAAGCCACCGTGACCGGGAGCAGGACTCCGCCATCAGCTCCGCGCACACGGTGCTCTACGGAACCTACTTCGACCGTCTGCCCGCCTTCGCAGGCGCGGGCGACCTGCTGCGAACCCTGGCCGAACGCGGTTGGCGCATCGTGCTCGCCACTTCCGCCAGCGGTTCGGAACTGTCGGCCCTTCGTCGGGCCATAGACGCGGACGAGGCCATCTGGAACACGGCGAGTTCAGACGACGTCGAGGAGGGGAAACCCTCCCCCGAGCCCGTACGGCTGGCCTGTGAGCTGGCCGGCGTCCCCGCCGAGAACGCGGTGTTCGTGGGTGATTCCGTGTGGGACATGGAGGCGGCGACGCGGGCAGGTGTGCGGGCGGTGGCTTTGTTGTCGGGTGGTATCCCCCGCGCCGCTCTGGAACGGGCCGGCGCCGAGATGGTGTATCAGGACGCCGCTGAACTGCTCTCTCGCCTCGACGAGAGCCCTTTCGAGCCGACGCCCGCCTGAGACCTCCCGCATGCTCAGTACTCCTCCGGTGACCCGGCCGGCGCGCAGCCGCGCTCCGGCCCTGCGTACCTGCTCGTCCTGCTCCGTGCTCTGCGGGTCCCCGCACCCCACGCGCGGCTGCGGGCCGCGTGCCGGGTGGGGCGCGCGACAGCGAGGAGTCCGCGCGAGCCCGCGCCAAGACCGTCGGGCCCGGCGGCCTGGGCGGGCTCCCGGCCCTCACCGTTACCGGCGCTCGCGCGGGCGGACCGACGGTCGGAGCCTGTCTGCCGACCGCGCGGGGACGTACAGCTCCTGACTGCCGACGGGTTCACGGGAGCGGCTTCTGGGGGGGAGTGACTGCTCATACGAGGTGGTGAACCGGAAGGCCGGCTTCTGGGGTGTCGCAGTCCCACCGGGCGCACAGACCGGGGTCAGGACTCCAGCGGAAGGATCGCGTTCGGCGGCAGCACGGTGTGCTTGAGGTCCGCGGGGACAGGGTGGCTGTGCGACGGGTACTTGGGCCCCTGCGCGCCCCGGCGGTAGACGGCGGTGGAGTGCTCCGGATTCGTGTCGAACTCGGGGACGACCTTGTCGCCGAAGATCTCGATCATCTCCAGGTGTTCGTCGAAGGACATGCCGCCGGTCATACCGAAGACCAACTGGTCGCAGCCAACGCTCTGGTAGGCGGCGACCTGTTCACAGACCTCGTCGGGCGTGCCGCACAGCAACAGGCCCGCCTTGATGATCTCGTCGAGGATCTCTTCCCCGCCGAGCTCGCTGAAGGCGATCGGCGGGGTCGGCCACGTCCTCTCGTCCATCGATTTCGGCATGGTGTCGTGGTAGAGGTTGACCAGAGTGACCAGGTAGCCGAGACCTGCGTGCATGGCGATCTCACGAGCCCGTTTGCGGTCGTTGAGGCAGATGACCGTGTTGGTCATCATGACGTTGTTGTTCTGGTAGTCGCCGAGGAGCTGGACCGGGTTCGCGGCCGCCTCCTTGTAGGAGTCGATGCGGCCCTTCAGCTCGAAGATCGGCTCGAAGTTGAAGGCGATCGCCCCGATGCCCAGCGATCCGGCCTTGGCGAAAGACGAAGGGTTGCCGCAAGCCATCCAGATCGGCGGGTGCGAGTGCCCGTACGGCTTCGGCAGGATGTTGTGCGGGGTCGGAACCGTGAAGTGCTCACCGTGGAAGGAGTAGTCGTACTGCTCCCACATCCGCACGACCTCCGGCGCGACCTCGTCCCATTCGGCCTTGGTCGAAGCCGTGTCCATGATGTTGAACGAGGCGACCTCATGGCTTCCCGCGCCGCGCCCCGTGCCCCATTCGAAGCGGCCCTCGGTGATGTGGTCCAGCATCGCGGCCCGCTCGGCGAAGCGGACCGGGTGCTCCTTGCGCGGGGAAAGGCTGTTGATGCCTGTGCCGAGGTGAATCCGCTCGGTCTTCGCTGCGACGTAGCCCATCACGACCTCGGGCGCCGACATGTGGCTGTACTCGGTCAGCGAGTGGTGCTCACCGAACCAGACGTACTTCCAGTTGTGCTTGTCAGCCTTGATGGCGAGGTCCATCTCCCGCTTCAGGGCGAGGTGTTCGCAGGAGCGGTCGTGAGCCGCCATGCCGGGAATGAATCCGTTGAGGAAGAGTCCGAACTCCATGAGGATGCCTCCTAGTTCATATCGGTGCGCGGGCGGCCCGCGTACCACTTCCTGTTCGCCGCCGCACAAGCGGGAGCCGTGATTCGGACTGCGGCAATCCACTCGGTGCGTGTCGCGCCGTGCAGGTGGGCGGAGAATGCACCAATCGGCGCGAAGGATCCATGGGTACGACCCATCGAAATCCGGATCAGCATCGAGATCGTCCTGCTGGGAGACCATTTCGGACAGGTTCGCCTGAAGTCGGCCGCAGGGACCGTCACCTCCCTCGGACTAAGACGCCGAAGACAAGGTGCGCGAGCCGGTTCGGCCCCGGCTCGCCCTGACCGGATCGCCTCCGGTACCCCCTCGGATGCCGGTGCCGTGTTCCGTGGCACGGGGCGCACCTCGGAGCCTCGGCATTGCCGGTAGCGTGATCGGATGCCGCACGGAACGTCCATGCGGCTCGCCTCCCCGTGCAAGGGAATCCGGCGGCGAGCGATGGGACTGTGATGAGCGAACTGACGAAGCCCGGAATTGAGGTTCCGGAGGGTGACCCGCCCACCGAGCTGACGATCCGGGACCTCGTGATCGGGGACGGGCCCACGGCGCAGCCGGGCAGGGTCGTCCAGGTTCACTATGTAGGGGTCACCTTCGCGTCCGGAAAAGAGTTCGACTCCTCCTGGGAACGGGACCGGCCGTTCAAGTTCGCCGTGGGCGGTGGCAAGGTCATCAAGGGCTGGGACCGGGGTGTGAGGGGAATGAAGGTCGGCGGCCGGCGCGAGATCATCGTTCCCCCGCGTCTCGGTTACGGCAGGCAGTCGCCCTCTTCGTTGATCCCGGCGGGCTCGACGCTGGTCTTCGTCGTGGACCTGCTCACGGTCGTGGGCGGGCCTCCTGCCCGTAAACCCACCTAAAAGCTGTCGCGCAATGCCTCGCGTTCGGATCAGGCCGGGCGCGCGGGGTCCGGCCTGATCCGAACGAATGGCCCTAGGTGTATTGATCACGAGCGTTGTTGACACGGGGGTCTTGATCAAAGGCGAAGACCTCCGGTGTGGTGGAGCTGTCTAGGAACACACCACACGGAGGTCTTCGTGTCCCACCGTAATGCCCGGCTGACGGTCTTCGGGAGGCGTCTGCTGGTCGAACGAGTCACGTCCGGCCGTCCCGTCGCCCATGTCGCTGCCGAGATGGGCATCTCGAGGGCGACCGCCCATAAGTGGGTGCGGCGGTGGCGGGCCGAGGGCGAGGCGGGCCTGGCCGACCGCTCCAGCAGGCCAGGGACGACACCGCACCGCACTCCGGCCGCGATCGAGGCCCGCGTCTGCGACCTGCGCCGGTCCCGCAAACTCGGACCCGCACGGATCGGCCCGGTCCTCGGCCTTCCCGCCTCAACCGTCCACCGGATCCTGACCCGTCACGGACTGAACCGCCTCGCCTGGATGGACCGGCCAACCGGCTCGGTGATCCGCCGCTACGAACGCGAGCGTCCCGGCGAGCTCGTCCACGTCGACGTCAAGAAACTGGGCCGGATACCCGACGGCGGCGGCCACAAGGTCCTGGGCCGCCAGGCCGGCCGCGCCACCCGCAGCAACATGGGCTTCGACTACCTCCACTCCGCGGTCGACGACCACTCCCGCCCCGCCTACACGGAAATCCATGGCGACGAGAGGGTCGCGACCTGCGCAGCCTTCCTGACCCGGGCCGCCGCGTTCTTCGCCGACCTGGGCATCACCCGGATCGAACGCGTGCTGACGGACAACGCCTGGGCCTACCGCAAGGGGCTGGCCTGGAAACAGGCCTTGGGCGACATCGGCGCGACCGGCAAACTCACCCGCCCCTACCGACCACAGACCAACGGCAAAGTCGAACGCTTCAACCGCACCCTCGCCGACGAGTGGGCCTACCTGCGGCCCTACACCTCCAACGACGAGCGAACAGCCGCCCTGGCAGACTTCCTCCACACCTACAACCACCACCGCTGCCACACCGCCCTCGGAGGCCAGCCCCCCATCAGCCGTGTCAACAACGCTGCGGGTCAATACACCTAGCGGGCGATCCCGCCGCCTCCCATGTAGAGGCGCAGCTTGCCGGTGTGCTCGAAGGTGTCGCCGTACAGCCGGGTGACGCCGTCGGTCGCCAGCCCGTGGCCCGTGCCGGGCAGCACCCACGCGGAGCTGCGCACCTTGTCGTCGCCCGGCGCGGCCACCGTCAGGTCGGCCCGGTGATCGCCGTCCATGTCGGTGAGGCGCACCGACATGCCGAACGTGGCTCGCGCGCTCTTCCTGCCGCCGATGTCGCCCGCGTCGACGACCTGTGCCCCCTCACCGGTCGGACCGTTCGGACCGCCCAGCAGGAGCAACACCTGTTCCGGGCCCGTCTTCGCGTACTCCTTGCTCCGGGGTGAGCCGGCCACCACGTCCGCGTAGCCGTCGCCATTGACGTCACCGGTGTCCAGGGAGACGAAGGCGGCGTCCTTGTCCTGGGGTTCCGCACCGGGCACGCCCGGGGTGTCGCGGTCGATGGTGACCGGCCGCTTTCCCTTCGTCGGGCCGGCCTCGGAGCCGTACACGACGGTCACCGAGCTGTGGCTCACCTTGCCGCGCCTCGGGCTGAGCACGAGGTCCGCGAGGCCGTCGCCGTTCACGTCGCCGACCGCGCCCGCCGCTGCGTCGGGCAGGTCGATGTCATCCGGTTGGGCGAGTCCGCCGTTGCGGGCACGGAAGTAGCTGACCGGCCAACGTTCCTCGGACTTGGCTGTTCCGAGGGGCTCATCGTGGTGGAAGGCGATCAGCTCGTCGGCACCGTCGCCGTCCAGGTCCCCGGCGACGAGACCGGAGTAGTTCGCGGTGCCGATGCCCGGTGCGGGCCGGCGCGGTGCGGTCACCGGGCCAGTGCCCGCCGGAGTGCCGGAGCGTGTGAAAGGGCCCTTGAGCAGGCCCTTGCCGGAACCGAGCCCGAAGACCAGGTCGGCATGCCCGTCACCGTCGAAGTCACCGGCGACGAGGTGCTCCTCCAATGCCTGGTCCAGCGTCCAGGAGACATGGCTGCTGCCCGCGCCCGGTACGCGGACGCCGCTCTTCAGCCCGTCCGGGGAACCCCACACGATGATCACGCTCGGTTCGTCGTCGAAGACGGCGGTGGCGAGGTCGGTGTAGCCGTCCCCGTCGAGGTCGCGGGCCACCACGTCGGTCCCGAAGTACGCCTCGTAGTCGGCCTTGCCCGGTATCGCGGCGTCGTTCTGCGTGAGGTACTGGCAGCGGGCGAGAGCGGTTCCGTCGCCCGATCCGTACGCCACCGCGATGCTGCCGCCGGCGGAGGCGTTCTCCACGTCGCCCAGTGCTCCCATGGCCAGGTCGGGGTGACCGTCGCCGTCGAAGTCAGCGACGGGCGCGGAGCCGGCCGGCGTCCGGCCGTCCTTGGCCGGGGCGCCGGCGGGAGCGGTGCCGTGGGCTGCGGTATGGCAGGCATGCGGTGCGGCGATGTTCGGGGACCCGGACCGGGCCGCGGCCACTCCGATCGCGACCGCGGCCGCGGCGACTACGGCGCCGGCCCCTATCGCCCACCGGCGCCTGGCGCCACGTTTCCGCCCAGCTCCCTGCTCATCATCTTCGACGTTCATGTGATCAAGCACGTCCCGACGGTGTCCGGCGGTTCCGGATGCCCGGTCGCGAATGGATCACCGCCTTCCGGACCGCAGTCCGCGCAGGTGCCGTCCGGCTCGGTGGGTGCGCGTGCGTCCCACGTGTTGGCGAAGCAGGCGGATCGATGGGTATCGGCGAAGCAGGCGGGCCGACGGCCCGACATCGATCATCGCGTTCACTGCTCTGAGCCCGCGCCGGCCGCCCGGCGCTCCGCCCGATCCCGCCGGCCTCCGGGTCCGGGCTACTTCATCTCGATCTCGACGAAGGCCAGCGGCGAGGTGCCCACGTTGACGACTTCGTGCTCACCGCCGGCCGGGCGCGCGTAGGAGACGCCTGCCCGCAGTTGTGACGGGGTGGCCGTCCCGTCGGGGGTGATCACGTCGGTGTTCCCGTCGGTGACCGGTACGACGACGTAGTCGTACGCGTGCAGGTGACGACCGGTGCTCTGGCCCGGCTCGAAATCCCACCGGGTGACGCGGACCCGCTCGTCCTCGTGCTGCACGCTCGCGCGGGCGGTGGTCGCCATGGTCGTTCTCCTCTTCGCCGGCTGCCCCGCCGGTGCGGTGGACAGGACGGGACACAACATCCCGGGTGTCAGGCTAGCCACAGCGATCCGCACCGTGCCCCGGGGCCTCCGGGCCGGGTGCCGTGCTTCCGGTCCCGCTGCCGAACCGGTCAGTACGCGCGGCGGCGCCACAGAGTGGCACCTATTGACGCGGACATGGCGCCTGGCTAATTTCAGAGAACGCTCTCCTCCAGTCCGCAGAACACCCCCCACCCTGGCCACAGCGTTCCGGGAGTCCCCCCCCATGAAGCGATTGCCAATTCAGACCGCGGTACTCACAGCTCTGACAACGTTGTCTTCCATCATCGTCGGCGGTGTCCCCGCCGCGTCCGCGTCACCGGCTGAGGCTGCGGAGGCCACGGCGGCCGCAGCGGTGTGCAACACGTACTGCGACGCGCGGGATCCGGCGTCGAGCGCCCAGGACCGCGTCCCGGTCACCGCCACGGTCGCCGGAAGGTCCATCGCGCTGCACTTCGACGATGCCGGCGCGATGGGCTGGGCGTCCATCGACAGCGGCGGCCCCGGTGACCAGGTGTGGCTGGACCGGTCCATGGACGGCGGACGGACCTGGGCCGGCGGAAGCCGCCTCGGCAACACCTCCGTACCGTCCGGCGGACGGGGCTGGCGCACCCAGATGTACAACGTCGACGACTGGAACACCCTGGGCGTCGGCGCTCTTCGGGCCTGCGGGCAGCCGGCCGGCGGCGCCATCGCCTGCACCCCCTGGGCACGCACCACCTGGAACGCGGGCAGCCGGAGTACCGCAGCGGCCACGGCGCTGATGATGTCGTTCGACCGGGGCAGCAAGCTGTTCGGCGGCAACGGCTGGTGGACGAGCGCCAACGCCCTGACCGCGGTCATCGACAACAGCCGGATCAGCGGCATGGGCAGTTACACCTACGCCATCGCCGAGACGTACGACAAGAACATCAACGCGCAGGGCGGGCAGTTCCGCAACGAGTACCTCGACGACACCGGCTGGTGGGGCCTCGCCTGGATCGATGCGTACGACGTCACCGGCGACAGCCGGTACCTCGACACCGCACGGGCCGACGCCGACCACATGAACGCGAACTGGAACGACACCTGTGGTGGCGGGGTCCGCTGGAACACGGACGGCAACTACAAGAACGCCATCACCAACGAGCTGTACCTCCAGCTCAACTCAGCCCTCCACAACCGCATCCCCGGCGACAGCACGTACCTGGACCGGGCGAAGAGCGAATGGAACTGGTTCAAGGGCAGTGGCATGATCAACGGGGATCACCTGATCAACGACGGTCTCACCGACGGCTGTGCCAACAACGGCCAGCCCACCTGGACGTACAACCAGGGAGTCGTCCTCGGCGCCCTGACCGAGTTCCACAGGGCCACCGGCGACGACGGCCTTCTGACGACAGCCCGTGAGCTGGCCGACTCCTCCACCACACGCCTTGAGACAGACGGCGTCCTGCGCGAACCCGGCGAGGGCGACAGCTGCACGGGGGACGGCCCCAGCTTCAAGGGCGCCTACGTACGCGGCCTCGGCACCCTCAACCGCCGGCTCTCCGACCACCCCTACGCCCCCGCCCTCACCCGCTGGGCCAACAGCGCCTACGACCACGACCGCAACCCCTTGGACCAGTACGGCCCGCACTGGAACGGCGGCAACGGCACCACCGACTCCGGCTGCCAGCAGAGCGTCCTCGACCTCCTCAACGCCGCCACCGGCTGACGGAGCCGGGCCGGACGGGGGATGAGCAGGCCCTCGCCCGAGTTCCTTCGCCGCCCGGTCCAGGTGTTGGACTGGGCGGCGGACCGGCCCCGGGGCCGCGCGTGCGGGCCAGTTGGTCCTCGGCGTGGCGCAGGGCGGTCCCGGAGCCCGCTTCGGGCTCGCCCTCAACGGCCTGTCGGGTGGGGAGACGGACTCAACCGGCGGGGCGGGAGTGCACGCTGACGGCATAGCCGCATCCGTCGCGGTACGGATCGCCGCTCCAGGTCGCGTACCGGTGCCGCAGGGTCAGCCCGGCCCGGGTGCACCAGTCGTCGAACTCCCCCAGGGTCAGCGGCGGTTCCGGCAGCGGCAGGTGTGCCGCGTCAAGGCCCATGCCCGTTACCAGCAGGCCCCCGGGACGCAGTGCGCCGGCCAGCTGCCGGACGACGTCCGGTTCGGTGCCTGGAGCCAGCAGAGGAATGACGTTTCCGGCCGCGAGCACCAGGTCGAAGTCCGGATCCAGGTCGAGGGCGTCCAGCCGGGCCAGGTCGCCGGGCAGCCATTCCTGCGCGGGGGCGTCGCGGCGGGCGACGGCAAGCATGGAGGGGTCGACGTCCACGCCGGTGCACCGGTGGCCCAGCTCGGCGAGCCGGATCGCGATCCGGCCGGTACCGCAGCCCGCGTCGAGCACCCGGGCGGCCGGCTCCAGCAACGCGGCGCAGAAGGCGGCCTCGCCGTGGATGTCATGACCGGATTCAACGAGCCGCGCGAAGCGCTGAGCGTACGCCTCCCCGCCCTGCCCTCCGGTGAGTTCCGCCCAACGGTCCTGTTGTCCGGTCATGTGCAGCTTGCCTTCCCGACAGCCTCGACGTACATGTGCAACGGTGGTGGTTTCCCGACGGCTCCGCGGGACCGCCGCTGCCGCCCGGCGTGTGAACAGTGCGCGGTCGCCGGCGAGGCCGGCCCGGTCCACTTTCTCACTGCTCGGACTCCGCGCTGTGCACGGGACACCACGGCGGCGAAAGTGGCTGCGGCCAGGCTCCCGCAGCCATCGCAGGACCTCGGCCGGCAGGCCCCCGGCGGGTTCGCTACTGCCTGGCCTCGGCCTGTTCGTCCGGCGCGGTCACGGTCGCGGCCCCGCCGTCCTGCAGCTGCTGGAGACGCTTGAGGGTGGCGGCAAGCATCGCCTGCGCGCCCGAGGGGTCGCCCGCCGCGCCGCCCTCGATCCGGGCCTCGATGGTGACCTTGCCCGAGCGGACGTAGCCGGAGACGGAGTCGTCACTGGCGCCCGGGTTGACGACCAGCGTGTTCTCGTCGCCCACCGGCTTCCTGGGCTTCTGCTGCTTGCTGGTCTCGCTGCCCTTCCACTTCGTGTACTGGCTGTGAGCGGCGCCGGGCGAGTCGAAGAGACAGATCGTGAGGTAGGCCATGTTCACGGTCGAGCCGTTGTACTCGTACGAGGAATCGCCCCCGCGGACCCAGCCCGCCGGCGCCGAGTCGGCGTCGTCCTCCCCGTTGCAGTACTGCCCGTCCGTCACGGACTTGTCGCCGTGCAGGGAGTAGCCGGGCAGGGTTTCGCCGTCACCGAGCAGGGCCTGCGTGAGATGAGGCCGGCTGAGCTGCTGGGTGATCGGCTTCGGGGCCGCAGCGGCGACCGGCTTGTCCGCCTTCTGCGTGCTGTCGCCGGAGTCCGCTCCGCCGCTGCCGGAGGAGCAGGCGGTGAGTGCGGCTATGGCGACGAGGGTGGAGGCAAAGGTGACGCGTACACGTGACATGGACGCAGCCTAGCCGTAGTTGATCATCAACCAGGGGCCCGCCCAGGAGGGCGGGCGGAGCGCCGGCCGTTCCGTCAGACCTTGCGGCGGGGGAAGCCGAGAGCGACCACGGCCGTCAGGGCGATTCCCGCCGTTGCCACGAGGAGGGCGCTGCGCGTGCCGTCCACCGTGGCCGCCGCCGAGGTGTGCTCGCCGAGGCCCGCGATGCCGACCAGGACCGCCAGACCCACCGCGCCGCCGACCTGCTGGGCCGTGGACGCCATGCCGGAGGCGATGCCCTGTTCGTGCCCCGCGATGTCCTCGGCGGCGGCGCCGAACATCATGGTGTAGCTCGCCCCTTGGCCGAGGCCGAGGATCAGGAAGCCCGGGACGAGCGCGGCGTAGGAGCCGTCGGCGGCCATGGAAAGGGCCACCGTCGCCGTGCCCGCCGCGCCGAGCACGAGACTGCCGGTCATCGCGGCGCGGGTGCCGAGCCGGGTGGTGACCCGGCCCGCGAGGAGCGAGCCCGCGGTGATCGCCGCCATCGGGACGAAGTAGGCGAGGCCCGTGCGCAGGGCGTCGTAGCCGAGCACGTTCTGGAAATAGAGGGTGAGGAAGTACGCGAGGCTGCCGATCGTCGCCATGAAGAAGAACGTCACCGCCATGCCGGTGCGCAGGCCGCGGCTGCGGAGCAGGCGCAGCGGCATCAAGGGGTCACGGGTGCGGGCCTCGATGAGGAGGAAGACCGCGATCAGGGTCGCGCCTGCCGCTGCGGAGAGTACGACCGTCGCGGACAGCCAGCCCGATTCCGGGCCCTGGACCAGGGCGACGACCAGGGCCGTGACACCGAGCGTGGAGGTCAGGGCGCCGGGCAGGTCGATCCTGCGGCCGGCCCGCCGTGCGGTGTCGGGGGCGATGAGGCGGAAGGCGGCCACCACCGCGATGAGGGCCAGCGGGACGTTGACGTACAGCACCGAGCGCCAGCCCAGGAGTTGGGTCAGCACGCCGCCGAGCAGTGCGCCCACGACGAGTCCGCTGCCGCCCGCCGCACCCCACACCGAGTAGGCGCGGTTGCGCTCGCGCCCCTCCGCGAAGAGTGTGCCGACGAGGGTGAGAGTTGCGGGGAAGAGGAACGCACCTCCGATGCCCTGCACGGCGCGGGCCGCGATCAGCACGCCGGGCCCGGTGGCGAGGCCGCCCGCCAGCGACGAGACCCCGTACAGGCTCAGTCCGAGTACGAACGTGCGGCGCGGGCCGAACAGGTCGCAGGCGCGGCCGCCCAGGAGGAGGAAGCCGCCGAAGGCGACGGCGTAGGCGCTGATCACCCACTGGAGGTGCTGCGCGGAGAAGCCCAGGCCGCTGCCGATCCGGGGCAGCGCCACGTAGACGATGTTGTAGTCGACGGAGATGATCAGTTGGGCGAAGGCGAGGAGGGCCAGGGTCGCGGCGCTCGCCCTCCTGTTCCGCGCGAGGACAGGGCGGGCCGGACGCCGGCCGTCCGCCGTCTCCGGGATCGCCATCAGTGGGCCGCCCTCTCGTCCTGGCCCGCGATCTTGCCCGTGCTCAGGGCGATGCGGTTCCAGGTGTTGATCGTGAAGATCAGGGCGAGGACGCGGGCCAGTTCCGGCTCGTCGAAGTGGCGCGCGGCCTGGGCGTAGACGTCCTCGGGGACGCCGCCTCGGGCAACGAGAGTGACGGCCTCGGTCAGGGCCAGGGCGGCCTGCTCCTTCTCCGTGAAGAAGTTCCGGGCCTCACGCCACACGCCGATCATGTGCAGCCGGGCCTCGTCCTCGCCGGCCTTGCGGGCATCGGAAGTGTGCATGTGCAGGCAGTAGGCGCAGCCGTTGAGGAGCGAGGCGCGAATCTGGATCAGCTCGACCAGGGCCGGGTCGAGGCCCTCGCGGGCGGCGGCGTCGAAGCCGATGAGTGCCTTGAACGCCTTGGGGGCGGCCTTGGCGAAGTTGATGCGCGGGGCGTGGTTGTGGTGCTGAGTGGTGGTGGTCTGAGTGGCGTGCGCGTTGTTCGTCATGACCATGAATCTAGGACCGGAAAAGACCTCGGGTAAGGTGCATTTCCATGCCGGAAACATGGGTCAATTTGGCGGAGCGCATGGGCAGTGACCTGCACGTGGACCTGTCCGGTCCGGGCAGCCGGCGCGCCGTCCTGATCCGCGCGCTGCGAAACGCCGTACGCGAGGGATGGCTCACGCCCGGCACCCTGTTGCCGCCCTACCGCTCGCTCGCCGCAGACCTCGGCCTGGCTCGCAACACGGTCGCCGACGCGTACGCCGAGCTGATCGCCGAAGGCTGGCTGACCGCACGTCAGGGCTCCGGGACCCGGGTGGCGGAACGCGCCGCGCCGCCCAGACCCGTGCGGAAGCCCAAACCCGCTCCCGCACGGCCCGCCACCCCCACCCACAACCTGCGCCAGGGCGCGCCGGAGACCGCGTCCTTCCCCCGCACCGCCTGGCTCGCGGCCGCCCGGCGTGCGCTGATCGCCGCCCCCGACGAGGCCTTCGGCCCCGGCGATCCGCGCGGCCGCATCGAACTGCGCCGCGCGCTCGGCGACTACCTGACGCGCGCACGCGGGGTGCGCGTCGACCCCGAACGGATCGTGGTGTGCTCCGGATTCGCGCACGCCCTGCGGCTGCTGTTCGGGGGCTCGCCCGGCGCGGGCGCCGGGCCGCTGCGCGGTCCCTTCGCCGTGGAGTCGTACGGGCTCCGGTTCCACAGCGAGATCCTGGAGGGTGCCGGGGTACGGACGGTTCCGCTGAGCCTGGACGAACAGGGCGCCCGGGTAGCGGAGTTGGCCGGGCAACCACGGGTACGCGGCGTGCTGCTCACGCCCGCGCACCAGTTCCCGACCGGCGGCCCGCTCCATCCCTCCCGGCGCGCCTCGGTCATCGACTGGGCCCGCACCGGCGACGGCCTGATCATCGAGGACGACTACGACGGGGAGTTCCGCTACGACCGCGTACCGGTCGGCGCCGTACAGGGTCTGGACCCCGAACGGGTCGTCTACCTCGGATCGGTCAGCAAGAGCCTGTCCCCCGCGGTGCGCATCGGCTGGATGGTGCTGCCGAGGCACCTCGTCGACGGCGTGCTCGCGGCCAAGGGCGGGCGGGAAGCGTGGGTGAGCGTCCCCGACCAGCTCACGCTCGCCGACTTCATCGCCTCCGGACAGTACGACCGCCACATCCGCCGGATGCGCCAGCGCTACCGGCGCCGCCGCGACCAGCTCGTCACCGCTCTCGCCGAACGGGCCCCGCACATCACGGCCACCGGCATCGCGGCGGGACTCCACGCGGTCCTTCGGCTGCCGCCCGGCACGGAGGCGTCCGCGGTCAAGGCCGCGTCCTGGCAGGGGATCGCACTGGACGGCCTCGCCGCGTTCCGGCACCCGCAGGCCACGATGCCGGCCGGGGACGGCCTGGTCATCGGGTACTCGACGCCGCCGGAACACGCTTACGGAGCGGCGATCGAAGCGCTGCTCCGGGCCGTGCCGCCCTCCGACGCCCCTTCCGAGGGCCCTGCCGAGTGACCTGCGGCAGCGGGCCCGAGCAGCCCGCACGCCCCTCCCCCGGCGGCGCACGACACCCCGGTCTCCGGCTCAGACCGCCGGTGTGGCGCCGTACCGCAGGCCGTCGAAGAGGAGGGTGGTGATCTGCCGGGCCTCGGCCAGCCAGCCCTCGGCGGCACGCATGTGGCAGATGCCGCCCAGGGCCCGCAGCAGGGTGGGGCCGGTGACGTCGTCCCGGACGGTGCCGGCGGCGCTGCCCGCTTCGAGCAGCAGGTCGAGTGCGTTCGCCATGAGGGTGCGAGCGTCGCCGAAGACCGGTGAGTCCGTCGCCATGATGCTTTCCAGCGCGACGGACATCCCCTTGCCCACCGCGGCGTGGTCCACGAGCAGCAGCAGGAAGAGCCGCAGCGCCTCGTCGGGGGCGTGGTGGTCCAGGAGGTCCGTGGGTGCGGCGCACAGTTCGTCGACCTCCTTGCGGTAGACCTCCTCGATCAGCGCTTCGCGGGTCTCGAAGTGGCGGTAGAGCGTTCCGACGGCGACGCCGGCACTGCGGGCGATCTCCTCCACGTGTGCGTCCGTGTCGCCGCTGAGGAACGCCTGGCGGGCAGCGGACAGCAGTGCCTCGCGGTTGCGCCGCGCGTCGGCGCGCAGCGGTCGGGGTGCCGACAAGAGAGCCTCCATAAGGTGAGTCCGGTTCCGCTTGTGTATGGTTTCCGGAGTCGGGTTCATCTTACGGAGGAGATTCCTGTGCCGATCACGGACGAGGGCCTGCACGGCCTTCGAGTACTGGTCACCGGCGGCAGCCGGGGCCTGGGCGCGGCGACGGTCCGCCGCTTCGTCACCGCGGGCGCGACGGTACTGACGGCCTCGCGCAGCCGGCCCCCGGAGGACACCGGTGCCACGTTCATCGCGGCCGACCTCTCGACGGAGGCCGGCGTGGCGGAGCTCGGCCGCCGAGTTGTCGACGGCGTGGGCGGAGTGGACGTCCTCGTGAACAACGCGGGCGCGGCGAGCGCACCGGCGCCGACCTTGAGCCGGTCGGACGAGTCCTGGCGGGCGGACCTGGAGATGAACCTCCTCAGCGCCGTACGACTGGACCGGGCGCTGGTGCCGGGGATGGTCGAGCGGGGTTCCGGCGTCGTCGTGCACGTCTCCTCGATCGCAAGCCAACTGCCGCAGCGCACGGAGGCGTCCTACGCCGCCGCCAAGGCCGCGCTCAACACCTACAGCCGTGAGCTGGCCACCGAGGTCGGCGAGCACGGGGTGCGCGTCGTGTGTGTCCTTCCCGGCTTCGTCGTCACCGAGGGCGCCACCAGCCACCTCCAGCACATGGCCGAGCAACGGGGCGTCCCCGCCGAGGAGGTCACTCGGCAGCTCGTGGATCACCTGAAGGTCCCCATGGGCCGCCCGGGAGACCCCGAGGACGTCGCCGAGATGATCGCCTTCCTCGCCTCCGGCCGGGCGAATTGGCTGACCGGAGCACAGTTCCGCGTCGACGGCGGCATCATCCCGACCGTCTGAGCAGCAACGTCACCGAACAGGAGACCCACATGCCACTCACCCTCAGCTCCGTGGTCATCGACGCCGCCGACATCGAGAAGGAGAGCGCCTTCTGGCACCGGCTGCTCGACGGCTCGATCACCCGCACGCCGACCCACCACTTCATCCGGGCCGCCGGCCTTCCGGTGCTCGTCGTCCAGTCCGCCCCCGGCCACGCCGCCCCGAACTGGCCGGACGGCACCTCCCAGCAGATGCACCTCGACTTCGGCGTCGAGGACCTCGCCGCAGCCGACCGTACGGCCACCGGGGCCGGCGCCACCCGGCTGCGGCCCACCGACGACATCACCCCGGACACCCGCACCGGCAGCAGGGTCTACGCCAGCCCGGCCGGGCACCCCTTCTGCCTGCGCCCGGCCTGAGAAGGGCTCGCGGTGGCGCTGGGGCCGGCAAGCGGTGGAGCCGGTACGGGACGACTCTCAGCCGCCGAGGATCCGCTCCCACAGCAGCGCGTCCCGCCAGCTCCCGTCGAGGAAGATCGAGGAGTGCGCGACGCCGTACGGGCTGAACCCGTTGCGGCGCAGCACCCGTTGTGACGGCAGATTCTCCAGATTGGTGGAGGCCTCGGCGCGGTGCAGCCCGAGTTCGTCCGTCATCACCCGCAGGGCGAGCTCTACGGCGCGCCCGGCGTGCCCTCGGTTCTGCGCGACGCTCGCGATCCAGTATCCGACGGAGCCCCGGCGCAGGTGCGGCTGCGGCAGGACGCCCCCGATGGTGACCTGCCCGATCACCTGGCCGCCGGCGAGCACAACGCCCGGCCAGACCGTGCCGGCCCGGTATCCGGCCAGCAGCCCGTCGATCCTCTCCGCCTGGCCCTCCGGGGTGAAGTAGTCGGCCGGCTGGGCCGGTTCCCACGGCCGGAAGGCCTCGACGTCCCGCACCCGGTGCGCAGCGATCGCGGCGGCGTCCGTCGGCTCGATCAGGCGGATCGCGGTGCTGCTGCCCATGACCTGGTCCTTGTCGCGACGCGTCGGATGAGACGGCCAGCCTAGGCCGTGCCGTGCCGGGCCGGCGGGCGGGCCCTCGGCCGGAGGTGCTCGTCCACCGCCGCCCGGCCTCGGCGACCGCACTCAACGACCGGCGAATTGTGTGGCGCGGGTCACATCGGCCCCGTGTCACGAACGGAGGAGGAACTTGCGTCTGGTGGTCGTTCGCAAGGCCCGGACGACCGACACGAAAGAGGCGGCAGAGCGATGAACGCGACAGAGACGCAGCAGCACGAGGTTCTGGTCCTGGGCGCCGGTTACGCCGGTCTCTGCGCCGCGATCCAACTCGCGGCCCGCACCAGGAAGCGTGGAAACGTGCACGTGACGCTGGTCAACCCCTGCGAGAACTTCACCGAACGGCTCCGGCTGCACATGAGCGCCACGGGTCAGGAGACGGCCGAGATGCACATCCGGGAGCTGCTGGAAGGGACCGGCGCCGACTTCGTCCGCGGCTGGGTCACCGCCGTGGACGCGGAGGCGAAGACCGTCCGGATCGACGACGACCGGGACCTCGCCTACGACACCCTGGTCTACGGTCTGGGGAGCGTCGCGGACACCGTCTCGGTGCCGGGCGTCGAGGCCCACGCCCACACCCTGAACGGCCCGCAGGACGCCGCGCTCCTCGCCGACCGGCTGGCCCGGCTCGACGGCGGGACGGTGGTGGTCGCCGGCAGCGGTCTCACCGGCGTCGAGGCCGCCGCGGAGATCGCCGAGCGCTACCCGGAGCTCCAGGTCGTGCTGCTGGGCCGGCGGGACCCCGGAGCGGGCATGCACCCGAAGGCCAAGGCCCACGTCGACGCGGCGCTCGCCCGGCTCGGAGTGACGGTACGCGCCGGCGCCGAGGTCACCAAGGTGCTGCCGGACAGCGTCGAGCTGGCGGACGGCTCCGGCATCCCGGCGGCCGCCGTGCTGTGGACCAGCGGGACCCGCGTCTCGCCGCTGGCGGCCGCCGCGGGCCTGAGCGTCGACGAGCGCGGCCGCGTGGTCACCGACAGCTCGCTGCGCTCCGTCTCCCACCCCGATGTTTACGCCGTCGGCGACGCGGCGGCGATCCGGCAGGGCTACGGCGTGATGCACGGGACCTGTCAGGGTGGCATGCCGACCGGCGTGCACGCGGCCCGCTCGATCCTGCGGACGCTGGCCGGCAAGGAACCCAGGCCCTTCCGCTTCGGTTACTACCACACACCCGTCAGCCTGGGCCGGGAAGACGGCGTCGTACAGTTCACCCACCCCGACGACAGCCCGCGCCGCGTCGTACTGACCGGAAAGCGGGCCGCGCGGTACAAGGAGACGGTCACCGCGTCGCCGTGGCCGACCTTCGCCCGTATGAAGAAGATGCCCGCCTCGGGCGCGATCTGGCCGCACGGCGGCCGCTACACCCGCATCCGGAGTGCCAAATGATCCAGCCGCAGCCGGCCGACCGTGACCAGCTCGCCTTCCAGCAGTACCGCACCCTGCTCTTCTCCGTCGCCTACCGCATCCTCGGCACCGCCGTCGATGCCGAGGACGTGGTCCAGGACGCCTGGCTCAAGTGGTCGGCGGCCGATCGTTCCCAGGTCGCCGACCCCAAGGCGTACCTGACCCGGATCGTCTCCAACCTTTCGATGGAGCTGCTCCGTTCGACCCGCCACCAGCGTGAGACGTATGTCGGGCCCTGGCTCCCCGAGCCGATCCTCACCGGCCCCGGCACCGCCGATGACGTCGCCGTGGCGGACTCGGTCTCCGTGGCCCTGCTCGTCGTCCTGGAGACGCTCAGTCCCCTGGAGCGTGCGGTCTTCGTACTGAAGGAGGTCTTCGCCTTCAGCTACGCGGAGATAGCGGAGGCGGTGGAGCGCGCCGAGCCCGCCGTCCGGCAGGCGGCGCACCGTGCCCGCGAGCACGTCCGGGCCCGACGTCCCCGGTTCACCACCGACCGCGCCGGCCAACGCGACGTGGCCGAGCGCTTCTTCGCCGCGGCCACGGGCGGTGACATCAACGCCCTCATGGAGTTGCTCTCACCCGACGTCACCCTGTGGACCGACGGCGGCGGCAAGGTCCGTCAGGCCCTCAAGCCGGTGGTGGGCGTGAAGGTCGTGGCGGGCTGGTTCGCCGCGCTCGGCACCGCGAGCTACCAGGGCGTCGAACCCAGTCGGATGCGGGCCGAGTTCACCTGGATCAACGGCGGACCGGGGGTGGTCTTCCACGGCCCGGACCGCGTGCTTGCCACGATGTCCTTCGACTTCGACCCGGAGGGCCGCATCGCGACCATCCACAACGTGGCCAACCCCGACAAGCTGCGCGCCGTCTCGGACGGCACCCTGCACGAACTCGCCTGAACCGCCCGGTCGGCACCGCGTCGGTGGCCCGCCCGCCACGCAGGGCCGGCCAGCTCCTCCGGCTCGCGCCTCGTTGCGACAGAACCCCTGGCCGGCCTCGATCCGGCCGGCCAGGGGTTCTGTCGGTCACAGGTACGGAGCCTGCGCCATGACTGTCGTCAGGCCTTCTCCTGCATGTCCCGTCGCGCGGGGTTGCCCTGTCCGGCGGCCTTGGGGTCCCGCTCCCCGGCCTTGGCGCGAACGCCTCGCTGGATGCGCTCGCCGATCGACTTGTCGATGTTGGACCAGTACTCGAACGCACGTAGCAGCACGGGCTCCGTCACGCCGTTGAGGAGATGCCCGACGACGTTGTCCACCAGGCGCTCGCGGGCCGCGTCGTCGAGGACCTCACGCACCATGGTGCCCGCCTGGCCCCAGTCGTCGTCCTCGGCGTGGGACACGTACGCGGTCCGGGTGATGTCCCCGTCGGCATACCAGCTGGGCGGGGTCCCGTACCGGGCGGTGTCCGCCTCGGGACCGCCCTTGGAGTTGGGCGCGTAGACGGGATCCGCGGTCTTGCGGTACGCCATCGCCCCGTCCTTGGAGTACGTGTTCACCGGGACGACGGGCGCGTTGACGGGGAGCTGCTGGTAGTTGCCGCCGATGCGGTGGCGGTGCGCGTCCGCGTAGGAGAACAGCCGCGCCAGCAGCATCCGGTCCGGGCTCGGGCCGATGCCGGGGACCAGGTTGTTCGGCTGGAAGGCCGCCTGCTCGATCTCGGCGTGGTTGTCGGTGGGGTTGCGGTCCAGCGTCATCCGGCCGACCTCGATCAGCGGATAGTCGCCGTGCGGCCACACCTTGGTCAGGTCGAACGGGTTGAACCGGTACTCCGCGGCGTCCTCGTACGGCATGACCTGCACGTGCAGTGTCCAGCTCGGGAATTCACCGTCGCGGATGTGCTCGAAGAGGTCCCGGGTGTGGTAGTCCGTGTCGGCGGACGCCATCTGGTCGCCCTCGTCCTGGGTGAAGAACTCGACACCCTGGTCGGTCTTGAAGTGGTACTTCACCCAGAAGCGCTCGCCCTGCGCGTTGATCCACATGTACGTGTGCGAGGTGTAGCCGTTCATGTGGCGCCAGGAGCGCGGGATGCCCCGGTCTCCCATGAGCCACGTGACCTGGTGGGCCGACTCGGGCGACAGGGTCCAGAAGTCCCACTGCATGTCGTGGTCGCGCAGGTTGTTGTCCGCGCGGCGCTTCTGGGACCGGATGAAGTGCTGGAACTTCATCGGGTCCTTCATGAAGAACACGGGGGTGTTGTTGCCCACCATGTCGTAGTTGCCTTCGCTGGTGTAGAACTTCAGCGCGAATCCACGCGGGTCACGCCAGGTGTCCGGGCTGCCGCGCTCGCCGGCGACCGTCGAGAACCGGGCCACCATCTCGGTCCTGGTCCCGGGCTGGAACACCGCCGCCTTGGTGAAGGCGCTCACATCACCGGTCACCTCGAAGTGCCCGAAGGCGCCGCTGCCCTTGGCGTGGGGCTGCCGTTCGGGAATCCTCTCCCGGTTGAACTGGGCCATCTGCTCGATCAGGTAGGAATCCTGCAGCAGGACCGGGCCACCCGGTCCGACCGTGAGCGAATGCTCGTCGCTCTCCACCGGGGCACCGGAATCAGTGGTGGTCGGCTCACGTGAAGTGTCGGTCATCGGGCTGCCTCCATCATCTTGCCTTCAGTCGAAGCGGTCACACGGTCCCGCCGGAAGCGGCGAAACGAAGTCGCGTCGGTTCGACTAGCCCGGAACGTAAGGTGTCAAACCTGGATCAAGCATCACATCGCTTCGTCGATCCCGCTCCTGCCCTGCCGCCTCCGGGAACCTCGGCGACAGCCACACCAGTCAACGTGCGCACCGCGTCCGCACCGGCTCCCACCGACGGTTCCCGCATCAGGCGCGCTCGGCCGAAGGAGTGCACCGGCCGCGGCCGAGCCCGGCCTCCGACCCGTTGGTACCTCGCGTGCCCGTCTTCGCACAGGGCAATCCATCACCTTCGGTCGCGTGCCGTCAGGCGCGGGCCGTGATGCTGCCGGCACGGGACGGTGACGTCCCCGGCGCGACGGGCGGGTCTCGCGCCGGGTACCCGTCCCGCGCTCCGGGACGAGGGCCTTCACGGTCGCACTGCTGGTTGTCGGGGCATTCACGACCCGGGCAGTATGTCTTCCTGTGAACCATGCTCTCTGCGGCCTCGCCGGCAACCCGGCTCTGCCTTTCGACCTGGTGCAGCGCCTGATCGCGGTCGCGGACGCGGACATCGCCGAGAGCCTGGCCGCTCGTGCGGACCTCGGCCACGGGCAGGCGGTCGCGCTGGCCGCCCGGGTCGGGGAGAGTGCGGTGCGGCTCGCGTACGAGGGTCTGCTGACCGCCGCCGACATCGACCCCGTCACGCAGCCGGAGGCCGCGCTCGCCCTGCTCGACCGGCAGGACGGTGCCCCGGAGTGGGCGAGGCTGTTCGCCGGGGACCCGGACGCCCGGCGCCGGGAGAAGCTGGCCGCCTGTCCCGGGCTTCCCGACGACGTACGGGAGAGGCTCGCCGCCGACCCGGACATACAGGTCGTCGCGGAACTCGCGCTGTGGACAACCGCCGACATGGCGGCCCGGCTCGCCCGTCATCCGCATGCGGAGGTCCGGCGAGCGGTCGCGGCCAACGAGGCCACGCCACCGGACGTGCTGGCCGCGCTCGCCACCGGTGAGGGGCTACCGCCGTTGGAGCGATGCCTGGTCTGCGACAGCGAGGCGACGCCCTTCGTACACGATCCGTACTGCCCCCGCCCCGACTGTGACCTGCGGTCCGGTGCCTCCTGCGACGGCTCCCACGAATCCACCGCGCACGAGATCGCCGGTCAGGTCCTGCGGAACCCCGCCACGCCTGTCGAGGCTCTCCTCCGGTACGCCGGCCACCCCTCCATGATGCTGCGTTGGGCGCTTGCCGCTCGCCCCGGCCTGCCGCCCGAGACAGCGGCGAGGCTCGCCGACGATCCCGTTCCCGGAGTCCGGGCCGATCTCGCGAAGAACCCGGCGATCAACGACACAGTCATCCGGAAGCTGGCCGCCGACCACGGTCACGACGTGCGGCGCGCGCTCGCGCACAACCCTCTGGTGCCGCTCGACGTACTCTCGCGTCTCGCGGCCACCGTCAAGATCGGGCCGACGCCCCTGCCGAGGATCTCCGCCGCCTCCCCCGCCGAGGCCGAGGAGCTGTCCCGTTCGGCGGTTCCCGCGCTGCGGATGCTCCTGGCCGAACGACGCGATCTGCCTCCCGGGCTCCGCGACAGGCTCGCCGCCGACCCGGACGCGAAGGTGGTCAACTCCATAGCGCCGCACCCGGGCTTCTCCGAGGACCAGCTGCGGATGATGATCGACCGGCACGGAACCAAGGTCGTCGCCAAGGTGGCGGCCAACCCGGACGCGCCGCCCGCCCTGCTGGAGGACCTGGCCGGCCGGCTGCCGCCGCCCCGCAAAGCGCTGCGCGAGATCGCCCGGCACCGCCGCGCGACGGGACCGGCGCTGCTCGCCTGCCTCACCGACAGCCGGGCCCGGCTGCCCGCCGCCCGGCACCCGGCCCTGCCGCCACGGACCATCGTCGAGCTGCTCGCCGCCGACGACCGGGAAGTGGTGGAGGCTGCCGCCGCCAACCCGTCGCTGCCGCAGGCCGTCATGCGGGACCTGGTGGGCAGGGCCGAACGGGCTGCGACGCCGCGTGCATGAGGCGAGCTGACACAGCGACGGCAGCGGGCGGACATCTCGCACCCTGCCCGGTGTCCGCGCCGAAGGGTCCGAAGGGTCCGAAGGGTCCGAAGGACCACCGCACCGCTCCGCCGCGCGGACGTCGCAGGAGGTCAGCCGAAGGGCGTGGCCGGGGGCCGCATGCCGAGCCATTGCTCAGCGTCCCAGGCCCGGAACCGCTCCACTTCGGTGAACCCCAGCTTGGCCGCGAGGCGCATCGAACCGACGTTGGCCGTCTGGGTGGCGAGTACCACCGGCTCGCCGGGAAGGACGCTGTCCAGCCAGTCGAGTGCCGCCGCGCACGACTCGGCCGCGTACCCGGCCCCCCACGCCTGCGGCAGGAACAGGTAGCCGAGATCGGCTTTCCCCACAGCAGCCGGGCGGTGCCGCTCCGACGCTCTCCTGAGCAGGATCTGGCCGATCATCACCCCGTCGAGGTCAACGGCGAAGCTTCCCGGCCACCGCTCGGGCACCTCGGGCATCTCGCGCTCGAGCTCGTCACGCGGCCGGGGGCCGCCGAGGTAGGTGTGCACCTCCGGTGAGGCGAGCAGCTCGATGAACGCCGCGCGGTCCTGAGCCCCGGGCTCACGCAGCACGAGCCGCTCCGTCCTGATCGGGGCAGGTGGCCAGGCGACGGGTCCGAGTTCAGTCATGCCCGCAAGCTATGCAACCGGTTCGGGGACGATCAAGCCTCGCGGCCCGGTCGGCCCACCGGCCCTGCCCCGCGCCACGGCCGTGTCGCCACAGCTGCGATCGCCGGCTGCCCGGTCTTCGGCCTCGGCCTCCACGTGCCGGTCGGCCGAACCTCCTCAGAGCGCCCGGAAGCGACGATTTCCGGCGCCGGACGGTCAACTCCCGAAGCTGGTACGGAAATCCCCTTGCTCAATGGTCAAGACTCGTTGACCATTGAGCGCATGCCAACCGAAGACGTTCCCGAGACGTTTCGCATCACCACTGACGAGCAGCTGCGCGCCGTCTCCAATCTCACGCGCCACCGCATCATGGCCGTGCTCCGCTTCGAGCCGACGACGATCACGCAGATCGCCGCGCGGGTGGGACTCGCGAAGGGGAGTTCCAGCTACCACGTGCGGCTGCTGGAGCGGGCCGGCCTGGTGAAGGTGGTGCGGACCCGGAAGGTGCGGGGGGTGACCGAGCGGTACTACGCGATGGCCGCACGGTCGATCCTTCTGCCGGATCCGGGAGAAGGGCAGCCGGACCTGCTGATGCGACACGCGGTCGCGGACCTGGAGGCGTCGCCCGTGAACGGCGCCCGGCACGTAGGAATGGCTCATCTGCGGCTCACCGAGGAGCAGTTCGCGGAGCTGGGGGCACGGGTGGAGGCTCTGGCGCACGAGTACCGGAAGCTGTCCGACCCCTCGCTGCCGGACGCGTCGCTCGTCTTCGCACTGTTCCGCCCCGCGCAGGGCAAGCAGGCCGAGGGGGAATCCAAGTGAGTACTGAGATAAGCAAGTTGCCGACCGGGTTCGGCCGGCTGTGGACCGCTCAGACCGTGTCCTCGCTCGGGGACGGCGTGACGCATGCCGCGCTGCCGCTGCTCGCGTTGACGTTGACGCGGGATCCGATGGCGCTCGCGGTCGTCACGGCCGCCGGCACTCTCCCGTGGCTGCTCTTCGGGGTGATCGGCGGCGCCCTGATGGACCGCTGGGACCGCCGGCGAACGATGTGGGTCGCGGACTCGGCCCGTGCGGTGCTGCTCGTGATTCCGGCAGTGGCCGCCGTGCTGGACTCGCTGAGCATTCCGCTGCTCGCGGCCGTAGCCTTCCTGCTGGGCCTCGGCGGGCTCTTCTTCGACACGTCCGCCACGGCCTATCTGCCCGATCTGCTCGGCCGCGACCCGGTACATCTGGAGCGGGCCAACTCCCGTCTGCGTGGGGCCCAGACCGCCATGTCCGGCTTCGTGGGGCCGCCTGCGGGCAGTGCGCTGCTCGCACTCGGGCGGTCGGTTCCGCTGCTCGCCGACGCGGTGTCGTTCGCGGTCTCCGCACTGCTCGTACGGACGCTGCCCGCCACACCGCGGCCTGCCGGCGGCGTCCGCGCGTCGCTGCTGCAGGAGGCGCGCGCCGGGGCTTCGTATGTCTTCCGGGACCGGTTGCTGCTGGGGCTCGCGCTCCGCCCGGCGGTCGGGAACGTGGCCTTCCTCGCCGTGGAGACCGTACTCGCCCTGTTCGCACGCGAACGTCTCGGCATCGGCACCTTCGGCTTCGGACTGCTCCTCACGGCGGAGGCCACCGGCGGGCTGCTCGGCGCGGGCATCGCTTCCTTCCTCGGCCGGCGACTCGGCACGGGCACCGCGCTGACCTGCACGGCCGCAGTCGAGGGGCTTGCCGTTCTGGGTCTTGCCGCCGCCCCGAATCCGTACGTGGCCGGGCTCGCGCTCGCCGTCTGCGGAGCGGGCATGGGCGCCACGATGGTGCTCGCACCCTCGCTGCGGCAGGCGATCGTCCCGGCCCACCTGATGGGCCGGGTCGCCTCCACCTCCCGCATGCTCGCGATGTGCGCAGCCCCGTTCGGCGCGTTCGTCGGTGGCTGGCTGGCCACCACGTACGACGTGCGCACCCCGCTCTACGCAGCTGCGGGCCTCCTCCTCGCGATGACGGCCCTGACCGCGACCATGACCAGCAACCGCCGGGTCGAGGCCGCGCTGCGCGGCGCCGCACCGGCCGACAGCCCGAGCCTGCCGGGACCCGGGGAAGCCGTTCGGGAAGGGGCACCCGAATCAGCGTGACCGCACAACGCCGCGGATTGCCGGAATCAGCGTTCGTAGGTGCCGGTCAGCCGGCCCCGGGCGAGGACGGGGACCGTGATGGAGGCCAGCAGTGCGCGGGGCCGGGCACGGTCGGGCGCCTTCGGGCCGGGATCGCTGTCCAGAGTGGCCGCGAGGGCGAACAGCTGGAAGGTGTAGCGGTGCGGTCCATGGCCCTTGATGGGTCCGGGGCCGTGGTAGCCCCGCCCGATGGTGGAGCGGAGGACCCGCACCCCGGCGGCCGGGTGCCGGGCGTCGAGGGCGCCGGGGCCGAGCTCCCCGGACGCCGGGTCCACGAGGGCGACGCAGTGCACGGCGGGCTTGGACAAGGGGACGTCGATGTCCTCCACGACCAGGAGCAGTTGGGCGGTTCCGGGTGGCGGCGCCGTCCAGGACAGATGGGGGGACAGGTTGTCGCCCCCGATGTTCTTCGCACCGTGCTGCAGCGGCATGGCCTCGCCGTGGGCGAAGTGCCGGCTGGTGAGGGTGAGCAGTTCGGGGCCCCGCAGACCGGGCAGGTTCCACGCCAGATGGGTCTCACCTGCCCGGCGGTTGCTGAGGAGTCGGCCGAGCAGGGTCATCGTGTCGCCTCCACCATGTCGATGACTGCGGCGGCGGTGGCGGTCTCGCCGATCCTGGGAAAGACGCGTTCGATGCTGTGCCGGTGGGCGTCGGGGTCGGGGTCGCTCATCGCATCGGTTGCCAGGACGACGTGGTAGCCGTAGTCGGAGGCCGAGCGTGCGGTCGACTCGACGCCTGCGCTGGTCGCGATGCCCGCGACCACGATCTGGGTGACGCCCAGGTCCCGCAGGAGGGTGTCGAGACCGGTGTCGTGGAACGCGCTGCGGCGCCGCTTGGTGATCAGGTGGTCGGTCGGCCGGACATCGAGTTCGTCGATGAGGTCGGCCCAGCCCGGCGACAGGGCACCGCTGCTCCCGGAGCGTCCGGCATCGGTACGTCCTGACGCGCGTCCGGTGACATTGACGAGGACCACGGGCAGGTCGTGACGCCGGAACCCGGCGGCCAGACGGGCCGCCTGCCCGACGGCGGTGGCTGTGGCGGTGGCGGTGGGCGGATTGCCGGCCAGGGCGGAGACGATGCCCATCTGCAGGTCGATCACGACGAGTGCGGGCCTGGGATCGATCGTTGTCAGTGTCATGCGGTTGTCTCTCCTGTGGATGCGGGCCGGTCCGCCGGGCCGGACGGCGCTGCGGTCTCGGCCGCCGAGCCGTCCCTGCCGTCGTACGGGCCGGAGGCGGCGCGGCTGGGCGTGTGGGGCGGGGTGGCGGACTTGTGCGGCACCGGGGGCTCGGTGGCGGGGCTGTTGCCCCGCAGGAAGGAGGCGATCGCGGCGAGCAGGGCCAGGGCGGCGCCGAAGGCGAACACGATGATCAGGCCGGAGTGGAAGGGCCCGGCGATCAGGGACGGGAAGAACTCACGACCCGTCAGAGCCTGTTGCTGCGCGGCAGTCAGATGGGTGAGGGCGCCGGTGGGCTGGAGCAGGTGCCCGACCGGATTGACACCGAGCTGGGCGGCGAAGAGCGAGGAGACCGGGGGCAGGCCGGCGACCTGGGTGGCGATGTGTGCCGGCACGCCCTGCTGCTGAAGGGCTCCGCTCAGGGTGTGCGGGAGACTGCCGGCCAGTCCGGCGATCATGAGGGAGAAGAACACGCCGATGGAGACGGCGGTACCGGAGTTCTGGAACGTGGCACGCATGCCGGAGGCGACGCCACGCAGCCTCGCGGGCACACTGCCCATGATCGACGAGGAGTTGGGCGAGGCGAACATGCCGCTCGCGATGCCGTTCACCGTGATCAGCGCCGCGAAGATCCAGTAGCTGAAGTCGATCGGGAGGAACATCAGGCCCAGGAAGCTGGCGCCGAACAGCAGCGCGCCGCCGGTGGCCAGGCCACGGGAGCCGATCCGGTCGGACAGATAGCCGGATACGGGGCCGGCGGCGAGGAACCCGGCAGTCAGCGGCAGCATGAAGATGCCGGCCCACAAGGGCGTGTCGCCGTAGTCGTAGCCGTGCAGCGGCAGCCAGATGCCCTGCAGCCAGATGATCAGCACGAACTGCATCCCGCCCCGGCCGATCGAGATGGCGAGGCCGGCCAGGTTGCCGAAGGTGAAGGCCCGCAGGCGGAAGAGACCCAGTTCGATCATCGGGGCGCAGACGCGGTTCTCGATGACGACGAATGCGGCCAGGAGGATCACTCCCCCGGTGATCAGCCCGTCGGCCAGCGGATTGGTCCAGCCCATGGTGTGCCCGCCGTACGGCTGCAGGCCGAAGGTGACCGCGATCAGGACGGCACTGAGCCCCACCGCGAAGGTGATGTTGCCCCACCAGTCGATGCGGCCGCCGCCGCGCCTTCCGCTCTCGCGCAGGGTGCGGTAGGCCCACAGCGTGAAGAACACCCCGACCGGAACGTTCACCCAGAACACCGCCCGCCAGTCCCAGGCCGACAGCAGTCCCCCGGCCACCAGACCGATGAACATCCCTGCCAGGGCGGCGACTTGGTTGATGCCCAGGGCGAATCCGCGCTGCTCCTCGGGAAACGCGTCGGTCAGGATCGCGGCCGAGTTCGCCGTCAGCATCGAACCGCCGACGGCCTGCACCAGGCGCCAGGCGATCAGCCACATCGCCCCGTGGCCCCCGTCGAAGGGGTCGAAGGACAGCAGTATCGAGGCGAGGGTGAAGACCGCGAAACCGGAGTTGTAGATCCGGACCCGGCCGTACATGTCCCCCAGCCGGCCCACCGTGACCACCAGGACGGCCTGGACGAGCCGGTACCCCATGATCATCCACAGCAGGTAGGCGATGTTGCCCGGGGCCAGCGGATCCAGGTGCACACCCCGGAAGATGGCCGGCAGGGCGATCAGCACGATGGAACCGTCCAACGCGGACATGAAGACCGCGGCGGTCGTATTCGTCAGTGCCGTCCACTTGTACCGGTCACCCGCCGAGCCGGGCCGCGCAAGCGTCTTGGACAGATCCGTCATCCGGCCGGCTCCTCGTGGTCGCTTCGGTGTCAGATGTTCTGCGCCAGCCGGTCCAGCAGTGGCCCCGCCGCCGCGAGCTGCCCCAGCTCGACCTCGGTGAACGCGCCACCGGCGAGGGCCTGGGCGATGAGTTCGGTCCGCGCGTTGCGCTTTTCCTTCAGCTCCCGGCGTCCGGCGTCGGTCACCGTCAGCACCATGCGCCTGCCGTCGTCCGGGTCCGGGCTGCGTTCGACCAGGCCGCGGGCTCTCAGCGCGGCGAGCGTCGCCCCCATCGCCTGGGCGGTGATCTGCACGTCCCGGGCCAGGGCGGAGGAGGTGGCGGGCCCCGAACGCTCCAGGCGCGACAGCGCCGTCCGCTCGGGCATCGTGAGCCCGTCCCCGGTGGGCACCTGCCGCACACGCCGCAACAGCGCGCCGACGCCCACCAGCAGGGAGGCGGCGACCTTTCCGGGTTCCAGATCCTCGTCCATATAGTAAGGCTACCTTATCAGTCAGCCTTACTTGTTTTTGGGTGCAGCGGAATGAGGAGCCCGCCGTTGGAGCCCCTCAGCCGTCGAGGAGGGGTCCGAGCAACTCGTCGAGGTCCGACGGTTCCCGGTAGTGCACGCCGGTCATCCCGAGCGCGACGGCGGCCTCGATGTTCTCCAGCCGGTCGTCCACGAAAAGGCATCGGTCCTCGGCGACACCGGCTCGCTCGGCCGCGATCTCGTAGATCTTCGGGTCCGGCTTGGCCACCCCCACCCGGGCACTGCTGACGACGTGGTCCGCGAAGTCCGCAAGCCCGAGCGACAGCAGATCGCTCTCCAGCTCCAGGGTCGCGTTGGTCACCAGGACCAGGGGCATACGGGTTCGGACCCGGCGGAGCAGGCCCACCACCGCCTCGTCGGCGTGGAACGGCGCCTCGGCGAGCGCCCTGCCCAGTTCGTGGGCCCGCGCCCGTGGGACCAGGTGGGAGAGCGCGAGCGCGATGGACTCCACCCACTGCGGTTGAGTGATCCGACCGAGGAGCAGCGGCAGATCCGTCTCCGGCGCGAAGGCGACCTCCATGGTCGTGCCCGGGGCCAGCCCCGCCAGGCGTTCCAGGTGCGTCAGGCGCGTCGTGTCGTAGAAGCGGATCACGTTGTCGAAGTCGCACAGCACCGCGTCGAAGGGCCTGGTGCGGGGGAGGGAAGTCGTCACCGCCCCTGGATAGCACAGGGGCGGCGAGCGGCCGCTCGGCCGGGCGGCCCCGGCTCCCGCGTGCGTCCGGGGCGCGGGCGGCGGAGCCCGCCGGGTCAGGCGGCGAGCGTCCTGTCCAGTGCGGCGAGTCCGTCCCGGTAGATGCCCTCGAAGAGGGCGGCCGCCTCGCCGTCACCGGCCCCGTCCGGCGTGAAGGTTCCCGACCACTCCACCCGGGAGCCTGCCGCGCCCAGGTCGACGACCTCGAGCGTGGAGCGGTAGTCCGTGACCGGGAAGGGCGCCCGGACTATGGAGTAGACGTAGGTGCGGGCCTGTTCGTCGAAGGATTCCAGGCGTTCCACGATGACCCCGCCCTCCTCGTTCGTCAGTGTGCGCAGCCGGGCGCCCTCACTGAGCCGGCTCTCCTTGATGTACGGCAGCCAGTCCGGCAGGGAGCCGAAGCCGCCGATGAGCTGCCAGACCCGGTCCGCGGGCCACGGGGTGGTGAGGGTGGCGGTGGCGGAGGTCATGAGGCGTCCTTCACGGGTACGGGTGCGTCGTGGGCGATGATCTTCTGGTCCCGCAGCGACTTCCAGAACGCGGACGGCACGTTCTCGGTGAGGGCGCCGAGGTCCTCGGCTATGCGGCTGGGACGAGTCGCGCCGGGGATGGCCGCGGCGACGGCCGGATGCGCCAGGACGAACTGGAGGGCGGCGGACTTGATGCCGATGCCGTGCTCCTGTGCCAGCGCCTTGATGCGGCTCACCTTCTCGACGACGGCGGCGGGTGCCTCGGCGTACTCGTAGTGGTTGCCGCCGGCGAGGATGCCGGAGCTGTAGGGGCCGCCGACGACGATGTCCACGTGCCGCTCGGCCGCGGCGGGCAGCAGGCGCTGCAGCGCCCGTGAGTGGTCGAGCAGGGTGTAGCGGCCGGCGAGGAGGAACGCGTCGGGGCGCGGCTCGTCCAGGTCCAGCGTCATCTCCAGCGGCTCGACCTTGTTGACGCCGAGCCCCCAGGCCTTGATGACGCCTTCCTCGCGCAGCCGGGTCAGGGCGCGGAACGCGCCGGTGCGGGCGCTCTCGTACATGGCGAGCCAGTCGTCGCCGTAGAAGTCCTGCGCGATGTCGTGGACCCAGACGATGTCGAGGCGGTCCGTCCTGAGGCGCTTGAGGCTGTCCTCCACGGAGCGCAGCGTCGCGTCGGCGCTGTAGTCGTTGACGATCCTGTTGGGCCGCCCGTGCTCGAAAAGGGCTCCCTTTTCACCGAGCCGGCGGCTCGCGGGGTCCTCGACCTCGTCGAGGATGACGCGGCCGACCTTGGTGGACAGGACGTACTGGGCGCGGGGCTTGTCGGCGAGGACGTCACCGAGGCGGATCTCGGCGAGGCCGGCTCCGTACAGCGGGGCGGTGTCGAAGTAGCGGATGCCCTGGTCCCAGGCGGCCTGCACGGTGGCGGCGGCCTCGTCGTCGGGGATAGCGCGGAACATGTTGCCGAGGGGGGCGGTGCCGAAGCCGATGCGGCCGGGCAGCAGGGAACGGATGCTCATGGTGGTGGTGCCTCGTTCTTGTGCGTGTGGGGGGGGGTGCGGTGGCGGCCGGGAGGGTCAGTTGAGGGTGTCGGGGTCCGGGCCGGTGCGCAGGGCTCGGTCCAGGGCCGTGAGGGCCTCGATGTCCTCATCGCTCAGCCGGAAGCCGAAGACGTCGAGGTTCTCGCGGATGCGGGTCTCGGTCACCGACTTGGGGATGACCACGTTGCCGGTCTGCAGGTGCCAGCGCAGGACGATCTGGGCCGGGCTCCTGCTGTGCTTCGCGGCGAGCGAGACGATCGCCTCGTCGCTCAGGACGGCACCCTGGGCCAGCGGGCTCCAGGCCTCGGTGGCGATGCCGTGGCGGGCGTGGAATGCGCGCAGTTCCCGCTGCTGGAGACCCGGGTGCAGCTCGATCTGGTTGACGGCCGGGACGACGGAGGCGCTCCGCAGGAGGCGCTCCAGGTGGGCGGGCTGGAAGTTGGAGACGCCGATGGCACGGGTGCGGCCGTCCGCGAGGAGCTTCTCCAGGGCGCGCCAGGTGTCGGGGTAGAGGTCGCGGGCCGGGGTCGGCCAGTGGATCAGGTAGAGGTCGACGTGGTCGAGCCCGAGCTTGTCCAGGGAGGCGTCGAAGGCGGCCAGCGCGGAGTCGTAGCCCTGGTCGGCGTTCCACAGCTTGGTGGTGATGAACAGCTCGTCGCGGGGGACGGCGGAGTCGGCGAGCGCCCGGCCTACGCCGCGCTCGTTGCCGTAGACCGCGGCGGTGTCGATGCTGCGGTACCCGGCGGCGAGGGCCGCGCCGACCGCGGCGGTGGTCTCGTCGTCGGGGACCTGGAAGACGCCGAAGCCGAGCTGCGGCATGGTGACGCCGTTGTTCAGGGTGATGGTCGGAATGGAGCTCATGATGTTCTCGTTCTTTCCGGGGGGACGCGCATGCATCAGCGCCTTACAAGCGACAACAATAATTGCATGCGCGGGCTATTGCAAGCGCACCATAGCGGCGTGCGCCTCATCCCGGACGGCCTCCCCGTCCCGCGTGGACTCCCCCGGACTCCTGCCGCCTCCCCGGACCCCGTGGTCTCCTCAGCCCAGCAGCAACGACCTCGGCTGGGCGGAAAGCGCCTGGTCGAGGACGAGGGAGGCGGCCCCGACCGCCGCGACGTTCTCGCCCAGGACGGTGGAGGCGACGGTTGTGGCATGGGCCGCCCTGACGAACGGGGACCTGGCCACCATCGGCTCGATCGTGGCCAGGAGGCGCCCACCCAGCACGTGCCAGGCCGGCCCGCCGAACACGATGCTGTCGACGTCCAGGAGCGTCGCCGCCGCGCACACCCCCCGGCCCACGCGCAGCCCCAGCCGCTCGATGATGCCGTCCGCCTGGGCGTCCCCCTCCGCGGCGAGCCGGCCCAGGCGCTCCAGGCCGCTCTGGGCGTCGGCCGGGTCGAGCACGGTGTACTCGCCACCGAGGACGCCGAGGGCGATGGCCTCGTCGACCAGGGTCCGCGTGGAGCAGGCGGCGCCGAGCCCGCCCACCTCGCCCGCGTTCCCGGAGACCCCGCGCAGCACGGTGTCGTCCACCACGAGCCCCATGCCGGACCCGGTGCCGAGGTAGAAGAAGAGCAGGTTGCGGCTGTCGGTGACGGCCCCCGCCCAGCGCTCGGCGACGACGGCGGCCGTGACGTCCTTGTCGAGCAGGGCCGGGAAGCCGGTCGCCTCGCTGAGCCGGTCGCGCAGCGGATAGCGGCCCCAGCCGTGCAGCTCGGGCGGCTCGACCACCCATCCGGCGGTGACGTCGATGGGGCCCGGCGCGGCGATGCCGAGGCCGAGGATCCGTCCGTGGTCGATCCCGGACTCCGCCACGATCCCGGACACGGACGCGGCCATGTCCGCGACGGTACCGTCCGTGTCGCCCCCGCTGGGGGTGCGCCGGCTGCGCTGGGCCACCACCTTGCCGAGCAGGTCCACCAGGACACAGGTGATCACGGCGGGGTCGAGATGGACCCCCACCGCGTATCGCGAGGTGGGCACGATCTCCAGCAGGGTGCGGGGCTTCCCGCTGCCGGTGTTGTGTTTGCCCGACTCGCGGGCGACGCCCCGGTCGAGCAGGCGCCGGGTGATGTTCGAGACCGTCTGCGCGGACAGCCCGGTGGCCTGCGCGAGTTCCACCCGGCTCAGGCCGCCGCGGTGCCGGCGGATGGCGTCGAGGATCACGGACTCGTTGAAGTCCCCCATCCTCGGCAGGTTGGTGCCACGCCTGATGCCGCCCTTCTCCGTGCTCGCAGTCCTGGTCGTCAACGTGCCTCTCCCAGCCTCGGCGGGCGACGGCGGCGAGATCGCCGCCTCGCCTGCGACGGCAACAGAATCGATGGAATGGTACGACGCGCGCGGGACAGTGCGCCGGAGCGCATGCCCACGGCGCAACTCCCTCTCGTCCGCGCCGACTTCACCCCCGCGCGCCCGGACGCAGACGTACCGTGCGGATCTGGAAGGGCCGCAGCCTCAGGTCGACGGACCCGCCGTCCGGGGTCAGTTCGCGCGTCGGGCGCTCCAGCAGGTCGCAGTCCTGCGCCCCGGCGAGCGGGAACCCGGCGCTCAGGCGCGCCCCGACCGCTCCCCCGCACGCCTCGTACAGCCGGACCACGACGTCACCGCTCCGGTCGTCGGCGAGCTTGACCGACTCCACCACCACATCGGTGGTGTCGAGCGTGACCAGGGCGGCCGCCTCGGCCGCGGCCGCCCGCAGCGGCAGGTTCATCGCGTAGCCGCCCGCGACGGCCTCCTCGATCCCGGCGCCGGCGAGCAGCGCGTAGCTGAAGCCATGGGCTCCCCGGTCGGCCCGCGGATCGGGGCTGTGCGGGGAGCGCAGCAGGGAGAGCCGCAGCGTCGTGGTGGTCCCGCCGTCCTCGCGGGTGTCGCGGCGCACGTCGTGACCGTAGGTGGAGTCGGTCAGCAGTGCGGCGCCCCAGTGCCGTTCGCCCACGTGCACCCAGCGGTGCGCCCAGAGTTCGAAGCGGGCCGCGTCCCAGCTGGTGTTCTCGTGGGTGGGCCGCTGCACATGGCCGAACTGGATCTCCGCGCTCTCGCGTTCCGCGTGCACGTCGAGCGGCCAGGCCGCCTTCAGTACCGTGTCGCGCTCCTGCCAGTCGATGTCGTTGCGTACGGTCACCCGGCGGCTCTCGGCGGCGAGTTCGATGTGCTGGACGAACCGCGAGTGGCCGTGGAGGCGCTCGACGCGCACCGAGGCGAGGAGCGGGCCCTCGTCCACCAGGGTCACGGACTCGCAGGTGTCGAGGTCGTGGACGACGTCGCGGTAGTACGAGTCGATGTTCCACGCCGACCACAGGTTCGGGTCGTCGGGGTGGAGCTGCAGGAGATTGCCGGCGCTGCCGGGGGCGATCGCCTCCCGCCGCGCCTCGTGGTCGTACACCGAGGTGACCAGGCCGCGCCGGTCCACGACGACGCTCAGCACCCCGTTGCCGAGGGCGAACCCGCCGTCCTGCGCGCGTGCCGTGACGGGCTCCCGGACGTCGACCGCGCCGCCGGAGGCCAGCGGGCCCGTCTCCGCGAGGACCGCGGTACGCCCGTCCGCCAGACGCTGCGCCCCCGCGAATCCCTGGTCGCCCGTGAGGACGGCGACCTCGCGGCGGGCGTACGGCCCGGCGTTCAGCAGCGCGGGTGCGCCGGGCAGCCGGGCAGCCGCGTCGGCGATCAGCGCCTCCAGCTCGGCGTGGATCTCGCCGTACTCCCGCTCGGCCTGCCGGTGCACCCAGGCGATGGACGAGCCCGGCAGGATGTCGTGGAACTGGTTGAGCAGGACCCGCTGCCACAGCGATTCGAGCCGCTCGTACGGGTAGGGCGCGCCGGACCGCACCCCGGCCGTGGCCGCCCACAGCTCGGCCTCGCGCAACAGCGCCTCGCTGCGCCGGTTGCCCCGTTTGGTACGGGCCTGGCTGGTGTAGGTGCCGCGATGGTTCTCCAGGTACAACTCGCCGCGCCAGACGGGCAGGCGCGCGCCCTCGCGTTCGGCGCGCGCCGCCTCGAAGAAGGCGTCGGGCGACTCGACCACGACCTTCGGTGAGCCTTCGAGGTCGCGCAGGCGGCGCGCCTTCTCCAGCATCGAGCGGCTGGGCCCGCCGCCGCCGTCCCCGTAGCCGAACGGGACGAGGGAGCGGGTGGCCGCGCCCTTGTCGTTGAAGTTGCCCTCGGCATGGGCGTTCTCACTGGCCGTCAGGGAGGCGTTGTAGCTGTCGACGGGCGGGCAGTGGGTGAAGATGCGCGAGCCGTCGATGCCCTCCCATTCGAAGGTGTGGTGGGGCAGCTGGTTCGTCTCGTTCCAGGAGAGCTTCTGGGTGAGGAACCACTCGGCGCCCGCCAGTCCGGCGAGCTGGGGGTAGGCGGCGGTGTAGCCGAACGAGTCGGGCAGCCAGATACCGGGCTGCTCGACGCCGAACTCCTCGGCGAAGAATCGGCGCCCGTAGACGAGTTGGCGCGCGAGCGCCTCGCCGCCGGGCAGGTTGCCGTCCGCCTCGACCCACATGCCGCCGACCGGGACCCAGTTGCCGTCGGCTGCGGCCTTCTTCATCCGGGCGTAGACGTCGGGGCGCTGCTGCTTCATCCACGCGTACTGCTGGGCGGAGGAGCAGGCGAAGACCAGCTCGGGGTACTCCTGGGCGAGGGTGGTCATGTTGGTGAAGGTCCGCGCGCATTTGCGCACGGTCTCGCGCACCGGCCACAGCCAGGCCGAGTCGATGTGCGCGTGTCCGACGGCGGAGAGGGTGTGCGCGGAGGCGTGCGCGGGCCGGGACAGCACGTCGGCCAGGAGTGCCCTGGCGCGCGCGGCCGTCGCGGCGACATCGGCCGGGTCGACGGCGTCGGCGGCGCGGCGCAGCGCGTAGCGGATCTCGTGGCGCCGGGTGGAGCTGAGCGGCAGCTCGTGCATCAGCTCGTCGAGCACCTCGATGTCGTGGACGAGGTGCCACACGTCTTCCTCGCGCACCGCGATCTCGGCCTGCCTGAGGCGGTAGAGGGGCGCGTCCCCTGCGGTCTCCAGGGAGCCGTGGTGCAGGTGCAGGCCGGCGCTGCCGACGATCGGCGGGTTGGCGGCCAGCTCGATCAGCAGATCGACGGTGGCGCCCGCGGTGGCCGATCCGTCGAGGAGCACGCTGCGGTTGTACGGGTGCAGGCCCTGGAGCGGCGCGCCCCGGTCGTCGTGGACCAGGCCCTCGGCCTGGCCGCCGGGCCCCTTGGACAGGTCGAAGCCGAGGTCGAAGACGGCCTCCACGCGACGCCCGGACCAGCCCTCGGGAATCTCGGTGCGGGCCCGCATCCAGGTCGTCTGCCAGGGGCTGCCCCAGGCGTCGCCGAGCGTGAAGGGCTCGTAGTCGGCGCTCAGCGCCTCGGTGACGGGGACGGGTTCGCCCTCGACGCGCCAGGCGCTCAGGGCGAGGGGGTGTACGGCGCTGTAGACGGCGGGCCGGACGACCCGGTCGAGCAGCTTGCGGATCCGGTCCTCGATGATCCGGCGGTCGTCATGCACGGAACTGGTCCTTCCAGGGGGCGTACGCGGAGTCGTCGGGGGCCGGCAGCCGGATGGTGTCGTGCGCGCCGTCGGGCCAGGTCACGTCGGCGAGCAGGGTCTCGCCCTCGGCGCGGGTGGCCACCTGGGGCAGGGCGCCAGGTCCCTCGCCGCCCAGGTGGATGAGGGCGACGTGGATCGTGCCGTGGGCGACGGGTCCCTCGGTGGCCACGACCGGGGTGGCGGAGGAGGCGCCGAGGGCGTTGCTGCCGGACCCGGCCACCGTTGCCGCGCGGGGCAGCCCGTGCGTCCCGATGACGACGGAGACCAGCCCCCCGGCTCCCTCGACCCGGGCCCCGGCTCCCCGCGCGGTCGCGGAACCGGCGGCGGAGCGGCGATCGACGGCCAGCGCCCAGCCGCCGACCCGCAGCCGGTGCCCGGCCGCCTCGCCGCCCCCTCGCGCGCGGTCCCCGGCGCAGCCGTCGACGCGTACGGCGCGCACCTCGACGGAGCCCCGCAGGGCCGACCCCGTGGTGATCCAGGGGCCCAGGACGTAGGGGGTGTCGGGTCCGCCGAAGACGTCCCAGGTGGCGTCCTCGGGCCAGTGGGCGCGGGAGCGGGAGACGGCCGTGGCGCCCTCGACCGAGATGCGGGTGGCGGGGCGCCGGTGCGAGGCGCGTCCGGCCGCGTCCAGCAGGACGACCGCGTTGTCGAGCGGGTCGGCGTCCGCGCTGCCGCCGGGCACCGTGGGGTCGCCGGGGGTCTCCGGGGCGGTGTGCGTCGAGTAGGCGAAGCGGGCGTAGGCGGGGTCGTCGGCATGCGGGCGGGCCGGGTCCGCGTGGTCACCGCCGTGGTTGACGACCCGGACGACACCGTCGGCGGCGGTGCCCGAGACGAGCCAGCCGGGCGCGGTCAGGGTGCGTGTGAAGTCACCCCGTTCGACGGGCAGCGCGGTCGCCTCCTCGGTCCACACGGGGTGGCCGGGCGGCAGGGCGAGGCCGATGAACCCCTTGCTCGCCCAGTAGGGGGACGCGGGGCCCGAGTACCCCTGCAGGATGCCCCGGAAGGGCCGGTGCCAGCCGAGCGTCAGCAGGCCCCGCTCGTCGGTGGCGCCGTGACCGGTGAAGTGGTCCAGCGTCCGGCTCGCGAGCGCCCGGGTCTCCCCCGGTGCCAGCGGTGTGGCGTCGAACAGGGCGCCGGTCCACAGCGGGGCGAGCGCGGCGTGCCGGTAGGTGAGGGAGCGGCCCTGGACGAGCGGCGAGCCGTTGGCACCGGTCAGCAGGCGCTGGTCCGCCAGGAAGCGGCGCAGCCTGGCCCGGTAGCGGTCGAGGAGCCCGTCGGGCGCCGCGTCGCCGAGGATGCGGCAGAACCACAGCGGGTACAGGTGCATGGCCCAGCCGTTGTAGTGGTCGAAGTTGCGGTGGGCGGCGCCGGTGAGCCCGTCCGAGTACCAGCCGTCCCCGGCGTACCAGCCGTCGGTGAGGGCGATGACGCGGTCGAGGTCCTGCTGGCGCCACTGCCCGCCGGCCGTGCGGGCGAACGCCTCGGTGACGCCCTGGAACCAGATCCAGTTGTTGCCCGGCATCGGGTCACCGACCATGGGCGCCAGCCACTCCAGGACGCGCTGTCTGACCCGGTCCCCGAGGCGGTCCCAGATCCACGGCCGGGTCTCGTGCAGCGCGATCACGATCGACGCCGCCTCGACCTTCGCCTGGCCGCGTTCGGCGAAGGTCGGCCAGCGCTCCGGGCTCGCGGGGTCGGTGCCGGTGGACAGGCCTGCGGCGTACCAGCCGGCGAGGTCGTGCGGATCGGCTCCGCCCGCTCCCGCCAGCCGGAACCCGGCCAGCAGGAAGGTGCGGGCGAAGCCCTCGAGTCCGTCGCTGTGCGCGCCGTTGTGGCTTGGGACGCCGGGCAGGTGGATCAGGGCGTGCTGGTCGGTGGCGTACGGCCGGACCGCGAGCAGCATCCGGTCCGCTGTCCGCTCCCAGTGGGCACGGTCCTCGGTGGGGGTGCGGTTCATGACTGGCGGCTCTCCCATGCCTGTTCGTACTCGGCGCGGATCCGGTCGCCGGCCTGCTTGCGCCAGTTCCGCATCGCCTCGTCCCACTCCTTGAGGGGGACGCGGCCCTGCATGATGCCCTTGCGGGTGTCGTCCAGCGTCTTCTGGAGCAGCGCGGACACCTTGGCGTTGGTCGGCGAGTAGAGGTCCTCGGTGGGGTTGGCGACGAGCCGTTCGACCGCTTCCTTCTGGAACGCGTACTGCGTCTTTACGATCTCCGGCCTGGACGGGTAGTAGAGCGAGAACGGCGCGTCCGTGGCGAAGATGGTGGGCAGGGCGACCTCGGCCTGGCCCTTCGGGGTGAGGATCGGGTCGGTGCCCTTGAGGGTGTGGTCCGCGCCGGGGACGCCGTACTTGCGCAGCAGGTATCCGTCGGTGCCGAACGGCGAGGCCAGCGCGTTCATCGCGCGCAGGATCTGCTTGATCCGGTCCTTGGGCGCCTTCTTGATGATGAGCATGCCGTAGTAGGACTGGCCCTGCCATTGGACCCCGTCACCGCCGTCCCAGCCCGGCGCGAGCATGTAGCCGAGCTCGAAGTCCTTCTTGGTCGGGGCGTACATGGTGTAGTAGTCGTTCCAGGCCACTGGCCCGTCGGGGTTGAGGACGGTCTGTCCGGTGCCGAACCAGTCCTTGACCTTGCCGGTGACGCTGTAGGCGTCCGGGTGCATCACCCCGGCCCTGGTCATCCGGCGGACCGCGTCGAGCGTCTGCCCGGCCTCCTCGGTCTCGAACCACCAGGTGAACCTGCCGTCCTTCTCACGCCACTTGTTGGGGCCCCCGAGCATCTGCATCACGGTGTCGAAGGCGGTGATGGGGTCGCCCATGGCGTACTGGCTGTGCTTGTGGTCGGTGACGTCCTTGCACAGCTGGAAGAACTCCTGCCAGCTCTTCGGGTCCGGGTCGAGGTCGCGCTCGCGGATCAGGTCGAGGCGGGTGTAGACCGGGCCGCCGGAGAGCGGGCGGGGCATGGGGATCGCGTAGATGCCGCCGTTGAGCACGCAGGGCGCCCAGGAGGGGGACGGGATGTTCGCGAGGTAGGGATAGTCGCGGATGCTGTCGCCGGACAGGTGCTCGGTGAGGTCCTGGAAGAGCGCGTCCAGCATGCCGGGCGTAGCGGCTGAGTTCTGGCTCGGCGGCAGCATCAGCATGGTGTCGGGCAGGTCACCGCCCGCGACGGTCACGGCGAACTTGTTCGGGTAGTCGGTGACCGGCGAGATCTGGAAGTTGAGATCGCAGCCGACGCTTCTGTTCAGCGCCTGCCACATGACGTTGTCCGTGGCCGGCGGCGGCACAGGATTGAAGATCAGCGTCATGATGTCGATGGCCGGGCCCTTGGCGGGCGGGCCGCCCGGCAGCGACTTCACCGGTTTGGCCGGGAAGTTGAGGTAGCCGGGCGCGACACCGGCGGCGGTGGCCGGCATGGATGTCGGGACGCCGTTGTACGGGATGTAGGCGGGCAGCGGGACCTTGGCGTTGGCCGCCTTGGTCGATACGGGGCGGTAGTCCCCGCAGCCGGCGAGCGCCAGGCCGGCCGTGACGCCGGCGGCCGAGGCGAGGAAGCCGCGGCGGCTGAGTGGTGAGTTCATGGCAGTTGTCCCTTATCCCTTCACCGCTCCGACCATCACGCCCTTGTTCATGTGGCGTTGGAGGAAGGGGTAGACGATCACGATGGGCACGATCGACAGCACGAGGATCGCCGCCTGGAGGGACTGGGCGGGCGGCAGTGGAACCCCGGCCGCGACGTCCACCTGACCGCCGCTGAGCGCCGCGTTGTTGACCACGTAGGTACGCAGCACGAGCTGCATGGGCCACTTGGACGCGTCGTTGATGTAGAGCAGCGCGTTGAAGAACGCGTTCCAGTAGGTCACCGCGTAGAACAGGCCGATGACGGCGACCGCGGCCTTGGACAGCGGGAGCACGATCCTGGTGAGGATGGTCATCTCGGAGGCGCCGTCGATGCGCGCGGAGTCCAGGAGCTCCTTGGGGATGCCCATGAAGAAGGAGCGCAGCACGATCACGTTGAACGCGTTGATCATGGTCGGCAGGATCAGTGACCAGTAGCTGTTGATCAGGCCCAGCTGTTTGACCATCAGGTAGCTGGGGATGACGCCCGGCGCGAACAGCATGGTCATCAGCAGCATGATGAGGACGGGCCGGTGGCCGAAGGATCCGGGCCGGCTGAGTCCGTACGCCAGCATGATGGAGCAGACCAGGCTCAGCGCGGTGCCGACCACGGTGACTCCGACGCTGACCAGCATGGCCTTGGAGACCAGGCCGCCCGAGAGGAGCGCCGAGTAGGCGGACCAGCTGGGGTGGTCGGGCCACAGGACGTAGCCGCCCGCCTTGGTGACCTGGGCCGTGTCGGCGAGCGAGGTCGAGATGATCGCGAGGAACGGCAGCAGGACCAGCACCACGCAGATCAGCAGGATCAGTGACTTGAGGGCGCGCCACGGCGGGGATCCGGGTGTTTCCCCGGGGATGGCGCTGTAGGACCTTCGGGGCCTGCGGCGCACCGGGTGCGCGGGTGACAGCGTTGTCATGACTTGTACACTCCTTCCTCGCCGAACAGGTGGGCGATCTTGTTGGCGCCCAGGACGAGCGCGACTCCGATGACTCCTTTGACGAGGCCGACGGCGGCACTGACGCCCCAGTCCCCGCCGAGGAGGCCGTGGTTGTAGACGTAGGTGTCGAGGACCTCGCTGTTCTCCAGCCCGACGCCCGACTGCTGCAGCAGGATCTGTTCGAAGCCGACGGACAGGGCGTCACCGAGGCGGAGGATGAGCAGCAGGATCACCAGTCCGCGCAACGCGGGCAGGGTGACGTGCCAGGTCTGCCGCAGCCGGCTCGCGCCGTCCATGGCCGCCGCCTCGTAGAGGTCGTTGTCCACGCGGGAGAGCGCGGCCAGGAACAGGATCGTGCCCCAGCCGGTGTCCTTCCAGATGACCTGGGAGGTGAGCAGGGTCTTGAACAGCTCGGGGTTCCCGATGATGTTCCAGGTGCCCATGTCGTGCGCCTGCAGGAACAGGTTGAGCATGCCGCCGTTGCCCAGCAACTGCTGGAAGAGGGCGACCACGACCACCCAGGACAGGAAGTGCGGCAGGTACAGGACGTTCTGCACCCACTTCTTGACCCGTTCGCTCACCAGGCTGTTCAGCGCCAGGGCCAGCAGGATCGGCACGGGGAAGACGAAAACTACCTGGATCAGGGTCAGTTCGAGCGTGTTGACGAGCGCTCGGACGAACTGCTCGTCGCCGTTGAAGAGGACCTCGAAGTTCTTCAGTCCGTTCCACGGGCTGTGCAGGATGCCGATGTAGGGCTGGTAGTCCTGGAACGCGATGACGTTGCCCAGCAGCGGTATGTAGTGGAACAGCAGCAGGACGACGATGCCCGGGACCAGGAACCAGAACAGGGTCATGTCGCGTCGGGGGCGCGGGCGCCGCGGCCGCTGACTCCCCGGCGGCCTGTCCTCCTCGGCCGCGCGGGCGGCCGGCTGATCAAGCGTTGTCATGACATCAAGCCCTTTCACCGAGAGTCGGGCGTCGTCGGCCGCCTCCCGGGGCCGGCAGTGCGGGGTGGTGCGATCAGCGATGTGACGTCCGTGGGGTGCTGCGATCACTGATGTGACGTCCGTGGGGGCTGGGAGGCGGGCGCGCGGGGCGGTCAGGCCAGACGCGGGAGCGCCTCGCGGGTGACCTCGCCGAGCAGTGGCCTCCCCGCCACCCAGCGCTCGGTCTCCTCGACCGCGTACTGTCCGAGCCGTCGGACCTCGCTGCCCTGTGCGCCGGCGATGTGCGGAGTGAGCAGCACGTTGGGCAGGGCCGCCAGCGGGTGGTCCGGCGGCAGCGGTTCGGGATCGGTCACGTCGAGGTAGGCCTCGATGCGGCCGGTCGCGCACTCCCGGGTGAGGGCTTCGGTGTCGACGACGGGCCCCCTGGCGGTGTTGATCAGAGCGCCCCCGTCGGGCAGCAGAGCGAGCATGGCGGCGTCGAGCAGTCCCGTCGTCTCCGGCAGCAGCGGAGCGTGCACGCTCACCACCCGGGACAGGCGGCACAGTTCGGCGAGCCCTGCCCGCCGCGCGCCGAGCCGGCGCGCCTCGTCGTCCGTGATGTACGGGTCGTACAGCAGGATCTCGTACCCCGCACCGGAGCCGGCCAGTTCGGCCACCACCCGCCGGCCGATGCGCGAGGCGCCGACGATGCCCACGGTCATCCCGTCGGCGCCTGAGCGGTCGGCGGTGGCGGGCCATACACGGGGGTATCCGGCGGCCATCGTCAGGGTCCGGCGGGCCGCGAGTGCGATGAGGGCGACGGTGTACGAGGCGACGGGCCCCGCGTTGGCGTCGGCTGCCGACGACACCACGATGCCGCGCTCCCACACTGCCTCGCTGACCAGGGACTTGACGGTGCCCGCGGCATGGATGACGACGCGCAGCCGGGGCGCCCGCGCGAGGACATCGGCGGTCAGCCGGGGGCAGCCCCAGCCGCTGATCAGGATCTCCGCGTCGCCCAGTGCGGCCCCCGGATCGCGTCCGTCGGAGGTGGAGGGCGGGGCGAGGCGGACGAGCTCGCAGAGGCGTGCGCGCAGATCGGCGGGGAGTACGGAATCGGCCACTGCGGGGTCCATGACGCACACCGCTTCCGGCCGTTCGGACGGGGTGGGCGGCTCGGGCCGTCCCGGTGGCTGCTGTGGCTGTAGTGGCTGATGCGACGTGCGCGACTTCTGTGGCTGCTGCGGATCGAGGGGCTGCTGCGGCTTGGGGGGCTTCGGTGGTTCGGGTGGCTCCGGTGGTTCGGGGTGTGCGGCTCGGGCTGTCATGAGCGGGTCCTCTTTCGGTCCTCTGCCGGGTCGATCCACTTCCGGTACGTGCTGACCGTCCGGTCCGGGAGGGCGGCGGGCCGGTTGCGCGCCACCGGCCCTCCCGGTGCGGGTGCCGCCGTCCCGGGCGGCACGCCGTCAGGTGCGCGGCACGCGCAGGGTGACCAGTTGGAAAGGCCGCAGCGCGAGTTCCACGCCACCGGCGTCCTCCACCGGCCGTTCGGCGTCCGCCAGCGGACGCTCCAGGAGGTCGGCCGGCACCGCCCTCGTGGTGGCGAAGCCGTCGACGCGCACGGTGCCGCGGGCCCGTCCACCGTGCGCTTCATACAGGCGTACGACCAGCTCACCGCTGCGGTCGTCGGCCAGTTTCACCGCGCTGACCACGATGGCGTCGTTGTCCACCGTCACCAGTGGCGGGACGTCGGTCGCGGTGCCGGTGACCCGGCGCTCCGGCAGGTTCGCCCGGTGCCCCTCGCGGACCGCGTCACCGATCGCCGCGCCCGGCACCAGCGCATGGTGGAACCGGTGGAGGCCCTGGTCGGTCTCCGGGTCGGGGTAGCGCGGGGCACGCAGCAGCGAGGCCCGCACGGTCGTGGTCGTACCGGCGTCGGGCCCGGTACGCACGGCACGGGTCACGTCGTGGCCGTACGTGGCGTCGTTCACGATCGCGACCCCCCAGCCCGGTTCGTCGACATGCACGAAACGGTGGTTGCACGCCTCGAACTTGGCCCACTCCCAGCTCGTGTTCTGGTGGGTGGGCCGGTACACATGGCCGAACTGGGTCTCGGAGGCGTACCGGTCGGCCTTCACGTCCAGCGCGAAGGCCAGTTTCAGGAAGCGTTCCGTCTCGTGCCAGTCCACCTCGGTGGCGATGTCGAGCCGCTTGGCGCGGGCCGGGACCGTCAGGAGCTGGATGACACGGGAGTCACCGAAGGCGCGCTCGACGCGCACCGCCGTGCCGTCGACGCCCAGTTCGGTGACCTCGGTGAGGTCACTGCCGACGTTCCGGTAGAAGGCGTCGACGTCCCAGGCGTCCCACTGGTTGGGGAAGTCGGGATGGAGCTGAAGGAGGTTGGCCGCCTGCCCCGGCGCGATGGCCTCGCGGTCCGCGCCGTGGTCGTACGCGGAGACGACGAGGCCGCGTCCGTCGATCTCGATCCGCAGCATCCCGTTGTCCAGGACGTACCCACCGCCGTCGCGCGGTACGGGGACCACCGATTCACCATGACCGGACGTGGCCGACGCACCACCTGCGGGAACCGAACCACGGCTGTGCGGAGCCGAGTTGAAGGACAGATCGGTGCCCCCGGACGCGTCACCGGCGAGCGCGCGCTGCGCGGAGTCGATGATGTCCTCCAGCTCCGCGGCGATCCGTGCGTAGGTCTCGCGCGCCTCGCGGTGCACCCAGGCGATCGACGATCCGGGCAGGATGTCGTGGAACTGGTGCAGCAGCACCGTCTTCCAGATCCGGTCCAGCTCCTCGTACGGGTAGGGGAACGCGGTCCGCACCGCTGCCGTCGTCGCCCACAGCTCGGCCTCCGTCAGCAGGGATTCGCTGCGCCGGTTGCCGCGCTTCGTCTGTGCCTGGCTGGTGAGGGTGGCGCGGTGCAGTTCGAGGTAGAGCTCTCCGACCCAGACGGGCGGGTCGGGATACTCGGCTTCGGCCTGGGTGAAGAATTCGGCGGGGGTCTCCCACTCCACGGTCGCCGATCCTTCGAGGCTGCGCAGCCGGGCCGCCTTGGCGACCATCTCACGGGTGGTGCCGCCGCCCCCGTCACCGAAACCGGTCGGCGCGAGCGACCGGGAGGCGACCCCCTTCTCCTTGAAATTACTTGCCGCGTGGGCGATCTGACGGCCGTTCATTTCGCAGTTGTACGAGTCGACGGGCGGGAAGTGGGTGAAGATCCGGCTGCCGTCGATGCCCTCCCACTGGAAGGTGTGGTGCGGGAACGAATTGGTCCTGCTCCAGGAGATCTTCTGCGTCAGCAGCCACTTGGAACCGGCCGCCCTGATGATCTGCGGCAGTCCCGCCGCGAAGCCGAAGGTGTCCGGCAGCCACGCCTCGTCGTTCTCGATGCCGAACTCGGTGAGGAAGAACCGCTTCCCGTGCACGAACTGACGGGCCATCGCCTCCGAGCCCGGCATGTTCGTGTCCGACTCGACCCACATGCCGCCGGTGGGGACGAACCGGCCGTCCGCGACGGCTTTCTTGACCTTCGCGTACACCTGCGGTCGGTGTTCCTTGATCCAGGCGAACTGCTGGGCCTGCGACATCGCGAAGACGAAGTCGGGCTCGTCCTCCAGGAGAGCGGTCATGTTGGACGTCGTACGCGCGACCTTGCGCACCGTCTCGCGCAGCGGCCACAGCCACGCGGAGTCGATGTGCGCGTGGCCGACGGCGCTGATGCGGTGCGCGGCGGGAACGGCAGGGGCGGCGAGCACGCCCGCCAGCGCGTCCCGCGCGGCCTGCGCCGTACGGTTCACGTCCTGGAGGTCGACGACGTCCAGCGCCCGGCCGACCGCCCGCAGGATCTCCCAGCGGCGGGCACCCTCGACCGGCAGCTCCGCCATCAGCTCACCGAGGACCTCCAGGTCCATGACCAGGTTCCACACGGTCTCGTCGAACACGGCCAGGTTCATCTCGCCCAGCACGTACTGCGGCGCATCGCCGGCGGTGGCCCTCTCCCCCATCGGCGTCGGCTGGAACGGCACGCCGCTCCCGTCGAGGTCGGGGTTGGAGGCGGCCTCGATCCGCCAGTCGACCTGCTCCCCGCCCTCCACCGGTGATCCGACGCGGACGTACGAGTTGCGCGGGTGCAGGCCCTTGACCGGGGTGCCGTCCGGCAGGTGGACGAGGCCCTCGCACTGGAAGCCCGGCGTGCGCGGGGTGAAGCCGAGGTCGAGCACGGCCTCGACGGTGCGGCCCGCCCACTCGGCGGGGACCGTACCGGTGACCCTGAACCAGCTGGTCCCCCATGGCGCGCCCCAGGCCGTGCCCGGGGTGATGGGACGGCTCGGCGCCCTGAGGCCCTCGGCCACGGGGACGGGCTCGCCCGCCGTGGACCAGATCTCGACGGCCAGGGGGGTGGTGACGGGGTGGACGGCGGGCCGGATGCGTTCCCTGAGGACGCGGTCCAGGCGTGCTTCGACCAGGTTCCGGTCGTCGTGCATGAAGGGGGTCTCCTGTTGCTGCGAGCGGGGTATCCGGCGGTCGGTGTCGCTCGGCCGCCGGTCGCGGTACGAGGCCGGTGTCGGAGTTGCTGTCGGTGGCGGCATCGGCGTCGGCGTCAATGTCGATGTCCGTGTCGGTGAGACCGGCGCCGGTCAGGGGCTGCTGTCCGCCACTGGTGCGGGGCGCTCGCAGGTGGTGGTCACTGCCAGCGCGCGGCCCTGGCCGGCCGCGTCCATCAGGGTGAGCATGACGTCCAGGACGTGTGCGGCGAGGTCGGCGGACGCGCGGTGCGGGCGACCGCTGTGGAGCGCATCGGCCAGATCCGCCAGGCCCGCCCCGCGCCCCGTGTCCCGATAGCCGGCCGACACGGGCAGCGCGTCCCAGCCGTCACCGCGGTTGATCTCGACCGGGCCGTCGAAGTTGTTCGGGTCGGGCACGGAAAGCGAGGCGCCGGTGCCGTGCACCTCGATGCGGGGCAGCCGCGCGGCGCGCACGTCGAAGCTCATCACCAGCGTGGACAGGGCCCCGCCGGCGTGCTCCAGGACCCCGGTGATGTGGGTGTCCACCTCGACCGGGAAGGTCTGCCCGGCGCGGGGCCCGCTGCCGATGGTCCGCTCGGCGCGGGGCCGGGAGGACGCGCCGGTCACCTTGGTCACGGGGCCGAGCAGGTGGACCAGGGCCGACAGGTAGTAGGGGCCCATGTCGAGCAGCGGTCCGCCGCCGGGCCGGTAGTAGAACTCGGGATCCGGGTGCCACTTCTCGTGGCCCGCGCCCGTCATGAAGGCGGTGGCCGCGACCGGCCGGCCGATCAAGCCGTCGTCGACGGCCTTGCGCGCGGTCTGTGTCCCGGTTCCCAGGACGGTGTCGGGCGCGCAGCCGACCCGCAGTCCGGCCGCGCGCGCCGCTGCGAGCACGGCGTCGGCCTCCTTGCGGTCCGCGGCGAGGGGCTTCTCGCCGTACACGTGCTTGCCCGCGGCGAGCGCCGTCAGGGCGATGTCCGCGTGCGCGGCCGGGATCGTGAGGTTGAGGACGGTGTCCACGTCGTCGCGGGCGACCAGGTCCGCGACGGTCGGCGCGAGGGAGACCCCGTCACCGGCCTGCTCCACGACGGCCCGCGCGCGGGCGGCGTCGAGGTCGGTGACGGCGGTGAGCCGCACGGACGTCAGCCGCTCCAGCGTGGACAGATAGGCGCCGCTGATCTTCCCCGCGCCGACGATGCCGATGTTCAAGGGCTTCAGCGGCTCGCCCACAGCAGCCCCCTCTCGGTCAGCGCGCGGACCTGGGGCACGTCGAAGTCGTCGGGCTTGTGCCCGATGGTCGAGACGAAGACCCGGCCGGCCCCCCAGGTCCTGGTCCACACGGCCGGCATCACAGCGGGCCCGTCGTGCGGTTCGGCGGCCGGGAAGGTGGTGGTGGCCAGGACCTCGATGCGCGGGTCGGTGAGGACCCAGTACTGCTCGGTGTGCACGGAGAAGTCGTCGAGGCCCGCGATGACCGGGTGATCCGCGTGCTCGGGCGCGAAGTTGTACGTGTGGTCGTGGAAGCCCGGCGGATGCATCACGAACTTTCCGCCGGTCAGCAGGTGGTAGCCGTGGTCGTGGAAGCAGTCGACGATGCCGCCGTGCCAGCCGGCGAGACCCGTGCCCGCCCGTACGGCTGCGGCGAGGTTCTCGCGCTGTTCGGGCGTGATGGTGCCCATCGTCCAGCAGTGCACGATGAGATGGGTGGCGGCGAGCTTCTCCGCGTCCTCGTACACCGCGAGGTCCTCGGAGGTCTCGACGACGAACCCCTGTTCCTTGAGGAAGGGGAGGAATCCGTCGCTGATCGTCACGGGCTGATGCCCGTTCCAACCGCCGCGGACGACGAGCGCCCGCCTGGTGTCGGTGGTCAAGGTGATTGCACGCTCCCATCGGCGCCGCACGTGCGGGGTGCGGCGGTAGGGGTCTGGGCGAGTTCGGCCAACAGACCGGGGCGGAGCGGGGGTTACCGCTGATCAGGCCGGTCGTCGACTGGGTGCGATAAGAACGTACGAACGGTGAACATAGTTTGTCAATACGCTTTACGAAGTGCGTCGAAGACGCTTCGGAGAGCCGCGCGACAGCCCGGGGCCGGGGCCCGCATCCCCCGCGCCCCGGGACACAGGCCCGGTCTCGGGCCGGCGCGGTGTTCAGTCGGTGATGCGGAACGTGGACGGTGAGTCGTTGCGCTGCGCCACCTGCCCCGGACGGAGGTTCGTCACCGTGTTGCCCGCGAACCGTCCGGTGCCGATGACACCGGATCCGATCAGGATTCCCTGCTCCGCCGGGTGGTCGATGGTGTTGCTCGTCAGCGTCACATCGACCCGCGTCAGGTCGACGAAGAGGCCCGCACGGAAGGCTCCGCGCATCACATTGTCACTCAGGGTGACATGGGTGTAGGCGTCGGGGAACAGCGAGGAGCTGTTCGGAGAGCCGATCCGCACCCCGTGCCGCACACTGTTCCAGCCACCACCGCCGATCAGGGTGTTGCCGCTGATCGTGGCGGACTCCAAGGGGTGCCCGGTGTCCCCGAACACCCCGATGTCCAGAGCGCTGTTGGAGGACACGCTGTTCACGAGGTTGTTGCGAACCTCTACTCCCCTGCCTCCCGCGACTCGCAGGCCGTTGGCCCACCAGGGCGCGATCGCGGTGTTGTTCAGGATCTTCGCGCCTGTCACCTGACCGTTCGTCCCGCTCACGCCCGCGTCGGAGTACGTCGCGAAGGAGTCGTCGCCGGTATTCCGGGCGAAATTGTTGCGGACGGTGATGTTGTCGCCGAGCTTGTCCGGGTCCTTCGTATTGCCGTTGTTGATGTTGAACCCGTCCCCGTAGCCGTCCGAGGTCCGGCTGTTCTCGATGAGGCCGTTCGATCCGGAGAGCCAGTTCGCGTCGGTGTGGCGCGTCCAGATCCGCTGGACCAGCCAGCCGCCGGCGCCGCTGGCGTTGATGCCGTAGTCCGCGCCGCCGGTGCCACCGACCCCGCGCCAGACAGCGTTCGAATCGATCTGGATGTCGCGCAGCGTGGTGTGCGACCCCACCAGGGTCTTCGAGCGCCACGAGGTGGCCGGCAGAGGGCTCCTGCGGTAGATCGTCGAGTACCACATGCCGGCGCCCTCCACCGTGACCCCGGTGAAGTCGAGCGGCGTGGACGCAAGGCTGTTCGTCAGGTACTTGCCGCTCGGGATCCAGACCGTCTTCCCCTGCCGGCGCGCGGCGTCGACCGTGTTCTGGATGGCGACCGTGGAGTCCTTCCCGAACTCCGGGTCGGCGCCCTCGCTCACCACGGAGAGGGAGTTCGCCGGCCGGGTACGGGCGGGCCCCACATCCTCCAGGTCGACGGAGTCGATGTCGTAGACCGCAGCCGTGTTGCCCGTGCCCTTACGGAACGTGACGGTGCTGCCTGCCGGGATCGGGGCGCCGGACACCCGGACGGGGAAGTCGTTGTAGAAGCGGTACGGCATACCGCCCGCCTTGGGGTCGTCCGGGTCCGTGGTCGCCCCTCGGTAGTTCCACGCCTGTGCGGAGCTCAGCGTGACCGCCTGACGGAACGCGCCGTCCACGTACACGTCCAGCGACGCGCTGATGCCGCCGCCGTTCGGCGCGTCGGGGACCGAGGCGCGCACCACGAGGGTGTTGGCACTCCTGCCCGAGCCGTTCGGCACCGTTACCGCGTCACCGGTGCTCTTCAGCTCCACCAGCGCGTTGCCCGACGCCTCCGTCTCCAGGGAGGCCGAGGCCGGGACCGTCGCCCCGGGGCTGATCGAGCGGACGCGGGCGGCGCCGCCGAGCGTCCCGGCTTCCGCCTCGACCGTCACGAAAGGCGTCGTGGCGCCGGTCTTCGCTACCCGCTCGCCGTCGGGCCCGGCTGCGGCCTGCGCGTGGCCGCCGGAACCGGGGAGTACGCCGAACAGCGTGCAGGCGACGACGGCAGCGATGCCCCCGAGCCGGCGGGAGGTTCCTCGAAGTCTTCTGCGGTGCATGGGTCACCTCGTGTGGGAGTAGTCCATGGGATGCGCGACAGGGCGGGGAAGCGGACCGCGAAATGGCGGCGTTCCCGGTGCAGGGCGATCGCGCGCGGACGGGCGCCTGCGTGGACCCGGCAACAGGACACGACCGAGTTCCACCACGTGACCGGCATCTGAGTGCTGGTCAGTGGCAGGTCAACTGACTTACCTGTAAGTGGAGTTGAGGAAACACAGCGTCGAGCGGGGCCGCCCTGCGAACTTAGGAACGGGGACCATGCTTTGTCAATACGCTGTACTAACGCGGTCGCTTCCCGCTCCTGGAGCGAGGCGTAGCCCGGCGGAGGTCGCTACTGCGGTATCTCCAACGGCGCCGAAGGATTCGAGCCGGACGGCAGACGGACGGCGCGCGGACCAGGAACCGTACGTACGGTTCCTGGCCGGAGGCGGAGCCTGCGGCGGATGGGGCGGGGCGCCGGCATCACCCCCGAGCCGAGGCCGCCGAGCGGCTGGAGCGCTCGGACGGCCCGGCTCCGGCCGGCCGACATGGCATTGGCATGGCATGACACGTCGGCCGGCTTTTTGCAGACGGGAAGCCGACTCGTTACGCCTTGCGGGCCACGGCGCACCACATGGGCAGGGTGTCGTCCGGGGTGTCGGCCGGACCCGGACGCCAACGGGTCAGAGTGACGAGCCCCGGTTCCAGGATCTCCAGGCCCTCGCAGAAGCGCCGCACCTCCGCGTGCGTGCGCGGGGTGGCCGATGCGTGGCTGGCGGCGCGCTCGTTGTAGATCCGCATGGACTCGGCGACCTCGGGCGCTGTGACGTCGGCGGCCGGGTGCGACAGGACGAGGTGGCTGCCCGGGGCAAGGCGGTCCAGCAGCCGACGGGTGATGTCCCAGGGGTCCTCGGTGTCCTTGAGGTACTGAAGGATCGCCACGAGCATGAGGCCGACCGGCTGGTCGAGGTCCAGGTTCCGGGCCGCCGCTTCGAGGATCGTGTCCACGTCGCGCACATCGGCCTGTACGTAGTCGGTCTGCCCCTCGGGGCCGCTGACCAGGAGTGCCCGCGCGTGGGTGAGCACGATCGGGTCGTTGTCGACGTAGACGACACGCGATTCGGGAGCGGCCTGCTGCGCGACCTCATGAGTGTTGGCGGCGGCGGGAATCCCCGTGCCGATGTCGAGGAACTGCCGGACCCCGGCACTCGTGAGGTGACGTACGGCGCGGCCGAGGAAGGCACGGTTGGCCCGGACCGACGGCACGATCGTCGGGTTGGCCTCGGCGGCGAGCTCCGCGGCCTCCTGGTCCACCAGGTAATGGTCCTTGCCACCCAGCCAGACGTTGTACACGCGGGCGGGATGCGCGCTCGTGGGATGCGGTGCGGAAAGCGTGTTCTCGTTCATCGTGTCGTCTCCTCGTGCGGCCGCCACAGCCAGCTCGAACTCAAGTACGGGACACCGTACCTCCGTGATCCACCGCTGGTTACCGGCAGCCCGTGCGACTTGGATCCGGTCGGTGCCGGCCCGCGCCGGACCGGGAGTTCGGCAGGCCGGTGATCCACTACGGGGCCGGTCCGTCACTCGTACCGGTACTTCAGCGAGTCCGCCTCCGCCTGCTCGATGTCGGCGATCGTGAGCTCCGGCATCCGCAGTTGGGCCAGCGTCACCTCTGCCGAGTCCGGCTGAGCGTCCGCCGGCAGCCACTGCTCCGGCTTCCACGCCGCGCTGCGCAGAAGCGATTTGGGGCAGTGCGGGTAGACCTCGTCGATCCCCAGCACCAGCGCGCTGGCCGGCGGCTTTCCCACGGCGGTCAGCCGTGACAGCAGTTCCGGGCGGGTGGAGACGACGGCCCGGCCGTTCACCCGCAGGGTGGTCGTCCGCCCGGGGATGACGAACAGCAGGCCGGCCCGCCCGGTGGCGATGACGTTCTGCAGGGTGTCCAGCCGCTTGTTTCCGGTCGCGTCCGGGATGGCCACCGTCCGCTGGTCCAGGACGGTGACGAATCCGGCGGGTCCGCCGCGCGGCGAAACATCGCAGTTGCCGTCGGCGTCCGCGCTGGCGATGAGGACCAGCGACGCGCATCCGATCAACTGACGCGCTTTGTCGGTGAGTTCGCTCATCTGCTTGCGTACGGCCGCCTCGCTGGGGAGTGCGTACGCCCGGCGCAGCGCGTCCCGGTCCTGCACCGCGTCGAGACGGAGCGAGTCGAAGGCGCTATCGGCAGGGGATGTCGTCATGCCGCTGACCCTAACGATCGGACCTGCGGGCACTCCTGGCCGGTTACGGCAGCGCCGGAAGAGCCGGGGCGACCCTCGGCTGCCGCCCTCGGCCGCTTCCCGGCCCGGAAGCGGCCGGAGCCTCCTGGCCAGTGAAGGTCGTTCACGTCGCTCGCATCAGTGCGCGGCAGCAAATGCCGGGCCGCCCCGCCCCGGAGCGGTCATTGCATATGCTGGCGTACCGGTTGTACTTTGCTGGCGATAGTGAACCAGCTGCCCGAACCATCGGGTTCAGGTCCTCGCCCCGCGGATCGGCTACGGCTGCGGCCGGTGCGAGGAGGGGTACCGATCCGGATGGACCACCCCGTCACCCTCCGACTGCGCGCGTGCGCCGGTCCGAGGAAGGAAGAACTTGCCTACCAAGACGCTGTTGATCCCGACCGCCGACGGCCGGGCCGACGCCCTCGCCGCCTTTCCCGACAGCGACGAGCGGCACCCGGGTGTGCTGCTCTACCCGGACGCCTTCGGCGTGCGGCCGGTACTGGAGGAGATGGCCCTCGAACTGGCCGGGCACGGGTACTACGTGCTCGTGCCCAACATCTTCTACCGGCACGGCCCGGCGCCGGTGATCGAACTGCCCGAGCACATCGGTGCCGAGGCCCGGCCCGCGATCTTCGCCCAGGTGATGCCCCTGATCGAGGCGCACACGAGCGAGCGCGCCCTGCGCGACGCCGACGCCTACCTGGAGTTCCTCACCGGCCGGCCCGAGGTCAGCGCCGGACCGGTGGCCGCGGTCGGCTACTGCATGGGCGGTACGCTCGCGATGCGCACGGCGGCCGCCCACCCCGACCGGGTGGCCGCGGTCGCCGGATTCCACCCCGGCGCCCTGGTCACGGGCGCGCCCGACAGCCCGCACCACCGCTTCGCCGAAGTAACCGCCCAGGTCCACCTCGGCCTCGCCGAAGGCGACATGACGCCCGAGACCTTCAGCGAGCTCAAGCAGGCGCTGGACGCCGCAGGTGTCAGCCACACCAGCGAGATCTACCCCGGCACCACTCACGGCTTCACCATGTCCGACACCGACGCCTTCAGCGCCTCCGGGCTGCGCCGCCACTGGGACCGTCTGCTGCCCCTGCTCAGCGAAGCCCTCACCGGCGGCTGAGGCCCCCCGGCCCGTCCGGGCCGCGGTAGCGGGCGTCACGAGCGGCGGTGTGCGCGGGCCATGTGTCGTGCGGCGAGAGCGCATCAACTGACGCAGGGGGGATTCACCGGTCCGGCCGTGGCACAGCACCCGGCGCCCCGTGGCACGCTGGCCCGGTGAAGAAGCTCTCCCCCATCACTCCGGACGCGCCTGCCCGCATTCGCGTCCCGCTGTTGACGCAGCAGTGGCTCGACCTCTGCTTCGTCCACTGGGCCGTCGAGCCGGAAGCGGTGGCGGGGCTGCTTCCGGCCGGGACCGTGCCCGACACGTACCGGGGAGTCACCTACGTCGGCCTCGTCGCGTTCCGGATGCATCGGGTCGGGTGGCTCGTGCTGCCCGGCGTGCCGTATCTCGGTTCGTTCCCCGAGACCAACGTGCGGCTGTACTCGGTCGACGCGGACGGGCGGCGCGGAGTCGTCTTCCTGTCGATGGACGCCGCCCGGCTGATCCCGGCGGTCATGGGGCGGATCGGCTTCCGGCTGCCGTACCGGTGGTCCCGCATGGGCCTGCGCGTCGCCGGCGACACCGTCACCTACACCAGCTCGCGCCGGCTGCCCGGCCCTCGCGGGGCGTACAGCCGGCTCACGGTGCGGGTCGGGGAGCGCATCGCGGAGCCCACGGAGCTGGAGCACTTCCTCACGGCACGCTGGGGCATGCACAACGCCTTCTTCGGCGGCGTGGCCCACCTGCCCAACCATCACCCCCGGTGGCCGCTGCACCGCGCCGAGCTGACCGTCTGCCAGGAGAACCTCATCGAAGCGGCCGGTCTGCCCGCGCCGCGCGACGCCCCGGTCAGCGTCCTGTACTCCCCCGGCGTGCCGGTCCGCCTCGGCCGCCCTGCCCGGCCGGCGGGAATCCCGACACCGTGAGCCGGCCGGCCACGTCACCGCACCCCAGGAGAGCCCACCCCCATGCCCGACAGCAACGACCTGCTGGTCATCGGCGAATGCGTCGCCGACATCGTCCGACTGCCGGGCGCGGCGGAACAGGTGCACCCGGGAGGCAGCCCGGCCAACGTCGCCTACGGCCTGGCCAGGCTCGGACACGGCGTCACCCTGCTCACCCAGCTCGGCCCGGACGCCTACGGGCGGCAGATCCGCGCCCATCTCGCCGGGGCCGGGGTCGAGGTCCGCACGGACGGGGCCACGGCACCGACCCCGTGCGCAGCCGTCAGCCTGGACGGCGCGGGGCGGGCCGCCTACACCTTCGAGATCACCTGGGCGCTCGGCGCGGTCGCCCTGGAGCGGCCGCCCCGGCACGTCCACACCGGCTCGGTCGCGGCCGTGATGGAGCCGGGCGCGACCGGTGTCGTCGCCGCCGTCGACTCGCTGCGCGCCGCGGCGACCGTCAGCTACGACCCCAACGTGCGCCCGGAGCTGATGGGGGACCACGAGGCCGCCGTGCGCAGGGTCGAGAGCTGTGTCGCGCTCAGCGATGTGGTCAAGGCCAGCGACGAGGACCTGGAATGGCTGTACCCGGGCCAGGCCCCGGAGCGGGTCGCCGAGCGGTGGCTCGCCACCGGCCCGGCCCTCGTGCTGGTCACCCGGGGCGGCGACGGGGCCCTGGCGGTGCTGCCCGACGGCCGGGTGCCGGTCGGCGCACCGCCCGTCGACATCGTGGACACGGTGGGGGCCGGGGACGCGTTCATGTCGGGCACTCTGCACGCGCTCGACGCGCACGGGCTGCTCGGTGCGGACGGGCGGGAGCGGCTCCGTTCGGTGGACCGGGCCACGGTCACCGACGTCCTGCGCCATGCGGCGGCCTCGGCGGCCGTGACCGTCGCGAGGGCCGGCGCCAACCCGCCCGACGCGGCGGAACTCGCCTCGGCGCTCGGCGGGACCGGCCGCTGACGCGGGGGCCGGCGCGGGCCGGAGGCGGGTGCCGCGCAGGCTCTGCCTGCCCCTACCCCCAGCACCGCTTGGGTTCGCGGCGGGCCGCGGCGATGAGCGGCCGGGTGGGCTTGGGGCGGGGCTGGAGCCGGTTGCGAACGGAGGGCCGTCCCGGGGCGGGCGCGCTGCTGGCAGTGAGGCTTCGGATGTGGTCGGTGAATCCGGGTGCGGGCAGGGGCAGTTCGAAGTCGTCTATGTGCCCGACGGCCGCCGGTACGTAGTCCAGCACGGCCCCGACCATGGCGGGCACCGGGGCCGGTTCGGTCTTGAGCGCGCCGAGGATGCGCAGCGCCGTGGGCAGCAGGCTGGCATCGGTGGTCGTCACGGCGTTGAGCGCGTCGGTGACGACGCCGGGCACGTCGTCGGCGGTGACGTCCGGCGCGGCGTCGGTGGAGTCGTCGGTGGAGGGGGGCGCGCTCTGGATCTGCTCGGTCTGTTCGTACCACCAGCGGGCTTCGCCGTACTCACCGAGTGCGAGGTGGTGGAGGTAGAGGCAGTAGGAGGCGGCGGGGTCGCCGGCGCCGGCCGCGTACTGCCACCAGAAGCGGGCGTTCTCCTCGGATTCGGCGAGCTGGAGGATGCAGCCCAGGACCCGTGCGCCCGGGGGTTCGGGGAGCTGGGGGGTGAGGAAGGCGTCCAGGGTGCTGAGGGCGGTGTTGCGGGTGACGACGGTTTCGCAGAGGGTCTGCAGGTTCTGGGCCGCTTCGTGCTCGCCGGGCGCCTCCGGCGCGGGAACGGCTGGTGACGGCGGGGCGGGGGACGGTCCGGCCGTGTGGAGGCGGGCGAGCAGGCGGGTCTCGGCCGCGTTGATGTCGTCCTGGGTGTAGGGCGTGGTGACGAGGCGTGCGCGGGAGAGGAACTCCGTGATGTGGCGTGTCATCGTCGCCCTTCCATGGCGCGGTCCGGTCCCAGGATGTCCCGCAGCCGGCGCGTGGCGTGCCGGACCGTGGAGCGGACGGTGGCGCTGGTGATGCCGAGTACGTCGGCCACTTCGGGTGCGTTCAGCCCGTGGAGGCAGGTCATCACCATGACGTCGAGCTGCCGCTCGGTGAGCTGCCGCATGGCCCTCATGAGGGCGAGGGACTCGGTGATCTGTCCGTACGGGTCGACGGCGTCGCGCAGGGCGACGGTGTTGAAGGCCTCCTCGTCCAGGAGCGGGGGCCGGCGCCTGCGGGCGCGGCTGTGGTCGTTGACCTTGTTGCGCATGACGGTCCACGCGTAACCGGCCGGGTTCTCGACGAGCAGGACCTTGTCCCAGGTGCGCAGAAGCTGCTCGAAGGCGCTGTCGATGGCTTCCTCGGCATCGTGGCGGTTGTGCAGGAAGGTCTCGGCGTAGTGAACGTAGCGCGGACGGTTCATCTGGTGGAAGGCGGTGAAGGAGAGGTCGGGGAACTGCTGCGTCATCGGATCGGTGTCCGGACGGGTGCGGCTTCGGTTTTCGGTCACCGGCCTTCCTTCCCGTCGCGGGGACGGCGGTTCAACTCGCTCACCCCGGCCTGGACTCCTGCGGCCGCCAGATGGCGCAGCAGGGTGCGGGCGTCCTTGCCGAAGACGCGGATCGTGACCGCCAGGATCATCAGGTCACCTACGAGGTGGATCGTCACAGGCGCGAGCCTCTGTTCGTGCGAAGAGCCGGGCGCTTCATCGAGCCCGGGAAGTGCGCGGGTCGTGCGCCCTTCACTCTCAACAACACCTGGCAACGAACAAGTGTGCAGGGGCAATTCGGAGAAAGTGACGGATCGGCGGAACCGGTGACGCACGGATGTTCCCTCTTGCTCATCCGGCGTCACCAGCCGCCCCACGTCACGCGCGGGGCACCACCGCGACCAGCGCACACACCCCACGAGCGCCACTTTGCGTGAATTTGCGCGAATCCAGCAAACACTGACCGTGACTCAGCTCACAGAGAGTGCACCCAGCCCCGCAGAAACTCGAGAGCTTCGGCGCGAGCCTGTGCGACGCCACGCCCACCGCTCCGTGGCTACGTCGCGGCCGGCGGGCCAGGAACGGTTCCGGGGCTCGGGGCGCAGGGCTCGGGGTTCGGGCCTCAGGCATGGGCCGGGGTCCTGGCCCCCGGCGCGAAGGAGAAGCCAAGCAGTTCCTCGACCGGGGTGTAGACCTCGGGCATGTGCATCGTCGACGAGAGGAGCAGGTTCTCGGCCGGCGCGTACAGCACACTGAGCCGGCTGCCGACCGCGACGTCGGCGGAGGCCAGCGGCGCGCCGTCGGCGTCGAACGTCGTGATCAGGTCCGGGAACGCGGCCCTGCGCTCGCCGCCGAGTTCCAGCGTCATGTACTCGTTGACGAAGTGCAGGGTGGTGCCCTCGGCGTCGTCCAGCACGGCGACGCCGACGTCCAGGCCCTCGCGCTGTTCGCAGCGGTACTCGCGGACCGTGCCGGTGGCGACGAGCTCGCCGCCCAGGTGGAGCGCCGCGCCGGCCGGGCCCTCGGCCAGGAAGCGGTGGCCGAGCCCGATGGCGAAGCCGATCGCGCCTGGCGCGCCGTGCGCCGTGGCGTAACCGACCTCGATCGCGTTCCGGGCGACGCCCACCCAGCCGCCGGCCTCCACCGACGCGCGCCGGACCACGGACGAGGTGGCCTCCAGGCCGCCGGCGACGGCGCCCTCGACGTACGTGTGCGGCCTGCCGCCCGCGTAGCCCTGCACGGAGCGGTATCCGTCCTCCTGGTGAAGTCCCATCGCGCCCATCACGCTGGAGGGGTGGGCGCGCCCGTTGCAGGCCAGGTCGATGACGGGCAGGCCGGTCATCGCGGAGTGGAACCAGCCGTTGATGGTGGTCTCGGCGCCGTTCTCGTTCGTGTGGATCGCGGCGAGCGGGCGCGGCAGGTCGCGGCGCAGCAGCTCCAGGGCGCGCAGCAGATGCGTGGGCAGCACCAGCGGGTCGGCCGCGGCGGGCGCACCCACCAGGGCGACGGTGGCGGTGAGGTCCTCGGGCGCGAACTCGTCGGCGGTCCACAGCTCCGGCGCACCCACCTGGAGGGCGAGTTCAGCGGTGCGCAGCCCGCGCCCGACGAATCCGCCGCCGCCCCCGCCGAGCACGGCGCCGCCGTACACGGCCGCGCGGATGTCTTCCTGGGTCAGCTGTCGCTTCACGTTTCTTCTCTTCTTCTCTGAAGTGGGGGGCTGGTCGAGTTCTCTGAGGCGGGGGGGGCTGGTCGAGCGGGCGGGCCGGCCGCCGCTCGTGCGGGGCGTCTACTTGCGCAGGGCGTCGAACGCGCCGTGGCCGAAGGAGTAGAGGGCGTCTCCGGCGATGGCGCCGCCGGCGAAGACCTCCAGGTCTTCTCTCACGCGCGGGCCGAGCACCCGCGGCGCCAGCAGCCGGCAGACCAGGCCGGCCGCGACCATCCAGCCCGCCATGGGCGTGGTGATCAGCAGACCGGTGGCCAGCAGGATGCCGAGCTGGCGGCGCGGTCCGCCCAGGAACTGCACCAGGGCGCCGGGAATCGCCCACAGGGCGAGATCGCGGGCGGTCGCCATGGAGGGGCCGGCCTTGATCGCGGCGACGTAGGCCGCGTCGATGGGCGGCACCTTCCCGTTGTCGAAGAACATCCGGTACGAGACAAGGACCACGACCACCGCCACACCGAAGCCGATCATGGCCGCGATCAGCTGCTGGCGGCGGCCCTCCAGGTCGAAGGCGGGACCGTCGCCGTCGCGCAGCAGGTGTCCGGTCTTGAGGTCGTAGCCCATGTCGGCGAAGGCCGGTCCGGTGGCGGCGGTGAAGCCGGCCAGGACCACGAGAGCCTCCGGCGGGAATCCGATGAGGATGCCGAGCAGGACGGTGATCAGGGCGACGGCGAAGGCCGGGAACCAGCCCGCGTGCATGGCGGCGATGCCGACCAGCAGCTCGTGGACGAAGGCGGCCGCGGTCGCGTACACGATGAACCCGATCAGCATGCCGGGGCTCATGTGGGTGGCGATGCCGGTGCCCAGGGTCAGCAGCAGGGCGATGACGAGGTAGGCGCCGCCGCCGATGCCCAGTGAACGGCCGGGGCGGCGGCCGGGGTCCGGGCCGGTGGCGGTCGTCGTGGCCGCCTTCCCGGTACGGCCGTCGAGGACGACACGCCCCACCTGGAAGAGGGCGACCACACCGGCGCCGATCATCATGCCGTGCGGCAGGTAGACCGAGTTGAGGTCGACGCCGGTCAGGCTGTCCGCATACGAGCTGGTCAGCAGGCCCACGCCGAACGCGATCATCGCGCCGAGTCCGCCGATCAGGGCGACGCCGAAGGCCGACATCGGCAGCGAGAGGGCGGATCCGAGCGCCCCGGCCAGCAGACCGGCCCCGAGCACCTTGGCACGGCGGCCGCCCCCGTCGCCCGCCTTGATGGCCTCGGCCGCGGCGATGCCGGGCGGCCACGGGTTGTCCGCGGGGAAGGCGGGGGTGTCGAAGAGGCGGTACAGCAGCCAGGCGTCCACCAGCATCGCGGCGGCCACCCCGATCAGCATGGGCAGCACCATGTCGGGCAGCCCGAACAGGAACGGGATGCCGATCGGCAGGAACAGGCTGTTCGCGGCGCCGAACGTCGCCGAGGAGATGCTGGTCTGGGCGAGGTTCTGGGCGTGCACCGAGCGGTAGCCCCGGAAGACGGCCAACGGGACGCGGGCCAGCGTCATCGCGGCGAGCGCCCCGACCAGTGAGGTGCTGGGCGTGATGCCCAGCGTGGCGAGCAGCTGCATGCCGACGACGGCGCCGAAGAGGCTGAGCACCACGGTGAGGATCAGATTGCCCGGTGCGAGGGCGCGCGGATGGCGTCGCGGGGAGGCCGCGAGCCGTTCGACGCGGGTCGTCGTCCCGGGCGACGCGGCGCTGTCGGCGTCGTGGCTCATGGGTGCTCCTGACGGGCCGGTGCGGAGGCGATGGGCTCCGGCCACTGAAGTTCTAAAATATGGAACCGAGTCCTATTATCTGGACTACCCATGGATCATCGGATCGAAGGGGCCCCGCCGTCAAGAAGTCTCAGAATGTGGGCGGGCCGGCCCCGGCCCCGGGGCCGCATACCATCGGACGCGACACGGCCGGGGAGGCCGGAGAGGGAGGAAGACGGTGAGCACACTCGCCAACGCCCGGGACGTCCTGCGTCTCATGGCCCGCCTGCGGCGCGATGTCACCGTCACCGACGTGGCCGGTGAACTCGGGCTTCCCAAGAGTTCGGTGTCGCGGACGCTGAGCATGATGGCCGAGTACGGCTTCCTGGAGCGCGACCCGCTCACCCGCGCCTACCGCCCCGGCGAACTGATCATGGAGGCGTCGTACCACTTCCGCGCCTCGCGCGGCACGGTCTCGCTGCTGGAGGAGGAGGCCGCCCGGCTGGTGGCCGACACCGGGTACACCGGCTACGTGGACGTCCTGGACGGCAGCGAGTCGCTCGTACTGCACATGCGCGTCAGCGCCATCGGCTCCCTCCACGCCTACACCCCGGCGGGCACCCGGGCGCCCGCGTACGCCAGTTCGATGGGCCGGGCCCTGCTGGCCCGCCTGGAGGACGCCCAGGTCACCCGGCTCGTCGACGACCGCCTCGAACACAGCGTGGGGCAGGCGCCGAAGACCCGGGCGGAGCTGCTCGCGCAGCTGGCCAGGGTCCGGGCCGACGGGTGGGAGTTCTCACTGGGCGAGTACGTCCCGGGCGTGGCCGGCGTCTCGGGCGCCGTCCTGGACCGTGACACGGGCCAGATCTTCGGGATCGGCATCGCGCTCCCCGCCCAGGAGCTGCGCGAGGGCATGCCGGAGCGCTTCGGCCGGGCGGTGCGGGACGCGGCACTGCGCGTCGGCAAGCGGATCGGTGATCCGTACTGGCTGGGGTTCACCGCGGCCGACGGCTGACGGTCCCGCCCGGCACCCGCCCGGCGCACCTGCCGGCCTCGGGTGACGGAGTTGATGATGGAGTGTCGGCATGACGACACCGCAGCCCCGTCTCCTCAAGGCACTGGAACGGTTCCACGCCGCCCGCCCGTGGGACCACAACGCCCACTACCACCGGTGGATCATGCGGCAGGTCCCGAAGCGCTTCGGCGCGGCCCTCGACATCGGATCGGGCAGCGGGGACCTGGCCCGGCTGCTGGCAACGCGCGCCGAATCCGTGCGGGGTCTGGACGCTGACGCCACGATCGTCGCTCGGGCACGTGAACTCACCGCGCCCGCCGCGCCCGTGGCGTTCACCGTCGGAGACGCGCTCACTGACATACCGTCCGGTTCCTACGACGTGATCACGTGCGTCGCCGCCATCCACCATCTGCCGTTCACCGAGGCACTCGAGGAGTTCCGGCGGCATCTGGCACCGGGCGGGACGCTGGTTGTCGTGGGGCTCGCCGCGGCGCGGTCGACCGGCGACCGGCTGCTCGGCGTGGCGGCCGTCGCGCTGAACGTCGTCATGGCCTGGATCAAGAACCGGGGGCGCAGGGCGGCACGGCCGGAATCGATGACCGCGCCGACCCGCCCCGCGACGATGAGCTTCGCCTGCATCGTCGGTGAGGCCGGGCGGGTGCTGCCCGGTGCGCGGCTGCGCCGCAGAGTCTTCTGGCGGTACACCTTGGTCTGGCACCGGAACTGACGCGCGCACCACGCGGGGGATCAAGTCCCCCCGCCGACAACGCTCGTGATCAGTACGCCCGGCGCTCCGGCGGATGCGGCGCCGGCTCCCCGGGGGGCGCGGCGTCACCGGTCACGCGTGTGCCCGGGTGCCACAGCGAGCAGATGAAGGCGAGCACGAGTGCGCCGGCCATGGAGTAGAACACCCACTGGTTCGCCTCGGCGAAGTCCACCCTGACGGCCTGCATCGACTCCCGGGTGAGTTCGGCGGCCCTGCCGCCTCCCGTGGGCTGTCGCGCGTCCGCGTTCCCGGTGACGGCCTCGGCGATGTGCCGGGCGGCGGTGCGGGCGGGGCCGGACGGCACGCCCTCGCCCCGCAGCGTCTCGGCGACCCGGTTGACCGTGACGTGCGTCAGCACGGTGCCGAACACCGCGAGGCCGATGCTGGCGGCGAAGTTGCGCACGGTCTGCGTGATGCCGGTGACCTCGCCGTAGGAGGCGCCGATCGACCGGTTGACGGCGTCGGTCGAGGCGGGCGCGAGCAGGAAGCCGATGCCGGCGCCCGCGAGTGCCGCGTACGGCCACTGGTCGTGCATCGAGAGCGTCGTCAGCTTGGCGGCCCACAGCGCGAAGCCGACCGCGCCGAGCGCGGCACCGGTCCTCAGTGCCGGGCGCGCGCCGCGCTTGTCCAGGATGCGGCCGCCCCACTGGGAGGCGAGGGCGAACCCCACGAAGAAGTAGAGCAGGTAGAGCGCCGCCTGGTTGGGTGAAGCGCTGAGGGAGACCTGGGCGTACACCGAGGCGAAGAACAGCACCGGCACGAAGGCCGTCATGGCGAAGAACAGCACGAGCATGTCGACGGCGAAGGCCCGGTCCCGGAACACCTGGAGTCTCACGAGCGGGTGGCGCCGGCCCAGTTCGAAGCGGCAGAAGAAGGCCAGGACCACGAGCCCCACCACGATGCAGGTCCAGGTCGGCCAGGCGTCCCAGCCCCAGGTCACGGACTGCTGGAGCCCCAGCACGGTCAGCCCCATGCCGAGCGCCATCAGCACGGTGCCCGGCACGTCCAGCGGTTCCCGGTTCGAGCTCTCGGGGATGTGCGCGAGCAGGGCCAGGACGATCGCGACGACGGCGACGGGCACGTTGATCCAGAAGATGGCACGCCAGGTCCATTCGGTGAGCCAGCCGCCGAGCAGCGGACCGATGGCCGTGAGCCCGCCCGAGACGCCGAAGAACAGCGCCAGCGCGCGCCCGCGCCGTTCCACCGGGAACACCGCGATGACCACGGCGAGCGCCGCCGGGAACATCAGAGCCGCGCCGAAGCCCTGGATCGCCCGGAACCCGATCAGCCACGCCTGGGCGTACTCCCCCGTCGGTACGGCGCCGCAGAGGGCCGAGGCGATGACGAAGACGAGGGTGCCGATGAGCATGACGCGGCGGTGGCCGTAGATGTCGGACAGCCGGCCGCCGAGCGCGAAGAACGCGGCGAGCGTGAGCAGGTAGGCGTTGACGACCCACTGCATCTGCGAGGAGGTGAGTCCCAGCTCGTGGATGATGTCCGGTGCGGCGATCGCCACGATGGTCTGGTCGATGAACGTCATCGACACGGCGAACATCATCGCGGCCAGTGCCAGCGTCTGGTTCGGCGGCCCGCTCGCCCCGGCCCTCGCGGGCCGGCCCGGCCCCTGCGCCTGCGGCGCCGAGTTGCTCATGGCCTCATGTTCTCCGCGCCCGTCCGCCCGCGCACGCCGGGCGGACCAGCGGGAGGAGGCGGGGGTGTGCGAGGCGGCCGGGACGGCTTCCGGCAGGGGTCTTGTCAGTATCCAGAATCCTGGTTACTGTTTGATTCGTGAACGATTTCGACGACCGCTTCCTCACCCGCAACGGCCTCGCCGCGCGGCAGCTCGCCGTCCTGCTCCTGCACCACGAGCCGGACACCCGCCTGCCCCGTGTGCGTGACTTCGCGCAGGAGCTGGGCTGCGGAAACGGAACCGTTCAGGCCGCCCTCAGCCTGCTGGAGGAGTCCGGCGCGATCTCGACGACCGCACGGGGCCACCTCGGCACCTTCCTCGTCCACTCGGACCGCACCATCCTGTGGCGGCTGTCCGGCCTGGGAACGCTGCTCGCGGCGATGCCGCTCCCCTACTCGCGGCGTTACGAGGGTCTGGCGACCGGACTGCGCAGCGCCTTCGAGGAGGCGGGTGCGCCGTTCGCGATCACCTTCATGCGAGGCGCGGGGGCCCGGACCGCCGCACTGCTGGAGGGCAAGGTCGACCTGGTCGTCCTGTCCCGGTTCGCCGCCGACCAGCTGATCGCCGAGCACCCGGTGGAGCTGGTGGCCGATCTCGGCCCCGCCACCTACGTCGGCGCGCACGGCATGCTGGTGCGGCACGGGGTGGACCTGGACACGCCCGGACTGCGGGTGGCGGTCGACCACGCCTCGGAGGATCTGCGGATGCTCGTGGAGCGGGTCTTCGCCGACCGGGAGGACGTCGAGTGGCGGGAGGCGTCGTACATGCAGCTGGGCGACCTGTTCGCGCGGAACGAGGTGGACGCGACCGTCTGGAACCTGGACGAGGCGCAGGACCGGCTCGGGATCGGCGTCGACGTGCTGCCGCTCGGCGACGAGGTCAACCGGGAGCTGGCCCTGCGCAACTCCACCGCCGCGGTGATCGGCCGGTCCGACGGGACGAAGGCGCTGGCTGCGGTCCGCGACTCACTCGATCTGTCACTGGTGACCCGGCTGCAGAACGAGGTACTGCGGGGTGAGCGCGTCCCCTCGTACTGACCGGCGGGCCCAGTGACCGGGGTCTCACAACTCCGGGGCGTCGCTCGTCCTCAAAATACAAAATCCTGGTTACTGTTGATTTTAGGAGGATCATCATGGACGACCAGCTCGCACTGCGCATCCAGCTCTTTCGCGAAGGCGGCACGGTCCGGCCCGAGGTGGCCGACTTCGTCACCGCCGAGCTGACCGCCCTGGAGGCCGAGGGCCGCACCGTCACCGAAGCGACGGCAGGCATGCTGACCAGCCACCTGATGATGGCGCTCGGGCGGATCCTGGACGGCGAGGCGATCGAGCAGTTCCTCACCGACGACCAGGTCGCCGCCGAACTGGCCGGACACCCCGAGGCCGTCGCCCGTGCCCGCGCCGTATCGGCCCGCGCCGAACGGGAACTCGGGGCCGCGCTCCCCGAGTCCGAAGTCAACTTCCTCGGGATGCACCTGGCCGTCCTGGCCCAGCAGTCCCCCTCCGCACCCGCGTCCTGACCGGTCACGGCAGGCGTCCCGCGCCTGCCGTACCCACACAGAGAGAAGAACAGCCATGACGAAGATCCTCACCGGTGGAGTCGGCAAGGTCGAGGTCACCGCGGCCATCGGCAAGCTCGGCATCGACTCGCTCGACGTCGTCGCCTCCAGCGACATGGACGCCGCGATGAAGCTCCGCGCCGGCCAGGCCGACTACTACCTGGGCACCTGCCACACCGGCGCCGGAGCCTCGCTCGGCGTGCTCGTCGGCCTGATGGGCAGCGCCGCCTGCCACACCTTCGGGCGGAGCGTGCCGACGGAGGAGCAGGTCACCGCCCTGCTCGCCGAAGGCAAGAAGGTCTTCGGCTTCTCGATGGACCAGATCGACATCATCGCCCCCCTCATGGCGCGCGCCATCGCCGCCCGCGGCTGAACAACAGCCTGTTCTCACCGTCCCGGGCACCAAGGAGTGACTCGTGAGCACCACACTCGCCGCCGGCGCCAGCCTTGACTTCACGCTGGCCCAGCAACTGACCGTGATAGCCCTCTGTGCGCTGACGGCCTACATCTCGCACATGGCCCTGGCCGTCTTCAACGACGGGGTACGCCCCTTCATGCTGGACTTCATCCAGGGGCGCACCACCCGCAGCGCGACGACGGCTGTCTCGTTCGGTCTCTCCGCCGGGTTCATCTTCGGACTGGGCGCGCCGATGGCCCTGTCCACCGGTGTGCTGAACCCGTGGCTGGTCTTCCTGCCCACGGACATCCTCGGGATGCTGGCACCGAAGAAGTGGCTCGCCCCCATCCTCGGTGCCGCCTGGGGCGCGGTCGTCGTGTTCGGCCTGAACGGCGCGAACAACGTCGCCCACGACCTGCCGGTCGACTTCCTGACCGCGATGCAGCAGATGTCGACGCCGATCCTGTTCCTGTTCTCGCTGTTCCCGGTGCTCGCCATCACCAAGCAGTTCGGCCGCCGGTGGGGCGGTATCGCGGGCGTCCTCGAACTGGCCCTCGTCGTCATGACCATGAAGCTGTGGCCGAACATGTTCGCCGGAGCGCTGGCCATGGCCGTCGGCGTGCTGATGCTCATCGGGCTCGCGGTCGCCAAGGACGTCCGGCAGCGCCGGGCGGACCGGGCGGCGGGCGTCGAGGAGATCGTCCTGGAGGACGACCCGATGGCGTCGCTGTTCAGCGCGAGCGCGGCCCGGCTGCGCAGGTACCTGCCGCTGTTCATGGTGCTCGGGGCCGGGGTCTGTGTGCTTGCCCAGATGCACATATTCGGCGGCGGCGAGGCCACCAGCTTCCTCATCGCGAAGGGGCAGTACTCGGAGGCGGCCCAGGTCGACTTCTACCGGGTGTTCGGCTTCATCCCGCTGATCGCGACCACCGCACTCGCCTCCGGGGCGTACGGGATCGCCGGATTCACGCTGGTGTACCCGATCGGCTACCTCATGCCGAACCCGTTCCTGGCCGCTCTCGTCGGTGCGCTCGTGTTCGCGGCCGAGGTGCTGGCCCTCTCCTGGATCGGCCGGGTCCTCGGCAAGCTGCCCAGCGTCCGCGACTCCTCCGAACACCTGCGCAGCGCGATCGGTGACACCCTCCAGCTCGCGATCCTCTTCGGTTCGCTGATGGCCGCGAACGCGATGGGCGGCGGACTGGGCATCCTCGTCGTCGGCGGGCTCTACCTGCTGAACGAGGCGATGGGCCGCCCCGTCGTGAAGATGGCCGCCGCACCCGCGGCCGTGATCATCGGCGGCATCCTGCTCAACATCCTGTACTGGCTCGATCTGTTCACCCCGGTCAAGGGCTGACACCCCCGGGACCGGGACCTGTCCACCCGCGTGCCGGGGCCGCGAGGCCGCCGGCCGGACCGGGCCCGTACACGTAGAAGGAACCCCACGATGAACCACCCCGCTCCGCACACCCTGCGCACCGTCACCGGCGAGATCCAGGCCGCTTCGGTACGCGGCCCGGCCCTCGCACACGAGCACCTCGTCCTCGATCTGGACCAGCGGGGCGACGGTGCGGCCGTCCTCGACCCCCGGCGCCACACGGCGGCCGTCACCGCCGAGCTGAGCGCGCTGCGGGAGGAGTTCGGGCTCTCCCTCGTCGTCGAGCTGACCTGCCGGGGCATGGGGCGCGATGTCGCCGCCCTCGCGGAGATCGCCCGGCAGTCGCGGGTCGCGGTGGTCGCCGCGACCGGCTGGTACTACGAGCCGTTCCACACCCCGGAGATCGACACCGCCGACGTGGAGCAGCTGACCGAGGTCCTCGTCCGCGAGATCCAGGACGGCATCGGCACGACCGGCATCCTGCCCGGCGTCCTCGGCGAGATCGGCAGCCACGGGGACGTCCCCACGGCTCCCGAGGCCAAGGTGCTGCGGGCCGGCGCACGGGCCGCGCGGGCCACCGGGCTCTCCCTCGCCACCCACGCGCAGCTGGGCCGGGGCGGGCTCGCCCAGCTGGACCTGCTCACCGGTGAGGGGCTGCCCGCCCACCGCGTCAGCATCGGCCACCAGGACCTGCTCGACGACCCGGGCGTCCACCGGGAACTCGCGGCGCGCGGGGCGTACGTCGCCTTCGACACCGTGGGCAAATCGGCCTACCGGAGCGACCGGACCCGGCTGCGGCTGCTGCTCGCCCTGGTGGAGGCCGGGCACGCCGACCGGGCCCTGCTCAGCTGCGACATCTCCCGCCACGGCTACCTGCTGGACGAGGGCGGCCAGGGCTACGGGCACCTGTTCCGGAGCTTCCTGCCCGAGCTGCGCGCGGCGGGCGCCGACGACGATCTGATCGACCTGCTGACCCGCCGCAACCCGCTGCGCTTCCTGACCGGCGCGAGCGTGGAGGAGAACTGACATGAGCCCCGTACCTCCCGTCCTTCCCGTCACACACCCGCTGGCGACCGTCGGTCTGGACGACGCCGTCACCCGGCAGTTCCGGCTGCTGGAGGCCACCGCCGCGCACTTCGAGGGCCAGCAGCTGTTCTCGTCCGACGCGGGCGTCGTCCCCGGTCTGGGCCGGCCGCGCACCACCGCCCGGGTGGAGGCCGTGCTGGCGGACTTCTTCGGGGCGCAGGACGCCGCCTTCGTCCAGGGCGCGGGCACCGGCGCGATCCGGGCCGCCCTCAACGCCGCCGTGCGGGCGGGCGACCCGCTGCTCATCCACCGCGCCCCGGTCTACCGCACCACCGAGGTCACCCTGCGGGGCATCGGCGTGGACACCGTCGAGGCCGACTTCAACGACGGCGCGGCGCTGCGCGAGGCCCTGGCCTCCGGCCGGTTCCTGTGGGCGTACATCCAGCACACGCGTCAGCGGCTCGCGGACTCCTACGATCCGGCCGGAGTCATCGCGGCCTGCCGGGCCGCCGGGGTCCGCACGATCGTCGACGACAACTACGCCGTGATGCGCACGCCCGCCGCCGGTGTGGAGCTGGGGGCCGACGCCTCCTGCTTCTCCCTCTTCAAGCTGCACGGCCCGGAGGGCGTCGGTCTCGTCGTCGGCGCCGGCGACCTGGTCGAGCACGTCCGCCGCGACAACTACTCCGGCGGCGGGCAGGTCCAGGGCCATCAGGCGCTCGACGCCCTGCGCGCCCTCACCCACGTGCCCGTGATGTGGTCCGTGCAGTCGCGGGTGGGCGCCGAGGTCGCGCAGCGGCTGGCGGCCGGCGAGGTGGACGGGGTGGCCGAGGTGCGCATCGCCAACGCCCAGGACCGCTGCCTGCTCGTGCGGCTCGACCGGCCCGTCGCGGCCGGGCTGCCCGCCGTCGCCGCCCGGTTCGGCGCCGCCCCCTACCCCGTCGGCTCCAACTCCAGGTACGAGATCGCGCCGCTCTTCTACCGGATGTCCAGCTCCGCGCTGGACGACTCCCCCGAGCTGGCCGACTGGACCGTACGCATCAACCCGATGCGGGCGGGCGCGGACCTCGTCATCGACATCCTGCGCCGCTCGCTCGCCGCCCTGGACGACCCGAAGGACGACTGACCGTGTTCCTCGACACCGTACTCACCCGCAATCCCGGGCTCGTGGACGCAGCGGCCGCGCTGCACCGGAACGGCGACATCCCGCCCGACACCTACGTCGTCGACCTGGACGCCGTCGAGGCCAACGCCGCGCTGCTCGCGGCCGAGGCCGGCCGCCTGGGCATCAGCCTCTGGTTCGTCGTCAAGCAGCTGGGCCGCAACCCCGAACTGATCCGGGCCATCGCCCGGCACATCCCCCGCTCGGCCGCCATCGACCCGGCGGAGGCCCGTACCCTGCACGCCGCCGGGGCGCGGCCCGGCAACCTCGGGCACCTGGTCCAGATCCCGCGGCGCGCGCTGCCCGAGATGCTGGCCTGGCGTCCGGAGACCGTGACGGTCTTTGACCTGGCCAACGCCCGTGCCGTCTCGGACGCGGCCCGCGAACTGGGCTTCGTCCAGCCCGTCCTGATCCGGCTCGCAGGCGCCGAGGGCGACGTCTACCCCGGCCAGGAGGGCGGCGTGCCGCTCGAGCGTCTGGACGCCTTCGCCAAGGAGGCCGAAGCGCTGGACGGCATCCGGATCGCGGGCGTTACCGCCTTCCCCTGCGTGCTGTGCGACCCGGCGACGGGCGTGCCCGCCGCGACCCCCAACTTCGGCCTGGCGATCCGGGCCCGAGAACTGCTGGCCGCGCGCGGGCACCACGACCTCAAGCTCAGCGCCCCCAGCGCCACCTCGATGGCGTCCCTCCCGCTGCTCGCCGAACTGGGAGCGACCCACGGCGAGCCCGGCCACGCCCTCACCGGCACGACCCCGCTGCACGCCGTCGATCCGGCCCAGCCCGAGCAGCCCGCGTACGTGTACGTGAGCGAGGTCGCCCACACCCTCGACGACGGCCGTCCCGCGATATTCGGCGGCGGCTTCTACAGCCGTGCGCACATCCGCAGCGCCCTCCTGCCGCGCACGGGCGTCCGCCTGGGCGTGCAGGACGCGCCCGCCGAGAACATCGACTACTACCGGCTGCTCGAAGCGCCCGGCCGCGCGGCGGACGCCCGGGTCGGGGACACCGCGCTGCTCGCCTTCCGTACCCAGATCTTCGTCACCCGCTCGACCGTCGCCGTCGTCTCCGGGCTCGCCTCGGGCGCCCCCCGGCTGAACGGGCTCTACGACGCACACGGCCGAGCCCTGTAAGGAGCACCTCATGGCCAAGACCGTCATTGTCGTCATCGACGGATTCGGCGTCGGCGCCATGCCCGACGCGGGCAGCCTGCGCCCCGGCGACCTCACCGCCGACACCTGCGGACACGTACTCGACCACTGCCGCGCCGCGTTCGGGCGGCCGTTGCGCCTGCCGGTGCTCGGGGCGCTGGGGCTCGGCCTCGTCCACCAGCATCCGGACCTGGTGCGACGCACGCATCTGCCCGTCGCCGCGGGCAGGGCCGCGCTCGGCTATCCGGGCGCCGACACCTTCGCGGGCCACCAGACCATGATGGGCGCCGACTTCAGCCGGGTGACGGTGGCCCGGCTCGCCGACCACCTGGACGAGGTGTCCGACGCGCTCACGGCGGCCGGTCACCGGGTCGAGCGCCTGGACGGCAGGCCGCTGCTCGTGGTCGACGGGGCGGTCCTGGTCCACGACAACCTGGAGGCCGATCCCGGCATCAACTGGAACGCCTCGGGCCGCCTGGACGACCTCCCGTTCGACGGGCCCGGCGGAATCCTCGCCGTCGCCCGCACCGTGCGCAACGTGGCCCCGGTCGCGCGGGTCATCGCGGTCGGCGGCCACGCGGACGGCCCGCTCCGCGACTTCGTCCGCCCCGGCGACGGGGGGACGGTCGGGCTCGACACCCCCGCCACCGGCTTCTACCGCAACGGGGGCCTCCAGGTGCAGCACCTGGGCGCCCCGCTCGACCACACCCGCCAGCTCCCCGAGCTGGCGGCACGGGCCGGGATCCCGGTCACCCTGGTGGGCAAGGCGGCCGACATCCTGGTGTGCGAGGCGGCCACCCGCCATCCGGCCGTCGCCACGGCCGACGTCCTGTCGTACACCCTGGACGCGGTACGCGCCGAGGGCGACGCCCTCGTGGTCGCGAACGTCCAGGAGACGGACCTGGCAGGGCATCAGCAGGACACGGAGCGGTACGGACAGCTGCTGGAACAGGTGGATGCCGGGCTCGCCGGGCTCGTGGCACTGCTCGCTGACCACGGCGACCGGCTGATCGTCACCGGCGACCACGGCAACGACCCCACGATCGGTCACGCCCACCACACCCGGGAGTACGTCCCGGTGCTGATCCACCGGCCCGGCGCGGACGGCGTGGAACTCCTCCCGGACGCGCACAGCCTGGCGGACGTGGGCGCGACGGCCGCCCTGTCGCTGGCGCTGGACCCGGAGGGCCTCGCCGGCGGCACTCCGCTGCACACGGGCCGCCGCGCCGCCTGAGCGCGGCACACCGGCCGACGGTCCGGCACGTCCGCAGCGGCGGCCTCGGGCCGATCGGGAACCCGGACGGGTGACGTGAGCCGCGACAGCCTTCCCCGGGGGCGGCCGAGCGGCTATGCCTGTTGCCCATGCTCAAGAACCTGCTGCGCGCCGGAGTGCCGGTCGCTCTCGCCGCCCTGTCCCTCGCGCCGACCGGCCCCGCACACGCCGTGGAGGGTCCGGGGGCGTCCTCGGCGAACCCGTGCGCCACCGTCGTCGCGCCTCTCGGCTCCGTCTGCGTCCCGGCGCCCAAGCAGTGCTTCACCACGCCGTGTTACCAGTACGACATCGTGCCCGTCCTGTCCGCGCCCTGGCCCCCGGCCCGCTCCCGCACCGCCTGAAGGCGCCGCCCGCCCCGGCTCAGGGCGTCAGCCACCCCCTGCGCAGCGCCTGGACCCCGGCCTGGAACCGGGTCTCGGCGTTCAGCTCCACCAGCAGGCGGCTGATCCGGCGGCGGGCCGTGTGCACGTGGACCCCGAGCCTTCGGGCGATCGCCTCGTCCTTCAGGCCCGAGGCGAGCAGGGTGAGCAACTCGCTGCGCTCGTGGTCCAGTTCTCCCGAGCCGCCGGGTCCGATGGGCATGGAGCGCTCCCAGACCGCCTCGAACAGCGGCACCAGAGCGTTTCCCAGCAGCGCGTCGCTGACGACGAGCGCGGCGGCCGTCGGATCGGCGACGTCGGTCGGTGGCAGCAGGGTCACCTGGTCGTCCACGGTGATCAGCTTGGTCGGCAGGTCTGCCGCGAGCCGGATCTGCACCCCTTGTCCGGCCAGCTCGCCCAGTCCCCTGGCGCGGCCGGGGAAGCTCAGCCCCTCACGGTCCACCACCACCCGGACCTCCACGCCCCGCGCGACCAGATCGCCCACGGCCAGCGGCGCGGGCGTGCCCGCGGGGTCGCTCGCGGCGTACGGCGGCCGGTCGAGAAGGCTGACCCGGCTGGTCGCCGAGGCCAGCAGGGAGGCGACGCGCTCCGCTATGGCCAGGCGGCCGCGCACCGTCTCGATGCCGGTCGTCCGGGCAGCCGCCATCCCGCCCAGCATCTCCGCGGCCAGGCGGCCCACGGACGCGGTGAGCGTCTCCAGTTCGGCCGATGTGCGCAGGAGTTCGGCCTTGCGCAGGTGGATCCGGTTGCGGATCGCGATGGCGGGACTGACGGCTGCGGGAAGTCTGCCGGCGGGGGCGGACCGGATGAAGCCGAGCTTCTCCAACCGCGCACACGCTTCGTCGAACTGAGCCGGTGTCAGTGCGAGCGCGGCGGCGAGCGCTTCCGGATCACGGTGTCCGGTGGGATTCAACAGGGCCTCGTAGAGACCCAGTTCCTTGCCGTCCAGGCCGAGGGCCTGCCAGTCAGCTGCGTTCTTCCGCACGTCCCGATCCTCCGTCGAACCTGCTGCCACACAAGTGGACACGTCCACAAATCGGCACCGGCAACTCATTGTTCAGGGGCGAACCCCGGTATTGCATGTCCCCCACAACCACCGTCGGTGCCTACGAGAGGCAACACCTTGCGTACTTCAGCACGTCGGAGATCATCGGGCACCTCGCCGGCTTCCGGCATACGCCCCGGGCAGGGCATAGCGGTCCTGCTGGCCACCGCCGGCATGATGCTCGCCGGTGTGTCCGGCGCCCACGCCGACGACACGGAGCCCGGCCCCGTCGTCGCGGCGTCCGGCACCGGGACGGACACCCCGGCCCTCGTCACCGGGCTCAGCGAGAGGGCGGCTGCCACCGGCAGCGCGGCCGACGCGGCGCGCGGGCACCTGGCCACCAGGAAGAGCCGCTACCACATCGCCGATCCGGGGCGCGACCTCACGGCCGTCGCCACCCAGAAGACCGGCAAGGACGAGACCGTCCGGCTCCAGCAGAAGTACAAGGGCGTCACCGTACTCGGCGGCCAGTATGTCGTACGTATGACCGACGGTGACGGCCGACGGACCGTCACCGGCACGTCGGGCAAGTACTTCACGGACCTGAAGGTCGCCACGACCACGGCGGCGGTGTCCGAGAAGACGGCGATCTCGCGGGCCGTCGGCGCGGTGACGTCCGGTCTCGGCGACGCCCCGCTGCGGGCCCCGGCCACCGAGAAGGACCCGACCGCCCCCGCGCTGACGGGCAAGTCGAACGGGCTGACGATCCTGCCGCAGGGCGAAGGCGTGCTGACCCGCCACATCACGGTCACGGGTGTCGACCCGGCGACCGGTGAGCCGCTGGCGCAGGAGGTCTACGTAGACGCGCACTCCGGCTACCCGCTGCTCCAGTACAGCGCCCTGCAGACGTTCGGCGCCGGCACCGCGGCAGCCGGCGCGGCGGGTGCGACGGGCAGCGTGCCCGACGCGGGCACCGCCGCGTCGGACGAACTGGTGGTCAAGGGCACCGGCACCCGGTACAACGGCGAGAGCACCGAGGTCAACCTCTACCGGGACACCTCCGGCGCCCTGCAGACGATCGACTACTCGCGCCGCGCCGCCGGCGACAGCAACGTCATGATCGCCACCTACGACGCCCGCGGCCGTGAGGCCTCCTCGGCGTCCGGCGCCTGGCCCAGCGGCATCAAGACGTTCCGGCCCGCCAGCCCGGAGCTCGGTCCCGAGTACACGAACTCCGGCGCGGTGGACGCCCACTGGGCGGCCGGCCAGGTCTACGACTACTACCACTCGACGTTCGGCCGGGACAGCCTCGACGGCCAGGGCGGCTTCATCTACTCCCTCGTCGGCGTCGTGAGCAACGGCCGGCCGTACAACAACGCCTTCTGGGACGGCAGCAAGATGGTGTACGGGCAGGGCGGCGGCGACTACCGCACCTTCTCCGCCGACACCGACGTGGTGGGCCACGAGATGACCCACGGCGTCATCGAGCACAGTGCGAACCTGGTGTACGCGGGCCAGTCCGGCGCCATGAACGAGGCGCTGGCCGACTACTTCGGCAACGCGATCGACCTGGCGGCCAATCACATCTCCATGGACGACCCGGACGCCGCGCTGCTGGGTGAGGACCTGTGCACCACGGCGGGACCCCGCGAGTGCGCGCTGCGCGACCTGGACGACGGCGCGACCACGTCGAAGAACTTCCTCGGGGCCTCCTACCGTTCCGACAACGGCGGCGTCCACCTCAACTCCACGATCTTCTCCGGCGCCCTGTGGGACATGCGCCAGGACCTCGGCGCCGACCTGGCCGACAAGATCGTTTACCGCGCGCTGACCGCGTACATGACGCCCCTGGACGGCTTCACCGAGGGCCGCGCCGCGGTCATCGCCGCAGCACAGGAGCTGGGGGTCTCCAAGGCGCAGCTGAAGCTCGTGAAGCGCTCCTTCGACGCGCACGGCATCGTGCCGGGCTGGGAGAAGGCGATCGGCGTCGACAGCGACACGCTGCTCGGCAAGGTCAACATCGCCGGCACCGGGGCGGGCGCGGGCAGCGGGCGCTACGCCACCTCGCGGACCAACGAGGACGGCAGCGAACCGTACTCGGTCTGGACCGGCAGGACCAGCGGCAAGGGCGGCACAACCCTGGTCAGCGGCAACAACGGCAACTACAACGTGTACGCCGACACCGACGGCAAGACCGTCGCCTGGGCGGAGTACACCGCGACGAGCATCAAGTTCCACGTGCATCCGGTCTCCGGTGGTATCGACAAGGTCGTGGGCGCCTCCGGGACGGATGTCTCCGCGCTCGCCATCGACGGCGACTACCTCGTCTACACCGAGATGGACCCGTACACGGGCGGCGGGCACGTCGGGTACATCAACATCAGGACCGGTGCCATCGGCAAGGTGGACGGCGGCGGCTACCAGTTCTCCACCGCCATGCCGTCGGTGAAGGACGGGAAGATCGCGTACGCCAAGCTGTGGGCGGAGAGCGACGGCTACAAGCTCGGCGTCGAGGTCTTCGACACCGACACCGGGGCCAAGAAGCTGATGCCCTCCGTCGACAAGAACACCGCGATGGGGATCGGCCAGACGGCCATCACCGACGACGGCGTCTTCTGGATCCTCGACCAGGACCTGACCGACGAGGGCCGGGCCTCCGTGGAGCGCTCCGCCCTCGACGGCTCGGACCCCATCACCGTGCTGCCCGAGGCGAGCAAGGACCCGGTGTTCACGTACTCGCTGACGGCCTCCGACGACGCGGTCACCGTGATGAGCGTCCCGATGGCCACCAGCTACGCCAACGAGACCATGCCGAAGCTGTACCAGGTGGCCCCGGACGGCAAGGGCGGCGCGCAGCGCGTCTCCTGCAACCGCGGTGACCAGATACTCCCGTCCGCCGACACCGGCAAGCGGGTCGTGTGGCTGGACGGCACGACCGGCTACACCGACCTGGTGACGCGGGAGCGTCCGGCGGGCAACTGCTGAACCTGTCGCACCACACTGCTCGAAGGGGCCCGCGGCCGGATCCGGCCGCGGGCCCCCGCGCGTGCCGTCAGTCCTTGTGATCGGGGGCGATCCGCTCGACGAGGCGCAGCAGCGCCGCCCATGCCAGGTCGTAGGCGATGTCGTCCTGGAAGTCCGCGGCGGCCTCCCCCGCCAGCTGCTGCGCGGTGTACTCGCAGATCTCCTCGGGGGGCAGCACGAGCGCGGCGCCCGCCGCCTGTGCGGTGACCTGGATCTCGCAGGCCTTCTCCAGGTAGTACATCCGCAGGAACGCCTGGGCGGCGCTCTCGCCGACGGTGAGCAGACCGTGGTTGCGCAGGACGAGTGCCGGGTGTCCGCCGAGGTCCGTGACCAGGCGCTCCTGCTCGTCGAGGTTGAGCGCGACGCCCTCGTAGTCGTGGTAGCCGACGCGGTTGTGGAACTCCATCGACATCTGGTTGAGCGGGAGCAGTCCGCCTTGCTGGGCGGCCACTGCGCAGCCCGCCCTGGTGTGGGTGTGCAGGACGCAGTGGGCGTCCGGGCGGGCCCTGTGGATCGCGCTGTGGATCACGAATCCGGCCGGGTTGACCGGGTACGGGGAGTCGCCGACGGGATTGCCGTCGAGGTCGATCTTGACCAGGCTGGACGCGGTGATCTCCTCGAACAGCAGCCCGTAGGGATTGATCAGGAAGTGGTTGTCCGGGCCGGGCAGCCGCTGCGAGATGTGCGTGAAGATCAGGTCCGTCATGCGGAAGTGCGCGACGAGGCGGTAGACGGCGGCCAGTTCGCGCCGCAGGCGCAGTTCCTCGGCCGCGAGGGCATCGGCCGTGGCGGGGACGGGTGTGTCGACGGGGGTGGTGAGGGTCTCGGTCACGCGGATACTCCTTGCCGGCCGGTGGCCTGCTGCGGTGCACCGGCCGGGGCAGCTGCCCCGGCCGGGACGACGACGGGGGTGTACGGGCGTCCTGTGGTCCACCACGCCACTACGTTGCGGGCGGGTTCGAGGACGTAGGCGCGCAGGGACGCGTCGGTGAGGAACGCGCTGTGCGGCGACAGCCGCAGGCGCGGGTGGGAGCGCAGGGGGTCGTCCCGGGCCGGGGGTTCGACGGGGAAGACGTCGAGGGCGGCGCCGTCCAGCCGGCCGCTGTCGAGGGCGTCGAGCAGCGCCTGCGGGTCGACGAGGTCGCCTCGGGACACGTTGACGAGCATGCTGCCCGGACGCGTCCGGGCGAGCAGATCCGCGTTGACCATCCCCCGGGTGGCCGGGGTGGACGGGGTGTGCAGGGAGAGGACGTCGGCCTGGGCGACGAGGGCGTCCAGCTCGAGCCGTTCGACGCCCTCGGGCCAGTCGGCGGCGGTGGCGTGCGGGTCGAAGGCGACGACGCGGCCGAAGACCGGGCCGGCGATGCGGGCGAGGGCGCGGGCGATGCGGCCGAAGCCGATCAGGCCGAGGGTCAGCTCGCTCGCCCGGCGCGGCACCTGCGTGAAGTCGCGGTTCCAGCCGCCGGAGCGCACCACCGCGTCCGCCTGCGGGAGGTGGCGGATCAGCGAGAGTGCCGCGGCCAGCGCGTGGACGGCGACGTCCTCGGTGGCCGAGTGAGGCAGATTGGTGACCCACAGGCCGCGGCGGGCGGCCTCGGCGGTGTCGATCATGTCGTAACCCGCGGACATGGTCGCGAGGAGCCGCACCTTGGGCATGCGGTCCAGGAGAGCGGCGTCGATCCGTGCGTAGCCGACGATCAGTGCGTCGGCGTCGTGCGCGGCCGCGGCGATCGCCTCCGGATCGCGGCTTCCCACCACCCGGACCTCGAAGCCGCTCTCGCTCAGGAGCCGGACAGCCGGCTCCGGGTCGAGCTCCTCCGGGTCGGTGATCACGGCGACGGGTCGCGTCATTTGGGTCTCCATGGATGATTCGATCGTTGCGATGCTGCCAAACTTACGTTTCCGCTGCATTATTTGTCCATGGCTGCCGACATGGTTGCCTGAACAGCCTGCGGCGACCTCCGCACTCCCCCGCCGGAGCACCGGAGGCGCTGACCGACAATGAGCGGGCGCCCGGCGGGTACGGCCGGGTGGCACCGAGCCACCGAGGGGACAGCACATGGAACTGGACGGGACCGATCTGAGAATCGTGCGGGAGCTGCAGGGCGACGGGCGGCTCACCTACGAGACGCTGGCCCAGCGGGTGGGCCTGTCCCGCCCGGCGGCCCGGATGCGGGTCCAGCGGCTGACGGAGTCCGGGGCGGTGCGCGTGGTGGCGATCGTGCACCCGGCGGTGCGCCAGCTGTCGGCGTCGGCCCATCTCGCGATCGACACCGAGGGGGCGGCTGCGCCGGTCGCCCGGGAGATCGCCGCGCTCCCGCAGGCCCCGTTCGTCACCCTGACGAGCGGGCGCCGGGCCATCATGAGCGAACTGCGGACCGCGGGATTCCAGGAACTGGAGCGGACCATCGAGCACATCCGTGCCCTTCCCGGAGTGCGGACCGTGGATCCCCTGATCGCCACCCGGCACGTCAAGGACCCGTACCTGCTGACCGACGAGCCGACCGTGACGCTGCAGGACGACGTCGACGAGCGGATCCTGGCCGCACTGGAGGCCGACGGGCGGCTGCCCTTCGCCGAACTGGCGGTGCGGGTGGGTCTGTCCGCCGGGGCCACCCGGTCCCGGACCCTGCGCCTGCTCGACGGCGGGGTGGCGAAGGTGGTCGCCCTGGTGCGGCCCGATGTGCTGGGTCTGGGCTTCCTGTGCGGATTCAGCCTCCGGGTCGCCGGCGAGGCCGCGGCCGTCGCCGCACAGGTGGAACGGTTCGAACGGGTGACCTTCCTGTCGACGTGCCTGGGCAGGGCGGAGCTGGTGGGCACGATCACCGCGGAGTCCTTCGACGCGGTACGCGCCACGCTGGAGGAGATGCGGGCGCTGCCGGCGGTGCGCGAGGTCGAGAGCTGGCTGCACCTGGAACTGGTGAAGGAGCGCTACGACACCGCTCCGCGCCCGGCCTGAACGGCCGGCCGCGACGGCGTGCGGCGGACAGACCACCTCCCCGCCGGGGCCGCCACAGCTGATTCGTAATCAAGCTAACGATTGAACTTTACAAAAATTGCCCACCTCTCCCTATGGTCAATCCTTCGTTCGTTTCATATCGTTCAGCGAGCCGAATCGTCTGTCGGCGCTCCCCTGTACCTCTCCGGTCGAAAGCAGGCCTGCCATGCCCCGTCATCCCGACAACCCCGACCGCACCCTGCTCGTCACCGGTGCCGCCGTCGCCGCCGCGGGCACCTCGGTCCGCGCCGAGGCGCTGGCCGTGCGCGGCGACCGCATCGTGCACGTCGGCACCGCCGAGGAGGCCCGTGCGGCGCTCGGCCGGGTCGACGAGGAACTCCGTCTGGACGGCGGCCTCATCCACCCCGGCTTCATCGACGCCCACTGCCACCCCGTGATGTACGGGCAGGCCCTGGCCTGGGTCGACCTGCGGCCGGAGCGCGTGCCGGACATCGCGACGCTGGTGGAGGTACTGCGCGAGGCCGGACGGGAGCTGCCGGCCGGGGTCCCGGTCCGGGGCTTCGGCTACGAGCACCGGCGGCTCGCGGAGCAGCGCCACCCCACCTGCCACGACCTGGACCTGGTCGCGGACGACCGCGAGGTCTACGTGATGAACGCCTCCGGACACGGCGGCGTCGTGAACTCCCACACCCTGCGCACCTGCGGCATCAGCGCCGGCACCGCGTCGCCCGAGGGCGGCAGCATCGGCCACTTCGAGGACGGCGAACCGGACGGGCAGCTGTGGGACGCCGCCTGCGACCTGCTCACCGGACCCGCCGGGGTGAAGATCGGCAACCACGGGCCGAACTTCCACCTCTCGGAGCCCGAGGAGATCATGGCCGACCATCTGCTGCGCGCCCAGGAGGTGTTCCTGGCCGCAGGTGTCACCACGGTCGGGGACGCCCAGGTGTCGCGGCGCGAGATGGAGACGTATCTGCGGGCGAACGACGACGGCAGTCTGCGGATGCGCGTCTCGGCGTACCTGACGTCGGCGCTGCTCGACACCGCGCTGGAACTCGGCGCGGTACGCGGCTTCGGCGACGACCACTTCCGCATCCAGGGCGTGAAGTTCTACGCCGACGGCACGCTCGGCGGCTGGACCGCCTACTTCCCCGAGGGCTACGCCGCGGACTGCTGCCACCACGGACAGCTCTACCACTCGGTCGAGGAGTACGCGGACATCGTCCGGCGCGCGCACGCGGCGGGTCTGCAGACAGCCACCCACGCCCAGTCCCCGTACGCCATCGGTATGGTCCTCGACGCGGTCGAGAAGGCCCAGGCGGACCGGGAGCGGCCCGGCATGCGGCACCGTATCGAGCACTGCGGCCTGCCGACCGACGAGCAGATCGACCGCATGGGCGAGCTCGGTGTCGTCCCCGTCATGCAGCCCCAGCACCACCTGCGCACCGGCGACGGCACCCTGACCGCCGTCGGCGATCTCGGCCACCGCTACAACCCGGCCGGCCGCTGCCCCGAGGCGGATGTCCCGGTGGTCTTCTCCTCCGACGCGCCGGTCGCGCCGCCCGCCCCGCTGGAGGCCGTCGCCGCCGCCGCGACCCGTCGCACCGTGCTCGGCACGGTCCTCGGTGACGAGGCGCTGAGGCTGCCGGTCGAGGCGGGTCTCCACGCCCACACGGCGGCCGCCGCCCACGCCCTGCACCGGGAGGACGCGGTCGGCGCCCTCGCCCCCGGCATGCTCGCCGACTTCACGGTCCTGGACGCCGATCCGCTGACGGTCCCGGCCGACGAGCTCACCGGCATCCGGGTGCGCGAGACCTGGGTCGGCGGCCGCCGCGCCTGGGCCGCACCCGGTCGCTGACCGCTGCGGCGGCCACGCCCGAGCCGCCGCGGACCGGCCGGACGGGTACGGCCGACACGCCACCTGTCCGGCCGCCCGGCCCCCCGTGGGCCGCGTTCCGCCCGCACTTCCGCTCGCCCGGCGGCCAACGGCCGCCTGCCGGGTCCGCCCCTCCCCGTCCCCGTAACCCTTCCTGCCGGAGGTCCCCATGCCGGACCGCACCACCCCGAGCAAGCCCCAGAGCCCGTACCGGTCGGCCCTGGCCGCCCTGGCCGGCACGTCGATCGAGTGGTACGACTTCTACGCCTTCGCCACCGCCGCGGCGATCGTGTTCGACGACGTGTTCTTCCCCTCCGACATGCCGCCGGCGCTCAGGACGATCGCCGCCTTCGCCACCTTCGCCGTGGGCTTCCTGCTGCGGCCGCTCGGCGGCATCGTCTTCGGCCACATCGGTGACCGCGTCGGCCGCAAGAAGACCCTGGTCATCACGTTGCTGATGATGGGCATCGCCTCGTTCGCCATCGGCCTGCTGCCCACCTACGCGCAGGTCGGCGCCCTCTCCCCGATCCTGCTGATCACGCTCCGCCTGGTCCAGGGCATAGCGATCGGCGGCGAGTGGGGCGGCGCAGTTCTCATCGCGGTCGAGAACGCGCCCAAGGGCAGGGCCACCTTCTTCGGCTCCTTCGCCCAGCTCGGCTCCTCAGTCGGCGCGCTGCTGTCGACCGGCGCGTTCAGCCTGATGAACCTGTTCGGCAGCGAGGCGTTCCACAGCTGGGGCTGGCGCGTGCCGTTCCTCGCCTCGTCGATCCTCGTCATCATCGGTCTCGTGGTCCGCACGAAGCTCGAGGACTCCCCGGTGATGGACGACATCCACGCCTCGCAGCCCGAGCCCGGCAAGGGCGGCAGCCGGCTGCCCGTCGCCGAGGTGCTGAGCAAGGACTGGAAGACGGTCCTGGTGGGCGTGTTCGCCCTCGCCACGGCCACCGGCGGCTACTACGTCGTGACCAGCTATCTGCTCTCGTACGGCACCGACGAACTGCATCTGTCCGAGTCGATGCTGCTCAACGGGCTCTCACTGGCCGCGTTCCTGGAACTCGTCGTCACCCCGTTCCTGGCACTGCTCGGGGACCGGATCGGAGCGCACCGGGTCGTCGTCGCGGGCCTGAGCGGAGTCGTGCTGTTCTCACTGCCGCAGTTCATGGTGATGGGCACCGGCAGCGTCGTGCTGATCTACCTGTCGATGCTGGCCATGCGACTGGTGATGTCCGCGCTGTACGGGCCGATCGCGGCGATCCTCGCCGACGGCTTCGCACCGCACGTGCGCTACACCGGCATCTCGCTCTCCTACCAGATCTGCAACATGATCTTCGCCGGCTTCGCACCCGTCACGGCGGTGTGGCTCTCGTCCCTGGCGGGCGGCGCGTACTGGCCGCCCGCGGTGGCGCTGATGATCGTCTCCGTCATCGGCATCTGGTGCACCCTGCGGCTGCGGACCTACCACCAGCTCCGCCTCACCGCCGAGTCCGCCGCCCCCGCCCGCCCGGCGCCGCAGACGCCGGCGACCGCGGTCACCACCGGCAGCTGACAGCCGACCACTCATCCGGCCCGGCCCGGCCCGGCCCGCGTCCTCGCGCGGGGCGGGCCGCGTCGCTGTCACGCGGCGGGAACGGGCCGGCGCCCGGTCAGAGCCCGGTCACTGCCACCCGGCTCGCTCGACGACGGACGCGGCGATGCCGGTGAGCGGACCCGTGGTCGTGTCGACGACGAAGTCGTCGACCGTGGAACGGTCGAGGATTGCGTCCAGTTCACCGGACCGGTCCAGATGCCATCGCAGTGCTTCGGGTTCGCCTTCGTGCCGGCGGGTCAGGCGCTCGCGAAGGACGGCGGGTTCGGCCCTCAGGCGGCACACCGTGAGTCCGGCACCCACCGCGTCGGCCAGTCGTCGCCGCTCGTCCGGCTGCTCGATCACGCCCGCGAGCACGAGACGCACCGCTCCCGCGTCGAGGTAGTTGGCGGCGATGCTTCGGACGTTGCGCAGCAGCACGCCGAAGTTGAATCGGTCACCGGGCGGCGCGGGCCACGACTGCCTGAGGCTGTCAAGGTCGAGCACCGCATGAGGGACCCCGGCATCGGCGAGGAGATCGCCCACCGCCTCGGCGACGGTCGTCTTGCCCACACCGACGGTGCCGTTCATCAGAAGGGCGGACGCAGCCCCGTTGTCCTGTGCACGCATTCCGGCATCCTACGGCCGGGCTTCCCCGGCGGTGAGTTCGATGAGCTGCCGCGCGGTGCCGGCCGGATCGACGGTCTGGTGCAGGTGCTCCCCGGGCAGGTGCGCGGTCCGCCAGCCGCGGGCGCGTGCCTCGGCGGCCGTCTCCTCGTACGGAGGGCCGAACAACAGGTACGAACAGGGGTGGTCGTCCCAGCCGGCGGGGACCGGGATGTGCTGCTCGTAGTAGGCGAGCGGAAGCCTGGGCTGTTCGGCGACGACCTTCCGGCGCATCGCCGGATCGGAGAACATGGGCGCGATGTCCGCCTCGTCCCACCAGTCGGTCCAGCGCGGCAGGATGCCGTTCACCGCCATCGGGCGGAGGAGTTCGAGCAGTTCGGGCGGGGCGACGGGAGTCGGTCCGCTACGGGCGGGCAGCGCGGCGTCGACGAAGACCGATGCGGCCACAGGATGGTCGAGCACCGAGCGGACAGCCGGGAGGAACAGGCCCGCGTTGCTGTGCGCCACCAGGACGAGCGGGTGGTCCGTGGGAATGCCGCGGAGGTCCGCCCGGACGGCTTCGGCGGCCGTGGGCCAGAACGGTGGTTCACCGGCGCCCACGTGCAGCAGGGACGGGACGCGTACCTGATACCCCTCGGCGGTCAGCCGGTCCGCCACCGGACTCCAGGTGGCAGGACCCACGGACGGGCTGTGCACGAGTACGAGAATCGGCTCCATACGGCCAACCCTGCTGCCTTTCCCCGCCGTTCGCGACCCTCTCGGCTCACGGCGAACACGGGCGGACGAACTCCCGGCCCCGCCTGCCGCCTCAGCCCGCCAGCGGCATCGCCACCGTCACCGTGGCCAGCAGCCCGATGTACGCCCAGGCGTGGGTGCGGTCGGAGATCCTCGGCGGACGCCGGCGCAGCACAGCGATCACCGGCAGCGCTCCGAGGAGCAGCGCCGAGGCGGCACGGACGTCGACGAGACCGACCAGGTGCACATGCGCGTCCGCGGCGGCGGGGAGCGCGGCGCCGCAGAGGGCCACCGCGGTGGCCGGCAGCGCGATCGCGAGGGTGAGCGGGTTGGCCAGGGCAGCCGCCACCCGCATCGTGTGTCCGGCGCGCCGCATCGCGGGGACGGTCATCACACTTCCCCCGACGCCCAGGAAGGCCGCGACCGCCCCGACCGGCGCGCCGAGGAGCGCGGGCAGCGGACGCGGAGTGACGGGAACCGCCTCGCGGGCGCGGGGGCGCAGGAATCCGGGACGCAGCAGCAGATCGACGACAGTGAGGGCGACGTACGCGACGAAGGCCCAGCGGGCCGGACCGGCCGGGGCGAACCTCGCGGCGGCGGCTCCCGCCGACGCGCCCGCCGCCAGGAGGAGGAGCAGCCGGCCGCTGCCGCGCAGCGCGCGGAGCACCCGCCACGGCGTGACGGCCGTCGCGAAGCCCGCGTTCACCACCATCACCAGAGCCGAGGTGGCCGTCGCCACCCGCATCGCGTCCACGCCGAGTGCGGCGTCGGCCCACACCACGACGGGCACCGCGACGAATCCGCCGCCGAACCCGAACAACACCGTCGTCATCCCTGTGAGGAGACCGATCCCTGCCAATGCCACAACGTCCATGGGCACCACTCCACCAGCGCGGACGCGGTGCCCGCATTCGATATCCGGCAGCATTCCTTCGCGTTTCGGCCACCGGCGTGGAAGGGTGAAGGGGTGAAGAACGTTCCTCTCGCGGACGTCGACCACGTCGACCGGGCCGTCCTGCCGATCGGCACCGACTACCCGCCCGGCCACGTGCTGGACTGGCACGAGCACCGGCGCGCTCAGTTCCTCTACGGCGCCACCGGGGTCATGGTCGTCGACACCGCCGACGGCACCTGGACGGTTCCGCCGGAGCGGGCGGTTCTGATTCCGGCCGCGACCCGGCATCGGGTCCACATGCTGGGAGTGAGCACCAGGAGTCTGTACATCGAGCCGGACGCGGTCCCCTGGTGGCCCGTGAACTGCACGGTGGTGGACGTATCCGCGCTGCTGCGCGAACTGCTCCTGGTCGCGGTGGAGTTCGGGAGCGACTACGGCCTGTCCGGGCGGGAGGGAGCTGTCGCGGCGCTCCTCCTCCACGAGATCGCCGAGCGCGCCCCACTGCCGTTCCATGTCGCGATCCCCGCCTCCACCGACCTCGCGAGGCTCTGCCGCGAGTATCTGGCCGCCCCGGACGCGGGTGTCACCAACACGGCGTGGGCCGCCCGGACGGCCATGAGCGAGCGGGCCTTCACCCGGCGCTTCCGCGCGGAGACGGGCGACAGCCCTGCGGTCTGGCGGGCCCGCGCCCGGCTGCTCGCCGCCGTTGCGCTGCTGCGGACCGCGTCGGTGAGCGAGGTCGGCGGGCGGCTTGGCTACGCCTCCCCCGCGGCGTTCACCGCGGCCTTCACGCGCACCTTCGGCCTGCCGCCGTCCCGCTTCGCCGCCCAGGGTGCCGGGCGCAGCCGCAGCTCCTGATCAGGGGGAGGCGCGCCGGCCGGGCCGGGGCCCGATGTACGCCGCGAGTTCGCCCCGGTGGAGGACCACCACGGCGTCACAGGTGCACCGGCAGTACTCGACCTCTCCGGCCGACGTCCGGTGGCTCGACAGCAACTGCCACGAAGGCTGCCGACGAGCGGCCGGGCAGCCCCAGTCCTGAAGGGGGCACGCGTCCTGCGACCGCGCGCCGGCCGAACGGTCCGGGTCAGCGGTGGTCGCGGGAGGGTGAGAGTTCGGCATCCGTGTCGTCTCCGGTCTGCCGCGCTGCCGCCACGGGCTCGGCAGCGGCGGCGGGCTTCGGCGCTGCGGGCTCGGGCAGTGTGCGCAGCAGCAGCCAGCTCAGGGCGGGCATCAGGATCAGTGGGGTCAGGGCGGTGCGCAGCGAGGTCGCGTCGGCGATGCTGCCGATGAGGGGGCTGGCCAGGCCGCCGATGCTGACCGTCAGCCCGAGGGTGATCCCGCTCGCCGTGCCGACCCGGGTGGGCAGGTAGTCCTGGCCGAGCGTGACCTGGAGCGAGAAGGGGACGTACAGGCCGGCCGACGTCAGCACCACGCATGCGTAGACCGCCGGGCCGGGTACGTACACGACCCCCGCGACGGCGGCGACCGAGACGAGGTAGGACCAGCGGGCGACGGCGACCCGGTCCCAGCGGTTGGCCAGGGCGCCGCCCAGTACGGAGCCCACCGCGCCGCCGAGGTAAAGGACGAACAGCGCGGCGGTGCCGGCCGCCGTGCTGCCGCCGAGACGCTGCTTGACGTAGAGGGAGATGAACGTGCTCAGCCCGATGAAGGCGATGGACCGGCAGACGACGGCCAGCGACAGTTTCACGAACGAGGCCTTGTCGTCGGTGCCGGTGCCGATCGTGCTGCCGGGGCCGCCGTCGTGTGCCGTCTTCTCCAGCGCGCGCAGCACGGGCAGGCACAGCACGCTGCCGACCAGGGCGGGCACCACGAACAGGGGCGCCAGGCGCAGTCCGCCGGACGCGACGACCGCGGTGACCATGAGGGGTGCGGCGGCGAAGCCGAGGTTGCCGCCGAGCGAGAACCAGCCCATCGCGGTGTGGCTGCCCCGGCTGACGAGCCGGGCGACGCGGGCGGACTCGGGGTGGTAGGCGGCCACGCCGACACCGGACACGGCAACGAAGGCCAGGGTCAGGGGGTAGGAGCCGCTCACGCAGCTCAGGGCGATGCCCAGCCCTCCGAGGATCGTGCTCACGGGCAGCAGCCAGGGCATCGCCCACCGGTCGGTGAGGACGCCGAACACCGGCTGGGCGACCGAGGACAGCAGGGACGCGGCGAGCACGACGCCCGAGACGGCGGCGTAGCTGTAGGCGCGCTCGGCGACGAAGAACGGGACGAGCGACGCCACGGCGCCCTGGTAGATGTCCACGCAGGCGTGGCCGACCGACAGCATGAGGATGGTCCGGTTCCTTGGCACATCGCCATGTTCATCGCCGAGCGGTGTGACGCGCTTCCGATATGCTGCCAACCAATGACGGAAATCCGCCACGAGCCCGTGGCGCCGACCCGCACCCAGTGGCTGGCGTCCGGAGCCGCCATCGACGCCCACCGCCACGACGGCCACCAGATCGTCTACGCGGGCCGGGGCGTGCTGGCCGTGACGACGAGTACGGGCACCTGGATCGCACCGGGCACCCGCGCGATCTGGGTGCCCGCCGGCACCGTGCACGCCCACCAGGCCCATGGCGAACTCGAACTGCACCTGGTCGGTCTGGACGCGGGTGACAACCCGCTCGGCCTGGGCGAGCCGGCCGTGCTCGCGGTCGGCCCTCTCCTTCGTGAACTGATCCTCGCCCACACGCGCACCCCGTACGAGGACGGCCCCGAACGCGGCAGGCTGCGGGCCGTGTTGCTCGACCAGCTGCGGGTCTCGCCCCAGGAGCCCCTGCACCTGCCCACCCCGACGGCCCCTCAGCTCAGGGCGGTGTGCGAGATCCTGCGCGCCGATCCGGCGGACGACCGTACTCTGGCCGCCCTGGGCAGGGAGGTCGGCGCCAGCGACCGCACGCTCTCGCGCCGCTTCCGAGCCGATCTCGGCATGACGTTCCCGCAGTGGCGCACCCAACTGCGCCTGTATCAGGCACTGGTCCTGCTGGCCGAGAACGTCCCGGTGACCACCGTGGCCCACCGGTGCGGCTGGTCGTCCGCCAGTGCGTTCATCGATGTCTTCCGGCGCGCCTTCGGGCACACGCCGGGAACGCACCGTCCCCGCTGACCGCCTCGCGCTGCCTCGTGCCGGGTCCCCCTTCGTACGGCGGCCTCGCCGTCCGCCTGCCTCGCCGTCCGGCCCGTGGCACTGTGGTGGCATGACCATCGAGGTTCGTCCGGCCACGGTCTTCGGGGACACCCGCACCCTGATCGGCCCCAAGTCGCCTGATTCCAACGTCTGCTGGTGCCTGAGCCACCGCATCCCCTCGAAGCTGAACAACGAGCTACGGGGGCGGGCCCGGGGTGACTACGTGGCCGGCCTGTGCCGCGAGCAGCCCCCTCCGGGGGTCCTCGCCTACGACGGCGAGGAGCCGGTCGGCTGGGCCGCCGTGGGACCGCGCTCGGACACGATCTTCGCGCGCAGCCGCAAGGTTCCGCACCTCGACGACCTGCCCGTCTGGTCCCTCTGGTGCATCCGAGTCCGCCCCGGCCATCGCAGGAAGGGGATCTCGCATGCCCTCATCGCCGGTGCGGTGGACTTCGCCCGCGCCCAGGGCGCACCGGTGATCGAGGCTTATCCCCTCGACAACGGTGACGCCAAGGTCGACCTGACGATGGCGTACGCCGGAATCCGGAAGAACTTCGAGCGCGCGGGGTTCACCCACGCCGCCGACACCACCTCGGTGCTCGCCGGTCACCCCCGCGTCCTGATGCGGCTCGACCTTCGCTGACGGGCCGTGCTCCCGGCGCGCCCGCCGCCGGGAGCAGCCCTGCCCGGGTCACCGGCGGACCAGCGCGGGGTAGTCGTTGTAGCCCTGCGCCCCGTGCACGTGCATCAGCAGCTCCGGGCGGATCTCGTTGAGCGGCGCGCCGGTTCGCAGCCTCTCGACGAAGTCGGGGTTGGCGAGGAAGCCGCGGCCCAGCGCGACGAGATCGGCGCCCTCGGCCATCAGCCGCTCCCCCCGCCGCTTGCCGCCGTCGGCCGCGCCCTCCTCACGGGAGAGGACGGGGTTGGCCATCAGCGTGCCGGGCCAGGCCTTGCGGATCCGGGTGAAGAGCGCGCTGTCGGGGTCCGCGTGGATCAGGTGCAGATAGGCCGGGCCGATGCCCGCGAGGGCGGGGACGAGCGCCCGGTAGATGTCCTCCGTGTCGCCCTCCTCGATGCTGTTGACGCCCGCTCCGGGCGATATCCGTACGCCGACCCGGTCCGGGCCGATGGCTTCGGTGACGGCGCGGACCACCTCGGTGGTGAACCGGATCCGCCCCTGAACCGGTCCGCCCCAGCCGTCGGTCCTGCGGTTGGTGTTCTGCGCCAGGAACTGGTGGAGCAGATGGCCGTTGGCGGAATGCACCTCCACACCGGCGAAGCCGGCCTCGACGGCGTTGCGTGCGGCGGTGGCGAAGTCGGCGATGGTGGACCTGATGTCCCCGGCGCTCATCGCACGGGGCACGACAGTGCTCCGCAGTCCGCCGGGGGTGTGGAGCTCCTCCGGGAACCGTACGGCGGACGGGGCGAGCGGAATGCGGCCGCTGGTGTCGGGGTGGCCGACCCGGCCCCCGTGCTGCAACTGGAGAAACATCCGGGTGCCGGAGGCCTCGCGCACCGCATCGGTGACCCGCCGCCAGCCGGCGATCTGCGCGGCACTGTGGATGCCGGGGATGTGGGGATAGGTCTGGCCCACGGGGTTCGGCGTCGTGCCCTCGGCGATGATCAGACCGGCCGAGGCGCGCTGCGCGTAGTGGGTCGCCATCAGCCGGCCGGGGACCCCGTCGGCCCCGGCCCGGTTGCGGGTGAGCGGTGCCATCACCAGTCGGTTGGGCAGTTCCAGGGTGCCGAGGCGGGCGGGCTCGAACAGCCGGGAGACGGCGGGGACCTGTTGTGTGTTCGTCATGCCGGTAACGTAGAACCTGACATTGGTGTCACATTCAAGTCGTGGGGTGGGACATGCGCATCGGGGAACTGGCGTCACGTACTGGTGTCAGCGAGCGGTCACTGCGTTATTACGAGGAACAGGGCCTGCTGACATCCGGCCGGACGCCCGGCGGTCACCGGGACTTCCCCGACGGCGCGGTCGATCGCGTCATCCGCATCCAGGAGCTCTACGCGGCCGGGCTCCACAGCTCGAGGATCGCGCGGATCCTGCCCTGCATGCGTGACAACGACGGCGGCCCGTCGATGAACGCCACCCCGGCGCTGGTCGCCGAACTCACCACCGAACGGGACCGGATCGACCGGACCGTCAACGACCTGCTCCGCTCACGTGACGTCCTGGAACAGGTCATCAGCACGGCGGCTGACGAGGCCGCCCCTGCCGGCCCGGCGGACAAGGAGCGGTCCCGACGGTGAAAGGCACGAGAGGCACGAGAGGCAACGGGACGGCACGTACCGGCGGCCCACGGGGATATCCGGCGAGGCCGGTCCGCCGGCACCGCGTCCGGCCCGCGCTCGCCGTCTTCCTCGTGACCGTGCTCGTGACCTACGCGGCGTCCGTCATCTGGCCGCTGGTGGTGGGTGCGAACACGTGGATGTGGGTCGATGCCATCGTCTTCCCGTTCATCGCGCTCATCGCGTACTCCACGATCTTCGGGGACCGCACCGAGGACGGCTCACCGGGCAACAGCCCCTTCGGCTGACCCGCCCACGGGCCGGCTCCCAGAACGTTCGGAGAAAACCAGCAGGGCCCGGAACCGTGTGGTTCCGGGCCCTGCCTCAAAAGTAGCGGGGACAGGATTTGAACCTGCGACCTCTGGGTTATGAGCCCAGCGAGCTACCGAGCTGCTCCACCCCGCGTCGTTGTGATCACCACCCTACGCCACGTCGGCGGCCGCTCCGACCACCTCCGGGCCGGCGCGGTACGCCCGCACCCCGCACCGCGGGTATTCGTCGCAGTCGGTCACCGTTCGAGATGCAGGTGCGCGGGAGCGCTGATTCGCTGGTGGCGTCGGCTCCCCGAGATCCAGGAGTGATCATGAGCGTTGCGGATGAATCCGGAGGCCGCGCCGAGCGTATTCGCGCCAAGGCGCAGGAAATGCAGGAGGCCGCCGAGCGGGCCTCCGACCCACAGGAGCGGGAGCGCCTGAAGGACAAGGCGCGCCGGCTCCAGGAGCGGAGCGATCAGGTGAGCACGAAGGGCGACGGGAGCATGAATCCCCTCTGAGCACCGCCGTCGGGATCCGGTCGGCCGCCGCGCCCGGGTGCGGCGGCCACAGGGGGCGGAAGCGGCCGGGCGCGAGTGCCGCGCGGACCCGGCCGCGGCGCTACTGCGTGAACCGGGGCAGCCACTTCACCTGGTAGTCAGGATGCCCCGCGTGCTCCGCGGCCATCTGCCTGACCACGAACCCCAGCCCGAAGGCGCGCCCCGATGCGAAGTCCCGCTCGGGGCGGTCGGTGTCCAGCCCGGCGACCTCGGCGTACTCGTCCAGGAGGACGCGACTCGTCTCGATGCGCTGGAGGGTGCGGGCGGGGTCCTGGCGGGCGATGTGGTGGTTGTAGCCGTGCGTCCTCAGACTGAACGCGATGGCGCCGGTGCGGTCGTGGATCTCGCCCGGCACCTCGGCCGGACATCGCCACCCCTGGCCGCCTGCCGCACGTGCGACCTCTTCTTCCTCGTCGAGACGCGCCCGGACGAACGCGACCAGGTAGGAATTGTCTGTCATCTGGTTCTGAATCCTTCCCACTCGGCCCCGCACCTCAAGGGGCCGTGCTGGAGGGTATCCCGCCGCGCCCTGTGCCCCGTAGCGGTTCGCCGCCGGCCGTGTGTCCGCCGGCCGCGCGCGGAGCCGCCGGGTGACGTGTCCGGGGCGGCCGCGGAGGCGGCCCGCCGGCCATGCCGGGGGGACGGCCGGAGGCCCCACGGGTTCCGCAGGGGAACCGGTGGGGCCTCCGGGGCGCGCTCAGGAGTGCTGCCGCGCCCCGTCCTCGTGCCGTGTCCGGCTGGTCAGTGGCTGGTCTCCGCCGGTTCCAGGACGAACACCGGGATCTGCCGGTCGGTCTTCTTCTGGTAGTCGGCGTAGTCGGGGAACGCCTCGACGGCGCGCTCCCACCAGACCGCCTTCTCGTCCCCGGTCACCTCCCGGACGTTCATGTCCTGGCGCACCGGGCCGTCCTGCAGTTCGGCACGCGGGTCGGCGGTGAGGTTGTGGTACCAGACCGGGTGCTTGGGGGCTCCGCCCTGCGAGGCGACCACCGCGTACACGCCGTTGTGCTCGACGCGCATGAGCGGCGTCTTGCGGATCTTCCCGCTCTTGGCTCCACGCGTGGTCAGGATGATGACGGGCAGGTCCCGCATCGTGGTCCCTTCCGTACCGCCCGAGCTCTCGTACTTCTCGACCTGGTCCCGAACCCACTGGGAGGGGCTCGGTTCGTACTCACCCTGGAGAGGCATGACGTCTGTCCCGTCGTCGACGATCCGGCCGTGACACTTCATCGGCCGCGCTACCTCATCATGGCTTCAACACCATCGGCCGCCCCGAATCCCGGGGGCGTCCGACGTGTCGCGCCGGACGGTGTCAGCCGTGCCGGCGGCCTGCGTGGCCGCCGCGTCTGCGGGCGGCGGCCAGCACGCCGCCGGCCGCGAACAGGGCCAGCCCGACGGCGCCCCCTATCACGGCGGGCACCAGCGTCCTGGCTCCCCCGGGCGCGAGCGGCTCGGGCGCGCCCGGCAACCGGGAGCCGATGACCTCGCCACGGTCCGGGCCGACCGCAGCGGTGTCGACCGGCGCTCCGGACGGCGGGGCCGGGGCGACGACGGGATGCGCGGGCCGCTCGGCGACGCCGCTCCCGCCCGCGACGGTGGGGGATGCCCCCTCAGCGGCGGCCGGCACCGCTCCGGCGTACACCGCCGCGGTGAGAACGGCCGCGAAGGCGTACCCGCTACGCGAACGGCCCGACGCTCCGGGGCCGAGGCCGAGGATGCTGGATATGAGCATGCTGATCCCGATTCTGCAGACGCGGTGACGCAATCAGCGTTGCCGCGCCCGGCCGATTCTGCGCGGCCCCGGCAGCATGTGGGTGACGGGACCGACCAACCGGGTGTCCGTGCCCGGTACCCCCGGGAGCGGTAGCGGCCGGTTCACGGTGTCACGACAGGGACCCCCGCCCGGTACAGGGCAGGGGTCCCTCTCATCGTCCACCGGTCGCCGGTGGTCGCGGCGGCCGGACGGTGCGTGCGGGGATCAGCTGACGTTGACGTCGATGCACGCGTAGAAGGCGTTGGCCGTGTCGGCGATGTTCCAGACCGCGAGGACCTTCTGCTGGCCCTTGAGGCTGCCGAAGTTCACCTGGTGGGTGACGGTCGCGCCGGGCTGGGCACCGTTGTCGTTGAACTCCGCGATCTTCTGGCCGCTCGCGAAGTACTGCCAGGTGCTGGTGGAGTGACGAGCGGTCAGCTTCCACTGGAACGAGGTGCTGGAACTCACCGGAGTGACCTTCCAGCCCTTGGCGTCGTCGTCGAGCTCGGCGAACGCGCTGTTGCCGCCGCTGCAGCTGGTCAGCCCCTTGGGGCCTTCCACGCTCTGGGGCTCGTAGGTGATGGAGCCGCAGCTGACCGTTCCGGCGGCACACTGCGCCTGCCTGCTCGGGGGTGACGAGATGTAACCGTGGGCGCTGGCCGAGCCTGCCGGAAGGGTCAGGGCGAGTACCGGTGCGAGTACGGCACCGACGGCTACGGCGGTCTTCCTTTTCGCGTGCATGCTTCTCCTTCACATGAGGCATCGCTGCGACGCGGGCGGACCGTGGGGAGCCCGATAGCGGCAGTCCAGCCTCTCGAGTGTGGGGCCAAGAGGCGCGAAGGGAACGGCAGGATCCATGACCGGAAACACCCCGCGAACGCGGTGTCCGGCGCCGTCCCTGCACTTGGACTAGACCATACCTATCGAGGCGTCGCCGTCAAGGGTGCGGAACCGCAAGGGAGTTGAGGAAGGGGAGGAAGGAGAGGTCCACCGGGCCGGACCGCACGGGAGAAAGGCCGAGCGGAAAGGCCGGGGAGCGGACCCGGGAGCCGGGCGGGTCCGCTCGATGACCGCGCCTACTTGCGGGCGTCACCGTAACTGACGGTGACCTCCGTGAAGCCGAGCGAGCCGAGCAGCCCCTGCAGCATGGCGGTGGTGTTCTTCTCGGCGCGCTGGGTGAGCCCGCTCTCCTTCGCCGCCTCGCCGATGTGCTGGGCCGCCAGCTTGTTCACCGCCTGCTCGCTGCCGGGATTGTCGGAGAAGAAGTCCCCGATCCGGTCGAAGAGCCCGCGCTGCTTGGACACCGCGTACGAGCGGTCGGGATCGAGCGCCGGTTTGCCGAGGACGGCGTGCGGCAGCCGGAGCTCGGCCTTGGTCCGGTCCTCGTTGACGACGACTCCGTTGTCCGCGACATCGCCCAGGTCGACGGAGGCACCTACCGTGCCCGCGCCGACGTACAGCGTGCGGGAGCCTCGGATCGCGTCCGGGACGAACTTCGTGTCCTTCTCCAGATCGACGACGACCTGGAAATTGCCCGCCGCCGCCTCGTACCGGCTCATGTCACGGATCGACTTGAGCACGGCGGGGCCCGAGCGGTCATGGGTCTTCTCGCCGAAGATGTCACCCAGCCCCGGCAGCAGGCTGAGCCGTGTGCCCAGGAGGAGCAGCACGACGGCGACCACGCCGATCGCGGCCGCCCTCCCCCATCGCCGGCTGCGGCGGGGACCGTTGTCGCGGCCGCCGCCCGCTTGTCCGTCGGACTTGCCCGGTGCGTCTGTAGGTAAGTCGGTGGAAGTCATACTCCCCGTGTGACCCGGCTGTCCGGATTCACTCCGCCCACCGCCCCGGATCCGGCCGATTCCGTACGTTGATACAGACGGCCGTTTTCGCCGGACCGGCACTCACGCCCCTGTGACGCCGTCCAGCCGCTCGCGCACCAGGTCGGCGTGGCCGATGTGTCGCGCGTACTCGCTGATCAGGTGGATGTGCACCATCCGCAGGTTGTAGACCTCACCGTCGTGGGTGAAGGTGTCGTCGAACGAGGCACCGGCGACGACCTCGTCCGCCAGCCGGGACTCCTCCACCAGCCGGGCGTAGTCCTCGGCGGCGGTGGCCGGATCGAGCTTCTCGAAGTCGGCGTCCTTGCCGTCGCCGGGGTCGTACATGGGCTCGATCGGCTGCCCGGCGAAGCGCTGCCTGAACCAGGTGCGTTCGACCTTGGCCATATGGCGTACGAGGCCGAGGAGCGAGAGGTTGGACGGCTCCACGGTCCGCTCGGCGAGCTGCTCACCGGTCAGGCCGGCGCACTTCATCAGGAGGGTGCCGCGGAACCATCCGAGATACCCGATGAGCATCTCGCGCTCACCGGCGACGAGCGATCCGCCGGCGCGTTCTACCTCTGGAGCTGTCCATGTCATCGCCCGATCATGCCTGTTGGCGGGTACACGATGCGAGCGCTTTGTCGATGCATCCACATGTCGCTGTCGTCGGACGACGAGCTGGTCACGGAGGTCGTGACGGCGCTGACGAGCCCGAGTACCAGGAAGAACACCAGCAGTGCCTTGCCCGCGCCGCTGATGACCAGCGGCCGGGTGGCGGAGCGCCCCTGCCGCTCAGGCACGGAGAGCGCGTCCTCGCCGAAGAGGCCCTTGGGGTAGGCGGGGCTGAGCAACGACATATAGGCGGACACGCGCATGTCGTAGCGCAGCGTGGCAGCCGTGGCCTCGAAGAGCGGGCGGGGCATACGTCCCAGGATCAGCGTGATCAGCCACCACACGATCGCCAGGACGTACCAGCCCGATGTGACCAGGCTCTGCACGATCGCTGCGGGAATCACCAGGATCAGCCGGAAGAAGACAGCCAGCCAGTTGAGCCTCGTCGGGCGGACGTCGATCTGGACCGGATAGCCGGACGGCGGGTCCAGCGCGAACGGCGGGTAGCGGTCGATGAGGAGCAAGGCGCTCGCTGCGACCCTCGTACGGTAGCCGAGCACTCCGGCGAGGAAGCGGAAGACGGGCTCCGGCAGCCGGCCCAGCACCAGGGCCGCGAACCAGCCGAACACGGCGGTGAAGAAGGCCGCGATCTCCAGGAACAGCAGCACGACGAAATGCGGAATCAGCAGCAGCAGCCGGAACAGGACGGTGAGCCGGCGCTGACGGGTGGGCTCGATGAGGTCGAGCACGGGCAGGAACTCGCCCGCGTCCCCCGCCCTGCGCCCCGGGCTCCACTGGGCGTCGGCCATGGCGCTCCCCTTCGGCAGGTGATCGCGTACGCCCTCTGCGCACTCCGCGTCACCTCACGCTCGGGCCCCGGAGAGCGGCCCGCAAACGGCCACAGGCCGATCGGGTGCCCCGCCGGCCCGGGGCCGTGCGGGCCGGGGCGCTCCCCCGGCCCGCACGGTCAGCGCCCGCGGAACCGGTCCAGCAGCGCGCGGCCCGGACCGGTTCGGTCCCCGTCTCCGTCTCGGTCCCCGCGCGGCGTCCTGCCACTCGCGGCCGAGGGCTTCGGCCGGGCCTTGGGCTTGGACGTCGCAGCGGTCCCGGCCCTGGGCTTGGACGTCTTGGCCGTCTTCGGCCTGGGCTCGGCCTTGGACACCGGGGCCGGCTTGGGCTCGGCGTCCGGCCCCGCCGTCTTCTCCGTCTTCCGCACCGGCTTCATCGCCGGTTTCCGCTCCGGCTTCTCCAGGGGTTTCGCCGCCGGCTTCGTCCGTGCCGCGGCCTTCGCCCATTTCTCCTGCCAGGGCCGGCGGCGCGGCTCGGTCCCGCGCTCGTCGCGTCCGGCCGGTTCCGGCGCCCGGGTGCGTTCGGGCACCGGCTCCGGTCCGGCCGCGAGTACGTGGTAGCGGTGGCTCAGACGACGGCCCAGCAGCAGATAGCCGAGAAGCGCGCCCGCGGTGTTGAGGATGACGTCGTCGACGTCGAAGGCACGCCCGGCCACGAGCGCTCCCTGGACGAGTTCGACGATCGCTATGACCATTACGGTCAGCAGGACCATCCGGACCATCCGCAGCCGGCGCGGTACGAGAATGGGCAGGAGCACGCCGAACGGCATGCCCAGCACCAGGTTTCCGCCCGCCTGCTTGCAGGCCGCGAGGAAGGTGTAGTCCTCGGCGTACTGCCGCAGCGAGCGGCCGGGACGCAGATTCGACTTCACGAGCTCCTCGGAGGCCGGCGACGGTGTGAGCGTCACCTTCGCCAGCACAACCGAGAAACCGACCATGGCCAGGAAGGCCAACACCAGAAAGGTCACCTGCAGGAGAACGCTTCCCCATGTTCTGCGCCGCGTTCCGTTCTGCGTACCACTCTCAGCCTCTGCGTTCATGGGCGACAAGTGCCCCCGTCCGGTCGGACCACACCTGGCCGGCCGGGCCGGCCCTCGTTCGTCTCACCGCTTCGGGGCCGTGGAACCGCCGTCTTGGGGGCGGGGCAGCCGTGATCGCTCGGGTCAGCCCCGGTCCGCGAGAACCTCACGGGCCGCACGTGCCCCGGAGGCGAGCGCCCCCTGCAACGAGCCGGTCGCCCGGTGGTCCCCGCACACGTACCGGCCCGGCCCGACGCGTGAGGTGCGGGACAACGGCCAGGGCGGCGGCATGGCGGGCAGAGCTCCCGGCACCGAGCAGGTGGCGAGCAGGTCCCAGGCGGCGGTGTCGGTGGCGTGGACCTCGGCGAGATCCCGCCGGACCCGCGCCTCCCGGCCCGGGGCGTCCGGGCCCGCCACGGAGGTCGAGATCAGCGCGTACCCGGCGGGCGCGCAGGACGGTACGGCCTCGCTGAGGACCACCGTGTTCAGGAAGCGGCGCCTGCTGTCGACGAGCAGGGTCGGCTCCCGCAGCGGGGAAGCGCCGGCCACGTGGTAGTACGTCGTGACGGTCCGGGTCTCCGGGACCGTCAGGCCGGGCAGCAGCCGCGCGGCCCGTTCGGGGCCCGTGGCCACCACCACCACGGGCGCGGGACGCTCCGTCCCGTCCTCACCGAGCACGCCGTCGTCGGTCAGGCTGTGCACGGGGGTCTCGACGGACAGGGCGCGCGGCGGCAGGGCTGCGGCGAGCGCCGCCGGCACGGCGCCGATGCCTGCGGCGGGCAGGCAGAGGCTGCCGCGCAGCATGCTGCGCCAGACGAGGTGGAAGACGCGGGAGGAGGTCTCCAGTTCGTCCTCCAGGAAAACGCCCGACAGGAACGGCCGGAACAGGGTCCGCACGAGCTCGTCGGAGATGCCCGCGTCGGCGAGTTCGGTGCGGGTCGTGCGGTCGGCGCGTCGCAGGATCGCGCTCACCGGGCCGAACATGTCCCGGGCCGAGAGCACCCCGAGCGCCAGCAGATCGCGACCTGAGGCCAGCCGTCCGGGCAACAGATCCCCGGCGGAGGCCGGGCGGCGGGTCGGATCGCTGAACCGTACCCGGCCGGTGGCGCCGGTCCCCGTCTGCACGAGCACGCCCGGTGTGAAGGGGTGCAGCCGCAGCTCACGCAGTGTCAGGCGCTTCCTGACCTGGGGGTAGGACGTGTTGAACACCTGGAAGCCCCGGTCGAGGAGGAAGCCGTCCCGCCGGTCGGTGCGCATGCGGCCGCCCACCTCGTCCGATGCCTCCAGGAGGCGGACCGAGAGTCCGGCTGTGCTCAGGTCGGTCGCACAGGCGAGGCCCGCCGCGCCCGCTCCGATCACGATGACATCGGGCCGTGGCTCAGCAGGTTTCACCATGGAATTCGCCTTTCGCACGGGCTGATGACCTCGGCCGGGGCCCGGCCGGGAGCCGGGCCGTGCGACCGGGTCGTGCGACCTGGCCGGTCCGGGCCGGGCTCACCGCGCATGCTCCCAGCTCAAACCCCTCCAGCACGGCAGGCGGTGGGCGCGCGCCGCACAGCGTGTCTCACCCCGTGCCGCACCGGACATCTCGCCGGACGCCTCACCGCACGATTCACCGGACATCTCGCCGGACGCCTCACCGCACGATTCACCGGACGGCTCACGGGACGACTCACCGCGCGCACAATCCGGTGAGCATCCTGATCGCCTCGCCCAGCTCACGGGGGCGGTGGGTGCCGGGCAGGGGGGCGCCCGCCCAGCCCGGTCCGGCGATCAGGACCGCCGGGCGGGTCCTGGCCCCCCGTACTCCGCGTTCGATGGACGTCACGTGGTGCGCCAGGGGCCGTGCGGCCGTGTTCCGCGACTGGGACCACAGCACCACGGCCGACGGGCCGGTCCGGCGCACGGCCTCGCTCAGCGCCTCGCCCGGCACCGACGCTCCGAACATCCGCACGCCCAGGCCGCGTTCGGCGAGCCCGGCGGCGAGCGCCTCCAGCGGAAGCGTGTGCGTCTCGCCCGGGGTGCAGGCCAGCAGGGCGGGCCCGGCTCCGTCGTCACCCGCGGCGGGCGGTACGGCGACCCGCCGCAGGGCACTGGAGACGTGCCAGGACAGCAGGTGCTCGACCTCCACGTAACGCTCGCCCGAGGTCTGCCACTTGCGTCCCACCGCGTGCAGTGTCGGCATGATCACCTGGTCCCAGGCGGCCACCAGTCCGTACCGGCCGATCGCGGCGCTCAGCCGCTCGTCGATGGTCCGGGAGTCCAGCCGCAGCGCCGCACTCGTCAGCCCCCGGCGTTCGTGGCGCGCCACGTCAGCGGCCGGCCCCTCCGGCTCCGCGCCGGAGCGCACCGGAGCTGCCGGAAGCGCCGGGCGCACCGGGTGTGTGGCGGCTGGGGCCCGGGAGCCGGAAGTCGTGCCGAGTGCCGTGCGGGCGGCCTCCGCAGGGGGCACCCCGGCACTCGTCAGCTCACACATGCGTTCCAGTACGGCAATGTCCTCGGCAGTCCACCGCCGGTGCGCACCGCCCTGCCGGCGAACGGGGCCGATGCCGTAGCGGCGGTCCCAGGTCCGGAGTGTCGTCGGCGCGACGCCGAGCCGGCGTGCCACTGTGCCGGTGGTCAGGCCGTGGCCGGTGGTTCCCACCGGGGCCCGTTCCGTGGAGGACGGCATGCGTTTGATCATACGACGCAGAACCGACGCAGGTTGTCCGGGCGGGTCGGCTATTGGAACGCTGCCGGTCACGGGCGCCCGTCGGAGGGTGCGCCGGAGAGCATCCCGGACGACCCCGGCCGGCCGGGGCGGGAGACAGCTCCTGGGCCGGGGCGCCCGGAGGAAGGACAGCCATGACCGCGCTCGCACCGCAGGACACGCTGCCCGGCGCACCGGGCCCGCGACCGTGCGCCGCGCAGGACCTCGCCGACGAGGAGCTGGCCGCCGGTCTGATGCGCGGCAGCGAGGACTGTTTCGCCGCCGCCTACCGCAGGTGGGGCGCGCTCGTGCACTCCCTGGCCGCCCGGTCCCTCGGTGACAGCCGCGAGGCCGAGGACGTCACGCAGCAGGTCTTCATGGCCGCCTGGCGCGGCAGACTCGGCTACCGCCCCGAGCGCGGCCCGCTCCCCGGCTGGCTCGTCGGCATCACCCGCCGCAAGATCGCGGACGCCCTGGCCGCCCGTACCCGCCGCACGGAACTGGCAGCCGCGACGGCGGCGCGGCTGCGGCTCGTGGAGACCGGCGCGGCCGGCCCGGAGTCGGCGCTGGACCGGGTCCTGGTCGGTACGGAACTGGGCAAGCTGCCCCAGGTACAGCGCCGCATCCTGCACATGGCCTACTACGACGGTCTCCCCCAGACCCGCATCGCGGAGCTGACCGGGCTCCCCCTCGGCACGGTCAAGAGCCACGTACGCCGCGCGCTGCACCGGATCCGGCGCTCGATGTCCGGCGACGCCGAGCGGTAGCCGGGACCGCGCGGCCCTCGCGGCAGGCGGCCCGCCGCCCGGCCGCAGTACCGACGCAGAATCGACGCGCAACGCCCAACAGCCCCGCGAATGGGAACATGAGGGGGGTGCGTCCACCGCATCCGGGCGCCTCGAAGCGCGTGATGCGCGACGACGAGGCACGGTGAACCGAGCGGGTACCCCAGCCGATGCGGAGATCCCATGACGAGCAGCGACAGCGCGGAGAAGAAGACCGGGAAGCCCTTGCACTGCCTGGTGACGGGGGCCACCGGATACATCGGGGGCCGGCTGGTGCCCGAGCTCCTGGAAGCCGGGCACCGGGTGCGGTGCATGGTGCGCAGCCCCCACAAGCTGCGGGACTACCCGTGGGCCCAGGACGTGGAGATCGTCCGGGGCGATGTCACCGACGCGGACTCGGTCGCATCGGCCATGGCCGATATCGACGTGGCCTACTACCTGGTGCACGCGCTGACGACCGGGGCCGACTTCGAGGAGACGGACCGCAGGTCGGCCACGGTCTTCGCGGAGTCGGCCGTTTCGCGGGGCGTCGGCCGGATCGTCTACCTCGGCGGACTCACGCCGCCGGGCGTACCCGAGGGGGAACTCTCGCCGCATCTGCGTTCGCGCGCCGAGGTCGGCAGGATCCTGCTGGATTCCGGGGTCCCGACCACCGCCCTGCGGGCCGCCGTGATCATCGGATCCGGTTCGGCCTCGTTCGAGATGCTGCGCTACCTCACCGAACGGCTGCCGGTCATGGTGACGCCCAGCTGGGTGTCGACCCGGATCCAGCCGATCGCGGTCCGGGACGTGCTGCGCTACCTGGTCGGCAGCGCCAGGATGCCCCGGGACGTGAACCGCGCCTTCGACATCGGGGGCCCGGACGTCATCACCTACCGCGACATGATGCAGCGGTACGCGGAGATCGCGGCCCTCCCGCACCGGCTGATCCTGCCCGTCCCGATGCTGACGCCCCGGCTGTCCAGCCACTGGATCGGGCTCGTCACCCCCGTTCCCAGGTCGATCGCACGGCCGCTCGCGGAGTCGCTGCGGTACGAGGTCGTGTGCCAGGAGCACGACATCGTGCGGTACGTGCCCGACGGGCCGGGGCAGCCCTTCACGTTCGAGCGGGCCCTGCGCCTCGCCCTCCAGCGGGTGCGCGAGGCCAAGGTCACCACCCGGTGGTCCTCGGCGTCGGTGCCCGGGGTGCCGAGCGACCCGCTGCCCACGGACCCCGACTGGGCCGGTGGCAGCCTGTACACGGATGTGCGGGAACTCGATGTCGAGGCGTCGCCGCAGGCCCTGTGGAAGGTCGTCGAGGGCATCGGCGGCGATCACGGCTGGTACTCGTTCCCGCTGGCGTGGGCGGTGCGCGGCTGGCTCGACCGGCTGGTGGGAGGGGTGGGCCTGCGCCGGGGGCGGCGGGACACCGACCGGCTCCGGGTGGGCGACTCCCTGGACTTCTGGCGCGTCGAGGAGATCGAGCCCGGCCATCTGCTGCGGCTGCGCGCGGAGATGCGGCTGCCGGGCCTGGCCTGGCTGGAGATGTACGCGGAACAGGACGACCGGGGCCGGGCGCACTACCGGCAGCGGGCGCTGTTCCATCCCCGCGGGCTGCTCGGTCACGCGTACTGGTGGAGCGTGTCGCCGTTCCACGCGGTCGTGTTCGGCGGCATGGCCCGCAACATCGCGCGGGCGGCCACGGGGCAGGCGTCCGCCGCGCCTGCGGAGGAACGCGGCGCACTGTCCCGGTGACCGGCGCATCCGCCGGGGGCCCGCAGACGGAACAGGGGCATATCCACGCCCCCGACCAGGAGTTGCGCCATGACCGTAGCGGTCGTCCTCTTCACCGCCGATCTCCGTCTGCACGACCATCCGCCGTTGCACGCCGCGCTCGCGTCGTCGGACGAGATCGTGCCCCTGTTCGTCCGCGACACGGGGATCGAGGCGGCGGGGTTCGGCGCCCCGAACCGCCGCGCGTTCCTCGCCGACTGCCTGCGGGATCTCGACGAGGGGCTGCGCGAACGGGGCGGCCGGCTGGTGATCCGCTCGGGCGACGTGGTCACCGAGGTGTGCCGGGTCGTCTCCGAGAGCGGTGCGGGCGACGTCCACGTGGCCGCCGGGGTCAGCGCCTACGCCCATGGCCGCGAGGAGCGGCTGCGGGCGGCCCTGGAGTCCGGCGGAGCCCGGCTGCACGTCCACGACGGCGTGGTCACCGCGGTCGCGCCGGGCGCGGTGACCCCCGCGGGTTCGGACCACTTCGCGGTGTTCACCCCGTACTTCAGGCGCTGGTCCGGGGAGCGCGTGCGTGACCCGTTCGGCGCGCCCCGAACGGTCCGGGTGCCGGACGGTCCGAGGTCCGAGGACGTGCCGGTCCGCTCCCGTGTGCCGGGCGTCTCGGCGGGGCTCGCCGAGGGCGGTGAGCAGGAGGCCCGCAAGCGGTTCACGGCCTGGCGACGCCACGGGCTCGCGTCGTACGAGGACCGCCACGACGACCTGCCGGGCGACGCCACGTCCCGGCTCTCCCCGCACCTGCACTTCGGCACCCTCTCGCCGGCAGAGCTGATCCACCGGGCCCGTACGGCAGGTGGCGCCGGGGCCGACGCGTTCGTCCGGCAGCTGTGCTGGCGCGAGTTCCATCACCAGGTCCTGGCCGCCAGGCCCGCGGCCGCCCGGCTGGACTACCGCACCCGGCACGACCACTGGCGGTCCGGGGCCGCTGCCGCCGAGGAGACCGAGGCCTGGCGGCAGGGGCACACCGGCTACCCGGTGGTCGACGCCGCGATGCGCCAGCTGCGGCACGAGGGCTGGATGCACAACCGAGGACGGCTGCTCGCGGCGGGCTTCCTGACCAAGACCCTGTACGTGGACTGGCGCGTCGGCGCCCGGCACTTCCTGGATCTGCTGGTGGACGGAGACGTCGCCAACAACCAGCTGAACTGGCAGTGGATGGCCGGCACCGGGACGGACAGCCGCCCCAACCGGGTGCTCAACCCGGTGCTCCAGGCCAAGCGCTACGACCCGGACGGCGACTACGTCCGGCGGTGGGTGCCGGAGCTGGCTTCCGTTGCCGGACCCGCCGTGCACGAGCCGTGGAAGCTGCGCGGGGCGGAGCGCGCCCGGCTGGAGTATCCGGATCCGGTGGTGGAGCTGCCCGACGCGCTGGCCCGGTTCAAGCAGGCACGCGGCCTGGAGTGAACGCCGTTGTGCCTGCGCGGGTGCGCGCCCGCGCAGGCACAACGGCATGGCACGGCGCGCCGCACCGGGGACAACGCGCCCCGCCGGGCCCGGCGGCAGCGAAAATGCCGCCATGCCGACTACCGACGCCCCCTCCGCCCCGGCCGGCCGTGACACCGTGGACGGGTCGCGCGGCCATGCGGCCCTGCTCCTGCTGTCGGCGGCGTCCGGGGCGGCGGACGCGTTCGTGTTCATCTGCGTGGGCCAGGTCTTCGCCGGGGTGATGACGGGGAACCTGGTCCTGCTGGGCGCGTCGGCGGCCGGGGCGGGCGAGGAGGGGGTGGCGCTGCGTGTCGTCACCGCGCTCGTCTCGTACGGATGCGGGGTGGCCTGGGGTGCGGTGACCGGTGAGCGGGTGTGGCGGCGGCTGCCGGTCATGCTGACGGCCGAGGTGGTGCTGCTCGCCGCGGGTGCGGTGCTGTGGGGGCTGGGTGTGATCACGTCGGGCGCGGACCGGCTGGGGCTGCTGGCTCTCATGGGGCTCGCGATGGGGGTCCAGGGCCGGCTGCGGGCCACGCCGACGAACTACTTCACCGGCACGCTGACCTCGCTCGTCGGCCGGCTGGCCGTGGGGTCGTGGCGGCGGGGCGACGGCTGGGTGGCCGGCCGCCTCGCGGCCGTGGTGGCGGGTGCGGCGGCAGCCGCACTTGCCGTGCGCGAGCGGCCGGAGACCGGGGCCGTGGCGGCGGCCGCCCTCGCGGCGGCGGCGCTGCTGATCGAGGCCGCACCGCGTCGGCGGTGAGCCGCGACGGGAGTACCGAGCTCCGGAAAAAGGGGAAGCCCCGGCCGGATCGGGGGAATCCAGCCGGGGCGGTTCTTGGTGTGTGCGCTCAGCGCGCCATCACATATAGGTGAACGATAAACCATTGCCTCGCGTTCCCGGGAATCCGCCCTCCGGACTGTGATCCGGAGCACGGGCACGGGGACGCGGGCACGGCGGACCGCTCCGCACTCAGCGCTCCTCGCGGAAGAGGACGTGCTCCCCGGCGGCGGGGTCGTACTTGCGCAGGACCAGCCGGTCGGGGCTGTTGCGACGACTCTTGCGCGTCACATACGTCTGCCCCGTGCCCGCGGTCGAGCGGAGCGTGACGAGGGGACGGGACTCACTTCGGGCCATGGTTACCTCCGTGCTCGCGAACCGAATCCGCACCAAGACGGTAACGGGATTCGTTTTCGTTCTGCCCGTCCAACGCCGCACCGCCCGGCCGCATTCCCGCCCGCTCCGAGCCCGGACCCCGAAGCCGCCGGCCGCAGGTCCGGCACTCCCCCGCGAGCCGTCACGCCAGGGCGTCACGATCGTTGACCGCAGTGCCCGGCACAGCGAACGACTGCCCGAGGAATGTGACCATGCACCTGAAGAACACCCTTTCCGCCATCGCGGCCACCGCGATGATCACCGCCTGCGCGATGACGGCGGCGGGCCCGGCGGCAGCCGCCGGCGGCACCGCTCCCGCGTGCGTGGCGCGCGAGGTCGTCAAGCAGGACAAGACGGCCTGGACGACGAACAACTGCGGCCGGAACATGCACATCAAGCTCGTCATCGACCACGGACCCGACAAGCAGTGCTGGACCACGTTCCCCGGCGAGACCCTCAAGTGGACGTGGAAGGTGGGCTCGTACGGCCGCATCGCCGTCTGCTGAGGCGGGCGGCCGGGCCCGTCCCGGCGGCCCGCGACACCCGGCCGGAGGCCTCGCCACCCCGCGGAGCCTCCGGCCCGCATATGCCCCGGCGCGTCGCACCCGCCCCGCGCGGAGCCGGCACGAACGGGTGCGCCGAAGGCCTGGGCGCGCCGGATCACTTGCCTCAACGGCCTTGAAAAGAAAGGCTGTTCGAAAGGCAGCCGCGCCGTTCAGCCGCTGGCATATGCCAGAAGCAAGAACGCATCGAGTGTTGCCAAACCGCTTACGGGCCCCAGCCGGCTGTGCGACAGTCGTATTCGGTCCACCCTCAGACCTGGTTGTACCGCGCCTGTATCGGAGTACGTCATGCCGTCCCACCTGTCCGCGGACCGCCCCGCCCCCCAGCCGCCCGAGCGCGATGCCGTCGACGCGTTGATCAGCCGGACGCGTCGGCTGCGCGGCGATGTGGACGCGGTGCGGCGCGATGCCGTGGCGGTCGACGAGGACGATCCGCAGATGCGCTGGCAGCGCGCGCTCTGCGATCTGGCGGTCCATCACCTGGACGATCTCGGGGCGCACCTGGGACAGCTCAAGGAGGGGCTGCCGCCCGAGGCCGCGGAGCAGCTCGCGGCCGAGTTGTCGCTGGGAACGGGGCAGGTTCCCCTCAGCGAGGAGCGGCCGGGATCGCTGATCGGCCGGGTGGGCAGCGCGGAGTGGAATCTGCTGACGGACGAGGTCAGCTGGTCCGACGAGCTGCTCCAGATCTTCGGCCGGACCGCGGAGGCCGGACCCCTCTCCCTGGACGATCTGCCCACCGTGCTCTTCCCCGAGGACCAGCCGGCGCTCACCGCCCTGGTGACGGACTGCCTGGTCGACGGGAAGCCGATAGACGGGGAGTTCCGGATCAACCGCCCCGACGGCGGGACCCGCACCCTGCACATGATGGGCGAACCCGTCCTCGACGCCGACGGCTGCACCGCATCCATGTGGGCGGTCCTGCGCGACGTGAGCGAGCTGCGGCGCAGCCAGCAGACGGTGCGCCGCACCCAGGACTCGCTCCGCCGCCAGCAGCACATCGACCGCACGGAGCACCGGATCGCGGTCGAACTGCAGCAGGCCGTGCTCCCGCCGTGGCGGGGTTCACTGCGCCTCCCGGACCAGGGGCCCGGGGTTCTGGACATCGCGGCCCACTACCTCCCTTCCGGGTCCAGCGACCTGATCGGCGGCGGCTGGTACGACGCCATGGAACTCCCGGACGGCAGGACGCTGCTCACCGTCGGCGATCTGACCGGTCACGGCATCCAGGCCACCTCGGCCATGACAATGATCCTCGGAGCCCTGCGCGGCATGGCGATGGCCGGCATCGACCCCGGGGCGCTGATGGGCCATCTGAACCAGCTGCTGGAGACGTCGGTCCAGCCCGCCCTCGGCAGCGCGGTGTGCTGCCGGTTCGACCCCGGGACCCGCACCCTGGACTGGGCGCAGGCCGGGCACCCCGCGCCGCTGCTGTTCCGCGACGGAACCGGGCGCCCGCTGCCCCAGCCCGACGGCGTCCTGCTCGGCGCGGCCTCGGGCGTCGCCTACGAGCAGGACGAGGCTCACCTGCTGCCCGGCGATGTGCTGGTGCTCCACACCGACGGCCTGGCCCGGACCGATGACGGGCGCGGCGGACTCCGTCCGGGCACCGAGGCACTGCTCGAACTCGCGCCGCGTTTCGCCGGGGCCCGTTCGGCGCAGGACTGTGTACGCACCGTCGCCGAGGAGTTCGGCGGCAGCCCTCGGCTGGACGACGCATGTGTGCTGATCGCCCGCATCGGCGCGTAGGCACCGGCACACGGCGTATTGCGGCAAGGGCGCACCGAGCTGCGCCCGGGGTCAGATCTCGGAGCTCCTGGTCCGCTGCTTGATGAGGGACCTTTGCGGCAGGGAACGCTCGATCTCCTCGCGCAGGTCCTCGATCTTCGCGTACCCCGCGAACTGGCCGGTGAGCCGGTACATCTCGCGCAGCCGGTCCCAGGTGCGGTGCGAGGAGGTCTCCCCCATCGTCACCAGGGCGAGCCGGGCATAGCGGTCGGCCTGCTCCGGGTCGTCGGCGATGAAGCACGCCGAGGCGAGCGAGATGTAGTCGAAGATCTTGGACCGCTGGCGCCCGTTGACCCGCAGTTCGAGTGCCTGCTTCGCGTGCCGCTGGGCGATGACGGCCGCGGCGGGCTCGTGCTCGGCCAGGGTGCGGAACGCGAGTGCCTGCATACCGTGCAGATCCGCCTCGTCGAACATCTGCATCCAGCTGGGCGCCGGGACATCGCCCTTGTCCGAGATGAAGAGCTCCTCGGCCAGGCCCAGCGTGCGCCGCATGGCCTGGCCCCGGCCCATGGCGGCCTGTGCCCAGGCCTCGATGGTGTGCAGCATGGCCTGGGTGCGCGGCAGGACCATGTCGCCCGAGCCGGACTTGGCGAGCTTCATGAGGTCGAGCGCGTCGTCCGGGCGGCCCAGGTGGCACATCTGGCGGGCCGCCCTGGACAGGGCCTCGCCCGCGCGCGGGCGGTCACCGCCCTCGCGCGCCGCGTGCGCCGCGATGACGAAGTACTTCTGGGCCGTCGGTTCGAGGCCGATGTCGTGCGACATCCACCCCGCGAGTACGGCGAGATTGGCAGCGACGCCCCAGAGGCGGCGCTGCAGATGGTCGGGGTGGCGGTAGGCCAGCATGCCGCCCACCTCGTTGAGCTGGCCCACCACGGCCTTGCGCTGGAGACCGCCGCCCCGGGAGGCGTCCCAGGCGCGGAACACCTCCACGGACCGCTCCAGCGCCTCGATCTCCTGCGAACCGATGGGCGCGGCCTCGTACCGGTCGAAACCGGCCGGGTCCGCGTGCACGGGATCGTCGGTGCGTGGCGCGTCGGCCGCCAGTACGGGGTCGGTGTGCAGCCAGTCGTGCATGGGGCCGGCGATGGTGGAGCCGGCGGCGAGCGCGGCGCCCGCGCTCACCAAGCCGCGTCGGTTGAGCATGAGGTCCATTCCCGTGAATTCGGTGAGGACCGCTGCCGTCCGCTCGGGCGCCCAGGGGAGTTGGTCGGGATTGTCTTCCGTCCCGGTCTCTCGCCGTTTCCCCACACGCCCGCGTCGGCCGAACCCGAGGTCCTCGATGGTCACGACACGACCGAGCCGCTCGGTGAACAGGGCTGCCAGCACTTTGGGAACGGGATCGCGGGGGGATTCCCCCATGTCGATCCAGCGTCTCACCCGCGAGGTGTCGGTGGCGAGCTGGGGGTGGCCCATGGCCGCCGCCTGCCTGTTCACCATTCTCGCGAGTTCGCCCTTGGACCAGCCGGCAAGGCCGAACAGGTCCGACAGACGGGTGTTGGGTTCTCCGGTCACGTCAAGCCCCCAGGTTCTCGGCTGTGTTGACAGTAACCCCCTGTCAGATGCCCTGCGACTATTCGCCAGGGTTCGCCAGGGTCCGCCAGATGGTCTGCCACCCTCGCACCGGTGTCAGGTAGGAAAGCGCCACCCCGCCCGGCAGCCCTAGGTACTCCCCAGGGTGCCGAACGGCCGCCGGCCGGGGCGGCGCACGCAACTTGTCGGCGCACGAAGGGATCTGTCTCGCCCATGTACACAGCATCGTCCTCCGTGTCCGCCCCGCCCCGGCCGCTCCGTCCTCTCGGGTCGGGCGGCGGACCGTATCTCGACCCCCGCGCCGCTGTTCCGGCGCCCGGCATGGGTCGGGCCCGGCGCATGGCAGGGCCGGGCGCCCACTCGCTCAGCGGAAGACTGGACCTGTCCGGCCCGCAGGGCGCGCAGCTGAGGATGGCGATCGCCTCGGTGCACCGGATCTGCCCGGAGTTCAACCCGGTACAGGTGCTGCGGCGCAGCGGCCGTTCGGTGCTGCTCGTCGGTTCCACCGGACGGGCGACCGCGGTGGCCAAGTGCTTACTCGACCACTCCCCGGCGTGGTCGGAGCGGTTCCGGCACGAAATAGCGGCATACCGGGCGTTCGTCCGGCACCGCCCGCCGGTACGGGTGCCCCGGCTCATCGCGGCGGACCCGGAGAACTGCACCCTGGTCATCGAACGGATGCCCGGCCGGGTAGCGGCACTGACGAGGCATCCGTCGGAGGCGCCACCGCGGGCCGACCTGCGGGCGGTGCTCGGAGCGGTCAGCCGGGTCAACGCCTGGCGGCCGCCGCCCGGCCTCTTCGAGGCCCCGCTGGACTACGCGGCGCGCATCTCGCGCTACCACGAGCTGGGGCTGTTCACCGATCGCGACCTGGGCGATCTGCAGAAGCTCCTGCACGGTCTGGCCCACGCGGGCGGCCGTCAGGGGATGGGGCAGTTCTGTCACGGTGACGCGCTGCTCTCCAACATCCTGCTGTCGCCCACCGGTCCGGTGCTGGTCGACTGGGAGCACGCCGGCTGGTATCTGCCGGGGTACGACCTGGCGACGCTGTGGACGGTGCTGGGCGACGCGCCGGTGGCCCGGCGTCAGATCAGCCAGCTCGCCCAGGTCGCGGGCCCGGCGGCGCGGGACGCCTTCCTCGTCAACCTGATGCTCGTACTGACGCGGGAGATCCGTACCTACGAGACGGCCGTGCAGCGGGCCATGCGGGACACCGCGGCCCCCCGGGCCGGCCAGGACCGGCCGGGCGCCCTCTCCTCGGGCGAGGAGCAGCGCCTGCTGCTGCGCAGGCTGCATGACGACTGCGCGCTCGCCAGGCGGGCCGTACGAGCCGCGGTCGGCACTCGCTGACCCTCCCGGGGGACGCGCGCTGCGGGCCCGGTGCCGACACACCGGGCCCGCAGCGCGCTGTGTCACGCCCGCCCCCGGACAGGCGCGCTCAGTGGACGCGCGCTCAATCCACGCGCTCTCAGTGCGCGCGGACGATGTCCACGTCGGCGGCCTTCACGAAGGCGATGCGGTGCCCGATCTGGACGGTCACGTACTTCTCCTTGCCCCGGAAGAAGGAGTGGTCCAGCGGGAGCGAGGCGTCGATCGTCGGGGCGTAGTAGAAGCCGGTGGGGGCCTCGCCGCCGCCCGGGTAGGACTGGCCCGCCTTGATCGTGTACTGGAGCGGCGCGCCGACCCGCTTGTCCGCGAAGCCCTCGGGGTACTCGGACTTCTCCGGGTAGGCCACGCCGTACACCGGCACCTCGGCCCGGCCCGCCTTCGGCCGCACGACGTAGCCCGCGGTGGGGGTGGTGGTGCGGGCGCCGGCCGGTGTCTCGAACCAGGCCTTCCGGCCGTACCACCAGATCGCCGTCCAGCCGGGCGCGTGGCCCGCGACGACGGCCTGCTGGGTCGCGCTGATCTTGCTGCCCCAGTCGGCGGCGCAGTTGGTGCCGGGCGAGCCGTCCTTGTGCAGGCCGGGGTCGGAGAAGAGGGGTGCGTCGGTGGCGGGCTCCGTGTGGAGCGGGACGGCGCTGGAGCCCTGGACGGGCAGGTCCACGTTCTTCTCGCAGTCGCGGAAGGCCTGCTTGTTCTCCTTGAACCGCGGACTGACGGTGACGAGTTCACTGTTCTTGCGGGCTGTTGGCAGGGTGGGCCTGCCGAGCAGGGCCATGAAGCGGTTCCAGTCCCAGTAGGTGCCCGGGTCCCAGTGCATGCCGGCGGTGCCGGCGGCGCTGGTGGGCGGTACCCCATCGTGGCCGATGATGTGCTGGCGGTCGAGCGGGATGTCGTACTTGGCGGCGAGGTAGCGCACCAGTGCGGCGGTCGAGCGGTACATCTCGGGGGTGTACCACTTGGCGCCGTCCACGGCGACGCCCTCCTGCTCGATGCCGATGGAGTTGGAGTTGAGGTACCAGTTCCCGGCCTGCCAGGCGACGTCCTTGCCCTTCACCATCTGCGTGACGTGGCCGTCGCCGGAACGCACCACGTAGTGGGCGGAGGTCTGCTTCAGCGGGTTCTGGAAGATGTCCAGGGTGGTGTCGAAGTCCTCCTCGGTGTCGTGGAGGACGATGAACTTGATCTTGTTGCTGTGCGGCCGGTCAGCGGTGTCGTAGTTGCCGTACGTCTCCTTGTCGGCCGGGTCGCCGGTCTGCTGGTAGGCCGCCGGGACCCAGTCGCATTCGAGGCCGCGCGGGCATTCGGGCCGTACCCCGTCCGCACCGGCCTGCGCGGTGGGACTGAGCAGCGCGAGACTCAGCGCGCCGACAGTGGTGAACGCGACCGCGATTCCGGTCCTCTGCTTGGACGTCATGACAACCCTTCTTGGAGCTGTGCGCTTTCCGGGCTTGCGTCGTGCGCGCACACTCTGTGACCTGAGGTGAGAGGACGTCAAGAGCGCTGCGGGGGCGGCGGATCGAACCAGTGGACCAGACCACTGGCAGGGGTGCTGACCTGCGAAGGGCGATGGGACGCGGGTTTCTGGCGACGCCACAATTTATGTGACTAATCGAGCCGGTGCGTGCCCCGAACGGCCGAGGGGTAGTGCTCGCGCGGACACGACGAACCGCGTGACGCCCACGCGGAGACTCTCGGAAAGGCCGTACGCACATGGCTCAGCCCTTCACCCTGCCGGACTTCTACGTTCCGTATCCGGCGCGGCTCAATCCTCATGTCGAGGAGGCCCGACAGCACACCAAGGGGTGGGCACGCGCCATAGGAATGCTGGAGGGGTCGGGCATCTGGGAGGAGAAGGACCTCGATTCCCACGACTACGCGCTGCTGTGCGCGTACACCCACCCCGACTGCCCGGCCGAGGCCCTGTCGCTGGTGACCGACTGGTACGTGTGGGTCTTCTTCTTCGACGACCACTTCCTGGAGCTGTTCAAACGCACCCCGGACCGGGCGGGCGGCAAACGGTATCTGGACCGGCTGCCCGCCTTCATGCCGATGGAGCGCGGTGCGCCGACGCCCGAGCCGGAGAACCCGGTGGAGGCGGGACTGGCCGATCTGTGGGCACGGACCGTGCCGGCGATGTCCGACGGCTGGCGGGCGCGGTTCGCCGAGTCGACGAGGAACCTGCTCAACGAGTCGCTGTGGGAGCTCGCGAACATCAACGAGGGCCGCATCGCGAACCCCGTCGAGTACATCGAGATGCGCCGCAAGGTGGGCGGGGCGCCGTGGTCGGCGGGGCTGGTGGAGTACGCGGCCGGCGCCGAGGTGCCCGACGCGGTGGCCGGTGAACGGGCGCTGCGGGTGCTGCGCGACGCCTTCTCCGACGCCGTCCACCTGCGCAACGACCTCTTCTCGTACCAGCGCGAGGTCGAGGACGAGGGCGAGAACAGCAACGGCGTGCTGGTCCTCGAGCACTTCCTGGGCTGCTCGACGCAGGAGGCCGCCGAGTCGGTGAACGATCTGCTGACGTCGCGGCTCCAGCAGTTCGAGAACACCGCCCTGACCGAACTCGGTCCGCTCTGCTCCGAGAGCGCGCTCGATCCGGCGCAGACCGCGGCAGTCCTGGCGTACGTCAAGGGCCTCCAGGACTGGCAGTCCGGCGGCCACGAGTGGCACATGCGCTCCAGTCGCTACATGAACGGCGGAGGGGCCGAGCAGGCGACGCCGGGCTTCGGGATGGCGGCCGCCTCGATCCGGTTCACTCCCCGGTCGGAGTCGGCCAGGCTGCGCAGTCACACGTATCTGCCCTACCAGCATGTCGGCCCGTCCCTGCTGCCCGATTTCGACCTGCCGTTCGGCACGACGCTCAGTCCGCATCTGGGCGGGGCCCGGCTGCGGCTCGTCGACTGGTCGTCGCGGATGGGCATCCTGGAGTCGCAGCCCGGGGTGCCCGGCTCGCACATCTGGGACGAGGAACGGCTGCTGGCGATCGATCTGCCGCTGTGCGCGGCGGGCATCCACCCCGACGCCACCCCTGACGAACTCGACCTGTCCTCCCAGTGGCTGGCCTGGGGGACCTACGGCGACGACTGGTTCCCGGTGGTGCACGGACGGGCCCGTGACCTGGCGGGGGCGAAGGTGGCCAACGCGCGGCTGTCCCGGTTCATGCCGCTGGACGGGACGCCCGCGCCCGAGCCGGTCAACGCGCTGGAGCGCGGGCTGGGCGACCTGTGGGAGCGCACGGCGGCGCCGATGGACCAGAGCGGCCGGCGCGCCTTCCGTACCTGCATCGAGGACATGACGGCGAGCTGGGTGTGGGAGCTGGCGAACCAGGCGCAGAACCGGATCCCCGATCCGGTGGACTACGTCGAGATGCGGCGCATGACCTTCGGTTCGGATCTGACGATGAGTCTGTGCCGGCTGGGGCACGGCAGGAAGGTTCCGCCGGAGATCTACGACAGCGGCCCGCTGCGTTCCCTGGAGAACGCGGCGGCGGACTACGCCGCGCTGCTCAACGACCTGTTCTCGTACCAGAAGGAGATCGAGTACGAGGGCGAGGTGCACAACGGCGTCCTGGTGGTGCAGAACTTCTTCGGGGTGGACTATCCGACCGGGATGCGGCTCGTGTACGACCTGATGAAGTCGCGGCTGCGGCAGTTCCTGCATGTCGCCGAGCACGAACTGCCGGTGCTGTACGCCGACTTCGGGCTGGATGACGAGGCGCGCGAGATCCTGGCGGGCTACGTGCTGGAGCTGAAGCACTGGATCGCGGGGATCCTGATCTGGCACCGGGGCTGCCGGCGCTACCGCGAGGAGGATCTGCGGCGGGGCACGGCGGCCCCGTGGCACCTGAGCGGTCCCACGGGGCCGGGCACTTCCTCCACCCGGATCTCCTCGCTGTTCGGTCAGCTCTCGGGGGTCAGTGTGTAGCTCTGTCCCGCGAGTGCCCGGAAGGTCTTCGAGCCGCCCGGGAACAGGGTGCCGGCGACGGTGACGTCGCGGGTCCGGCTCGCCGTGACGACCACGCGGCGGGCCGTGCCCGAGGACCATTCGATGTCGACGGTGAATCCGCCCCGGGCGCGCAGGCCGCGCACCGACCCCTGCGGCCAGGAGGCCGGGAGCGCCGGGAGGATCTCGACGGTGTCGTGCTGGCTCTGCAGCAGCATCTCCGCGACGCCGGACGCGGCACCGAAGTTCCCGTCGATCTGGAAGGGCGGGTGGGTGTCCCAGAGGTTGGGCAGGGTGGAGCTCTTCAGCTGCTCGGAGAGCATCTTGTGCGCGTGGTCGCCGTCCCGCAGCCGCGCCCAGAAGTTGATCTTCCAGGCCTTGGACCAGCCGGTGCCGCCGTCGCCTCGGGCGCCGAGGGAGACCTTGGCCGCCTCGGCCCACCGGCTCCCGGCCTCGATCTGCCGTCCGGGGTGGAGGCCGAAGAGGTGGGAGACGTGGCGGTGGTCGTCGGCCGGGTCGTCCCGGTCGGTCTTCCACTCCTGGAGCTGGCCCCAGGAACCGGTCCGCAGACCGGGGTCGAGCTGGTCCAGCGCGGTTTCCAGCCTGCCCCGGAAGGCCGCGTCGTCCCCCAGGGTCCCGGCGGCCTCCAGGGTGCTGGTGAGCAGGTCGTGGACGATCTGCTGGGACATCGCGGCACCGGCGGTGAAGTCCCCGTGCTCGGGCGAGTAGCTCGGGGTGACGACGAGCAGTCCGTCACGGGGGTCGGTGCGCAGATTGGCCAGCCAGAACTCCGCGGCCTCCTTCATCGCCGGGTAGGCGGTGGCGCGCAGGTAGTCGGTGGATCCGTTGAACCGGTAGTGCTCGTACATCTGCTGGGTGAGCCAGGCGGCGGCCTCGGGGAACCAGAACGAGGTGGAGTAGTCGTGCACGCCGGTGAATCCGTAGGGGTTGGTCTCGTTGTGCACGACCCAGCCGGCGCTGCCGAACATCTCCTTCGCCGTCCGGCGGCCGGGCTCGCGCATGGCCTCGACGTAGCGGTCGTAGGGAGCGGTGGTCTCGGCGAGGTTGGTGACTTCCGCGAGCCAGTAGTTCATCTGGATGTTGATGTTGGTGTGGTAGTCGGCGGACCAGGGCGGGGTGGTGGAGTTGTTCCAGACGCCCTGGAGGTTGGCGGGCAGTGAACCCTCGCGCGAGGAGGCGATCAGCAGGTAGCGCCCGTACTGGAAGAACAGGGCCTCAAGGGCCCGGTCCGCCGGGGTGCCACCTCCGGTGTACCCGCTGAGCAGCTGGTCGGTGGGCAGGTCGGGCAGCTGCTGGCCGATGTCGAGCGCCACGCGGTCGAAGAGGGCGCGGTGGTCGGCGGTGTGGGTGTCGCGGACCTGCTCGTAGGAGGCGCCGGCCGCGGCGTCGACGGCGGCGGTGACCTTGTCGTGCGGGTCCGCGCCCCGGTAGCCGGGATAGGTGTCCGCGTAGTCGGTGCCGGCTGCGAGGAAGAACCAGGCGCTGTCGGCGCCGGTGACGGTGAGGCTTCCGTCGGCGTCGGCGGTGACGGTGCCACCCCGGGTACGGACCCGGAGCTGGGCCTCGAAGCGGAGTCCGTTGTCCTTGAGCGCGCCCCGTACGGTGAGCCGGTCGCCGTCGGCGGCCGCGGTGCAGTCGGCGCGCGGTGAGGTGTAGCGCAGCGTGAGGGTCACCTGTCCCGGCCGGTCCGCAGTGAACCGTCCTCCGATCACGCCGCCCGGGTGCGAGACGAAGTACTCCCTGGTGTGGGCGGCCCCGTCCCGGGTGTAGCCGACGCTCGCGAGTGCGGTGCGCAGGTCCAGGGCGCGGCGGTAGGAGGCGTCGGGGGCGGCGGGGGCGCCCGGCACGTCGATCAGCAGGTCCCCGAAGACCTGGTAGGCGCCGTAGCCCCGGCGGGACTGGCCGAGCTCCGCGACGACCGCGTCGGGGCCGAGGGCGCCGTCGGAGTCGAGGCGCCTGCGGATGCTGTCGAGGGCGTCGGGTCTGGGGGCGGTCCAGTTGCCGAAGTCGTACCCGTCGGCCGAGCCCGGCCCGCCCGACCACAGGGTCTTCTCGTTGAAGGTGAGACGTTCGGTGGCGAGCGTGCCGTGGACGCTCGCACCGAGGGCGCCGCCCCCGATAGGCAATGATTCACGCTCCCAGTCGGCGGCCGGTGCGAGGTAGTGGAGCACCGGGTTGGGCAGCTCCCTCTTGGCTGCCGCCTTCACCGATTCATCGGAGGTACCGGCGGCAGCGGCCGTACCGGATAATCCTGGAACTCCCAGTGCCAGGGCTCCAGTTGCGCCGATCGCCGTCTTCACCGTGGTGCGTCGCGTCATCCCGGATGTCATGCCGAGTGACGGTAGAGGTCCGACGACTAATAAAACAAGACGCGTGACAAAGTCGCCTCCTGGACGGAGGCCAATGACTTCGGACGGAGGTGCCGCCGCCGGACCGGACGGCGCGGGCCCTGCGACGGCCCGGCGGGGGTGCGGCTCAGCCCTGCTGGAAGAGTTCCGCGGGCAGCGGCTTCAGGAGCGTGTAGAGGTCATCGGTGATCGGACGGTCCCAGCTGGCGATCGTGACGAGCACGCCGTCGCTGCGGTCGAACTGGACGCAGGCGATCCGGCTCTCGGAGAGCTTGACGCGGCGGACGATCAGCAGGTTGTCGCCCTGCATGACAGGCATGTCCTCGGTCCCGGTGACCTCGACCGGCTCGTCGTTCTCCAGCGCGAGCAGCAGCTGGGCCACCTCGAAGGGCACCTGGCCCTCCTCGGTCTCGCGGGCGGGTGAGCCCTCCGGGAGGTTGCCGATGATCATCGCGGGGCCGCGGCCGCCGAACAGGTCGTAACGGAGGAAGACGCCCTGACAGCTCCCGTCGGGGGCGGGCAGGAGGCCGGCGCCGAGGTTTCCGGGCCAGTCCCCGGGGTCCATGGCCAGGACGTCGAAGTCGGGGCCCGCGGGTGTGGCGGCGCTACGGCGGCGGAGGAAGGACATGCGGCCATGTTACGTGGCCGGGCTCACCTCGCGGAGCCCGGTCCCGCAGGCCCCGGGCGCATGCCGGAGGGGCACCCGCCGGCCTATGCCGCAGGGGTACCCGCCCGGCATCCGGTCACCCCGCGTGCGACTCCGCCGCCAGCCTCTCCAGTACGGTGACGGCCTCGGCCGCCCGGCCGTACGGCACGAAGAGGTGGTCGTGGTGGAATCCGGCCACCACGTTGCAGCTGATCCCCGCGTCGGTGAGGGCGAGCGAGACGGCCGCGGTGAGTCCGACGGCTTCCAGCGCCGAGTGCACACGGAGCGTGATCCAGCCCGACGGGTAGGAGTGGTCGAGCCCGGCGGCCACGGCCTCCTGCTCCGGCAGCACCAGCGTCAGCCCCTCGGCCTCACCGACCGTGACAACGGGAGAGGCACCGGCGGGCACCGCGCCGCCGGGCACGGTCGCGAAGACGTAGCGGCCGGGGTGGAGCTCGGGGCGCAGGTCGCTCAGCAGGGTACGGAGGTCGCTCTCGGCGGTCACGGCACCAGGCTACCTACGGCGTGCGGTGCCGCTCGTGATGGCGTGCGACACGGGCGCGGTTGCCGCAGGACGGCTTGCACCACTCCTGGCGCGGGTGCTCCTTGACGAAGTAGCGCACGCAGCGGGGGGCGTGGCAGGCACGCAGGTCCGCCCGGCCGGGCCCGGCCAGGAAGCCGATGACGGCGCGGGCGAGGGCGGCGGGAAGCGCGTCGGCGGCCGACCCCCCGGCCGGATGGTCGTGGGCGACGGGTTCCCCGCCCCGCGGCCACTCCAGGCGCGGCACGGCGGGCACGGCCGCGGCGGCCCCGTTCAGCCGGCCGAGCGCCGTCTCGACGGGGATCAGCCGTGCCGCGTCGGCGGGGCTCGGGTCACCGGGGCGCACCGCACGCGCGAAGAGCGCCCGTGCGGCATCGCGCAGGGACCGTACGGCGGCGAGGTCCGCGCCGTTCGCCGTCCAGCCGGCGGGGGCCCGGACCCGGGCGAGCAGGTCCGGCCGTTCGCGGACCCACCGGGTCAGGCCGGCCGGGCTGTCGAGGTCGTCCGCGACCCCGCCCTGCCCGTCGTGCCGGATCGTGAGGGTCAGATCGAGCGCGAGCCGGGTTCCGGCGGTCCGGCTGTCGGGCGTGCTGCTGTCAGGCATGTCGCTAATGGTAGCGTCGCGCTGAACCATTAGCCGAAGGCCGTCCGCTGGTGCGGTCATCGCGGCACCACGGAGAGGACGGCATGACCGGACTGCGGAAGCTGCTGCGCGACATCGAGGTGTTCGAGGGCGAGTTGCCCGTTTTCGATCCTCGGACTACGCCGGAGGACCCGGCCGAGCTGTTCACCCAGTGGCTGCTGCACGCGATGGGCGCCGGGGTGCGGGAGCCGCATGCGATGACCCTGTCCACGGCGGGCGCGGACGGGAATCCGACGGCCCGCACCCTCATCCTCAAGGACGTCACGGCACAGGGCTGGCAGTTCGCCTCGGACTCGGGCGGCGTCAAGGGGCGCGATCTGGCGGTCCGGCCCTTCGCCGCGCTCACGTTCTACTGGTCGCCGCTGGCCCGGCAGGTCAGGGTGCGCGGCCCGGTGACAGCGGAGAGCGCCGAGCTGAGCGCCGCCGACTTCCGGGCCCGCGGTGCGGCGGCGAGGGCGGAGACGCTCGTCGGCCGCCGGAGCAGCCCGCTGAGTGACCCCGCCGAGCGCGACGCGGCCGTGCGCCGGTCGCTGGAGCGGCTGGAGCGGGAGCCGGATCTCGTACCGCCGGACTGGACGCTGCACACCGTGCGGCCGCAGAGCGTGGAGTTCTGGCAGGGAGATCCGCAGCGCAAGCACACCCGGCTCAACTACCGCTTCCAGCAGGGCGGCTGGATGCGCGAGCTGCTGTGGCCGTGAGCGGGCCGCCTGCCGGACGGGCCACGGGACTCGGTGGCCCGCCCGGGACGGCGCGCGGTCAGCGCGTGGGCGGTTCGGCTCCGACCAGCCACATCGAGAAGAACTGCGCCCCGCCCCCGTAGGCGTGGCCGAGCGCCCGGCGGGCGCCGTCCACCTGGTGCTCCCCCGCTCCGCCGCGTACCTGGAGGGCCGCCTCGGCGAAGCGGATCATGCCGGAGGCGCCGATGGGATTGGTGGAGAGCACTCCGCCCGAGGGGTTCACCGGCAGGTCGCCGTCGAGTTCGGTGACGCCGGCCTCGGTGAGCTTCCAGCCCTCTCCCTCGTCCGCGAAGCCGAGGTTCTCCAGCCACATCGGCTCGTACCAGGAGAACGGGACGTACATCTCGACGGCGTCGATCTCCCGGCGGGGGTCACTGATCCCGGCCTGCCGGTAGACGTCGGCGGCGCAGTCCTTGCCGGCCTGCGGCGAGACGAAGTCCTTGCCGGCGAAGAGGGTCGGTTCGCTGCGCATCGCACCGCCGTGCACCCAGGCGGGCGGGTGCGGTGACCGCCCGGCGCCCGCCCGGTCGGTGAGGATCATCGCGCAGGCCCCGTCGGATGACGGGCACGTCTCCGAGTAGCGGATCGGGTCCCAGAGCATCGGCGCCGACTGGACCTTCTCCAGGGTGATGCCGGGGTCGTGGATGTGCGCGTACGGGTTCTTCAGCGCGTTGCGCCGGTCCTTGTACGCGACGAGCGAGCCGACGGTGTCGGGCGCGCCGGTGCGGCGCATGTAGGCGCGCACGTGCGGGGCGAAGAACCCGCCCGCGCCGGCGAGCAGCGGCTGCTGGAACGGGATGGGCAGCGAGAGGCCCCACATCGCGTTGGACTCGGACTGCTTCTCGAAGGCGAGGGTGAGAACGGTGCGGTGCACCCGGGCGGCGACGAGGTTGGCGGCGACGAGGGCCGTCGAGCCGCCGACGGAGCCCGCGGTGTGGACCCGGAGCATGGGTTTGCCGACCGCGCCGAGGGCGTCGGCCAGGTACAACTCCGGCATCATCACGCCCTCGAAGAAGTCGGGGGCCTTGCCGATGACCACGGCGTCGATGTCCGCCCAGGTCAGTCCGGCGTCCTTCAGGGCGGCGACGGCGGCCTCGCGGACGAGTCCGGCGAGCGAGACGTCGTGGCGGGCGGCGACGTGCTTGGTCTGGCCGACGCCGACGACGGCCACGGGCTCCTTAGGCATGGGTGCTCTCCCCTTCGAGGACGGCGACCAGGTTCTGCTGGAGGCAGGGGCCGGACGTGGCGTGGGCGAGCGCCCGGTCGGACTCGCCGCGGTGGATGCGGGCGGCGGCCTCACCGAGGCGGATCAGCCCGGCGGCCATCACCGGGTTGGCGGCGAGCGCGCCGCCGGACGGGTTGACGCTGACCTCGTCCCCGAGGCCGAGCGCCTTGCGCAGCACCACTTCCTGGGAGCTGAACGGGGCGTGCAGCTCGGCGGTGTCGACGGGCCGTTCGAAGACCCCGGCGCGTTCGGCGGCGAGCCGGGTCGACGGTGACTCGGTCAGCTCGCGCACCCCGAGGCCGTGGGCCTCGATGCGGTGGTCGATGCCGCGGATCCAGGCGGGCCGCTCGCACAGCGCCCGCGCGGTGTCGCCGGCGGCGAGGATCACGGCGGCGGCGCCGTCACCGATGGGCGGGCAGTCGCCGGTGCGCAGCGGCCGCACGAGGTAGTCACCGGCCGGCACTTCGCCGCTGAGCTGGGCGTGCGGGTTGTCCGCCGCGGCCGCGCGGCTGCGGGTGGCGATGGCCGTGAGCGCGCTCTCGTCGGTGTCGCCCGCGTCGATGAGCGCCTGGGCCTGGAGGGCGGCGAGTGCGACGGAGTCGGGCCAGAGCGGGGCGGTGTAGTAGGGGTCGAGCTGGCGGGTGAGTACGTCGCGCACCTGGCCGGGCGAGGACTTGCCGTAGGCGTAGACGAGTGCGGTGTCCGCCTCGCCGGTCTGGATCTTCACCCAGGCCTCGTACAGGGCCCAGGCCCCGTCCATCTCGACGTGGGACTCGGAGATCGGCGGGTGCGCGCCGACGCCGTCGAGCGCCATGGTGAAGGAGAAGGCGCGGCCGGCGAGGTAGTCGCTGGAGCCGGAGCAGGTGAAGTCGATGCCGCTGGTCCGCAGGCCTGTCGCGTCGAGGACCTGGTGCAGGACGGGCATCAGCATCTCGACTTCGGAGAGTTCGTCGGTGCGGCGCAGATGGTCGGTCTGCGCGAAGGCGACGATCGCTACGTCCCGCATCTAGACCAGCTCCTTGTACGCGTCGTAGTCGGCGTCCGGTTCACCGGTCGGCCGGTAGTGGTCGGGGTGGCGGCTTCCCTCGGTCCATACGGGTTCGACGCGCAGGCCCATCCGCACCTGGTCGTAGGGGATGCCGCCGATCCGTGCGTGCAGGGCGAGGTCGGCGCCGTCCAGGGCGATGTGCGCGTAGACGTAGGGGACCTCGATGTCGAGGTTCTTGGCCTTGATGTTGACGACGCAGTAGGTGGTGACCGTGCCGCGGGGTCCGACCTCGACCCGTTCGTCGGTGGCGACGCCGCAGGTGGGGCAGGCGCCGCGCGGTGGTACGTACACCTTGCGGCAGGACGGGCAGCGCTCGCCGACGACCCGCCGGTCCGCCAGGGCTTCCAGGTAGGCGCTCTGGGCGCGGCCCGGGGAGTAGGTGTAGTCGAGGCGGGCGGGGGTGACGATCCCGGTGACGGGCTCGTCGAACTTGCCGTCGTGCGGGGAGGTTTCGCCGGGTTCGCTGTCGAACGGCTCGAAGCAGGCGATGTCCGTGATGGCTCCGGTGCGGCCTTCGGCCCAGCGGACGCGGACGCGCATGCCGGTGCGGACGGCCTCGGGGCCGGGTGCGTCCAGGACGTGCAGGAGCGCGGTGTCGGCTCCGTCGAGGCGGACGAGCACCCAGGCGAAGGGGGTGTCCAGGGGCTGGTCGCGGCGGGGGTGCTGGTTCCAGGCCCAGGTGGTGACGGCGCCGGTGGCGGCGACCTCGACCAGGTCGTGGATCTCCTCCGCGGTGACGGGGTCGTACTCGACGGGTGGGACCAGGACCTTTCCGTCGCCGGTCCGCACACCCAGCACGGTGCGTTCGCGCAGTCCGGTGAGGAACGCGCTCTGGACCGGTCCGAGGGAGCGGGTGAAGGGGAATTCGACCACCAGCGGTGCGCTGAGGACGTCGGGCACGGTTGCCTCCTTGGCTACGGACACGGCCTAGGCCCGCCGGTAGACGGGCGGGCGCTTCTCGGCGAAGGCGCGGGCGCCCTCCTTGGCGTCGGCGGTGGCGAAGACCGGCCAGCCGCGCTTGAGTTCGGCGGCCAGGCCGTCGGTCTCGGTCATCTCGGCGCTCTCGTACACCGACGCCTTGACCTCTTCGACGGCGAGCGGGCCGCAGGCGTTGATCTGTTCGGCGACCGCGAGGGCCGCTTCCAGCGCGGTGCCGTCGGGGACGACCCGGCCGATCAGTCCGATCGCCGCCGCCTCGCGGGCGTCGTACGGGCGGCCGGTGAGCAGCATCTCCAGTGCGTGGGTCCGGGCGATCTGGCGGGGCAGCCGGACGGTGGAGCCGCCGATGGGGAAGAGCCCGCGCCTGACCTCGAAGAGGCCGAAGGTGGCGCTCTCCCCCGCGATGCGGATGTCGGTGCCCTGGAGGATCTCGGTGCCGCCCGCCACGCAGTGGCCCTCGACCGCGGCGATGACCGGTTTGCGGGGGCGGTGGTGACGCAGCATGGCCTTCCAGTGCAGATCGGGATCGGCCTTCATCCGGTCCCGGTACTGCTCGCCGTCCATGGAGCCGCCCGCGAGGGCCTTGAGGTCCATGCCGGCGCAGAAGCAGCCGCCGGAGCCGGTGAGGACGACGGAGCGGATCCCGTCGTCCGCGTCGGCGGCCAGCCAGCCGTCGTACAGGCCGACCAGCATCGGCAGCGAGAGCGCGTTCTTGGCTTCCGGCCTGTTCAAGGTGAGCACCAGTGTGGCGCCTTCGCGCTGCACGGTGAGGTGTTCCGTACCGCCCATGGTCTGTCTCCCGTCGTAAGGCTAGAACAGGTTGCAGTAGTCGGGGAGGCAGTTCAATAGTTTTCTGACAGTCAGTCAGTTTTCTTCGCCGGGCCCCCTTCCCACTTGTGCCGGTCGGCGCTCTAATGACCGCCGGGCCACTCAGCAACCGGGGTCAGGAGGAACGGTGGAGTACAACCTTGCCGACCTGTTCGAATCGGTCGTGGACGCTGTCCCGGAACGCGAGGCGCTCGTCTACCTCGACCACCCGGGGACGGGCGCCGAGCGCCGGCTCACCTACGCGGAGCTCGACGCGGCGGCGAACCGCGTCGCCCATCATCTGACCGAGGCCGGCATCGCCCCCGGCGAGCACCTGGGGCTGCACCTGTACAACGGCGTCGAGTACCTCCAGACGGTCCTGGCCTGCCTGAAGGCCCGCATCGTCCCGGTCAACGTCAACTACCGCTACGTGGAGGAGGAACTGGTCTACCTCTACCGGGACGCGGACCTGGCGGCACTCGTCTTCGACGCCGAGTTCGACGAGCGCGTCGCGGCGGCCGCGCCGCAGGCGCCCGAGCTCCGCCATCTCATCCGGGTGGGAGCGTCCGAACAGGGGGTCGCGGGTCCGGACGCCGTCGCCTTCGCGGCGGCCGAGGCCGAGGGGGATCCGGGGCGCGGCTTCGCCCCCCGCTCGCCCGACGACCAGTTCATCATCTACACGGGCGGCACCACGGGCATGCCCAAGGGCGTGATGTGGCGCCAGGAGGACCTCTTCTTCTCCGGCCTCGGCGGCGGCGCGCCGACCGGTGAGGCGGTGAAGACCCCGCAGGAGCTGGCCGAGCGGGTCGCGGCGGGCGGGGAGGGCATCACCTTCTTCCCCACTCCCCCGCTGATGCACGGCACCTCGACGCTCACGGCGTTCATCGGCTTCAACTTCGGGCAGCGGGTCGTGCTGCACCGCAAGTTCGTGCCGCACGAGGTCCTTCGCACGATCGAGCGGGAGAAGGTCACCAGCGTGTCGCTGGTCGGCGACGCGATGCTGCGGCCGCTGATCGACGCCCTGAAGGGACCCCTGAAGGGCACCGACTGCTCGTCGATGTTCTCCGTCTCCAGCTCGGGCGCCGTGATGTCCGACTCGGTGCGGGCGGAGTTCCAGGCACTGGTGCCCAACGTGATGCTGCTGAACAACTTCGGCTCGTCGGAGTCCGGCTTCAACGGCACCGCGACGGCCGACTCCGGGCCGAAGAACGGCTTCCGGCTGCGGATGAACTCCCGTACCGCGGTGGTCGATCCGGCAACCTTCGAGCTCGCGGCGCCGGGCGTGCCGGGGCGGATAGCCCAGCGCGGTCACGTACCGCTCGGCTACTACAACGACCCGCGCAAGACGGCCGAGACGTTCTTCCGCAAGGGCGAGGAGCGGTGGGTGCTGCTCGGGGACATGGCCACGGTCGACGCCGAGGGCATCGTGACCGTGCTCGGGCGGGGGTCTCAGTGCATCAACACCGGGGGCGAGAAGGTGTATCCCGAGGAGGTCGAGCAGGCACTCAAGGCCCATCCGGACGTGTACGACGCGCTGGTCGCCGGCGCGCCCGACGCACGCTGGGGCAGCCAGGTCGCCGCCGTGGTGCAGCTGCGCGAAGGCGCCGACACCCCCTCGCTCGACGACGTCCAGGCGCACTGCCGGACCCGGCTGGCCGGCTACAAGATCCCCCGGCACCTGGTGATCGCCCCGCAGATCCGGCGCTCCCCGAGCGGCAAGGCGGACTACCGCTGGGCGCGCTCGGTCGTCGCCCCCGCAGGCCCGGCCGAGGCCTGAGCCGGGAGCGGTGGACGAGCGCCCGTATCACCCGAGTGCGCGGCCCCGCGTGCGCGGCGGACACGGCCCGCGGGGCACCGCGTAAGCCATTCGGGCACGTCCGGTGCCCAACCGCTCACCCTGCGTGGCATCGGGGGGTGATCGCCCATAGCGTCGGCTCATGAGGAAACGACACTTCACATGCCTCGTGAGCATCGCAGCCGTCTCGGCCGCCGGACTGGGCGCGGCCGTGCCGACGGCCTCGGCCGCTGCGGCCGGCGGCCGTGTGGTGTATCCGGGCCAGTCGATCCAGGCCGCCGTGGACGCCGCACGGCCGGGTGACACCATCGTCGTCCGGCCAGGCACCTACCGCGAGAGCGTGCTGATCAGCACGCCGGGCCTGACCCTGCGCGGCTCCGGGGACCGTACGGTCATCGTGCCGGGCACCGGGCGCGCGCAGCCGGACAACGCGTGCGCGAAGGCCGGCAACGGCGTCTGCGTCCTGGGCACGGCCCAGCACACCGTGGACGGCGTGTCCGTCCGGTCCCTCGCGGTCACCGGGTTCGCCAGGAACGGCGTCTGGGCGTCCTGGACGGACCGGCTGGAGGTCCGGGACGTGGCCGCCCGGTCCAACGGCACCTGGGGCATCGCCGAGCAGCGCTCCACCCGCTCCGACCTCCGTGACAACACCGCCCGCGCCAACGGCGACGCGGGCATCTTCGTCGCCAACAGCGTCGACGAGGAGGGCGGCGCGACCGACACCCGGGGCACCCGTGTCCGGGGCAACACACTCACCGACAACCGGATCGGGTTCACCGCACGCCGCGTGCGGAACCTGCTCGTCCACGACAACACCCTCACCGCCAACTGCACCGGCGTGTTCGTCGTCGGCGACGAGGGAACGCCGAAGGCCGGCGCCATGACCATCCGGTCCAACCGGATCACCGGGAACAACAAGTTCTGCGCCGCCACCGACCGGCTGCCCGCGCTCCAGGGCTCCGGCATCGTCCTCACCGGCACCGAGACCACCCAGGTGCGCTCCAACGTGATCCGGGACAACGTGGGTGCCACACCGCTCTCGGGCGGCGTCGTGCTGTTCAAGAGCTTCGTCGGAGCGAAGAACACCGACAACACCATCACCGGCAACGTGGTCACGGGCAACCGGCCGGCCGACCTGGCCAACGAGGACACCGGCACGGGCAACGACTTCACCGGCAATGTCTGCACGACGTCCGCACCGGCCGGAATGTGCTGACCGGTGCGCCCCCGTACGAGGAGAAGCGAGACGGCATGACCACCGTGAGTACCACCCCCACCCCCGCCACCGCTCCCGACCCGCCCTCGGCCGCCCCGCAGCCCGCGATGCGACTGCGCGAGATCGTGTTCGGTGCCGCCTGCGCCGCCGCGGTGCGTGCCGCCTGCCGGCTCGGTGTCGCCGACGCGCTGGGCGAGACGCCGGCCACCGCGGCCGAGCTGGCCGCGGCGGTGAAGACCGAGCCGGCACCGATGGAGCGCCTGCTGCGCGCCCTGTCCTGCTACGGCGTCTTCACCGAGACCCCGGACGGCACGTTCGCCCACACCGAGATGTCACGGCTGCTGCGCGAGGACGACCCGAACAGCCTCCGCTACATCTCGCTCTGGTGCACCGAGCCCTGGACCTGGGAGGTCTGGCCGCGCCTGGACGACGCGGTGCGCTCGGGGCGCAATGTCTTCGAGGACGTGCACGGCAAGGAGTTCTTCGACTACCTCCACCAGAACGCCCACGAGTCGGCCCAAGTGTTCAACCGGGCCATGACCACGTCCAGCGTGCAGTCCGCGCTGGACGTCGCGGCCCTCCTCGACCTCACCGGGGTGTCCGTGGTCGCCGACATCGGCGGCGGCCAGGGGCACGTACTGGCGAGCCTGCTGGAGAAGCACCCCTCGGTGAGCGGCACCCTGATGGATCTGCCCGGTGTGGTGGCACGGGCCGACGAACGCCTGCGGGACGGCGGTCAGCTGGCCGGCCGGGCGGCCATCGTGGCCGGGGACTGCCGTGAGGGCATCCCGGTGGCGGCCGACCTCTACATCATCAAGAACATCCTGGAGTGGGACGACGACAGCACCCGCCGGGCGTTGCGCAGCGTCGTCGCGGCGGCGCGTCCCGGGGCCCGGGTCGTCGTCATCGAGAACCTCGTGGACGACACGCCGTCGATGCGGTTCACCACCGCCATGGACCTGCTTCTCCTGCTGAACGTCGGCGGTGCCAAGCACACCCGGCAGAGTCTGGTGGACCGGCTGTCCGATGCGGGTCTGCTCATCGGGGAGATCCGGCAGGTCAACCCCTACCTCCACGCCTTCGAATGCGTGGTCCCGGACTGATTCCGCCGCTCCGGGAGCACACCCCCGGGCAGCACGCGAATCGCCCCGGGCCCGGCCTTGCGGCCGGGCCCGGGGCGATTCGCCGTCGTCAGGCGGAGGCGCCGCTCTCCCAGCGGTAGAACTCGTGGGCCATCGCGTCCTTGGGGCCCCGCCAGGTCTGCGGGTCGTACGGGCTGACGAAGGCGGTGAGCCGGTCGCTGATGTCCTTGAACGCCGGGTGCTCGGTCACCTTGGCGATCTCCGGGCCGGGCGGCCGCTCGGACTCGATCATGTGCAGGTAGACGTCGCCGAACTGGAAGAGCTTGCGCCGGGTGACGCCGACCAGGTGCGGCAGCTCGCTGCTGTCGGAGGCGGCGAAGAGTTCGGCGATGTCCGGCGCCGACCCCGGTGCCATCCGGGCGACGATCAGTGCGTGGTGCATCGGGTGGTGCCTTTCTGGTACCCGGCCCGGTACCCGGCGCGGGGCCGGGTGGCCGGACCGTCGGCGGACGGGACGTCAGCCGGCCGTGACGGACGCCGAACGGCGCTCACGGTCGCGCTGCTCGATCTTGTCCCGGATGAGCTCCATCTGGACGCGCGAGTTGCGGTTGATGTTGTCGGTCATCCACGCGTCGTCGACCGGGGCGTCCGGGCGCATCGCGAAGTCCTGCGCCCAGTGCATGCGGGTTCCGCCGGGGACCTCGGAGTACTCCCAGTGGATGTCCATGTGCTGGAACGGGCCGGGCTCCACGCGACGGGCCCGGACCTTGCGCCCGCGCCGGTCGGTGGTGCGCTCGGAGACCCAGCTCCACACCTTGTCGTTGTCGTCGGGGTGCATGGTCAGGCGGAAGGTGGTCCGCTCGCCGTCGCGCTCGATGATCTCGACTGCGGCGTACTCGCTGAACAGGTCGGGCCAGTTCGCGAGGTCGTTCGTCATGTCCCAGACGAGGTCCAGGGGGGCGGCGATGACGATCTCGTTCTCGGTGTGTCCGGACACGTCAGGCTCCTGTCATGAGGCTGTTGTTGACGAGGTCGAGGAACTCGCGGGGCGTCTTGCACCGGTCGGCGTCGGCCGGCAGCGGCTGTCCGTGCCGGTTCTCCAGCACGCCGACGATGCCGAGCAGGCCCAGGGAGTCGAGGCCGAACTCGTCGAAGGCGGCGCCGGAGCGGTTCTCCATCTCCCGGGGGTCGACGGTCAGTCCGGCGCCCTTCTTCATCAGGACGGCGAGTTCGTCGTAGGTCAGTCGGTCGGTCATGAGGGGCTCTCCTTCTCACGAGGGGTATCGGTGGGCTCTCACGCGCCGCGGCCGGCGGGCCGGCGCAGCACCATCGCCGCGTTGGAGCCCATGAGGCCGCGGCTGAGCACGAGCGCGGTCCGCAGTTCCGCGGGACGGGCCCGTCCGGTGACGAGGTCGAGGTCGTGGCACACCTCGAACACGTTGGGCGTGGGCGGGACCAGGCCGTTCTCCATGGCGAGTACGGCGGCGGCCGCGTCCAGCACGGGGGCACCGCAGTACGCCCGCCCGGTGCCGGTCTTGGGCGCCGTCACCGGCACCCGCCCGCCGTGCGCGCCGAGCGCGTCGGCCAGTGCCAGCGCCTCGGCCCGGTCGGCGGCCGGGACCCCGAGGGCGTCCGCGAAGACCACGTCGATCTCCTCGGGCGCGCAGCCGGCCTCCCGCAGCGCCCCCTCGATGGCGTGGGCGAGGCCCTCGCGGGACTCCTCCCAGCGCATCGCGGTGGTGAAGGTGGCGGCGTGACCGGCGATCTCGGCCCTGACCCGGGCACCGCGCTCCCGGGCGGCGTTCTCCTCCTCGACCACGAACATCGCGCCGCCCTCGGCGGGCACGAATCCGCAGGCGTCCGAGGTGAACGGGCGGTAGGCCCGGGTCGGGTCCTCGCACGCGCTCAGGTCCCGGTAGCCGAGCTGGCAGACGACGGAGTACGGCGCGAGCGGTGCCTCCGCCGCGCCGACCACCACCGCGTCGGTGCCGCGCCGGACGGACCTGGCGGCGTGGGCCAGGGCGTCCAGGCCGCCGGCCTCGTCGCTGGCCACCACCGCACACGGCCCCTTGAAGCCGCCCCGGATGGAGATCTGGCCGGTGCTCGCGGCGTAGAACCAGGCGATGGACTGGTAGGGGCCGACGTACTTGGAGCCCTGGCCCCACAGCCGTTGCAGCTCGCGCTGGCCGAACTCGCCGCCGCCGGACCCGGCAGCCGTCACCACGCCCACGCTGAACGGCTTGTCCTCGTAGTCGGCGCGCCCCAGCCGGGCGTCGTCCAGGGCCATGTCCGCCGCGGCCATCGCGAAGTGCGTGAACCGGTCGGTCTGGACGAGGTAGCGCTCCTCGATGAGGCTGACCGGGTCGAAGCCCCGGACCTCGCCGGCCACACGGAGCGGGAGCTCCTCGCACCCTTCGCGGGTGACCCGGCCCAGGACGCTCATACCCTCCTGCGTCCGCTTCCAGAAGGCTTCGGTGCTCGTGCCGTTGGGGGCGACGACGCCGATGCCGGTCACGACGGTGCGCAGGGACTTGTCGGTACTCATGATGTCCTCCCACCGGTTCTGGTCAGGGCGACAGCGGACTGGAAGCCGCCGAAGCCACTGCCGACCGAGAGAACACTGCGCAGCTTCAGCGGACGTGCGGTACGCGGCACGTAGTCGAGGTCGCACTCGGGGTCCGGCGACTCGTAGTTGGCCGTCGGCGGGACCGTCTGGTGGACCAGCGCGAGTACGCAGGCCGCGATCTCTATCGCCCCGATCGCTCCGAGCGAGTGGCCGACCATCGACTTGATGGAGCTCATCGGCACGTCGTGGGCGTGCGCGCCGAGGGCCCGCTTCACGGCGGCGGTCTCGTGCCGGTCGTTCTGCTTGGTGCCCGAGCCGTGCGCGTTGACGTAGTCGATGTCCGACGCGTCGATCCTGGCGTGGCCGAGCGCCCGGTTGATGGCCTCGGCCATCTCCAGGCCCTCCGGGGTCAGCCCGGTCATGTGGTAGGCGTTGCCGAAGGTCGCGTAGCCCGCGATCTCGCAGTACACCGTCGCGCCCCGGGCGCGGGCGTGCTCCAGCTCCTCCAGGACGAGCACGGCTCCGCCCTCGCCCATCACGAAGCCGTCGCGGCGGGAGTCGAAGGGCCGGGAGGCGTGCCCCGGGTCCTCGTTGTTGGCGGAGGTCGCCTTGATGGCGTCGAAGCACGCCACCGTGATCGGGGTGATCGGCGAGTCCGACGCGCCTGCCACGCACACGTCGACGCGGCCCTCCTCGATGGAGTGGAAGGCGTAGCCGATCGCGTCGAGGCCGGAGGTGCAGCCCGTCGAGACGGTCTGCACCGGTCCGTGCGCCCCGACCTGCTCGGCGACGGCGGAGGCCAGCGAGCTCGGTGAGAACGCCCGCTCCAGATGCGGTCCGGCCGGGCGGTGGTCGACGTCCCAGCGGGCGCCGCTGTTGCTGACGGCGACGTAGTCGTGCTCCAGCCGGGTGGTTCCGCCGACCGCCGTGCCGAGCGAGACGCCCATCCGCCAGGGGTCGGTGCGCTCCTGGTCCAGGCCCGCGTCGGCGAGTGCCTCGCGGGCGGCGACCATCGCGAACTGGACGTACCGGTCGGAGCGGGCCACCTCGTCCGCGTCCAGCCCGTGGGCCGCCGGGTCGAAGTCGCACTCGGCGGCGATCCGGGACCGGAATCCGGCCGGGTCGAAGAGCGTGATGCCGCGTGTCGCGGTGCGGCCGTTGGCCAGGAGGTCCCAGAAGGCCGGTGCGCCGATCCCGCCCGGAGCGACGACCCCGACGCCGGTGACCGCCACCCGCCGGGTCATGAAGCGGCCTCGGTTCGTTCTGGCGGCGCGCCCTGCTCGGGGGCTTCGGTCTGCTCGGTGTCGACGTGTCCGAGCTCCGGGCGGGGCGCGAGGGGGCCGAGGTGGAAGACCATGCGGACCTCGGTGTCACCGACGTTGCGGAAGCGGTGGCGGACGTTCAGCGGGATCAGCAACCCCTGGTCGGGCCGCATCGCGTACGGCTCGTCGTCCAGGTCGACCTCCAGGAGCCCGTTCACCACGTACACGAACTCCTCCGAGTACGGGTGGTAGTGCTCCGCGATGCGGTCGCCGGGCTGGATGATGGCCAGCCCCATGAAGCCGCTGGTGGCGCCCACGGCCGTCGGGGTGAGCAGGGCGCGCAGGTCTCCTCCGCGCCTGGTGTTGGGCTGGGTCTCGCTGAGGTCCACGATGCGTGGCCGGTTCATGGTCATGGGTGTCTTCCTCCTGGCGCGTTGCGCGTTGTGCCGACGGGTCGAGCGAGAACCCCCCGCTCTGCTGTTGCGCGGTTCAGGACTCCGCGGCCCGCCGGTCGGTGATCAGGTTCATCTCGGCGCGGCCGAGGAAGCGCATGGCGTCCTGGTCGCCGGTGGGCACGGGGTTCGCCTCGCCGTCGAGGAGGCGGGCGAGCCTGGCCGCCTTGCCGGAGCCGTGGATGCCGAGCGACCGGTCGGGCTGGGCGTCCAGGGGGCCGTCCACCTCCAGGAGCCGGACGACGACGTCGTCGCGCTGGAAGATCGTGCTGCTGTCGATGGGGCTGCCGGCGTCGTCGGCCTCCTCCTCGTCGTGCTCCGCGAGCAGGCGGGCCAGGGCCATGCCGCAGCCCTCCTTGGCCTGGTAGAACAGCGCGTGCCGCTTGAGGTCCCGGTCGGGGTGGCGGCCCGTCGTCACGTGGTGGACGGTGGGCAGCGCCGCCCGGGTGAAGAACATCCGGGCCGAGTCGGGGTCCGCGAGGTCGCGGTCCTGCTCCAGGTACGGGTTGAGCGCTTCCTCGACGGCCCGGATCTCCGGCTGCCGGGAGACGTGGCGCAGGGCGGCGAGGAGGTCGCCCTCGACCTCGACCGCACGCACGACGCGGTTGCCGTGCATGAAGAGCGAGGTGCGGCGCAGCCGGGTGTGCTCGTCGACCCGTGCCTTCGGCGGGTCGTAGTCGGCGAGGATCTTCGCGACCATCTCCTCGGCGCCCGGCTTCACGGTGAAGGTCAGCGCGTGGCGCACGATCCCGTCCCCGAGGCGGGGCGCGGCCTGCAGTCCGCCCTTGACGGGCTCGAAGCTCTCCTCGAAGGCGGCGCCGGTCTCGCGCAGGACGCTGAAGCGCAGCGAGCGGGTGTCGCGTACGCAGCTGTGCAGCGGCTGGACCGTGGCGACGTGGTCCTCGCTGTTGACCCAGGCCAGGAACGGCGGGGCGCTCTCCCACTCGCTGGTGATGAGCCACTGGGAGGGGTTCTCGATGGACTGGCACAGCTGGTCGCTGAGATGGCCGGGGATGGAGGCCACCTGGTTGCGCATGTGCTCGTACGCCTCCAGGAACTGCTTCTGGGCGCCGTCGTGCAGGTCAAGCAGCAGGATGACCCGCAGCCTTGATCCGTCGAAGGCGGACTGGGAGGTCCGTTCCGAGAGGGTGGTGGTCATCTTTCGAACTCCTTCGAGCGGTGGGACGGCCCGGCCGGCCGGTTCGCCTGGTGACCGGCGGCTGTCGGGTGGAATCGGAGCGGGGAGTCTCCCGGCGGCTGGGCACGGTCCGCCCCGGACCGCGGGCGTCGTCTCCGTCACCGATCGTGAAACGCTGGTCCGGCTGACGCGAGATTTATGAACCGTTCAGGTGAGCGGGCGTCCGAACCGCTCCGAGGAGGCTCCGACAGGGGCATGGACACTGCATCTGTACGGCGTCCGAGCTGGAGCAACTCATGAACGAGAACGTCGACCTCCACGTACCGGTCCTCATCGTGGGCGGCTCCCTGGTGGGCCTGTCCGCGTCCCTCTTCCTCGGCCGGCTCGGCGTCGAGCATCTGCTGGTCGAGAAGCACGCGGCCACCTCGACGCATCCGCGCGGCCGAGGCAACAACGTCCGCACGATGGAGGTCTTCCGCCGGGCGGGGGTGGAGGAGCGGGTCCGGGCGGCCGCGTCGGTGCTGGCGGAGAACCACGGCATCCTGCAGGCCGGTTCGCTGACCGGCGACGACCAGGAGTGGCTGTTCAAGGAGATCGACCCGGGTGGCGCACTCGCCCGGTTCAGCCCGACGGGCTGGTGCCTGTGCAGCCAGAACGACCTGGAGCCGGTGCTGCTGGACCGGGCCCGGGAGCAGGGCGGCGATCTGCGGTTCTCCACCGAACTGCTCTCGTTCGACCCGGACGACTCAGGCGTCGGGGCGATCCTGAAGAACCGGGAGACGGGCGAGCACACCACGGTGCGGGCGGACTATCTCATCGCCGCCGACGGTCCGCGCAGCCCGGTCCGTGAGCAGCTGCGCATCGGCCGTTCGGGTGCCGGTGACCTGTTCCACAACGTGAGTATCACCTTCCGCTCCCGCGGGCTCGCCGATGTGCTCGGGGACCGGCGCTTCATCGTCTGCTACCTGACCAATCCGGAGGCGGACGGCGCCCTGCTGCCGGTGGACAACCAGGAGCAGTGGGTGTTCCACGCGCCGTGGCAGCCCGAGCGGGGCGAGACGCTGGAGGACTTCACGGACGAGCGGTGCACCGAGCACATCCGCAAGGCGGTCGGCGCGCCGGACATCGATGTGGAGATCACCGGCAAGGCGCCGTGGCACGCGGCGGAGCGGGTCGCGGACCGCTACTCCCGGGGCCGGGTGTTCCTGGCCGGTGACTCGGCGCACGAGATGTCGCCCACCGGGGCGTTCGGCTCCAACACCGGAATCCAGGACGCGCACAACCTGGCGTGGAAGCTCGCCGCCGTGCTGCGCGGCGAGGCGGGGCCCGGTCTCCTGGACACCTACGGGGCCGAGCGGCTGCCGGTGGCGCGGGCGACGAGCGAGCGGGCCTCGGCACGTTCCGGCGAGCACAGCCACCCGGGGTACGCGCCGCCTCCCACGGTGGGCGGCGGCAAGCGCGGCGGCATGCTGAACGTGGCGCTGGGCTACCGCTATGTGGAGGGCGCGGTGCTGGGCGTCGCCCCGGATCAGCCGGTGGTGCCGCAGGGCATGCAGCTGACGGGTGAACCGGGCAGCCGCGCACCGCACCTGTGGGTCCGGCGGGCGGGTGAGCGGATCTCCACGCTCGACCTGTACGAGCGCTCGTTCGTGCTGCTCGCCGATGGCGCGGACGTCGCGTGGCGGCGGGCGGCGGCGCGGGTCGGTGACCAACTGGCAGTGCGACTGGACGCGTTCGGCATCGGCACCGGTCCCGGCGGCGATCTGGAGCCGGAGGCCGGGGCCGACTGGGCCCAGGCGCACGGCACGAGCACCGGGGGCGCTGTGCTGGTGCGCCCCGACGGGTTCGTCGCCTGGCGTTCGCCGGAGGGCGTCGCGGACGCGGAGGCGACCCTGCGCGAGGTCATGGTGGCGCTGCTGCACCGGGGCTGACGCCCCGGGGCGACAGCGTCAGCCCACGCCGAACGACCGGAGCGCCGCGAGGAATTCCTTCGGCCGTTCGGTGTGGACGAGGTGGCCGGCGTCGATGGTGACGAGCCGGCATCCGGGGATCCGCCGCACCATCCGGGCGAGGTCCTCCTGGTCGATCTGGCTGCCCGGCCCGCCGCCGATGACGAGGGTGGGCACGGTGATGCCGGCGAGGCGTTCGCGGCCCGCCGGATCGGGGTCGTTGAGCTGGGCGTTGACCGACGGCACCACGGGCCAGTCGAAGTCCAGCTCGCCGTCGGGGCGTTCGACGGGCCCGCGGGGCGGGTCGAGCGGGAAGGGCGGCGGGGCCTCCTCCAGGACGAGCCGGCCGATGAGTCCGGGCTGGCGCCCGGCCAGCAGGTAGGCCGCCGCGCCGCCCATCGAGTGCCCGACGACCGTGGCGCCGGCCAGGTTGCGGGCCTCCAGGAACGCGTGGAGGTCGTCGCGGAACAGCTCGAGGGAGTAGCGGCCGGGCCAGTCGCTGAGGCCGTGGCCCCTGAAGTCGACGGCGTAGACCCGGTGTCCGGCAGCCAGCCGCTCGGCGATCGCGGTCCAGGTGCTGCTGTCGTCGCAGCGTCCGTGGACCAGTACGACCGGCGGTGCGGCCGGGTCCCCCCACACCCGGTAGGCGAGCCGTATCCCGCCGGCCTGCACGCTGTGCACGTCCGGGTCCAGGAAGGCGGTGACGGTGCGGACGAAGGCACCGGGGTCGTCCAGCCACGGGAAGTGTCCCCCGCCGCGCTGCACGGCGAACTCGGACTCCGGGAAGAGCGCCGCGAGTTCGGCGGCGCGGTCGGGGGTCGTCACCCCGTCGAGCTCCCCGGCCAGGACGAGGACCGGCGAGGCCAGTTCGCGCAGTGCGGCGACCGTCGCGGGCGGGTCGAAGGCGCCGGGCGCGTAATAGCCCCGGGCGGCAACGGCGTTGATCTGCGCTGCGGAAGAGGCGGCGTGGGCCCTGGCGGTCTCGTCCCAGCGGCCGTAGAGGAACGGCCTGGCGGCGGCGCGCAGTTCGTCGTCGAGGCGCCCGGCCCAGATCTGCTCCAGAGCCGGCAGCGCCTCCTCGTACCAGGGTTCCGCGCGGCGCAGCCCGGCGGCCTCACGGGCCTCGCGCTCCGCGAAACCGAGTCCGGCGGCCCCTGTCGCGGGCGCGATGAGCAGCAGTCTGCGCACTGCCCGCGGGTACCGGGCGGCGTAGAGCGCGGCGAGGTCCGCCGCCGCCGAGTGGGCGAGCAGGTCGATGTGCTCCAGTCCCAGGTGCTCGCGCAGCGCCTCGACGTCGTCGACCAGTCGGTCGCAGCGGTAGGTGGCGGTGTCGTCCGGCACGGCGGAGTCCCCGGTGCCGCGCAGATCGAGCAGCACCAGTTGCCGGTGGCGGTCGAGTCCGCCCAGTCCCCCGAGGTAGGCACTGGCCCGCATCGCCCCGCCCGGCAGGCAGATGAGAGGGGCGCCCTGTCCTGCGAGGTGATAGGCGAGCTCGGTTCCGTCGTACGTGTGGAAAGTCGGCATGGAACCATCCAAACAGGGCCGACCGGGTGACGCAGCCCTGTTCGGTACGAGCGTATCCGTCCTCGGAGGGTCCGGCCGGCTCCGGGCCTCTCGCACGACATGCGTCCCGTCCCACCCCTTGCCAGCGGGCGGAAGATCCTGAATTACTGCTCCCGGGAGGAACGACCGAATGATCGGTCGTCTGCACGATGCGCACGGAAGAGGGAGATCCGCATGACGGCTCTGCTGGACGCGGCGGAACGGATGGACCGCGAGGAGCTGCGGGCGCTCCAGCTCGAACGGCTGCGGGCGACCCTGCGGCACGTGTACACCCACGTCGGCCATTACCGGGCCGCGTTCGACCGGGCGGGGCTGCACCCCGACGACTGCCGCTCGCTCGCCGATCTCGCCCGGTTCCCGTTCACCACCAAGGCGGACCTGCGGGACAACTACCCGTTCGGGATGTTCGCGGTACCGGAGGAGCAGGTACGCCGGATCCACGCCTCCAGCGGCACGACCGGCCGCCCGACCGTCGTCGGCTACACCCAGGGGGATCTGGACACCTGGGCCGACGTCGTCGCCCGCTCGATCCGGGCGGCGGGCGGCCGCCCGGGGCAGAAGGTCCATGTCGCCTACGGCTACGGCCTGTTCACCGGCGGGCTCGGCGCGCACTACGGGGCCGAGCGGCTCGGCTGCACGGTGATTCCCGCGTCCGGCGGCATGACGGCCAGGCAGGTCCAGCTGATCCAGGACTTCCGGCCCGAGATCATCATGGTGACCCCGTCGTACATGCTGACCCTCCTGGACGAGTTCGAGCGCCAGGGCGTCGATCCGAGGACGACCTCACTGAAGGTGGGGATCTTCGGGGCGGAGCCGTGGACGCAGGAGATGCGGCGCGAGATCGAGGAGCGGTTCGCGATCGACGCGGTGGACATCTACGGGCTCTCCGAGGTGATGGGTCCGGGCGTGGCCCAGGAGTGCGTGGAGACGAAGGACGGCCTGCACATCTGGGAGGACCACTTCTATCCGGAGGTCGTCGACCCGTTCACCGGCGAGGTGCTGCCCGAGGGGGCCGAGGGGGAGCTGGTGTTCACCTCGCTCACCAAGGAGGCCATGCCGGTGATCCGCTACCGGACCCGGGACCTGACCCGGCTGCTGCCGGGGACGGCGCGGGTCTTCCGGCGCATGGAGAAGGTCACCGGGCGCAGCGACGACCTGGTGATCCTGCGCGGGGTGAACCTCTTCCCGACGCAGATCGAGGAGATCGTGCTCCGTACCCCGGCGGTGTCGCCGCACTTCCAGTTGCGGCTGACCCGTGAGGGCCGGCTGGACGTGCTGACGGTACGCGCGGAGGCCAGGGCCGGGGCGACGCCCGAGCAGCGCGCGGCCGCCGCCGCGTCGGTCGCGGCCGCCGTCAAGGACGGGATCGGGGTCTCGGTCGGGGTGGAGATCCTGGATCCGGAGACGCTGGAGAGGTCGGTCGGCAAGTTCAGGAGGATCGTGGACGAACGCGACCGGCCGGGCAGGTGACCGGATCACGGCGCCCGCACCCGGCTCAACTCGGCACGTTTCGGCCGTGGTTGCTGTGGCAGGATGCGTCGACAGGGCGACGTACTACAGGGGGGAGTCCGGTTCGCGTCACCCCGTCCCACCTGCTTTCGCGCACCGAGGAACTCAGGAGCTCTCCATGACGCCAGGCACGGCCGACTCTCCGATCGACACCACCAGGCCGCACCCGGCGCGTGTCTACGACTACCTGCTGGGCGGCAAGGACAACTACCCCGTCGACCAGGAACTCGGCGAGCAGCTGCCCCCCTTGGCGAAGGTCGTGGCCGCGCAGAACCGGGCGTTCATGCACCGGGCGGTCGGCTGGGCGGCGCGTACGGGCATCGACCAGTTCCTCGACATCGGGACGGGGATCCCGACCCGGCCGAACCTCCACCAGATAGTCCAGGAGGTCGACCCGGCGGCCCGGGTGGTCTACACGGACAACGACCCGATCGTCCTGCGTCACGCCGAGGCGCTGCTCATCAGCACACCGGAGGGCGCCACCGACTACCTCGACGCCGATGTGCGCGAGCCGGAGAAGATCCTGGACCACGCCAGGACCCTGCTGGACTTCGACCGGCCCGTCGCGCTCTCCCTCATCGCCCTGATGCACTTCCTGCCGGACGAGGACGATCCCTACGGCATCACCCGCACCCTCCTGGGCGCACTGCCCGTCGGCAGCTGTCTGATCCTTTCGCACTACACCAGTGAATTCATCCCCGCCGATCAGGACAGGACCGACACCTACCGGTCGAGCATCAGCCTGCGGCCCCGGACGCGCCCCGAGGTCGAGCGGTTCTTCGACGGACTCGACCTCGTCGATCCGGGCCTGGTCATGGCCTCGCTGTGGCACAAGGACACACCGCCCCCGCCGGACAGCGGGTCCATCGACAGCTTCTACGCCGGAGTCGCGCGGGTCCCCCGGTAGGGCCTACCGGGCGAAGCGGTCGCGCAGTTCCCGCTTGAGGATCTTGCCGCTGGCGTTGCGCGGGAGTCCGTCCACGAAAAGGATCCGCTTCGGGGCCTTGAAGTGGGCGAGCCGCTCGCGGGCGTGGCCGATCAGCTCGGCCTCCGTCGCCTCGTCCCGCAGCACGACGACGGCGGTGACGGCCTCGATCCAGCGCTCGTCGGGCAGGCCGACGACGGCTGCCTCGGCAACTGCGGGGTGGGTGTAGAGGGCGTCCTCGACCTGGCGGGAGGCGACGAGGACGCCGCCGGAGTTGATCACGTCCTTCACCCGGTCGACGACGGTGAAGTAGCCCTCCGCGTCGCGCACGGCGAGGTCGCCGGAGTGGAACCAGCCGTCACGGAACGCCTCGGCGCTCTCCTGCGGCTTGTCCCAGTAGCCGCCGCACAGCTGCGGTGAGCGGTAGACCACTTCGCCGGCGGTGCCGTCGGGCACGTCCTGGCCGTTCTCGTCGACGACCTTGGCCTCCACGAAAAGAACGGGCCGGCCGCAGGAGTCCATCCGGCCCTCGTGCTCGTCGGGTCCGAGGACGGTGGCGAGCGGGCCGATCTCGCTCTGCCCGAAGCAGTTGTAGAAGGCCAGCGCGGGCAGCCGCTCGCGCAGCCGTTCCAGTACGGGGACGGGCATGATCGACGCGCCGTAGTACGCCTTGCGGAGCCCGCCGAGGTCGCGCCGGGCGAAGTCCGGGTGGTTGGCGAGGCCGATCCAGACGGTGGGCGGGGCGAAGAGGCTGTCGGCCTGCCCGGACTCGACGAGGTCGAAGATCCTGGCCGCGTCGGGGGCGTCCAGCACCGTGTTCTCCGCGCCGACCGCGAGGTAGGGCAGCAGGAACACGTGCATCTGCGCGGAGTGGTAGAGCGGCAGGGCGTGGAGCGGGCGGTCGCCGGCACGGAGGTCGAGGGCGGTGACGGCGCTGACGTACTCGTGGACGAGGGCGCCGTGCGTCATCATCGCGCCCTTGGGGAGCGCCGTGGTGCCCGAGGTGTACAGCAGCTGGACCAGGTCGTCCGCGCCCGGTTCGTGGTCCGGCGCGAAGGCGCGCGGCGTGGCCAGCTCGGTGAGGAGCGAGCCCGGGGCGTCGCGCAGCGCCCGTACGGCGTGGCCGTCCGGGACCCGCCCGGCCAGGTCCGGGTCGGTGAGGACCAGGGAGCTGCCGGACTGGCGCAGGATGTACGCCAGGTCCTCGCCCGTGAGGTTCTGGTTGACCGGCACGTGGACCAGTCCGGCGCGGGCGCAGGCGAGGAAGGCGATCAGATACGCGTCGGAGTTGTGGGCGTAGGAGGCCACCCGGTCCCCGGGGCGCAGCCCGTGGCCGTCCATGAGGACGGCGGCCGCGGTGCTGACGGACTCCTCCAGCTCCCGGTAGGTCCAGGTCCGGCCGGCGTACCGCAGGGCGGTGCGTTCGGGGGTGCGCCGTGCGCTTCGGGTCAGGACGCCGTCGACTGTGCTGCTTCGTACACCTGTCATGGCGTGATCCTGTGCGGGCCGGGCCCGGCGGTCAAGGGTCCGGATACCGGCCGGGATGTCGCAGGCGTCCGGCGGGCCCGGTTTCCCCTCGGCCGGGCCCGCGCGGTGGGCGGGCCCCGGGGCGCTGTCAGGTGTGGCCCTCCCAGTACGGCTCGCGCAGACGCCGTTTGTACAGCTTGCCGTTGGGGTCGCGGGGCATCGTCGTGATGAAGCCGAGGGTCTTGGGGCGTTTGTACCCGGCGAGCCGCCCGGCGCAGTGGCCGAGGATCTCGGCGGCGAGCGCGTCGCCCGCCTCGTACCCCTCCGCGGCTTCGACGACCGCTCTGACCTCCTCGCCCCAGTCGGCGTGCGGGATGCCGAAGACCGCGGCGTCGGCGACGGCGGGGTGGGTGAGCAGCTCGCTCTCGATCTCGGCGGGGTAGATGTTGACCCCGCCGGAGATGATCATGTCGATCTTGCGGTCGCGGAGGAACAGGTAGCCGTCCTCGTCGAGGATGCCGAGGTCGCCCACGGTGAAGAAGTCCCCGATGCGGTTCTTCCTCGTCTTGCCCTCGTCCTTGTGGTAGCTGAAGCCGCCGGTGCTCATCTTCATGTAGACGGTGCCGAGTTCGCCGGGCGCGAGGCGGTTGGCGTCGTCGTCGAAGACCGCGAGTTCACTGATCGGCCAGGCCCGGCCGACCGTGCCCGGTTTGCGCAGCCAGTCCTCGGCGGTGGCGAAGGCGCCGCCGCCCTCGCTGGCCGCGTAGTACTCCTCGACGCAGCTGCCCCACCACTCGATCATGGCCCGTTTGACGTGGTCGGGGCAGGGGGCCGCCCCGTGGATGGCGTGGCGCATCGCGGTGACGTCGTAGCTCTGCTTCACCTCATCCGGGAGGGCGAGGAGGCGGTGGAACTGGGTGGGGACCATGTGCGTGTGGGTGCAGCGGTGGGTGTCCATCGCCCGCAGCATCTCCTCGGGCGACCACTTGTCCATCAGGACGAGCGGGTGGCCGATGTGCAGGGCGGCTCCCGCGAACTGGAGCACCGCGGTGTGGTAGAGCGGTGAGCAGACCAGGTGGACGTTTCCGTCGAACGGTTTGATGCCGAAGATGCCCAGGAAGCCGCCGAGGTAGGTCTCCTCCGGGAGCTTTCCGGGCAGCGGGCGCCGGATGCCGCGCGGCCGGCCGGTGGTGCCGGAGGTGTAGTTCATGACCCAGCCGAGGGTGCGGCCCTCGGGGGGCGATACCGGCCCGTTCTCCAGCAGTTCGGCGTACGGGCGGAATCCTTCGACCGCGCCGACGCCGTAGCGGTGGCTCGCCGGGAGTTTCGCCTCGTCGGCGGCGGCGGTCGCGGCGTCCGTGAAGCGTTCGTGGGCGATGAGCACCTTCGCGCCGGAGTCGGAGACGATCCAGGCGATCTCGGGGCCCATCAGGTGGTGGTTGACCGGGACGAGGTAGAACCCGGCCTGCGAGGCGGCGAGGTAGGCGGTGAGGAACTCGACGCCGTTGGGCAGGACGACGGCGAAGGAGTCGCCCTCCTCCAGGCCGGCGGCGCGCAGTCCGTGCACCATCCGGTTGGCGTCGGCGTGCAGCCGGCCGGCGGTCCACTCCTCGCCGTCGGGTGCGATCAGGATCGTACGGTCGGGGTCGGCGGTGGCCTGGGCCCAGAAGCCGTTGGGCGGCTGGTTCATGAGGTGCTCCGTCCGGCGATGCGGTTGATCCGGTCCACGGCGCGCTCGAAGCCCCGGGTCAGGTCGTCGAAGACGGCCTGCACGCTGCGTTCGGTGTTCATCCGGCCGACGATCTGGCCGACCGGGGTGCCGAGCAGGGCGCCCGTCTCGTACTTCTGGATGCGGGAGACGGCCTCGGCGACCAGCAGTCCCTGGAGCGGCATGGGGAGCGGCCCCGGGCCCGCCGGGTCGTCCCACGCGTCGGTCCACTCGGTGCGCAGCTGGCGCGCGGGTTTCCCGGTGAGGGCGCGGGAGCGGACGGTGTCGCCGGAGCCCGCCGCGAGGAGTTTGGCGGTCAGGGCGCGCGAGTGCATGTCGGCCTCCTCGGTGGTGAGCCAGAGGGAGCCGAGCCAGACGCCCTGGGCGCCCAGGGCGAGCCCGGCCGCGACCTGTTCGCCGCTGCCGATGCCTCCGGCGGCGAGGACGGGGAGCGGGCCCACGGCGTCGACGACGTCGGGGACGAGGACCATGGAGGCGATCTCCCCGGTGTGGCCGCCCGCCTCGTAGCCCTGGGCGACGACGACGTCGATGCCGGCGTCCGCGTGGTGCCGGGCGTGCCGGGCGCTGCCCGCGAGTGCGGCGACGATTACGTCCTGCTCGTGGGCGCGGGCGATGACGTCGGCGGGCGGTGAGCCCAGCGCGTTGGCGAGCAGCTTGATGGGATAGCCGAACGCGACGTCGAGCTGGTTGCGGGCGACCTCCTCCATCCAGCCGGTGATGCGCCAGCCGGAGGCCTCGCCCTCGACGAGTTCGGGGACGCCGTGCTCGGTGAGGGTGTCCTGGACGAACTGCCGGTGCCCGGCCGGGATCATCGCCTCGACATCGGCCTCGCTGACGCCCTCCACCTTCTTCGCGGGCATCACGACGTCGAGGCCGTAGGGCTTGCCGTCGGTGTGTTCCTGCATCCAGTCGAGGTCGCGTGCGAGGTCGTCGGGGGCGGTGTAGCGGACCGCTCCGAGCACCCCGAATCCGCCGGCCCGGGTGATCGCCGCGGCCACCGCGGGGAACGGCGTGAAGCCGAAGATGGCGTGCTCGATCCCCAGTTTCTTGCTCAGCTCCGTCTCCATGGGCGGCAGGATGCCGCAGTCGGACGGCCGAAGGAAGAGATTTTCTGATGCAGTGTCAGATTCTTTGTGGCCCCAGGGGCCTACGGGGCGGCGGGGGGTGACAGTACCCTCTGGTCCGGCAGGAAGTTTCACGCTCGGAAGAGATTTCGAAAGTTACTTTCACGCAGTGGGAAGGGGTTCCGGATGACCGAGGACACGGCGGGCGGCGGCATCAGCAGGCGAAGGCTGGGCGGTGGGATGCTGGCCCTGGGCGGAGCACTCGCCCTGGCGCCGATTCCGTTCGCGGAAGGGGCGTCTGCCACGGAGTCGGGGGCGGGATCGTCGGACATGCGCGCAGGAACCGCGGCGGGGTCGCCGTCCGGACAGCACCGGCCGACGCTGCGGCGCGGGTCGGCCGCGCGGGCCGGGCTGCTCCAGGAGCCACTCGACCGGCTCGTCACCGAGGCCGAGAGATACCTGGGCAACTCCCCCGCGCACCCCTGGTACGCGGGCGCGGTCCTGCTCGCCGGGCGGGGCGGGACGGTCGCGCTGCACCATCCGATCGGCAAGGCGGTGCGCTACGCGTCGTACGACGAGAAGACCGACACCGGGGTGGAGTTCCCGCCGGAGCAGCAGATCGCCATGGCCGAGGACACGGTCTTCGACCTGGCGTCGGTCTCGAAGCTGTTCACCTCGATCCTGGCCGTGCAGCAGATCGAACGCGGCAGGCTGGAGCTGGAGGCGACGGTCGCCTCGTACCTCCCCGACTTCGCCGGCGGCGGCAAGCAGGACATCACGATCCGTCAGCTGCTCACCCACACCTCGGGCTTTCGCGCCTGGATCCCGCTCTACTCGGCGCCGACCCGGGAGGGGAAGCTCGCGCTGATCTGGAACGAGGTCCCGGCGAGCCCGCCCGGCACCGTGTACCTCTACTCCGACCTCAACCTGATCTCGCTCCAGCTGGTGCTGGAGAAGATCACCGGTCGCACCGAGGACGTACTGCTCCGCGAACAGATCACCGCTCCGCTCGGGATGCACCGCACCCGCTACAACCCGCCGGCCTCCTGGAAGCCGAAGATCGCCGCGACCGAGGACGAGCGGCCGCCGTGGTCCGGGATGGACCGGGGTCTCGTCTGGGGCGAGGTGCACGACGAGAACGCGTACAGCCTCGGCGGCGTCGCCGGTCACGCCGGGGTCTTCTCGTGCGCCTGGGACCTGGCGATCCTCGCCCGCACACTCCTCAACGGCGGGGTCTACGGGCGCGCGAGGATCCTCTCCGCCCACTCGGTGGACCTGCTGTTCACCGACTTCAACACGGCGTTCCCCGGTGACGCGCACGGCCTCGGCTTCGAGCTCTACCAGCACTGGTACATGGGGGCGATGGCCACCCCGCGCACCGCCGGCCACACCGGATTCACCGGCACCAGCCTGGTCCTGGACCCGTCGACCGACTCCTTCCTGATCGTGCTGGGCAACTCGGTCCACCCGGTGCGCAACTGGCGCTCCGGCAGCGCGCCGCGCGTCGCGACCGCCAACCAGATGGCGCGCGCCGTCGCGGTCCGGCCCGCCCGGGGCCGTACGGCCTGGTTCTCCGGCCTCGCCGGCGCGTCATCGGCCACCCTGGCGCTCCCGCCGCTGACCCTCACCTCCTCGCGCGCCCGGCTGAGCTGCGCCCTGTGGTGGGACACCGAACCGGGCTCGGACTTCCTGTACCTGGAGGGCTCGCCGGACGCCGGGAAGAGCTGGCGGCCGGTGCCGTTCAGCACCGTACCGACGGCACAGGACCGGCGGCCCCGGCCGGAACCCCATCCGGACGGCTCCGTCTCCGGCTGGTCGGGGCGGGTCTGGCACCGGTTCGACGCGGACCTGTCGGCCTGGCACGGCGCCGAGGTGCGGCTGCGCTGGCGGTACGCCACGGACCAGCTGTACGTCGGCCGAGGGGTCTACGTCGACGCGGTCCGGGTCGAGGACGGCGGCCGCACGGTCTTCGACGAGGGCCGGCCGGGCGACGCCCGGCGCATCGAGGCGGACGGCTGGACGCCCTCCGAGAACTGACCGGTCCGCGGCTCGCGGCCCGGACCGGCCGCGGGCCGCCGGATCAGGCGGCGGAGCGCTCGGCGGGCACACGCCGGCGCAGCGCGGCCCGGCCGATGGCGGGCGGGTCGTAGGCCATGTCGAGCATCCCGACATCGGTACCGGGCGGCACGATGGCGTCGATCCGGTCGAAGACCTCGTCGGTGAGGACGGCCCCGGCGCCGGCGAGCAGGTCGTCGAGGTGCTCCATGGTGCGCGGGCCGATGATCGCCGAGGTGACGCCGGGATGGGCGATCGCGAAGGCCATCGCCAGGTGGGTCAGCGACATGCCCGCCTCCCGGGCGACCGGGACGAGCTGTTCCACCGTGTCGAGCCGGCGCTCGTCGCTCAGGTGCTTGAGGCCTCGGGCCGCCCGCAGGCTGTCGGTCGGGGCGCCCTTGCGGAAGCGCCCGGTGAGCAGCCCCTGCGCGAGCGGGCTCCAGACCATGGCGCCCATGCCGTAGCGCTCGCAGACGGGCAGCACCTCGCGCTCGATGCCCCGGTTGAGGATCGAGTACGGCGGCTGCTCGGTGCGGAAGCGCTCCAGGCCGCGCCGCTCGGCGGTCCACTGCGCCTCGACGATGTCCGAGGCGGGGAAGGTGGAGGAGCCGATGGCGCGGACCTTGCCCGCGCGCACCAGGTCGGTGAGGGCGGAGAGGGTCTCCTCCACGTCGGTGTCCGGCGCGGGGCGGTGGATCTGGAAGAGATCGACGTGGTCGGTGCCCAGCCTGCGCAGGGAGTCCTCGAACGCGCGGATCAGCCAGCGCCGAGAGTTCCCCTGCTGGTTGGGGTCGTCCCCCATCGGGAGGTGGGCCTTGGTGGCCAGCACCACCGAGTCCCGGCGGCCCTTGAGGGCCTTTCCGACGATCTCCTCGGACTCACCGCGCGAGTAGGCGTCGGCGGTGTCGACGAAGTTGATCCCCGCGTCCAGCGCCTTGTGGATGATCCGGACGGATTCGTCGTGGTCGCGGTTGCCCGCAGCGCCGAACATCATCGCGCCCAGGCAGTACGGGCTGACCTTGATGCCGGTCCGACCCAGTGTGCGGTAGTTCATGATGCTCCTCGTACCTTGACCGATGCCCGGCAGAGCGCACCCGGGCGCTAAGCTGGGAAAAACGGAACAGCGTTCGACCTGAACAATACGGAACAGTGTTCCGCTTAGCAAGGGGAGCATCGTGCACGAGGACACGGACCGGGAGACCACCGGCAGCGGCGCGAGCGGGGCCCAGCCCGGCAAGCGCCTGCGCGCCGACGCCCGGCGCAGCACCGACGCCCTGCTGGCGGCGGCCGCAGAGGTCTTCGCCACCTCGGGGGTCGACGCACCCGTACGCCAGATCACCGCCAGGGCGGGCGTGGGCGCCGGCACGCTCTACCGGCACTTCCCGCAGCGCTCCGACCTCATCGCCGCGGTCTTCCGCAACGAGGTGGACGCCTGCGCCGACGCCGCGGCGCCTCTCGCGGCGCGGTACGGGCCGGCCGAGGCGCTCACCATGTGGCTGCAGCGCTTCGCGGTCTTCATCGGCACGAAGCGCGGGCTCGGCGCCGCCCTCCACTCGGGCGACCGGGCCTACGACAGCCTGCCGGACTACTTCCAGGAGCGCTTCGTACCCGCGCTCGGCGCACTGCTGGACACCGCGGTGCGAGCCGGCGAGATCCGCTCCGACATCGGCCCGGACGACCTGCTGCGCGCCACGGGCAACCTGGCCATGCCCGCTCACGACGACGGGGAGGGCCACACACAGCGGATGGTCGCGCTGCTCGTCGACGGACTGCGCCACGGCGCCCGGCCCCAGACCAACTGACCGAAGGTTTTTTCCGCGTCGAAATATTTCGCCGCGAAGGTGCCGGATTCCCGAGGGAAACAGCACGCACAGCGATAGCACATGCGTTAGACCGCAGGTCGGCAGCGATACGCGTGAACACATTCCGCAATCGCGACCAGCATGGGCCAGACCGGCAGGACGAGCTTTCGACGTGCTTTCGTAACGCTCAGATGCGAATGTACGCATCCGTCCCCTCATTTGGATACCCGCGATGCCCGATGACTCACATACGGCCAGGTCAGAGCGATTCATCGGAACAAGCGAGCGGTTAACCCTTTCGAAATATTTCGGAAATGCGCCGTTGACGAGCCATTCCGGCGCGCGCATACTCTCCCTCGCTCCCCTCACCACCCGATCTCGCTCCCCGCACCACCCGTTCAACCGGAAGAAGGTGTTGGAAAGTGATCCTCAATCCCCCACCCGGTGGAGAATCCGCGCACCGGCCGCTGCGCTCCCGGGCACGAAGAGCATTCACCCTCGCCACAGCGGGAGTTCTCACCGCCGCCGGAGTCCTGTCGCTGGCGGGCACCGCCGACGCCGCGACCACGCTCGGCTCCTCGGCCGCCGCCAAGGGCCGGTATTTCGGCACCGCGGTCGCCGCGAACCACCTCGGTGAGTCCGCGTACGCCTCGGCGCTGGACACCGAGTTCAACATGGTGACGCCCGAGAACGAGATGAAGTGGGACGCCGTCGAGTCCACCCGGAACTCCTTCGGCTTCGGTCCCGCCGACCAGATCGTCAGCCACGCGCAGGGCAAGGGCATGAAGGTCCGCGGCCACACCCTGGTCTGGTACTCCCAGCTGCCCGGCTGGGTCGGCGGGCTCGGCGCCGACGATCTGCGCACGGCCATGAACAACCACATCACCAAGGTGATGGACCACTACAAAGGAAAGATCTACGCCTGGGACGTCGTCAACGAGGCCTTCCAGGACGGCGGCAGCGGAGCCCGGCGCAGCTCGCCCTTCCAGGACAAGCTCGGCGGTGGCTACATCGAGGAGGCGTTCCGCACCGCCCGCGCTGCCGACCCGGGTGCGAAACTCTGCTACAACGACTACAACACCGACGGGCAGAACGCGAAGAGCAACGCGGTCTACGCCATGGTGAAGGACTTCAAGCAGCGCGGTGTACCCATCGACTGCGTCGGCTTCCAGTCACACTTCAACGGCAACTCGCCCGTCCCGGGCGACTACCGGGCCAATCTGCAGCGCTTCGCCGATCTGGGCGTCGACGTCCAGATCACCGAGCTGGACATCGAGGGATCGGGTTCGGCGCAGGCCGCCGACTACACCAAGGTCGCGAACGCGTGCCTGGCCGTGTCCCGGTGTGCGGGAATGACTGTCTGGGGCGTCACCGACAAGTACTCGTGGCGCAGCGGCGGCACTCCCCTGCTCCTCGACGGCGACTACGCCAAGAAGCCCGCGTACAGCGCGGTACTGACGGCGCTCGGCGGCTCCGGCGGTGGCGGTGACGGCGGAACCGGTGGCGCCACCTGCACCGCCACCTACACCAGGACGGACACCTGGGGCGACCGGTTCAACGGCCAGGTGACGGTGCGGGCGGGGAGTTCCGCGATCAGCGGCTGGACGGTGCCCGTCACCGTGACCTCCCCGCAGAAGGTCTCCACCACCTGGAACGGAACCCCGTCCTGGGACAGCAGCGGCAACGTGATGACCATGAGGCCCAACGGCAACGGGAGCCTGGCCGCCGGGGCCTCGGTGTCCTTCGGCTTCACCGTCATGACGAACGGCAACACCTCGGCGCCCGCCGTCGGAGCCTGCACCGCCTCCTGAGATCCGCACCTCCGGGGCGCGGCGGCCACGCGAGGGCCCGCGTCCCGGAAGCCGGCCGGGTCACCCGCGCGAGGGCACGCCCCGGTGGCGGCGCCCTCGCGCTCCTCGCGCCCCGGTCACCCCCGTGCCCCCGCCGTCGGAGCCGCCGCCTCACCGACGCGCGCCCGGCTCGCCGGCACCGTCGCCTCGGCGGGCGCCTGCGCGGTCGACTCGCGCACGACGAGCCTCGGCCTGATCAGCAGCGAACGCCCGGCGACCGGCGCCGAGTCGATACGGGCACGCAGCTGCTGGAATGTCTCGGCGGCCATCTCCGGCAGCGGCTGGCGGACCGTGGTGAGCGGCGGCTCGAAGAGGTCGGCGAGCAGGATGTCGTCGAACCCGACCACGGAGACGTCCTGTCCGGCGCTGCGCCCGGCGTCCTTCGCGCCCCGGCAGATGCCGATGGCGCACATGTCGTTGATGGCGACGAAGGCGGTGGGCGGGCGCGGCCGGGCGAGGAGTTCACGGGCGGCGTTGCGGCCCAGTTCGGCGGCGTCCTTGTCCCCGAACTCGGCGGTGTCCGCCCCCGGCCAGACGATCGCGTCGGCGGGGTCGAGGCCGGCCGACTCCAGGGCGGCCCGGAAGCCGCGCAGCCGCTCGCGGCGGTTGACACTGTTGACCGAGCCCGAGACGAACGCCAGCCTGCGGTGCCCCAGTTCGAGCAGGTGCCGGGTGGCGAGCTCCGCGCCCATCGCGTTGTCGACGCTGATGGAGGCGAGCGAGGGCGGGTCGCCGGCCTGGGCGGTGCGGTCGAAGGCGACCATCTTCAGGCCTCGGCCGAGCAGCGGCGCGACATGGTCGAGCGAGGGCAGCGAGGAGCAGAGCACCACGCCGCTCACCCCGTCGGCCAGCAGCTCCTCCCCGTACTTGAGCTCGCGGGCCGGGTCGCGCTCGCTGTTGCAGAGCAGTACGTGGTAGCCCTCGGCCAGCGCGATGGCCTCCAGCTCCCGGGCGAGCGCCCCCCAGAAAGGGTTGGCGACGGACGGCACGATCAGACCGATGACCTTGATCCGGCCGGTGCGCAGCATCCGTGCCGCACGGTTGGGCCGGTAGCTGAGCCGCTCGATCACCTGCTCCACGCGGGCCAGGGTGGCCGCCTGCATACGGTCCGTACGCCCGTTGAGGACGTTCGACACGGTGCTCGCGGATACTCCCGCGGCCTCCGCGACCTGATGGATCGTTACCCCGCTCATGCCACCTCCGGTTCGGAACGCGTTCAGCCACACTAGTGTACCGATTTACTGAACTCTCTTCACCGGTACACCCGTTAACTTCCTTGAAAATTGTTGTGCATCAGCTGTTGACGCGCGTCTCGACGCGTTCCTAGTCTCAGTGCATCGATTTACCAGCGCTTCCCAGCCATGGCCGGGTTGCCATCGCTGGATCGATCCACCGCCTCCACCTCAAAAGGGGTGCCCATGGAACTCAAACGACGGTCGCTGCTCGCTGCCATCGGCGCCGGCACTGCCGCGGCCGCCCTCTCCGGCTGCGGCACCGGCTCCTCGGCGGCCGGTTCCGCCGACGGTCCCGCCGAGGGCGAGATCACGCTGCTCACCCCGATCTACGAGGGCGCCAACGGCAAGACGCTGTTGGAGAAGCAGATCCTCGGCGGCTTCCGGAAGAAGTACCCGGACGTCAAGGTGAACGTGGACTACACCACGTACACGCAGCTCAACGAGAAGATCACCACGGGTCTCGCGGGCGGCCTGCTGCCCGACGTGCTGATGATGGGTGTCGGCTGGATCCCGCCGTTCGCGGCCAAGAAGGCGATCGCCCCGCTGCCCGAGAAGTTCGCCACCGCGCACGACTACGAGAAGCGGGTGCTGGAGCCCTCCCGCTACGACGGCAAGCTGTACGCGCTGCCGGTGGTCCTCGACACCCGCATCGTCGTCTACCGCAAGGACCACTTCGCCGAGGCCGGGATCAAGAAGACACCGGCCAACTGGGCGGAGCTGCGGGCGATCGCCAAGCAGCTGACGAAGAGCGGCCGGATCGGTTTCGACCCGTTCTCCATCGAGCTGCGGCAGTGCTGGGAGACGTTCCTCTTCGCCAATGGCGGTCAGCTGTTCAGCGAGGACGGCAAGAAGGTGCTGTTCACCGACAGCCGGGGCGTCGAGGCGCTGCAGTTCTTCAAGGACCTCTCGAAGGACGGCTCCGCCGACTACACCAAGAAGACGGCCGCCGGTGCACCGTCGAACGTCCAGACCGGCAAGGCGTCGATGATGATGACGACCAGCGCCCTGTGGGAGCAGTGCCGCGAGCAGTCGCCGGACCTGCTGAAGGACGACAAACTCGGCTGCTTCGTCCTCGCCAACCGCCGGCCCGCGATGCTCCAGGGCGGCACCCTGGTCTCCCAGTCGGCGCGTTCCAAGCACCCTGCGGCGGCCCGTGCGCTGGTCGAGTACCTCGCGACGCCGGAGTCGATCCTGGGCGCGGCCAAGCAGCGCGGTTCCGTGCCGGGTCTCAAGGACCTCAACGAGAGCGGCTACGTGAAGGAGAACAAGTTCGTCGATCTGTCGCTGCGGAACATGAGCGCCGCACGCTCGGAGGGCGGCACCGCCGCGTGGATGGAGATCCGCGAGAAGATCAAGCCGACGCTGGAGCCCGCGATCGTGGGCGGTCAGTCCGCGAAGGACGCCATCGCGGAACTCGGCCGGCTGGCCGAGGCCGCCATCGGCCGGATGTGAGGCGTCACTGTGGGAGCGACATCCGTACTGAAGGCACGGCCCGCACGGCCGCCTTCCCCGACTGAGCACAACGCACCGGCGGCACGCCGGTCGCGCAGGACCCCGATGGGTCCCGGCCGCCGCAGGCAACGGGCCGGCATGTTCCTGGTGGCACCCGCCCTGCTGCACGCCTCCCTCTGGATCGGGCTGCCGGTCATCGCGTCGGTGGTCCTGGCGTTCACCAAGTACGACGTGCTGACGCCGCCGCAGTTCGTGGGGTTCGACAACTTCCGGGACATGCTGGACGACGCGGTGTTCCGCAAGTCCATCGTGAACACCGTCGTCTACACCTTCTTCACCGTGCCGTTCGGCATGGCGCTGGGGCTGCTGATGGCGCTCGCCCTGCACACGGGCCTGAAGGCGCGGGGCATCTTCCGCACCGCGATCTTCCTGCCGCAGGTCACCGCGACGGTGGCCATCGCACTGGTCTGGCTGTGGATCTACAACCCGGGCAACGGCCTGTTCAACACCTTGCTGTCCTTCGTGGGCATCCAGGGACCTGCCTGGCTCGCCTCGACGTCATGGGCGATGCCGTCGGTGATCCTGGTCGGCATCTGGCAGGGCATCGGCATGAAGATGCTCATCTACTTGGCCGCGCTGCAGTCCCTGCCGAAGGAGCTGTACGAGGCGGCGTCGGTGGACGGCGCCTCGAAGGTGCGGCAGTTCTTCTCGATCACGCTGCCCCTGCTGAAACCGGCGACGTTCTTCGTGCTCATCACCTCGATGATCAACGCGTTCCAGTCCTTCGACCAGATCTACATCCTGACCGACGGCGGACCGGCCAACAGCACCACGATGATGACGTATGAGATCTACAAGTCCGCCTTCCGGGAGTTCCGCGTCGGCTACGCCTGCGCCCAGTCCCTGGTGCTGTTCGTCCTGCTGATGGGCTTCACCCTGGTCAACCGGCGGATGATGGGAGGCACCCGTGGCCACAGCTGAGCTGCACAAGCCCGGGGCCGTGCGTCCGCCCCGGCCCGCCACCAAGGCCGGGCGCCGCTCCGCCGGCCGGATCGCGCTCTTCCTGACACTCTGCGTCGTCTCGCTGCTGATGGTGGTGCCGTTCGTCTGGATGGTGCTGACCTCCCTCAAGACACCGGTGGAGATCGCGTCGCAGGACGCCGGACTGCTGCCGGAGCACTGGGATTTCGGCAACTACGCCGACGCGCTGAAGGCCGCGCCCTTCGCCACGTACGCCCGCAACAGCCTCGTCATCGCGGTCAGCCACACCCTCATCAACGTCCTGGTGGCGTCGATGGCGGGGTACTCACTGGCCCGGATCAGGTTCCGCGGCAGCGATGTCATCTCCTACCTGTTCATCGCGGCGCTGATGATCCCGACGTACACCAAGGTGCTGCCGGAGTTCCTGATCGTCCGCTTCATGCCGCTGGCCGGTGGCAACGACCTCTTCGGCCAGGGCGGCAGCGGCTGGCTGGACTCCTGGTGGGCGCTCATCGTGCCCGGCGCGGTCACCCCGTTCGCCGTCTTCCTCTTCCGGCAGTTCTACCTGGACCTCCCGGTGGAGCTGGAGGAAGCCGCCCGGCTCGACGGGCTCGGCGAGTTCCGGATCTACTCCAGGATCATGTCCCCGCAGGTCAAGCCCGCCTTCATCACGGTGGCGCTGCTGACCTTCGAGTCCTCGTGGAACAACTTCCTGTGGCCGTTGCTGGTGACCCATTCGGACAATCTCCGGGTGATCCAGGTCGGGCTCTCCGTCTTCAAGACCGAGAACGGCACCCAGTGGCACTTCCTGATGGCGGGCACCACGCTCGCCACCCTGCCCATGGTCGTTCTCTTCCTCATCGGCCAGCGCTATTTCGTGCAGGGCTTCGCAACCGCCGGTCTCAAGTGACCGGTCCCGGTCCCGAGCGACCGGATACCGAAAGGTTTACCCCCCATGTCTGCTGATCTCCAAGGTTCCCGCGCGCTGGTGACCGGAGCGGGCCACGGCATCGGCCGTGCCATCGCCGTCGCCCTCGCCGAGGCCGGCGCCGATGTCGCCGTCCACTACCACTCCTCCGCCGACGAGGCCGCGAAGACGGTCTCCGAGATCGAGGCGCTGGGCCGGCGCGCCAAGGCGTTCCAGGCCGATGTGACGGTGACCGCCGAGGTGGACCGCTTCGTCGAGGAGGCGACCGGGTTCCTCGGCGGCCTGGACGTCCTGGTCTGCAACGCGGGTCATCTGATCGGCCGGGCGAAGATAGCCGAGATGACGGACGATCACTTCGAGCAGGTCATCTCGACCAATCTCACCTCCGCCTTCCGCACCGTGCGCGCCGCCCTGCCGCATCTGACCAGGTCCTCGGCCGGGCGCGTCATCACCATGTCCTCGCTGGCCGCGCACAACGGCGGCGGTCCCGGCTCGGTCGCCTACGCGGCCGCCAAGGCCGGAGTCGTCGGATTCACCAAGGGCCTCGCCAAGGAGCTGGGCGCCAGCGGCATCACGGTGAACGCCGTCGCACCCGGCTTCATCAAGGGCACCGCCTTCCACGACACGTTCACCGCGCCCGAGGCGCAGCAGGCGATGGAGGCGGGCATCCCGGTGGGCCGCGCCGGCACTCCGAGTGACGTCGCCTCGGCCGTCGTCCACCTCGCGTCGCCCGCGTCCGGCTTCCTGACCGCCACCACGGTGGACATCGACGGTGGCGTGTGGCCGCGTTGAGGCGGATCGCCCGCGAGCGGGGCGGCTGGTGGCACGCGTACGTGTGCCCGGCGCACGGGGTGGAACTGGATCACGGCGAGGTGCTCGGCGGGGTGTTCCCGGAGGGCGGCGCGCGCTGCGCGTACGGCTGCCGGGTGGACGACGAGGCGGTGCGCGGCGCCTGGCTGGTGCTGTCGCACCAGGCGTGGGCGCGGCACCTGCGGGTGCTGGCCCACCGGGGCGAGCGCGCCGAGGCCGTGGCCCGGCTCGTCGAGTACGCGGGTCTGTACGAGGAGCTCGCCACCGCGCAGCACGGTGAGGCGCAGGGCTGGATGCTGCGCGGCCGGCTGTTCCACCAGGCGCTGACCGACGCGATCTGGGCGGTGAACATCGGCCACGCGGTCATCACGCTCGCCGAGCACGGCACGGAGGACCTGGCCGGGGTGCTGCCGCTGCTGGACGCGCTGGAACGGGCGGCCCTGGACGCCCGGGACGTGCTGACCGGGAAGGGACAGCTCTCCTCCAACTACACCGCGTGGCTCAATGCCGCGGGGGTGGCCGCCGGTCGCGGCGCCGCCGCGGCGCGCGGGCAGGAATGGGACGGCGCCAAGCAGTGGCTGGAGGGCGAGCACGGCCTGTACGCGCATCTGCGGGTCGCGGTCGCCGAGGACGGCTGGGAGTGGGAGGGCAGCACCTACTACCACGGGTTCGTGCTGCGGGCGGCGCTGCTGGCGCTGCGGTCCACCGATCCGGCGGCCGTTCCGGCCGATGTGGTGGGTGTGCTGGCCGGGATGACGGACGTGCTGGCGACGATCGCGACCCCGGGCGGCATTCTCCCGGCGCTGCACGACGGTCCGTATCTGCGCGCACCACTGACCCTGGAGTGGCTCGAACTGGTAGCCCTGACACAGCAGTTGGTCCCCTCGGACGCGCTGGAGGCGGTGGCCGGGCGGGCCCGTGCCGAGCTCGGTGACGCGGACGACGGCCTGGACCGGGAGCTGGGCGGCTGGTTCGCCGGCCCGCCGCTGCCGGCCCGGCCCGCGCCCGCTCCGCTGACGGTGTTCAGGGCGGCGGGCTACGGGGTGCTGCGGGTCGCGGGCATCCACGCACTGCTGGACTTCGGCCCGCACGGCGGATCGCACGGCCACCGGGACAAGTTGTCCCTCTATCTCTACGGCGATACGACACCGTGGCAGCCCGACCCCGGTCAGGTCCCCTACGCGCACGCCGAGTTCCGTGATCTGTACGCGTCGACCGAGGCGCACCCGGCGTTCCGGGTGGACGGCGCCGAGCAGGCCGAGTGCACGGGCGCGCTGCTGGCCTGGGACGACCACTCGGTGACCGCCGAGGTGACCACCGCCTACGAAGGCGTGCGCGCCGTCCGGCGGATCGTGGCGGGCGAGGGCTTCCTGGTGGACCTGCTGACCGTGACCGCCGGGGAGGACCGGCTCATCACCGCCCAACTGCGCCCCGGGACAGCCCTGGACGTCCAGTCGCAGGGGGCCGGCCCGGTGCGCACCACCTGGTACGGCGACGAGACGCTGCACGGCTGGCACACGCACCTCGCCGGCGTACCGGTCCGCCCGGTGAGCACCCCGGGTCCCGGCCCCGCCGACGACCCGCAACGCGTGCGGACCCGGGTCGACTTCAGCGCCGTCACCGACCGGGTGACCTTCGCCTCGGTGTACCAGGCCGGGTCCGCCGGGCCCGCCGTCACCGATGTGACGCTCACGGAGGACGGGCTGAGCGTCCGTCTCGCGGACGGCAGCACCACACGGTTCCGATCGGAGGACTGACCCTTGTTGCTCTCGGCGACCCCGCCGGCAGGACCGCGCCCCGCGCAGGAGACGCGGCTGTACGAGGAGGCCACCCGCCATCGCGGGCTGACCCCGCCGCGTACACACCCCCTGGCCAGCATCACCTGGCTGGGCCCCGCCGCCTCCAACCCGGCGCTGGCCTACCGGGTCGGCGGCGATCCGGCCCATCTGGCGGAGAGCCGGCGCTGGATCGAGGCCGCGGTGCGGCTGCCCCACTGGGGCAAGGCCCATATGCCGGACCACGACCTGGACGCCGGCTGGCTGCTGCACCACCTGGCCCTCACCTACAAGTGGATCGGTGACGACCTGCCGGACGGGGTACGGGCGCTGCTGCGGTACAAGCTGCTGCTCCAGGGGCGGCGGATGTACGAGTACGCGGTGGCGAGCGAGGGCAGCTGGTGGTCCTCGTCGTACTGGCAGAACCACAACTGGATCTGCTACGCGGGTCTGGCGACGGCCGGTTATGTGCTGGGCAAGCAGGAGTGGACCGAGCGGGCCAAGGACAACCTCGCAACCGTCCTCGACCTGATGCCCGAGGACGGTTCGCACGCCGAGGGCGTCGTGTACTGGCGCTACGGCGTGCCCTTCCTCGCCATCCACCTGGACCTCCTGAAGGAGGCGGAGGGCATCGACTGGTGGGACCGCGGCGGGTTCATGTCCCGTACCTTCCGCTACCGGCTGCACCAGACCGCGCCCGGTTTCGCGTTCAACGTCGATCACGGTGACTGCCACGACCGGCGCAGCGGTCACAGCGCCGGGCTGTACTACCGCCTCGGCGCGCAGTACGGCATCCCGGAGGCCCAGTGGATGGGCGATCTGGCCTCGGGCGAGCTGCTGTGGAAGGAGGCGGCCGAGAGCGGTGTGCGGCCGGGGATCCTGCCGGAGGCCTATCTCGAATACCTCTGGTACGACCCGTCGGTGCAGGCCGCGAGGCCCACCGAGACCCGGGCGTTCTTCCCGGACCTGGGGCTGCTGGCCGCGCGTACCGGATGGGACGAGGACGCCACCCTGGTCTCGTTCAAGGCCAGCCCCGGCGGGGGCCACCGGGCCTGGGAGACGGCCGCCGAGCACCGGGCCGAACTGGGCTGGGAGACCCTCAACCAGGGCCACCACCACCCCGATTCGGGCTCGTTCGTGCTGGTCGCGCAGGGCGAGTTCCTCGCGGTGGACGAGGGCTACAGCAACCGCAAGCGGGCCGCCCATCACAACCTGCTGCTGGTGGACGGGCAGGGGTACGCGGACGAGGACCGGTACCACGTGTACCGGGACATCCCGTTCGAGCGGCAGGCCAGGCAGCGCGACGTGCTGGTCTCCCCGGACTGCGGATGGGCACACGCGACGGCGGAGATCGCCGCGATGTACGCCCCCGCGCTCGGGGTGCGGCGGCTGGACCGGACGCTGGTGTTCACCCCGTCGGGGCGGCTGGTGCTGCTGGACCTGGCCGAGGCGGAGGCGGCCCGCGAGTGGACGTTCCTCCTCCAGACCGACCGGCCCACCGAACCGCTGCCCGACGGCGGCCGGCTGATCCGGGCCGGGGAGGCCACCGCGCGGGTGCGGCAGTTCGCGCCCGCCGACGGCCGGACCGGCTGCGAGGTCACCGAGGTGGTCGCCAATCCGACGTCCAGCACGCCGGAGCTGAGCCTCACCCGGACCCTGCACACCCTGCGTTCGACAACCACCCGGTCCACCGGGGGCCTGTTCCTCACCGCGATCGACCCGGCGACGGGACAGGACGCTTCGCAGGTCCCCTGCGCCCAGGGGCAGGGGGTGACCTTCGGCACGGAGACCGTGCTGCTCTCCCCCGTCGCCCGCCGGATCCGCACCGAGGGCGTCAGCGCCGACGCCGCGGCCGTGCTGCTCACCTCGGACGGCGCGCCACACGTGGTGGCGGCCACCCGGCTCGAACTGGACGGCACGGTGCTCCTCGACGTGCCGGAACCGTATACAGGAAGGGTCGGCTGATCATGCAGGCAACTCTCTCGTCCAGCTGGCCGACGCTGCTGCGGCGGCTGGAGTTCGTGGCCTACCCGGCCGCCGCCGGCGCCGCGTTCGTCGTGCTGTCGCTGGGGGTGGTCACCTGGCTGCCCGCGCTCGCCGCGATGGCGCACGGTCTCCAGCGGTGGCGGGCCGAGGGAGACAGCCACTGCTTCGCCAACACCTTCGCGGCCTTCCCCCGGTACTGGCGCTCGATGTGGCGGCACGGGCTGGCCTCCACGGCGGCGGCGGCCGTCCTGAGCGCCAACATCGTCTATCTGCTGGGCCGTTCGGAGCCGTGGACCTTCGTACTGCTCGCCGCCCAGGCGGGCATCGCGGCCGCGCTGGTCATCCACCATGTGGCGCTGGCGGCCGAGGCCGGCCGGACGCCCGGCGGCACGCTCCGCGACTGGACCCGCCGCGCGCTGGCGCTCGGCTTCGGCTCGGCCGCCCGGGGCACCGCCCTGCTCGGTGCGGTGGTCTCCGCCGTACTGCTCTCCCTCGTCGTTCCGCTGGGGCCACTGCTGCTCGGCCCGAGCATTCCCGTACTGCTCGCTCTGTCCTTCGCCGATCCCAGGAGGCACACCCCATGAGCCACGCACTGCGCACCACCCTCGTCGCGGCGCTCGCCGTCGGCGCCCCGCTCGTCCTCTCCCCGCCCTCCGCGGCAGCCGCTGCCACCGCGTACTACGTATCGCCGTCCGGCAGCGACACCAACTCCGGTACGTCGGCGGCGTCCCCGTTCGCCACGATCCAGAAGGCGGTCGATCTGGCGCCGACGGGCGCGGTGGTGAACCTGGCCGCCGGTACGTACAAGCAGGATGTCGTGACCAAGCGCGCCGGGGTCACCGTCACCGGTCCGTCGAACGCCGTGGTGAAGGGCGCCGGTGACGCCCGGATCATCCAGGTGCAGCACGACTCGACGACGCTGAACGGCTTCACCGTGGACGGGCTGCACGGCTCGGCCGGCGATGTGTCCGGGTACCGCCTCAAGCTCATCTATGTCATGAGCACGACTCCGGGTAACGGTGTGGGCGGTCTGCGTATCACCGATATGACCCTGAAGAACGCGGCGGACGAATGCCTGCGGGTGCGCTACCTGGTGACGGGCGCCGAGATCTCGGGCAACACCATCACCGACTGCGGCGTCGCGGACTTCAGGTTCGGCGGGGGCGGCAAGAACGGCGAGGGCATCTACCTCGGCACGGCCCCCGAGCAGCAGGGTGCGAACGGCGCCCCGGACGCGGCCCCCGACATCAGCCGCAACAACCGCATCCACCACAACACGATCGCCACCCGGGGCAACGAGTGCGTCGACGTGAAGGAGAACTCGACCAACAACTACGTCGAGTACAACGACTGCAGCGAACAGCAGGACCCCAGCTCCGGCGGGCTCGACGCACGCGGCAGTGGCAACATCTTCCGCTACAACACCATCCACGACAACGTCGGCTCGGGCATCCGGCTCGGCGGTGACACCGCCACCGACGGCACCGCCACCAGCGTCTACGGCAACACGATCACGGGCAACGCCGGCGGCGGCATCAAGTTCATGCGCACCCCGCAGGGCCCCGTCTGCACCAACACCATGAGCGGCAACACCGGCGGCGACGCGGTCGGCACCTACGGCAGCGAGTACACCCCGACCGGCGCGTGCCCGCAGTGAGCGGCCGGGGGCCCGCGAGACGCGGGGTGCTGACGGCGGCGGCCGGACTGGCCGCCGTCGCGGTGGCGGCGCCCGGCGCCCAGGCCGCCGACGGCGCGTCCGGCGGCGCGCGCCGCTCGCGCTGGACGACCTCCTGGGCGACCGCGCAGACCGCGCCGACCGACACCGATGCGGTGGCGAGCGCCGGGCTGACCGACGCCGTGTTCACCGCGCGCGTCCGGCTGACGGCGGGCGGCCAGGTGCGGCTGCGCTACGGGCACGCCTTCGGCGCCGTACCCGTGCTGATCGGCCCGGTGACCGCCGGCGGGCGGCCCGTCACGTTCGGCGGGCAGCGGCAGGCGTGGCTGGCCTCGGGAGCCTCGCTGACCAGTGACGCGGTCGCCGGTCTGCGGGCCGCCGAGGCGTCCCTGCTGACGGTTCGCACCGAACTGCCGGGCCCCACCGGGCCGTTGTCCTTCCACCGCAACACCCATGCCTCGCACGACGTCGACGGGGAGCGCACCACGTCGGTGTACCTGCTGACGGGCGTCGAGGTGACGGGCGCGCACGGGCCGGTGATCGCGGTGCTCGGCGACTCCATCGCGGAGGGCGTCGGCACCCCCGACGACTCCGGGCTGCGCTGGCCCGACCAGCTGGCCCGTCGGCTGCCGGGCGCGTCGGTCGCCGACCTCGGCATCAGTGGCAACCGGGTGCTGCTGGACGACGCGCGGTTCGGACCCGGCGGACAGGCCCGGTTCGACCGCGATGTGCTCTCGCTCCCCGGGCTGCGGACCGTCCTGGTCCACCTCGGCGTCAACGACCTCCAGCAGCCGCCGAGCCAGACCGATCCCGCGCTCGTCCTGGCCGGGTACCGGCAGCTGGTGCTGCGCGCCCGGGACGCCGGGCTGCGGGCGGTCGGCGCGACGATCGCCCCGTTCGGCGGCTGGACCCGCTGGACGCCGGAGCTGGAGACGGTGCGGCTGCGGATCAACGCGGCGGTGCGGACCGGCCGGGTCTTCGACGCCGTGGCCGACTTCGACGCGGCACTGCGCGACCCGGACCACCCCGAGCGGCTGCGGCCCGCGTACGACAGCGGCGACGGGCTCCATCCCAACCCTTCCGGCCATGCGGCGCTCGCCGCGGCCGTCGACCGCCGACACCTTCTGTGAGGGCAGCGCCATGACCCCAGGCACCACCTCCGGCACCAACGGCACCACCACCCGCCGCACCGTCCTGGCGGGCGCGGCGGCCATCGGCGCGGCCGCCGCCCTGCCGCTCGTGCTCCCGGCGGGCAGCGCCCGAGCCGCCGCCGCGGACCCGGTCGACGACGCCGCCTCCCTGCGCACCCGGTGGCACACCCTGCTCACGGGCGGCCCCGGCCTCGACCTGAGCGACCCGCAGATCGCCGCCGCCGTGGCCAGGACCGGCAAGGCCGCGACGACCGCCGTCAAGGGCCTGGACCCCACGCGCAGCGACGGGCTGTTCCCCGACCTGACCAGCACCACACTCTCCAACCACGTCACGACCTCGTTCAAGCGGCTCGCCACGGTCGCGACCGCGTGGGCCGTACCCGGCACCCCGCAGTACGGCGACACCGCACTGCGCGATCTGCTGCTGGCCGGCCTCGACTGGATGCTGACCAACCGTTACGGCCCCGGCCACACCCGTTTCGACAACGACTGGGACTGGGAGATCGGCTCCGCGCTCGCGCTCAACGACGCGACCGTGCTGCTGTACGACGCGCTGGGCGCGGAGCGGCTCGCCCGGATCACGGCGGCCGTCCTGCACTACACGCCCGACCCGAACCTGTGGCGGGCCGACCGGCAGATCGCGACCGGCGCCAACCGGGTGTGGATCTCCACCGTCGTCGCCGTGAACGCCGTGCTCCGCGACAGCGGGGACGACCTGGCCCGGGTCCGTGACGCTCTTTCGGACGTCGAGGGTTCGGGCGCCAACAGCGTCCTCGCCTACAACGACGCGAGCGCGGCGGCCGAGGGTACGGGGGAGGGCTTCTACTCCGACGGCTCGTTCCTCCAGCACTACAAGCACCCGTACAACGGCGGCTACGGCAAGGAGCTGCTCAACAACCTCTCACGGCTGCTGAACCTCCTGGCCGGTACGGCGTGGACGGTCACCGATCCCGACCTGGACAACGTCCGGGGCTGGGTCGACGAGGGTTTCGACCCGCTGCTGGCGCGCGGCGACGTGATGGCATCGGTGTGCGGGCGCGAGATCGCCCGCCCGAGCAAACAGGGCCACGTCTCGGCGCAGACGGTCATCGAGGCGGTGGTCCGGCTGATCCCCGGCTTCCCCGGCGAGACGGCCGACCGGTTCACCGCCCTCGTCAAGCAGTGGATCGCCGAGGACACCTACCGGGACTTCCTCGCGGTCACCGACCTCGCCTCGCTCGTCGCCGCCCGGCAGGTCATCGCGTCGCCGGTGCCGGCGCGCGGTCCGCTGGTCGCCCACAAGCAGCACCCCCGGATGGACAAGGCGGCCCACCACCGGCCCTCGTTCGCGCTCGGCATCTCCGCGTACTCGTCCCGGATCTACAACTACGAGTCGATCCAGAACGAGAACCTGCACGCCTGGCACCTCTCCGACGGCATGGTGCTCCTCTACACCGACGACCTCGGCCACTACAGCGAGGACTACTGGCCGACGGTCGACCCGGCACGGCTGCCCGGCACCACGGTCATCGCGGGCCGCCCCGCCGACGCCGCGGGCCAGCGCACCACCAGCACCGCCGACTGGGCGGGCGGCACCGCGCTGCCCGCGACGACGCTCGGCGCGTACGGCATGGAGCTGCGGGCGTTCGGCAGTTCGCTGCAGGGGCTGAAGAGCTGGTTCTGCCTGGACGACGTCATCGCGTGCGTGGGTTCCGGCATCACCGCCGACGCCGGCACGGCCGAGACGGTCGTGGAGAACCGGAAGCTGCGGGACCCGCAGGCGGCGCTGCTCGTCAACGGCGAGGCCGCCCCGGCGGACACCGGCTGGTCTGATCAGCTGGACGGGGTGCGGTGGCTGCACCTGGCCGGGACCGGCGGCTACGTCTTCCCGGAGCCCGTCACCCTGCACGGGCTGCGTGAGGACCGGACCGCGACCTGGCGCGAGATCAACCTCAAGTACGGCACCGACACCTCCGTCACCCGCCCCTACCTGACGCTGTGGCAGGACCACGGAACCGCCCCGGGCGGGGCCGGCTACTTCTGGCTCCAGGCACCGGCGGCATCGGCCGACCGCACGGAGCAGTGGGCCTCCGCGCCGCCGGTGACCCTGGTCTCGGACTCCACCGCCGTGCACGCGGTACGCCGCGGCGCGGACGGGCTGCTCGCCGCGAACTTCTGGGCGGCGGGGGCCGCGCAGGAGCTCGCCTCGGACGGTCCCGCCTCGGTCCTGGTCAGGCCCGAGGGCAAGACGGTGACCGTCTCCCTGTCCGACCCGACGCAGCTGCGGTCCTCCGTCGTGCTCGACCTGGCGCTGCGGGGGCTGACCGTCGTCTCCGCCGACCCCGGCGTGAGCGCCGCACCGGCCGGCGGCGGCATCCGGATCACCGCCGACACCGCCGGCCGCCACGGCGCAACCCTCAACCTCACCCTGAAGAGGAGCTAGACCCTTGCTGTTCGACATGCCACTGGACCGGCTGCGCGACTACCGGCCGGAGCCGGAGGAGCCGGCCGACTTCGACGCCTTCTGGGCGAAGACGCTGACCGAGGCGTCCCGGTTCGAGCTGGACGCCGGGTTCGTCCCGTACGACGCCGGATTCGCCACCGTCGACGTCTTCGACGTGACGTTCCGCGGCTGGGGCGGACAGCCGGTGAAGGCCTGGCTGATGCTGCCCAGGGCCCGTTCCGGCCCGCTGCCCGCCGTGGTGCAGTACATCGGGTACAACGGCGGCCGGGGCATCCCGTACTCCTGGCTGACCTGGAGCGCCCTGGGCTACGCGCACCTGATCATGGACAACCGGGGTCAGGGCGGCGGCGGCAAGAACACCGCCGACACCGTGGACATCGGGCCGGACGGGAACGGCTCCTCCTCCCCCGGCTTCCTGACCCGGGGCATCGAGGACCCCTACCGGCACTACTACCGCCGGCTGATCACGGACGCGGTGCGGGCCGTCGACGCCGTGAAGGCGCATGACGCGGTGGACGCCACGCGGGTGGCGGTGCTCGGCGGCAGCCAGGGCGGCGGCCTCGCGCTCGCCGTCGCCGGGCTGCGCGACGACGTCGTGGCGGCCGTCGCCGATGTGCCGTTCCTCTGCCACTACCGGCGCGCCTCGCAGATCACGGACGCGGGACCGTACGCGGAGATCGCCCGCTGGCTGTCCGGGCACCGCTTCCGGATCGACGAGGCGATGGAGACCCTGTCCTACTTCGACGGGGTGAACTTCGCGGCGCGGGCCACCGCCCCGGCGTGGTTCTCGGTGGGGCTGATGGACAAGATCTGCCCCTCGTCCACGGTGTTCGCCGCCTACCACCGCTACGCGGGCCCGGCCGAGATCGAGGTGTTCACGTACAACGGCCACGAGGGCGGCGCGGAGTACGACCTGCCGCGCAAGATCGCGGCCCTGCGCGGCGCGTTCGGTCAGTAGCGGTCGCCGGTCACCGGCCCAGCGCCGCCATCGCGGCGTTGTGGCCGGGGACCCCGCTGACGCCGCCGCCGCGCACCGCGCCCGCCCCGCACAGCAGGATGTTGGGGTGCGCGGTCTCCACGCCCCAGCGGCCGGTCTCCCCGGTGGCGTACGGGAAGGCGAGGTCCCGGTGGAAGATGTGGCCGCCGGGCAGCCGCAGGTCCCGCTCCAGGTCGAGCGGGGTCTTCGCCTCGATGCACGGCTCGCCGTTCCCGTCGAGGGCCAGGCAGTCGGCGACGGGCTCCTCCAGGTGGGAGTCGAGTTCGGCGAGCGTGGCCCTGAGCAGGGCGGCGCGCGTCGCCTCGTTGTCGGCGGCGAAGAGCCGGGCCGGGGTGTGCAGGCCGAAGAGGGTGAGGGTCTGGTAGCCGCGGGCGGCGAGGTCCGGGCCGAGGATCGAGGGGTCCGTCAGCGAGTGGCAGTAGATCTCGGACGGCGGGACGGCGGGCAGCCGTCCCGCCGCAGCGTCCCGGTAGGCGCCGGCCAGCTGCCCGTACCCCTCCGCGATGTGGAAGGTACCGGCGAACGCCTCGCGCGGGTCGACCGAACGGTCGCGCAGCCGGGGCAGGCGGGTGAGCAGCATGTTCACCTTCAGCTGGGCGCCCTCGGCGGGCTCCGGCGGTTCGTCCCCCAGGAGCGCGGCGAGTGCCTGCGGCGAGGCGTTGACCAGGACGCGGCGCGCACCGACGGTCCGCTCGCCCCCGTCCGCCCTCACCGTCACCTCGGCGTGCGTTCCGTCGGTCTCGATGCGGACCGCCTCGTGGCCGGTGCGGATGTGGGCACCGGCCGCGCGCGCCGCCGCCGCGAGGGCGTCGGTGAGCGCGCCCATGCCGCCTACCGGCACGTCCCAGTCGCCGGTGCCGCCGCCGATGACGTGGTAGAGGAAGCAGCGGTTCTGGAGGAGCGAGGAATCGTGCGCGTCGGCGAAGGTGCCGATCAGCGCGTCGGTGAGCACCACGCCGCGTACGAGGTCGTCGTCGAAGTTCTCCTCGACGGCGACGCCGATGGGCTCCTCGAAGAGCATCCGCCAGGCGTCCGCGTCGCCGATCCGCTCCCGTAGCGCCTCACGGGTCGGCAGCGGTTCGGTGAGGGTGGGAAAGACCCGTTCGGCGACCTGTCCGGTACGGCGGTAGAACCGCTGCCACGCTTCGTACTCCCGGTCGGAGCCGGTGAGCGCGGCGAAGGAGTCGCGGGTGCCGTCACCGCCGACGAGCAGCCCGGTGGCGCGTCCGTCACGGACGGCCGGGGTGTACGAGGAGACGGTCCGTTTGCGTACGGCGAAGTCGAGGCCGAGCTCCCGGACGATCTTCGGCGGCAGCAGGGAGACCAGGTAGGAGTAGCGCGACAGCCGGGCGTCGACGCCCGCGAAGGGCCGGGTCGAGACGGCCGCTCCCCCGGTGGCGGCCAGGCGTTCCAGGACGAGGACGGACTGCCCGGCCCCGGCGAGGTAGGCGGCGGCGACGAGACCGTTGTGGCCGCCGCCCACGACGACTGCGTCATAGCTCTCGGGTACGGGCATGGCTCTTGGTAGCACGGACGGCGGCCACCGGCCAGAGCGGGGGCCGGGGCGCCGCGCTCAGGACGGCGGAATGCTCCGCTGCCGGCGCAGCGCCGCGACCTGCCGGTACAGCTCGACCGCTTCCGTCCCCCGGCCGAGCTGTTCCAGGCAGTGCGCCTCGTCGTTGCGGCTCGCGAGTACGTCGGGGTGGCCGGCGCCGAGCAGCCGGGTCCGCACCTCGGCGACCTGCCGGTAGACGGTGAGCGCCTCGGCCCAGCGGCCGAGCCAGCCGAGGCCGACGGCGACCTCACGGCGGCTGACGAGGGTGTCCGTGTCGTCGGCGCCCAGGACGCGTGCGCGGATCGCGCACACCTCGCGCGATTCGGCCAGCGCCTCCTCCCAGCGGTCCAGCCGCCCCAGGTTGACGCCCAGTCCGTGGCGGGCGCGCAGGGTCTCGGGGTCCTCGGCGCCGCTGACCCGGGTCCGGTCCTCGACGAGCGCCCGGTACAGCTCCAGCGCCTCGGCGCTGCGGCCCAGCCGGCCGAGGCTGATGCCTACCTCGTAGCGGGCCGCGAGGGTGTCGGGGTGGTCGGCGCCCAGCACCTGCGTCCGGGCCAGGACGACCTCCCGGTAGGTCTGCAGGGCCTCCGCCCACCGGCCGAGGCGGCCGAGCGTGTAGCCGACCTCGTAGCGGGTGACCAGGGTGTCGGGGTGGGTGGCGCCGAGCAGCCGGGCGCGGGCCGCCGCCACCTCGTGGGCCATGCGGTAGGAGTCCTCCAGGCGACCGAGCCGGCTCAGGTTGAACGCCAGGTTGTGGCGGCAGCGCAGGGTGTCGGGGTGGTCGGGGCCCATCGAGCGTTCCCGGGAGGCGAGGACGGCGGCGTAGACCTGGTGGGCCTCGAAGTGGCGGCCGAGCCGGCCCAGTACGTACGCCACTTCCTGGCGGGCCGCGAGGGTCTCCGCGTGGTCGGCGCCCAGCGTTCGCTCGCGGCCCTGGGCGACGCGGCCGAACTCCCGCAGCGCGTCCGACTCGCGACCGGTGCGGCTGAGGGTGAACCCGACCTCGTAGCGGCTGGCGAGGGTGTCGGGGTGGTCGGGGCCCAGCGCGTGCTCACGTTCGGCGGCGACCGCCCGGTGGACCTCGCCCGCCTCCTCCCAGTGACCGAGGCGGCCCAGGTTGAGGCCGGCGCTGTGGCGGCCGGCCAGTACCGCGAGGTGTTCCGGCGAGGGCGCCGGGCGCCCGGTCCCGGCCGTCGGCACGGATCCGGTTCCGGACCGCAGGCCGGTGGCGGTCGTCCACGCACCGGTGAGGCCCGCCGAGTGGTCGGGCAGCGGGAGCCCGTGCGAGGTGCTGCCCGTCGCCTTGATGCCGCTGGTCATGCCCCGGGTCCAGTCGGGCAGCGCCGGCCGGGTACCGGGCAGCCCGACGGGGGCGGGCGGCGCGGGCAGCACCCGGCCGGCGGGCTCCGGGGACGGCTGTCCGCCGGTGCGGCCGAGGGCGATGCGCCGGCGCAGGTCGCCCGCGTCGGCGGGGCGCTGCTCCGGGGTCTTGGCGAGCAGTTCCAGGACGACGCGGTCGAGGAACCCGGGGAGTTCGGCGCGGTGGGTGCGCAGTGACTCGGGCTGGGTGTCGCGGTGTCCGACGAGTACGCCCCAGGCGTCGTCGAGGTCGAACGGCGGTGCTCCGGTGGCGATCTCGTACAGCACGCAGCCCAGCGAGTAGAGGTCGCTGCGGTGGTCGATCTCGCCGCCGCTGATCTGCTCGGGCGACATGTAGTGGGGGGTGCCCATGGCGATGCCTACACCGGTGAGGCGTGAGGTGACGCTGATGTCGTGGCCCAGTCTGGCTATGCCGAAGTCGCAGATCTTCACCGTCCCGTCGGCCAGCCGCATGATGTTGGCGGGTTTGAGGTCGCGGTGGACGATGCCCTGCTGGTGGGTGTAGCCCAGGGCGTCGGCGACCTGTTCGGCGATGTCGACGACGTCGTCGACGGGCAGCGGGTGCTGTTGGTTGTCCTCCAGGAGCTGGCTGAGGTTGCGGCCGTCCAGGAGTTCCATCACCAGGTAGAGGACGCCCTCGTACTCACCGAAGTCGTGGACGACGGTGACCCCGCGGTGCTGGAGCGCGGCGGCGACCCGGGCCTCCCGGCGGAACCGCTCGCGCAGGATGCGGTTGAAGTCCTGGTCCTGCTGGGGGCCCATCGGCTTGAGGCATTTGACGGCGACCTGGCGGCCGAGCGATTCGTCCCGGGCCCGCCACACCTCGCCCATGCCGCCGCGCCCGATCAGATCGAGCAGCCGGTACCGGCTGTGGATCAGCCTGGTTTCCGCCATCCCCGCTGTCGCCCCCGTCACTCCGCCTGCTGTCGCTGCGCCCTCCCCGGCCGGTCCAGTATGGCTGCCTGCCTCGTCAGTCTGTACGGGGTGGGGCGGCTGCCGGGACCCAGCCGCGCCATGGCGTTCAGGATATGGCCCGGCGGGAGCTGCCAGCGCAGCCGGTCCGGGATGCTCCGCAGCACGGTTCCGGCGGTGCGCAGGCGCCGGTCGACGGTGGCCGCCGGCGGCGCGGGTCTGCCGTACAACTCGTGGGCGTACGGGGGCAGCGACTGGTAGGCGAGCGCCGCGACCCGCCGCCACAGCAGGGCGCGCGCGGGTACCAGCAGGGGGTGGACGGGGGGCCGTCGCAGGAAGTCGTCGACGTCCAGCGCCTCGGGTGAGGCGGCCAGCCGGGGCCGTATCCGCTCGAAGTAGGAGGCCAGTTGTGCGGTGGTGGCGGGTACGGCTGCCGGGTCGAGACCGACGAGCCGGGCGCCGCGGCGGTGTTCGTCGATGTACCGGTCGGCCTGCGCGTCGGTGAGCGGGTAGCCGGAGCGCCGTTCGACCTGGAGGTAGGAGTCGGCCTCCGCGCAGTGGACCCAGAGCAGCAGTTCGGGGTCGTCGACGCCGTACGTCTCGCCGGTGTCCGGATCGGTGACCTTGAGGAGGCGGTGGATCTTGCGGACCCGGGCGCCCGCCTTCTCGGCGGCCTCGGTGGTGCCGTAGGTGATGGTCCCGACGAATCCGGCCGTGCGCATCAGCCGGCCCCAGGCGTCCTTGCGGAAGTCGCTGTTCTGCATGACGCCGCGCACCGCCCGCGGGTGCAGCGCCTGGAGGTACAGGGCGCGTACCCCCGCGACCCACATCATCGGGTCGCCGTGGATCTGCCAGGTGACCGATTCGGGCCCGAAGAGCCCGGGGTCGGCTTCCGTCATGTCGTCCTGCCTCCCGCTCTACCGTTCACCTCCGCCGTCGGGCTCTACCGCGCGCCCGCCCCCGCACGGCTCACGGTCCGCGCCAGACGTTGGCGAACGCCGCGTTCTCGATGGACCTGCGCTGGCGCACGGCCTCCAGCTCCATCACGGCGTCGTGGACGATGGCCACAACGGTCGTCACCGCCTCGTCGTCGAAGCCGGGCTCCTCGTCGGCGTCATCGCCCTCGATGCCGACGGCGGATGCGAGGGCGACCAGGACGGGTTCCCGCTCCTCCCAGCGCTCGGCCGCCCGTCGGCGCGCGGGCGTGTCAGCCGCTTCCACACGCTCCGGTCCGAAGGAGAGCCGCCCGCCGCGCTTCGGCGTCAGTTCACCGTCCTCCTCCAGTGCTGCCTGGTACGCGGCCGAGAGGTCACGGCCCCGGCGCCACAGCCAGTCCTCGACCCGCTCGTAGGGCTCCTGCCGGACGAGCGCCGCGACGGCCTCGCCCATGAGCCGGTCGTCCGGCGCCGGCGTCATACCCGGCACGATGCGGTCGCCGTCCACGGTGACCGCCTCCGCCCCGATGAGGTCGATCAGTTCGGCTCCCGCGAGCGCGAGGGACAGGTCCCCCTGTCCGACGGAGTTCTTCGCCCCCGGGCCCGTGGCGATCGTGAACAGGTCTTTCGCCGTGGTCATGAACGGCTCCCCTCGGAGACTTCGACAATGGTGCGCCCCCACCGGGCCGGCCCGCGTCCGGGGCCGGCCCGGCAGCGGGGCGGCTGTCACGATCAGTATCGCTCCCGCCCTCGCGGGGCGGAACGCTTTCGCGGGGCGGTGTCGGATTCCGCCGGTCCTCACATGTGGGAGCTGATCACGCCACCCGCGCTGAGGACGATGTACACGGCGTTGGCGTCGAGCCCGGCATCGTGCTGGTTCGCGTCCATCGTGGCCTCCACCGCGCCCTCGCGGCCGAGGATCTGAGCGCGGTAGTGCAGTTCACCGACCTTGGTGACCTTGGCCGTCCAACCGCCCGCGAGCTTGAAGGTGCCCGGTCCGGTGTGCTCGCCCCCCATCCAGGAGTGGACCTCGCCGCCCAGCGTGAGCACGACGTACATGCCATTGGCGTCGAGCCCGTCGTCGTGCCCCTTCGTCTCCAGGGTGGCCACGACATAACCGTCGCTGACGATCTTTACCCGGTAGTGCTGGGCGCCCAGCTTGTAGATCTCGGCCTTGCTGCCGTCCACCAGGGTCTGGGTGCGGACCGGTGCGGCGGCGCGGTGCGCGACGGACGTCGCTGTCTGCGCGCTGCCTCGCGTGCTGCCCGCTCCGGTTCCGGCGGCGCCGCTCTGACCGGCGGTCAGCGCGACCGCGGCGGCGGCTGCGACGGCCACCAGGCCTGCGGACCGGGCGGTACGGACGGTGCGGCGAAGGAGAGTGGTCATGACGAACCCCCATGGGATACCGGGACTCGGCGCCTGCGGACGCACCTGCTCACTCAGGGCGACCGGCCGAATCCGTTGTGCATTACACCCCGTGAGATGACAGCCGGGCCCGAGTTGTTCATCGAGTCCCTGTCCGCAATTCGTAACAAAGCAACCGGGCACCCCGCCCATCGGCCGCACAGGACTCAACCGGGCGGCCGGCCGGGGCGCGCGGACCCCCCGTCTCAAGGGGCCGCGACGCGCACGGCGGTGACGGCGAAGGTGGTGTAGTCCATCGTGAAGCGACCGCCCAGGGAGTCGATGGCTCCGCCGGCCGCGTCCAGTACTTCGGCCAGCTGATCCGGGCCGAGCCGGGTGAGGCCTCCGGTGGTCGGCAGCAGAGCGAGCCACTGCTCGCGCGTATAGGTCCGGCGCATGCCGAACCGCCACTGCTCGGGCTCCTCGAACCGCCCGGTCCCTCGGAGCACGCCGGCGGACTTCTCGTACGCCGCCCGGTAGAGGGACAGCGGCCGACGGGCGGGACCCGCGTTGAACGGGGAGTCGGGTGCCGCCCGCCGCAAGGCGGCGGCGAAGGGCTCGGCCACCTCGGCCGGCGGCTCGTACGCATGCCCGAAGACCGCCAGCCGTCCGCCCGGACGCAGCAGCCCTGCCGCCTTCACCGCACCCGCGACGGGGTCCACCCAGTGCCACGACTGGGCGGCGATGAGCGTGTCGAAGGTCCGCCCCGCCGGCTGCCAGTCCTCGAACGCCGCGACCTCGACCGGCAGTCCGCGGGCACGCGCGACATCGGCCATCCGCGCGTCGGGCTCGACACCGAGCACGGCGCAGCCCGCCGCCTGGAACTGCCGGGCCGCGATGCCGGTGCCGCAGCCGATGTCGAGCACCTCGGGCCCGGGGCTCCCGGCCACGATCCGCTCGACCAGCGCTTCGGGGTAGCCGGGCCTGGCCCGGTCGTAGCGTTGCGCGTCCACGCCGAACGACTCCGCCATCCGCCGGGCCTCGTGCGGTTCCGCCGGGGAGGGTTCCGGCTGCTCTCGCGGTAGTGTGGGCATGCGCCCACCTTAGTGGGCACGCGCCCACTTAACAACGGATACCGACGGGCCGACCGCAGAGAAGGAGCCGCGAGTGCCGACCGGGGTACACATCCGAGACGCGCGGCAGCAGTTGTTCGACGCCGCCGAGCGCGTACTCCTGCGGGAGGGTGCGCACGGACTGACCAGCCGGGCCGTCACCGACGAGGCGGGCTGCGCCAAGGGCGTCCTGCACCGGCACTTCAGCGACTTCGACGCGTTTCTCGTCGGCCTGGTGCTCGACCGCGCGGCGCGGCTGGAGGGCGAGTCAGCGGCGCTGGCCGGATCCGCAGGCACCGGCACGGTGGCGGACAACCTCGGCAACGCGCTGACCGCTCTCTTCGGCCCGGTCCCGGTGGCGATCATCCCGCTGATCACCTTCCGGGACGAGCTGCGCGCACGGCTGCGGGCGGCGACGCCCGGCGGCGGCATCGCGATCCTGGCCCAGGCGACGACCGCGATCTCCGCCTACCTGGCCGCCGAGCGCGACCTGGGCCGTATCGCGGCCGACGCCGACATCGACTCGCTCACCCTCTCCCTGGTCGGCGGCGGCCACCTGCTGTTCGCGGACCGCAAGCCGGGTCCGCCGGGCCCCGAGGCCGTCGGACGGCTCGTGACAGCGGTCGTCGCCGACGCCGTGCGGCGGCGGCCGGCGCAGGGCGAGTCGTCCGACACCGGCCGTCGGCGGCCCACGGCACTCGGAACGGAGCTCCCGAGGGCATGACCCCGGGCGGCGAGCGCTACGCGCCCGCCGCCGTTCCGGGGCTCTTGCGCCGGCCGGCGTTGAAGCGCGCCTTCTTCTGACGATTCCCGCACGTGTTCATGTCACACCATTTGCGGGTGCGGCTCCGGCTGGTGTCGAAGAAGGCGGCCCGGCAGGTCGGCGACGCGCACAGGGCCAGCCTGCCGTCCCGTTCGCCCGCGATGACGCTGATGGCGTCGGCGGCGATCACGCCGAGGGCATCCTCCACGGAGGAAGCCGGGCCGAGCCGCCACAGGCGCTCGCCCTCGGGCGTCAGGACGGCAGCGGCCCGGCCCGAGGCGCTGCGGTCGTTGATGATCCGCACGGCGGACGCGGGAAGCGCCTCCTGGATCGCGGCCGCTGTCGCGGCGGCGTGGATCGACTCCCGCAGCTCCCGGGCGACGTCGAGCTGGGCACTGGTGCAGGAGTCCACGGCGAGGCCGCTCACCGCCAGCCAGTCGACGAGTCGCCGCGGAACGGGAATGCGCTCGACACCCTCGCCGTGACGCTCGGACAGAGTCCCGGTGAAGCTGGTCGCCAGCACGCTGCCGAGGCGGAAGTCGGGGAACTCACCTTGCATGGAACCACCTTAGCCGGTTGCGGTCCGGTACGGAGAACTGCTAGAACCAGCTAAGCCGGTTCGCGGTGGATCGCGGCCGGTTCCCCGATGGCCAGGAGGTCTCGTGCTCCGTCCGACCGACGACGTACAAGCGTTCAAAGCCCGCGCGACCGACGCCGAACTCGACGGTCTCCGCGCCCGGCTGGCCTCGGCACGGCTGCCGGAGGCCGAGACGGTCCGCGGCGCGGCGCCCGGCCCACGCCGCTGGGAGCAGGGCGTTCCCCTCGCCGATCTCGTCGAGCTGGTGGACTACTGGCGCACCGGGTACGACTGGCGGGCGTTCGAGGAGCGTCTCAACGGCATCGGCCAGTTCCGTACGACCGTTGACGGCCTGGGAATCCACTTCCTGCACCGCCGGTCCGCGCGCACGGATGCCACTCCCCTGGTCCTGACGCACGGCTGGCCGGGCAGCATCGCCGAGTTCGCCGGCGTGGTGGACGAACTCGCGGACCCGAAGGACGCGGACGCGCCGGCCTTCCACGTCGTGGCCCCGTCACTGCCCGGCTTCGGCTACAGCGACAAGCCGGCCGCCACCGGGTGGGGCACGGAGAGGATCGCGGCAGCGTGGGTGGAGCTGATGGGTCGGCTCGGCTACGGCAGGTTCGTGGCCCACGGCGGCGACTGGGGAGGGGTGATCACCACCGTCCTCGGCGGCAGGTTCCCGGAACACGTTCTCGGCATCCACACACTGACCCCGCAGGCACCGCCCGGGTTGACCACGCACGGGCTGACGGCGGCCGAGCGCGAATGGACCGAGGAGACCCGCGATTTCTGGGACGGCCCCCGCGCCGCGTACGCGAAGCAGCAGGCGGCCCGGCCGCAGACCATCGGCTACTCGCTCGTCGACTCGCCGGTCGGGCTCCTCGCCTGGATCCTCGACAAGTTCGCCGAGTGGACGGACACCGGGGACAGCCCGTTCGAGACGGTCTCCAGGGACAGGCTGCTCGACAACGTCACCCTGTACTGGCTGACACGCAGCGGGGCGTCGTCGGCCCGCATCTACCACGAGAGCCACAACTCGCTGGACCCCGCCCTCCGGGTCGACGTCCCGTCGGCAGTCACCGTGTATCCCCGCGACATCGAGAAGTGCCCGCTCCCCTGGGCGCGGGAGCGGTACCGGCGGATCGTCCGATGGAACTCCCCCGGGGCCGGGGGGCACTTCCCGTCGCTGGAGGTTCCCGGGTACTTCGTCGAGGATCTGCGCGAGGGCCTCGGGGCGGTGCTGGCCGCGAACCGGTGAACGCGGCCCGGCGCCCGGCGCCTCCGGCCGGCGGCGCTCAGAACCAGTGCAGGCAGTGCGGGGCACGTTCCGTGCGGAAGAGGCCGTCCGCGAGGGCGGCGGCGCCGGGACGGTGGGTCCGGATGTGTCCGGCGCGCACCAGCGTGCTCGGGGCGATGCCGCCCAGGTAGAGCGAGCTCAGGTCGCGCACGTCCAGCGACAGGTCGGGGTGACGGTCCGTGGGGACGCAGCCGGCCTCGCCGTCGCGGACGGTCAGCAGGTAGCGGCCGTGCTCGCCGAGGAACGGGTCGTCCACGTCGAGGACGAGCTCTCCGTCCGCCGGCCAGCCGCGTGCGGTCAGGGCGCGCGGGACATCGAGGAGACGCACCCACAGCCAGTCGGCGTGATCGCTGACCTCGCCCGCGCGGATGTCGGCGAGTTGCCAGCGCAGCGGGTGCTCGGGCGGGACGTGCCGGAACACGACCTGTGAGACCAGGTCGTGTCCGAGTACGAACCGGGCCAGGGACGTGAAGACCGCGTCGTCGACGGCGACGGTCTCGTCGACGGTCAGCGTGCCGGCGTCACCGGTCGAGTAGCTGGCGTACCCGTCCGCCGTGCCGTCGGCGTCCCGGTGGACGGCGACGTAGCGCGGCGCGGAGGAGACCGGCGGCTGCCCTGCTCCGAGGGCCCACCAGCGGTGCGGCCGCGACAGCGCGCCGGGCTCGGCGCGGCGGTAGCGGTCGTAGACCTCCTCGAGGATTCCGCCGCACTCGGCACGCCGCAGCACCTCGACCGTTCCGCTGTCCGCGCCGGCCGCCGTGCCGGCCCGGGGAGCCGCGGGGGCGGCCCGGTGGCGCGGCACCGTCAGCCGGGTGGTGAAGGTCGCGGGACCGTAGCCGAACCTGCCGTAGATCGGGGCCTCGGAAGCCAGCAGCACCGAGAGGAACTCGCCCCGGGCCCGTACCTCGGAGAGCTGCCGCCGCATCATCGCGCCGAGCACACCGCGGCGCCGGTGCGAGGGCAGGACGCCGACCGAGCTCACCCCGGTGACCGGAACGACGGTGCGGCCGGGCAGGGTGAGTTCGAAGGAGTACGCGGCCGCGGTGCCCACGGGCCGGCCGTCCTCGGACAGGGCGAGCAGGCCCCGGTCCATTTCCAGCGCCGACCACCAGCGTCCGCCGCCCGCGACCGGGGTCTGGGGGAAGTGCCCGAACGCCGTGTGGACCGTGTCGACGAAGACGTTCAGGTCGTCGTCGGTCGTGGCTCGAATCTCCATCGCTGTCGCTTCCTTCTCGAAGTACCGGCACGGTGTGTCATGGGGTTCGTTCACAAGGACGGCGCCGCGTCCGGCTCTTCCACGCGGCCGATGGTCACCGCGCCCCGGAAGCCCTCCGGCGCGATGACCGACATCGCGTCGAGCGACGGGTCGGGCACCGGCAGGAGGTGGGCGTCGACCCAGGTGTCCCCCGTTGCCGCGTTGGCCCAGGGGTCGTCGATCACGACGGCGCCGGGTACGACGCCGTGGCAGAGGACCCAGTGCGGCACGTCGAACCCCTGCATCCGGCCGAGCGAGAGCAGGAGCAGCACGTGCTCACCCCGGCCGACCGTGTCCCGGATCTCGGTCAGGGGGATGCGGCGCGGGTCTACGGGGACGCCGGTGCGCTCCGCGTCCGCCCTGGAGGCGCGCTGCAGCAGGGCACGCCACTCCCGGTCGGTCTCCGGGTAGTGGTCGAGCATCACCGGCCGGCCGGTGTCCAGGTGGACCGTGACCGGGGAGGCGGGCCAGGTCCGGCGCAGGGCGACGCCCAGTCCGACGGGCTCGCACGCGAGGAAGTTGGTGGCGTCGCGCCACAGCGTCAGCTCCGCCTGCCGGTCGAGCGCCTCCCACGCCACCGTCCCCGCGTGTGCCTGCGCGACCAGAGCGGTGACGGCGCCGCAGGTGAAGTGTGTGGACTGCCCGTAGTACGCAGGGGCGGTGCTCGCGCCGTCGCGCAGCCAGCGGACGTAGCCGGTGGCCGGTCCTGCCGCGCCCTGCGACTGGGCGAGCGGTGGGTTCAGTGCGGCGAAGCCTGCGCCGGCGGCGTCCTCGGGACTCGCCGTCCAGCCCTCCCACTTGACCTGCGCGAGCTCTCGGCCGTCCGCGTGGGCGACGACGGCGCTCACGGCTGCCCGTACGTCGCCGACGGCATCGACGATCTTCAGGTAGGCCGTGCCCGGACGTGCCGTGACGAGGGCCGCAGCAGTCCAGTCCCCGTCGTCGCCGGGGACCGCCACGAGGTGCGGGGCGTGTGCGGAACGGTCGACCGCGCGCCAGCGCTCCGACACCTCCTGGCCGGTCAGCGCCGCCAGCGGGGCAGGCGGGCTCTCCGGTTCGTAGGGGACGACGACGCTCTGCGCGGGTTCCTGACGGGGTGGCATTTTGGTGCTCCTGGTGGCGGGTCGGAGAGGACGGGGGGAGAGGGGCGGGGGACGGACCTGTGGGCGCGGTCCCGTCCCCCGTCCCGGGGTCATGCGCGTGATTTCCGGAGCACCCACACGAAGTACGGTGCGCCGACCAGCGCGATCATGAGGCCCGCCGGCACCTGGGAGGGGGCCACGACCGTGCGGCCGAGGGCGTCCGCCACACACACGAGCACTCCGCCGAGCAGCATCGAGACGGGGATCGCCCGGCCGTGCCGGGCACCCACCAGGGAGCGGGCGAGGTGCGGGGCGACGAGCCCCACGAAACCGACGACGCCGACGGCGATCACGCTGAGCGCCGCGAGGACCGCGGCGATCGCCAGGGCGGTGAAGCGGGTCCGCTCCACCCTGACACCGACGATGCGGGGGGTGTCCTCGTCGACGGCGAGCAGGTCGAGGCGGCCGCGCATGGACAGCAGTACGGGGAGCGCGAGCGCCAGGGCGATCGCGACCGGGACGACATCGGAGAACGTGCGGCCGTAGGTCGTGCCGGAGAGCCAGGTGAAGATCCGGGGCGTGTTGTACGGGTCCGCGCGCAGCAGGAGGAAGGTGGTGACGGCGCTGAGGCCGTACCCCATGCCGATGCCGATCAGGACGAACCGGTCGGGCAGGAAGCCGCCGCGCCAGGCCAGCAGGGCGATCACCGCGAACGTGGCCAGCCCAGCCGCGACCGCCACTGCGATGAGTACCGGCCGGCCACCGGGCAGGCCGGAGGTCGCGATGCTCGCCGCGCCGAGACCGGCGCCCGCCGTGATGCCGAGCACCCCGGGTTCCGCCAGCGGGTTGCGCACCGAGCTCTGCACGACGCAGCCGGCCAGTCCGAGCGCCGCGCCGGCGGCGATCGCGGCGGTCACGCGCGGGACCCGGTCGTCGAGCGCCTGGCCGATCAGGTCCGGGGCGGCGCCCTGGAGCCACAGCACGAGGTCACCGGTCCGCAGCCAGAGGCTGCCCGCCAGGACCGCCGTGAGGGCGGCTGCGGCCAGCAGTACCACCGTGCCGGACGTGACGAGGAGGAAGGCGCGGCGTGAGCGTACGGCGACCCGCGCGCGCGGTGGCCGGCTGACCCCGCCCGTGTCACGCAGCCGCATCGCGAGGACCACGATCACGACGCCGCCGAGGAGCGCGGTCGGCACGCCGGTGGGGATGGCGGCGGCACCGTCCGCGCCCTGCACGGCGCGCAGGGTCGCGTCCGCGAGGAGGACGAGCAGTGCGCCGAGCAGTCCGGCGGCGGGGATCAGGAGCAGGTGCCGGCGCAGCGCGCGGACCCGTCCCGCGATCAGGCGGGCCACGACGGGCGCGCCGAGGCCGACGAAGCCGATCGGGCCGGCGAGGGTCACCGCCGTGCTGGTCAGCAGTACCGCGCAGATCACCGCGGTCACGCGGGTGGTGCGGATCGGCACACCGAGGGTGGCGGCGGTGTCGTCGCCGAGGTTCATCACGTCGAGCCGCCGGGACAGTGCCAGGGCGACGCACAGCATGACGGCGATGAGGGGCGCGGCGCGCAGCGACGCGTCGATGTTCAGCTGCGCGAGCGAGCCGCTTCCCCAGGCGAAGAGACCGGTCGTGTTCTGGTTGAACAGGATGAGGAGCATCCCGGTCGCGGCGTCCAGGGCCATCGCCGTCGCGGATCCGGCGAGGATGAGTCGGGTGCCGGCGGTGCCCGCGGCGCGGCCCGCGAGGAGCAGCACGAGTGCCGCCGCGACGAGCCCGCCGGCGAACGCGACGGCGCCCGACGCCCACAGCGGGACGGTGAGGCCGAAGGCGGCGACGAGCGTGAGGGTGAAGTAGGCCCCGGACGTGACCGCGAGGGTGTCCGGCGAGGCGAGCGTGTTGTGGGTGACGGACTGGAGGAGCGTGCCGGCGCAGCCGAGGGCGAAGCCCACCGCGACGCCCGCGAACAGGCGCGGCAGGCGCGAGCCGGTGAGGATCTCGCCGACGGGCGCGCCGTCCTCGCCCTCGTGTCCCCCGGCGAGATGGCGCAGCAGGTCACCGACGCCGACGCCCGAAGTCCCCTGTGTCAGGTGCCACATGCCGACCAGGACGGTGGCGGCGAGGAGGAGCGCCAGGACGGCCGCCCCGGCGGGGCCGCTGCCGCGACCGGCGGCCGGCAGCGGCCCCGCCCCAGGTGCCGCTGTGCGTACCGCGCTCACTTCTTGTCGAGCACGTCGACGTACGCGTCGATGGCCTGCGCGCAGGAGCGCGGACCGCCGGCGCCCCAGACGCGCGCCGGGAACGCGTGGGCGCGGCCTTCCTTCACGGCCGGGAGCTTCTTCCAGATCGGGTTCTTGGCGAGCGCCGCGACGTAGCCGCCGGCGCCGTCGTCGTTCGCGTAGAACAGGTTGGCGTCGCCCACGCCGGTGAGTCCCTCGACGTCGGTCTGCGCGAGGCCGTAGGCGGCGTCCACGCCTCCGTCACCGTGTTCCTTGTTGACGTCGTTGGTCCACGCCGGGGTCATGCCGAGTTCCTTGCCTATCTCGGTGAACAGGGCGCCGTTCGCGTAGGGGCGTACGGTCAGGTTGCCGCCTTCGAGCCAGCCGTCGAAGAAGAGGAAGTCCTTCGTCGGCAGGTCCGCCTCGGTGACCTGCCGCTTCGCCGTCGCGAGGTGCTCGTCGAACTCCTTGAGCACCTGGTCCGCCCGCTCCGTGCGTCCCGTCGCCGCACCAATCATGCTGAACACCTTCCGCATGTTCCCGATCGGGTCCTTCGGGTCCGCACCGCGCGTGGCCATGACGGGGACGCCCCGCTTCTCCAGCTTCTTGATCATCTCGTCCTTGGCGTCGAAGGCCTCCACGACGATGAGATCGGGCTTGGCGGCGTACAGGGTGTCGAGGTCGGGCTCCTCGCGGGTGCCGATGTCCGTCACGCCGCCGGGCAGCTTCTCCGCGCTGGTCCAGGTGCGGTAGCCCTTGGCGTCGGAGACGGCCGCAGGGGTGACGCACAGCGTCAGCGCGTCCTCGACCTGCTGCCATTCGAGGACCGCGATCCGCTCGGCGGGCTTGTCGAGCTTCACCTGGCGGCCGACCCCGTCCTTGAAGGAGACGGGCTTTGTCGAGGGGGCCGTGGTGTCCTGGGCGCAGTCCTTCGACGCGGGGGACGCGGCGGCGCTGCTGCCCGCCGTCGCCTTGTCGACGTCGGTCGTTCCGCAGGCCGCTGCGGCGAGCAGGGCGAGCCCGGTCGAGGCTGCGGCCGCCAGGCGACGGGCACGGTTCATGAGGGTTCCTCTTTCACAGGTGACGGGTGGCGACGCGGAGATGGCGCGTCGGCGTTTCGGGGCGGCCCGCTCCGGCGGAACGGCCCATGTGGCGCTCCGGGAGACGTGCCGCCGGGTTCAGGAGAGGTGGCGTCCGACCGGTTCGACGCGGAGCCGTCCCGTTCGGGGGTCGACGTCGACCTCGACGCGAATGTCGTAGACCTCGCCGATGTTCTCGGCGGTGAGGACGTCGGCGGGTTTGCCGGCCGCGTGGACCCGGCCCGAGCGCATGAGGACGAGCGTGTCCGCGACCCTGGAGGCCTGGTCGAGGTCGTGCAGCACGATCCCGACCGCGATGCCGTGTTCCTCGACGAGGTCCCGTACCAGGTCGAGCGTCTCGAACTGGTAGCGCAGGTCGAGGTGGTTGGTCGGCTCGTCCAGGAGCACGACGCCGGTGTCCTGGGCCAGGCAGGCGGCGAGCCAGACCCGCTGCATCTCCCCGCCGGAGAGTTCTCCGGCCTGCCGCCCGGCCATGTCGCGTACTCCGGTCACCCCCATGGCGTGGTCGACGGCGGCACGGTCGTCCGCGGTGGGTCCGGAGAAGCCGCTCCGGTACGGATGGCGCCCGAAGGCGACGACCTCCGCGACCGTCAGCCCCTGGGGAGCGGGCCTCGACTGGGAGAACAGCGTGACCTCGCGCGCGAACCGGCGGGAGCTGAGCAGGGCCGCGTCACGCTCAGGCTCCCCCTCGGGGGCGCCGAGCATCACCCGGCCGCCGTCCAGCCGGTGCAGCCGGGAGAGGGCGCGCAGCAGCGTGGACTTCCCGCTGCCGTTCGGTCCCACCAGCGCGGTCACCCGGCCGGGTTCCAGGGCGACCGAGACACCGTGGACGACGGGCCTGCCGTCGTAGCGCAGCACCAGGTCGTGCCCGATGAGCGAGGCCACCGGGGCGGTGGCGGCGGGGGCCACGGGTTCTCCGGCAGACCGGAAGGAGCTTTTGAACATGAGGGTGTCCGGACGATCGGGGAACGGGGAGCGCGGCAACCTCCGTCCGGTGTGACCGGCCAGGCCGTGCGCTCGCCCGCACACGGACAGCGTCGTGCACGGCAAGCACCAACTAAGGGTTACCTAACTCGCTGAAGAGTACATTCCGCTTGTCGCGTCGACAATCAGGGGTTCTGGTCATGCGATACGGGATTCCGGACATCCTCCGACGGCCCGGCCGCCGCGCCGAAGAACGCGCCCGGCGTGATGCCCATGACCCGCCGGAAGGCGACGATGAAGGAGCTGGGCTGCGCGTAGCCGAGCACCTCGGAGACCGTCGTCACCTCGAAGCCTTCACCGAGCAGCATCAGCGCCCGGTGCACCCGCAGCATCTGCCGCCACTGCGCGAAGGAGAGACCCGTCGACCGGCGGAAGGCGCGGGTGATCGTGCGGTCGCTGATCTCCAGCTGCTCCGCCCAGTCCTCGAGCGAGCGGCCGTCGGAGGGATCGCTCAGCAGGGTTTCGGCGATGGCGTCGATCCGTGGATCGCCGGGCAGCTGCAACGCGAACTGACGCTCCGACGGCCGGATCACGTCGAAGACGACCGACTCCGCCCGCGCCCTGGCCCCGGCGTCGAGGTCTGCGGCGGACAGATGGGTCAGCAGCGACTCCAGCAACGGCGTCATCGCGATCGCCAGGGGCTCCGTGAACGCGAGCGGTGTGCGACCGGGCGCGAAGAAGGCGTGGAAGAACTCCGCACCCGCCGTGGCCCGGCCCTCGTGGACCATGCCGGCGGGCATCCAGAGGCCGTGCCCCTCGACCACGGTCAGGACGCGGTCCCCCACCCGGGACGTCAGCGTCCCCCCGCGCGCCCAGACGAGTTCGTGCAGGTCGTGCGCGTGCGGTGACCACTCCGTGGGAACGGCGACGATCCGGAATCCGGCAAGGATGGCACCCGCCGCCGACGCGGGCAGCGGCTCGGCCCGCCGCACCACGGTGCCCGCCTCGCGCCGCCACATCCCGGGGGTCGCCGCACCACGGGACGCTCGAACCATGGCGGGGAGTCTATCGGCGCCGGTCAGCACCGGTCGGCAGCGGGCCGCCACGGCCCCTGGAGGCCCTGCGGGAGCCGTGGCGGCACGAAGAAAAAGAGGTGATGTTCAAATGTCTGATGTTTGTATATGGTGCTCGCATGAAACACATCAGCGCACCGCGCCGGACGGCCAGCCTGTCCGCCCAGCTCGTGGACAGTCTCCGCTCGCACATCGAGTCGGGCGGGTGGCCGGTGGGAACGCGGATCCCGCCGGAGCAGGCCCTCATCGAGGAGCTCGGGGTCGGACGCAGCACACTGCGGGAGGCGATCGGCGCGCTGGTGCACCTGGGCCTGCTGGAGCCCCGGGCCGGTGACGGCACCTACGTCCGCTCATCGAGCGAGCTCCAGTCGGTCATGGTGCGGCGGGCGAGTTCCGCGCAGCGGGACAACGTGCTGGAGCTGCGGACCGTACTGGAGGAGTACGCCTCCGGTACCGCGGCCCTGCGGCGCAGCGAGAGCGAGTTGCAGCGGCTGCGGGAGCTGCTGGCCGACGCCGAGGCGGCCTGCGCCGGTGAGGACACGTCCGCGGCCACGAGCGTCGACGCGCTGTTCCACCGGGCGGTGGTCCGGGCCAGCGGCAACGACCTGCTGATCGAGGTGTACGACTACCTCGGTACGGCGCTCACCTCGTCCCTGGGCGGCCTGCCCTGGGACACCGCCCACGCCGAGGAGCACGCCGGTCTGCACCGGCGGCTCGTGGACGCGATCGACGCCCGGGACCAGGCAGGCGCCCGCGACGCGGCGGCCGCGATCGTCCGGCTCACCCGTGACCACGAGACCGGTACACCACGAGACGCGGAGGACCGGTGAGCACGCGGCCCGCTCCGAAACCCCTTCGGCGCTCCGTCCCCGGATCACCCGATACCGAGCCCGCCGTGCCCGTCGTGCCGGTCGGGCTCGTCATCGCCATCTGCCTCGTGGCGGCGAACCTGCGCACCACCCTCACCGGTGTGGGCGCGCTGCTGCCGGAGATCGAGCACGGCAGCGGCCTGACACCGAGCTGGGGCGGGCTGCTGAGCACCCTGCCGCTGCTGACGTTCGCGGCGACGTCACCCCTGGTCGCCCGCGCCTCCCACCGGCTGGGCAGCGCCCGCCTGCTCGTGGCGGCGCTCGGTGTGCTGGCCGTCGGGACGGTGGTCCGCTCCCTGCCCTCCGTCATCTGCCTGTTCGCCGGCACGGTGATCCTCTCCGCGGCCATCGCGTTCGGCAACGTACTGCTGCCCGCCCTGATCAGGCGGACCATGCCCGCCCACCGCATCCAGGCCGTCAGCGCCCTCTACGTGACCGTCATGGGCCTCATGGCCGCGGTGTCGTCCGGGGTCTCCGCCCCACTGGCCCACACGCTGCCGGGTTCCTGGCGCACCGCGCTGGCCTGGGGCGTCGCGTTCACCGTCGCGGCCTTCCTCGCCTGGCTGCCCCGGACAAGGGGCGACAGGCCGCAGGAGTCCACCGGTGCGGCCCACAGCCCGGTGCCGTGGCGGTCGCGGCTCGCCTGGCAGGTCACCTTCTTCATGGGCCTGCAGTCCCTCGCCTTCTACACCGCCGTCGCCTGGCTGCCCAGCATCCTCATCGACCGCGGCACGAGCAGCACCACGGCCGGCTGGCTGCTCTTCTATTACCAGGTGGTGTCCCTGGCGGCCGGCAGCCTCCTGCCTCTGCTCACCAGGGGCCGCCACGACCAGCGCTGGACGGCGGCCGGGGCCTCGGCCCTCGTGGCAGGCGGCTTCACCGTACTGGTCGCCGCCCCCGCGCTGCCCGTCCTGGCGTGCACCCTGCTCGGGCTCGGCGGCGGCGCCTGCCTCGTCCTCGCGCTGACCTTCCAGAGCCAGCGCGCCGGCACCTCCGGCGAAGCTGCCGCACTGGCGGGCATGGCACAGTCCATCGGCTACCTCGTGGCGGCGGCCGGCCCCCTCCTCCTGGGCGTCCTGCACGACACCACGCACAGCTGGACGCTCCCGCTCACCGTCCTGGCCGTGCTCGGCGTCGCCACCGCGGCCGCCGGACACGGTGCGGGACAGGACCGCCACATCCATCAGGCGTCCGGCTGACGGGATCGCCCTGCCCGCTCAGCGCCGTACGCGCGGCATCCCGAGCCCGATCCAGGAGATGATCTCCCGCTGGATCTCGTTGTTGCCGCCGCCGAAGGTGAAGATGACCGCTGAGCGGTAGCCGCGTTCGAGTTCGCCGTGCAGGACGGCGCCCGCCGAGCCCTCCTTGAGCGGGCCGGCCGAGCCGACGACCTCCATGAGCCAGGCGTAGGCGTCGCGGCGCGCCTCGGAGCCGTAGACCTTCACGGCGGAGGCGTCCTGCGGGGTGAGGGTGTTGTGCTGGACGGCGGACACCATCTGCCAGTTGAGCAGTTTCATGGCGTCCAGGCGGGTGTGGGTGCGGGCGAGGCGGGTGCGGACCCAGCCGAGGTCGGTGACGCGGCGGCCGTCGGCCAGGCGGGTGTCGGCGGCCCAGCGGCGGACGTTGTGCAGGGCGCGGATGGCCATGGTGCCGTGGGCCGCGAGGGTGACGCGTTCGTGGTTGAGCTGGTTGGTGATGAGCCGCCAGCCCTTGTTCTCCTCACCGACCCGGCGGGAGACGGGGACGCGGATGTTCTCGTAGTAGCTCGCGGTGGTGTCGTGCGAGGCGAGGGTGTTGATCAGGGTGCAGGAGTAGCCGGGGTCGGACGTCGGGACCAGGAGCATGGTGATGCCCTTGTGCGGCGGGGCGTCCGGGTCGGTGCGGGCGGCGAGCCAGACCCAGTCGGCGGTGTCGCCGTTGGTCGTCCAGATCTTCTGCCCGTTGACGACGTAGGTGTCGCCCTCGCGCACCGCCCGGGTCTTCAGGGCGGCGAGGTCGGTGCCCGCGTCGGGTTCGCTGTAGCCGATCGCGAAGTCGAGCTCACCGGAGAGGACCTTGGGCAGGAAGTAGGCCTTCTGCTCGTCGGTGCCGAACTGCATGATCGTCGGGCCGACGGTGTTGAGGGCCATCAGCGGCAGCGGGACCCCGGCCTGCGCGGCCTCGTCGAAGAAGATGAACTGCTCCATCGGCGACAGGCCGCGTCCGCCGTACTCCGCGGGCCAGCCGACGCCGAGCCAGCCGTCCGCGCCCAGGCGCCGGATGGTCTCCCGGTAGAAGCGCTTCTGCGCCGCGGGGTCCGCGTAGCGCGCGTAGGCGTTGTCGGGGACCAGGGCGGCGAAGTATGCGCGCAGCTCGGCGCGCAACTGCTGCTGCTCAGGCGTGTATTCGAGGTGCACGGCCCCTCCAGGAGTCTCGCGGTCGCGTCGCCCGTGTGCGGCGGCGCACACAGTAGAACGTGTTGCAAGAATCCGGAAGGGGCACGGAGCCCCGGCAACCGGAGGTCAGCGTCTGACGGCGCGCAGCACCACGAACTTGGGGTCGCCGGCCACCGTGGTGCAGTTGCCGAACGTGCGGCGGAGCTGGGTGTGGTAGCCGAGGTGCCGGTTGCCCACGACCCACAGCTCGCCGCCCTGGCGCAGTGCGGCACGGGCCCCGTGGAACATGTTCCGGGCGGTGGCGTCCGTGGTGGCCTGGTGCGAGTGGAAGGGCGGATTGTTGAGGATCAGGTCGATGCTCGCGGGCGCGGTGCCGGCCAGTCCGTCCCCGACCACGAACCGGGCCTCGGTGCCCGCTTCGGCATTGGCCCGGAAGGTCGCCTCGGCCGAGGCGACCGCCTGGTACGACTCATCGATGAAGGTGACCTCGGCCTCGGGGTTGGTGAGCGCGGCGGAGAGGCCGAGGACACCGTTTCCGCAGCCGAGGTCGACGACCCGTTCGGGCCCGCTGCGCACCGGCAGGTGCTTCAGGAAGAAGCGGGTGCCGATGTCGAGCCGCTCCGCGCAGAAGATCCCGGCGTGGTTGGTGACGGTCCGCCCCGCCACGGGACCGACGTCGTCGGGCAGCTCGTAGCGGTGGGGCCAGGGGCTGCTCGCGCGGACCGCGGCCCGGTCGGGCGTGCAATGGATGAGCCGGGCCTTCTTGACCGCCAGGGAGGTGCGGGTGGGGCCGATGATGCGCTCGAACAGCTTGAGGGTGGAGGTGTGGATCTCCTTCACCATCCCGGTGCCGATGACGACGGTGCCCGGGTGGACGGCGGGCGCGAGGCGGTAGAGCTGGTCCTCCAGGAGCGCGAGGCTCTTGGGCACCCGCACGAGGAGGACGTCGATCCGCTCCGGCGGGGTGTCGCGCGCGGACAGCAGCCGCACCGCGTCCGCGTCGGCGCCGTTGCGTTCCAGGTTCGCCGCTGTCGCCCGCTGCGCGAGGTAGGAATCGGTGATCTGTACCGGACGGTGACCGGCCAGGACCGTGCTCAGGGCGCCCCAGCGGTCGCCGACCACGACCACGCTGCCGGACAGGCCGACGGGTTCGGCCCCGTCGATACCCTCCAGGTGCCGCAGCAGGTATTCGTCGGCCGCGTCCCAGGCACGGAACGGGTCGCGGGGGTCCTCGGGGAATCGGGCGAGGTCGTAACCGGCCCCTGACGTCGTCAAACGGTTCATTGTGCGTTCAGGCTAACCGAGCGGCGCCAGACACCCGAACACTCCCGGCCACGGGGGCGGGGAGGAGCGGCCGCACTCCCCCGCACCCGGTGCCCGCCGGCGGTTACGGCAGCTGCTTGTCGATGGCCGACCGGCCCTCACGGGCCAGCCTGCGCCGCGCCCACTCAAGGGTCTGCGGTGTCAGGTCCCGCCCGGAGGCGAGCACCAGGTCCTCGGGCGACGGGTCATCGCTCGCGCCGGTGTGCAAGAGGCTGTCGGGGGTCACGCCCCGCAGTACGGATGGGGCCGCTCCCCCGGGTGCGGATATGAATTCGGGCTCGTCGCTCATGCCGCCTCCTCGTCCTTGCGGCAATTCTCGCCCCGCCCGGACGGGGGCGCATCCGATGCCCGGCGGTAACGCATTCGCGCCCCGGCCCCCCACCCTCACTTGACCTGCACATGATAGGTACGCAGCGTTCACACCCGGGTCACGGTGCGTGTGGAAGGCTCCGCTGACCAACCATCACACGACCACCGCGGAGCCGCCCCCCCACCCTGCGCCGGCGCCGCGGTGCCCGTATTTCCGGAGAGGACACCCCACATGTCCCGTCGTCACCTTCCCTACCGGCGACCGCTGCTGGCCACTCTCGCGGCCTTCGCGGTCCTCACCGGCACCGCGGCCGCCGCACCGGCCCACACCCCGCCGGCTCCGGCGGCCGCCACCACTCCGCTCGGCACACTGGACGACACGTACTACCAGGACGCGCTCGGCAAGACCGGGACCGCGCTCAAGGGCGCCCTGCACACGATCATCAGCGACCAGTCCAAGCTCAGCTACAGCCAGGTCTGGGACGCGCTCAAGGACACGGACGAGGACCCGTCGAACTCCTCGAACGTGATCCTCCTCTACTCCGGCCGCTCGGAGCCCAAGAGCGACAACGGCGGCGGCACCGGCCAGTGGAACCGGGAGCACGTCTGGGCCAAGTCCCACGGCGACTTCGGCACGGCCACCGGGCCGGGCACCGACATCCACCACCTGCGCCCGGCGGACGTGTCGGTCAACTCGGTACGCGGGAACAAGGACTTCGACAACGGCGGCAGCGAGGTGAGCGGGGCGCCCGGCAACTACAGCGACGGCGACTCCTTCGAACCGCGCGACGCCGTCAAGGGCGACGTCGCCCGCATGATCCTCTACATGGCGGTGCGGTACGAGGGCGACGACTCCTTCGCCGACCTGGAGCCCAACGACCAGGTCTCGAACGGCTCCGCCCCGAACATCGGCCGGCTCTCGGTGCTGAAGGCGTGGAGCCAGGAGGACCCGCCGGACACCTTCGAGAAGCGTCGCAACGACGTCATATTCGACCAGTACCAGCACAACCGGAACCCGTTCGTCGACCACCCGGAATGGGTGGGCGCCATCTGGTAGGCCGCCGACCGGCGTGACGGGGCGGGCCGGCCGGGCACTCAGCCGGTCCGCCCCGTCACGCACCAGTCGACCGCGTCCTCGCGGGAGTCGAAGAACCGGGGGCCCCCGGCGGCACCCTGTCCCGCGAGGCGGCCCGCCGGGTCGGCCACGGCGGTGCGCCGGCCGGCGGCCGTGAGCCGGGCGAGGCCGCCGTTCAGCATCGCTCGGGCCGCCGTGTCGATGTCCGTCACCCGGCGCAGGTCCAGCACCACGGCAGCGGTGTCCTGCGGGCCCGACTCGTCCAGCGCGTACAGCACCCGCTCGGCCGCGGTGAAGTCCAGCGCGCCCTGCGCCGCGACGACCGCCACCCGCTCCCGGCGGGCGCGTTCCCGCTCCTGCGACGGCGCGGAGGGCAGATCGTCGGCGGTGGTGACCAGCGTGACGGTGGAGCCCGCCAGAGCCGGGTTGTGCATGAGATGCAGCCCGAACCGCTCGGACAGCGCGCCGAGCGCCAGACGTCCTCGCACCGAGGTCCCGGACGGGTCGAGGAGCGGGCTGTACGCCGCCAGTCCGAACCGGGCCGGTCCCGCAGCGATCAGGCCGCCGGACACCCCGCTCTTGGCCGGCAGCCCCACCCGCAGCAGCCAGTCGCCCGAGGCGTCGTACATCCCGCACGTCGCCATCACGGCGAGCACGTGCGCGGCGACGGGCTCCGGCACCACCGCGTCCCCGGTGATCGGGTTGACTCCGCCGTTGGCCAGGGTCGCCGCCATCGCGGCCAGGTCCAGCGCCGTGACCCGTACCGCGCACTGGCGGAAGTACGTCTCCACGGCGGCGACCGGGTCCACGGGCAGCGGCCCCGCGCTGCGGATCAGATATGCCAGGGCGCGGTTGCGGTCGCCGGTGAGCGCCTCGGAGGCGTACACCTGCTCGTCGACGTCCAGCCGCCGGCCGGCGAAGCGGCTCAGGAAGTCGAGGATCCGGTCGAACCTCGGGGCGTCCCGGGTGTCCCGCACCAGTGCGGTGGTGACGATGGCGCCGGCGTTGACCATGGCGTTGGCGGGGCGCCCGGTGCCCGGTTCCAGACTGATGGCGTTGAACGCCTCGCCGCTGGGCTCGGCGCCGACCCAGCGGCCCACCTCGTCGAGTCCGGATTCGGTGAGGGACAGTGCGTAGACGAACGGCTTGGACACGGACTGGGCGGTGAACGGCACCTCCACGTCGCCGGTGCTGTAGCGGTGCCCGTCCATGCTGATCAGGGCCAGCCCGAACGCGTCGGGGTCGGCCAGGGCCAGCTGCGGGATGTAGTCGGCGAGCCTGCCGTCGCGCAGGCCGGCGAACCGGGTGTGCAGTTCGCGCAGGGCGTCCGTGACCGCGTCGGCTGCGTTCACCGGCCGGCCGTCAGCCGCGCTCGGCCTGCGCGATCCGCGGGAACGTCTTTACGCCCGCGGCCTTGCGGCTGTTGGCGTGCTGGCTGACCGTGCGGCCGGGCGGTGCGTCCGCGAAGCCGAGCACCACGGAATCCAGGACCTTCCCGGAGGCGTCGACGAACTCCACCTCGACCGCGTAGAAGGCGGCCTTGCCGGTGGGGTTGGTCACCCGGACGAGGGCGCTGCGGAACTGCTCGGAGGGCTCGACCGCGAGGCCGTTGACGGAGACGTCCTTGACCGCGTCCCCCTTTCCCTTCACACCCTTGAGCGTGGAGACGGCCTTCTGCCGGTTGCGCTCCGCCTCGGCGGACACCGAGGCCGCGAACTCCTGCTGGGTGCGCCGGCTCTCGGAGGCGCTCGGGGACGCCTTCGGCTCGGCGGACACCGTGCGAGTGCTTCTGGCCGTGCCCTGCGACGAGGTGTCGGAGCTGTCGCAGGCGGCGCTGCCGGCGACGATCACCGCGGCCAGCACGGCGGGGGTCAGGCTGCGGGCTGCGCGACGGCCGAAGGCGCGTCGCACGGGGCTGGGCTGGTTCACGGACGCTCCGTCTGCTCGGAAATCGAAGGAAGGGCCAGGAAGGAAGAGGACCAAGAGGGAAAGGGGCTGAGAAGGTGCGGAATGGAGCGGGCCGGGTCACGTCCCGGGGGTCATGCCGCGTCCTCGCCGAAGATGTCGCGGAGGCGGGTCTCGCTCCCGCTGTCCAGGTTGCTGTGGAGCAGCTCGGCGCCGCCGCCCGGGAGCGCCTGGCTGATGCGCTCGGGCACCTCGTTCATGGTGAGGAGGAACAGCGCGGACGTCCCCGGCGTGATCTTCTCCTTGACCTCGGCGATGAACTCGTCGTCGATGCCGACGTCCGCCAGCTTTCCGCCGAGCGCCCCGGCGGCCGCGCCGATCGCGGCACCCAGCAGCGGCATCAGGAAGATCAGCCCGAAGAGCATTCCCCAGAACGTGCCGCTGAGCGCACCCGCGCCGACCAGGTTGAGCAGCTGCTTCGTCCGAGGCTTCGGCCGGTCCGCGGGCCAGCTCACCACCGCCGCGTCCAGGATCTTGATCAGGCCCTCCTTCTGCAGGGAGATCAAGGTCGCCTCCACGTCCTCCGCGCCTTCGGCGGACCGGAATTTCCACACGGTGAGCGTGGACATCGCACATACCTCCTGGAGCCGGTAGCACCAACTCGCCCATATTAGGATCAACAGGTATGAATTGACTCGTCGAATCACCCGCTTCGCACCGCAGTACGCCAAGTCCCGGGAGGGAACAGATGGACACGGATGCCCTGACCGCCGGCCTCTTGCAGGAGCTCCGGGCGGCCAAGCCCTATCCCGCCCTGTCCCTGACCATGCCGACCCACCGCCGCGCACCCGACAACGCGCAGGACGCCGTCCGGCTGCGCAACCTGGTCGCGGCGGCGGGCAGCAGGCTCGACGCCGATCCGCAGGTCGACCGCGAGACCCGGGCCGCCGTCAAGCAGCAGCTCGACCGGGCGGTCGCCGAGATCGATCCGCGCCGGGCCCTGGACTCGCTGGTGGTCCTCGCGACGGCCGACGAATACCAGATCTGGCAGCTCCCGCGCACCGCGCCCGAACGAGTGGTGCTGAGCGACACCTACCTCACCCGCAACCTGGTCGCCGCCAAGGCGCAGGCCCGGCCGTTCTGGGCGCTCACCGTCTCCGCCGACCACGCGGCCCTGTTCAGCGGCACCACGGACGGCGCGCACGAGGAGCGGATCGGCGGCTTCCCGCTGACGGCCCCGCACGAGCCGCCCAACCCGCAGCGCGAGGAGCGGATCGGCGACACCCCGAGCACCTTCAGCGACGAGGACACCCGTCAGTTCCTGCGGACGGTGGACGAGAAGCTGCGCGGGGTCCTCGCCACGGACCCGCGCCCGCTGTACCTGGTCGGCCTCGCCCCCGCGCTGGCGATGCTGGACGAGGTGGGCGAGAGCACCTCGGCCGCGGCCGGCCGGGTCACCAAGGGCGCCCCCGCCGACACCACGCCCGCCGGGCTGCTCACCGAGCTTCGGCCCGCCCTGGAGGCGAGGCAGAAGCGGTTCGCCGCCGAGATCGAGGGCAAACTTGACGAAGCGCGCGGCCGCCGCGCCTTCGCCGGCGGGCTCGACGAGGTGTGGGCCGCCGTGCGCGAGGCGCGCGCCGGCCTGGTGGCGGTGGAGGAGCACTACCAGCAGACGGTCCGGGCCACCCAGGAACACCTTGAGCCGGTGAGCGCGGACGACCTGGACCCGGCGGACGAGAAGGTCCGCGAGGACATCGTCGACGAGCTGGTCGAGGCGGCACTGGACAGCGGCGCCGACGTGGTGTTCGTCGCGGACGACTCGCTCAAGGAGCACGGGCGGATCGCGGCGGCCCTGCGCTACTGAACGGGGCACCGGCAAAGGCGTCCGCGCCGGGAACCCGGCGCACAACCCCTGCGAGAGGAGAGCACACCATGCCACGCGGATCGAGTCCGAAGCGCGAGCGCCAGTACGAGCACATCAAGGAGTCCGCCCAGGAGCGCGGGGTCGGTGAGGACCGGGCGGAGGAGATCGCGGCCCGTACGGTCAACAAGGAGCGCGCCCGCTCCGGCGAGTCGAGGACCGCGAGCCGTACGTCGACCGAGGACATCTCGTCCTCCCGGCGCGGCGGTCTGCGCTCGCACAGCGGAGCACAGGGCCCCACCCGCGACCAGCTCTACGAAGAGGCGAAGCACAAGAACGTCAAGGGGCGTTCGACGATGACGAAGGCGCAGCTGGCACGGGCTGTCGGCCGCTGACCCGTCGCGTGACGGCAGGGCCCGGACGGTGCGGCCGTCCGGGCCCTGCCGGTGCGTGCGGGCTCAGCCCTCCCAGGTCCAGTCGGCGACCTCGGGCAGGTCCGTGCCGTGCTCGCGGATCCAGTCGTGGTGACGGGCCCGGGTGTCGGACATCGCCTGACGCACCGCCACGGCGCGGACGCCGAGGCCCGGCACCCGGTCGATGACGTCCATGACCAGCCGGTAGCGGTCGAGGTCGTTGCGGACCACCATGTCGAACGGCGTGGTGGTCGTGCCCTCCTCCTTGTAGCCCCGCACGTGCAGCTGCGCGTGACCGGTGCGGCGGTAGGCGAGGCGGTGGATCAGCCAGGGGTAGCCGTGGTAGGCGAAGATCACCGGCTTGTCGCGGGTGAAGAGCGCGTCGTACTCCGAGTCCGGCATCCCGTGCGGATGCTCGCCGTGCGGCATCAGCCGGGCCATGTCGACGACGTTCACCACCCGCACCGCCAGCTCGGGCAGGTGACGCCGCAGCAGACCGGCCGCCGCCAGGACCTCCAGGGTGGGGACGTCGCCGGCGCAGGCGAGCACCACATCGGGTTCGCGGCTGCCGTCCTCCGTCCCCGCCCACTCCCAGACCCCGGCGCCGCGCGCGCAGTGCGCACGGGCCTGGTCGAGGGTGAGCCAGTCGAAGCTGGGCTGCTTGCCGGCCACGATCACGTTGACGTAGTCGCGGCTGCGCAGCGCGTGGTCGGCCACGGACAGCAGCGTGTTGGCGTCCGGGGGCAGATAGACGCGGACGACCTCGGGGCTCTTGTTGAGGATGTGGTCGACGAAGCCCGGGTCCTGGTGCGAGAAGCCGTTGTGGTCCTGGCGCCAGACGTGCGAGGTGAGGAGGTAGTTGAGGGAGGCGATGGGGCGGCGCCACGGCAGCCGGCGCGAGGTCCGCAGCCATTTGATGTGCTGGTTGACCATCGAGTCGACGATGTGGGCGAACGCCTCGTAGCAGGAGAACAGCCCGTGCCGGCCGGTGAGGAGATAGCCCTCCAGCCAGCCCTGGCACAGGTGCTCGGAGAGGACCTCCATGACGCGGCCGTCGCGCGCCAGGTGCTCGTCGGTGTCCAGCGTCCCGGCCTGCCAGGCCTTGCCGGTGGTCTCGTACAGGGCGTCGAGCCGGTTCGAGGCGGTCTCGTCGGGGCCGACGACCCGGAAGTCCCTGCGGTCCGCGGTGGCCGCCATCACGGCCTCCAGCAGTCCGCCCAGGACCCGGGTCGGTTCGTGCAGGACGGTGCCCGGCCGGTCCACCCGGACCTCGTGCGCCTCCAGGGGCGGGACGGGCAGGTCGCGCAGGAGCAGCCCGCCGTTGGCGTACGGGCTGGAGCCGAGCCGGGCCGTGCCCTCGGGCACGCAGGCGAGGACCTGCTCCGAGGGGCGCCCTTCGGCGTCGAAGAGCTCCTCGGGCCGGTAGGAGCGCAGCCAGGCCTCCAGCTGCCGCAGGTGCGCCGGGTTGTCGCGGACGCCGGGCAGCGGGACCTGGTGGGCGCGCCAGGTCCCTTCGACGGGCAGCCCGTCCACCTCGGCGGGGCCGGTCCAGCCCTTCGGGGTGCGCAGCACGATCATGGGCCAGCGCGGGCGGTCGGTGTCGCCGCCGGTCCGGGCGGCCCGCTGGAGCTCGGCGATGCGGTCGAGGGCCCGGTCCATCGCGGCGGCCATCGCCCGGTGCACGGTGAGGGGGTCGTCGCCCGCCACGTACAGCGGTTCGTGTCCGTAGCCGCGCAGCAGGGCGTCGAGCTCGTCCTCGGGGAGGCGCGCCAGCACCGTCGGGTTGGCGATCTTGTAGCCGTTGAGGTGGAGGACCGGCAGGACGGCTCCGTCGTGGACCGGGTCGAGGAACTTGTTGGCGTGCCAGGAGCCGGCGAGCGGGCCGGTCTCCGCCTCGCCGTCACCGATGACGCAGGTGACGAGCAGTTCCGGGTGGTCGAGCGCGGCGCCGTAGGCGTGGGCCAGGGAGTAGCCGAGTTCGCCGCCCTCGTGGATGGAGCCGGGGGTCTCGGGTGCGACGTGGCTGGGCACTCCGCCGGGGAAGGAGAACTGCTTGAACAGCAGGCCCATGCCCGCCGCGTCCCGGCTGACGTCGGGGTACGTCTCCGAGTAGCTGCCCTCGAGCCAGGAGTTGGCGAGCACGGCCGGGCCGCCGTGGCCGGGGCCCCAGACGCACAGGGCGGGGATTCCGCGCGCGGCGACGACCCGGTTGAGGTGCGTGTGGACGAGGTTGAGTCCGGGCGATGTGCCCCAGTGGCCGAGCAGCCGGGGCTTGATGTGCTCGGGGGCGAGCGGCCGGGTCAGCAGCGGGTTGTCCATCAGGTAGATCTGGCCGACGGCCAGGTAGTTGGCCGCCCGCCAGTGGGCGTCGAGTGCGGATATCTCTTCGTCGGACGGGCCGGCCGCCGGTGCGGACGGTGGGGCGTCGCTCATGGTCACCTCTCAGCGGGCGTGGAACGGCACGGGCGGCGGCGTCACCCGGGTTCGGGGCCGTACCAGACGGTGGTGGCGTTGCAGAACTCGCGGATGCCGTGTCCGGCGAGCTCACGGCCGTAACCGGAGCGCTTCACCCCGCCGAACGGCAGCGCGGGGTGGGAGGCCGTCATCCCGTTGAAGAAGACGCCGCCCGCCTCCAGATCGCGCACGCAGCGCCGGCTCTCCTCGGCGTCGCGGGTCCATACGTTGGAGCTGAGGCCGAACGGGGTGTCGTTGGCGAGCTCCAGTGCCTCGTCGAGGCTGCCGGCCCGGTAGAGCGTGGCGACGGGACCGAAGGTCTCCTCGCGGTGGATCCGCATGGCGGGCGTGATGCCGGTCAGCACGGTGGGCGCGTAGAACCAGCCGTTCTCCAGGCCGCCGCCCAGCCCCTCGGGCCGGCCGCCGCCGCACAGGGCGCCGGCGCCCTGCCGTACGGCGTCGTCGACGAGTTCCTCCAGGTCGGTGCGGCCCTGCTCGCTGGCGAGCGGGCCGACATCGGTGGACTCCTCCAGCGGGTCCCCGACGGTCAGGTCGCGCATGCCCACGGTGAAGCGTTCGGCGAACTCCTCGTACACCTCGGTGTGCACGATGAACCGCTTGGCGGCGATGCAGGACTGTCCGTTGTTCTGGACCCGGGCGGTGACCGCGGTGCGGGCGGCCCGCGCGACGTCGGCGGACGGCAGGACGAGGTAGGGGTCGCTGCCGCCCAGTTCCAGGACGGTGTGTTTGACCTCGTCGCCCGCGACGGCCGCGACGGCGCGGCCGGCCGGTTCGCTGCCGGTCAGGGTGGCGGCCGCCACACGGCGGTCGCGCAGGATCGCCTCGATCGCCCCGGAGCCCACCAGCAGGGTCTGGAAGCATCCCTCGGGGAATCCGGCCCTGCGGAACAGGTCGCCCAGGTAGAGCGCGGTCTGCGGCACGTTCGACGCGTGCTTCAGCAGCCCGGTGTTGCCCGCCATGAGGGCGGGGGCGGCGAACCGTACGACCTGCCAGAGCGGGAAGTTCCACGGCATCACGGCGAGGACCGTGCCCAGCGGGCGGTAGTGGACGTAGGCGCGCGAGGCGCCGGAGTCCTCGACGTCGGCGGGCGCGGGATGCTCGTCGGCGAGGAGCGCCTCGGCGTGGGAGGCGTACCAGCGCATGGCCTTCGCGCACTTCGCGGCCTCGGCGCGGGCGGCCTTGACGGGCTTGCCCATCTCCAGGGTCATGGTGCGGGCGATGTCCCGCTGGTCCTCGTCGAGGAGGTCGGCGGCCCGGTTCATCAGCCGGGACCGTTCACCGAACCCGGTGGTGCGGTACTCCCGGAAGGCGGTGTCCGCCGCGGCGAGCCGCCGCTCGATCTCGTCCGCTCCCAGGGCGTCGAACGTCCTGAGGGTCTCGCCGTTCGCGGGGTTGACCGTCGCGATGGGCATGACTGTGGCCTCCTTGCCTCGGTACTCCGACCGTGCCGCGCCGCGCGCGGTGGCGCAACGCGGGCACCGCACACGCGTACCCGTCCGGCGCGGACCATGCGTGCTGGACGCATGCGATCCGCGCCGGACGGGAGGCTGCGGGGTTTGCCGCGCTCCGTGCCGCGCGCCTCAGACGAGGGCGGGGGCCTGTGCCGGGGCGGGCTCGGGGGCCTCGGACCCGGCGGGGGCGGCCGCCTCGGCGTCGGGGAAGTCGGCGACCACCGCGGGCGGGCGGCGGAACTCGCGGACTCCGGGCAGCGGCGGGAGCGGCACCAGCGCGATGTGCTGCGGCTCCTGCGCGTAACGGGTGAACCAGACGACTTTGCCCTCGGCGGTCCGGCAGGTGCCCCAGCTGTCGCTGAGGGCCATCACCCGGCTGAGGCCGCCGCCCTCGTGGAGCAGCCTGGGCATGTCGGCGCCGTTGTCAGCGACGGAGACCGTGAGGTGCCGTCCGGACCAGCGGAGTTCGAGGACACAGGTGTTGTCGTCACCGACGTGCCGCTGGACGTTGGTCAGCAGCTCCTCCACAGCACGGCACACGGGCCGGATGTGGAGTTCGAGACTCCAGTGGCGCAGATGCGCGGCGATGATCCGCCGCAGCTGGGACACGCGCTCTGCCGAAACCTGGAGTTCGACCAGATATTGCCGGTCGAGTGGAACGGTCATCGTCGAGGCTCCTCACATCGAGGCCCACATGCTTCGCCCCGTTGAACGAACGACCCCCGAATGCAAAGAGTGAGCAGATGTCACTTCTGGGTCACTCCTTAGGGTGACCCGGTAGAGCCGGTTGCGCAACACATCCGGCCGCGCACCCCCGGTGACCGGCGCATTCGCCGCCGGTAGGGGTGAGCGCCGCCCCGTCGTCAGGGCAGGTGCGGAAGCAGCCGGTCCGGGGTGAGGGGAAGCGTCCGGAGCCTGGCGCCGGTGGCGTGCCGGACGGCGTTGCCGATCGCGGCAGCCGCGCCGACGATCCCGATCTCGCCGATGCCCTTGCTGCCCATCGGGTTGAGGTGCGGGTCCTCCTCGTCGATCCAGTGCGCCTCGATGCCGACCGCGTCCGCGCAGGCCGGCACGTGGTAGGAGGCCAGATCGCTCTCGGTGAAGTCCCCGAAGACCGGGTCCATGGTGCTGGACTCGGTCAGTGCCATGCCGAGCCTCATGATCATCCCGCCGATGAACTGGGAGCGTGCGGTGCGGGAGTTGAGGATGTGCCCGGCGGCGAAGACCCCGAGCATGCGGCGCACCCGGACCTCGCCGGTCCGGCTGTCGATGGCGACCTCCGCGAAGTGCGCCCCGAAGGCGTGCCGGGCGTACGGGGACTCGGCCGCCGTCTCGCTCCCGGTGTCGGCGGCGACGGTCACTCCCCCGTCGGGCAGCGCTCCGGTCCGCGCGCCGAGCTCCCGGACGAGGCCGGTGGCGGCCTTGTGCACCGACCAGCCCCAGGAGCCGGTGCCGGAGGAGCCGCCGGCCAGCGGGGCGTCCGGCAGGTCGCTGTTGCCGATGTCGACCCTCACGTTCTCCACCGGCGTCCCCAGCACGCCCGCGGCGATCTGGGCGAGGACGGTGCGGGCGCCGGTGCCGATGTCGGTGGCGTTGACCGCGATGCGGTACGAGCCGTCGGCCGCCGCGTGGGCCGAGGCGTGGGAGGCGCTCAGGTAGACGGGGTAGGTGGCCGAGGCGACGCCCGTACCGAGCAGCAGCGGTCCTTCCCGGCGGATCGCGGGGCGGGGATCGCGGCCGTGCCAGCCGAAGCGGTCGGCGCCCTCCCGCAGGCAGGCGGCCAGGCCGCGGCTGCTGAAGGGTTTCCCGGAGTCGGGCTCGTCGGCGGGGTCGTTGCGCAGGCGCAGTTCGACGGGGTCGATACCGAGGGCGGTGGCGAGTTCGTCCAGTGCCGATTCGAGCGCGTACATGCCGGGGGCCTCGCCCGGGGCCCGCATCCACGACGGGCTCGGGACGTCGAGGGCGGTGACACGGTGGACGGTGCGGCTGTGCGCGGAGCCGTACATCACCCGGGCCGGTACGCCGGCCTGTTCCATGAACTCCTTGACCGTGGACGTGTGGGACACGACCTCGTGGGCGATCGAGGTGAGGGTGCCGTCGGCCTCGGCGCCGAGCCGGACGCGCTGGACGGTGGGCGCCCGGTGTCCGACGACCGCGGCCATGTGCCGCCGGGGCATCGCGAGTTCGACGGGGTGTCCGGTGTGGAGCGCGGCCATGGCGGCGAGCACGGCCTGGGGGCGCGGGGTGCCCTTGGAGCCGAAGCCGCCGCCCACGTGCTCCGAGACGACGGTGACCTGGTCCGGCCGCAGGCCGAACACGGTGGCGAGGCTGTCGCGCACCTTGGTGGCGCCCTGGCTCGCGTCGTACACGGTGAGGCGCCCGTCCGGCGACCAGTGGGCGGTCGAGGCGTGCGGTTCCATGGGGTGGTTGTGCAGGGCGCCGAGCGTGTACGTGGCGTCGATCCGTACGGGTGCGGCGGCGAACGCCCGGTCGAAGTCGCCGCGTTCGCGTACGGCCGGGTAGCCGCCGTTGGCGGTCTCCGGGGTGTACATGCCGGGGTGGTCCGCTGTCAGGACGACGTCGTGCGGGTCGGTCTCGTAGGTGATCTCCAGCGCCTCGGCGCCCGCCCGCGCGCCTTCGAGGGTGTCCGCCACGACGAGGGCGATCTGCCAGCCTCGGTGCGGTACCCGGTCGTTCTGGAGTACGGCGAGGATCGGGTCGTCGGGTTCCTCGGTGCGTGGCGCGTTCTCGTGGGTGAGGACGGCGCGGACGCCGGGGAGTGCCGTCGCGGCAGCGGTGCCGATCGCGGTGACGCGGCCGCGCGGGACGGTGGCGGGCACCGGCCAGGCGTACAGGCAGCCGGGCAGGTTGCGTTCGGCGGAATAGCGCGCGGTGCCGGTCACCTTGTCCCGGCCCTCGCGGCGGACGACCGGGGCGCCCGGGGGCTGGGGGGTGTGGCTCATGGTGGGGATCCTCGGCTCTTCAGGGGCGGGCGGTGAGTTCGGCCAGGGCGTCGACGGCGAGCCGGCGGGCCAGGGTCACCTTGAACGCGTTGTCGCGCAGGGGGCGGGCGGCGGCGAGTTCGGCGTCGACCGCCGCTTCGTACGTCTCCTCGGTGGCGGGTGCGCCGCGCAGGATCTCCTCGGCGGCGTGGGCCCGCCAGGGGCGGTGCGCGAGGCAGCCGAACGCGAGGGCCGCGTGTTCGGCCCGGCCGCCGCTGACGTGCAGGACGACCGCGACGGAGGCCAGGGCGAAGGCGAACGACGCGCGGTCGCGGGCCTTGCGGTAGAGGGAGACCGTGCCGTCGGGCAGCGGCGGCAGGAGGACCTCGGTGATCAGTTCGCCCGGCCGGATCACGGTGTCGGTGGCCGGGTCGTCCCCGGGCAGCCGGTGGAATCCGGTGGCGGGTACGGTCCGTTCGCCGTCCGGTCCGTGCAGTACGACCGTGGCGTCGAGCGCGGCCAGGGCCACCGCCATGTCCGAGGGGTGGGTGGCGACGCACGCGGCGGAGTGGCCGAGGACGGCGAGGTCGCGGTGGGCTCCCTCGCGGGCCGGACAGCCGCTGCCGGGCTCGCGCTTGTTGCAGGGCTTGGACGTGTCCTGGAAGTACGGACAGCGGGTGCGCTGGAGGAGGTTGCCGCCGGTGGTGGCGGTGTTGCGCAGTTGCCCCGAGGCGCCGGCCAGCAGCGCCTGGGAGAGGGCGGGGTAGCGGGTGCGTACCGCGTGGTGGGCGGCCAGGTCGCTGTTGCGCACCGTCGCGCCGATGCGCAGCCCGCCGTCGGCCGTCTCCGTCACCCGGTCGAGCGGGAGCCGGCTGACGTCGATGAGCAGGCCGGGGGCCTCCACCCCCAGCTTCATCAGGTCGACGAGGTTGGTTCCGCCGCCGAGGAACCGCGCGCCCGGGTCGGCCGCGCTCTCCCGGACCGCTTCGGCGACGGACGCGGCGCGCAGATATCCGAAGGGTTTCATGGCGCCACGTCCCCGACCGCCTCGACGATGCGCGGGTACGCGCCGCACCGGCACAGGTTGCCGCTCATCCGCTCGCGGATCTCGGCGGCGTCCAGGCGCGCCGGGGCGGTGACGGGTGCGGTGTGCCCGGTGACGTGGGAGGGGAAGCCGTCGGCCGCCTCGCCCAGCACTCCGACGGCCGAACAGATCTGGCCGGGCGTGCAGTAGCCGCACTGGAGCGCGTCGCGGTCCAGGAAGGCCTCCTGGAGGGGGTGGAGACGGTCTCCGTCGGCCAGGCCCTCGATCGTGGTGATGCGGGCGCCGTCGTACGCGACGGCCAGCAGCAGGCAGCTGTTCGCCCGCCGGCCGTCCACCAGGACGGTGCAGGCACCGCACTGGCCGTGGTCGCAGCCCTTCTTCGCGCCGGTCAGGCCCAGGTGATGACGGAGAGTGTCCAGGACGGTGGTGCGGTGGTCGACCGTCAGTGTCCGCTCGGTCCCGTTGACGTTCAGGGTCAGGGCGGAGCTGCCGGTGGTCGCCCGCGGGTCTCCCCCGCCGCCCTCCCGCCGAGTGGTGGGATCCACGTGGCGCAACCTCTCACTAAGGGGCGATATCTGCGTTTTCTATCCGATATCAGACAAACTTCTATCAGATTCGCACCACAGCGCTCGCACCCTCAACCGGAACGGTCACGTCACATCACGTCACTTCAGAGCAAGGGGGCCGGGCAGGAGCGGCCTACTTGCTCGCCAGCCGCAGCCGCACTTCCTCCTCCTGGTCGCCGGACACGGTGCCCACGACCCGCACCGCGAAGGCTCCCGCCAGGCCCTGCCTCAGCCGCTCGACCGCCCAGTAGCCGCCCTGGACGTCGAGCGTGACGGGCGCGCCGAGGTGCACGGGCCCGGAGACCACCCGCTCCTCGGTGACATCGACGGTCGCGACCCAGGCGGTGGGCCGCTTGCCCGAGACGTCCTGCGGCGCGTCGGCCGAGGCCCGGTCGGTGACGAACGCGGCCCGCAGCACGTCGAAGACCGTGCCGGCGTCGTCCTTGGCGCAGCCGCTGAGAACCACCGACACCTCCCCGCCCTGCGGGTTCTCCTGCGTCTGCGCTTCCCGTGTGCTGTTCACCGCGGTTCCTTCCTGAGGGTGTACCTCCAGACTCTCCCCGCGGCCGGGTGTCTGCGAGGCGAGCGGCCCCGGCTGCTTGCGGATGCGGGCCGCGACACGCCTCCTGCCGATCGAAACGCTTTTTACTCCCATATCCACTTAAAACATGAATTCGAGCTTGGCACCGAGTGACTGTCCGGTCCCGGGGTATCCGGCATGCATGGACGTATCGCGTGGAGCCCTGAATTCCCTGGCCCTCACCCTCGCGGACGGGCGCGGAGCGACCGGGGTGGTGATGGCCGTCGTCGGAGTGATCCTGGTGGCCCTGCTGATCGGTGCCGTGTGGCTCGGCAAGCGACGGCAAGCCCAGGCGCCCCCTCCGCCCCGCCCCGAGGAGCAGCCGGTGGCGCCGGACCACCGCACGCACGTCGAGGAGCCGGACGTGCACGCCGACGACAGCTTCCCGGCCGACGGCCGCGGGCTCTCGCCGTACGAGCTCGGTGAGCACGGGGACGAGCACGGCCGCCCCGAGAACGACGAGAAGCGCGGCTGAGACGGAAGGTGCGACGCCGTCCGCCGCGTGTTGCGGGAGCGGGCGGCCGCGGTGAGGCTGGGGAGGGCCCGCAGGCCATCGGCACACATCTGCCGCACACCCCATGAAGGCAGTAGGACCATGACCGCAAGCACCTCTGGCAAGGCATCCGCTCCCGCGCCTCTGACCGGGCCCGCGGCGCCGTGCTGGGTCAACCTGATGACCCGGGACCTGGAGTCGGCGCAGGACTTCTACGGCCCGGTGATGGGCTGGACCTTCCGGCCGGGCAAGCTCGGCCAGGAGTTCTCGGTGGCCCGCCGCGGTGACGTGCCCGTCGCCGGTATCGGCGCGGTGGCGACCACGTTCCACGTCGCGGTGGCGTGGACGCCCTACTTCGCCGTCCGGGACGCCGACGTGACCGCCTCCCGGATCCGTGAGCGCAGCGGCACGGTGGCGGTGGGGCCGCTGGCTCTGGGCAAGGGGCGCGGTGCGCTGGCCGCCGACCGCGAGGGGGCGGGGTTCGGCATCTGGGAGCGGACCGAGCCGGCGACCTCGCCGCCCGCTCCGGACGGCCACTCGCACGCCTGGCTGCGGCTGCACACCAGGAGCGCCTTCGACGCCGCGATCTTCTACGGCGAGGTACTGGACTGGGCGAGCGGGCTGCCCGGCTCCTGCGAGGTGTCGTACGCCGGGGACGAGGTGATCGTCACGTGCGGCGGGCGTCAGCTTGCCCGGATCAGCTCGGGCGCGGTCGAGGCGGCCCCCGATCCGCTGGTCCGGCCGCGCTGGCAGGTCAACTTCCCCGTCCCCGACGTGGCGGCCGCCGTCGCATCGGCACAGGAGCACGGCGGTTCGCTCGTCGAGGAGCTGTCACGGCCCGATGCCCGGGAGGCGACGCTGCTCGACCCGGACGGCGGACTGTTCACTCTCACGGACGTCCACAACCCCGCCGCCACCCCGGCGTGACGGACCGGGCGGCTCCCTCCTCGCGCCGGGACGCGATCACGGGCGTCCGGCATCCCTGGAGCCCTCGACGCCCCGGAGCGGGCCCGCCCAGGGCCTGTCGTCAACCTGCCGTCGTCGCCCGGCAGACGGCAGGTTGACGACAGGCCCTAGGATCTTCGGTACGGCATCGCGCGTCGGTCACCGGCCGGGTGAGGCGTGGAGGTGCCCGTGAGATGCCCGTTGGAGGCATTCCACAGTGTCAGTCGAGTTGAATCACACCATCGTTCATGCCCGGGACAACCGGGAGTCGGCCGAGTTCCTGGCCGGCGTCCTGGGGCTGGAGATCGGTCAGGAGTGGGGCCCGTTCATCCCGCTCACCACGGCCAACGGAGTCACCCTGGACTTCGCGACCGCTCCCGCCGAATCCATCACCCCCCAGCACTACGCCTTCCTCGTGTCGGAGGCGGAGTTCGATACGGCGTACGCCCGCATCCGGGAGCTCGGGGCCCCGTACTACGCCGATCCGCACGGCAGGCACCCGGGGGAGATCAACCACAACGACGGCGGCCGGGGCATCTACTTCACCGATCCCGCCGGTCATGGGATGGAGATCATCACCCGTCCGTACGGAGGCTACGACTCCTGACGGCGGGCGCCTGTCCGGGGGCCCGGCCGGATCCGCCGCACGCGGGGTCCGGCCGGGCCCTTCGGCGTCCTCAGGTGACCGGGAGCAGCAGTTCGGGCCGGTCCCACATCACGGCGGGCGGTGCGGCTCGCTCGGTGCCGGTCCGCAGGGCGCCCACGCTGCGGTAGAAGCCCTCGGCCGGCGGGTGCGAGACGATGCGCACACCGGTGAGCCCGGCCCGGCGCGCCTCGTCCCTCAGATGTCCGGCCAGCAGGCGCCCGATGCCGCCGCCCTGCACGTCGTCGGCGACGAACATGAGGTCGAGCTCGGGCGGATCCAGGACGAGTGAGTAGAAGCCGAGCAGCCGTCCGGTGGCCTCCTCGACGGCTGTGAAGACCCGGTGCGTCTCGATGTAGTCGGGGCCCACCCGGTATCCGGCGACCATCGGGGCGTACGGCCCTTCGTAGGCCCGCGAGGCCTGGACCAGACGGGTCAGCCGCCGCGCATCCCGGGCGACCGCGCGCCTGATCCGTACGCCTTCACCCGGCGCCGGACGCCCCGACTGCGTAACACTTGATCTCATCCGTCGAGTATTACGCACCCGAGGCGGGGGGCGGCGGGGGGTCCGCCTGCGGCCGGCTCAGCAGGAGTCGCGCGCGGCGCGCCACTCCCCGGTCAGGGCGTCGACGTCGAACGGCTTGAGGTTCAGGAGCGGTCCCGGCGGGGGCCGCCTGATGGCCTCGGCGATCTTCTCGTTCACCTCGGTCAGCCTCCGGCGCACCTCGGCCTCCGTGCGGACCTGGGGCAGCGCCGCGAGGACGTCCTCCGCCTCCTTGCGCAGGGCCAGCGTCGGCGGAAGCACCGACACCCCCTCGCGCTGCATCTTCGACTTGATCCACCACGTCTCGTCGTAGGGGCGGTCGAGACCATCGAGCGGTTTGCCGAATCCCGGCAGCTGGGAGAAGTCACCACGCTGTTCGGATTCGCGGATCTGCTTGTCGACCCAGGACTCGAAGCTGATGCCTGCAGGTTTGCGTTCGGTCACCGTGACGCCCCTCTCGGAGAATTCCTGATGCGCCCCTCCACGATACCGAGGCGCCCCGTGCCGATCGGCGACGGGAGGCGCCATGAAGCCTTCGTACCCTTCTTGCCTCCGAACTGCCGGCGAGCAACTCGTGCTGTCGGGGCATGAATCCGTGCGGCGGGGTACACGAGCGGCACGCCCGGACGGACCCCGTCCGGGCAGGGACCGAAAGGAATGGTGAGCATGACCACTGTCGTGATCATCGTCGCGGTCGTTCTGGTGGTGGCCGCCGGGCTCTTCTTCGCCTTCGGCCGGCAGCCGGGCGGCCGCGGCCTGCAGCGCCGCTTCGGACCGGAGTACGACCGGACCGTCGCGCGTCACGACGGCGATGCCAAGGCCGCCGAGCGCGAGCTGAGCGAACGGTTGAAGCGGCACCGTTCCCTCGATGAGCGTCCCCTGTCGCCGGAGGCCCGTGCGCAGTACGCCGAGCGCTGGACCCGGATTCAGGGCGGGTTCGTCGATGCGCCGCAGCAGGCCGTCGCCGACGCCGACACCCTCCTCGCGGAGCTGGCCAGGGACACCGGATTCCCCGACGGCCGGGACTTCGAGGAGCAGACGGCGGCGCTCTCCGTCCACCACGCGGAACACATCAACGGCTACCGCCGGGTGCACGCCGTCCAGCGCGGCGAGGGCAGCACGGAGGAGATGCGCGAGGCCATGATCGAGGCCCGCGGCCTCTTCGACGTACTGGTCTCCAACGGCACCCGGAGCCCGGTCCACCGGGACCGGCACCACGCGGAAGGAAGTGGCACAGCATGACGTACGAGACCGAGCGCACACCCCGCACCCCCACCGTCTCCCCCACACCCCCCGAGCAGCCGCCGGTGACCGCCGGGCAGCCTCCGGCCACCACCGGCCGGACCGGGGAACGGGCTCCGCTCACCACCGACCGGACCACCGAACCATCGCCGGTCGCCACCGACCGGACCACCGGGTGGTCCCCCGCAGACGACCGGCTCGCCGGGCAGTCTCCGAAGTCCTCCGAACGACCCGCCGGACGGCCGCCGGTATCCGCCGGCCCGCCCGCCGACGCCGCCGCCGCGGCAAACCGGCCGCTCTTCCCAGAGGGCGACCAGGAGAGGCTGGCGCAGCGGCTCCAGCAAGCGGTGACCGAATTCGTCGAGAACCCCGTGCGCGCGGTCGAGGAAGCCGAAGGCGCCTTCGACGCGGCGGTCGACAGTCTCGCGAACGCCCTCAAGGAGCGCCGGCGCGAGATGGGCGACCAGCAGCGGGGCGGGGAATCGGGGGCCCGGACCGAGGAACTGCGGATCGTCCTGCAGCAGTACCGCGATCTCACCGAACGCCTGCTGAAGGCCTGAGGCCAGTGAGCGCGGTCCGGCGCAGCCGGCGCGTTCCGGCGCTCCGGCTGCGGGCCGGGGCGCCGGCGCCTTTCGCCCGGTTCGTGCCGGGCTCGCGGGGCCCGGCGCCGCGCGCCGATCCGGCGGGCTCCGGACGAAAGACCCTAAGGGCTCACGAGTTCGGTGCGCAGGCGTCGAAGGGTCGCTTCGGGCAGCCGCAGGCCGTCCCGTACGTAGCCGTCGAGACCTCCCCACCGCTCGTCCATGGCGTCCAGCGCCGTGTTGAGATAGCGGGGGCGGACCTCGATGATCGCGGACGCGATCTCGGGGTCGCCGCCCGCGTCGAGGAAGTTCTGCACGTACGGCCGGAAGGCCAGGCGCACCACCGGGTTCACCGCGAGGTACTCGGTCCGCACCGTGTCCCGCGAGGCTCCCAGCAGAAGCAGGAGCAGCGCCGCCGCCCAGCCCGTGCGGTCCTTGCCCGCCGTGCAGTGGAAGAGCACCGGGCACGCGGCACCGTCGGCGACCGTGTCGACGAGGGCCCGGTAGGCGGCGGCGGCCCGGGGCGAGAGCACCATCTGCCGGTACGTCTCCGCGAACATCTCCTCGGCCTTTCCGTCGCCGAGCAGCCGCTCCGCCTCGACGGTGTCGGCGAGCAGGGCGCGGAGCCTGGCGGGTGCCACGCCCGGGTTGTCCCCGAGCACATCCGCGACGAACCGCCGGGCTCCGGGCGGCAGGCGGTCGGGGGCCGAGGCACGTTCGTCCGCGGTGCGCAGATCGACGACCGTGCGGATGCCGAGCGCCGCCACTGCGGCGTCGTCCGCCGGGCCCAGTCCGCTGAGCTGACCGGAGCGCAGCACCCGGCCTGGCCTGACCCGGCGGCCGTGCTGCAGGGCGATGCCGCCCAGGTCGCGCAGGTTGAGAACGGACACTGCCGGGACGTCCCTGACGGTTTGCACGATGAACTTCCTCTTTTCCCGGCACGAATCCGAATTGATGTCGGCCTGGCCGGATCAAAAGTCGCATGAGGTCCGAAAATCGACCATGTGAAACGCCGGGGGAACGACAGGGCAGGCCGGTACGCACGGAGTCGGAAACGAGAGGAGCGCGAGGCGCGAACAACACCTGCGGAAAAGCCCCTTGGCCAATGAGCCGCAATCGACTGTCAGTGACGGTCGGGCAACGAATTCACCGCTCCCGCCGGATCGCCTGGGCCGTCCGGGCCGTCGCGCTCATTCCGCCAGGAGCCTGTTCTTCTGGGCCGCGAACTCGGCGTCCGTCAGAACGCCCTGCTTCCTCAGCTCACCCAGCCGCTCCAGCTGGTTGATCAGATCGTCCGCAGGCGGCGCGGCGGCCTGCCGGCGAGTCTGCGGCTCGGGGGCGATCTGCTCCGCCTCCCGTTCGGTGAACCTCTCCTGCTGGTGCTGCTGGACCCGGCCGCTGACCGCGGAGGCCGTGCCCGCGACCACGGCCGTGCGCGCCATCGCGCCGAGCAGGCCGGGGCCGCGGCGATTCATTCCGGGTCCTCGAAAAATCGGCATGTCGTACGCCTTCCGGTGCGGGAACGGTGTCAGCGGTCGGAACCGACGGCGGACAGGGCCGCTTCGGCGACAGCGGCAGGGATGCGCTCATGGGCGACGAGCTGCCCGCCCGACGCGCGGACGGCCTCGGTGAGCGGCACCGCCCAGAGGTCCTCCCACACGACCAGCGCGGCGGAGCTGCCCGGTGGCACGCTCTCACCCAGCTTCCGGATGTCGTCGTCGTTCAGCATCCCCGTGACCTCGCCCTCGACCGGCTCGAAGGAGACGAGGTCGTCGGGGTCGAGGTCGTCCAGCTCAATGGTCTCGATCGTGCCGTCGTCGGCGCGGTACACGAAGGCCAGGTCGATGATGCGCACCGCCTTCGACGCGACCGCATCGGCCAGTGCCGGCGCGATCGCACCGGTGAACCGGCTGCCGGGGAAGGCGACGACGAGGTACTCGACAGGTCCCACAGCCACGGGGTGTCCTCTCCGGGGGGATGGATTGCCAGCAGCATAACTTCGGTCATTTACTGCCGCACTGTGGCAAATAACCCGTCTCCCTCGATGTGGGGAAACCCGCGCGCCTCACGCGCCGCGTGTTACTCGACAGTACGCAAGGGATCAAGCGCGCTCGGGGAGGTCAAGGTCACAGCCGGTCGCTCTGCTGCGCCTCTAGAATCCTGCCCTAGCATCTGGGCATGACGGTCCTGCCTGCTGACGGGCTTTCGTTGGCCGCCGAATTCCCTGACCCCGCCCATGAGCACTGGCAGAGCCTCGTCGAGGGTGTGCTGCGCAAGTCGGGCAAGGACGTTTCGGGTTCGGCCGCCGAGGAAGCACTGTCCACCACGGTGGAGGACGGGCTCACCACCCGCCCCCTCTACACCTCGCGCGACGACGCGCCCCATGCCGGTGTCCCCGGCTTCGCCCCCTTCACCCGCGGCAGCAAGCCGGAGGGAAGCACGGTGGGCGGCTGGGGCGTTCGGCAACGCCACAGCACCCCGGATCCCGCCCGGCTCAACGAGGCGGTGCTCGCGGATCTGGAGAACGGTGTCACCTCGTTGTGGCTGACCGTGGGGGATGCCGGGGGTGGCGTGCCGGTCTCCGGTCTCGGCCGCGCACTGCACGGCGTCCATCTCGACCTGGCCCCTGTCGTGCTCGACGCGGGTCGCGAACTCGACGCCTCGGCGACGGAGTTGCTGCGCCTCTACGCGGAGCGGGGCGTACCGCCCCGCTCCGCGCGCGGCAGTCTCGGCGCGGACCCGCTGGGGCAAGCCGCCCGCGACGGGGGCGCACCTGAGACGGCGGCAGCCGTCGGCTGGGCGCTGCGCTGCGCCCGTGAGTACCCCGGGCTGCGGGCGCTGACCGTGGACGCGATGCCCTACCACGAGGCCGGCGGCTCGGCCGCGCAGGAGCTGGGCAGTTCGCTGGCCACCGGGGTGGCCTACCTCCGGGCGCTGACCGATGCCGGGCTCGGCGTCGATGAGGCCTGCGCGCAGCTGGAGTTCCGGTACGCCGCCACCGCCGACCAGTTCCTGACGATCGCGAAGCTGCGGGCCGCGCGCCGGCTGTGGGCGCGGATCGCGGAGGTCTGCGGCGCGGCGGATGCCGGCGCGCAGCGGCAGCACGCCGTGACGTCGCCGGTGATGATGACCCGGCGCGATCCGTGGGTGAACATGCTCCGCACCACGCTGGCCTGCCTGGGCGCGGGCGTCGGCGGGGCCGATGCGGTGACCGTGCTGCCGTTCGATCACGCGCTGGGCCTGCCGGACGCGTTCGCGCGGCGCATCGCCCGTAACACGTCGACGATCCTGGTGGAGGAGTCGCACCTGGCCCGGGTCATCGACCCGGCCGGCGGCTCCTGGTACGTGGAGCGGCTCACCGACGAGCTCGCGGAGGCCGCCTGGGCGTTCTTCCAGGAGACCGAGCGGGCGGGCGGCCAGGCGGCCGCTCTGGAGTCCGGCATGATCGCGGACCGGCTGGCGGCCACCTGGGCGGCGCGCAGGAAGGACCTGGCGCGGCGCAAGGAGCCGATCACCGGCGTCAGCGAGTTCCCGCAGCTCACCGAGCGTGCGGTGGAGCGCGAGGCCGCGCCGTCGGCCACCGCGCGCGGCGGTCTTCCGGTGGTCCGCCGTGACGAGGCGTTCGAGGAACTGCGGGCCCGCTCGGACGCCCATCTGGCGGCCACGGGCAGCAGGCCGCGGGTGTTCATCGCCGCGCTCGGCCCCGCCGCCGCGCACACCGCGCGCGCCTCCTTCGCCGCGAACCTCTTCCAGGCGGGCGGCATCGAGCCGGTCCACGAGCCGGTGCGGGTGGACGCCGCCTCGGCCGCCGAGGCGTTCGCGGCCGCCGGGACGGACGTGGCGTGCCTGTGCTCCAGCGACGCGCTCTACGCCGAACAGGCCGGCGAGGTCGCGGCGGCGCTCGTGTCGGCGGGTGCGCGGCGGGTGTACCTGGCGGGGCGGCCCGGCGATTACTCCGGTGTCGACGAGTACGTCTTCGCCGGCTGCGATGTGGTGGCCGTCCTCTCCTCCGTTCTCGACCGTATGGGTGTGGCGTAATGCGGATCCCCGACTTCTCCGATATCGAGCTCGGGCCGGGCAGCGGTGCCGAGGTGACCGAGGACCAGTGGCGGGCGGCGGTGAAGGAGTCCGCCGGGAGCTCGGAGGGCGACCTGCGGTGGGACACCCCGGAGGGCATCGCGGTCAAGCCGCTGTACACCGGCCAGGATCTTGAGGGGCTGGACTTCCTGGGTACGTACCCGGGTGTCGCGCCGTATCTGCGCGGGCCCTACCCGACGATGTACGTCAACCAGCCCTGGACGATCCGGCAGTACGCGGGGTTCTCCACCGCCGAGGAGTCCAACGCCTTCTACCGCCGTAACCTCGCGGCCGGGCAGAAGGGGCTCTCCGTCGCGTTCGACCTGCCGACGCACCGTGGTTACGACAGCGACCACCCGAGGGTGACCGGCGACGTCGGCATGGCGGGCGTGGCGATCGACTCCATCTACGACATGCGTCAGCTCTTCGACGGCATCCCGCTGGACCGGATGTCGGTGTCGATGACGATGAACGGCGCGGTGCTCCCCGTGCTCGCGCTGTACATCGTGGCCGCCGAGGAGCAGGGCGTACCTCCCGAGAAGCTGGCCGGGACCATTCAGAACGACATTCTGAAGGAGTTCATGGTCCGCAACACCTACATCTATCCGCCGAAGCCCTCGATGCGGATCATCTCCGACATCTTCGCGTTCACCTCGCAGAAGATGCCGCGCTACAACTCGATCTCCATCTCCGGCTACCACATCCAGGAGGCCGGGGCCACGGCCGATCTGGAGCTGGCGTACACCCTGGCCGACGGCGTGGAGTACATCCGGGCCGGGCAGGCGACCGGACTCGACGTCGACGCGTTCGCGCCCCGGCTGTCGTTCTTCTGGGCGATCGGCATGAACTTCTTCATGGAGATCGCGAAACTCCGTGCGGCCCGGTTGCTCTGGGCCAAGCTGGTCAAGGAGTTCGAGCCGAAGAACGCCAAGTCCCTCTCCCTGCGCACCCACTCGCAGACCTCGGGCTGGTCGCTGACCGCGCAGGACGTCTTCAACAACGTCACCCGCACGTGCGTCGAGGCGATGGCGGCGACCCAGGGGCACACCCAGTCCCTGCACACCAACGCCCTGGACGAAGCCCTCGCCCTGCCCACCGACTTCTCCGCCCGCATCGCCCGCAACACCCAGCTGCTCCTCCAGCAGGAGTCCGGCACCACCCGCGTCATCGACCCGTGGGGCGGCAGCGCCTACGTGGAGAAGCTCACCTACGACCTGGCACGGCGGGCCTGGCAGCACATCGAGGAGGTCGAGGCGGCGGGCGGCATGGCCAAGGCCATCGACGCCGGCATCCCGAAGCTGCGCATCGAGGAAGCCGCCGCCCGCACCCAGGCCCGCATCGACTCCGGCCGCCAGCCCGTCATCGGCGTCAACAAGTACCGCGTCGAGACCGACGAGAAGATCGACGTCCTCAAGGTCGACAACTCCTCCGTCCGCACCCAGCAGATCGAGAAGCTGCGCCGGCTGCGCGAGGAGCGCAACGAGCAGGCCACCCAGGACGCGCTGCGCGCGCTGACGGAGGCGGCAGGACGCGAGCCGGGCCCCGGACTGGAGGGAAACCTGCTGGCACTGGCGGTCGACGCGGCGCGGGCGATGGCCACCGTGGGCGAGATCTCGGACGCGCTGGAGAAGGTGTACGGCCGGCACGCGGGCCAGATCCGTACGATCTCCGGTGTGTACCGCAACGAGGCAGGGGAGTCGCCGTCCGTGGACCGCACCCGCGCACTGGTCGACGCGTTCGAGGAGGCGGAGGGACGCCGTCCGCGCATCCTGGTCGCCAAGATGGGCCAGGACGGGCACGACCGGGGGCAGAAGGTGATCGCGACCGCCTTCGCCGACCTGGGCTTCGACGTCGACGTCGGCCCGCTCTTCCAGACCCCGGGCGAGGTCGCCCGGCAGGCGGTAGAGGCGGACGTGCACATCGTGGGCGTCTCGTCCCTGGCCGCCGGCCACCTCACCCTCGTTCCCGCGCTGCGCGAGGAACTGGCGGCCGAGGGGCGCGAGGACATCATGATCGTGGTGGGCGGGGTCATCCCGCCGCAGGACATCGACGCGCTCCACGAGGCCGGTGCCGCAGCCGTGTTCCCGCCCGGGACGGTGATCCCGGACGCGGCCCACGATCTGGTGACGCGGCTCGGTGCCTCACTCGGCCACGAGCTGTGAGCCGCTGAACCATGGCCCCGAAGATCGATCTCGACAGCTACACGAAGGGGGTACTCGACGGGAAGCGGGCGCACATCGCGCGCGCGATCACACTCGTCGAGTCCACCCGGCCCGATCACCGGGCGCTGGCCCAGCAGTTGCTGCGCGAGCTCCTGCCGCACTCCGGCAGCGCCCGCCGCATCGGTATCAGCGGTGTGCCCGGAGTCGGCAAGTCCACATTCATCGACGCCCTCGGCACGATGCTCACCGGCCTCGGGCACCGGGTCGCGGTGCTGGCCGTCGACCCGTCGTCCAGCCGTACGGGCGGCTCCATCCTGGGTGACAAGACCCGGATGGAGCGGCTCGCGGTGGACCCGGCGGCGTTCGTGCGCCCCTCCCCCACCGCCGGCACGCTGGGCGGAGTGGCGAAGGCGACCCGCGAGTCCATCGTGGTGATGGAGGCCGCGGGGTACGACGTGGTGCTGGTGGAGACGGTGGGGGTCGGCCAGTCGGAGACGGCGGTCTCCAACATGGTCGACACGTTTCTGCTGCTGACCCTGGCCCGCACCGGTGACCAGCTGCAGGGCATCAAGAAGGGCGTGCTGGAGCTGGCCGACGCCATCGCGGTGAACAAGGCCGACGGTCCGCACGAGCGTGATGCCCGCTCCGCCGCCCGCGAACTGGCGGGCGCGCTGCGGCTGATGCACCCGGCGGACGCGGCCTGGACCCCGCCGGTACTGACGTGCAGCGCCCGCGAGGGCAGCGGCCTCGACACCCTGTGGGAGCGGCTGGAACAGCACCGGACGCTGCTCACGTCGACCGGCCGGCTGACGGCCAAGCGCCGTGAGCAGCAGGTCGACTGGACCTGGACGATGGTGCGCGACGAGCTGCTGGAGAGCCTGCGCAGCCACCCCGGAGTGCGCGCGCTCGCACCGGAGCTCGAACTGCGGGTCCGGGAGGGCACCCTGCCGGCCACGCTGGCCGCCGAGCAGATCCTGGCGGCGTTCCGGTCCTGAGGCAGTGTCCGGTCAGGCGCGGCCGGAGGGAAATTGAGCTGCGGCGGGAGTTCGGACCTATCCATACTGGGCGGGCCCGAACTCCCGAACTCCTGAGGAACTCCCCCGCGTGCAGGCCGCCGTCACCGTCACACCCGCCCAGATACCCGAGCTGCTGCTCGGTCTCGCCACCGTACGGCCGGTGTTCCTCTGGGGAGCGCCGGGCATCGGGAAGTCCTCGCTCGTGCGGAGCTTCGCCGAGTCGCTCGGGCTGGAGTGCGTCAGCATGCTCGGCACGCAGCTCGCGCCCGAGGACCTGATCGGCGTACCGCAGATCCGGGACGGCCGCTCCGTGTTCTGCCCGCCCGAGGCCATCGCCCGCGACGAGCCCTACTGTCTCTTCCTCGACGAGCTCAACGCCGCCACCCCCGATGTCCAGAAGGCCTTCTACTCCCTCATCCTGGACCGCCGGATCGGCTCGTACGAGCTGCCCGCCGGATCGATCGTCATCGGGGCCGGCAACAGGGCCACCGACAACGCCCTGGCCCGGCCCATCGCTTCCGCGCTGGTCAACCGCCTCACCCACGTCCATCTGCGGGCCTCGTCGGCGGACTGGCTGGTGTGGGCGGGCGAGAACGGCATCCACCCCTGGGTGACCGACTACCTGACCGACCGTCCCGACCACCTGTGGTCGCAGCCGCCCAAGACCGAGGAGCCGTTCTCCACGCCGCGCTCCTGGCACATGCTCTCCGACGCCCTGCACTCCTTCGGGCCGGAGATCGGCGAGGAGACGCTGAAGGTGATCGTGCACGGCACGCTGACACCGGCGCACGCCGTCTCCTTCTGCGGGTACGCGAAGATCGTGCGCCACACCTTCGGGATCGAGGCGATCATGAGGGGCGATGCCTCCTGGCCCACCCGGCTGGAGGACCGTGACCTCCTCTACTACCTGGCGGAGGCGTTCCGCGGCCGGCTCGTCAAGGAGCTGCCGCGCCGGAAGGAGCACGTCTCCGCGTCGATGCGGCAGACGTCGTACCGGGCCAAGTCGCTGCTGGTGCGGCTTGCGGAGATCTCGGTCGAGGTCGCGCAGACCGTCATCGCGGACGACGCCGACGGGCTGCCGGTGCTGCCCGCCTGGTTCCTCGTCGAGGCGGCGCGCGACATGCCCAGGCTGGTCGAGGCCCGGCGATGAGGTCCGGGGCGCGGTCTGCGGGCGGCAAGGCCGGCAAGGGCGGGCAGTCCGACCCGGCCACCGCCGCGTTCGCCGCCGGGCTCGCGCTGGTCAAACGCAACCCCGCCTACGCCGCCCTGGACGCCTCCGTGTGCAGACGGGACGGCTGTGGCCTCGCCCCGAGGGCCGGGCTGGCCACCGTCACCTCCAACGGCACCATCCACGTCCACCCCGCCCGACGGGCGGATCCGGCCGAATGGGCCTGGGCCCTCGCGCACTGTCTGCTGCATCTGGGCTTCGGCCATGTGCCGGCCTCCGCCGACGACCTGCGGGAGCAGCCCGACCGGTTCGACCTCGCGGCACGGTGCGCGGTCGTCAACCGCTTCCTGCTCACCCATCCGACCGGCAGGCCCCCCGACGACCTGCCGGCGGACGCTCCGGGCGGCGACGAGGAGCAGCTGGCAGCCCGCTGGCGCCGCGACGGCATCCCCGCAGCCCATGAGCACTGCGGCACCGCGGGTGACCGTGCGGACCAGATCCTCACCACCTGGAACAGCTGGCAGAACTCCGCCGTTCCGGACTGGGAGACCGCCTTCGCCCATGCCCTGACCCGCAGCGTCTCCGCCGCGATGGACGTGGCGGGCGGCCGCGTCGACCGCACGACCGGGGCGCGCGTGCCCCAGCGCCCCTGGGACCGGGCCCTGAACTGGTTCGTCTCCTCGTACCCGCTGCTGGGCGGCCTCGCCGCGGGGCTCACGGTCGTGGCCGACGCCGAACTCGCCCGCTCTCAGAGCATCGACATCGCCGCGGTGAGCTCTGTCGCGGGCGAGATCTACATCAACCCGCTGCGCACGTTCACCGACGAGGAATGGCGCTTCGTCCTCGCCCACGAGATGCTGCACGCCGCGCTCCGCCACGGCGAACGCCGCGGTGGCCGCGACCCGTTCCTGTTCAACGTCGCCGCCGATTACGTCGTCAACGACTGGCTCGTGCGGATGCGCGTCGGCGACATGCCCGAGGGCCTCCTGTACGACCCGGACCTGCGGGACCTGTCCGCCGAGGAGGTGTACGACCGCATCGCGGGCGACCTGCGCCGGCGCCGCAGGCTCGCGACGCTGCGGGGCAAGGGGGCAGGTGACATCCTCGGCGAGCCCCTGCCGCACTCCGGGGCGCGCCCGTACACCGATCTGGACGACTTCTACCGGCGCGGGCTGCTCCAGGGCTTCGACCTCCACCAGTACGGCGAACGCGGTCTGCTGCCGGCCGGTCTGATCGAGGAGATCCGGGCACTGGCCCACCCGCCCGTGCCGTGGGACGCGCGGCTGGCCCGCTGGTTCGACGAGTACGTTGCCCGGCCGGAGCCCGTACGGTCCTATGCCCGCCCGGCGCGGCGCCAGGCATCGACCCCCGGCATCCCGAGGGCGGGCCGGTACTTCCCGCCCGAGGAGACGGCCCGGTGCACCTTCGGCGTGGTCCTGGACACCTCCGGCTCGATGGACAGCGGCCTGCTCGGCAAGGCTCTCGGCGCCATCGCCTCCTACGCCGATGCGCGCGACGTCCCGGCGGCGCGGGTGGTCTTCTGCGACGCGGCAGCGTACGACGCGGGCTACCTGCCACCGGCCGAGATCGCCGGCAGAGTACGGGTACGCGGCCGAGGCGGAACCGAACTCCAGCCGGCAGTCGACCTGTTGCACAGGGCGGACGACTTTCCGCCGACGGCCCCGCTGCTCGTCATCACCGACGGCCGGTGCGACACCCTGCGGATCCGGCGGGAGCACGCCTTCCTGATCCCGCAGGGCGCGTCGCTGCCGTTCACCCCGCGCGGCCCGGTGTTCCGGCTGAGCTGAGCCCGCGACCCCTGCGGCGCCTGCGGACCCGGGCTGCCGGCGCCGGACCGTGACCTGTGTGCGCGGGCCGTGCTACATTGCCATCGGTACATGTGTACGCCTTGAGATTCAGGCGCCGGTACCGGTTCATTTCTCATCACGCCGACGCGCCCGTCCTCAGGACCGGCAATCCGGCGTCATCACGTTCATTCCTCAGTCCGGTACGGGCTCTCCCGCCGGCCTTTCCTGCCCGTCGTCCGGGGCGTGAGATCTCCGCCCCCGTTTCTGCCGGGCCCCTTCATTCGCATGTCCGCGAAAGGACCACCCCGCATGACCACCACACTCGAGAACCCCGTATCCACCGAGCCCGCCGCCCGCACCACCGCGGCAGGCATCCTCGACATCACCCACCAGGGGCACGGCACCCTGCGGCCCGCCGACGGGCACGCCACCGCCCGCGACGTCCAGGTGCCGGCCACGGTCATCCGACGGCACGGCCTGCGCAAGGGCGACGCCGTCGAGGGGACCTGCGACCGGCCCCGCGCCCTGAGCGCCGTCGTCCGCGTCAACGGCCTCCCCCCGCAGGCCCTTCGGGGCCGGCCGCACTTCCGCGACCTCACCCCGCTCCACCCCCGGCGGCGGCTGCGCCTGGAAACCCCCTCGGGCAGCCCGTCGACGCGCGTCGTCGACCTCGTCGCCCCGATCGGCAAGGGCCAGCGCGGGCTCATCGTGGCCCCGCCCAGGACCGGCAAGACGGTCCTGCTCCAGCAGATCGCGGCCTCGGTCGCCGAGAACCACCCCGAGTGCCACCTCATGGTGGTGCTGCTCGACGAGCGGCCCGAGGAGGTCACCGACATGCGGCGCTCGGTGCGGGGCGAGGTCTACGCCTCGACCTTCGACCGGCCCGCCAAGGAGCACATCGCGCTGGCGGAGCTCGCGCTCGAACGCGCCAAGCGGCTGGTCGAGCAGGGCCGGGACGTCGTCATCCTGCTGGACTCCCTCACCCGGCTGTGCCGGGCCCACAACAACGCGGCCTCGGCCGGCGGCCGCACCCTCAGCGGCGGTGTCGACGCGGCGGCACTGCTCGGGCCCAAGCGCCTCTTCGGTGCCGCACGGCTCACCGAGGAGGGCGGCTCCCTCACCATCCTGGCCACGGCCCTGGTGGACACCGGCTCCCGCGCCGACGAGTACTTCTTCGAGGAGCTGAAGGGGACCGGCAACATGGAGCTGCGCCTGGACCGCACCCTCGCCGAGAAGCGCGTCCACCCGGCCGTGAACATCGCGGCCTCCGGGACCCGCCGCGACGAACTCCTCGTGCCGGCCGGGGAACTGACCGCCGTACGCGGCCTGCGGCGCGCCCTGCACTCCAGGGACGCGCAGACCTCGCTCGAAACGCTGCTGGACCGGCTCCGGCGCACCCCCGACAACGCCGCCTTCCTCGAACTGATCCGCAACACGGTGCCTGCCGCCTGAACGACGGTCATGCGTCCTGGGGCGTGTCCGCAAAGTCACCTCGCCCGCCTGGAATGCCTGCCAGGCGGCGCGGGGCAGGCGAGACTTCGCGGACACCACCTAGCATGTAGCGGCACTTACCAGCAGAGGGAGAGCAGCCACATGGAATTCCGCCGACTCGGCCGCAGCGGTCTGACGATCAGCGAGATCGCGTACGGGAACTGGCTCACCCACGGCTCCCAGGTGGAGGAGGACGCGGCGCTCGCCTGTATCCGTGCCGCCCTGGACGCCGGCATCACCACCTTCGACACCGCGGACGTCTACGCGCAGACGCGGGCCGAGGCCGTCCTGGGACGGGCACTCAAGGACGAACGCCGCGAAGGGGTGGAGATCTTCACCAAGGTGTACTTCCCGACCGGCCCCGGGCTCAACGACCGCGGGCTCGGCCGCAAGCACATCATGGAGTCGATCGACAACTCGCTGCGCAGGCTGCAGACCGACCACGTCGACCTCTACCAGGCGCACCGCTACGACCACACCACACCGCTGGAGGAGACGATGGAGGCGTTCGCCGACGTCGTCCGCTCCGGCAAGGCGCACTACATCGGTGTCTCGGAGTGGACGGCCGAGCAGCTGCGGGCCGGGCACGCGCTGGCCCGCGAGCTGCGGGTGCCGTTCATCTCCAACCAGCCGCAGTACTCGGCCCTGTGGCGGGTCATCGAGGACGAGGTGGTGCCCGCGTCCGAGGAGCTCGGCATCGGCCAGATCGTCTGGTCGCCGATCGCGCAGGGCGCGCTCACCGGCAAGTACCGGCCGGGTGCGCCGGCCCCGGCCGGCTCGCGCGCGACGGACGACAAGGGCGGGGCCGACATGGTCGCCGACTGGCTGCGCGACGAGGTGCTGGAGCGGGTACAGCTGCTGCGTCCGCTGGCCGAACAGGCCGGTCTGACCATGGCGCAGCTCGCGGTCGCCTGGGTGCTGCAGAACTCCAACGTCTCCGCCGCGATCATCGGCGCCTCCCGCCCCGAGCAGGTGGCGGAGAACGCCGTGGCCGCCGGAGTGCGGCTGGACGCGGACCTGCTGAAGGCCATGGACCAGGCGCTGGACCCGGTGGCGCGGCGCGATCCCGGACTCACCGTCGGCCACAAGGGCCACAGCTGACCCGAACGCGGCGGGGCCCGGCCGGATTCCGGCCGGGCCCCGCCGTCCTCCCGGGTCACGTCCGGACGCGCGGCTCACATCCCGGTGTGCAGCGCGGCGGTGTGCTCGCGGACCTGTTCCGGGGTGAGGTAGCTGTCGGTGTACTCGAAGTCCCGCAGGGTCGCGGGCTTGCGGGACTGGAATCCGGTGCGGACGAAGTCGTCGCCCGCTGCGGCGTTGATCAGCCAGTTGGTCATGATCCTCGCCTTGGCCACGTTGGTCCGCAGCGCCGACCAGTGGTAGCCGCGGGCCACGGCCTGGGCGCCGATGCCGTGCATCTCGATGCCGAGCGGCTTGGAGACGGCGTCCTTGCCGCCGAGGTCCACGACGAGCCCGAGGTCCTTGTGGACGTACGGCTGCAGCGGCTGGTTGCGGAGCGTGGCCAGGAGGTTGTCGGCGATCTTGCGGCCCTGGCGCATCGCGTGCTGCGCGGTGGGCGGGCAGACCGCGCCGTCGCCCTTGGCCAGGTCGGGCACGGCCGCCGCGTCGCCGAGGGCGAAGATGCCGTCGTGGCCGGGCAGGCTCAGGTCGGGGGTGACAGCGAGCCGGCCGCGTACCGTCTCCGCGTCGAAGGTGGCGACCAGCGGGCTGGCGGTGACGCCCGCCGTCCAGATCAGGGTGCGGCAGGGCAGTACCCGGCCGTCGGTGAAGGTCACCTTGTCGGGGCCGGCCTCGGCGATCGACACCCCGAGGGACACCTCGATCCCCCGCTCGCGCAGCACCTTCAGCGCGCTCTCACCGAGCTTGTCGCCCAGTTCGGGCATGAGTTTGGGAGCGATGTCGATCAGATGCCACTTGATCAGCTTCGGGTCGAGCCGGGGATAGTGCCGGACGGCGTTGGTGGTCAGCCGCTGCAGGCAGGCCGCGGTCTCGGTGCCCGCGTATCCGCCGCCGACCACCACGAACTGGAGCCGGGAGGCCCGCTCCTCCTCGTCGTGGCTGGCGTCGGCGAGGTCGAGCTGCGCGATGACGTGGTCCCGTACGAAGGCGGCCTCCGCCAGGGTCTTCATGCCCCGGGCGTTGTCGAGCAGCCCGGGGATGTCGAAGGTCCGGGTGACGCTGCCCGGACTGAGCACGATGTAGTCGTAGCGCTCGTTGACGACCTCGTCGGTGATCTTGCGGATCACGCAGACCTTCGCGAGCGGGTCCACTCCGATGGCCCCGCCGGGAATGATCCGAGTGCGGTGCCGGCTGCTGCGGCGCAGTGACACCGCGACCGACTGCGGGGTGAGGACGCCCGAGGCCACCTGAGGCAGCAGGGGCAGGTAGAGCTGGTACGAGAACGGCGCCACGAGTGCGATGTCCGCCTCGCCGGGACGGAGCCGGCGTTCCAGACGGCGCACGCACTCGACCCCGGCAAAACCGGCTCCTACAACGAGAATCCTGGGTCGTGCCACAGTGTTCGTCCCTTCTCGGGGTCTGCACGGTCGTCCGTTCGCCTGCCCCGTCGCACGCGCACGTCACCTCTCATTTTCACGAGCCGGCTGAGACTTCGCCTGCTGGGACGGCGAAACGGACGACCGGTACTCACCTGACCAGGTACGTCACCACCGTGCAGGCACCGCCGGCCGCCCCCAGGCAGACCACTGCGGTGGCCGCGACGCAGCGCGCCCTCAGCGTGCGGTAGCGCCGGCTGTACTCGCCGCGCAGCTCGGTGGCGCGGGCGCAGACGCGGGCCAGCATCACCCGCGAGGCCTCGGCCCGGTCGGCCGCGTAGACCCGTTCCACGTCCTCGCGCTGGGCGGTGGTGAGCCAGGGCAGTTCGTCGGTGAAGCGGCGGGCGTGCCGGCGCGCCTGCTCGATCTCGGCGTTCCACAGCAGGTAGCCCTCCATCTGGGCCAGCCCGCGGGCGCTGTCCTTGTCGGGGTCGATGCCCACCCGGTCCTCCTCTCCGCCGGCCCGCCCGCTCACGCCTGCTTGTCCCCCGGAGCCACCGTCACCGAGCGGTCGAGGCGGTTGGACGCGTCATCGAGCTCACGCACGGAGGGGTGGTGCAGGTCGAACGCCGGGGATTCGGAACGGATCCGGGGCAGCGTGACGAAGTTGTGCCGGGGCGGCGGGCAGGAGGTCGCCCACTCCAGCGAGCGCCCGTAGCCCCACGGGTCGTCGACCCCGACGTTCCTGCCGTACTTGGCCGTCTTCCACACGTTGTACAGGAACGGCAGCATGGACAGGCCGAGCAGGAACGAGGAGATCGTCGAGATCGTGTTCAGGGCGGTGAAGCCGTCCGCCGCAAGGTAGTCCGCGTAGCGGCGCGGCATGCCCTCGGCGCCCAGCCAGTGCTGTACCAGGAACGTGCCGTGGAAGCCCACGAACAGCGTCCAGAAGGTGATCTTGCCGAGTCGCTCGTCCAGGATCTTGCCGGTGAACTTGGGCCACCAGAAGTGGAATCCGGCGAACATCGCGAAGACGACGGTGCCGAAGACGACGTAGTGGAAGTGCGCGACGACGAAGTACGAGTCCGAGACGTGGAAGTCCATCGGCGGCGAGGCGAGGATCACCCCGGTCAGGCCGCCGAAGAGGAAGGTGACGAGGAAGCCGATGGACCAGAGCATCGGTGTCTCGAAGGACAGCGAGCCCTTCCACATCGTGCCGATCCAGTTGAAGAACTTCACCCCGGTCGGGACCGCGATGAGGAACGTCATGAACGAGAAGAACGGCAGCAGCACCCCGCCGGTGACGTACATGTGGTGGGCCCACACGGTCACGGACAGACCCGCGATGGCGATCGTCGCGCCGACCAGGCCGATGTAGCCGAAGATCGGTTTCCGGCTGAAGACGGGAATGATCTCGGTGACGATCCCGAAGAACGGGAGCGCGATGATGTAGACCTCCGGGTGTCCGAAGAACCAGAAGAGGTGCTGCCAGAGCAGCGCGCCGCCGTTGGCCGCGTCGAAGACGTGCGCGCCGAACTTCCGGTCCGCCTCCAGTGCCAGGAGCGCCGCGGCGAGGACCGGGAAGGCCAGCAGGACCAGGACACCGGTCAGCAGGACGTTCCAGACGAAGATCGGCATGCGGAACATCGTCATGCCGGGTGCGCGCATGCAGATGATCGTGGTGATGAAGTTGACCGAGCCGAGGATCGTGCCGAATCCGGAGAAGGCCAGACCCATGATCCACATGTCCGGGCCGATGCCCGGTGAGTGGACCGCGTCGGTCAGCGGGGAGTAGGCGAACCAGCCGAAGTCGGCCGCTCCGTCAGGAGTGAGGAAGCCGGCCACGGCGATGACGGAGCCGAAGAGGTAGAGCCAGTAGGCGAACATGTTCAGCCGGGGGAACGCCACGTCGGGCGCGCCGATCTGCAGCGGCATGATCCAGTTGGTGAATCCGGCGAACAGCGGCGTCGCGAACATCAGCAGCATGATCGTGCCGTGCATCGTGAACGCCTGGTTGAACTGCTCGTTCGACATGATCTGCGTGCCCGGACGGGCCAGCTCGGCGCGCATGAAGAGCGCGAGCAGGCCGCCGATGAGGAAGAACGCGAACGAGGTGACCAGGTAGAGCGAGCCGATCGTCTTGTGGTCCGTGGTGGTCATCCACTTGATGACGACGTTTCCCGGTTCCCTGCTTTGTACCGGAAGCTCGTTGGCGTAGGACTCGTCGTCCCTCGCCGCCCCTGTTGTGCCCGTCGTCGTCACTGGGACGCTCCTTCGATTGTCTGCCGCCGGTGGACCGCGCACCCGGCGTGGCGCCGCCTCCACCGGGGTCGGCCGAACGGCCCTGCCCGCACGTCGCGCGAGTTTCCGGTTGCAGCAAACCAGCCGGGTGGCCGCACGGGGTGGCCCTGCGCCCGCCGTGGCGCGACATTCACCCGTCAGGGCGTCCCCCGACGGCGGCTCCCAGCACAGGCCGCCGGAAACGGCGCCGCCCCGGCTCGACGGTGTGTCGGCCGGGGCGGAACGGTCACGAGCGGTGCGGGTGGGGGAAGGGACCGGGTCCCCTCCCCCGTCCACGGCATCCGGTCAGACGAGGCTCGCGATCGCCTGGTTGAACGTCGCCGACGGCCGCATGACGGCTGCGGCCTTGGCCGGGTCGGGCTGGTAGTAGCCGCCGATGTCCACCGGCTTGCCCTGGACCGCGACCAGTTCGTCGACGATGGTCCCCTCCTGCTCGGAAAGGGTCTTGGCGAGCGGCGCGAAGGCCTCCGCCAGCTTGGCGTCGGCGGTCTGCCGGGCCAGCTCCTGGGCCCAGTACAGGGCCAGGTAGAAGTGGCTGCCGCGGTTGTCGATGCCGCCGAGCCTGCGGCTGGGCGACTTGTCCTCGTTCAGGAACGTGGCCGTCGCGCGGTCCAGCGTGTCCGCGAGGACCTGGGCACCGGCGTTGTCCGTGGTCTGCGCGAGGTGCTCGAAGCTGACGGCGAGGGCGAGGAACTCACCCAGGCTGTCCCAGCGCAGGTAGTTCTCCTTGACGAGCTGCTGCACGTGCTTGGGCGCGGAGCCGCCGGCGCCCGTCTCGAAGAGACCGCCGCCGTTCATCAGCGGGACGACGGAGAGCATCTTCGCGCTGGTGCCCAGCTCGAGGATAGGGAACAGGTCGGTGAGGTAGTCACGCAGCACGTTGCCGGTGACCGAGATGGTGTCCTCGCCGCGGCGGATGCGCTCCAGGGAGAACGCCGTGGCCTTCACCGGCGACATGATCTCGATCTGCAGACCGTCGGTGTCGTGGTCGGCCAGGTACGTCCTGACCTTCTCGATGAGCTTGGCGTCGTGCGCCCGGTCCTCGTCGAGCCAGAACACGGCCGGGTTGCCGGTCGCGCGGGCGCGGGTGACGGCGAGCTTGACCCAGTCCTGGATCGGCAGGTCCTTGGCCTGGCACACGCGGAAGATGTCGCCGGCGCCGACGGCCTGCTCCAGGACGGCGTCGCCCTTGTCGTCCAGGACCCGCACCGTGCCGGTGGTGGGGACCTCGAAGGTCTTGTCGTGGCTGCCGTACTCCTCGGCCTTCTGCGCCATCAGACCGACGTTGGAGACCGAGCCCATGGTGGCCGGGTCGTAGGCGCCGTTGGCACGGCAGTCGTCAATGACGACCTGGTAGACGCCCGCGTAGCTGCTGTCGGGCAGCACCGCGAGGGTGTCGGCCTCGCCGCCGTCCGGACCCCACATGTGGCCGGAGGTGCGGATCATGGCCGGCATCGAGGCGTCCACGATGACGTCGCTGGGGACGTGCAGGTTGGTGATGCCCTTGTCGGAGTCGACCATCGCCAGGGCGGGGCCCTCGGCGAGCTCGGCCTCGAAGGACGCCTTGATCTCGGCGCCGACGTCCGGCAACGAGTCCAGGCCCTTGAGGATGCCGCCGAGGCCGTCGTTCGGGGTCAGGCCCGCGGCGGCGAGCGCCTCGCCGTACTTGGCGAAGGTGTTCGGGAAGAAGGCACGGACCACGTGGCCGAAGATGATCGGGTCGGAGACCTTCATCATGGTGGCCTTGAGGTGCACCGAGAAGAGGATGCCCTCCTCCTTGGCGCGGGCGACCTGCGCGGTGAAGAACTCGCGCAGCGCGGCGACGCGCATGACGGCGGCGTCCACGACCTCACCGGCGAGCACGGGGACGGACTCGCGCAGCACGGTGGTGGTGCCGTCGTCGCCCACCAGCTCGATGCGCAGGTTGCCGGCCTCTTCGATCACCACGGACTTCTCGGTGGAGCGGAAGTCGTCGACGCCCATGGTCGCGACGTTCGTCTTCGAGTCGGCCGTCCAGGCGCCCATGCGGTGCGGGTGCGCCTTGGCGTAGTTCTTGACCGACGCGGGGGCGCGGCGGTCGGAGTTGCCCTCGCGCAGGACGGGGTTGACCGCGCTGCCCTTGATCTTGTCGTAGCGCGCGCGGGCGTCCTTCTCCTCGTCGGACTTCGGGTCGTCCGGGTAGTCCGGAAGCGCGTAACCCTGCTCCTGGAGCTCCGCGATCGCGGCCTTCAGCTGCGGGATCGAGGCCGAGACGTTCGGCAGCTTGATGATGTTGGCGCCGGGGGTGGTGGCCAGCGCGCCGAGCTCCGCGAGGGCGTCCTCGATGCGCTGGTTCTCCTGGAGGCGGTCGGGGAAGCTGGCGATGATCCGGCCCGCCAGGGAGATGTCACGGCTCTCCACGGTGACCCCGGCCTTGGAGGCGTAGGCCTCGATCACCGGCAGGAACGAATACGTCGCCAGGGCCGGGGCCTCGTCGGTGTGTGTATAGATGATGGTCGAGTCAGTCACCCTGTGCTCCGCTCCACGTCTGCAACATTGCTTGACATCAAGATATCTCGTGATCGACGCTGCCTCGACAGGGCCCTGCCCCCACGGGCCGGAACCCGCCCTGCCGCCGCGCGGAGGCGTTCGCGGCCGTGCCGCGCAATTGGTTTGCCGTATCCCCGCGGCCCTGGCAGCGTGCCGAAGCATGAGTCCGGAAATCGAACAAGACGAGCCGCTGACGCTGGCGGTACGGCTGCGCGAGCAGAAGAGCCCGCAGGCGCACGAGCGCCTGGTGGCGCTGGCCGAGCGGTTTCCTGAGGACGCCGCAATCGCCTATCAGGCCGCCTGGTCGCACGACTCGCTCGGCCTGGAGGCAGCGGCCGTGCCGTTCTACGAGCGGGCGCTGAAGGGTCCGGGGCTGCCGGCCGAGGACCGTCACGGAGCCTTCCTCGGCCTCGGCAGCACGCTGCGGGTGCTCGGCCGCTACGAGGCCGCGCGCGAGGTGTTCCACCGCGCGCTGGCGGAGTTCGCGGACGACGCCTCGCTGCTGACCTTCCTGGCGATGACGCTGTACAACCTCGGTGACTCCCGCGAGGCCGTGCGGACGCTGCTCAGGGTCACGGCGGCCACCAGCGCGGACGGCCGGGTGCGCTCCTACCGCCCCGCGATCGAGTACTACGCCGACCGCCTGGACGAGACGGAGTAACGGGGCGGCGCCGCTCAGGGCCGCCCCTGCTCCGGGATCTCCTCGCCGGCCGGCACCGGCCCCGGCGGGGTGCCGTCACCGAAGGGGCGGCCGCCCAGCTCCTCGCGGTCGTGCGGGGTGAGCCAGCCCGACAGGCGGGGTCCCACGGGCACGATGCCCGTGGGGTTGATGCCGGTGTGGACCCGGTAGTAGTGCTGCTTGATGTGGTGGAAGTCGACCGTGTCGCCGAAGCCGGGTGTCTGGTACAGGTCCCTGGCATACGCCCACAGCACCGGGTCCTCGGTCAGTTTCGAGCGGTTGCACTTGAAGTGCCCGTGGTAGACGGCGTCGAAGCGCACGAGCGTGGTGAAGAGCCGGATGTCCGCCTCGGTAATCGTGTCGCCGACGAGGTAGCGCCGGTCCGCCAGGCGCTGCGACACCAGGTCCAGGCGGCGGAACACATCCGCGTACGCGGCCTCGTACTCGCTCTGTCCGGCCGCGAAACCGGCCCGGTACACACCGTTGTTCACATCGCGGTAGACGCCCTCCATGACCTCGTCGATCTCCTCGCGCAGCGGCTCGGGATAGAGGTCGGGCGCCCCGGGGCGGTGCAGCGCGGTCCATTCGGTGGCGAAGTCCAGGGTGATGCGCTGGTAGTCGTTGGTGACGAGTTCGCCGCTGGGGATGTCGACGACGGCGGGGACGCTGACGCCGCCGGGGTATCCGCTCTCCCGCGCGTCGTACGCCTCGCTGAGGTACTTGATGCCGAGCACGGGGTCCCGGTCTCCCTCGTCCAGCGTGAAGCGCCAGCTCCGGTCGTCCTGGATCGGATCGGTGACGGCGAGCGAGAGTGCGCCCTCCAGCCCGAGCAGGCGGCGGGAGACCAGGGCGCGGCTCGCCCAGGGGCAGGCGCGGCTGACGACCAGCCGGTAGCGGCCCGCCTCGACGGGCCAGCCGTCCCGGCCGTCGGCGGTGATCCGGTCGGCGAAGTGGCTGGTGGAGCGCTTGAAGGGCTTGTGCCCGTACTCCGTGTTGCCGTCCGGTTCGGTGCTGGCGGGATCATTCATGGCGTCTCTCCCTGGGGCAGGGCCTGAGGCCTGGCGGATCGGGCCGGGGTCACGGTTGCGATCGTAGCGACTGGCGCCTCATCGGGCGGTGGACTGCCGGGTACGGCCTCTCCCCCGCCATGTGCCGCCCACGTCGGCCAGGGCCACGATCAGCCCGGCCACCACGAAGGCCACGGAGACGACCAGCCCCCGGTCGTACGCGCTGGACCAGCCGGCGGAGCCCATCTGGGCGAAGAAGACCGAGCCGACGGCGGCGATCCCGATCGCCGAACCGACGCGCTGGCCGGTCTGGAGGGTGCCGCCGGCGCTCCCCGCGGTGGCCACCGGCACCTGGGACAGGGTCAGGGTCTGGTTGGGCGCGATGACGAGGCCGCTGCCCAGGCCGGCCAGCAGCAGCGGGGCGGCCATCGCCCAGCCCGCGCCCCGGCCCGGCACCAGGTGGACGGCGAGCGCGGTGCCTCCGAGTCCGACGGCCACGGTCGCCATGCCGATGACGACGAGGGGGCGCCCGTACCGGCCGACCAGCCTGCCTCCGGGGCTCGCGGCGACGGCGGACCCGAGGGCGAAGGGGGTGATCGCGAGGCCTGCCATCAGGGCGGTGTAGTGCAGTCCGCTCTGGAGGTAGAGCGTGGTGATGAAGAAGATCGAGGTGAACCCCGCGAAGTACAGCAGGATCAGCAGACAGCCCAGCCAGTACGAGCGGACGCGGAAGAGGGCGAGGTTCACCACCGGCTGCGTGCCGCGCCTGGCGCACCGGGACTCCCAGCCGACGAAGGCGCCGAGCAGCACGGCGGCCACCGGCAGGAGGAGCCATTTCCCGTCGCCCGGCCACTGCCGCGCCTGGACGAACGGCAGCAGCAGCGCCAGCACTCCCGCGCCCAGCAGCAGCACTCCGACGGGGTCCAGGTCCCGCAGCCGCACAGGGCCGGCGGACGGGGTGTCCGGCAGCAGCCGGTGGGCCAGCAGCAGGCAGACGGCTCCGAGCGGCAGGTTCACGTAGAACACCCAGCGCCAGCCCTCCTCGGCGCCGGCCGCCTGGATCAGGAGTCCGCCCAGCAGCGGGCCGACGGCCGTGGAGATGCCGACCACGGTGCCGAACATCCCGAAGGCCCGGCCCCTCTCCCGTCCCGAGAACATCTGCTGGATGAGCGCGGAGATCTGGGGGGACACGAGCCCGCCCGCCAGTCCCTGGACCAGCCGGGCGACCACCAGCCAGAGGCTGGACTGGGCTGCTCCGCAGGCCGCGGACGACAGGGTGAACAGGGCCAGTCCGGCCATGAAGACCTGGCGGCGTCCGCGGGCGTCGCCCAGCCGTCCGGCGGGGATCAGGAACAGCCCGAAGGCGAGGGCGTAACCGGACAGCACCCACTGCAGGTCGGACTCCGGGGTGCGCAGACCCTCCCGGATGGACGGCAGCGCTACGTTGACGATCGACACGTCCAACAGGGTCATGAAGCCCGCGACCAGGCACACCGCGAGCGCCCGCCACCGCCGGGGGTCGGGGGCGTCCGGCCCGGCGGCGGACTCCGCGGACCCCCGGTTCGCCGCACTCTCTGCCATGGCTCGCACCCTAGGCCGCACGCCCCGATTCCTCATCCCGGCAGGGCCACCCGGCCGTGCGCCGCGCGCTAGATTGGCGCGGTCACCGGTATGCGGACGGGAGACGGAACGGGGCGGCCGGCCGCCGTGCGCAAGCAGCTACGGGAGCGCGCACACCCCCTTCGCTTCTGCTACGGAATACTCAGAAAAAGCTTGCACTTGCAAGCGACACTCCCCTAAGGTGCGGCATATGCAGTCCTACACGATCGGGCAGGCCGCCCGCCTGCTGGGCGTCAGCCCGGACACCGCGCGGCGCTGGGCGGACGCCGGCCGCGTGGCGACCCACCGCGAGGAGGGCGGGCGCCGCCTCATCGACGGCCGGGACCTGGCCGCGTTCTCCGTCGAGGTCGCCCAGGGCGGCGCGGGCGAGGACGACGCGTCCTACACCTCGGCCCGCAACGCGTTTCCCGGCATCGTCACCGCCGTCAAGCTCGGCGACGTGGCGGCGCAGGTGGAGATCCAGGCCGGTCCGCACCGGCTCGTCTCACTGCTGACCCGTGAGGCGGTCGAGGAGCTCGGGCTCGAGGTGGGCATGCAGGCCACCGCGCGGGTGAAGTCGACCAGCGTGCACATCGACCGCACCTGACCCGGCGCGGGCGCCGGCCCCGCACCTCGTGACCGGGGTGGTCGCAGGAGCACCCCGGCGGGGACAGGCCGTCAGTAGACTCGGCAGCGAGTCGCCACCCGTCCCGCCGCGCCCGGCCGTCCAGGACCGTGCACCACCGGGATCAACGACTCAGCAAGCGGCCCCTGAGCTGCGAGAACCCGCTCGGGGCGCCACCTGGCTCTACTGGGAGGTCACCGTTGAAAATGCTGATCAACGTCCCCGAAACCGTGGTAGCGGACGCACTGCGCGGAATAGCGGCCGCCCATCCGGATCTGACCGTGGACGTCGAGAACCGTGTCGTCGTACGGCGCGACGCGCCCGTGGCCGGAAAGGCCGCCCTCGTCTCCGGCGGCGGGTCCGGGCACGAGCCGTTGCACGCCGGGTTCGTCGGCCCCGGGATGCTGTCGGCCGCCTGCGCCGGCGAGGTGTTCACATCCCCGGTCCCGGACCAGATGCTGCGGGCGGCCCTCGCCGTCGACAGCGGTGCGGGCGTGCTCTTCGTCGTCAAGAACTACACCGGTGACGTCCTCAACTTCGAGATGGCCGCCGAGCTCGCCGACGAGGAGGGTGTGCGGGTCGCCCAGGTCCTCGTCAACGACGACGTCGCGGTCACCGACAGTCTCTTCACGGCGGGGCGACGGGGCACGGGGGCGACCCTGTTCGTCGAGAAGATCGCCGGCGCGGCGGCCGAGGAGGGCGCCCCGCTGGACCGGGTGGCGGCGCTCGCGCGCCAGGTGAACGAGTCGTCGCGCAGTTTCGGGGTGGCTCTGACCTCGGTGACCACACCCGCCAAGGGCTCGCCCACCTTCGACCTGCCCGAGGGCGAACTCGAACTCGGGGTGGGCATCCACGGTGAACCCGGGCGCGAGCGGCGTCCGATGATGACGTCCCGGGAGATCGCGGACTTCGCGGTGGACGCGGTGCTGGAGGATCTGCGGCCGAACGGGCCGGTGATCGCGCTGGTCAACGGGATGGGGGCGACACCGCTGCTGGAGCTGTACGGGTTCAATGCCGAGGTCCAGCGGGTGCTGTCCGAACGGGGCGTGGTCGTGGCTCGTACGCTCGTGGGGAACTACGTGACCTCGCTGGACATGGCGGGCTGTTCGGTGACGCTCTGCGAGGTGGACGAGGAGTTGGTGCGGCTCTGGGACGCGCCGGTGGAGACTCCCGCACTGCGCTGGGGCCGTTGAACCCTCCCGCTGCGCCGTGCGGCGCACGCCGCCCCACTCGATGGACCCAAGGAGATCATGTGCTCGACACCGACTTCTTCCGCCGCTGGATGACCGCGACCGCCGCCGCCGTGGACCGCGAGGCCGCGTATCTGACCGACCTCGACTCGGCGATCGGGGACGCCGACCACGGCAGCAACCTCCAGCGCGGTTTCGCCGCGGTGACGGCGGCCCTGGAGAAGGATCCGCCGCAGACGCCGGGGGCCGTACTGATGCTCGCCGGGCGGCAGTTGATCTCGACCGTCGGAGGCGCGTCCGGCCCGCTGTACGGGACGCTGCTGCGGCGTACGGGCAAGGAGCTCGGTGAGGCCTCCGCCGTGACGCGCGACGAGCTGGCGCGGGCGCTCTCGGCGGGCGTGGCCGCGGTCGCCAAGCTGGGCGGGGCCGCGGCCGGGGACAAGACGATGCTCGACGCCCTGCTGCCGGCGGCCGAGGCGCTCGGGACGTCGTTCGAAGCGGCACTGGACGCGGCACGCACGGGCGCGCTGGCCACGGTGCCCCTGCAGGCGCGCAAGGGCCGGGCGAGCTATCTGGGCGAGCGGAGCATCGGCCATCAGGATCCGGGGGCCACGTCCGCCGCGCTGCTGATCGCCGCGCTGGCCGAGGCCGACGGTGCGGACGGGGGCGCCGCATGAGCGCGGACAAGCAGGTCGGGATCGTGCTCGTCTCGCACAGCGGACCGGTGGCCGAGGCGGTGGCCGCGCTGGCCAGGGGGCTCGCGGCCGGTGGCGCGACCGCGCCGGTGGCCGCCGCCGGCGGGACGCCTGCGGGCGGCCTCGGGACGAGCCCGGAGCTCATCGCGCAGGCGGCCAGATCGGTGGACTCAGGCGCGGGTGTCGCCGTCCTGGTCGACCTGGGCAGCGCGGTGCTCACGGTCAAGGCGATGCTGGCCGAGGGCGACGAACTCCCGGACGGCGCAAGGCTGGTGGATGCGCCGCTGGTGGAGGGCGCGGTGGCCGCCGTGGTCACCGCGTCCTCGGGCGGCGATCTGGACGCCGTGGCGGCCGCCGCGTCGGAGGCGTACAACTACCGCAAGGTGTAGGCCGGGCCGTCGTGTCGCCGGCCCGCCCCCGCGCCGCCCGCTCACACTTGACCGCATGTCACCCAACGAGCGGCGCAGCGCCGGGCTCCTCCTGTTCCGTACCACCGGTGAATCCGGTCTGGAAGTCCTCATCGGCCATATGGGCGGGCCGTTCTGGGCGGGCCGGGAGAGCGCGGCGTGGTCGGTGCCGAAGGGTGAGTACGGCCCCGGCGAGGAGGCGGCGGCCGCCGCGCGGCGGGAGTTCGGGGAGGAGTTCGGCCACCCGGCCCCGGACGGTGCGTGGCTGGCGCTGGGCGAATCCCGCCAGGCGGGCGGCAAGACCGTGACGGTGTGGGCGCTGGAGGCCGACCCCGATCCGGCGGCGGCCGTGCCGGGAACGTTCACGATGGAGTGGCCGAGGGGCTCCGGTGTGCGGCGGGAGTTCCCGGAGATCGACCGGTTCGCCTGGTGCACCGCGGAGGTCGCCACCGAGCGCCTCGTCAAGGGGCAGCGGGTCTTCCTGGACCGGCTGCGCGATGCGCTGGCAAAGGAGCGGGGGCCGTCCGTGCCCGACGTGTCCTGAGCCTTCGGGCCTCGGTGATCGGGACCGGGTGCGCCGTCGTCCGGCCGCCACGGGTCAGGGGCTGCCCGCCGGTGCGCCCTCGCGGAGTTCGAACCGGTCGCCGCTGAAGCGGCCGCGGAAGCTGCGGTCGTGCGAGACGACCACGACGGCTCCCGGGTACTGCGCCGGCGCCGTCTCCAGCTCCTCCACCAGGGCGAGGGCGAGGTGGTTCGTCGGCTCGTCGAGCACCAGCAGATCGGCCGGCCGGGTGACCAGCCGGGCCGGCGCCGGCCTGCGCTGCCGGCCGGCGGAGAGGTCGGCGACCGGAACGCTCAGGTCATCGGGACAGAACAGCCCGAGGGCGAGAAGCAGGCCGGTGTACTCGTCGGCGTGGCCGGGTCGTCCGGCCGCGAAGGTGGCCAGCAGCGTGCGGCGGGTGGGGCGGGCGGGGAGGTCCTGCGGGAGGTACCCGATCCGGGCCCGGCGGCGCACGGTGCCGGTGTCGGGGGCCAGGGTCTTTCGTTTGGATCAGGCCGGATCAGGGAGTGGTGTCCGGTGCGTGCGGCTGCAAGGCGGAGGAGGGAGTGAATGCGGAGCATTGGCGACCGACGACAACGCCGCAGATGCGCGTGCCGGACACCGCGAGCCCGGCATGATCCAAACGAGAGGCCCCAGATCTCCCGCCAGCAGCCTCAGCAGGGTCGACTTGCCCGCACCGTTGGGCCCGGTGACCAGCAGCCGTTGTCCGGCCGCCACCCGCAGTCCGGGCACGCGCAGCCGGTCGCCGACCGTGACGGAGTCGAGCTCCACCAGTGGGCCCCGCGGCAGCCGGCCCTCGGCGGCGAGGTCCAGCCGGGCAGTGAAGCGCAGCGGCCGGGGCGGGGCAGCAACCGGTTCCCTGCGCAGCGCGTCCAGCCGGGTCCTGGCGGCTCTGACCTGCCCGGACAGCTTGGCCTCGTGCGAACGGCGGTGCTTGCCGAAGCCCTCGCCCGGGTCCTTCCCGGCGCCGGCGACCCGGCGCCCGGTGGAGTTCACGAGCTCCTCGGTGCGGGCCAGTTCGTCCAGCCACTCCTGATGGTCCTGCGCCCAGCGGCGCCGGGCGGCCGCCCGCGCCGTGCGGTAGCCGTCCCAGCCGTCCCCGTAGGTGACGACGCTGCGCAGATCACGGTCCACCTCGGCGATGACGGTGGTGGTGCGTTCCAGGAATGCCCGGTCGTGGGTGATCACGACGGCGGTGCCGCGGTGGGCGCGCAGATGCTCCTCGAGCCAGGTGGTGGCCCGCAGGTCGAGGTGGTTGGTCGGCTCGTCGAGCAGCAGCAGTTCGGGACCGGACGCCAGCACGCAGGCGAGCGCCGGCCTGGACTGCTCTCCGCCGGAGAGCGTGCCGAGCGGGCGGTCCCTGGTGAGGTGCCCGAGCCCGTGCAGCGCCGCGTCGACCCGGGCGTCGGCCAGGTAGCCGCCGCGTTCCTCGTACTCGGTCAGCAGGTCTCCGTACGCGGCGAGCCGGGCGTCGGCCGCGGGGCCGGGCTCGGCGAGTACGGCCTCGGCGGTACGGCTCCGCCGCTCCAGCTCGCGGAGCGGCGGACAGTGCCGTGTCGACGGCGCATTGCACGGTGCGGGCGGGGTCCAGGGCGAGTGTCTGGGACAGGTAGCCGGCGCCGCCCGGGAAGCGGACGGTGATCTCGCCGCTGTCCGGTGTCTCGGCCCCGGCCAGCAGCCGCAGGAGCGCCGCGCTTGGGGGACATGGGTCGCTTTCCCTCGGATGACATGCCTCGGCGGCCCGTGAAACGGGCACGGCGGGCGGGGATGCCGAACGGGCGGAGGGGATGCCGTGCGGGGCGACACGCTCGGCGTCGCGCGGTGGCGTCCCTGCCCGGGATCAGCGGAAGAAGTAGTACGAGCCCATGGGTGTGCGTGTAGGTGTGGGGCGGGGGCTGTCAGGTCACTTTTCGCAGGGTCAGGCGCCGCTCAGGCCCTGTCGCGGGTCCCGTCCCCGGGCGGTACTACGGAGTCTCGCCCTGGGCGACCTCGATGCTGCTGTGCAGGTCGTGCGTCGCGTCGAGGGCGGCCGCTCCCGAGACGGCCAGGCAGGCGATCAGGGTCGCGGCGGCGGCTCGGCCGATGCGCGGGCGGGCGGCGGTCCGGCCCAGCAGCGCGGCGACCCGGCGCGGGACGGGCCCTGCCGCCGCGGCGAGCGCCGGTGCGGGGCGGGCCGCGGCGGGCCCTTTGGCCGTCCGTGCGGCCAGGGCGGCGCGCCCGATCGCACGGGCGGCGACTCCGCGGTCCCCGACGGCCTGGGCGGCGGCCTCGTCCGCGCAGCGCTCCAGCGCGTAGCCCATGGGCGCGCGCAGGGCACGCAGGGCCGGGTGGCAGCGGGCGGACAGCTCGGCGGCGACGAGGTACAGGTGGTGGCGCCCGGTGAGGTGGGCGCGCTCGTGGGCCAGGAGCGCGTCGCGTTCGGCGGGTTCCAGAGCGTGCAGCATGCCGGTGGTGACGACGATCCGGCCGGGGCTGCCGGGCCGTCCGGGCAGTGCGTAGGCGTCGGGCCGGGCGTCCCGGAGCACGGCGAGTTCGCTGTCGTCGCCGTGCTCGGGGCGGGCGGTCCGGTGGAGCTGGGCCCAGTGGCTGCGCGCGGCCCGGGTCATGGCAGCGGCGCAGCCCAGGAGCAGCGCGAGTGCGACGGCCGAGAGCGGGAGGGCGAGTGCCGGCTCGATGGCGGCGAGCGGGCGCACGAACTCGCCGGCGGCGGCGACGGCGGACAGCCGTCCTGCACCGGGCACCACCAGCAGCGCCAGCGCGGACAGGGTGAAGACGGCAAGGCCCGCGCCCGTGGCGGCGAGCAGCCGAACCGCGCGCTGCGGCGAGAGTGCGTCCGCGAGCCGGCGGGCCGCCGGAACGACGAGGAACGGCACCAGCAGCGGGATCCACACGGCGTAGATCATCCGGCGTCCCCGTCGAGCAGTTCGCGCAGCAGCCGCTCGTCCTCGTCGCTGAGCTGCGAGACGAACCGTGCCAGCACGGTGCCTCGGTCCTCGTCCTTGCGCAGTTCGCTGTGCATCCGGCGGGCGGTCAGCCCGGCCGCGTCCTCGGTGGGGGTGTAGGCGAATCCGCGTCCCGACCTGGTGCGGGCGACCGTGCCCTTCTCGTGCAGGCGGGACAGGATGGTGGTGACGGTGGTCCGTGCGAGTTCCGCCCCGATCGCGCCCTGCACCTGGCCTGCGGTGAGCGGGGTGCCGGCCGCCCAGAGGGCCGCCAGGATCGCGGATTCCAGTTCGCCGGACGGGCGCCGCTCCACCGGGGCCCCACCGGCCGCAGGTGTCTGCGGGGCGGGCTGCTGCCCGGCGGGGGGCGTCCTCCCCGCGTCCGGTCCTTCGTGCGGCCGGGAGGCGGATTCTCCGCCGGATATGCCGTTCACCTGTGGCATGGGAACTCTCCTCCCCCTTCGGGCGTCTACAGTGATGTAGACCGTCTACGTCACTGTAGTCAGTCCGGGTGTTCCACCGGGGCACCCGCTCACCATTATGGGAGACCCTCCACCGTGTCCGTACTCTCACTGGCGGCCATGCCGCAAGCGGTGAACCTGCTGGACGCCGGTTCGCTGCTCGGCACGTTCGGCGCGCTCGGCGTCGCCGTCGTGCTCTTCGCCGAGACGGGGCTGCTCGTCGGCTTCTTCCTGCCCGGCGATTCACTGCTGTTCACGGCCGGCCTGCTGAGCGTCTCCGGCACCCACGGCCCGGTCGAGCTGTCGCTGCCGCAGGTGCTGATCGCCGCGGTGGCCGGGGCGCTGCTCGGTGCGCAGACGGGCTACTGGCTCGGCCGCCGGGGCGGCCGGGCGCTGCTCGCCCGCAACCGCTCCGGACGGCTGCACGAGGGCGCCGACCGCGCGGCGGAGCTGCTCGGCAGATACGGGCACGCCCGCGCGATCGTGCTGGCCCGCTTCGTCCCCGTCGTGCGCACGGTGCTCAATCCGCTGGCCGGGGCGCTCGACGTCCCGGCCAGGGTGTTCACCCTGTGGCAGGTCGTCGGGGGCGTCGTCTGGACGGCCGGGCTGGTCCTTGCCGGATACGCACTGGGGTCCTCGGTACCGAACGTCGACCGCTACCTGCTGCCGATCGTCGCTCTCGTGGTCGTGGTCTCTCTCATCCCGCTCGCCGCCGAACTGCTCCGCTCCCGCAGGCGGAGCACTGCCGAAGGAGACAACAACTGATGCCGCTCGCCTCTGCGGCCACCTCGATCGACGGTGGGCTGTACACCTGGGTCACCGAGCTGGCCCAGCGCTCCCCCGCCGCCCTGGACTCCGCCGTCCGCCTGTGGTCGGACTACGGTCTCGCCCTGTTCGCGGTGCTCATGCTCGCGTCCTGGTGGCGCTCCCGGTCCGGGGATCCCACGCGTACCGCCAGGGCGCTCTGCGCCCCGCTCGTCGTGGTCGCCACGTATCTCGCCAACGACGTGGTGAAGTCCGCCTTTCACGAACAACGCCCCTGCAGAAGCCTGCATGTCGTGACGGTGGAGACCTGCCCGGCGCTGGGCGACTGGTCCTTCCCCAGCAATCACGCCGCCATCGCGGCGGCGGCCGCGATGGCGATCTGGCTGACCGACCGGCGGCTCGGAGCGGTCGCGGTACCGGCCGCGCTGCTGATGGCGGCATCCCGGGTGTGGATCGGCGCCCACTACCCGCACGATGTGCTGGTGGGGCTGCTGATCGGCGCGCTGGTCGCCTGGCCGCTGACGGTCGCGGCCGGGCGCTGCGCCCCGGTGGTGGTGCGGCTGCGTGACAGCCGGCTGCGTCCGCTGGTGGCGGTGCGATGAGGCCGCGATGCGAGGGGCGCCGGGTGGGCGGCAGTCCTCAGCCTTCGTTGCCGGGCATGCGGATGACGGCGAGGCCTCCGTCGAGGTCCACGGTGGAGCGGTGCGGCGGGGCGCCGTCCTCCTCGTCGTCGCGCAGGAGCAGGGCGCTCTGCCGCTCCTTGAGTTCGCTCTGCTTTCCGGGCGAGAAGGTCGCGTGCAACTGCTCGAAGCCGGTCGCCGACACCTGGCCCTGCCGGGCGCTGTTGCGCCACGGCAGCAGACCGGCCCGGCCCGCGCGCAGCATCAGCTGATCGAGGATGGCGACGGCGGTCAGCCCGATCACCAGTCCGGGCAGCGTCATCATCGCGGCGAATTCCATCCGGGCAGTATCCCTCGCGTGCGGCGCGGCGTGAAGCGCTCGCGCGTACGCCCCTGCGGGCCGCCGCTCGGTGCGACGGCCCGCAGGGGCGTTGGGCAGGGGCCCGGGGTCAGCCGTTGGGGAGGATGACGGCCCGGCCGCTGATCTTGCCGTCGTGCAGCCGTTCGTACGCGAGCGGCGCCTCGTCCAGCGAGTACGTCTCGACGTGCACCTCGACGGAACCGGCACGGGCGAGATCGAGCACCTCGGCCAGCTCCGAGCGCGATCCCCAGTACGGGGCGGTCACCGCGGTGTTGAACGGCAGGGAGCCGAAGCCCACCGGGAGCGCCCCGCCCCCGATGCCCACGATCGTGACGTCGGAGTCGACGGCGGCGGCGGCACCCGCCGTGGCCACGGTGGGCGGCGCCCCGACGAAGTCGAGGACGACCTGTGCGCCGATGCCGCCCGTCAGCTCGCGGATTCGCGCCGCGGCGTGCTCGTCGGACAGGACGGTCTCGTGCGCACCGACGGTGCGGGCGAGGGCGAGCTTGTCCTCCGTGACGTCCAGGGCGATGACCCGCACGGCCGTCATGGCGCGCAGCAGCTGGATGGCGACGTGGCCGAGTCCGCCGGTGCCGATGACGACGGCGGTCGCGCCGGGCACCAGCTTCGGCAGGGAGCGCTTGATCGCGTGGTACGGGGTGAGGCCCGCGTCGGTGAGCGGCACGGCCTGGACCGGGTCCAGGTCCCCCAGCGGCACCAGGTGGCGCGGGTCGTCGACGATCATGTACTCGGCCATGGCGCCGGGCGAGCCCAGCCCCGGCGGGTTGATGCCGAGCTCCTTGGCGCGCAGGCAGTAGTTCTCCTTGCCCTCGGCGCACTTGACGCACGTACCGCAGCCCCAGGGCCCGTAGACCGCCACGGACTCGCCCACGGTGAGTCCGGCGACGCCGTCGCCGAGTGCGGCCACGGTGCCCACGCCCTCATGCCCGAGGGTGAGTGGGAGATCGTAGGGGAACTGGTCAGCGGGCCAGCTCATCACGGCGATGTCCGAGTGGCAGACACCTGCGGCGGTGACCTTCAGCAGCACCTGCCCGGGGCCGGGTTCCGGGTCGGGCACGGTGACGACTTCCGGTGCGGCGCCGACGGTGCGGTACTGGACGGCTTTCATGGGGTCCTCCTTGACCTCTGCTGTTCCATTTCTCGCCCCCGAAGCCCCTGTGCGCCACTCAGGAGGCGGAGTATCCGCCGTCCACCAGGTGGTAGCTGCCGTGGATGAACGAGGCGCGGTCGGAGAGCAGGAAGGCGGCGAGCTCCGCCACCTCCTGCGCGGTGCCGAGGCGCCCGGCCGGGTGCAGCGAGATGAGGTGGTCGCGGGCGGGGCCGTCCGTGTTGCGCAGCAGCGGGGTGTCGATGAAGCCCGGTCCCACCGCGTTGACGCGGACGTTCTGCGCCGCGTACTCGAGTGCGGCCGTCTTGGTGAGGCCGACGACGCCGTGCTTGGCGGCGACGTAGGCGGGCGATCCGGCGAAGCCGTTGGTGCCGAGGATCGACGACATGTTGACGACGGCGCCACCGCCGGCCGCGACGATCGCGGGGAGTTCGTAGCGCATGGAGTAGAAGACGCCGCTGAGGTTGGTGGCGACGACCCGGTTCCAGTCCTCGACGGCGTATTCGCCGGTCGGGCTGCTCGGTCCGCCGATGCCCGCGTTGTTCACCGCGAGGTGCAGGGCTCCGAAGGTGTCGACGGCGAACCGCACGCCCGCCTCGACGGAGGCGGGGTCGGTGACGTCCATGGCGACGGCCGCGGCCTTGGCGCCGGCGTTCTCCAGTGCGGCGACCGCCTTGCGGGCGCTCTCCTCGTCGTAGTCGGCCACGACCACGGACGCGCCCGCGCCGGCCAGCCGGTGGGCGAGGGCCAGTCCGATGCCGGAGGCCCCTCCGGTGACGAGGGCGGTGCGTCCGGCGAATTCCTGCTCGGTGGTGGCGGGGATGGTGCTCATGATGTTCCGTTTCCTTCCGTGGTGCTGTGTGACGCCGGTCCGGCGGGGAGCTGTGCGAACAGCTCCGCCGAGAGGGCGTCGAATGCCTGCTCCACGAGCCGGGGCAGCTCGTCGGGGCAGTTGCCGCGTACCCAGGCCGCCTGGGCGGCGAGGAGCGCTCCCGCTCCGGCGGCGACCGTGACGGCGGGACGGATGTCCTGCCGCGGGTCGGTGCCCAGCCGCTGCGCGACGATGGCGACCGAGTCCTCCTGGGCGTCCACCCGGATGTGGTGGAACGCCGCGTAGAGGGTCGGCTCCCGCTCGGCGAGGACCAGCAGTTCGAAGATCCTCGGGCGGCGGTGCCAGGCCGCCGCCTCCGGGTCCTCCAGCCAGTCCAGGACGGCCCTGCGGTACGCGGTGAGCGGCGGTTCGCCTGCGGGACGAACCCGCAGGGCGTCGTTGATCCGGTCCCCGTCGCCCCGGACCGAGTCCAGTACGGCGGCTTCCTTGCTGGTGAAGTACCGGCTGAAGGTGCGGCGGTCGACGTCCGCGTGTTCCGCGATCTCCTCGACCGTCACTTCCCTCAGCCCCCGGTCGAGCACCAGCTCGAACGCGGCCTGGGCCAGTGTGTCCCGGGTCCGGCGGGCCTTGCGGCTCCGCCTCTCCGGGGTCTTCCGTTCCCGGTTCATAACTGCACCGTACACCTAATAATGTCCCGTTGCGACAAACGCCCCTTCGGGACATCCGAAGGGGCGGAAGGAGCGGAAAACGCTGTGGAGCCCGGGTCCACGGGTCCACGGGCCTACGGGCTCACGGCTGAGGGGCTGCGGGGCTGCGGGGCTGCGGGGCTGCGGGGCTGCGGGGCTGCGGGGCTGCGGGTGCGGCCTACCGTCCGCTGAACGCCTCCGCGGCCCGGCGTGCGTCGACTTCGGCGGTCACGGGACGGCTGCTGCTCTTGTCCGACGAGGCAACGCTCAGCGTGAGCGCCGCGATGTCGTCGCGCCGCACCCCGCCGGAGAAGACCTCCAGGTCCGCGTGGAGCGTGTCCAGCAGCTCACGGGGACCGAGCCGGGTCCAGTGGCTCAGGCGTGCGTCCAGCGGATAGAAGGCTCCCGAGGGGTCACGCGCCTCGGTCACTCCGTCGGTGAACATCAGGAGTGTTGCGCCGGGCGGGAAGTCCAGCCATTCCGCGACCCGCGCCTCGTTGCTCAGCTCCGCCATGCCCAGCGGCACCGACGTACGGCGCAGCGGAACGGCGGCCGCCACCCCCTCGTGCAGCATGCGGGGCGGCAGGTGGCCGCAGTTGACGGCCTGGACCCGGCCGGCCCCGTCGAGGCCGAGCACCAGTGCGGTGACGAAGCGCTCGGTCTCGCCGGTCTGGGCCGAGAAGGCGTTGTGGCGGGCGACCGCGTCCTCGACCGCGTCCACCACACCGGTCAGGCCGGGCTCACGGATGGCGGCCTCCCGGAACGCGCCGAGCGCGGCGAAGCCCACCCCGATGGCCGCGAGGCCCTTGCCCTGCACGTCGCCGATGATGACGCGGGTGCCGTACGGGGTCTGGATGATCTCGTAGATGTCGCCGCCGACCAGGTGGTCCTCCTCGATCGGCGCGTAGATGCCGTCCACGTGGACCTGGTCGGTCGCCACGGGCAGCGGGCGCAGGATCTGCCGCTGGAGGGCGACGGCCGCGGACCGCAGCCTGGCGATCTCGCTGACGTGCCGGATCCTGCGGGCGCAGACGCCGACGCCGAGCGCACAGGCCAGCACCGTGAAGCAGACGCCGCTCGCCATGTCCCAGAACGAGCCTCCCGACGCCAGCCGGGAGATCACGACGATGGGCATGATCCAGAGCGCTGCCGCGACGGTCTGCCGGACGGTGCAGAAGACCGAGACGAGTGCCGGAACGACGACCAGGAGGGGGATGAGCCGAAGGTCCTCACCGGTGGCGACGTCGAGCCACACCACGATCAGGGAGAGCAGGGCCAGACCGCCCATCAGGGCGGGGGTGCCGATCCGGGCCGCGACGGCAGCCCGCTCCCCGGCGTCTGGGGACGGCGGCTCCACGCTCCGCGCCATCGCCGGACGTCGCACCCCGATCGTCAAGGCCCTCTCCTCCCGCCGGCGCCGGGCAGGCCCCGGCAGTCCTCTCCAGTCCACCTGGACCGGGGCTTGGACGCAGGGGGCTTTCGGCCTTTTGAACCACGCCGAAGGTCACCGGTCACCGGTCGGCCGTGCTCTTCGGGCCGGAAGTCCCGGACGGACGTCCCGCCGCCCGGCACGTGTCCCGGCGCTCGGGCCGGAGGCTCGCGACGGGCGCCCCGCCCGGGGCGTCCGGATCACAGGCCGTGCGGCGTGCCCGGGTCAGCCGCGGACCGCCGCGTCGGCCGCCTCGCTCATGGCCGGCCGCGCCGCCCCGCCGTCGGGTACGAGCGCCGCCAGGAACGACGTACGCCGGCGGAGCCGGAATCCGAGGGATTCGTAGAGCCGCACGGCGTGGGTGTTGGCCGCCGCCGCGTGCAGGAACGGAGTCTCGCCGCGTTCCCGGATCTCGTGGGAGACGGCGAGCAGCAGCCGGGTGGCGAGCCCCTGCCCCCGTACCGACTCATCGGTGCAGACCGCGCTGATCTCACTCCAGCCGGGCGGGTGCAGCCGTTCCCCGGCCATCGCCACCAGCACCCCTTCGCGCCGGATCCCGAGATAGGTGCCGAGCTCGATGGTCCGGGGCATGAACGGTCCCGGCCGGGTGCGTTCCACCAGTTCGAGCATCTCGGGCACGTCGGCCGGCCCCAGCCGCACCGCCTCCGGGTCCGGGGCGGCGGCGACGCCCGTGTCGACGAGCTGGACGCCCTCGGCGTGGAAGGTCCGCTCCCAGTCGTCCGGGGGCGGCTCACGGAAGGCGGTGATGGTGACCGCTCCCCCCGGGCCGGCGAGCGCCGCGGCGTCGGCCCAGTCCGCGGGCCCCGGCCGGTCGGGCAGCGCGACCCAGGGGGTGACGTCGGCCGGGTAGCGCAGGACGCGGCCGCGGCGTTCGGCGAACCGGGCGTGCGGTCCGGTCAGCGACGCGCCGACCGGGTCGTCCAGCGGGTGCCCGCCGGACAGGGGCTGCTCCGCGCTCATGCGCTCACCTCGATCACTGTCTTTCCACGGGAGTGTCCGCTCTCCACGGCCCGCAGCGCTTCGCCCGCCGCGCTCAGCGGGTAGGTGCGGGTGACATGCGTCCGCAGGGCTCCGGCGACGACGAGGTCCGCGACCTCGCCGAGAACCGCCGAGGTGCGGGCGCGGACCACCGCCGCGCCGCCCAGCTCCACCGCGAGCGGCTTGTCGGCGGCGCTGATGAGGGCGGCCGGGTCGGCGAGCAGCGGGGCGACCTCTCTCAGCGTGTCGCCGCCGACCAGGTCGAAGACCGCGTCGATGCCGTCGGGGGCCGCGGCCCGTACCCGGCCGGCGAGCGAGGAGCCGGATGCGACGTGCACCGCGCCGAGCGATTCGACGAAGTCCTTCTTGGCCGCGCTCGCCACCGCGACGACCTTGACGCCCGCGTGGTGCGCGAGCTGGACCACGGCGTTCCCGACGCCGCCCCCGGCGCCGGTGACCAGCAGCGTCGAGCCGGGGGCGGGAGCGAGCTGGCGCACCCCGTCGTACGCGGTGGCCACCGCGACCGGCAGCGCCGCCGCGTCGGTGAAGGACAGCCCGGCCGGTTTGTGCGCGGTCACCGCGACGGGCAGCAGCGTGTACTCGGCGTAGCCGCCGGTCAGCGGGCTGCCGAACACCTCGTCGCCGGCCGCGAACCCCTCGGCGTCCGGGCCGGCCGCCACGACGACCCCGGCGGCCTCGCTGCCGAGGACGGTGGGGAACGGCTGCGGCTCGCTGCCGGGCCTGGTGTACCCCGTGCGCAGCTTCCAGTCGACCGGGTTGACGCCCGCCGCCCGTACGGCGACGAGCAGCTCCCCGGGACCGGGCACCGGAGCCTCCTGCTCGACGAGGGCCTCCACCTCCGGCCCGCCGTTGCGGGTGAACACGTACGCCTTCGGCATGAGCTCCCTCTCTCCAGCTTCTCTCGGCACCGGCCGCCCCGGACGGTGCCCCACAGCAGCAGGAAGTCCTTCCCGCGTGCGCGTATTCCCGGCGACGTGCGGGGTTCACGGAGCCGTGACACGCCGCTGCTGTCCGTGGGCTGACCGATTCCCGCCAGTCGGTCCGCGGCCGCCCGCCACTCCCCCGCCGCAGGTCATCCGCGCGACCTCAACCGTCGGCCGGAAACCGCGAGTCGGCCCACCGTCGATTTCAACTCAACTACCGCTGGATATGCGCCGGTCGGTGCCCATTGCGCCCGGGGCTGTGGCACTCTGGTGACGACCGCCCCACCGGGCTCCCCCGTACCGGTGGGGCGGTTCTGCTGCCGGATCCGTGTCCCTGCACAGATGTGACGAGGGATCACGTCGATTTTCGGCCATTGACCTGTTGTTGCCTGATCAGCTCTCAGTTACCCGCATGGGCGAGCTTTTCGCGGGCATACGCCTACACCTCATGGCCTACGACCAGGGGAGCGTGACGAGATGACGGCGCACACTGCGCGGAACGCCGGTACGGAGCGAGCGGAGAGTGCACGGTCGACGGCGGCGGTCTCCCACAGGACCGCCGCAGCGGACACGGCGGTCCTGCTGGAGACCGCCGACCCGACAGGCGTGACCGGCGGCACGGGCGCCGCGGACACCCGGGGGCCGGTGGACGAGCTTCCGTGGATCGAGGACGCCGGCAAGATCGCGCCCAAGGACGCACGGGCGCTGTCGAAGCTGTTCTTCGACCGGCTCCAGGTCCTGGAGGAGGGCACGGCCGCCCATCAGTACGCGCGCAACACGCTCATCGAGATGAACCTCTCGCTGGTCCGGTTCGCCGCGGGCCGGTTCCGCAACCGGGGCAGCGGCGACATGGAGGACATCGTCCAGGTCGGCACGATCGGGCTGATCAAGGCCATCGACCGGTTCGACCTGTCCCGCGAGGTCGAGTTCACCTCCTTCGCGGTCCCGTACATCGTCGGCGAGATCAAGCGGTTCTTCCGTGACACCACCTGGGCGGTCCATGTACCGCGCCGGCTCCAGGAACTGCGCGTCGACATCGCCAAGGCGAAGGAGTCCCTGGCCACGGAGCTCGACCGGGACCCCACGGTCCAGGAGCTGTCCGAACACCTCGGGATCACCGAGGAGCAGGTGACGGAGGGAATCGTCGCGGCCAACGGGTACACGGCGGGGTCCCTGGACATGCCGGCCGACGCGACGGACACCGGCCGCAACGGCACTCCGGGGCGCACCTTCGCCGACGCCCTGGGCGAGGCGGACCCCGCCATGGAGACGGTGGAGAACCTGCAGACGCTGGCGCCGCTGCTCGGGGATCTGGACGCGCGCGAGCACCGCATCATCGAGATGCGTTTCGGCCAGGAGCTGACCCAGTCGCAGATCGGCAGCGAACTCGGCATCTCGCAGATGCACGTCTCGCGCCTGATCAGCCGGATCCTCGGCAAGCTCCGGACCGGGATGCTCGTCGACGAATGAGCTGACCGATACAGCTGACTGATGCATCAGTCAGCACCTCAATGCTCATCCAAACAGGTCATTCACCCTGACTGATGTTGAGATCCTCTCAACACATGGGTAACGTGACCGACCATGCAGCACGACGAGGTGGCCGCACGGGTCCGACAGGTGATCCGGGATGCCGGAGTGAGTCAGCGCGAGTTCGCGCGGCGGATGGTCATCGATCCGTCGAAGCTCTCGCGCTCACTCGGCGGCACCCGCCGCTTCACCACCGCCGAACTGGCCCGGGTGGCCGACATCGCCGGGGTCGACGCCGGCTGGCTGCTCGGGACGCAGCCGGACCACGGGGCCGCGCCCGCACAGCAGACCGGGGCCCCGACGTCCGCCGCCCGCCCCCGGCGGGCCCGCAACGCCGCCGCCGGCCGACCGGCAGCGGACAACGGCAGACCGCTCCAGATCGTCCGGCAGACCGTCGAGCTGATCGCGGAGCACGGATTCCATTCCGTACGGGTCTCGGACATCGCGGAGGCCTGCGGGACCAGTACCGCCGCCATCCACTACCACTTCCCCGGACGTGACGAGCTGCTGGAGGCGGCGGCCCGCTGGTGCATGGACGAGGACACCGCCCGACGCGCGGCCGGGACAGCCGATACGGACCACGCCGGCGACGAACTCCGCCTGCTGATAGAGCTCCAGACCCCGTACACCCCCCAGCAGCGCCGCCAGTGGAGCGTCTGGCTCGACCTGTGGGCCGAGGCGGCGCGCTCCACCGCGGTCGGTGAGCTCCACGTGGAGTACTACCGGCAGTGGCGGGCCACGGTCGCGGAGGTGATCGGGCGCGGCGTCGCCCAGGGGGTCTTCCGGCCGGTCGATCCGGAGGCCGCCGCCCTCAGCCTCACCGCCCTCATCGACGGCCTGGCCTCCCAGGTGCTCGCGACGACGCCCGGGGAGCCGGGCACCGGCGCCGAAGACATGCACGGTGCGCTGCTCCGCTACGTGGACGCGACCCTGACCGCGGGCTGACCCGCCCCACGCACATACGCCCAACGGCGCCCGACCGCGACCCCTTCGGCTCACTCGAGCCGTTCAAGTCGTTCGGGTCAACAGAGCCACAACAAACCCCATCCGAATCAGGAGTCACTTCCGCATGCCCGTAAACCAGGACGTCATCATCACGTGTGCCCTCACCGGGGCCGGTGACACGGTCCGCAAGAGCCCTCATGTGCCCGTCACCCCCGAGCAGATCGCCCGTTCCGCCGTCGAGGCGGCCGGGGCAGGCGCCGCCGTCGTGCACATCCACGTCCGTGAGCCGGAGACCGGCGCACCGTCGCGCGATCCGCGTCTGTACCGGGAGGTCGTCGAGCGGATCAAGGAGACCGGGACCGATGTCGTCATCAATCTGACCGCCGGTATGGGCGGAGACCTGGTGATCGACCCCGAGGCCCCGCTGCGGCAGCTGCCGGGCACCGACCTGGTCGGCGGGCTCGAACGCCTCCCCCATGTCGAGGACCTGCTGCCGGACATCTGCACGCTCGACTGCGGCTCGCTGAACTTCGGTGACGGCAGCAACCTCTACGTCTCCACCCCCGACATGCTCAGGGCCGGCGCCCGCCGCATCCAGGAGCTGGGCGTACGCCCGGAGCTGGAGATCTTCGACACCGGGCAGCTGTGGTTCGCCAAGCAGCTCCTCGCCGAGGGGCTGCTCGACGCCCCGACCGTCTTCCAGCTCTGCATGGGCGTCCCGTGGGGCGCGCCCGCCGACCCCGGCGTGCTCCAGTCGATGGTGAACATGCTGCCCGAGGGCGCACAGTGGGCGAGCTTCGCGCTGGGCCGGATGCAGATGCCCTGGGTCGCTCAGTCGATCCTCCTCGGCGGCCATGTCCGGGTCGGTCTCGAGGACAACCTGTATCTCGGCAAGGGCGTCAAGGCGACCAACGCCCAGCTGGTGGAGCGCGCCGTACAGATCACCGAGTCGCTCGGCTCCCGGGTCGCCACCCCGGACGAGGCCCGGCAGCGGCTCGGGCTCAAGCCCCGGGGCTGAGGCCGCACCCCGGCCGCCGCCCGCCCCCCACTCGTTCCACCCGTTCTGGAGAACCGCACGATGAACGCCGTACAGCCCGCGCAGCCCGTACCGTCCGCACAGCCCGAACCGTCCGTTCGGCCCACGACGTCCGCTCGGCCCGCACCCACCGCCCCCGCGCCCTGCGCCCCCGAGGACGTACGCCGGGTGGCGTGCGTGGGTGCCGGAGTGATCGGGGGCGGCTGGGTCGCGCACTTCCTGGCCCGTGGCTACGACGTCACCGCCTGGGACCCGGCCCCCGACGCCGAGCAGAAGCTGCGCCGGCTGGTCGACGCCGCCTGGCCGGCCCTGGAGCAGCTCGGTCTCGCCGAAGGGGCGTCCCCGGACCGGCTCACGGTCATGGCCACGCTCGAAGAGGCGGTGTCCGACGCCCAGTTCGTCCAGGAGAGCGCTCCGGAGAAGCTGGAGCTCAAGCGGGATCTGCTGGCCCGCCTCGACGCCGCGACGCCCGAGGGCGTCGTGATCGCCTCGTCGACCTCCGGCTACCCGATGACCGACATGCAGACCCGGGCGGCCGACGCCGGACGGCTGGTCGTGGGGCATCCGTTCAACCCGCCGTACCTGATCCCGCTGGTCGAGGTGGTGGGCGGCGAGCTGACCGCGCCGTCCGCGGTCGGCTGGGCGTCCCGCTTCTACGAGGTCGCCGGCAAGTCCGTCATCACGATGGACCGCGAGGTCCCGGGCTTCATCGCGAACCGCCTCCAGGAGGCGCTGTGGCGCGAGGCGCTGCACATGGTCGCGAACGGTGAGGCGACGGTGGCGGAGATCGACGCCTCCATCACCAAGGGCCCCGGGCTGCGCTGGGCGTGCATGGGGCCGATGCTCACCTTCGCGCTCGCGGGCGGTGAGGGCGGCATGGCGCACATGCTGGATCACTTCGGCCCCTCGCTCAAGGCCCCGTGGACCCGGCTCGAAGCGCCCGAACTGGACCGGGAGCTGTACGACGCGGTGGTGCGCGGCTGCGACGAGGCGGCGGACGGCCGCAGCATCGCGGACCTCGTGGCCGAACGCGACCGGGGCGTCATCGAGGTCCTGCGCGCCACCGGCCGGCTCGGCGAGCGGCGCACCGAGGAGGCGGCCAAGTGACCGCGCTGCCGCTGCACCGGGAGACCGTGCGCCCGGAGTGGATCGACTACAACGGCCATATGAGCGAGGCGTTCTACGTACTCGTCTTCGGTTTCGCGACCGACCGGATGATGATCGAGACCGGTCTGAACTCCGAGTACCGGGAGCGCACCGGCTGTTCGCTGTACACGGTCGAGTCCCACATCCGGTATCTGCGCGACGTCTCCGAGGGCGACCGCCTCGCCGTCCGGACGCGGGTGCTGGGTGCCGACGCGAAGAAGACCCGGTTCGCCCACGAGATGTACGTGCTCGGGCCGGACGCACAGGACGACGCCGAACCGGGCCCGGACGCCGAGCCCGTGGCGACGACCGAACTGCTCGCTCTCCACGTGGACCAGCAGGCGGGCCGCACCGCGCCCTTCCCGGACCAGGTGCGCGAGTGCCTCGTCGCCCTCACGGAGAAGGCGCCCTCCTGGGCGGGCCGCTCGATCGTGGAGGTCCCCGCCCCACGCTGACCGGCGGCCGGATGCGGGACACCCCACGTCACCTGCCACGGTGAGCCGGAGCCCGGCTCCCGGCTCCCGCTTCGGCGCGGGCATGCCCTGCCGGGTGAGAATCCCGGCAGGGCATGCCCGCGCTCAAGTGCGGGGAGAACCTGGCCGCGCGTCAGTGGCCGGACGTGTGTCCGTACGTGCGCGACGGGCAGCTCGGGGCGGTCCTGCCCGAGTCCGTCAAGACGGTCACCGCGTTCAAGCAGCGACCCGCCTTCGGTGAACCCGCCGCCCTACTCCGGCGCCCGGCCCGCGTAGTAGGTGGCGATCATGTCCTCGGCGCCGTGCCCGGCCGTTTCGGCGCGCGCGAAGCGGACCGCGGAGGCGGCGGTCAGATCCAGCCGGACGCCCGACTGCTCGGCGGCGTCGAGGATGAGGCGGGTGTCCTTGAGGGCCGTGCTCAGTGAGACGCTCGGGGTGAGGTCACCGGACAGCACCGCGGCGGACTTGCTCTGCAGATAGCCGGAGTCGAGCGGGCCGCCCCGCACGGCGTCGAGGAACAGCTGCGGGTCGACTCCCAGCCCTTCGGCGAGGTTGAGGGTCTCCGCCACCGCGCCCACCATGTTCATCACCCACGTGTTGACCACGAGCTTCAGCCTGGAGGCGGCCCCCGGTTCCTCGGAGACCCAGACCGTGCGCTGTCCGATGGCGTCGAACACGGGGTCCGCCACGCCTCGCGCGGCGGACGGTCCGGAGACGAAGACGGTCAGCGCGCCCTGCTCCGCCGGCTGCCTGGTTCCGGAGACGGGTGCGTCGAGGAAGACGAGGCCCAGGTCCGCGGCGCGCTGGGCCAGTGCGACCGCGCCGTCCGGTCCGACCGTGGAACTCTGCAGCAGGACCTGGCCCCGGTGTGTGCCGTCGGACGCGGCGGTGAGTGCGGCGGCGACGGAGGTCGTGTCGTTGAGCGTGGTGAGGATGACGTCGGCGCCGCGTACGGCCTCCGCCGCAGTCTCGGTGACGGTGGCGCCGTCCGCCGTCAGGGGCTCCGCCCTGGCCTGTGTGCGGTTCCAGGCGCGGACCTCCAGCCCGGCCCGGATCATGCTGCGTGTCATGGCCGACCCCATGATCCCGGTGCCGAGGACGGCGACGACCGGCCGCTGCGAGGTCGCGCCGGCTGTTGCTGAATTCATGAGGGCCATTCCCTTCGTCGGCCGCGCCCGGAGCCCGCGCGCGGTTCTTCGGATGCTCAGGACTGCCGCAGCGCGCCTTCGAGTACGGAGGCGTGCACGGCCCTGGCCAGTCGCGCGCCCCAGCGCGAACGGGGCCCGGCGAACGGTTCGCCCGGTCCCCCGGCCGGTTCGGGCGACGCGACGCAGACTGAGTCGGTGGGGGTGCCGGAGCAGTCGAGTCCGGCGTCCAGGAGCGCCTGGACCTTGGCCTCGGTGGCGGTCGCGACGGCGTTGACGAGTGCGGCGTCGCCGAGCGGCACGGGGAGGACGACGACGATGTTGACCGTGCCGGGCCGCGGCGGCGCCCCGGTGTCCTCGGCCGGTGCCGCCGCCCAGCCGCGTACTCCCAGGCCGCAGGTGGCGGTGGCCGTCACCTCGCCGTCCACGGCGACCGTGTACGCGGTGACGTCGGCGGCCGTCATCAGTCCGGCGCCGGGCCCCGTGAGGTGTTCGGCCGAGGCGATCTCGGCGAGGTGCCGGTCCGGGTCGGTACGCGGGTAGCCGCCGGGCACCTGGGCATTGAGGATCCAGCCGCGCGGGCCGATGCCGCCGCCCAGCACGGCGCTGCTGCACACGCGCCAGCCGGGGCCCAGCCGCCACACCAGATGATGGAGGTGCACGCCGTCCTCGTGCCGGGCCAGCAGTTCGCCGCGCTGTACGGGAAGCCGGACGCGTACGGAACTGATGGGGCACCCCTGGTGGCGCGGCAGGACGGCGGTCGTCCTGTGGACCTATAGATCATATGCGCCGGGACGGAGCGCCCCGGCGGCGCCCCGCCCCGCTGTCAGGCCTCGCCCCGGCCCATCGCGAGCAGCCGGTCCAGCACGGCGGCGTCGGCCTTGACCCCGTCGTGCGCGTAGGCGTCGGTGACCCAGGTACGCAGGCCGCGTACGGCGTCGGCGGTGGCCAGGGCGTGCTCCCGGTCGACGAACATGTCGTCCTGGTAGACGGCGGCGACGACCGGGACCTCGTTGGCCGCGAGCCGGTCCAGGTCGTAGAGGGGCGGCCAGTCGGTGCGGGCGGCGAGCGCCTCGGCGGCCCCGCGCAGTGGCACGAGAGCGGGGTCCTCGTCGAACTGCCAGGGGTAGACCATCTCGCCGGTGAAACGGAGCGGGCCGCCTGCGGTGCCGTCGAAGGCCGGGAACTCCTGGCGGACGCGGTGCGCGGACCAGTCCGTGGCGCGGCCGCCCTGGGCGTAGATGGGCTCGTGGAGCACGGCGTACAGCGGGCGTTCGGCGAAGGACACGGCGGCGTCCACGCCACGCAGGAAGGTGTCGGTCAGCTCGGGACCGTCGGCGCCCCGGGTGAAGGCGGTCTCCAGCAGGTAGTGGAGCGCGTCGAACTTGGCCGAGGTGCCGAAGTTGATGCCGAGGGTCTGGAAGCGGCGCACGGTGAGGCGCTCACCGGTCGGCATCCGGACGTCGTGGGCGTCCAGGTGTGCGGCGACGGCGTCGGCCAGCGCCTGGTCGCCCGGGTAGCGGTCGAAGTAGAGCTCGTTGTGGGCGAGGGTGCGGGCGTAGGCGGCGCGGTACACGTCGTCGGCGTGGCCGGTGAGCGTCGGCAGCCCACCGGTGATGAAGGCCCGCGTGAGCCCCTCGGGGGCGAGGCCGAGATAGGTGAGCGTGGTGAAGCCGCCGAAGCTCTGGCCGAGCACGCTCCACGGCTGCTCGCCCTGGAGGCGGCGGCGCAGGAGTTCGGCGTCCCGGACGATCGAGTCGGCCCGGAAGTGCGCGAGGTACTGGGCGGCCGCCTCGTGGTCCGTACCGAAGCGGGCCAGGGTGCGCCGGTCGGCGGGGGTCGAGCGGCCTGTGCCGCGCTGGTCGAGCAGGACGACGCGGTAATCGGTGAGCGCGCGGCGCAGCCAGGCCCCCGAAGCGTTGGGGCGCTCCGCGCGGCCGCCGGGGCCGCCCTGGAGCCAGAGGAGGCGGGGCAGGTCCTCGTGCTCGCGTCCCTCGGCGACGACCTCGCGGGCGAAGAGCGCGATGGCGGGGCCCTCGGGGTCGCTGTGGTCGAGCGGCACGTCGAGGGTGTGGTCGGTGCAGACCAGGCCGCCGTGGCGGTAGGTGACGGGGGCTGGGGTGGGCATGGCGCTCCTCTCACGCCGCGTATCTCGCGTCGTGTCTCTGTCGTCGCGTCTCTCTCGCCGCCGGAACGGTTTCACGGGGACGGCTTCACGGGTGGCGGGCTTCACGGGTGGCGGGCTTCACGGGTGGCGGGCGGGCCCGCACCAGGGGGGGTGCGGGCCCGCCCGTCAGACTCAGTAGCCGGCGACGCCCAGGTCGCGGCAGATCGTCACGAGGTCCGGGTGCACGTAGCGCCCGTTCTCCTCGATGGCGACGCCGTCCAGGTAGATGGACGGGCCCAGGACGCTGCCGTCGGTGTGGGCGGCGGCGACCCACGGCTCGCCGCCGATCCAGGCGCCCTTGGTACCGATGCCGAGTTCGACGCAGCCGAAGACGCGCTCGTCCTCGACGATGCGGCCGGTCGGGGCGAGTACGCCGGGGTTGAAGCCGAGCGACCAGTGCGCGATGCGGAACATGTTCGGGTCGTCGAAGGACTCCATCCAGCGGCGGAAGGTGTCCGCGTCGGCGTCGCCCTCGATCTTGGTGACGACGCCCTTCTCGACGGTGCAGCGGACCGGGGAGCGCAGCAGGCCGAGCTCGTCCGGCGGCCACAGGGCACCGTCGAAGACGAGAACGCCGTCCTGGGTCTCCTCCAGGGGGTTCCAGGAGATCTGGCCGGAGAGCATGACGGTCTCGCCGGGCTTCTCCGCGGGCTTGCCGCGGAGGTTGATCGGCCGGTCGCCGTTGCGGCCCACCAGATCGGTGCCGTTGGCGGAGGTGATCCGGACCTCGTCGGCCGCCTCCAGGAGGGCGACCAGGGCCTTGCCGAGGCGTATGACGCCCTGGAAGTCGGGGCGCCCGACGGTGGCGACCAGCATCTGGACGTCCATCGCGGTGAGGTTGGTGTAGCGGCAGCCGTTCGCCATCGCCGCGCGGAACGCGTCGGAGTGCATCAGGTACGAGACGGCGAACTCGATCCACACGTCGGCGTCCGCGATGGCGCCGGCGACGGGCCGCGGCGGCTCCATGGAGGCGCCGGGCAGCGTCTCGTACCAGACGACGACGGGGTGCGCCCCGGCGGCGGCGACGGCCTGCGCGGTCGCCTCGATGACACGGCGGTCGCTGCTGGTGTCGCCGGTGAGGACGACGTGCTCGCCGCGCTTGACGAGCATGACCTCCTCGACGAGCTTGCGGGCGGCCAGCGCCAGTTCGAAGCTGAGGTACTCGGGACGCGGCTCGAGCCTGCTGTACATGTCCATGGGGGGGGTTCTCCTTGCCGTGCGGGTGGTGCTGAGTGGTGCGGGTACTGGTTCAGGGGTGGCGGGGCGTCAGGTCTTGAGGATCTGGGCCGAGTCGCCGAGGGAGCTGCCGGCGATCAGGCCGGCGCCCACCAGGTTGAGTTCCTCATCGGCGGCGGGGCCGCGCAGTCTGCGGTAGCCGACCCGGACGACGAGCGCGCCGAGGACCAGCCAGCAGGCCTGCGGGGTGAGGATGAGCAGGCCGGTGGCGAGCATGACGCCCATCTGCCGGCGGGTGCCGCCGAGCAGCTGGATGGCGGCGCCGGGGATGGCCCAGATCAGCATGGTGCGGACGGCGTCCGGATCGCTGAGCCCGCTCTTGATGGTGTCGGCGTACACCTTGGCGACGGGCGGGATGAGCCCCTGCCCGAAGTACGAGCGCCAGGCGAGGGCGACGACGGCGAGGGCGACCGCGAAACCGATGAGGGCGGCCAGGAACTGCTGGCGGCGGCCCTCGCGCTCGAAGGGGTCCCAGGGACGGTGCTCGCGCCGCAGCAGCCAGCCGGCCTTGAGGTCGTAACCCATGTCCGCGAAGGCCGGGCCGGTGGCGGAGACGTACCCCACCAGGAGGGCGAGCGGCACCGACGGGATTCCGATGGCGAGGCCGAGGATGAGGAAGATCAGTGTGACCGCGAAGGACGGGAACCAGCCGGACTGCATGGCGGCGAGGCCGACGATCAGTTCGTGGACCAGGGCGGCGAAGGCGGCGAACAGCACCCAGCCGACGATGCCGAGCGGGCTCATGTCCCCGATCAGCCCGCCGAGCACGGCGAGGACCGCGGCGCCCCCGGTGAAGAGCGCGAATCCGCGGATCAGCGAGAGCCGCAGTGCGCGTTCGTCGACGGTGTACGCGGTGCTCGGGTCCGCCGGCTCGACGTGCGCCACGCTGCGGTCCTCCTCGGCGGCGGCCGCTCGTTTGCGCTCGCGACGGCCGAGCAGCAGGTGCACGGCCTGGCCGAGCGCCACGACGCCGGCGCCGACCATGACGCCGTGCGGGATGTACCCGGCGCCGAGGTCGGTGCCGAAGAGGTCGGGGCCGTACTGGCGGAGCATCAGCCCGATGCCGAACATCATCAGTGCCCAGACGTTGCCGAGGAAGGCGACGCCGGCTGCGGAGAGCGGCAGGCTGAAGAGGGTGCCGGCGAGGCCGACGGCGGTGCCGCCGGCGAGGATCAGGGCGCGGCGCCCTCCCCGGTCGCCGGCCTTGATTGTCTCGGCGGCAGCGGTGCCGGGCGGCCAGGCGGCGTCGGCCGGGAGCAGCCGGGAGCCGAAGGCGCGGTAGAGCACCCAGGCGTCCACGACGAGCCCGATGAAGGCCCCGGCGAGCATCGGCCAGACCAGGTCCTTGCGCCCGAAGACGTACGGGATGGCGACGGAGGTGAGCAGGGCGTTCGCGGAGGCGAAGGTGGCGGCGGAGATGGCGCTCTGGGCGAGGTTCTGCCGGTGCACGGACCGCATCCGGCGCAGGAAGCCCAGCGGGATGCGGCCGATGAGCATGGCGACGAGGGCGCCGACGACCGAGGTGTTGGCGGAGATGCCCAGCTTGGAGACCAGGTCGATGCCGATGACGGCTCCCACGGCGGAGAGCACCACCAGGATCGCCAGCAGCACGGGTTCCATGACCCTGGGGTGCGACCGGGGCTCGTCGGGGGCGGACGGCGGCGGGGCAGGGTGCGGCGCTGAGACGTGGTGCGCCATGGGGCACCCCCTTCGGTTTGCAGGGCTGGGAGGCGGGTCCGGGCCGTTCGCGGCAGGGCGGGGCCCGGGGGCGCGCGGCGGCAGGGGAGGCCGCGGCCGGGGAGGTTGTTGGGTGGCTCAGCCGCCGAGGGCGGCGGTGATCTCCGTCGCGCCGGCGCGTACCAGCGTCACGAGGGTGTCGGCGGCCCGGTCCACGCGGTGGGACGGGCCGATGACGGTGAGGGAGGCGGGGACACCGTCGCCCTGGAAGACGGGTGCGGAGACCGCGGTGACGGCTTCGTCGTACTCGCCGTGGCTGATGCAGTACCCGTCGGCGCGGACCTGTGCGTAGCAGGTGAGCAGGGCGTCCAGGTCGGTGATGGTGCGGTCGTTGAAGCGGGTGAGTCCGGTGGCGCCGAACATCTGCCGGATCTCGCGCTCGGGGTGGTAGGCGAAGATGGCGTGTCCGGACGCTCCGGCGTGGCCGGGCATGACGGCGCCGATGATCGCCGTGTAGCGGACGGGTCCGGTGCCGTCGACGGCGGCTTCGCAGCGGTAGCTGCCGCCGTGGGGGACGTTGAGGACGATGCTCTCGCCGGTCTCGCGAAGGAGCCGGGCGAGTATCGGCCGGGAGATCGAGGAGAGCACTCCGCTGTGCTCGCTCACCCTGGCCAGCCGGGACAGTGCCGGTCCTGGGCGGTAGCGGCGGCTGTTGTCGTCGCAGAGCAGGAAGCCCCGCGCGCTCAGGGTGGTGAGCAGCCGCTGGACGACGGCCTTGTCCCAGCCGTGGTGGCGGGCCAGTTCGCTGACGCCCCATTCGGGCCGCTGCTCGGTGAAGGTCAGCAGGACGAGCAGGGCCCGGTCGACGGTCTGCAGCACTCCGGGGGCCTGCTGTCCGTCGCGGGCGGGGGTGGTGGTGTCCGTGCCGCGCTCAGCCATGGGCCGGGCCTCCTTCGTGCGCTTCGTCCAGCTGTCGGTGCGGAAATCGCAACGCCGTTGCGATTTCTGGCGAAAGAATGGTGCCGCGCCCAGCGGGTGTCAAGGGTTTGCCGGAAATTCGCCGCGCGGCGGGAACGGCCTGCTCAGCGGCGGTTACCGAAGACGGCGCGCCGGTGACCCGCCGGGCGGGCCGCGTCCGCCCGGCCGTTCACTCGATTGGCCTAACTCGGTGACGGGGCCCACAGCGGCGTCGCACGGGGCCTGCGCCCACCCGCCGGGGTTACGGCGCCCCGCCCCCGCCGGCCGGGAAGTTGCAGCGTCCATCCGGGTGAGGCGCGATGGAATCCGGACGCGCCTCACCTGCTGGACCCACCTACAGGACGCGCCCGAGCTAGGAGGAATCGGTCATGGGAGCCGCTGACGGTTTCACGGATTCCGGAGAGCTCGACGGCCTGACGGTGTACGACACCGCGGGCGAGAAGATCGGCAACGTGGGCCGGGTGTATGTCGACGACAGCACCGGCCGACCGGACTGGATCACGGTGAAGACCGGCCTGTTCGGTATGAAGGAAAGTTTCGTGCCTCTCGCCGGAGCCCGTCGCGTGGGCTCCGACCTGCACATCTCCCATCCGAAGGACCGCGTCAAGGAAGCCCCCAGGGTGGACGCGGACGCTCACCTCTCCGTCTCCGAGGAGGAGGAGCTCTACCGGCACTACGGCCTGACCCGGAACACCGGCGGCAAGCTCGGTGACCGTTCCGGGGCCGCCGGCACAACCGGTGCGCCGACCACGTCCGGGACCGGCACCATGGGCGCGGCCGGAGCGGGCGCGGCCGCCGGAGCAGGAGCCGGGGCCGGGGCCATGGGCGCGGCCGGCACGTCGCGCGGGAAGGCCTCCGGCACCGCGGGCGCGGCAGCGGGCGCGGGCACCGGCAAGCACCGGGACGCCGAGACCTCCGGTACGGCCCGTCCGCTGGTCGGAGCCGGAGCGGGCCCAGAACGGTCCGCCTCCGCCGGCCTGGACGGCAAGGAGGAACTCATCCGCTCCGAGGAACAGCTGCGTATCGGCACCGAGGAGTACGAGAGCGGCAAGGCCCGGCTGCACAAGTACGTCGTCACCGAGAACGTCACCAGGACGGTCCCCGTGTCGCACGAAGAGGTCCGGGTGGTGCGTGAGCCGCTCCAGCCCGGCGACAAGGCGGCCCGCTCGGACATCAACGAGCAGGACGTCGAGGTCACCCTGCACGCCGAACGCGCCACGATGCGGAAGGAGACCGTGCCGGTCGAGCGGGTGCGGATGGAGACCAAGAAGGTGACCGAACAGAAGGAAGTCTCCGCGGAACTGCGCAAGGAGCAGATCGACTACGCGGACGGCATGACCAAGGACGGAAAGGACATGGGCGGCAAGGACGCCGGCGGCGAGTTCGGTCAGGGACGGCGCCGCTGACCCCCGCGCACCGCGCCGGACCGGCCGTACCGGACAGGAGCGAGGGGCGGACCCGCGTCACGGGGGTCCGCCCTCTCGTGTCCCCGCGTCAGGGCCTCCCCGGGCGAAAGCGCACCGAGGGCCGCCCCGCCGGGCCGTCCGGGGTCACGACGGCCCCGACCCGGTAGACGGCGGCGATGAGCTCCTGGGTGATCACCTCGGCAGGCGTGCCGGCCGCGACCACCCGGCCGCCGTCCAGCACCACGATCCGGTCGCAGAACATCGCGGCCAGGTTGAGGTCGTGCAGGGCGATGACGGCGGTCAGCGGCAGCGAGGCCACCAGGGACAGCAGTTCCAGCTGGTGCTGGATGTCCAGGTGGTTCGTCGGCTCGTCCAGCAGCAGCTCGCGCGGCTGCTGGGCCAGCGCGCGGGCGATCTGGACGCGCTGGCGTTCGCCGCCGGAGAGGGTGTGCCAGGACTGGTCCCGGCGGCCGGTGAGACCGGTCCGCTCCAGGGCCTCGGCCACCGCGCTCTCGTCCTCGGCCGTCGGCGCCGACCAGGCGCGGCGGTGCGGGATGCGGCCCAGGCGTACGACGTCCACGACGCTCAGCTCGACCTGGGTGAGCGAGTGCTGGTCGACCACGGCGACCCGCCGGGCGACCGTGCGGCGGCCGATCCGGGCCAGCGGGTCGTCGTCGAGGGTGACCGTGCCCGCGTCCGGCGCGAGGACCCCGGCCAGTATCCGCAGCAGGGTCGACTTCCCCGAGCCGTTCGGGCCGATGAGGCCGACGGTGGCACCGGGCGGCGGGGTCAGCGAGACCCCGTCCAGGATGAGGCGGCCGCCCGCCTCGCGGCTGACCCGGTCGGCCCGCAGCCCGCGGCCGGGCGCGCTCACGCGGCCCGCCGGGTGCGGTAGAGGACGAGTACGAAGGCGGGCACCCCGATCAGGGCGGTGACGACGCCCACCGGAACCTCCTGCGGATCGAGGACGGTGCGCGCGAGGGTGTCCACCCAGACCAGGAACACGGCCCCGGCGAGCGCGGTGACGGGCAGCAGTCTGCGGTGCCCGGAGCCGGCGAGCGCGCGGGCCGCGTGCGGCAGCACCAGGCCGACGAAGCCGATGGCGCCGGCCGAGCTGACAAGGGCGGCGGTCAGCAGCGCGGTCGCGCAGAGCAGCACGATCCGGGTGCGCCCGACGTGGACGCCGAGGGTGGCGGCCGCGTCCTGCCCGAAGGCGAAGGCGTCGAGCGTACGGGCGTGGCCCAGGCAGATCACGAGGGTCACGGCCAGCACGGCGGAGCAGGTCCACACATCGCTCCAGCCGACGCCGCCGAGCGAGCCGAGCAGCCAGAACAGCACCCCGCGGGTCTGCTCGGCGTCGGCGGCGGTCATCACGACGAAGGAGGTCAGCGCGGAGAACAGTTGCATGGCCGCGACCCCCGACAGGACCACCCGGTCGGTGCTGCCGCCGAGGGTGTGGCTCAGCAGGAGGACCAGCGCGAAGGAGCAGAGTGCCCCGATGAACGCGCCGGCCGACAGGGACACCGCTCCCCCGCCGACCCCGAGGACGACGACCACGACCGCGCCGGTCGACGCCCCGGAGGAGACGCCGAGGACGAACGGGTCCGCGAGCGGGTTGCGCAGGAGCGACTGCATGACGGTGCCGCAGACCGCGAGCCCGGCGCCGCAGACGGCGGCGAGCAGGGTCCTCGGCATGCGCAGGTTCCAGATGATGCCGTCCCGGATCGGGCTGAGCGGCGAATCCCCGAGCCCCAGGTGGGCCGCCACCGTGTCCCGGACGTCTCCGACGGAGATCCGGGCCGGGCCGATGGTGACGGCCACGGCGACGGACAGGACCAGGAGCAGCAGGCCGCCGGCCCACAGGAGTCCCCCGCCGATGCCCCGGACACCGCCATGTCCGCGCTCACCGGCGGCGAAGGGCCCGTGTCCGGTCGCCCGCGTGGCACGTTCGGTGTCCGTCACCCCGCGAGCCCGAAGGTGCGCAGCCCGGCGGCGACCCGCTCCACGCCCTCGACCGTGCGGATCGACGGGTTCATGGCCTGTCCGCTGAGCAGCACGTAGCGCTTGTGCCGTACGGCGTCCATGTTCTTCGTTGCGGGATTGGACTCCAGGAACGCGATCTTCCGCGAGGCGCTCTCGGCGGTCTGCGACTTGCGGGTCAGGTCACCGATGACCAGCACGTCCGGGTTGCGGTCGGCGACCGTCTCCCAGTTGATCTGCGGCCATTCCTCATGCGTGTCGTCGAAGACGTTCTTCGCGCCCAGCTCCCGGGTGATGACGCCGGGCGCCCCGCAACAGCCGGCCAGGTACGGGGACTCGGAGTTGGCGAACCAGTACATCAGGGTGGCGCCGGAGGCGTCGATGCCGTCGGTCGCCTTCCGTACCCGGGCGGTCAGCTCCGCGACGAGCTTCTCGCCGCGCTCCGGGACACCGAACACCTTGGCCATGTCGCGTACTTCGCGGTAGACGCTGTCCATGGTCAGTGCTCCGGTCCTGACTCCGTCGCCGTCCTTGCTGTTGTCCTTGGCGGTGCAGTCGGCGGGCGAGACGTAGGTGGGGACGCCCAGTTCCTCGAACTGTTCCCGGGGGGCGACGCCGCCCTTGGCGAGCGTCGACTCGAAGGACGCGCTGACGAAGTCGGGCTCCTGGTCGAGGACCTTCTCGGACGAGGGGCGGTTCTCGGAGATCCGGGGGATGCCGGCGTTGGCCTTCTCCAGGCCCTTCATCACCGGGTCGGTCCAGGTGGCGGTGGCGGCGAGCCGGCCGGCGAGGCCGAGCGAGAGCAGGATCTCGGTGGAGCCCTGGTCGACCGGGACGGCGCGGCGCGGGGCCGCTCGCACGGTGACGGTGTGCCCGCAGTTCTTCAGGGTCACCGGATAGCCGTCGGCCCCGGCGGGCCCGTCGGCGGAGCTGTCACCGCCTGTTCCGCAGGCGGTCAGCAGGAGTGTTCCGGCCGTGAGCAGGGCGGCGGAGCGGGCATGGCCGGCTATGAGCGGCACGAAGTACCTCGGCGTCTCTGGGCCCATGCGCGGGGCCCGGTGTACGGAGTTCCGCGAACCGGTGCCGGACCGCGGGTGCCAGCAGGTCTTCGGACTCGGGTTCGTACGGTCGGGGCGCCTTCCCGGGGACCCGTAGGTCTCCCAGTGGCTGCTGGCCCCGCCCGTCCCCCTCACCGCTGCGCGTCAGTTCCGGATTCGCACCGGATTCCCTGACCCCTACGTGGAGTTCGACTGGCCCAGGCACGCTACCACGCGGGTCCGCGCAGCTCAGCGAAGGTGCCGCGGGCGGACCGGGCCCGCCCGGCCCGGTCCGCCCGCCGCGTCCTCAGGGCCGCAGGAGTGCGGCCACGGCGTTGTGCCCGCCGAACCCGAAGGAGTGGCTGAGGGCCCGCCGCACGGGCAGCGCCCGTGGCCGCTTGGTCACGCAGTCGATGTCGAACCCGGGCGCGGGCGCGTCCAGGTTGGCGACCGGCGGGACGATCCCGCGCTGGAGCGTCAGGATCGTCAGCCCCGCCTCGATCGCTCCGGCCGCTCCCATGCAGTGGCCGAGCACGCCCTTGGGCGCGGTGACGGGCGGCCGGTGCGGGAAGACCCGGCCGATCAGGGCGGCTTCGGCCGCGTCGTTGCGCGGGGTCGCCGTGCCGTGCGCGTTGATGTGCTCGACGTCCCCGGCCTGCCAGCCCGCGTCGCGCAGCGCGGCCTCGACGGCCGCCTGGGCGATGCGGCCGTCGGGGTGCGGGCTGGTGGGGTGGTGGGCGTCGGTGGTGGCGCCGGTGCCCGCGAGCAGCGCGCGTGGCTCGGCGCCCCGTGCCTCGGCGTCGGCCGCGCGCTCCAGCACCATGACGGCGGCGCCCTCCCCCATGACGAGCCCGGCCCGGTCGGCCGCGAAGGGCCGGCTGAGCCGGGACAGGTCCCGGTCCGCGAGGGCGGCCGCGCCGGATCTGGCGAATCCCGTCATGGCGATCGGGAAGAGGGTCGATTCGGTGGCTCCCGCGATCGCCAGGTCGCACTGTCCGGTGACGAGCAGGTCCCGGGCCACGGACAGTGCGGTGATCCCGGACGAGCAGGCGGTACAGGGCGCCAGGCTGGGGCCCGTCGCGCTCATCTCGATCGCGATCTCCGCCGCGGGCATGTTCGGGATGGTGAGCAGGATCCCGGACGGCGAGGTCGCCTCGGGCCCGCGCCGCTCCAGCACCAGGGCCTGATCGGTGAGGCCGGCGGACCCGCCGCTGCTGGTGCCGACGACGACCGCGACCCGGCTGCCGTCCCAGCCGCCCGGGTCGAGTCCCGCGTCGCAGACCGCCTCCCGCGCGGCCAGTACCGCGAACTTGGTGTACCTGCCCATGCGGAAGGCGGTACGGCGGCCGATCGCGGCGTCCAGGTCGATGCCGTCGACCGTGCAGGCGAAGTCGATCGCGCATCCCGCGAGCTCGGGGACGGTGCGGGCCGGGCTGACCCCGGCGCACACCCCGTCCCAGGTGGACTCGGTGTCGTTGCCGACCGGGGTGATCATTCCCAGTCCGGTGACAGCGATGGCCGGCATCTTCATCGGGCCGTGCTCACCGGCGCCTCGTCGCGGGCCGCGGCGCGGAGGTACTCCGTGAGCCCGGCGAGGCTGGTGTCCCGGTGCAGCGTGCCCGGGTCGAGCTCGACGCCGACGGCCTCCCTGATGACGACGGCGAACTCGGCGACTGCCAGGGAGTCCATGTCCAGGCTGTCCATCGTGGATTCGGGGAGAATCTCGGCCACAGGCACCCTGAAGGTACGGCTGAGTACCTCGGTGATCGTGGGGTGAATCGCGCTCATGGTCTTCCTCTCCATCATGCCCGTCCGGCGGGGGTGTCCCGGGGCGGTTCCTCGCACCACCCCGACGCCGGAGTAACTGAGCAGCGTCCCTCCAGTTACGCCTTGCGGCGAACCGATTCGCCTGCGGGCGTCCCCGCCCCCGTGCACCAGCGCGAGAGCACGGCCGCGGTGCCCCAGAAGGCCAGCAGTACGACACCGACGCCGACGCCCTGTACCGCGTCGGCCGCGCGCCGCACGCCCTGTCCAGCCGCCCGCTCCGCCGCGCCCCTCACCGCCCGGCCCCGGCGGGTGCCGGGGACCCGGCCTTGTGCCAGGAAGCCCCCGGGTCGTCGTACGCCTCGGCGTAGCGGGCTCCGGCGATGGGCCAGTCGGCGAGCACCTCCTCCGGCAGCGCGAAGGAGTCGGCGAGCTCGGGCAGGTGGGCCGCCACCGCGGTGACGAGTCGCTCGGTGCGCTCCGTCAGGTCCTCGACCTGGCCGGCCGTGAGGTGGCCGGCGACGAGCAGGTCCCCGCTGTAATGCTGGACCAGGCGCAGCGCGAACAGCAGGGCCAGCTCGGTCAGCCGCTCGCGGGCGGGCCCCTCGGGCAGGCCGTCGACCGCGTCCGCGTACGCCTCGGCCGCCTGCCGGCAGGCATGCGCCTCGACTCCGCGCAGCGCGGGCCCGGACCCCTCGTTCCACCGCCGCAGCGGACCGCCGTGCGGGGCCCGTGCCATGCGGACGCGGGAACGGGCGAACTGGATCCGCTCCACGTGGGCCAGGAGCCGGCCGAGGAAGCGGAGGTCGTCCAGGTCGCCGGGCTGCGGGCCCGCGGCCGCGGTGCCCCAGGCCTCCGGGGCGTCGGGCATCGCGGAGATGACCATCTCGGACGCGGCCTTGGCGTGGATGGCCATGTTGTCGCCCTCGGCGGTGATGGCACCCTCCACCGCGGTGACGAGTTCGCTCATGCCGTTGTTCTCCAGCAGGCCCTGGGCGCCGCACCGTTCCCGGCATTCGACGATCACGGACCGGGCCTGCCAGGTGATCCAGCCCTTGGCGACGTCGACCAGCCGCCCGGCCGCCTCGCGCTCCGGCTCCGGTCCGTGCGCCGCCGCCTCCCAGCGGTCCAGGGCCCGTCGGTGCAGCAGGCTCATCGCGAAGACGGTGGCCATGGCCTCGGCGAGCGGGCCGTGGTGGCTGCGGTGGGCGATCACCGGCAGCGGCGGCAGCGCGCGGCCCCCGGAGACGTACCGGTGGCCGGAGTAGCGGACCGCGATGGCGAGCGTGGCGCGGGCGGAGCCGATCGCGCTCGCGCTCATGCAGATGCGGCCCGTGGTGACGCGGCCGATGGAGGCGAGGAACCGGCGTCTGCGGCCGGCGGTGCCGCTGCGGAACACTCCGTCGTCGTCGACCCGTCCCTGCCGGCCGCCGAGCAGCGCCTCGCGCCCCACGAACACCTGGTCGAAAGAGGTCAGGCAGTGGTCGACGGGGCTGCCCATCCGGGCCGGAAGCCTGCGGATCCGCACCCCGGGCATGGCGTGCGAGGAGTCGGTGAGCGGCACCAGCAGCAGGAAGACCCCCTGGTCGGTGCCCCCCACGAGCAGTCGGGCGGCGACGAGTCCGCTCTTGGGGCCGCCGGCCGGGCTGGTGTTGGGCATGAACTTCTGCGCGCCCAAGTGCGGGGTATGCAGCACGAATCCGTCCCGGGCGGGGTCGTAGGTGGCCGTGGTCTCGACCGCGGCGGCGTCGTTGCCGTGCGCCACCTCCGTACAGAGAAACGTTCCGATGCGCCGCATCGCGAGGAAGTCCGACAGGTCGCGGGAGCGGTCGTCGTCGTGGTCCAGGAGGCTGCCGAGGAAGAGGTTGTAGTGGATTCCCGCGACGGTGGCGAGCGAGGTGTCCACCGGGGCGAGCCATTCGTGCAGCGCGGCCAGGGCGCGCGGGTCGGCCGCCAGCCTGGCGCCGCTGTCCAGCGTGCTGTTGAGGGTGCGCAGCCGTGCGTGGGCGAGGGCGAGCCGTTCGTCGGGGGTGGGGCCGGGCAGGGGCCCGGCGGGCCGGCGGAACGGGTCGGTGGCGATGAGCCGCTGCCAGAAGCCGTGCTCCCGGCGGGCGTCGGTGCCCAGGAGCACCGAGGTGAGCCGGTCCGTGGTCCGCTCCGGGCCGGCGGTCAGCACGGGGCCGTCGATCGTTGTGGTCATACGACAGGAACGATCAAGAATCGGCCAGGACACCCGAATTCTGGCAATCGCGGCTCTTTACTTCCTGTTCAGCGGGGTGCCGGGGCCCGCTGGAAGGCGAGGGCCACGTTGTGGCCGCCGAATCCGAAGGAGTGGCTGAGCGCCCGCTCGACGCGCTGTCTGCGGGGTTCCTTGGTCACGCAGTCGAGTCCGGAGTCCGCCGGCGGGGCGTCGAGGTTGGCGATCGGCGGGACGAGGCCGTGTTCCAGGGTCAGTACGGTGGCCACCGCCTCGATCGCACCGCCCGCCGCGAGGGTGTGCCCGATGACGCCCTTGGGCGCGGTCACCGAGGGGCGGTGCGGGAAGACCCGGGCGATCAGCGCGCCCTCCATGGCGTCGTTGAGCGGGGTGGAGGTGCCGTGGGCGTTGATGTGGTCCACCTCGCAGGCGGTCCAGCCCGCCTGTTCCAGTGCCCCCTCGACCGCGCGCTGAGCGCCCCCGCCGTCCGGGTCGGGTGCGGTGGGGTGGTGGGCGTCCGTGGCCGCTCCGGCGCCGGCCAGCACCGCGCGCGCCCGCCCGCCGCGGGCCCGTACGTCCGCGGCCCGTTCCAGCACGAGCACGGCCGCGCCCTCGCCCAGGACGAAGCCGTCGCGGTCCTCGGCGAACGGCCTCGACGCGGCCGCCGGGTCACCGGTGCGCACCGAGAGCGCCCCCATCCCCGCGAACGCGGTCACCACCAGGGGGGTCACCACGGACTCCGCGCCGCCCGCCACCACCACATCGCACTGACCGCTCGTCAGCAGGTCGCGGGCGAGGGCGATGGCGGTCGCGCCCGACGCGCAGGCGGTGGCCGGGGCCAGACTCGGTCCGTGGGCGCGCAGGTCGATGGCGACCTCTCCGGCCGCCGCGTTCGGCATCATCATCGGGACGAGGAGCGGGGAGACCGCGAGCGGCCCGTCGGCGTCGAGCCTGCGGACGTTGTCGACGAGCACGGAGACACCGCCCACGCCGACGCCCAGTACGACGCCCACCCGGCCGCCGTCCCAGCGGTCCGGGCGCAGCCCCGCGTCCGCCACGGCACGGCGGGCCGCGACGAGGGCCATCTTCACGAACCGCGACATCCGGAACACGGCGCGTCCGCCCACCGCCTCGTCCAGGTCCGGCCCGGCGGCCCGGCAGGCGAAGTCGACCGGCAGACCGGCCAGTTCCGCACAGTGCCGGGCCGCGCCGGTGCCGGCGCACAGCCCCGCCCAGAAGGTGTGCTCGTCGGCGCCCACCGGGGTCACCAGACCCAGGCCCGTCACCACGGTCGCCGCCCCGTCCCGCACCATGCCGCAGCTCTCCCCTCGTCCCTCGTCGTTCACGCCCCCGCAGGCCGAACGGCCGAGCCCCCGTCGAGGATGCGCCCACTGGGCCGAACGGGTCAGGAGGCGTCCGCGCCGCCGTCCTCGCCGTACCTGCGCTCGAACTTGGCGACCTGCCCCTCCGAGTCGACCACCCGGGCCTTCCCGGTGAAGAAAGGGTGGCTCTCGGCGGAGATCTCGACGTCGATGACGGGGTAGCTGTTCCCGTCGTCCCAGCCGATGGTCTGCTCGCTGGAGGCGGTGGACCGGGTCAGGAAGGCGTAGCCCGCCGAACGGTCACGGAAGACGACGGGACGGTAGGCGGGGTGCTTGTCCTGCTGCATGGTCTGCTCCTGGTGACGTGCGGGTACCGGCTGGGGACACTCCTTGGCCAGCCTCGCGAACCAGGGCGTCCCGCGCGATCGCACACGGCCGTACGGGGCATCGGCACGGCGCCGCCCGGCCCCGGCCTACGCTCCCAGCGCGTCGGCCACCAGGGCCAGGAACCGGGCGTGGGCGTGGGCGCTGCACACCGGCTCGGGGTTCCAGGGCACCACCCGGGCGGCGCGCTCGATCGCGGCCCACTCCGCGTTCGAACGGAGCTCCGCGAGCGGGGTGGCGTTGACCCGGATGTCGGCGAGCACGACGGCGGGGCGCAGCGCCCCGGCCTCCGCCCAGTCGACGGTGGACCAGTTCGCGCCGGGCCCCTCGGCGGGCTCCACCAGGTCGATGCCGAGGTCCGCCAGCACCCGCAGTTCGGGCCACATGCGGGGGCGGGCCAGGTGTGCCTGCTGCTGCCCGGCCGGGGACAGGGCGAGGACCCGGGTGCGGTCCGGCCCGGCGGCGAACGCGCGCAGCCGGTCCCGGGCGGCGTCCAGTTCCCGGGCGGCCGACGCGGGCTCCTCGGCGCCCAGCGACCGGGCGAGGAGGGCGAAGCGGTCGCCGGTCTCCGCGAGGGTGCGCGCCTGGCCCACGTCGATGACGACGACCGGGACGTGCTCCTCCAGGTGCTTGGCCGTCTCCGGGGCGAGGCCGTAGACCTGGCCGCCGCCGTAGCTGACGGCCACCACCAGGTCGGGCTCGCAGCCCAGCAGCGTCTCCACGTCCAGGGCGGGGCCCGCGCCGGTGTAGGTGATCCCGGCCAGGGGCAGTGATCCGGTCTTCGCGGTGTCGGGCACGGCCGGGTCGTCATGGCCGGAGCCGAATATCGCGACCGGCCGTATGCCGTGGTCCCACAGGGTCGCCCCGGCCTGGACGTAGGCGAGCACCCGCGTCGGGCGCCGCTCTGCGGACGACAACTGCCCTCGGTCGTCGGAGAATTGCCATAAGGTCTGCTCGCTCACGTCACACGCCTCTCGCCACCGGCCGCTTCGCCCCGTTTCGGGGTCGTACACCTGTACCTGCCCAGGGATCCGGCACGGCACCCCCGGCCCGGCGGCGTTCTACAGGCCGGCCTCCGTGCCGCGCACCAGGTAGCTGACGGGCCCGGGGTCCGGTACCCGGATCTCGGTGAAGCCGAGCCGGTCGTAGAAGGCTCTGGCCGGTGTGTTGGCGGTGAGCATGGACAGGTGCACCCCCTTGACCCCCTTGGCGCTCAGCGCTGCCAGGAACGTACGCATCAGCTCCCTCCCGTACCCCCTGCGCTGCCATGCGGGGAGCAGGTCGATGTGCAGGTGGGCCGGGTGGCCGGCCAGTTCGGGCCGGACCATCCGCTCCGGGTCGTGCAGGAGCGCGATCATCCTGTCGACGGGGCGGCGTGGCTCGCCCGCCGGCCGCGGGTAGCGTTCCTCGACCAGGGGCAGCCAGCGCTCACGGAACTGCGTCACGAACCGGAGGGTGTCCGCCGTCCCGAGGATGTACCCGACCGCCCGGCCCGTCCCGTCGTCGAGCACGAAGGCCAGCTCGGGTTCGAGGTACGCGTACGGGGCGGCGAAGACCGACGGCATCAGCTCCGGGTCCGGGTACAGGTGTCGGGAGTCGCCACCGTTGTCGGCCGTCCGGACACAGATTTCGGCGAGCGCCGCGCGGTCGTCCGGGTGGTAGGCGCGGGGTCCGGTTCGCAGGGTCATCCCCTCATCCTGCCGTTCTGGGAGCGCTCCCAGAAGATGCGGGCGAGAAAATCAACCGACACGGCCGGGTCCGTGTCGATCCTGGCGGCAGTCGTTCGTATAGAGGGTGAGAGGCCGGCACGCCGCCGGCGCCGTACCCGAGGAGGCCCACCATGAAGCACTACCTGCTCAGCGTCGTCACACCCACCGACGGCGTGCCGCCCGCCCCTGCGGAGATGGCACGGATCATGCGGAACGTCGAGGGCTTCCACCGGGAGCTCCAGCAGGCCGGGGCCTGGGTCTTCGACGGCGGTCTGAGCGCACCGGCCACGGCCACCGTCGTACGGGCGAAGGACGGCGGCACCGTGCTCACCGACGGACCGTACATCGAGGGCAAGGAGTACCTCGGCGGGCTCAGCATCGTCCGCGCCCCCGACCTGGACGCCGCGCTCGACTGGGGCCGCAAGGCCGCGCTGGCGATCGGACTCCCCATCGAGGTCCGCCCGTTCGAGGGTGAAGTGGAGGCCTGATGACGGACTCTCCCGGCCGGTCCGCCCCGGGTGGCGGGCCGGACGGGCCGACGCCGCCCGTCCGGGAGATCGAGCGTCTCTTCCGGTCCGAGTACGGCCGGTGCGTGTCCGTGATCATCGGCGCGTTCGGTGACATCGCGATCGCCGAGGAGGCGGTCCAGGAGGCGTTCACCACCGCGCTCGACCGGTGGCCGGTGACCGGCCTGCCGCCGGCGCCGGCCGGCTGGATCATCACCACCGCCCGCAACCGGGCGATCGACCGGCTGCGCCGGGAGGCCTCCCGCGACGACCGGCACGCCCAGGCCGCGCTGCTGCACGCGGGGACCGGACCTGTCCAGGAGGGCCCCGTGCGCGACGACCGGCTCCGCCTGATGTTCACCTGCTGCCATCCCGCGCTCTCCCCTGCCGCACGGGTCGCGCTGACCCTGCGGCTGCTCGGCGGTCTGACCACCGCTGAGCTGGCCCGCGCCTTCCTGGTGCCGGAGGCGGCCATGGCGCAGCGGCTGGTGCGCGCGAAGGCCAAGATCCGTGACGCCCGGATCCCCTACCGGGTGCCGTCCGACGCCGATCTGCCCGAGCGGCTCCGCTCGGTGCTCACCGTGGTGTATCTCGTCTTCAACGAGGGCTACACCGCGAGTTCGGGCGACCGGCCGGCCCGCGAGGACCTCTGCGCGGAGGCGATTCGCCTGGGCCGGCTGCTGACGGAGCTGATGCCCGACGAACCGGAGGCGGTGGGGCTCCTGGCCCTCATGCTGCTCACCGAGTCGCGGAGAGCGGCGCGCTCGGGGCCCGACGGCGAGCTGGTGCCGCTGGACGAGCAGCGGCGCGAGCTGTGGGACGGGGCGCTGATCGCCGAGGGGCAGTCGCTGGTGCGGCAGTGCCTGCGGTGGGGCCGGCCCGGTCCGTACCAGATCCAGGCGGCGATCAACGCGGTACACAGCGACGCGGCGACCACCGCCGCCACCGACTGGGGCCAGATCCTGCGGCTGTACGACCAGTTGCTCGCGGCCGGACCGAACCCGGTGGTGGCGCTGAACCGTGCCGTGGCCGTGGCGGAGGTGCGGGGACCGCAAGCCGCCCTCGCGCTCGTCGACGCGCTGGAACTCGACGGCTACCACGTCTTCCACGCCGTGCGGGCCGAGCTGCTGCGCAGGCTGGGCCGTACCCGGGAGGCCGCGGCCGCCTACGAGAGGGCGGCGGGCCTGACGAAGAACACGGCCGTGCGGGACTACCTGCGGCGACGGCGCCTGACTCTGCCCGGGGAGTGAGCGGTGCCGTCAGCCGTTGACCGCTGTCAGCAGCACCACGGCGTCCTCCAGCGCGAGCAGTCCGTGCCGCTCCTGCGGGATGGGGTGCAGCCGTCCGGGTGCCAGCTCCACATCGCCGGAGGCGGCGGTGAGCCGGACCCGGCCGCGCAGCACCTGGAGGGAGGCGGCGGGCGGGGCGTTGTGCTCGTCGAGCGCCGAACCCGAGGTCAGGGCGATGACGGTCTGCCGCAGCGGCTCCTCGTGCAGCAGGAGGTGCGCGCTGCGGCCGTGCGCGGAAATGCGGGCCGCGGCCAGGTGCTCGGCGGCGAGGGCGTTCAGATCATTCGCGGCATCCATATGCCCTACTGTGCCGCAGCCCTCGTCCCCCCGCGATCCTGCCCATGGGCCCCGCCGGGTCCATGGGCAGTCACGTCGTCCCTCCGCAGGTCAGGCGCGCAGCCAGACCGCGGTGTCCTGCGGGAGCCGGCCCGCCCCGTCGAGCGGGCCGCTGGCCAGCAGCACCGCGCTGTGGCGGGGCAGCTCGGCCGCGTCGGCGGCCAGGTTGACCACGCACAGGAGTCCGTCGGTCCGGCTGAAGGCGAGCACCCCCGGGGCCGCGTCCAGCCAGGTCAGCTCGGGGGCGCCCGGCTCCCCCGCCGTCGCGAACCCCGGCTCCTCGCGGCGCAGCCGCAGCGCCTCGCGGTACAGGGTGAGCATCGAGTCCGGGTCGCCGCTCTGCAGGTCGGCGGCGTACGACGGCCAGTCGGCCGGCTGCGGGAGCCAGGGTTCCGCGGTGGCACCGAAGCCGGCGTACGGGCCCTCGGCCGACCAGGGCAGCGGCACCCGGCAGCCGTCGCGGCCGGGGTCGGCGCCGCCCTTGCGGAAGTGCATCGGGTCCTGGATGCGGTCCAGCGGGATGTCCACCTCCGGCAGGCCGAGTTCCTCGCCCTGGTAGAGGTAGGCCGCGCCGGGCAGGGCCAGCGAGAGCAGGGCGGCGGCGCGGGCGCGACGGGTGCCCAGGGCCAGGTCCGTCGGGGTCCCGAAGGTCTTCGCGTCGAAGTCGAAACCGGTCTCGGCCCGGCCGTAGCGGGTGACGGTGCGGGTGACGTCGTGGTTGCACAGGACCCAGGTGGCGGGGGCGCCGACCGAGGCGTGCTCGGCGAGCGTGTCCTCGATGGCGGTCCGCAGCAGCCCCGCCTCCCAGGGGCAGGCCAGGAAGTTGAAGTTGAAGGCGGTGTGGAGCTCGTCGGGGCGCAGGTAGCGGGCGAACCGCTCGGTGTCGGGCAGCCAGACCTCGCCCACGAAGACGCCGCCGTACTCGTCGCCGATGGCGCGCCAGGCGCGGTAGATGTCGTGCAGTTCGTCGCGGTCGACGAAGGGGTGCGGGTCGCTGCCCACGACGAAGTCGGGCAGGGCGGGGTCCTTGGCGAGCAGGGCCGCGGAGTCGATCCGTACGCCGGAGACGCCGCGTTCGAACCAGAAGCGCAGCACCTCCTCGTGCTCCTGGCGGACCGCCGGGTGTGCCCAGTTGAGGTCGGGCTGCTGGGTGGCGAAGAGGTGGAGGTACCACTCGCCGTCGTCCAGCCTGGTCCAGGGGGTGCCGCCGAATTCGGAGACCCAGTCGTTGGGCGGGATCGCGCCGTCCGGGCCGCGGCCCTTGCGGAAGTGGAAGAGGTCGCGCTCGGGGCTGCCGGAGCCGGCTTCGAGGGCTGCCCGGAACCAGGCGTGCTGGTCGGAGACGTGGTTGGGCACGATGTCGATGATGGTGCGGATGCCGAGTTCGCGGGCCTCCGCGATCAGCTTCTCCGCCTCGGCAAGGGTGCCGAACGCGGGGTCGATGGTGCGGTAGTCGGCCACGTCGTAGCCGCCGTCGGCGAGCGGCGAGAGGTACCAGGGGGTGAACCAGAGTGCGTCCACGCCGAGTTCGACGAGGTAGGGCAGCTTGGCCCGTACTCCCGCGAGGTCGCCGGTGCCGTCACCGTCGCCATCGGCGAAGCTGCGTACATAGACCTGGTAGATGGCTGCGTCGCGCCACCAGTTCGCGGTGGGCTCGGACGGACGGTTGGCTGCCACGTGGCGTTCCTTTCGGGCAGGTGGTACTCCGCCGCCGGCCCGCAAGCGGGGCAGGAGGCCGGGCCGGCGGCGGAGTGCTGGGGGAGGGCGGCTGTGCCGGGCGGTGTGGCGAAGGGAGTCAGCCCTTGAGGCCGCCCGCGGTCAGACCGCCCATGATGTTGCGCTGGAAGATCAGGAAGATGAGCAGTGTGGGGATGGACGCGATGGTGAGCGCGGCGATCAGGATGTTCTCCGGTACGCCGCTGGCCAGCGAGTAGATGCCCACGTTGAGGGTCTGCTTGCTCGGGTCGGGCAGGGTGAGCATCGGCCAGAGGAAGTCCTTCCACACGCCGACGATGGCGAAGATGGAGACGACTCCGAGGATCGGCCGGGAGATCGGCAGGATGATCGAGCGCAGGGTGCGCAGCGGCGAGGCGCCGTCGATGGAGGCGGCGTCGAGCAGCTCGCGCGGGATCGAGTCGAAGAACCGCTTCAGCAGGAAGATGTTGAAGGCGTTGGTGACCGACGGCAGCCAGATCGCCCAGGGCGAGTTGACCAGGTTGCGCTGGAAGATGGGTACGTCCAGGACCGTGAGGTACTGCGGGACGACCAGCACGGTGGCCGGGATCATCAGGGTGGCCAGCATCATGCCGAGGATGACCTTGCCGAACACCGGCCGCAGCTTGGACAGCGAGTAGGCGGCGGCGACGTCGAAGACCAGCTGGAAGGCGAGCGCGCCGAAGGCGTAGTACAGGGTGTTGAACAGCAGCTTGGACAGGTCCATGACGGTCCAGGCCTGGCTGTAGTTCTCGGTGTGGATGGAGCCGGGGAAGGCCGTGGGCGGGCTCTGTACGACTTCCTGGGTGGTCTTGAGACCACCGGTGACCATCCAGTACAGCGGCCCGAGGAAGGCCACGGTGAAGACGATGACCACTACGGCGAAGGTGATCCAGTAGAACGTCTTGCCGCGGGGCCTGCCGAGCTGGGCCGGTGAGATGAGGGTCCGCTGGCGTCCGAGGTCGGCCGCGCGTGCGGCTCTGCGGCGGCCGGCCCGGCGGCTCTCGCTCCCGCTCCGGGAGACTAGCGTGTTCGATGCCATGGTCGTGCTCCCGTCCTAGTCTTCGCTGCTGCGGCTCAGTCGTACGTACACCGCGGAGAAGCCCGCGAGGACGACGAGCAGGACGAGGCCGAGTGCCGCCGCGCTGCCGTAGTTGTTGAAGTTGAAGGCGTACTGGTAGATGAGGTAGACGACGGTGGTCGTGGATCCCTCGGGGCCCGCTCCGTTGGTGAGCAGGAACGGCTCCGTGAAGACCTGCATCGTCGCGATGATCTGCATGAGCAGGAGCAGCGAGAGGATCAGCCGGGTCTGCGGGATGGTGACGTGCCAGATCTTGCGCAGCAGGCCGGCGCCGTCGAGTTCCGCGGCCTCGTACAGCTCTCCGGGGATGCCCTGGAGCGCGGCGAGGTAGATCAGGGTGGCACCGCCCATGTTCATCCAGGTCGCCGCGATGACGACGGAGAGCATGGAGGTGCTGGTGTCCTGGAGCCACTGCTGTGCGGGCAGGTGGAAGATCTCCAGGATGCGGTTGAAGAGGCCGTACCCGGGGTCGTAGAAGTACTTGAACAGCAGTACGGAGGCGACCGGCGGCAGCATGACGGGGAGGTAGACCAGGAGCCGCAGGTAGCCCTGTGCGTGCCGGAACTCGTTGAGTACGACGGCGACGACGAACGGGACGACGAAGCCGAGCAGCAGAGCCAGCACGGTGTACTGCAGGGTGTTGCGCCAGGCCTGCCAGAACGCCGGGTCGTTGAAGACGTAACTCAGGTTGGACCAGCCGGCCCAGGTGGTTTTGCCGTCCTCGGTCTTCTGGAAGGCCAGGATGAACTCCCTGACCATGGGATACCAGGAGAAGAACGAGAAGCAGAGCACCGCTCCGATGAGGAAGCCGTGGGCTGAGATGTTGCGGCGCACGGCGCGCAGGAACTCCTCGCGGGCGGAGGTCCGGCGTGCGGGGCCTGGGTGTCCTGGCCGGGGCACGGCGGCCTTACGGGAGGACAGGGTAGGGGCCGACATGGTGTCTCCTAGGTGCCGGTGAACTGAAGCGCAGTAGATCGGACGGGTCCGGAATGTGGGACCGGGTCCGCGTGACCCGGTCCCACGCGTCCGTTACTGGTTCGCCAGTACCTGGTTGACCTGCTGCTCGGCAGTGGAGAGCAGCTTGTCGATGTTGGCGTCCTTGTTGGTCAGGACGCCGGACATGGCGTTGTCGAGGATCTTGTAGATCTCCTGCGCCTTCGGCGGCTCGGCCTTGCCCGGAACGGGGTTGTCCATGAAGGCCTTGAAGTTCTCGACGGGCATCGTCGCGTCCTTCGCGCGTGCCGCGTCGTCCTTGGTCTTGGACTCGTTGAGGAAGAAGTTCGGCTGCGGCAGCCCGACGGGGAGCTTGTCGGCCTTGGTGCGGGCCCAGTCGAACTGTCCCTTGCCCGGGGTGAGGTTCTTGAAGTTCAGCCAGGCGATGCCGGCCTTGATCTGGTCGGGCGAGCTGCCCTTCTTGATCATGTAGTTGTTGCCGCCGAAGAGAGTGCCCTTGCCGCCGGGGATCGGGCCCAGGCCGAAGGTCTCGTACTTGGCGCCGAGCTGCTGGACCATGTAGGCGATGTCGTCGGGGGCGGCCAGGAACATGCCCAGCTTGTCGCTGGCTATCTGCTTCTGGAGGTCGCCCCACTTCAGCAGCTGGGTCTTGCCCATGCTGTCGTCCTCCCAGCGCATGTCGTGCAGCTGCTGGAGGACCTGCTTGCCGGTGGCGTTGTTGAAGGCCGCCTTCTTGCCGGAGGCGTCCACGACGTCCCCGCCGAGACCGAACTGGGTCGCCGCGAAGTGCCAGCCGCCGTTGTTGCCGGCGCTGTACTCCCCGTAGCCGGAGATGCCCTTGCCCAGGCCCGCGATCTTCTTCGCGGCCGTGCGCACGTCGTCCCAGGTGGTCGGCGGCTTGTTCGGGTCCAGACCGGCCTGCGTGAACAGCTTCCGGTTGATCATCAGGCCCATGGTGTAGTTGCTGGTCGGCAGGGCGTAGAGCTTGCCGTCCTTGCGGGCCACGTCGATGACCTGGGTCTGGATGTCCTTGAGCGCGGGCACCGTCTTGTCGGTGACGTAGGCGGAGATGTCCTCGGCGCCGTCGTTGTCCAGGACCTGCTGGAGGTCGCTGAAGTACGCGTAGAAGACGTCGGGCTGCGACTTGCCCTTCAGCATCGCCGTGAAGCGGGGCGGTTCGTTGCACTGGCCGGGAGTGGACTTCCCGTTGATCGTGACGTTCGGGTAGGTCTTCTTGAACGTCTTGATGTCCTCGTTCCACTCACGCAGCTCAGCGGCCTTGGCCGCCGGCGGCATGCAGTCGATCGAGATCGTCACCTTCGTCTTCGGGTCGAGGGGCGCCGACGGGTCGGACGAACCCTTGGATCCACTGCCGTTGTCACCGTTGTCGCTGCTGCTGCTCGTGCCGCAGGAGGCGAGAGCGGTCAGGGCGAGTGCGGTGACAAGGGCAGCCGCTGAGGCACGGCTTGTACGGCGTGTGCGGCTGAACCCAGCACTTCTCATCGATGGTCCCCTTCGGGCATGAGCATGGAAGGCCCGCGGCCGGCTCTCTGCCGGGGCGAGGTTCACTCAACCAGCGCCGACATGTGAACGCAATATCTCGCGCAGTTTTCGTAAAAGTTTGACAGTCCGTTGCGCACCTCGTGTGATGCACGACAGAGGCGTGCCACTCGGCTCCATACGGCCGAGACAGCACGCCAGGGGTGGTTCCGCACGGTTCGTGACCGGTCGGCGGGGCCGCTTCCGCAAACTTCTCACGGGTCGGCGCAAGGAATTTGCGCACCACGGAACGCCGCCCGGCAGGCCGGACGGCGTTCCTGCGCGCGAGGTGGTTACGGGTTGATGTTGATCTTCATGGTGGAGGTGGTGTTCTTCACGTCCTGTGCGTTGCCGCTCAGCTTCAGGCCGTTGAAGGTGACCTCACCGACGGCGGGCCCCTGGCCGGCCTCCGGCATCTCGTTGGCCCACAGCCCGAAGCCGGACTTGGCGTCGAAGGCGTCGCCGCTCTTGCGGGCGCCCGAGATGGAGATGTCGCTCAGCACGGTGTCCTTGATCGGGAACTGCGGCTGCCCTCCCACGTAGTTGGTCTGGAACATGATGCCGCTGTACGTCGGGTCGACGATGTCGACATGGTTGATCCGGATGCCCTGGAACACCTTGGAGGCGGAGAACAGCCAGATGCCGGGGAAGGTCTGCGTCCCCCAGAAATGGCCGCCGGAGCGGACGATCGACACGTTCTCGATGGTCGTCGGCTCGGTCCCGAACCCGTTCATCGGGTAGCCGAAGTCCAGCGAGCTCACCGTGACGCCCGAGTAGACCAGGGTGTCCGCGATCAGGATGTTGCGGAAGGTGTTGTCGAAGCCGCCGTATACGGCGACACCCGCCGCGCGCCAGGTCAGGATCGAGGTGAGGTTCTCGTACAGGTTGTTCTTCATGTCCGAGCCACCGGAGTCGATGGCCGAGAACAGTGCGAAGCTGTCGTCGCCCGTGGCCCGGGACTCGTTGTTGACGACGTGGTTGTCCGTCGAGCCGTTGGTCATGTTGATGCCGTCGGCGAACGTGTCACGGATGCGCGAGTTCTTGATGGTGATGCTGTCGGTGTTCGCGCCCCAGTAGAGGCACACCGTGTGCTCGTTCCAGACGTTGTCGATGGTGATGTCGGAGACGTTGGAGAAGTCGAACACCTTGCCCGGTCCGTCGATGCGCGAGGTGTAGTTCCCGAAGTACGCGAAGTTCGCGAACGACGATCCCTTCGCACTGGCCTCGGCACGGAATCCGTTGTCGGTGTTTTCCTGGCCCGAGGGTGCGAAGAACCTGGTGTACCAGGGGCCCGCGCCGACGACCTTCACGGCCTTTCCGTAGACCTGGAACTTGCTCGCGGTCTGGTAGTCACCGGCCGGCAGGTAGACGCCGACCAGCTTGCCCGTGGTGTCCATCCGGACCTTGTCCAGGGCGTTCTGGACGTCCTGGTGGGTGAATCCGGCGGGCACGGCGTAGGCGGCCGGGTCCGGGTTGGCGATCTGGGTGGCCTGCTCCAGGCTGACGAAGTCGATCGCGTAGGTGGAGGTGTTCGCGGCGTCCTTCTGGAGCCGGATCTTGCTGCCCGCCGGGACGGTCTTGCCCAGCATCACGTTCGCCTCGTCGTAGATGTGCCGCGGCGAACCCGAGCCCGGGGAGTTTCCGGGTCCGGTCTCGGCGCCGTACAGCCACGCGTACTTCGAGGTGAGGTCGATCGCCTTGAGGAAGGTGCCGTCCACGTAGAGGTTCAGCTTGGAGTCGATGCCTCCGCCGCCCGCGGAGTCGGGGATGGAGAACCGGGTCACCAGGGTGTTGGTGCTGGCCCTGGTGGTGAACTCCACGTAGTTGCCGGTGCTGTCGAGGGTCACGGCCTTGCGGCCCGAGGCCTCGCCCGCGATGTCTCCGACGGTCCGGTTCGGTCCGACGACCTTGGCACCGCCACCGGTGACGCCGTCCTCGGCCTCGTACATGTCGTAGGGCATGTTGGCGCCCCGGCCGACGAAGAACGAGCTGGTGGTGGTGTTGTTCTCGCGCTTCACCGGGAGTTCGTTGGTGTCGTCCGCGATCACCGTGCGCACGGTGTACGAGCCGTTGACCGCGGTCCAGCTGCCCAGGCTCACCGGCGCGCCGGTGGCGCCCGCCGCGATGGCCCCGTTGTAGGTGCCGGTGAGGGTCTTCACCGTGGCGCCCTTGGCGTCGAGCAGGCTGAGCGTGACGGCGTGGGCGCCGGCGGCGGACGCCACCGTGCCCTGGTTCTTGATGGCGACGGAGAACGTGACGTTCTGGCCGTTGGACGGGGCCGACGGGGAGGTGCTGACCCCGGTGGAGACCAGGTCCGAGCTGGCGACCGGCTTGACGACCAGTGCGGTGGCGCTGGTGTAGGTGTTGTCGGTCTCGTTCTGCTCGATGACCTCGTTGGCCGGGTCGGCGACGGCACTGAGCTCGTAGCTGCCGGCGTCACGCGGTCCGATCTCCGCACTGACCTGCGTGGAGGCTCCGGCGGCCAGCGCGCCCACGGACCCGGTGGCGACCTTGGTGCCGCCGAGCCGGAACTCGACCTTGCTCGCCGGAGCCGCGACCGAACCGCTGTTGCGCACCGTCGCGGTCAGCGTGACCGGGTCGGACTCGACGGGCGCGGCGGGAGCCGCGGTCACCGAGCCGACCTGGAGGTTCGGGTTGGGTGCCGGGGCGCCCAGCACCTGGAACTCCGCGACCTGACCTGCACCGGAGCCGGTGTTGGAGTTGAACTTCAGCTGGACGTCGGCGACCCGGCCGCTGACCGGGATGGTCACCGCGTTGCCGCTGCCCGGACTGAACGCGTAGTCCTTGGCGGCGACCAGGCTGGTGAAGGACGAGGCGCTCTGCTCCCGGCCCAGCACCTGGATGTTCTGGGTCCTGGCCCCCCAGCTGCTGTCCGGGTTGAGCTTCACGACGACGCTGTCGGTCTCGGCGTTGGCGCCCAGCTTCACCGTCAGCGTGTTCGGGTAGCTGCCGCCCGCGCCCTCCCAGTAGGTGGTCAGGCTGTTGTCGTTGGCGTTCTCCGCGACGAACGTGTGGACCACGGACGAGGCGGTGATGGGCTTGCCGATCGCGAGGTTGGACGCCGCGCTCGTGCTGCCGTTGCGGGTGACGGTGTTGCTGTCGCCCGACACGTTGCCCGCCGCGTCCTTGGCCCGCACGGTGTAGGAGACCGTGGTGGCGGCCGACTGGGTGTCGGTGTAGGTGGTGACATCGCCGGCCACGCTCTTGCGCAGCACGTTGTTGGCGTAGATGTCGTACCCGGTGACGCCCTTGTTGTCGGTGGAGGCCTGCCAGGTCAGCTTGATCTGCCCGGCGCCCGGCTCGGTGAAGCTCAGGCCGGCCGGTGCGGTCGGTGCCTGGGTGTCACCCGTGTCGCCGGTCCGGGTGACGGTGTTGCTGTTGCCCGAGACGTTGCCCGCCGCGTCCTTGGCCCGGACGTAGTACGACACGGTCGAGCCGGTCGGACGGGTGTCGGTGAACGTGGTGACATTGCCGGCCACGCTGCTCAGCAGGGTGTTGTCGGCGTAGATGTCGTAGCCGGTGACGGCGGTGTCGTCCGTCGCCGCCTTCCAGGTCAGCCTGATCTGCCCGGTAGCCGGCTCGGTGTACGCCAGCTGCGTCGGCGCGGTGGGCGCCTGGGTGTCGCCCGTGGTGGGGCCGTAGATCTCCAGCTCGGAGACCTGGGCGCCCGGCTGGACGGAGTTGGCGGAGACCAGGACGCGCACGTAGCGGGTGGTCGTGGCGTCGAAGCTGATCGTCGCCGTCTCGCCGGCCGTCGGGCTGAAGGTGTACGCCTTGGACTGCGTCAGGTCGCTGAAGTCCGAGCCGTTGGTGCTGCCCTGGATCTTCAGGGTCTGGCTGCGGGACTCCCAGCCGTCGGGCAGGCGCAGCACCACCCGGTCGACCCGCACCGAGGAGCCGAGGTCGGCCTGGATCCACTGCGGCAGGTCGCCGTTGCGGCTCTCCCAGTAGCTGGCCACGTTGCCGTCGTTGGCCTGCGACGCGATGTAGTTCTGGGTGTAGCTGCTGGCCGTGAGCGTGCGGCCGGCGGCCAGGTTCACCGACGAGGCAGCCGCCGCGCGGACCTCCAGCTCGGAGAGCTGGCCGTTCTTCGCGACGGTGTTCGCCGTGATGTTCGCCCGTACGAACCGGGTCCGGGTGGCCGGGAAGCTGATGGTCACCTTGTTGGAGCTGCCCGGTGCGAAGGTGTAAGCGGCCGAGGTCTTCAGCGTGGAGAAGCTGGTGCCGTCGGCGCTGCCCTGGAGCGACAGGGTCTGCCGGCGGGTCTTCCAGTCGGCGGGAAGCTTCAGGGTGACCTGGTCGATGCGGGTGACCTTGCCCAGGTCGCTCTGCACCCACTGGGGCAGAGCGCTGCTCGACCCCTCCCAGTACGTCGACTGCTCACCGTCGGCGATGTTCCCGGCGGCTTTCCCGCCGCCGGCGCTGCTCGCGGCCGCCTTCTGGTCTGCGGCGATGTTCGGGCCGCCGGCCGCCGAGGCGTTGATCGCCGGCCAGCCGACCACCAGCATGCTGGTGGTGACAGCGGCGGAAAGAACCCGCCATCTCCAGCGTTGCGTTCTCATATGTCCCCGATCTTCGGCCTCGGCGCAGGGCGCGTCCAAGGCGCGGCTCTTTCTGCGTACCTGTTGGGGGCATGATTTCTGCGCCCACAGGATGGACTTTTGCGTATTGCGGTCAGAGAGTTGCAGAGAAATGACGGCGAGTCCACCGTCACGACAGAAACCGCGACGTAAGCGGATTGCCTCGCACCGGCTCAACTGCCATGACAAACACGGCAATAGATGGCTCATCGACTCCGCAAGGACGACACCGCAAGCGGACTGCAATTCGCGCAACAAATTTGCGTAAAAGCGAAAGGCGCTGAAAACTGCCAGCTCGGACGGGGAGTCGGTCCGAGGGCCCTGGCGCGTACGGCGGCGCCTGGGCGTGTTTCGAAAGTAGCGTCGTCCGCCCGCAGGACGGGCGTAGCCGCGTCCGGCGCGTGCGAGGTCAGTACACACCTGCGGGACAGCGCTCAGGGGCGGGCGCGCCTCAGCCGGTGGCGCTCCAGCGGTACCTGACGTCGGGTTCGCCCTCTTCGTTGCGGCTGCCGTCGTCGAACTCCGACGGGGTGAAGCCGTGCCGCTCGTAGAAGGCACGTGCGGCGGTGTTGCGTTGGAAGGTGTGGAGCGCGAGCCCCTCGGGGCTGCGCTCCCTGGCCTTCGCCAGCAGGAGGGTGCCGATGCCCCGGCGCCAGGCACCGGGGCTCAGGTAGAGGTGTTCGAGCTCCTGGCCGTCGAGCGAGACGAAGCCGACGATCTCCGCATCGGCGCCGTCCGCGCGGAGTTCGGCCACCCAGACATCGGTGCCGGGCAGTACGACATGGGTCATCCAGCCGAGGGTCGCCTCGTCGCTGTGCACCCTGCGCAGGTACGGCATGGCCGAGGCGCGGGAGGCGAGGAAGAGCCGGGTGAGACGGTCCGCGTCGCCGGAGCGGGCCTCACGCAGCCGTATGTGGCCGGCGGCCGGGCGGTCGTCCGATGACATCCGGTGTCTCCTGTCCGATGGGCCGGTGGCCGGAAGCCGCCGTGACCTGGTCACCTGTGAGCGAGCGTATGTCCGCCCCGGCCCCGGTCTCCATAGAATATGTGCGACCGCCCCGCCGTCGACGACCGCTCGCGGCGCCCGCCCCGGACGAGGGAAGACGTAACGGTGTACCAGCCCGACGAGTTCGCGTTCACGGAGACCGGCTACCGGGGCCCGGAGCCTGCCCCGCGCCCCGGTGTCCCCGCGTTGTGGCAGGTGGACCCGCAGCGGGACGGTGACCGGGCGCAGCGGCTGGCCCCGGGCATCCTGGACGCCAAGGAGCTCGCGCGGGCCGGAGCGCTGGCCGTCGAGGCCGACCGCCTCTGCTTCGTCGCCTCGCACGTGGCGCTGCGGATGCTGCTGGGGGCCCGGCTCGGCATCGCGCCCGCCGCCGTGCGGCTGACGCGGGAGGCCTGTCCGTCCTGCGGCGGGCCGCACGGCCGTCCCGCGACCGACGGCGTGCACTTCTCCCTGTCGCACACCCGGGGCGTCGCGCTGCTGGCGTTCGCGGACGAGCCGGTCGGGGTGGACGTGGAGCGTGTTCCGTCGGCCGAGATCGTGGCGGAGATCGGGGACAAGCTGCATCCGGCGGAGTGCCGCGAACTGGCGGCGCTGCCGGAGCATGAGCGGCCCGCCGCCTTCGTCCGGGCCTGGACCCGCAAGGAGGCTTATCTGAAGGGCACGGGGGCCGGCCTGGCCGGCGGGCTCTCGCACGACCACGTGGGCACCGGTCCCCGGCCGCAGCCCGGCCCCGACGGCTGGACGGTCACCGATGTCGCGGCCCCCCGGGGATACGCGGCGGCGGTGGCCGTCCGCACGGCGGGGCGGGCGCCCGCCGGCGACGCCGACCGGTGAAAATGACCCGGCGGGCAGATCGCACCGACCGACCGATACGGAGGAGTGGCAGATGCCGCACACACGAGCCGGACAGCAGGCGCGCCCCGAGGACCTGACCGATGTGGCACGGCTGGTGACGGCGTACTACACGCTGCACCCGGATCCGGCCGAGGCGGGCCAGCGGGTGGCGTTCGGCACCTCGGGGCACCGGGGTTCGTCGACGGCCACCGCGTTCAACGAGGACCACATCGCCGCGACGAGCCAGGCCATCAGCGAGTACCGGGCCCGGCAGGGGACGGACGGGCCGCTGTTCCTCGGGGCCGACACCCACGCGCTTTCGGAGCCCGCGCGGGTCACCGCCCTCGAAGTGTTCGCGGCCAACGACGTGAACGTGCTCATCGACTCCGCCGACGGCTACACGCCGACGCCCGCGGTCTCGCACGCCGTCCTCACCCACAACCGCGGCCGTACCTCGCACCTCGCCGACGGTGTGGTGGTGACCCCGTCCCACAACCCGCCCGGTGACGGCGGGTTCAAGTACAACCCGCCGAACGGCGGCCCGGCCGGGTCCGCGGCGACCGGCTGGATTCAGGAGCGGGCCAACGAGATCATCGCGGGCGGTCTCAAGGACGTCCGCCGGATGCCCTTCGTCCGCGCGCTGGCGGCGCCCTCGACCGGGACGTACGACTTCCTCGGCAGCTATGTGACGGACCTTCCCTCCGTGCTCGACCTCGACGCGGTGCGCGCGGCCGGGGTACGGATCGGCGCCGACCCGCTGGGCGGGGCGTCGGTCGCGTACTGGGGCCGCATCGCGGAGCAGCACCGGCTCGACCTGACGGTCGTCAATCCGCTCACCGACCCCACGTGGCGGTTCATGACGCTGGACTGGGACGGCAAGATCCGGATGGACTGCTCGTCCCCGTACGCGATGGCCTCACTGATCGGGCAGCGCGACCGCTACTCCATCGCCACCGGCAACGACGCCGACGCGGACCGCCACGGCATCGTCACCCCCGACGCGGGCCTGATGAACCCGAACCACTACCTCGCCGTCGCCATCGACTACCTGTACCGGCACCGGGACCGGTGGCCCGCCGGGGCGGGCATCGGCAAGACCCTGGTGTCGTCGGGCATGATCGACCGGGTCGCCGCCGGTCTCGGCCGGGAACTGGTCGAGGTGCCGGTCGGGTTCAAGTGGTTCGTGGACGGTCTGGCCGACGGCTCCCTGGGGTTCGGTGGCGAGGAGTCGGCCGGGGCCTCGTTCCTGCGCCATGACGGGTCGGTATGGACGACGGACAAGGACGGCATCCTGCTGGCGCTGCTCGCCTCCGAGATCCTCGCGGTCACGGACGAATCCCCCTCCGCGCACTACGCCGCGCTGGTCTCCCGGTTCGGTGAGCCCGCGTACGCCCGTATCGATGCCCCGGCGGACCGTGAGCAGAAGGCGGTGCTGGCGCGCCTCTCCCCCGAGCAGGTCGGCGCCGACACCCTGGCGGGCGAACCGGTCACGGCCGTGCTCACCTCCGCGCCGGGCAACGGGGAGGCGATCGGCGGCATCAAGGTGACGACGGAGAACGCCTGGTTCGCCGCCCGGCCCTCGGGCACCGAGGACGTCTACAAGATCTACGCAGAGTCCTTCCTCGGCGCCGAGCACCTCGGCCGGGTCCAGGAGGAGGCCAGGAGCGTCGTCTCGGCCGCCCTCGGCAGCTGAACCGGCTCAGCGGATCCACCCGTTCGGCCCCGCACGGTGGCGGGCCGGACGGGCGGTACGCAGGCTGTCCCGAGAGCCGCTGATTCGCTGGGACGGCGGAGCCTGATGGGGGTGCGACGTGTCGGACGCCGGTGGAGCGGTCCCTGGGACGACCACGGGCGACGTGATGGCGGCGGCGCTCCTGGACGCCCTGTTCAGCCAGTCCGCGGTGGGCCTGCACGTCCTGGACACCGAGCTGCGGGTGGAGCGCGTCAACGCCCTGTCCGACGCCGTCTCTGCCGAACAGCTCGTGGGACTGCACTTCACCGAGGCGTACCGGCTCGACGATCCGGACGAGGCCGAACAACTGCTGCGCAGCGTGCTGGAGAGCGGCGTGCCCGTGCTCGACCGGGTGATCCGGGGGCGGCTGGCCCAGGCGCCGGGTCCCGACCACAGCCTGCGGGTCACCCTGCACCGGCTGGACGGCCCCGGGGGGCGGCCGCTCGGGGTGCTGGCCGCGGTCGTCGACGTCAACGAGCGGGAGAAGGCGCGCGCCCGCGCGGACTGCCTCACGGCCGTGCGCCGGGAGGTGGGCCACTCCCTCGATGTGGCGGCGACCTGCGAGGGCCTGGTCGCCGCCCTGGTGCCGAGGTTCGCCGACTTCGCCGTGGTCGAGGTGGTGGACGAGGTCCTGCGGGGTTCGCCCCCGCCGGTGAGTCCGCTGGGCCGCGACGTCCCGCTGCGCCGCGCGGCCCAACGGGGGTCGGGTGGCGACGCCATGGCCGGGGACATGCGACGGCTGCCCGACCGTACGCCGTTCGCGCTCGCCGTCACGGATCTGCGGCCCCGGCTGTCCACGCTCGGCCCGGACACCCCGTGGCTGGACTCGGATCCGGACACCGCGCAGATGATCGAGGTGTCCGGGGCGCACTCGCTGATCGTGGTGCCGCTGAAACTTCACGGCTCCGTGCTCGGCCTGGTGAGCTTCTACCGGTTCCGGGGCGTCGAGCCGTACGACGAGAACGACCTCGCCCTCGCCCTGACCGCCGGCGCCCATGCCGCGCTGAGCATCGAGAACGCCCGGCGCTACGAGCGCGACCACGTGATCGCGTCGACCGTCCAGCGCAGGCTGCTCCCCCAGCACGACGGTGCCCGGATCGGCGTCGAGACCGCGCACGTGCTCCTTCCGGGGCGCAACAGCGGCTGCTGGTTCGACACGGTCGGCCTGTCGGGTGCGCGCACCGCGCTGATCATCGGCAACGTCGAGGGGCATGGGCTGCAGACGGCCATCACCATGGGGCAGCTGCGCACGGTCATCCACGCGCTGGCCGGCCTCGACCTGGAGCCCGACGAGGTGCTGGCCCGGCTCAATGACACGGCCGACCGGCTGGCGCGCGAGCGCAGGGCGCTGCCGCCGGGCGACTCGCTGCACAACCAGTCCCTGACGGCGACCTGCATGTACGCGGTCTACGATCCCTTCGCCCGGACCTGCACCGTGGCGCGGGCGGGACATCCGGCGCCGGTCGTCGTCGCACCCGACGGCAGCCCGGTCGCCCTCGACGTACCGGAGGGCCCGCCGCTGTTCTCCGAGGACAGCGCGCCCTTCGCCACGGCGACGATCCACCTCGACGAAGGCAGTGTGCTGGCGTTCCTCACCCGTTCGCTGCTGCCGGACGCTCAGGCCGCGGCCCGGGTGCGGGAGGCGCTCGTCTACCCGGACCGCCCCCTGCGGCAGCTGTGCGACTCCATCGTCTACAGCCTGCCGGCCGGCGCCCATCCCGACGGCGCCGCGCTGCTGCTCGCCAGGACCGGCGTCGTCCCGCCCGACCGGGTCGCGACCTGGGAGCTGGCCCATGACCGGACCACGCCGGCCGTCGCCCGTACCCTCGTGCGGGACCGGCTCGAAGGATGGAGCCTCGACGAGGAGACGATCGAGGCGACCGAGCTGATCGTGAGCGAGCTGATCACCAACGCGGTCCGTTACGGAACCCCGCCGCTGCAACTGCGTCTGCTGCTGGACCGCACCCTGACCTGCGAGGTCCACGACACCAGTCCGGTGGCGCCCAACCTGCGGCACGCGCGCACGGTGGACGAGGGCGGCCGAGGTCTGTTCATCGTGTCGCAGCTCGCCACGCACTGGGGCACCAGGTACGGCTCCGAGGGCAAGGCCCTGTGGACCGAGCAGGAGATCCCGGCTCCGGAGGGCGGGCCCTGACGGGTCCCGGTGAAACGGGTGCGGCGCACCCCGGCCGGACGGGCCGTGGTGCGCCGCGGTCAGGAGGCCGTCAGCGGCCCCGGGTTACGGAGCGGTCAGCGGCGGCCCCCGTGGTGACGGCCCCAGGACTTCGAGTCGGCCTTGTGGCCGCGCGCGTCCTTGAGAGTCGCCGTGTCGCTGTTGTCCCAGACCTGGCGGCGCAGGTCCTGGTAGACGTCGTGGCGGGTGTCGCGGCCGACACCGGTGTGCACGCGCACCGAGGAGCGGCCGGCCAGACGCAGGTCGAAGCGGTAGGTGCGGTGGCTCTCGTCGCTGAGGGTCCAGCCGCGCAGGTTGACCGAGTTGCGGCCGGTGTTGGTGACGGTGACCCATTCACCGTTCAGGCTGCGGTTCGAACCGTTGTCACGGCCGGGGCTGTCGTACTGGATCTTGCCCAGGACGACGGCCGAGCGCGGGGCGGGCTTGCTGTGGCCGTGCTCGTGGCCACGGCCGTGGCCGTCGCCATGGCTGTGACTGTCGCCATGGCTGTGGCTGTGGCCGTCTGCCGTCGCCGGAAGTGCGGCGGCGGCCAGGAGCGCGCCGGAAGCGATGACGGTGGCGGTGATCCGCCGTGCGGAACGGGACATGAAGACCCCTCAGGTGCTGGCCCAAACCATGCGGTCCGGGCCTTGTTCGGTCCCGGCGTGGTGCCGGGAGCCACACTTTGACCCCGCTGCCCGTTCCGCGAACAGCGCCCCGGTACGTGTTACGAAGCGCGGACATTTCCGTCACACGCGACTGCAGGCACCACCCACCGAACCCTCCGGGTACCTGTCAATTCCTGTCCGTTGCACCCACCCGTGCGGCACCGGGTTGACGAGGCCGGACGCGCCGTCCTGCCCGCCTCCCCCGGCCCGCGCGCGGTCTGCGGATCCGGTCCCGGAATCTGTAACAGGCACCGCACCGGCGGACCTGAACGCCCGTTCCGTTACCCCCGGGAAGTACGCACGGAGGTTCCCTCGAACACGTGATGAGCCCGGTCTCACGGCCCGGCGGGTGCCGCGTTCCCGGCGGGGCGCCGCCCGGACCAGCCGAGCAGGACGACCGAGCACACGGCGGCGAACGCGCACCAGGTCGAGATGAACTCCAGCCGCCACAGCGCGGCGCAGACCGCGGCCCCCGTCGCGGCCAGCGCCCCGAGCCACCGCAGCCACCGGTCGCCGGAGAGCAGCAGCGATCCGACGGTGGCCAGGAGATAGCCCGCGACCAGCAGACCGGGGCGCGGCAGATCGAGCACATAGCCCAGGGTGTGCCCGCGGATCTGCGCGGTCACCGGCCGGACGGACAGGGCGTACCCGAGCGCGGCGGATGTCGCGGCGCCGGCCGCCAGCGGCAGCAGCAGCCGGCGCCGGGCGTCCGGCGGCGCCGCGCACAGCACGCCCACCGGTACCCACAGCGCCAGCAGCGGCAGGGCGATCACCGCCCAGGCAACGGTCGCCGGGCCGGAGCCGCCGTCCGCACGCCACACCGCGGACTCGACGATCTGGTGGGCGCCCAGCAGCAGCGGGAGCGCGGCGAGCGGAAGATCGCGGGCCCGGCGCGCCCGTAAGACGCAGGCGGCGCCGGTCGCCGCGATGGCGGTGCCCGCCACCAGGTCAGCGGTCGCGCTCCAGCACATGGCGTCACCCGGGGGTCTCTCGTTCACGTGGACCGGTCCACTCGCCGCTCACGCTACGGCGCCCCTCGCGAGCACGACAGGCGACGCGGCCGCGCTCAGGCGGTCGCGTCCGTCCAGGCGTAGGGCGGCGGAACGGGCCCGTCGGGACGCCCCGCCCCCACCTCGCCGAGTTCCCGGTCGGCCACGCTCATCAGCTGGGCCGCGACATCGCGCATCGCACGGCTCGCGGCGAGTTCGTCACCGATGGTGGGTACGTCGGGGTCCTGCGGGCTGCAGCGGGCGACCCCGTGGCCGGTGAGTCTCGCCGTGCCGGTGTCCAGCACCGCCTCCGCCTTCGTCGCACCGTCCTCCTCGGACAGATCAACGTGGACCGTCCACTCCATCGTCCGGTTCATCGCACACCTCCCGGCCCGCGCCGGCCGCCGTACGACGCCGCCACACAGGCTCCCTCCCAGCATCCACCCAACCCGCTCACCCCGCCCGTTCCCGCCGCCGGGAGCGGCTCGGCCTGCGCGGATCACCGCACCGAAATACGATGAGCTGAGCCTCGTCCGGAGCAGCCGGCGCGCGGCCCCGTACCGGATCCGAAGCGTTGACCTCCCGGATCGTCCCGCCACGACAGACCCTGTGGTGCGGCTCGCCACCACAGCCACTGCGGAGCGGCCCATGAACCGGCGTCGTCCTCCCCGCTCGGCCAGTGCCGAGGAACTGCTGACCACGCTGCATCAGCTCACCTCCCGGGCACGCCGCGAGGTGGAGCTCCATCAGGCGCGGGTGGAGCTGGCGGAGGCGCTTCAGCGGGAGATGCTCCCCTCGTCCCTGCCCGCCCTGCCGGGGCTGCAGACCGCCGCCCGGTACACGCCCGCTCGCAGCGGGCTGGACATCGGGGGCGACTGGTACGACGGCTTCCGGCTCGCGGACGGTTCGCTGGCGTTCGCCATCGGGGACGTACAGGGACACGACGTCGAGGCGGCGGCCTTCATGGGGCAGATCCGGATCGCGATGCGTGCCCTGGCCGTCACCGCGGCCGATCCGGGCGAAGTGGTGCGGCGGACCAACGACCTGCTGCTGTCCGTCGACTCCGGTCTCCTCGCCACCTGCACCTTCGTCCGGATAGACCCGGTCACCCGGGTGCTCCAGAGCGCGCGGGCGGGCCACGTCGCCGCGGTGTGGGCCACGGCGGACGGGCGCTCGGGCACCACCGAGGACGAGGGCGGTCTGCCGCTCGGCATCCAGACCGGTGAGGAATACCCGGTCACCACCCGCCGGCTCACCACCCCCGGTGCCTTCGTGCTGCTCACCGACGGGGTGATCGAGGGACCGTCCTACTCGATCGACGAGGGGCTGGATGCCGTGGTGCGGCTGGTGCGCTCCCGGGTCGGCGACGACGCGGAGGAGCTGGCCGACGCGATCCTGGGGACGGCGGAGCGCACCGGGCACGAGGACGACGCCGCCGTGCTCGTCGTGCGCCACGACGCGTTTCCCGCGGCCCCCGGATAGCGAGGTGACCGGGGCGGTGCGTGTCACGCCGCCGCCTCCAGCCGGGTCCGGTGTCTGATGAGATCTGATGAGTACCGTGATCCGCAGTGAGGAAAACCGGCGCAGGGCCGCGGCGCTGCTGCGCATCCTGGCAGTCGCGGCCGCCTACTACGTGGGCGGGGGTCTCGGCCTGCTGAGGCAGGTGACCGTCCACGGTGCGATCGTGACACCGCTCTGGCCGCCGACCGGCATCGCCCTGGGCTGCCTGCTCATCTTGGGACTGCGCATCTGGCCCGGGATCGCCATCGGCTCCCTGGTCGTCATCGCCACGCTCAGCGGCTCCGTGACGCCGTCGACGGCCGCCGTCGTGGCGGGCAACACGCTCGCACCCGTCTGCGCCTGTCTGATGCTGCGCCGGGTCGGCTTCCGGGCGGAGCTGGACCGGCTGCGCGACGGTGTCCTGCTGGTCTTCCTGGGGGCGCTGGCCGGCATGGCCGTCAGCGCGACGGTGGGCAGCGCCATGCTGGCGGTGGACGGCAAGCTGCCCGCCACCGGGTTCTGGACGGTCTGGGTCGCGTGGTGGGCCGGGGACGCCATGGGGGTGCTGGTGGTCACGCCGCTGGTGCTCGTGGTGCTGCGCAAGGCGCGGCTGCCCCGGATGTCCGACCGGTGGATCGAGGCCGGCGCGCTGCTGGCCGTCACGGTCGCGGGTTCACTGGTGGCCACCAGGGGCCCGCTGTCGATGCTCTACCTGGTGTTCCCGATCCTCATCTGGGCGGCGCTGCGGTTCCAGCTGGCGGGCAGTGCTCCGTGCGCGCTGCTGGTGTCCGTCCTGGCGGTGGTCGCGGGCACCGAGCAGGTGGGGCCGTTCGCCGGGCACAGCATGCTGGAGGTGATGATCAACCTCACGGTCCTGAACGGGGCCGTGGCGCTGACCTCGCTGCTGCTGGCCGCGATCGTGGCGGAGCAGCAGAACATCCGGCGCCGGATCGAGCGCGCCTGCGAGGAGCTGGCCGATGTGGTGGACCATCTCGCGCCGGGCCGGTCGGCGGCGGCCTGGCCCTCCAGGGCGAGGGACGAGCGCGAGGGCCGCTGATCCCTGCCGCGTCCGGGGTCAGCCCGGGAAGTGCCGGTCCAGGAAGTCGTTGCGGAAGGTGCCGTGCGGGTCGTACCGGGCCATCAGCTTCTCAAAGTCCGCGTACCGCCCGTACAGCGTGCGCAGGACGCCGGGGTCGGTGGTGAACACCTTGCCCCAGTGCGGCCGCGCGCCGAACGGGGCCAGCGCCTCCTCGATCTCGCCGAGCACCGGCGCGACCGCCACGGTGTCCGGTATCCAGGTGAAGTGGAAGGCCACCGAGTCCCGGCCGGACGCCGGGCTGAGCCACAGGTCGTCACCGGCGACGGTACGGATCTCGGAGATCTGGAGCAGCGGGGCGATCCGGTCCCGGAGCCGGCCCAGCGCCTCGTAGGCGGCCGCGGCGTCCTCCCGGGCCACGAAGTACTCCGACTGCAGCTCGTCTCCGTTGCTCGGGGTGAACTCCAGCCGGAAGTGCGGCAGCCTCCGGTGCCAGGCTCCGGCCGCGCCCTGCTGCCGGGTGCAGTTGCCGGCCGGCACACCGGGGATCGGGTGGCGCGGACCGTCCGCGAGCCGTGCGCCCAGCCACTCGGCCGGCGCCTGCCGCACTCCCCCGCTCCCCACCCGCTCCTTCAGCCACACCTGGCCGACCGGCCCCGGACGCCAGTCGGTGAAGACACTGACGCTGTACGCGGCCGACAGCACCTCGTCGAAAGCGCCGGTCAGCCGGGACTCGGGGAGGTCCTCGTACACCCACTGCTGTACGTCGAAGGCCGGGACCACGTCCAGCGTCAGCCGGGTCACCACACCCAGCGCGCCCATCGCGACCACCGCTCCGGGGAATTCCTCGTCACCGCGGCGCAGCGAGAGCGTCCCGCCGTCGGCCGTGACCATGTCCAGGGCCCGGACGGCGCCCGCCAGCGACCGGTTCCCCACCCCCGAACCGTGGGTCCCGGTCGCGCAGGCGCCGGCCACCGAGATGTGCGGGAGCGAACCCAGGTTGTGCAGCGCGAAGCCGCCCTCGTGCAGCTCCCCGGCGAACTCGCCGAAGCGCAGCCCCGCGCTCACCGTCACCGTCCCCCCGGCCGGGTCGATCTCGACCACGCGCGGCAGTCCCGCCACCGAGAGCAGGTCCCCTGTGGTGTCGGCGACGTCGTTGAACGAGTGGCGGGTGCCCAGGGGCCGCACCGAGGTGGAAGCGGCCACCGTCTCCCGCAGCTCGGCCTCCGAGCGGGGGACGCACAGCCGCCTCGCCCCGAACGTGACATTGCCGGCCCAGTTCATCTCCGCGGGAGTCACCGTTCGTCCTCTTTCGCTCGTGGCCGGGCGCAGTCCCCCGGCGGTGCATTCTCCCAGACAGCGTTGTGAGCCTCGCCGGCGAGCAGGCAGCACAGACCAACCGGCCGACCACGTACAGTAGTTGGCGAGGCGCCGGTACATATCCGCACACCGCCCGATTCCGGCGCGTCCCAAATACCAACACCCCCGCACAGAACCTGTGATCCAGCCCGGAACGGGACGAGTTCCGGCTCACACCACATGTCTGAACTTCACTGGAACTCCAGCGAAATGGCACGTGTGTGGATATCGTGCACCGAGCGAGGGCGCATCCGTCAGTCCACAGGATCGGCGGATGCGCCCCGTTTGTGGAGATGCAACTGTGACTGGGGGGTTCATGGGGCATGTCGAGCTACCCGAAACCGGAATATCAGGACCCGTGGGACTGGCTGGGGCGCCGCTTCCACGGACCACTTCGAACCGGCCCCGCAGCCAGGAGTTCGACCGGCTGCCACAGGGCCCGACCGTACAGCGCGAGCGTTCCGCCCGGCCAGGGCCGAAGAACAGACCTGGCCGGTATCTGCCACTGGTCATCTGCTTCGACCTGCTCGGCCTCGGGATTCCCGGCTGGCTCGTGCTGCGCACCGACGGCGAGCCCCGGGCCCTGGCCGGTGCGGTCGCGGCGGCGCTGGGCTGGGGCTGCGTACGGGCCGCGCGCGGCCGGTACTCGCTCCGGACACCCGGCCGGCCGGCCGGGGCGCTGACCGCGTCCGGGGACTGGCTGGTGCTCATCGGCGTGCTCGCGGTGCTCTGGACGGTGGCCGACGGGTCCATCGATCCGGCGGCGGCTGTCGTCGCGCTGATTCCCGGGCTGCTGGCGACGACGGCCGTGTCGGGGGTCCGGCGGCTGCCGGGGCGGCGCAGGCGACGGCCGGCCCGCCGGGTGCTGGTGGTCGGGGCGGCCGCGGGGGTGGACCGGGCGGTGCGGCTGCTCGGTTCCCGGGCGGACCACGGCTACCTCGTGGTGGCCGCCGTGCCCGTGGGGACGGCGGCACTGAGCTGCGAGACCCCGGTCCCGGGGCGGCTCGCGCCCGCGCCGGCCGACGACGACGCCTCGACGGTGCTCGGTGCGGCCTTCGCGCACGAGGCGGACCTGGCCCTGGTCATACCGGGCCCCGAACTCACCGAGGAGCGATTACGACAGTTGTCCTGGGGGCTGCACGACGGCGGACTGGAGCTGTCCGTGCTCTCGCACCTCTCGGAGATCGCGGCGGGCCGGGTCCGTCCCGCGTCGGCGGCCGGGCTGACCCTGCTGCACATCGTGCCGCCACTTCGACGGGGGCCGCAGGCCGCGCTCAAGGCCGCGGTGGACCGGACCGGCGCCGTCCTCGGCCTGCTCGCGCTGGCTCCCCTGCTGCTGCTGGTCGCCGCGGCGGTCCGGTTCACCTCCTGCGGGCCGGTCTTCCACCGGCAGATCCGCCACGGGCAGCACAACCGGCCGTTCACCATGTGGAAGTTCCGCACGATGGTGGCGGACGCCGAACAGCGCCGCGAGCGGCTGGCCACGTCCAACGAGAGCGACGGCCCGATGTTCAAGATGCGGCGCGACCCCCGGGTCACCCGCGTCGGCCGGCTGCTGCGCCGCTCGTCCCTGGACGAGCTGCCCCAGCTCCTCAACGTCCTTCGAGGTGACATGTCCCTGGTCGGTCCGCGCCCGCCGCTGCCGGACGAGGTCTCCCGCTACGACGAGCGCGAGCTGCGGCGGCTCTCGGTCAAACCGGGGCTGACCGGCCTGTGGCAGGTCAGCGGGCGCTCCGACCTGTCCTGGCAGGAGACCGTGTCGCTGGACCTCTGGTACGTGGACAACTGGTCGGTGGCCACGGACATGGGCCTCATGGCCCGCACGTTGCGCGCCGTCACCGACGGCCGAGGGGCGTACTGAGTGCGGCGGCCGGTGCGAGGTGCCGGAGGGGTCCGGGTGGGCGGCGGGACGGTGCCCGCCCACCCGGCGGGCCGGGCCGGGGCCGGCGCCCGCTCAGACCTTGGCGCCCTGTTCGGCGAGCCACCAGGCGTAGGTGGCGGCGATGCCGTCACGCAGCGCGATCTGCGGGACGAAGCCGAGGGAGGTCAGCCGGGAGACGTCGAGCAGCTTGCGCGCGGTGCCGTCCGGCTTGCCGCTGTCCCATTCCACCCTGCCCTGGTAGGACGTCACATCAGCGACGGTCGCAGCGAGTTCACGGATCGTCAGGTCCTGGCCGGTGCCGACGTTGACGGGCTCGTCGCCGTCGTAGCGCTCCAGCAGCAGCACGCAGGCGGCGGCCAGGTCGTCGACGTGCAGGAACTCCCGCCGGGGGCTCCCGGAGCCCCAGAGCGTGACGGCCGGCGCCCCGCTCGAGCCCGCCTCGTGGAAGCGGCGGATCAGCGCGGGCAGGACGTGCGAGGTCTCCAGGTCGAAGTTGTCGCCGGGCCCGTAGAGATTGGTGGGCATCGCGCTGATGTAGGAGGCGCCGTACTGCCGCCGGTAGGACTGGGTCTGCACGATGCCGGCGATCTTCGCGAGCGCGTACGCCTCGTTGGTCGGCTCCAGCGGGCCGGTCAGCAGGGCGCTCTCGGGGATGGGCTGCGGAGCGTGCTTGGGGTAGATGCAGGACGAGCCGAGGAACAGCAGCCGCCCGACGCCCGCCGCGTGCGCCCCGGCGACGACGCTCAGCTGGATCCGGAGGTTCTCCTCCAGGAACTGCACCGGGTACGTGCTGTTGGCCATGATCCCGCCGACCTTGGCGGCGGCCAGCACCACGGCGTCCGGCCGGGTCTCGCGCAGGAAGGCCTCGGTCCGCCCGGCGTCGCACAGGTCCAGGCGGTCGCGGCCCCGGGTGATCACCTCGTGACCTTCGGCGCTCAGCCGGCGCACCAGCGCCGAGCCCACCAGACCTCGGTGGCCGGCGACGAACACCCGGGCGCCGGGCCGTAGCAGGGAGGGGACGGATTCCTGGGAAGGGCCGGGCAGTTCAGTCGTCATGGCTCGGATTGTGCCAGCAGCTCCATGACGCGGTGACGTTTTACCGCAGATCGCTCAAACTCTGAAATTTCGACGGCCAACAGCCTCACGGACGACCACAGAAGGGGGAGACGTGGCGAAGACCGCGCTCATCACCGGCGTGACCGGACAGGACGGTTCGTACCTGTCCGAGCTGCTGCTCCACAAGGGATACACGGTCCACGGACTCATCCGCCGTTCGTCGAGCTTCAACACCGAGCGGATAGACCACATCTACCAGGGCCCGGAGGAGGCGGACCGCTCCTTCGTCCTGCATCACGCCGATCTCGCGGACGGGGTCGCCCTGGTGAACCTGCTGCGCGACATCCGGCCCGACGAGGTCTACAACCTCGGCGCGCAGTCGCACGTCCGGGTCTCCTTCGACGCGCCGCTGTACACGGGGGACATCACCGGGCTCGGCACCACCCGGCTCCTGGAGGCGGTGCGCGCCAGCGGGATCGACACCCGCGTATACCAGGCCTCCTCCTCCGAGATGTTCGGCGCCAGCCCGCCCCCGCAGAACGAGCGGACACCGTTCCACCCGCGCAGCCCGTACAGCGTCGCGAAGGTCTACTCGTACTGGTCCACGGTCAACTACCGTGAGGCGTATGGGATGTTCGCGGTCAACGGGATCCTGTTCAACCACGAGTCCCCGCGCCGCGGCGAGACCTTCGTGACCCGGAAGATCACTCGCGGGGTGGCCAGGATCAAGGCGGGGCTCCAGACGCATCTGCACCTGGGGAACCTGGACGCGGTACGCGACTGGGGTTACGCCCCCGAGTACGTCGACGCGATGTGGCGGATGCTCCAGTGCGACGCCCCGGACGACTACGTGGTGGCCACCGGCGAGGGGGTCAGCGTCCGGCAGTTCCTGGAGTACGCCTTCGAGCACGCCGGTCTGGACTGGCGCGAGCACGTCCGCCACGACGCGAAGTACGAGCGCCCCAGCGAGGTCGACGCACTGGTCGGGGACGCGTCCAAGGCGGCGGAGCTGCTCGGCTGGAAACCTGCCGTGAAGTCCCGGGAGCTGGCCCGGATCATGGTCGACGCCGATGTGCGGCAGCTGGCCGACCAGCTCACCGGGGCCGCCGTACGGGTGGACCGGTGAGCGGCCCCGGGCTCACCCACGACTCCCGCCCGTCGCTCGCCCCGACGGTGCCGGGGACCATCCCCGGCGCGACCGCCGGTTCCGCCCAATGCCCGGTGGAACCGTTCGCGCCGGCGCCGGGCGGGGCCCTGTGCTCCGCCTACTCGCTCGCCCTGACCTGCTACGGAGCGAATTCGCGGCGCAGCAGGCCGGGCGACGTCTCAACCGCGGCCCACCGGCCGCAGCTCGTTCTCACCTTCGGAGCTGAATGATGAACGAAAGTACGGGGCGCAGATCCCGTGGGCGCGGCCGGGTACGGGCCGCGGCCGCCGCGCTCTGCCTGCTCGCCGGGGCCCTGAGCGCCGCCGCTGCCGGGGGCTCCCCGGCGTCGGCGCTGACCCCTCCGGTCTCGATCACCGCCGACGACCTCTCCACCTGGCAGACCAACGGAATCGTCTGGTCGATGGCCGCGACGGACGACGGGGTCGTCTACGCGGGCGGCACCTTCTCCACCGTACGGCCGCCGGACGCACCGGCCGGGACGTCCGAACAGCCCGCGCTGAACTTCGCCGCGTTCAACGCCGCCACCGGGGCGCCGAACGGCTGCGAGCTGTCGTTCACGCAGTCCTCGGGGACCGCGACCGTGCGGGCCCTGACCCTCTCCCCCGACGGTGAAACCCTATACGCGGGTGGCCAGTTCGGTTCGGTTAACGGCGTCGGGGTGAGCAACATCGCGGCCATCGACACGGCGACCTGCACCCCGCGCACGAACTTCAAGCTCGCCGTGTCCGCGACGGTCAGGGCCCTGGCCGTCACGGACGACACGGTCTATCTCGGCGGCGACTTCAACACCGTCGCGGGGCAGACGCGGAACAAGTTCGCCGCGGTCACCACGGGCGCGGAGCTGAAGCCGTGGAAGGCCAACACGGACGAGGTCGGGCGGGCCCTCCAGGTCACTCCCGACGGCTCGCACGTGGTGATCGGCGGCGACTTCTTCACCGTCAACGGCACCACCTCGCACGCGCTCGCGGTGGTGAACGCGACGACGGGCGCCCTGGACAAGAGCTACCCGGGCTTCATCCCGAACACCTCGACGGTGCAGGACCTCACGGCGGACGCCAATAAGTTCTACACCGCCAACGAGGGCACCGGGGGCGGGGTCTTCGACGGCCGGATCGCGGTGGACCTGACCACCTTCCAGCAGGTGTGGCGCGACACCTGCCTCGGTGCCACCCAGGCCGTCCTGGTGCACAGCGGGGTTCTGTACAGCGGGAGCCACGCGCACGACTGCTCCTCGATGGGCGAGTTCCCGGACCAGCCGCGCAAGCACCTGCTGGCGCAGTCCGTGGACGACCCCAAGCTGCTGCCGTGGTTCCCGGACACCAACGACGGGATCGGGGAGCCGGTCGGCCCCCGGTCGTTGGCCCAGACCGACAAGGGCGGGCGCCACTACCTGTGGGTGGGCGGCGAGTTCACCACCGTCAACAGCTCTCCGCAGCAGGGGCTGACCCGGTTCGCCGACGGGCCCGACACGGGGGCGCCCTGGGTGCCCAACGTCAGCGTCTCCACGGTCGCCGCGGGCAAGGTGGACGTGAACTGGCAGACGAGCTTCGACACCGACGACGGCGAGCTGACGTACCGGATCTACAAGGACGGCGCGAGCGCCCCCGTGTACACGACGACGGGCTACTCGGTGTTCTGGGACCGGCCGCAGCTGCGGTGGACGGACACCGCCGTCGCGGCGGGCGAGACGCACACCTACCGGATCACCGCGAGCGACGGCATCAACACCAGCGCCAAGTCGCCGGCGGTGACCGCGACCGTGGCGGCGAAGGCGGAGAGCTACCCGGCCAGGGTGCTGTCCGACGGGGCGAGCCTCTACTGGCGCTACGACGAGGGCACGTCCACCTTCGCCGCCGACACCGGGGCCGGCAAGGACAACGGCTTCCTGCGCAACACGCCCTCCTACCGGCAGACCCCGGCGGCCGTGTCCGGCCCCTCGACCGCCATCGGGTTCAACGGGAGTACCCAGTACGCGTACAGCAACCGGAGCCACAACCAGACCTCGAAGTTCTCCGTGGAGACCTGGATCAAGACGAAGACGACCCGGGGAGGGAAGATCATCGGCTTCGGCTCCAACACGCTTGAGAACAGCGGCAAGTACGACAAGCACGTGTACATGCTCAACAACGGGCGTCTCACCTTCGGCACCCACAACGGCGGTGGCCAGACCGTCAGCACGACCGGGGCCTACAACGACGGTGCCTGGCACCACGTCGTCGCCACCCAGGGCTCCGGCGGCATGGCCCTCTACGTGGACGGACAGCTCCGCGCCTCGAACACGCGGTACACCACGAACGAGTCCTACACCGGCTACTGGCGGGTGGGCGGGGACAACCTGGCGACCTGGCCGAACCGTCCGGCGAGCGACTTCTTCGCCGGGCAGATCGACGAGACCGCCGTGTACCCGACCGCGCTTACCGCCGCCCAGGTCAGTGCTCACTACGCCCTGAGGACAGGTGGATGAGACATCCGTTCCTGGCCGGCGCCGCCGTCGTGATCACGACGGCGGCGCTGGCCGCCTGCGGTTCCTCCTCCGCCTCACCGGGCGGGGGCGGGGAGAAGACGGTCGGCGCCGGCCCCGCGGCGTCGGCGCCGGCGGGGCCGGCGGCCGGTGCGTCCGCGGAGCCGGACGGCTCCGCCCCGGCCGCTCCGCGGGCCTCGCGCTCCAGCGCGGTGCCCAAGACGCCTACCGACGAACTCACTCCGGCCACCGGCACGTTCACCAGGAAGGAGAAGAAGTACCTGGTCGACCGGGTGCCCAGGGGCATGGACCCGGCCGCGGTGCTCCAGAGCGGCCAGGAGACCTGCGACCGGCTGACGTACCTGGTCAAGGTCGACCGGGACATCGCGATCGGGGCCGTGGCCACGGGCGAGATCGCTGATGCCGAACCCGCCGCCGGCCAGCTGTGCACCCAGCACCGGGGCCTGGTGGAACAGGCCGCGCGGGCGTACCCCGACGGCACGTACCGGGGGGCCCGGCTGCGGCCGGGCCGCTACCGCGATGTCGCACCCACCAAGAACTGCGGCTGGGAGGTCACCGGCGCGAACGGCAGGGTCCTGGCGTCGGGCTCGTCCGACGACGGGAAGCGCAGCAGCGTCACCATCCCGGCGACGGCCCGCGCCTTCACCTCCACAGGCTGCTACGCCTGGCTGCCCGAAGGAGGCAACGGATGAACAGACTGCCGATAGCCGTGGCCATCCCCACGAAGAACGAGGGGCTCAACATCGCCGAGGCGGTGAAATCGGTCCTCGGCCACTTCGAGGCGGTCGTCGTGGTCGACTCGCACAGTACGGACGACACGGCGAAGATCGCCGCGGAGTGCGGGGCCGAGGTCGTCATGTACACCTGGGACGGCGGTCACCCCCGTAAGAAGCAGTGGTGCCTGGACCACGTCCGCACGGACCTGGACTGGATCCTCCTGCTCGACGGCGACGAGCGGCTGAGCCCCGGTCTGCTGGCCGAGCTGCGGCAGGTCTTCGCGGATCCGGACGCGCCGAGACCCGCCGCGTACGACATCCCGCTGGGGTACTGGTTCTCCGGGAAGCGGCTGCGGCACGGCTACACCATCCGCAAGCGGTCACTGACCGACCGCACCCGCAGCCGGTACCCGGACGTCGGGGATCTCGACGCGCCGGGCATCGGTGAGGTCGAGGGCCACTACCAGCCGGTCGCGGAGAGTGCCGGGGCGCTGCGCAACCCGATCGAGCACCAGGACCTCGACCCGGTGACCGCCTGGTTCGAACGGCACAACCGGTACTCGGACTGGGAGGCGTGGCTGGAGCACCATCCCGAGGTGAAGGAGCAGGTGCGCAGGGTCAAGTCCCGTCAGGGGCAGCTGTTCCACAAGGCGCCGTTCAAGCCGCTGGTGTCGTTCGCGTACATGTACGTGTACCGGCGGGGCTTCCTGGACGGACGGGCGGGCTTCGACTTCGCCCTCGCGATGAGCTTCTACCGGTGGCAGATCGCGCTGAAGTCGCGCGAGGCGCCTGCCCGTTGATTCACCGGCGCTTCCGGCGGACCACGTCCTCGTAGGTCCGCCGGAGCGTCCGGGTCACCACGTCGATGGTGAAGTCCGAGCCGACCAGCTCCCAGGCGGCCTGCCCGGCCTCGGCGTTGGCCTTCGGCTCCAGCAGTTCCAGCACCGCCCGCGCGACCTTTCCCGCGTTGGCCGCGTCCTCGCCGACCCGGCTGTCGATCACCCGGCCCGCCCCGGCCCGCGCGATGTCGGGAGCGAGGCCGCAGGTGCGGGTGATGACGGCGGGGGTGCCGACGGACATCGCCTCCAGGACCGAGACGCCGAGGGGTTCCTCGATGGACGGCAGGACGTACACATCGGCCTGCCGGCCCGCTTCCAGCACCTCTTCGTGGCCGAGCGGTCCCACGTGGTCGAGCGAGTCCAGCACGCCGAGCTCGCGGGCGAGCCGGAGGGTGCCGGGCAGCGCGCCGGTGTCCGGTCCCGCGAGCACGAACCTGGCGTCCGGGTGCTCCGCCAGGACGGCGGGCATCGCTGCGACGAAGTCCTGGGGGCGCTTGCGCTCCTGTATCCGGGCGAGGAAGAGCACCGTCGGCGGCCGCCCGGGGTCCCGGCCGGGCTTGCGCTCCTGCGGCCGTACGCCGTTGACCAGGCGAACGGTCCGGGTGAGCGGGACGGGGGCCGCGACGGCGTTCACATCGACGCGCTCGGCCTCGGTGAGGTGCAGCACGGCGTCGGCGCGGCGCAGGACCCTCCGTACGCCGAGCAGGTCGGTCAGCTGCGCGACCCGGTTCTCGGTCGGGTCCACCATGCCGTGGGTCTGGACGACGAGCGGGGTCCCGGACCGCAGGGCGAGGAGCGCGGCGGGCAGCGTCACCAGGTCGCGCATGAGGTGCACGTGGACGAGGTCGGCACCGCGCATCATCCGGCGTGCGGCCAGCAGCAGGGGGCCCGAGGTGATGCCGCTGACCTCGAACCGGGGCAGCAGGTGGCGGGCCCGGTGGAGGTGGACCGGCACTCCCTCCACGTGGGAGGGCAGCGGCCCGTCGAAGCCGTCGCCGAGCGCCATGATCCGGGCGTCGTCCCCCTCGGCGCGCTGGACCCCGGAGAGATTCAGGGCCACCCGGGTCGGACCGCCGAACGCGTGGTCCGGGGTGTGCAGTGTGACGACGTGCAGGATCTTCACCAGGGTTCCCCTCGACCTCGGCAGCACTTCACAGACTAGTCATCACATCACCCCAAGTGGGTTGATTCGTTAGAGTGTTCACAGGATCACGGAACGGGGAACAGATGACGTCCGTGCACGGTGTGGCACCGTCCGGTCCCGGCCTCGGGGGCGGGCCGCCGAGCCGGGTGGAGCCGCTTGCCAAGCCCATGTCGTGGGCGATGCTGTCGCGCGCGATGGCCGTACCGCTCATCCTCGGCCTGGTCTGCTTCCTGCCGGCGCTGATCGCCGCACAGCCCGGGAGCGGGACCCGGGACACCGGGTACTGGCTGCAGCTGGTGCTGACGTGCTACTCGGGGGCACGGCTGGCGACCATGATCCTGTCGACCCGGCGCCGGCTGCTGCAGGGCGTCTTCTGGATGTTCGTGTACATCGCGATGGGCGTCGCCCCGTTCGCCCAGGCCGTGATCGGGCAGACCCCGACCCCGCTGGTCGGGCCGCGCTCCGATCTGGTGACCGCGATCGCGCTGGTCCTGGTGGGGTGCGCGGCGTTCGACCTCGGGGCGCTGCTGGCGTCCCGGCGTCCACTGCGCAGGCGTACGACCGACCGAGGGAGCGGCACCGGCGCCACCGCACACCCGGTCCGGCTGCGGCTGCTGGTGCTGCTCGCGTTCGCCGCGAGCGGCTACTACGTGCTGAAGCTCGGCGGGCCCGCGGTGTTCTTCTCCAGCCGCCAGGAGATCAGCGCGTCGGTCGCGGAGAGCGGGGTGGTGTCGGGCGGGTCCAATGTGGGCTCCGCGTTCCTCAAGGGGTTCGGCACGGTTCCGGCGCTGCTCGCGCTGCTCTTCTTCACCCGGCGCCTGGTGACCTCGCGCCGGGCCCGCCGCGCACCCTCGACCGTACTGGTCTGGTTCGCGCTCCTGATCGTGAACCTGGTCGTGAACAACCCGATATCCAATGCCCGTTACTGGTTTCTGACCGTACTGGTCTCGTTCCTCTTCACCGCGTTCCCGAGCAGCGCGGCGATGTACCGCTCGGTGCTGGCGACGGGGGTGATCGGGGCGCTGGTGCTGTTCCCGTACGCCGACCGGTTCCGCTACGACGACTCCGGGTACCGGCCGGTCCAGTCGTCCTCGGTCTTCGAGCCGCTGGCCACCAAGGACTACGACCAGACCGTCATGTTCGCCAACACCATCTCCTGGGTCGACACCCGGGGCCACACCTACGGCCGTCAACTGGCCGGATCCGTCTTCTTCTTCGTGCCCAGGGCGGCGTGGAGCGGCAAGCCCGAGGACACCGGGGTGCGGGTCGGGCAGTGGATGGGGATGAACATGACCAACCTCTCGGCGCCACTGTGGACCGAGCTGTGGGTCGACTTCGGCCCCCCGGGAATGATCGGCGGCTTCGCCCTGATCGGTTACGCGGCCGCGCGCACCGACCGGCGGTACGCGCGGGCGGTCTCCCGGGACGGCCCGGGGCCCGGCAGCGTCCTGGCGATCGCGGCTCCGCTGATCGCCGGGTACACCTTCATCCTGCTGCGCGGCCCGCTGCTGCAGGCGGCCGGGAAGCTGGCGGTCGCCGCGCTCTGCCTGGCGCTGGTCACGAGTCTCAGGGAGCGGAACGGACGGCGGTCGCACTGACCGGGGGCCGTGCCGGGCCCCCGCGACGGTTCAGCCGGGCCACCCTGCTCCAGGTGGCGATCGCCTTGCAGACGGAACCCAGGCACAGGCCCCAGGCGGCGCCCGGCACCCCGCCGAGCCAGTACCCGCCGATCAGGAAGCCCACCGCCGTGAGCGAGAAGACCACCTGGATGGAGAGCGTGGTGCGCGGATCGAGCAGTCTCAGCGCCAGCAGCCCGCAGGTGCCGACGGCCATCGCCGCGTACTGACTGCCGGTCGCCGGGAGCAGCGCGGCCGCTGTGGGCCAGGTATCCCCCAGCAGGTGGCGGCCCACCGATCCCGGCAGCAGGGCCAGAACGGTGGCCCAGCCCGCGGCGGTCGCCGCCAGTACAGCTGCCAGCGCGGCGGTGGCCCGCACCCGCAGCCGGTCGGTGGCGAGCCGTCCGAGCAGCGGGGGGCCGAAGCCGGTGGCGGAGGTGAACAGCACGTTCAGCGGACCGAAGAGGGTGGTCGCGCCGCGCAGCGCACCGACCACGAGGGGGTTGCCGACCACGCCGAGGCCGAGCACGGAGAGCTGACTGCCGGCGTTGCCCACCCCGAACTCGACGACGAACCGCCGGCCCAGGTACCCGCGCCGCAGCAGCGGTACCAGCCGCAGGGGCGTTCCGGCCGTCCGGCGCTGCAGCACGGTGACGGACAGCAGGAGCGCCGGCAGCGCGGACAGGCCCCAGACGGCGACCAGGCGGGCGGCCGACGCACCGTGCGGCTGCACGGTCAGGGCGCCGAGCACGCAGACCAGCCGGAGCGTGTCCGCGGCCAGGGCCAGGTGCTGCGCCTGGAGCGTGGCGAAGGCGTAGCGGGCCGTGTCCTGCGCGAGGACGACGGGCAGCACGAGTCCCAGCGCCATCAGGGCCCGCGCGGTGTCCCCCGCGAGGGCCGCGCAGACGGCGGCGAGCAGGGCGCCGAGGACGGCCGAGACGAGCAGCGTGAAGGCGACGGCCGAGCGGCAGGCGCCGCGGGTCTCCTCGCCCGCGCCCCGGCGCAGCACGAGCGGCTGTCCGGTGTAGGCGCCGAAGACGCCGAGCAGGACGGTGAAGACCAGGTAGACGCCGGAGAAGCGGGCGAAGTCGGAGACGGTGGAGAGCCGGGCCGCCACCACCAGGACCGCGATGTTGGTGAGCGCCGCCACCCCCTGGTCCGCGACCGAGCAGGCGACCGCGGTGCGTGCCTTCATCTGTGTCCTGCGGAGCTGCTGTGGCCGCTGCCGCCGCCCTGGCCGTTGCCGCCGCCGGGCCTGGTGCTGCCGGCGTCCAGGGTGCGCAGGCCGAGCGTCTCGGCGGGGTCTGCGGCGCGGCCACCGCCGGTCCGGGGACCTCCGTCCGGCTGTGCGCGGCCGCCCTGCCCGTCGCGGCCCCTTCCCGGTGCCTGCGCGTCGCGGGCGCCGCGCTCGGCCGCCTTCCGGCGGGCCCGGCGCTCGGCCCGCCCGTGTCCGGGATGCAGCAGGGTGCCGAGCACGGAGCCGCCCGCGGCGCCGATGATCTCGCGGATCCGTTCCAGGTCGCTGCGGTGCACCTCGCGCGGGTCGCAGACCACCACGACGCCCTCCACCCGGTCGATGAGCGCGACGGCGTCGGCGAACGAGAGGACGGGCGGGGCGAGCACGATCACGACGGCTCCCGGCCGGCCGCCCTCGGCGACGATCCGGCCGACGGGCGCGGACGTCAGGGCGCGGGGCACGTTGTCCATCCGGCGGCCCGCGATCAGGGTGAAGGCCCCCGAGCCGGGCACGTCCACGTTGGTGCGGCTGTCGGACGGCCAGCCCCGTTCGTCGCGCTCGGCGGCCCAGCGGGGCCGTCCGCCCCGGGTCGCGGCGCCGAGGTCCCTGGCCAGTGACGGAGTGCGCAGATCGGCCTCGACCAGCAGCACGTCGCGCCCCATCTCCGCGAAGGCGGCCGCCAGGTTGACCGCCGCGGCTGCGGCCATGGCGTTGTCCCCGCGGGGCGCGGTGACCAGGAGCCGACGCCGCTCGGCGAACGAGGGGTCGTACGCGAGCCGGAAGGCCACCGCCCGGTACTCCTCGGCCAGCCGGCTGCCGCCGCGTCCGATGGCGAGCAGCCGGCCCGCGGCGGCGCGCTCCCTGGGCAGGGTGCCGAGCAGCGGGGCGCCGAGCGAGCGGACGAGTTCCCTGGTGGAGCGGACCGCCGGGTCGAAGACGAGCCGTACCCAGGAGAGCAGCAGGCCGAGTGCGAGTCCGACGACGCCGCCGAGTCCGAGGAGCAGGGGCAGTCCGGCGCCGGTGGGCTGCTCGGGTGCGACCGGCTTCTTGTTCAGGTAGCCGGGCGTGGTGTCCAGGGCGCGCAACTCCGAGATCTTCTGGCTGAGTTCGGAGATGGCGACGATGATGTTGGCGCGGGCGCTGGTGACGTCGCTGCCGACGGTGCCGGTCTCCTGCTCGGCGAGCCGGTCGCGCTGTTCGGTGAGCGGCTTCAGCTGGGCGCGGTAGCCGTCGACCATGTTGTCGATGCTGTTCTCGGTGCGCTCCCTGCGGATCTCCAGGTAGGCCTCGGCGAGCGCCTGGGCCCGCGCCCTGGCCTGTTCGGGGTCGCGGGCGGTGTAGGAGAACCTGAGGACCAGGGTGTTGGGCGGGTTGGTGACCTGGAGTCCGGTCAGCAGCTTGCCGACCTCCACCCGGTCGCCGTGCTTGGCCAGCGAGCCGATCGCCACGGTCCCCACGGCGTCGCTGACGGCGGTCTGGCGTTCGGAGCCGATGTTGATGCCCTTGTCGGCCGAGGCGCCCGCCGCGAACGGGTCCGAGGCGGCCGAGCGCACCGACACCTCGCCGGTGGAGCTGTAGGTGTCCTCGCCGCTCAGGGCGAGCCAGCCGCCGCCGAGCAGTCCGAGGACCACGCCGCATGCGAGCAGAGCGCGATAGCGCAGGAGCTGCCTGAACTGGTCCCTTAGCAGCGCGGGTTCGTCCTGGTCCTCCAGGGCGCGGATCGGCTGGGTCATCGGCGTGGTCTCCCTTGGGCGTCCTGAAGAACCTCGGTGAGCAGTGCGTCGAAGCGGGCGAGGCCGGCTTCCCGGCCGAGGTGCTGTGCCACGTACCGGGGTCCGTGGGCGCCGAGTTCGTCGGCGGCGGCCGGCTGCTCGACGAGCTTGCGTACGGCCGCCAGTACCGCGGCCGGATCCTCAGGTGCGACGAGCAGCCCGGCGCCGGAGCGCTGCACCTCCTGGGCGGTGCCCCCCTCGTCCGCCACCGAGGCGACGACCGGGCGGCCCGAGACGAAGTACGAGGTCAGCTTGGAGGGCACGCTCATGTCGAGCACGGAGGCCCGCTGGGTCACGGCGAGGACGTCGGCGGCGGCCAGGACGTCGGTGAAATCGTCCGCCCCCGCCGCCGGCAGGAACTCGACGTTGGGCAGCCCGGCCGCGCGGGCCAGCAGGGCCTCGCGCTGGTTGCCGTCGCCCATCAGCACGATGCGTATCCCGGGGGCGAGCCTGGCCGCGTCGACGAGGACCTCCAGGCCCTGCTTGAGCCCCATGTTCCCGGAGTGCAGGACCACCGGGGTGCCCCCGGGCCAGCCCAGCCGCGCCCTGGTCACGGCGCGTTCGGCCGAAGGGGGCTTCACGTGGGTCCAGTTGGGGACCAGCCGGATGCGTCCGGGGTCGACGCCGTAGGCGGTCACCCGGGGGACGAAGCTCTCGTGGATGACGCCGACGAGGGAGGCGGCGCGCAGTGCGTACCGCTCGGCCCGGGATGCCACCGCCGCCGCCCGGTCGCCGCCCCGGATGCCGCTCTGCGCGGCGGCGGCGCCCATCAGGTCCTGCACGACGGGTATGTACGGGACGCGGTGGCGGCGGGCCAGCCGCGCACCCAGGACGCCGCCGGCGAGGCTCGGCATCTGGGAGATCACCGCGTCCGCCCGCACCGGGGGCGGGGAGACCAGGCCATGGGCGAGGACGGTTGCCTCGAACGCCGCTCTGCGCAGGGCGCTCTGACGGGGCGGCACATAGTGTCTTCGCCGGTGGACCGTCACCCCCGAGCGCTGCTCCTCGGTCCGCCACACCCCCCGGTACGCCGACTCGGTGCGCCAGGACGGATAGTGCGGCATGCCGGTCAGCACGTGGGTCTCGGCGCCGGACGCGGCCCAGTGTTCCGCGAGCTGCGCGGCGTACGGGCCGATTCCGGTGAGTTCGGGCGCGTAGTTGGTCGAGACGACCAGCAGACGGCGGTCACGGAACGGCCCGCGCCGGTCTGCGTACGGCAGCTGATCTGCGTCTGGCATCGGAACGCCCGCCTTCCCCCCGGAGCCACCTGTGTTCCCCCCAAGGAACAGCCCCAAAAGTGAGCTTATCCGTTCACGTGATGCGCAAGTGGTCTTCACAGTAAGGTCGTTGCACGATCAACACCGATACCGATATCCCACCGGACCGGATGCCATGTCCGGAAAACCACCGCTGGGACACGGACATCACGTTCACCGTGGGGGGAGAGAACGGATGGTGCACAGGGTCGGCTACGCGCCGGGTGTCTACGACCTGTTCCACGTGGGTCACCTCAACATCCTGCGGCATGCCCGCAGCCAGTGCGACTACCTGGTCGCGGGGGTCGTCTCGGACGAGATGGCCGCGCTCGCGAAGGGCCGCGGACCGGTCATTCCGCTGCCGGAACGGCTGGAGATCGTACGGAGCGTCCGGTACGTGGACGCCGCCTTCGTCGAGACCGTCCCCGACAAGGTGGAGACCTGGCAGCAGGTCAGGTTCGACGTCATCTTCAAGGGGGACGACTGGCGGGGCACGGAGAAGGGCAAGCGGCTCGAACGCGACTTCGCGGAGGTCGGCGTGGAGGTCGTCTACTTCCCGTACACCGTGCACACGTCCAGCACTCAGCTGCGCCGGGCGCTGGACTCGCTGGTCAGTGCGCCCGGAGCGCTTTCAGCTCCCTGAACCACTTGGCCAGGAACGCCACCAGGAACAGCGCGTGCACGGCGGCGAGCGCGGCATAGCCGATCCGGAACGCCGTCTCGTCGCCGAGCAGCAGGAACACCAGGCAGAACACCCCGTAGTCGGCCGGCAGCAGCGCCACGGCCCGCAGCCGGGAGACCGCCTGCGGGGGCCCGCCGCCGTCCGGCTCCGGACGGCCGGCGGCGGCCGCCTTGCCGAGCTGTTCCCGCAGCAGCCCCGCGCAGAAGGTCAGCACCGCCACGAACAGGAAGCCGAGCGGCAGGAGCAGCCAGCCGTCGGCCGGCAGCGCGAAAGAGCGCTGGAACGAGATCAGTACGGCGGTGTGGACGAGGATCATCTTGGCGCAGTCGACGACGTGGTCGAGCCATTCGCCGTCGGGGCCGCCCCGCCCGGTGAGCCGGGCGAGCTGCCCGTCGGCCGAGTCCAGCGCGAAGCCCACGACGAGCCCGAGCCAGACCAGGACCGCCAGCCCCCAGGTGGGCCTGGCCAGAGCCAGGGCGGCGATGGACGCGAAGGTGAACGCAGCGCTCACCAGGGTGACTTGATTGGGTGTCATACCCAGCCGGAAGGCGGCTGCGGCGAAGATCCGGCCGGCCGGCCGGTTCACGTACCGCGAGTAGAGCGACACCCCCTTGGCCGTCTTCTGCGCCCCGCGCAGTTCACGCAGCACCGTTCCCGTGCTTTCCATACGCCCCCCAGCGTGTCACCGTCGTCCGCGGCTCCGGCGGCGCGTCGACCGCTTCGCCGGAGCCGCATCATGGCACGCGCGGCCCGCCGCGCGGGGCGGATCACCGGGACCCGTACGGGGGCGTTCCGGGCGGTGCGCGTCAGACGGATGCGGTGCGGCACTCCGGGTGGCCCCAGCCCTGGTCGTTCTTCGCGATCGTGTCCTTGGCCGCGTAGGGCTTGCCGCAGTGGCACCGGCCCGCGTACCTGGCGCGGATGGTCGCGCCGCTGCGGGCCGTGCCACCCGTGCTCTTCGCCGTGCTCTTCGCCGCACCGCCGGTCCGGCGTCCTTCGGAGGCGCGGGCGGCCACGGGCACCGGCAGGTCGGCCGAGCCCTGCGAGGTGCCTGCCGCGCGCTGCGCCACGGCCGCCTCGCTGCACGCCTGGTCGGCGAGGGCGTTCAGCGGGTCGCCGTCCACCTGGTGGGCGGGCACGTAGACGAAGTCCACCGACCGGCCGGTCAGCAGGGCGTCGATGCGGACCACCAGCTCCCGGTTGGCCACGGGCTTGCCCGCCGAGGTCTTCCAGCCGTTGCGCTTCCAGCCGCGCAGCCACTTGGTGACGGCGTTCATCGCGTACTGCGAATCCATCCGGACCTCGAGGGCCACCCCCGGGTCGACGGACTCCAGCAGTTCCCGCAGCGCGGTGAGCTCGGCGACGTTGTTGGTGGCGGTACCCAGGGGCCCCGCCTCCCACCTGAAGGGCCTGCCCTCCGCGTCGGCCACCACATACGCCCAGGCCGCAGGCCCCGGATTACCCTTCGATGCCCCGTCACACGCGGCGATCATGCGCTCGTTCATACCCCAGATCATGCCAGCGCCGGGGACCCGCGAGTCCCGCGCCTGCCCCCGGCCCGTTCCCGGAACCCGCCTCACCTGGCACCTTCACGGTACGTAGCGGTTCGGGGTGCGATGGTCGCGGAGCGCTGGTTCTCTGAGGGGGCCCGCTCTTCCCTACCGTTCAAGGAGCGACGATGAGCGTTGCAGGAGAATCCGGCCGAGCCGACCAGATGCGCGAGAAGGCCAGGCACATGGCCGAGGCCGCGGAGCGCACCAAGGACCCGGAGCAGCGCCGCCGGCTGCAGGAGAAGGCCCAGAAGCTCCAGGAGCGGAGCGACCAGCAGGCCGAGCGGGGCGGCAGCGACCTCCCCGTGTAGTACCGCCTCGTGTGCGGTACCGCTCACATGTACGTCCGGTGGACTGTCACTCTTCCATGAGTGGGTGGCAGTCCACCGAGTCGTTTCCGGAAGCCGTCGGGCCCGTTTCGGGTTCGTAACGCCGCTTCGGGGCGGCCACGGGACGGGGTTCGGCCACCTATTTCTACGATGGTCCCCTCCGCGGGGGCCGCCGGGTCTCCGCACGCGAGTCAGGGGCATCCATGAGCCGTCATCCCGTCACCGTGGTCACCGGCGGCAGCCGCGGGATCGGCGCGGCCGTCTGCGTGCGTCTGGCGGCCGACGGCCACGACATCGCGCTGGGCTACCGCTCGGACGCTGCGGCCGCCGAGGCCGTGGCCGAATCCGTGCGGGCGACGGGCCGGCGCTGCGTCACGGTGCGCATGGACACGACCGACGAACCGGGTGTCGACCAGCTCTTCCGGGCGGCGGCCGACGGGCTCGGCCCCGTCACCGGGCTCGTCAACAACGCGGGCGTCGGCGGCCCGACGGGCCCGCTCGCGGACGCCGACGCGGCCGGGCTCCGGCGCGCCCTGGACGTCAACGTCATCGGGTACCTCCTGTGCGCGCGGCGGGCCGTGCGCGACATGAGCCGGACCGGTGGCGGGGCCATCGTGAACATGTCCTCGGCCGCCGCCACGCTCGGCGGCCCCGGCGAGTACGTCCACTACGCCGCCGCCAAGGCCGCGGTGGACACGATGACCATCGGCCTGTCCAAGGAGGTCGCCGCCGCCGGTATCCGGGTCAACGCGGTGTCGCCCGGCATCATCCGCACCGAGTTCCACGAGGACCCCGAGCGCCCGGACAAGGCCGCCGCCGGCATCCCGCTGGGCCGGCCCGGTCAGCCGGAAGAGGTCGCCGGAGCCGTCGCCTGGCTGCTCTCGGACGACGCCTCGTACGCCACCGGGGCGATCCTGCGGGTGGCGGGCGGACGCTGAATCCGGCGGTACGGTGCGGCGGTGACCGATTCGGGCGGGCCTCCGCTGCTCTTCCTCGACGTCGACGGCCCGCTCCTGCCGTTCGGCCCGGCAACCGGGCCCGGCGGCATCCACCCCACGTATCCGGACGGCCCGCTCCCGCCCGGGGCCGGGGCGCATCCGCTGCTCGCCAGGATCGATCCGGCACTCGGGCCCCGGCTGGCCGCGCTCGGCTGCGAGCTGGTGTGGGCGACGACCTGGACGCACGAGGCGAACGAGGTCGTCGCGCCGCGGCTCGGGCTGCCCCAGCTCCCCGTGGTGCTGTGGCCCGGTCCGTCGGCCGAGGACGAACGGGACGCGCGGGCCGGGCTGCACTGGAAGACCCGCACGCTCGTCGGCCGGGCGGCGGGGCGGGCCTTCGCGTGGGTCGACGACGAGATCGGGGACGCGGACCGGCGATGGGTGGCCGCACACCACGAGGGGCGGTCCTTGCTCCACCGCGTCGATCCCGGGCGCGGCCTCACCGACGCCGATTTCCGGCAGCTCGACGCGTGGCTGCGTACGGCGTGAGGCCGCGTGCCGGCCCCGTTCCGGGTCACACCGGGGCGGCACCGCGCACCAGCAGCAGCGCCACGTCGGCCGCCGCGACGACCACGGCGGCGGCGAGCGCGGCCTCGCGCCAGTACCGGCCGAGCACCAGCCCGGCCAGCGCGGCCGGCGCCGCCACCGCCAGGGTCAACGCTCCCCAAAGGCCCGGGGGTCCGGCCGGTCCGAACGCCAGGACCGCGGAGGCCGCCAGCAGCGGCACCGGCAGCAGCAGCCGGGTGCCGGCGACGCCCAGCCGGTGCGGCAGTCCGCACACCCCGCCCCGCAGGTCGTCCTCGATATCGGGGAGCACATCGCCGAGATGGGCGGCGAGGCCGAGCAGCGCGCCGGCCGTGACGGCCCACCAGGCCGGGCCCGGACTGCCGGGCAGGGTCAGGGCGGCCACCGCCGGCAGGGCGGCGAAGCCGATCGCGTAAGGGAGCCAGGACAGCGGGGTCGCCTTCAGCCGGAGGTTGTACGCCCAGGCCGCCGCCACCGCGGCCAGGTGCACCGTGCCCGCGAGCAGTCCGCAGGCCAGCGAGAGCGGAACGCACAGGAGCGCGGCGGTGAACGCCGCCGTCCACACCGTGCGGCGGGTCACGGAGCCGTCGGCCACCGGCTTGCCGCGTCGCCCGGACGCCGCGTCCCGCCGGGCGTCGAAGGCGTCGTTGCACCATCCCACCGAGAGCTGCCCGCTCAGCACCGCTGCGACCAGCAGGGCGAGGCGGACCCCGTCGAGGCCGACACCGACCCCCAGCGCACCGGCCAGCACACTGACCGCGACCACCGGGCCCGGGTGGCAGGAGCGGGCGAGCGACGCCGCGCGGCGCGGCGGCCGGCCGGTCACGGCGTACACGCGCGGCGGGTCGGGGGTGGCCATCCGGTGATCGTAGGTACTCCGTGCCGGAGGGACATGACAGCCACACGGGACGTTTGCGCCGTTTTGTCCTCCGAGTGGGGCAGGGTTGGGCCATGACGTCTCCGAATCAGGACCCGGGATGACCCGGATCGCCGCCGTCCACGGCACCCCGGCCCCGTACCGCCACACACAGCGCGAGGTCACCGACATGGTGGCCCGCACCTGTCTGCCGCCCGGGACCGGCCGGCAGGTGCTGGACCGGCTGCACGAGAACGCGCGGGTGCGCACCCGGAACATGGTGCTGCCGCTGGAGCGGTACGCGGAGCTGGGCGGGTTCGGCGACGCCAACGACGTGTTCATCCGCTCGGCCGTGGACATGGGCGCGGACGCGCTGCGCGGGGCGCTGCGGACGGCGGGGCTGCGGCCCGAGGACGTGGACCTCCTGATGTTCACGTCCGTCACCGGGGTGGCCGCCCCTTCGGTCGACGCCCGGCTGGTGGGGCGGCTCGGGCTGCGCCCCGACGTGAAGCGGCTGCCGGTCTTCGGGCTCGGCTGCGTGGCCGGGGCCGCCGGGGTGGCCCGGCTGCACGACTATCTGCTCGGCCGCCCCGACGACGTGGCGGTGCTGCTCTCGGTGGAGTTGTGCTCGCTCACCTTCCAGCGCCACGACGCGTCGACGGCCAACCTGGTGGCGACCGCGCTGTTCGGTGACGGGGCGGCGGCCGTGGTCGCGCTCGGCGCGGGCCGGGCGGCCGGTGCCGGGCCACAGGTGGTGGCGACCCGCAGCCGCATGTATCCGGAGACCGAGCACGTGATGGGCTGGGACATTCGCGGTTCCGGCTTCAAGGTGCTCCTCGACCCGGCCGTCCCCGACGTCGTGCGCCGGTATCTCGCGGACGACGTGCGCGGCTTCCTGGCGGAGCACGGGCTCAAGCCGAAGGACGTGGCGCACTGGGTGTGCCACCCGGGCGGCCCGAAGGTCCTGGAGGCGGTGTCCGAGGTCCTCTCGCTCCCCGACGGCGCGCTCGACGTCACCTGGAACTCGCTGGCCGAGGTGGGGAACCTGTCCTCCGCCTCGGTGCTCCACGTACTGCGGGACACGCTGGAGCAGCGGCGGCCGGAGCCGGGTTCCCCGGGGCTGCTGCTGGCGATGGGACCGGGATTCTGCTGCGAACTGGTGCTGCTGCGCTGGTAGTCCGGAGGAAACATGATCTGGTACACGGCGCTGGTGCTGGCCGTGGCGGGCGAACGGCTCGCCGAACTCTTCGTCGCGCTCCGCAACACCCGCTGGGCGCTGGCCAGGGGCGGGGCCGAGACCGGCCGCGGCCACTACCCGGCGATGGTCGCGCTGCACACGGCCCTGCTGCTGGGCTGTCTCGCGGAGGTCCGGCTGGCGGACCGGCCGTTCGTGCCGCTGTTCGGCTGGGCGATGGTGGCGGTGGTGGCGGCGGCTCAGGGCCTGCGCTGGTGGTGCGTCCGTACGCTCGGACACCGGTGGAACACCCGCGTGATCGTCGTTCCGGGGCTGCCGCTGGTGACCGGCGGGCCGTACGGGCTGCTGCGTCACCCGAACTACGTCGCCGTCGCCGCCGAGGGGCTCGCGCTGCCGCTCGTCCACGGCGCGTGGCTGACCGCGGCCCTCTTCACGGTGCTGAACGCGGCGCTCATGACCGTACGCGTCCGGTGCGAGGAGGCGGCGCTGACCGCGACGACGGCGGCGGACGTGCCGGCGTGATCGACGTGCTGGTGGCGGGCGGCGGCCCGGCGGGGCTGGCGGCGGCGATCCGGGCGGCCCGGCTCGGCCTGGAGACGGTCGTCGTCGAACCCCGCGCCTCGCCCATCGACAAGGCCTGCGGCGAGGGCATCATGCCCAGCGGAGTCGCCGCGCTGCACGCCCTCGGCGTCGAGGTGTCCGGGCACCGGCTCCGCGGCATCCGGTACGTGGAGGGGGCGCGCAGCGCGGCAGCGGTGTTCCGGGGGCGGACGGGGCTCGGGGTACGGCGGACCGAGCTGCACGCCGCCCTGCACGGCCGGGCGGTGGAGCTCGGTGTCCGGATCGTGCCGGGCAAGGTCGCTGGCGTACGGCAGAGCGAGGACCGGGTCAGCGCGGGCGGACTGACGGCCCGTTGGCTGGTCGCGGCCGACGGGCTGCACTCGCCGCTCCGCCGCGAGCTGGGCCTGGACGGGCCGGGCTCGGCGGTGCGCAGGTACGGGCAGCGCCGGCACTACCGGATCGCCCCGTGGACGGAGTTCGTGGAGGTCCACTGGTCCCGGCGCGGCGAGGCGTACGTGACGCCGCTCGGGGAGGGCCTGGTGGGTGTGGCCGTGCTCAGCCGGGAGCGGCGCTCCTACGAGGAGCACCTGACGGCGTTCCCCCGGCTGGCCGCCCTGCTCGCCGGCCGGGACGCGGGAGCCGTGCGCGGCGCCGGGCCGCTGCGCCGGCGGGCGCTGGACCGGCGGGCCGGGCGCGTCCTGCTGGTCGGTGACGCGGCGGGCTATGTGGACGCGCTGACGGGCGAAGGGGTGGCGCTGGCCCTGGCGACGGCCGCGGCCGCGGTGGACTGCCTGGCCGCCGGCCGGCCGCAGGACTACCCGGCACGGTGGCGCAAGCTGACGAGGCGTCATCGATGCCTCACCGAGGGGCTGCTGGCGGTCGCCCGGCATCCGGCGACGGCGCGCCTGATCGTCCCCGCCGCATACCGCGCACCTGCGGTCTTCGGCGCGGCGGTGCACGCGCTGCAGTAGTCACCGAACCGGCGGGCATCGAGTGCGCCGGCAGCACGGCCGGTGACGGACCGCTGTGCCAGACTGCGGGACCGGAGGCCGGCAGGCCGGCGGCGGCAGCACGAGAAGGAGTGGATCGCGATGGACGCAGAGCAACAACCCACCGCCGCTGCGCTGTTCGACGCCATCGGCGCCGAGTACGAGCAGGCGTTCGCCGGATCGGCCGCCCACCACGCCTCGCTGGAACTGCTGCTGGAGCACCTGGCACCGCACAGCCGGGTGCTGGACGTGGGCAGCGGTACCGGGCGGCCGACCGCGCAGGTTCTCACCGACGCCGGTCATGAGGTGCTCGGGGTCGATGTCTCGCCGGTCATGGTGGACATCGCGTCCCGGCAGGTGCCCCGGGCCGTGTTCCGCTGTGCCGATATCCGCGAACTGCCACTGGAGGACGGGAGTCTCGACGCCGCGTGTGTGTACTTCTCGCTCCTGCAGATGTCGCGCACCGAACAGGCGACGGTACTGGCCAGGCTCGGGCGGGCGCTGCGGAGCAGCGGTCATCTGGCTGTCGCGACAGTGCCGTTGGACCTGGAGGACGTGAGCGGTGAGTTCATGGGGCGGCCGGCGCGGGTGACCAGCTTCGGACCTGCGGAGTTCACCGCACGTGTGGTCGGGGCCGGATTCGCGGTCCTGTCGGAAACCAGCAGTGTGTTCACTCCGGCCCATCCGGCGGCAGTGCCCGAACCGCACCTGTTCCTGCTCGCCCGGCGCGGCTGACGGCGCCCGGGGCCCGCGCGGGACCAATGGGCTGGGTGCCTCCCCCCGAAGCCCTGCCGGGAGGCACACCGCGCCTTGATCGCCAACGGGCCGGCCGATCCAGGGTCTTTCATCTGGATCATGCCGGACACCCCGAGCCCGGCACGATCCAGACGAGAGGCCCTAACCTGGCCCGCATGACTGACAGCCGACGGATCACCTGGCCGACCGCCCCCATAATGACCGAGCGGCTCGTCCTGCGGCAGTCCGGGCCCCAGGACCGCGCATTGACCATCGAGCTGAACGCCTCACCGGAGGTGACCACGTACCTCGGTGGCCCACAGCCGCGTGAGGAGCTCGAACGCAAGGTGCCCGAAGTGCCCGGCCGGCGGCCAGGCTTCTTCGTGGCCGAGCTCGACGGGGCACCGGTCGGCACGATCCTGCTCGATCCGCACGACGAGCGTCCGGGGCACATCCGTCCGGACATCGGGAACACCGAGCTCGCCTACCTCTTCCTGCCCCAGGTCTGGGGTCGGGGGTACGCCGCCGAGGCGTGCGCGGCGGCACTCGCCTGGTTCGCGGGCGAGCTGCCCGGCGAGGCGGTGGTGCTCCGCACCCAGACCGCCAACGAGGCCTCGATGCGTCTCGCGGCAAGGCTGGGGTTCACCGAGGTGGAGCGGTTCCAGGACTACGGTGCCGAGCAGTGGTTCGGCGTGTGGACCCCGGCACAACGACCGGGCACGCCGGGCCCGTTCACCCCCAGGCCCTGACCGGGCCGCCCGGCCCTCGGTGAATCAGGCGGCGTGCACCTCCTGATCCTCAGGCGTGCCCGGCGGGCGGGGCGTCGAAGTAGTGCCCCTTGCCGAGGTCGTCGAGGAGCCCGGGGTGGGCCGGCTGCCACCCGAGCAGCTCACGGGTCAGGGCGCTCGACGCCGGGCCGTCCATGCCCAGGACGCCGCCGAGCCAGCCGAAGTGCTCGACCGCGCCCTCCGCCGGGACAGCGGCCACGGGGACGCCGAGGCCGCGTCCGATCACCTCGGCGACCTCGCGGATCGGGACCCCCTCATCGGCGGTCGCGTGCAGCGCCGATCCCGCCGGGGCCTGCTCCAGCGCCAGGCGGAAGAGGCGTGCGGCATCGGACCGGGCCACGGCAGGCCAGCGGTTGGAACCGTCACCGACATAGGCGGAGACCCCCTTGTCACGGGCGACGCCGACAACGGAGGCGATGAAGCCCTGGTCCCCGTCACCGTGCACCGTCGGGGGAAGCCGGACCACGGATGAGCGGACACCCCGGGAGGCGAAGGAGAGCGTCAGCTGCGCATTGGCCAGCCGCGCCCTCGCCGCCTCGAACGGCGCCTCCCGGCCGGGGGCGAGCCCGTCCTGCTCCGTCGCGACCCGCCCCGGCGCGAGCCCCAACGTCCCGGACGCGATGACGAAGGGCCGGCCGGAGCCCGCGAGCGCCTCACCGAACGCCTCGATCGCCGCGCGGTCCGAGTCGGCGGCCTCCTGGAAGTTCCCCGAGAACGCTATGTCGTGCTTGAACGCGAGGTGGATCACTCCGTCCGAGGCTTCGGCGGCGCTCCGCAGCTCGTCGAGATCGTCGAGGCTGCCGCGCCGCACCTCGGCCCCCGCCGCTTCGAGCGCGGCCGCCGAGGCGTCCGAGCGGGCGAGCCCGACGACCTGATGGCCCGCGCCGATGAGCTCGGGAACGACGGCGGAACCGATCCAGCCCGACGCTCCGGTAACGAAAACGCGCATGGGAAACCTCCCGGATATGCCGACCGTCCACGCCCCGAGGAGCACCCGGACAGTCGATGTCAGCAACTGTCATCACCGTACACCCGATGGCAGTCACTGTCATCACATAGAATCACCGCTATGGGCAGATGGGAGCCGAACGCGCGCGGCAGGCTGGAAGAGGCCGCGATGGATCTCTACAGCGAGCGCGGGTTCGAACAGACGACCGTGACGGAGATCGCCAGACGGGCGGGGCTCACCGAGCGGACGTTCTTCAGGCACTTCAGCGACAAGCGCGAAGTCCTGTTCGCGGGCTCGTCCGCGCTGCAGGGCCTCTTCGTGGACACGCTCACAGAGGTACCCGCGTCGGCGGCTCCGATCGATGCCGTGGCCGCGGCGCTCGATGCGGCGGCGGCCGTCTTCCAGGACCGTCACGCATACGCCCGGCAGCGCCAGATGATCATCGCCGCCAATGCCGAGCTGCAGGAACGCGAACTGATCAAGCTCGCGAAGCTCTCCGCGGCGATCTCCGACACCCTGCGCCGGCGCGGCGTCCCGGAGCCGGCGGCGAGCCTGGCCGCCGAGGCGGGGATCGCCGTCTTCAAGGTGACGTTCGAGCGCTGGATCGCGGCAACCGGCTCCCCGGACATGTCGCGGCTCATCCGCGAGTCGCTCGACGAGCTCAAGGCCGTGACAGCGGGCGCCTGACCCCGCGCCACCCTTCCACGGCATCCCGGGCGGGCGCCGGGATACCCAACCGCATCCGGGCGCCGGGATGCCGAACCGCATATCAGCGCATACCTTCCACTTGGCTCATGTTCGCGCTCGGGAGGTGCTGATGCGGAAGGCAGGCCGCACTCCGCGCCGGGCACCCGGCGGCTCCGGCCCGAGGGCGGGCGGGACGCCGGCCCGTGCCGCGCCCGCAGGCCTGCTCGCCGCGGCACTCCTGCTCTCGGCGGCGGCGTCCCCGTCGTACGCCGCATCGCCGCCGAGCAGGTCACCCTCGACCGGGCCGGCATCGTCCTGGGCAGGGTCGCTCAGGTCCCAACCGCCGTCGACCGGTCCGAACCAGGTCTACCGCTACGGCTACTCGCTGGGCTTCCACCCCTTCACCAGCCCCCACGACGTGCGGGAGCAGCTCACCGGCAACTTCTGGCTGTTTCCGGTGAGCGGTGACTGCCCGGCCGTGCTCCACCCGGGCGACGCATGCGATCTGCTGGGCGGAAACCCGGTCCGGGTGGAGACGATCGGGTACGACAGCCTCCAGATCGCGACGCTTCCCGGCCACAGCCTCGGCGAGGGGATGCACATCCGGTTCACGTTCGCCCGCAGTCTCGGCCTGCACTGCCTGGTCGTCAGCGCCTGGCAGGACCGGCCGACGCCGTGCAGCGAGCGGACGCTGTGCAGCGCGGCGAGCCGCGCGGGTGCCTGGGCCCTGTGGCGCGTCCTCGCCGAGACCCTGAGCGTGTCCGCCTACGCCGCCTGACCCGGCCGGCCGGGGCGGACAGGCACCGCCTCAGGCGTGGAAGCCGTTGCACACGACGGGGGTGTACTCCTTGGGCCCTCCGTCGACGCGGTAGATCATCACCGTCCAGTCGCCCCGGTCGTCTCCCACCGGGATCGCGTCGAGGGTCTTCGCACCGAAATGGGCCCGGAAGTCGTCCGGGTACGTGAGGCTGACGGCTCCGCCGGAGGACCAGTGCGAGTAGATGTCGACCGGCTTGCTGGTGAAGCCGATGCCCTTGGCCCCGGACGCGAGCGGCCGCCCGGTGGCGCGGTCCGTCTCGTGCGGGGGCCGCACACCCACCGACACGTAGTAGGGCGCGGGCCGCTTCCCCTTGCCCGCGTCCTCGAACCGCATCGACACCGAGGCGGTGTCCGAGCCGGAGGTGTGCGAGACGCTGGACATCAGGCCGGCCGGCGGAAAGGACTCGGGAACGCGGTCCGGAACGCAGCGGCCACTGCCCAGGGCGGCCTGGCCGGGATCGTCCGACAGGGTCCAGCGGTCCTTCGAGACACGGTCGTTCTCTATGTGGCCGGGTGGTCCCGCCGTCCTGTCAGCGGTTGCCGAACGGCTCGCGGCCGGCCGGCCGGACACGGTGGCACCTGGCTCGGCCGAGGCATCGGAACCCTTGCCGTCCGTCTCCGGGAGCAGCCAGACCGTCAGCGGCACCGCGATCGCCACCGCGCACACGGCGGCCCAGACCCTCCCCCGCCGCGCGCTGCCCCGGCCCGGACTGCCGGACGGCTCCGCGTCGGCCGGTGCGGGCGCCGCCACCGGCTGATCGGCCGGCTCATGCTCCGCACGCCGTGTCGGGGCGGTGGTGTCCCGCGCCGGCACCGTTTCCGGCTCCGCCCGCGCACCGGGCACCATGGGCCGCGTGATCTCGTCCCCCGGTACGGCGCCGGGCCCGGCGGAACGGACGAGCCTGCCGTAGTGGGCGTCCGACGCCAGCGGCGAGTCCACCCCGCACAGCGCGATCACGACGGCCGGCTGCGGCCGCTCCGCCGGATCCTTGTCCACGCACATGCGGATCAGGGCTGCCAGGTCCGGCCGCACGCCCGCCAGGTCGATCTCCTCGTGCACGCTCCGGTAACTGACCGAGGCGGCGTCGCCCGTGCCGTACGGGGGCCGGCCGGTCGCGGTGTACGCGAGCGTCGCACCCAGTGCGAAGACATCCGCCGCAGGGCCCGCCTCGTTGCCCAGCAGGACCTCGGGGGCCGTGTATCCGGGTGTCCCCGAGACCATTCCCTCCCGGGTGAGGACCGACTGATCGACCGCCCGTGCGATCCCGAAGTCGATCAGCTGCGGTCCCTGCGGGGACAGGATGACGTTGTGCGGCTTCAGGTCCCGGTGCGTGACTCCGTGTACGTGGACCGCTGCCAGCCCCTCGGCCAGCGCGGCCAGCAGCCGCAGCGCGCTGTCCGGCGGGAAGGGGCCGCCCGCGCCGACGGCGGCCCGCAGTGTGGGCCCCGGCACGTACTCCGTGGCGAGCCAGTACGGGGACGTGCCGAGCGACGCCTCGATCAACTGGGCGGTGTACACGCTGCGCACGGTCTCCACGGTCGCGGCCTCGCGCCGGAACCGGGCCAGCACCTCGGGGTGATCGCTGATCTCGTCCCGGATGACCTTGACCGCCACCAGCCGGCCACCGGGCGACCGGCCGAGATACACCTGCCCCATGCCGCCCGCGCCGAGGCGGGCGAGCAACTGGTAGGCGCCTATTCGCGCGGGGTCCTGGGGCCTCAGTGCGTCCACGGCCCGACTGTGCCACATCCGCACCCGGCGGACCACAACTCCCGCCCGGACGACCGGGGTCGGCGCACCGGGCGGCGACCCCGCCGCATTCCTGCCGGCGTTCCGGACCGGGCGGCGGCCGTCCGGATCCCGCCCGGCCCGTCGCGTTCAACGCGCGTCGGTGGCCTCGAACCAGGTCGGTCCGTCGCTGAGCGACTGCTTGATGCGCAGCAGCGCGAACTCGTCCAGCGGCGGCAGCGAGTCGACCCCGAACCAGCCCACCTCCAGCGACTCGTCGTCATTGACGCGGGCCTCGCCACCGGTGGCCCGGCAGCGGAAGGTGATGTCCAGGTACTGGCACCGGTCGCCGTTCTCGTACTGTATGGCCGGCAGTGCCTGGGTCAGCACCACGCGTTCCGCGACGCAGTGCACGGCCGTCTCCTCGTACACCTCACGTTCCGCCGTCGCCGCCGGCTGCTCCCCCGGCTCGGCGATGCCGCCGATGATCGACCAGCCTCCGGTGTCCGCACGCCGTCCGAGCAGCACTCTGCCCTCCTCGTCGAAGACGACGGCGCTGACGCCGGGCAGGAGGAGCAGCTGTTGACCCGCGGTGGCGCGGATCTCGCGGATGAAGTCAGGAGTTGCCATGACATGACCCTACGCGGCGTGCTGAGCCGTTCAGCGGCTGCGGCGTGCCCGTACCGCCCGCGCGCCGACCCAGCCGAGGCCGATGACCGCGAGCAGCGAGAGCACACCTTCGGGCAGCGGTCCCATCCTGGTCGCGGGGGTCAGCGAGGACCGCAGCGGCACCTCTTCGACCAGCGCGTCCGGGGTGAACATCTTCGTCTTGCGGACGACGGTGCCGTCCGGGCGGATGACCGCGCTGACGCCACTGGTGACGGGGACGACGACGGACCGGCTGTGCTCCACCGCGCGCACCCGGGACATGGCCAGCTGCTGGTAGGTCATCTCGCTGCGGCCGAAGGTGGCGTTGTTGCTGGGGACGGCGATCATCTGGGCACCGTGCTCGACCGTGTCGCGCACGGCGTCGTCGAAGGCGGCCTCGTAGCAGGTGACGAGCCCGACGTAGGTGCCGGACAGGTCGAAGACGCCGACCTTCTTGCCCGGTCCGAAGTCGCGCTGCACCCGGTCCACGTCCGAGCTGAAGACACGCACGAAGGAACGCATCGGCATGTACTCGCCGAACGGCTGGATGTGGCGCTTGTCGTACGTGGCCACCGGGCCCTTGTCCGGGTCCCACTGGATGAGGGTGTTGCGCAGCTTGCCGGTGTCGGGCTCGACGACCGCGCCGACGACGGTCGGCACCCCGATGGCCTTCACCGCGTCGTCGATCACGATCTTGGCGTCGGCGTTGCGGTAGGGGTCGAGGTCGGAGGAGTTCTCCGGCCACAGGACGAAGTCGGGCTGCGGCACCTTGCCCGCCTTCACGTCCCGGGCGAGCTGTTCCGTACGGTTCGCGTGGTTGTCCAGGACGGCGCGGCGCTGGGAGTTGAAGTCGAGGCCGAGCCGGGGCACGTTGCCCTGGACCGCGGCGACGGTCGCGGTGCCGTCCTCGGCCGAGTCGTCCACCAGCGGCAGCGACGCGAGTGCGGCGGCGACCGGGAGCAGGACGGCCGCCGCGGTCACCCCGGCGGCCAGGCGCGGCAGTTCCCCGGTGGCGCGGCGGAGGCGGAAGCGGCGCACCGCCTCGAAGAGTCCGAAGCCGCACAGCACCACGGCGAAGGAGAGCAGCGGGGTGCCGCCGAGCGCGGCGAGCGGCAGGAACACGCTGTCCGCCTGGCCGAAGGCGATCCTGCCCCAGGGGAAGCCGCCGAACGGCACCCTGGCCCGTACGGCCTCGTCCAGGGCCCAGACCGCCGCCGCCCAGAACGGCCGGCCGGGGAGCCGGGACACGGCGGAGATGCCGATGCAGCCCACCGCGATGAACAGTGCCTCGGCGGCCGCCAGCGCCAGCCACGGCACCGGGCCGACCTCTTCTCCCGTCCAGTGCAGCAACGGCAGCATGAAGCCCAGCCCGGCGAGCAGACCGAGCCCGAACGCGGCCCGGAGCCTGCGTTCGAACAGCACCCAGCCGAGCAGTGCGAAACCGGGCAGAACCAGCCACCACAGGGGCCGGGGCGGGAAGCTCGCGTACAGCATCAGCCCGGAGAGCAGGGCTGCGCAGGGACGGACGAGCCGAGGCAGCAGACGCCTGGCTCGATGGACGGAGGCGGGCTTCTGCGGGTCGCCGACCGGGGCGATGGTGGTGCTCACCCGGCGGAGTCTACGGTGGCGGGCTGTGCGCCCAGCAGCCCTGTCCCGATGGCGGAATCCCTACCGCCGGATCGTTTCTCCGTATCTTCCGCACATATCCCCGTTGATGCCGTTAATCTGTGCCGCAGTCCCTCGCCGACCCGGCCGGTTCCGGCCATCGCGCCCGGGACCGTCACAGGCCGGGGGGGGGGCGGACGTGATGACCTCATCCACGGAACGGGCGCCGGCGGGCGGCAGCGCGTCCGACGCAGCCGGTGCGGTGATTCTCGCCGCCTGCGCGATCTGGTCCCTGATCAGCGCGGCGGGCCGGGAGACCCGGCCGGAGGGGGTGCTGCTGGCGCTCCTCGCGGTGGCGGCGGGCTTCGCCTGCGGGCGTATCTGCGGAACGCTGCTGCCGGTGGCCACCGCGGCGGTCGCCGCGCTGGCCGCCCTCGCCATGGCGTTCGTCTGGCGCGACGGGGTGCCCGGTGCCACGGCCACGACGGACACCGCGCCCGGCTACGCCGGGGCGGCTGCCGGGCTGCTGGTGCTCGCGGCCGGCGCGGCCTGTTGCGCTGCGGCGGCGGCCCGCCGGGAGTCCCTGCGGTTCACCCTTCGGCTGCTGGCCCTGGGCACGGCCTGCGCCTCGCTCGTACTCGGCTCGGCCGCGGGGTGCGCGGCCGCGCTCGGGGTGCTGCTGTGCTCGGTCGCCTCGTCCGGGGTGCGGCGGCGGCTGCCCGCTCTCGTCGGGCTCGCCCTGGCCGCCGGTCTGGTCGCCGGCGTCTCCTGGGCCGTGGCCGGGGACGTGCTGCCGGACGGGCTGACGGCCTCCCTGGAGGGCCGGCTCACCGGCAACCGGGTGCGGCTCTGGCAGGACGCCGCGCACCTGGCCGGGCAGCACCCGCTGCGCGGCATCGGCCCCGGCCGCTTCGCCGAGCTGAGCGCCACCGCGCACCAGAGCCTCCACTCCGACGGCAAGCCGCACTCGGCACCCTTGCAGCAGGCGGCCGAGCAGGGCGTGGTGGGGGTGCTGCTGCTGGGGGCCGCGTTCGGCTGGCTGCTGTACGTGCTGTGGCGTTCGCCGCGCGGCACCCCGGTCGTACTGACCGCCGGCGCCGCGCTCACCGCGCTGGCGGTGCTGGCCGGGTTCGGCAACGCGCTGAGCTTCACGCCGGTGACGGCCGGGGCCGGTCTGCTGGCCGGGCTGGCGTCGGCCAGGCGGCCCATCGGGGACGGCGGCTGAGACGGCATCCGGCGCGGCCGGTGCGGTGCGTGGGGCCGGTGCGGTGCGTGGGGCTCCGGTGTTTCAGGCGCCGGCCGGGGTGCCGGTGGCCGGCAGGTGCAGCCGCTCGCGGATGAAGCGGACGCCCGCCTCGGCGTCGTCCACCGTCACCGTGAAGGTCCTGCCGTCGCCGAGCCGGAGCACTAGGCCCTCGCCGCGTCGTACGACCACCGCGGTGCCCTGCTCGGGGCGCCAGCGGTAGCCCCAGCCGCCCCACTGGCGCGGGGTGACCCGGGGCGCGAACTCCGCGCCCACCACATGGGTGAGCAGGATCCGGCGGCGCGGCAGTCCCATGTGGCCGCAGCGCACTTCGAGGGCGTCGCCGTCGACCCGGACGGCCACGTTCACGAAGGCGAGGGTGCCGAAGAGCATCAGCAGTCCGGCCGCCATGCAGCCGATCACCGACATCAGCAGCGGTGCGATACCGGAGGTCCAGGTGGAGCTGACGGCGAGCTGGATGCCGAGCGCCAGGCAGGCGGCGCCCGCAGCGGCGAGCACCCACTGGGTCCGGTTGGTGGCCCGGCCCGTCCAGACCGCCGGGTGGGAGCCGGCTCCGGTGTGCCTCGGTTCTCGGGGATGGTCCCTCATGCCAAGCAGCGTACTGAAGAAACCGCGCGGCGGAACGGGTCCGGCGGCCCCGGCCGGGTCGCCCGGGGGTCAGCGGGCGGGGGTGGCCGCCATGAGGCGACGCCCCTCCGGGTAGGCCAGAGCGGCTTCGGGCATCTCGGACACCTGGCCGCCGAGGAGCACCACGAGACCGGTGCCCGGTTCGGCCGACGGAGCGGGTTCGGCCCCGATCCGGCGCAGCGCCTGGGCCGCGACGGCCCCGGCGGAGGGGTACAGGGCCACGGCGGGCCGGCCGGGCTGCCGCACGGCGTCGCGGATGCGCTCGGCGACCAGCTCGTAGTGGGTGCAGCCGAGCACGACGCCCCGGACATCGGGCGGGGTGAGCGCGGCGGCCGCCGCGATGGCCCGGTCGACGCTCTCCTCGTCCGCGTACTGCACGGCGTCGGCGAGGCCGGGACAGGGGACCTCGGTGACGGCGGCGGAGCCGGCGAAGTCCCTGATGAGTCCTCGCTGGTACGGGCTGCCGGTGGTCGACGGGGTGGCCCAGATCGCGAACGGTCCGCCCGCGGCAGCGGCGGGCTTGATCGCGGGAACGGTCCCGATGACCGGCAGGCCGGGTTCGAGCTCCGCCCGCAGCGCCGCCAGGGCGCGTACGGAGGCGGTGTTGCAGGCGACGATCAGCGCGTCCGGGCGGTGGGCGGCGGCGGCGCGGGCCACGGCGAGCGCTTGCTCCGTCACGTACTCGGGGGTGCGCGGGCCCCAGGGCATGCTCGCGGGGTCCGAGGAGAGCACCAGATCGGCGTCCGGCCGCAGCCGGCGTACTTCTTCTGCGGCGGCGAGCAGGCCGATTCCGGAGTCCATGAGCGCGATCTTCACCCGGTCACCATAGTCGACCACCCTTGCGGTCCCGGCTCAGTGGGGCAGACTTCGGCCAATGACCGCCATTGTCTGGATCGCCGTGGGTTCCCTCGCCTCGTGGGTGTGGCTGCTGCTGGGACAGGGCTTCTTCTGGCGGACGGACCAGCGGCTTCCGGACCGCGCGGAACCCGGGGACTGGCCGTCCGTCGCGATCGTCGTCCCGGCACGGGACGAGGCCGACATGCTCCCGGTGAGCCTGCCGTCGCTGATGGCGCAGGACTATCCGGGACCGGCCGAGATCTTCCTGGTCGACGACTGCAGCGAGGACGGCACCCCGGATGTGGCCCGTGCGCTGGCCGTGCGGCACGGCGGGCTTCCGGTGACCGTGGTGTCGCCCGGGGAACTCCGGGCGGGCTGGACGGGCAAGCTCTGGGCCGTACGGCACGGGATGGCGGTGGCACGGGCCAGGGAACCGGAGTACCTGCTGCTCACGGACGCCGATATCGCGCACGAGCCGGACAGTCTGCGGGAGCTGGTGGCGGCAGCCGGGGCGGGCGGGTTCGATCTGGTCTCGCAGATGGCGCGGCTGCGGGTCCAGAGCACCTGGGAGCGGCTCGTCGTACCGGCCTTCGTCTACTTCTTCTCGCAGCTCTACCCGTTCCGCCGGGTGAACCGGGCGGGCTCGCGGACCGCGGCGGCCGCGGGCGGCTGCGTACTGCTGCGGACCGAGGCCGCCGTCCGGGCACGGGTGCCGGAGTCGATCCGGCAGGCGGTGATCGACGACGTGTCGCTGGCCCGTGCGGTGCGGGACAGCGGCGGCCGGATCTGGCTGGGGCTCGCGGACCGGGTGGACAGTGTGCGGCCGTACCCGTGCCTCACCGACCTGTGGCGGATGATCTCCCGCAGCGCCTACGCCCAGCTGCGGCACAACCCGCTGCTGCTGCTCGGGACGGTGCTGGGGCTCGCGCTCGTCTACCTCGCGCCGCCGGTGACGCTCGTGGCGGGGCTGTTGGCCGGCAACGGCGCGGCCGCCTGGGCGGGCGGCGCGGCCTGGGTCGTGATGGCCGCGACGTACATGCCGATGCTGGGGTACTACCGGCAGTCCCTGTGGCTGGCTCCGCTGCTGCCGTTCACCGCGCTCCTGTACCTGCTGATGACGGTCGATTCGGCCGTCCAGCACTACCGGGGCCGCGGCGCGGCCTGGAAGGGGCGTACCTACGCGCGCCCCGAGGCCGCACCGGACCAGTGACCTGCGGGCGGGCTCATTTGCGGCCGGGGGTCCAGTTCATGCCCCAGCCGTAGGCCTGGTCGATGGTGCGCTGCGGGCTCACCCCGCGCTGCGGCACCAGGTAACGGGCCTCCCGCTGCACGGTGAGGTCGCCCCCGTCGTTACTGATGAGCGCGAGCGCGCAGACCGTGGACGGGACGGTGCACTCGTCCAGCGAGAAGTCGATCGCGGCGCCGTGCTGGGGCTGGAGGGTCACCGTCGCGTGCAGATCGGCGAAGCTCCGGGCCCCCTCGTAGATGGTGACGAAGATCAGGATGCGGCGGATCCTGGACTTCTGGTCGAGGTTGACCGTCAGGTTCTCGCCGGAGGCCGTGGCGCCCGTCCGGTCGTCGCCGTCGAGGTGGATGTAGGGCGCCTGCTGGAGGGCGCCGAAGGCGTTACCGAGTGCCTGCACCACGCCCTTGCGTCCGTCGGCCAGCTCGTAGAGCGCGCAGAGATCGAGATCGAGGTCCGCGTGGTTCGCGACGGCCCGGCCGAGCTTGCTCCCCCACCCCTTGAACTGCTTGCGCACCTCCCAGTTGAGATTGACGCGCATGGATCCCGAGGTGCCGCCCTGCTTGGCGAGCGAGACCGACGGCGCCTCCTTGGTGAGCGTCACCTTGGTGAGCCGGACGGGCTGGGTGACTGGCGGGGCCGGAGGTGCGGGCGGGGCCGGCGGGGCGGCGGCAGGCTGCTGCTGCGGCGGCGGTACCGAGTCAACTCGCGTTGCCGGATTGGGCTGCTGAGGCTGCTGGGACTGCGGGGGCGTTTGGGGCTGCGGTGCCCGCTGCGGCTGCTGCGGCTGCTGGGCCCGCTGCGCCTGCTGCGGTTCATCGACGGAGATCCCGAAGTCCGTGGCGAGGCCTTCGAGTCCGGTCCCGTACCCCTGGCCCACGGCCCGGAACTTCCAGGCGCCCTGGCGCCGGTAGAGCTCACCGAGGATGAACGCGGTCTCGACCGTGGCGTCGGCGCTGTCGAACCGCGCCAGTTCGGAGCCGTCCGCCGTGTCCGTGATCCGTACGTACAGACCGGTCACGCGGCCGAACGTGCCGCCGTCCGCCGAGGCGGCCAGCACGATGCGCTCCACGGCGGGCTCCACCCGTGCCAGATCGACGGCCAGGCTGTCGGTGGTCGCCGCGCCGCTGACTTGCTTGCCCTCGTGACGCACCGCACCGGATGCGTGGGCCGGCTGGTTGTAGAAGACGAAGTCCGCGTCGCTGCGGACCTTGCCCGTGCCGAGGAGAAGGAGCGCCGAGGCGTCCACGTCCGGCGTACCGGGAGCGGTGTGCCAGCCCAGTTCGACGCGCACGGCCTGTGCCGCCACTGGAACATTCGTTCCCTTTAGCATGGTCATGCTCGCCCCCATCGTGAGTCCGGCTGCCGAGACCTTTCCGGTCAACCTAATGCTTTGCGCGGCGGGGCCTCCAGCTTCGGCCTCGGAAGCCGCGTGGCCCGCGCGCCGGAGGGGGCCGGCGGCGAGCAGGGGGTGTCGTCAGAACTGATCCACCCGCGAAGACACTTGATCCATGCCGTCTGCTCGGCCGGCGGGCGGCCCCACGCGGCCGGGCAGCCGGGGCAGCTCATCGAGTACTGGCAAAAGCCCGAGGCACAGGCCCGGCGGCTGTACGAACTGAAGCACTCGGCGCGCACCTCGCTCCTGGTCTTCCAGTCCGGGGCCAACACCGTCGCGCCGGCCCCGTCCACACTGGTCACGTCCGGGGAAGCCGCGGCCGACGCCGATGCCGATGCCGATGCCGATGCCGAGAACGAGATGCCCGCGCCGCCCTCGCCGGGCGGCGAGCCGTCCGGTGTGATGCCGACGGAGCCGTCACCGACCTGGGCACGATGACACGGCTGCCCGACTTCGGGTTCAGCGCCAAGGCACTGAAGGTCAACGACGCGGGCTGGACCACGGGAGTACAGACCGGGCCAGCTGGCGCGATGCCTCCGCGCCGCACAATTGGTCTAATCCAAATTCCTCCGACTGTCTGCCGCACCCCTTGACGGGCACATTGGTCCAGTCCAATCTCGTGGACGTGCCGCTAGATGTGGCATGAACACATCCCCTGGTGCGGTCCGTCCCCCACGGAGGTTGCATGATGCGCGCAAACCCACCCGGCCCCGGAGTTGCGGCCGTCCGCGGCCCGGCACGACGCACCGCCCTGCGCCACAGCGCCCTGGCGGTGGCCGCCGTCCTCGTCGCCTCGGCCGCGGCGCTCGCCGCAGTGCCGGGTTCCGCTGCCGCGACGGACGCCGAACTGCTCGCCAACCCCGGCTTCGAGACCGGGTCCCTGGACGGGTGGACGTGCGCCGCCGGTGCCGCATCGGCCGCCCCCGCGCACAGCGGCTCGGGCGCGCTGGCCGCCACCACCACGGCCTCGGACACCGGCCGGTGCAGCCAGACCGTGACCGTGCGGCCGAAGACGACGTACACCCTCGCCGGCTGGGTCCAGGGCAGCTACGTGTACCTGGGCGCGACCGGCACGGGCGTCGACGCGAGCGCCTGGGCGCCGGACGCCGCCTCGTGGAAGCGGCTGTCCACCACCTTCACCACCGGCGCCGGCACCACATCGGTGACCGTCTTCACCCATGGCTGGTACGGCCAGGGCACTTACCACGCGGACGACCTCACGCTGACCGGCCCCGCCGCAGACCCCACCGAGCCGCCGACCACTCCCCCGGCCACCCCACCGACGACCCCGCCGCCGACCACCGACCCGAACGGCCCCACCGGCGACGGCAAGGTCAGCACCCCCACCGGCCTGGTCTCGACGAAGGTCACCGGGAACGCCGTCGTACTGAAGTGGAACCAGTCGACGGACTCATCGCAGAACGGCGACGTACCCGCGTACAAGGTCTACGCAAAGGGCGCGATCGCCGCCACCTCCATGGGCACCACCGTCGCGGTCAGCTCCCTCCAGCCGCGCACCTCCTACACCTTCACCGTGCAGGGCTACGACCGGGCCGGCCACGCCTCGGGCCAGTCCGCGCCCGTCACCGTGACGACCGGCGACGCGCCGGCCGCGAAGCCGTACGCCTCCGCCTACTTCGACCAGTGGGGGATCTACGAGAACGCGTACTACCCGAAGCAGATCGGCACCAGCGGTGCGGCGGCCGGGCTCGACGTGGTGACGTACGCCTTCGAGAACGTCCATCCCACGACGCACAAGTGCTTCGAGGCCATCAAGGCGTCGGACGCGGGCAACGAGGACAATCCCAACGCGGGCGACGGCGCCGGTGACGCCTACGCCGACTACCAGGCCGACGTGGCGGCGGGCGACAGCGTGGACGGCACGGCCGACGTCTACGAGCAGCCGCTCAAGGGCAACTTCAACCAGCTGCGCGCCCTCAAGGCCAAGTACCCCAATCTGCGGCTGACCGTGTCACTGGGCGGCTGGACCTACTCCAAGTACTTCTCCGACGCCGCCGCCACCGACGCGTCCCGGAAGGCGTACGTCTCCTCCTGCATCGACATGTTCATGAAGGGCAACCTGCCGAAGAACGTCCAGGGCGACCCGTCCGGCGGCGTGGCCTCTGCGGCCGGCATCTTCGACGGCATCGACATCGACTGGGAGTACCCGGGATCGGCCGGGGGCCACACCGGCAACCACTACGCCGCCGCGGACAAGGCCAACTTCACCCTCCTCCTGAAGGAGTTCCGCACCCAGCTCGACGCGTACGGCGCGACGGTCGGCAAGAAGTTCCTGCTGACGGCGGCACTGCCCAGCGGGCAGGACAAGATCAAGTACCTGGAGACGGACAAGATCGGCGCCTATCTGGACTACGCCGACGTCATGACGTACGACATGCACGGCTCCTGGGACGCGACCGGGCCCACCAACCACCAGGACCCGCTGCACGACAGCCCCGCCGACCCGACCGCCCCGATCGAACCGGGCGGTGCCAGGTACAACCTGGACACGGCGGTCACCGCCTACACCGAGGGACTGCCCGAGTACGGCATCAGCGGCGGCTTCCCCGCCTCGAAGCTGGTGCTCGGCGTGCCGTTCTACTGGCGCGGCTGGACCGGTGTGCCCGCCGGGACGGATTACGGGCTCTACCAGAGCGCCACCGGCCCCACGCCCGCCAAGCCCCTGAGCCAGGAGGCCGGACTCGCGGCCTGGAAGGAACTGAACCCGACGGCGGCGCAGACCCACTGGGATCCCGTCACCGCGAGCTCATGGATCTACGACGGCACCAACTTCTGGACCGGCGACACTCCCCGGGCCATCGAGGCCCGCGCCGCGTACGCCGCCGAGAAGGGGCTGGCCGGTATGTTCGCCTTCTCCCTGGAGAACGACGACGCTTCGGGCACCCTGCTCAACGCGATGACCGGCAGCCTCGGCTGAGCGGTCGCACCCACGCACCACGTACCGAGGGCCGCCCGGGAACTCCCGGGCGGCCCTCGGCCGGTGGCCCCTCGGTCCGGCCGGGGAGACCGGGCCGCCGCGTGACCGCGCCGGGGTCAGCTCTCCACCGCCGTGGTGGTGAAGCGGTCGCCGCAGACCCGGAGGCCGGGGGCCCGCAGGGTGAGCGCCTCCTTGGAGCCGGGCGGGTAGACCCTGAGGTAGTCGGGCGTGCGCCAGCAGCCGGAATCCGCGATCCCCTGGTTCAGGGTGTGCAGCGTGACGTCCGCCGTCCCGCCCGCGCCGATCTTGGTCTGCTGCCCCGAGGCGCCCTCGCGGTCGGCCGGGACGCCGATCACGCTGCCGTCGCGCCTGATCAGCGAGACGCCGGGGAACCCCCGCAGGGCGCACGGGTGGCCGGACTTGTTGGCGAACGTGAGCCGGTAGTGGACCTGTCCCGCGCCCCCGTCGCCGGTGCTCAGACTCATCGACAGGTCCTTGGTCGTGCAGCGCGGGGTTCCCGTCGCTGAGCCCGCGGAGTCCCGGCCGGCCGGGCTCCCGGGGGCGGCCGAGCCCCCCGAGGGGTCCGTGGCCGCCGCAGGCGCGGAGGACGGCCGACCCGAGGAGGGGTTCGCGGCCGGCGCGCCACCACCGGCGGGGCCGCTCCGGGCGGGCTGCCCGGCCGAGGCCGTGGTCCCCCCGCAGCCGGCCGTGGCGAGGGCGATCGTCGCGACCGCGAGCGGGGCGAGCAGCCGGGGCCTGAGCGGCCCGGCCCGCCACGCCCTCCTCCTCTCCCGTGACCGGAGCGACGGCTCGGACGGTGATGGGGTGGTTCGAAGAAGTGAGCCCATACCTCTCGCCTGCTCAATTTCTCGCGGTCTGCACCTGCCGGGGCGGTCCTTCCGGTCACATCTCTGAACAGCCGCCCGTCACCTGCGCCGCACCACACCCTGACCGTCGAAGGCCGTCGCGTCCCGTGCTCCGAGGCCCAGCCACAGCTCGGTGAACCGGTCGAGCAGCCCGGCGGCAGCCGTCACATCGTCCGTCAACGGCCGGTCGGCCAGCTCCGCGTCGAGCACCGCGTCCGCGAGGACGAAGGCCCGGCCGACGGGCAGCTCCGGGTCGAGCCGCATGTCGCGCTGACGCAACGCCCTTACGGCCGCTACGAGTTCGCACCCGACGACCAGGCGGTACGCCTCGCATGCCCGCAGCGTCTGGCGGGCCGCCAGCGAGGCGAAGCTGGCCTGCTCCTCGACCCCGCGCGAGAGCACCGCGTGACCGAGGGACGCGGGTGCGGAGAAGGCGCGCAGGTCGCCGAGTGCCGCTCCGGCCGCGTACTCCAGGATCATCACGCCCGACGCGGCCGGGGCGCCGTCCGCGAGGAAGGGGCGCAGCCGGGTGAAGGCCGGTTCGTTCAGCGTGGACAGGCGCGAGGTCGACAGCCGCGCCACCTGAGTCACGGCCAGTCTGAAGTGATCCAGGGCCAGGGCGAGTTGGGCGATGTAGAAGCCGCCGTGGTGGTAGGCCGCCATATCGTCGGCCGAGATCAGCGGGTTCTCGGCCGCCGCGTTGATCTCGACCGTGAGCACGTCCTCCAGCGCGTCCGCCGCGTCGTGCGCCGGCCCGTGGATCTGGGGCACGCAGCGGAAGCCGTAGGGGTCCTGGATCCGGCCGAGCGGCGGTGTGGGGCGGTCGGGCGCGCCGAGCAGCAGCCGCATCCGTTCCGCGACCGCGTACGAACCGGCGTGCCGCCGTGCCTCGTGCACGGGCAGCGCGTACGCCTCGTACGAGCCGTCGGTCGCCATCAGGGACAGCGCCGCCACCACCTGCGTGGCCGCGATCAGGCCGCGCAGTTCGTGCAGGGCGAGCGCGGACTGGCCGAGGGTGAGCGCGTTGCTGCTGATCAGGGCGAGGGCGTCGTTGTTGTCGAGGGGCTGCGGTTCGGGGGCCGCTCCCGGCCCCTGCCAGGGGTGTTCGCCGGCCAGGGCGAGGCCCATCTGTGCGAGGGCCGCGATGTCGCCGGTGCCGACCGAGCCGAACTCGTTGACCTTCGGGCAGGCGCCCGTCTCCAGTGCCTCGCAGAGCGCCGTGACGACGCTCGGGCGCAGGCCCGCCCCGCCGGCGAGCAGCTGGTTGGCGCGGACCGCGAGCATGGCGCGGACCTGCCGCGCGGGCAGCTCGTCACCGATCGATCCGGCGTGGCTGCGGAGCAGCCGCAGGCCGTGGTCGGCGGCCGCCTCCGTCGGTACGGACTCATTCCGGTTGGCGCCCACGCCGGTGGAGCGGCCGTAGACGCGACCCCATGAGGCAATCTCCCGGGCAGCGTTCCACGAGGTCTCCACACGCTTCATACCATCCACTGCCGGAACGGGTTTTACGGTGGATTCGGCCATGCGTACGACATCTGCGACCATCAGTCCGCGACCGTCGAGGACGACGACCGAGTCACTGTCGCCAGTCACCCCGTCCGCGATATGAGACGACATCACGCGCAATTCCTCCTCAACCGGAAGCTCCGTCTTGCCCTACGGCCACTTGTCACCAGGGATTTACACCTGAACGGCGACTGACTATTGACAATCTATTCAGACACCAAGAACTCTGCATGATGATATGCAGCCGGGCAAGGGACTCCACATGATCCAATTCGATACGGTCAACAAGCGCTTCCCGAACGGCACAACCGCGGTGCACGACCTCACGCTCGAGATGCCGGAAGGGGGCGTGACCGTCCTCGTCGGATCTTCCGGTTGCGGCAAGACGACAACACTCCGCATGATCAACCGGATGGTCGATCCGACCTCCGGGACGATCAGGGTCAACGGCAAGGACGTCCTGGAGCAGGACGCCGCCGAACTGCGCCGCTCCATCGGCTACGTGATCCAGCAGTCCGGGCTCTTCCCCCACCGCACGGTCCTCGACAACATCGCGACCGTGCCGCTGCTGCTCGGCTGGGGCCGCCGCAAGGCGCGGGCGCGGGCGGCGGAACTCCTGGAGACGGTCGGCCTCTCCGCCGACGCCGGCAAGCGCTACCCGCACCAGCTCTCCGGCGGCCAGCAGCAGCGGGTCGGCGTGGCGCGGGCGCTCGCCGCAGACCCGCCGGTGCTCCTGATGGACGAGCCGTTCGGCGCCGTGGACCCCGTGGTGCGCACCCAGCTCCAGGACGAACTTCTGCGTCTTCAGCGGGAGTTGAACAAAACGATCGTCTTCGTCACCCACGACATAGACGAGGCCGTCCGGCTCGGGGACCGGATAGCCGTCTTCCGTACCGGTGGCCACCTCGTCCAGTGCGCCGGCCCCGCCGAACTGCTGGCCCGCCCCTCGGACGCGTTCGTCGCGGACTTCCTGGGCGCGGAGCGCGGCCTGAAGCTGCTGTCCCTGACCGCACTGGCGGAGGTCACCCAGGCGCCCGCCCCCGAGGGCACCCGCTGGCAGCTGACCCTCGACGCCGCCCGCAAGCCGCTGGCCTGGCGCGACACCGAGACCGAGGCGCAGGCCCCGGTCAGGCCGCTGCGCGACACGGACTCGCTCCTCTCGGCACTCAACGAGTCGATCGCCGCACCCAGCGGCCTGGTCGCCCGGGTCGACGCGGAAGGCGTCCTCACGGGGGTGACGTCCCGCGAGGACATCCACGACCACGCCGGGCGCGTCCACAGCGCGGCGAGCACGGTGACCGCGTGAGCGTCGACTGGTCGTGGATATCCGACCACTCCGGCGATCTCACCAGCCTGGCCGTCTCCCACCTCCAGGCCGCCCTCACCGCCGTACTCCTGGGCCTGCTCGTCTCGCTCCCCCTGGCGGTGCTCGCGCACCGGGTGCGCAGACTGCGCGGACTGCTCCTCGGGCTGTCGAACGTCCTGTTCACCATCCCGTCCATCGCCGTCTTCGTGCTCCTCCTGCCGGTCAGCGGGCTCACCCGCACCACCACCGTCACCGGCCTCACGATCTACACCCTGGTCGTGCTCCTGCGGAACACCGTCGAGGGTCTGGACTCCGTGCCCGCCAGGACCAAGGAGGCCGCGAAGGCCATGGGAACCCGGCCGCTGCGCACCCTGCTCACCGTCGAGTTCCCCCTCGCCCTTCCCGTGATCATGGCGGGGGTGCGGATCGCGACGGTGATGGCCATCTCCCTGGTCTCCGTGGCCACGTACATCGGGGACGGCGGGCTCGGGCAGCTCTTCACGGACGGCTTCCAGCGCAACTTCCCCACCCCCGTCATCGTCGGCGTCGTGCTGACCCTGCTCCTCGCACTGGTGGCGGACGCGGTTCTCGTCGCCCTCCAGTACGTCCTGACCCCATGGACCCGCCGGCAGAAGCAGGGGGCCTGAGCGCTCATGTACGAACTCTTCAAGAACCTCGGCGCCTGGCTGGTCAGCAGTGAGCAGTGGACCGGGCCCGACGGTATCGGCCACCGCCTCGCCGAACACCTCCAGTACTCAGTCCTCGCCACCCTGATCGCCGCCGCCATCGCACTGCCGGTCGGCCTGCTCATCGGACACACCGGTCGCGGTGCCTTCCTCGCGATCAACCTCTCCAGCTTCGGACGCGCGCTGCCCACGGTCGGGCTCGTCGTGCTGGTCTTCCTGGCCAGCGGCCTCTCGATGTGGCCGGTCTACATCGCCCTGGTGGCGCTCGCCGTGCCCTCCATCGTCACCAACACCTACGCCGGGATGTCCGCCGTCGACCCCGAGGTCCGGGACGCGGCGCGCGGCCAGGGCATGCGCTGGCACCAGGTCCTTTTTCAGGTCGAACTGCCCCTCGCGCTCCCCCTGATCATGACCGGGCTCAGACTCGCCCTCATCCAGGTCGTCGCGACGGCCACCATCGCCGCGTACGTCTCCTTCGGGGGCCTCGGCCGGTACGTCTTCGACGGGCTCGCCCAGCGCGACCTCGTACAGGTACTCGGCGGAGCCGTGCTCGTGGCCGTCGTCGCCGTCGTCCTGGACCTCGCGCTCTCCGCCCTGCAACGCGCCCTCTTCCGCAACCGCCCCGCCAAGTCGACCTAGGAGCACACACGATGAACCGCAGAAACCTCCTCGGCGGACTCCTCGCCGCCGCTTCCGTCCCCGTGCTCGCCTCCTGCAGCAGCGGCGTCACCTCCCTCGACGGGCAGGGGTCCGGCGGCGGGGGCGGGGGCTCCAGCAAGGACGGCGTCACCATCGGCACCGCCAACTTCACCGAGAACCAGGTCCTCGGCCACCTCTACGCCGCCGCGCTCGAAGCGGCCGGCGTGAAGACCACGGTCCGCCCCAACCTGGGCACCCGCGAGATCCTCATCCCCGCGCTCAAGGGCGGCGACATCGACCTCCTGCCCGAGTACCAGGGCGCCCTGCTGCACTACCTCGACACGAAGTCGAGGGCCGCGGAGGAGGGCGAGATGCAGAACGCCCTCGCCATGGCCCTGCCGGCGGGTCTGCAGGTCCTGCCCTACGGCCGCGCCGAGGACTCCGACGCGTTCGTCGTCACCCGGGAGACCGCCGCCGAGTACGGGCTCAAGTCACTCGCGGACCTCGCCCGGCACAACGGCAAGCTCGTCATCGGCGCGGCGCCCGAGGTGAAGAAGCGCGAGGTCGGCGCGGTGGGCCTCAAGGACGTGTACGGCGTGGAGTTCAAGGAGTTCAAGTCCCTCGACTCCTCGGGGCCGCTGGTCAAGGGCGCTCTGAAGAAGGGGGACGTGGACGTCGCGAACCTCTTCACCACCGACACCGACATCGCCGCCGAGCACTGGGTCGTGCTCACCGACCCCAAGAACCTGGTCCCGGGCCAGCACATCGTCCCGCTCATCGCCGACCGCAAGGCCGACTCGACGGTCCGCAAGGCGCTCGCCCGCCTCGGCAACGCGCTGACGACCGAGGACCTCACCGAGCTGAACCGCCTGGTGGACAAGGACAAGAAGGACCCCGAGGACGTCGCGGGCGACTGGGCGGCACGGCACGGCATCAAGTAGCGCCCGCGGTACCGCACGGCAGGACATACCAACGAGAGGCCGGGTAACCGAGTCATGGCAGCTGAAGACCTGGTGGAGCGCCGCTCCATCGACGTCGTCCCGGACGGCGAACGGCACGGCAGAGCGTTCAGTCAGTTCACCCTCTGGCTCGGCGCGAACCTGCAGATCACCGCGGTCGTCACCGGCGCGCTCGCCGTCGTCTTCGGCGGCGACGTGGTGTGGTCGGCCGTCGGCCTCCTGCTGGGCAATCTGCTCGGCGGCGCCGTCATGGCCCTGCACTCCGCACAGGGGCCGAAGCTCGGCCTGCCCCAGATGATCCAGTCCCGCGCCCAGTTCGGGGTGCGCGGCGCGGTCGTTCCCCTCCTCCTGGTCGTCCTGATGTACGTGGGCTTCTTCGCGTCCGGCAGCGTCCTCGCCGGACAGGCCACCGCGCAGCTCACGCACACCGACGACACCACGGGCATCATCGTCTTCGCGGTGATCACGGCGGTGGTGGCGGCGGTCGGCTACCGCGTGATCCACGTCCTGGGGCGGGTGGCGAGCGTGGTCTGCGCGCTGGCCTTCATCTACCTGGGCATCCGGCTCCTGGACCGGGTGGACCTGTCGGCGCTGCTCGGGGACGCGCACTTCGGTCTGCCGATGTTCCTGCTCGCGGTGTCGCTCTCGGCGTCCTGGCAGCTCGCCTTCGGGCCGTACGTCGCGGACTACTCGCGCTATCTGCCTCGTGCGACGTCCGGCCGGGCCACGTTCTGGTGGACGCTGTCGGGATCGGCCATCGGCTCGCAGTGGTCGATGACGTTCGGGGTGCTCGTGGCGGCGAGCGCGGGGGACGCGTTCCTCTCCGACCAGGTCGGATACGTCGTCGGCCTGGGCGGTGCGGGGCTGATCGCGTCGTTCCTCTACTTCGTGATCGCGTTCGGCAAGCTGACCATCAACGTGCTCAACACCTACGGCGGCTTCATGTCGATGGTGACCGGCATCAGCGGATTCCGCGGCCAGAAGACGCTGTCGCCGCGCGGCAGGGCCGCGTACATCGCGGTGATCATGGTGGCGGGGACGGTCGTGGCGCTCCTGGGCAAGGACAGCTTCCTGACGTCCTTCAAGGACTTCCTGCTGTTCCTGCTGACGTTCTTCACGCCCTGGTCCGCGATCAACCTGGTCGACTACTACCTGATCTCGCGGGAGCGGTACGACATCCCGGCGCTTTCCGACCCCGGGGGCCGCTACGGCGCCTGGCGCTGGGACGCGCTCACGGTCTACGGGGTGGGTGTGCTCGCGCAGCTCCCGTTCCTCGCGACGAACTTCTACACGGGGCCGCTGGTGGATCCGCTGGGCGGCGCGGACATCTCCTGGATCGTGGGCCTGGTGATCCCCGCCGCCGTGTACTGGCTGCTGGCCCGCCGCGACACGTCGCACGTTCCGGAGGAGACGCGGTACACCCTGGCGCCTCCCCGGTAGCCGCAGGAGCCCCGGCGGACGCCGCGGTGCGCGGGCGGCGTCCGTCAGGGCCGGGTACGGCTCCGTCAGGCGATGACGGGAACGGCCTCGGCGCTGTCGGTGGCCCAGTTGGTGACGATGGGCTTGTCGACGTGGGCGGTGTCGGGGAGCTTCAGTTCGGCGGGGTTGGCGTCGTCGTCGGTGGTCGAGATGATGACGCTGTCGAACTCCTTGCCGTCATTGCTGTTGGTGGTCATGGGGTTGATTCCGGTGTACGCGACGCTGGAGCCGCTGAGCTTGATGGGGTCCTCGCCACCCTGCCCGACCGGGGACGCGGCACCGTCGGCGCCGGACCCGAAGGACACGCTGGGGGTGTTGGGGTCCAGGTAGCAGGTGATGCCGGACTTGGCCTTGGCGGCGACCAGGTAGTAGCCGCCCGCCTGCGACTCCGAGGTGATCGTGAAGTCCAGGTCGTTGGTGCCGCAGGACTGCCCGTAGCCGCTCTTGTCGCCGGAGCCGGAGCCGGTGTCGCCGCCGGAGGAGGCCTTGTCCCCGGAACCGGTCTCGTCGCCCGAGCCGCTGGAGGAGGCGTCGCCCGTGGAGGAGCCGCCGGAGGACGCGGTGTCACCGGAGGAGCTGCCGCTGTCGGATGCGGCGGCGGACGGGGCCGCGGAGCTGCCGGTGTCCGTGGTGTCTTCGGGCCCGCAGGCGGTGGCGGTGACGGCGAGGGCCGTCACGGCCGCGGCGGACAGGACGAGACGGGCGGAACGGGCGGCGAGACGCGAACGCATCATGAACTCCAGCGGCTTTCGGTTGCGGTGATTTCCTGCTGGCACCGACACTAGGGCCGAGTCGATCTTGAAATGGTCCTGTACATGTCCAGGTTCTGTCCCAACGCCGGCGGGCTCCGCGCACTCCACGGCGGCCTGCTCATGACGGGGTGCTGCCCCCTCCCCCGGGGGAGCACGCCACCACGGGAGGACGTCCGGACCGGCGGGAGCCGTCGGGGCCCGCCGGTCCGCCCCCGGCGGTCAGCGCAGTTCGATACGTACCCGGTGCCGCCCCCGCAGCCCGGCCGGGACCGCGCTGCGGTGGTGCCCGTCGACGGTCGACGAGGCCACCCGGCGGCCCGAGCCGGTGAGGGTGATATCCAGCGTCATGTCACGGTAGGGCACGTCGTGCAGGGTCACCGGACCCCATCCGTGCGGCAGGTTCGGGGTGAACCGGATCCCGTCCCGCTCGTGCCGGATACCGAAGACGCCCTGGTGGATGAGGCGCAGGTAGCCCGTGGCCGACCAGGTCTGGTCCGGCTCGGAACCCCACTGCCGGGCGTTCTGCCAGCCGCCGTCCACCGCGCCCGTGATCGCGTTGTGGATCTCCCAGAAGTGGCCGTCCCGGTGTTCGAGGGAGGCGACGTCGGTGACCGCGCGGGCCAGCAGGTCCGTCCGGCCGCCCGCCGCCGCCGCGTGCCCCCACATCCCGACCGTCATCGGCCACACGATCGCGTTGTGGCGGCCGGGGTGCGCATCGTCGAAACGGTCGAAGTGCGGCCACACGTTGACCACGCCGTGCGGGGAGTGATGGGTCCGGTCCAGGACCGTACGCGCCTGGCTCCGGGAGGCCACCCCGCACAGCACGGCGAACGCGAGGCCGTTGGCCTCCTGGTACGTCTCCAGCCGGCCCGCCCGGTCGCCCGCGCCGTGGATGAAGTAGCCGTAGGTGCCCGCGCCGGGCCGCCAGAGGTGGGCGTTGATCGCCGTGCGCAGCCGGGCGGCGGCCAGCCGGAACTCCCTTGCGGTGCGCGGGTCGCCGGTCTCCTGTGCCATCTCGGCGGTGGCGAGGTACCCGGCGTGGAAGAGGCAGTTGGTGGACAGGCACATCATCCTGTCCGTGCCCGGGTGGTCGAGGACGAACGAGGAGGGGTTGTCGGGATCGGCGGGCGGGGCGGGGTAGCCGGCGATCCCGTCCTGGAGGAACGCGGGTCCCTCGAAGAGGCCGTAGCTCTCGTTGAAGTGCTGATCGCGGTCGGCCCGGAGGGTGTTGACGGCGGCCTGGCAGGCGTCGGTGAGGAACTCGCGGTCCCCGGTGACCAGATAGTGGTGCCGGGCGGCGACCGCCCACACGATCTGGTCCCACCACTGGTTGTCCTGCTGCACGATCAGCGTGCCGTCGTCCTGCCGCCGGCACACCGCCCACAGGGTGTTGCGCGCTACGTCCGGTGTCAGGAGGCTGGCGGCGTTCCAGGAGTTGACCGACGCGTCGCGGGTCCACGGCTGCTCGTATCCGCCGCCCGCCCGGATGAACGTTCCGGGCGAGTCCGTCATCAGGCCGGTCTGGTTGTACTCGGCCGGGTCGTACGGGACGGTGTTGATGTCCAGCAGGTTGTGGCACGCGGACCGGTAGGCGGCGCCGAGCAGTTGGTCCTGCCCGCCGCCGAACTCGATGCCGGGGGGCCCGGCCGCCGCCCGCGTGGCCGCGTGGCCGGGTGACGCGTTGGCCACCCCGGCCGCCGCCAGACCGAGTACGGCGCCTGCCCGGAGCAGCCGCCGCCGCGGCAGTCCGCCCTGGTGCTCCTGCGGTTGCATGAGGTCTCCCGCCTTGGACAACGTTGTCAGGGGTGTTCGGGAAGGGATACTCGCCCACTGCAGAAAGCGCTGTCAATGAGGCGCGGGAAGGCTGTTACTCAACGCCGGACCCCGGACGGCCGCCGTCTCCCGCCCCGGTTCACGACCGCAGGCGGCCCGCCGCCTCGGGGGTGAGGTGGCGGGCGAGCACGTCGAGGGCATCCGCGACCTCGCGCAGCCGCCCGGGGTCGTCCGTGCCGAGTGCGGTGGCCAGCGCGTCGTCGATCCGGGACGCCCGCACCTCGGAGACCCGCCCGGACACCTGGGGCGCCCGGCGGATCAACTGCCTTCTGCCGTCGGCCGGGTCGGGCGCGGTCACGATGAAACCCGCGTCCTTCAGCCGGGCCACGGCGCCCGACACCTGACTCTGGGGCAGGCCCGTGCGCACCGCGATCGCGCTGACCGAGGTGTCCGGGTGGCCGAGGAGGTCACTCAGTACGACGAGGGCCGCACGGGTGCCGACGCGGTGAGTGTCGGCACCCGGAGGCAGATCGGGGAGGGCCTCCTCGCCGATCTTCATGAGGGTCCGCCCGAGGAGGAACAGCTGGACCGGGGTCGTCGAGGAACTCATGAGCCGCACACTACGCCGGGTCCATCAATGACGATACATCTGCATCGATGCGTCGACTGCGGGCTCGCCCGGCCCGCGGAAACCCGCCGGACCGAGGTCATCGGCCGGCCGGGACGTCGTGGAACTCCCTTCGCAGGGGGGCGAATCCGCGTTCGGCCCGGTGCGGGTGGACGCGGTTGGCCAGCAGGATCGCGTAGCGGCCCGCCTCCGGGTCGATCCACAGGCTGGTGCCGGTGAAACCGGTGTGACCGTACGAGGCCGGGCCGAAGGTGTCACCCACGGGCGAGGTGTGCGGGTCGGTTCCCTGCCAGGCCAGGGACCGTCGCAGGTTCAGGTGGTCGGTGCGGGGCGCGGTCATCAGCGCGAGGGTGTCCGGTGCGAGCAGCGGCGGGCCGCCGCCGAGGAGGGCGCGCGCGAGCCCTTCCATGTCGGTGAGGGTGGCGAAGAGGCCGGCGTGGCCCGCGACGCCGCCGAGCACGACGGCGTTCTCGTCGTGCACCTCACCGGTCACGGTCCGGCCGCGCCAGGGGCAGTCCTCGGTGGCCACCGCACGGGCCCGCCGTTCTGTCCCCGGCCTGAAGCAGAGGTCGGGGAGCCCGGCGGGGGTGCTGACGAGGTCGGCCAGCAGGGCGTCCAGGCTCCGGTTCGCGGCCTGTTCGGCGATCAGGCCGAGCAGGATGAACCCCTGGGAGGAGTAGGCGACATGGGTGCCCGGTTCGGTGCCGCGCTCCAGGACGCCGAGCGCGGTGAGCAGCGATTCGCGGGTGGGGTGCTCGCGGTAGAGGGGGACGCCGCCGGGCAGGCCCGAGGTGTGGTCGAGGAGTTGGGCGACGGTGCGGGCGGCGTGCGGGCTGTCCCGGTAGCGGTCCAGGTGATGGCCGACCGAGTCGTCGAGGCCGAGTACGCCCCGCTCGACGAGGGCCATGACGACGAGGCCCACGATCGGCTTGGTCACCGATGCGAGGTCCCACAGGTCGGTGCCGTCCAGGGGTGTGCCGCCGTGGGCGCGGGTTCCGGTCCAGCCCCGGTCGTAGGGGCCGTTCGCGTCACCCAGGGACCAGGCCGCGCCCGAGTACAGGCCGCGCCCCCGCCCCTGTTCGAGGATGCGCCGCCGCGCCGCGGCGTGGTGGGTGGTCATCGTGTCCGCCCCACTCCCTGGCCCGGGTCGGCCACGAGGCCGAGCCGGGCGCCCGGCTGTGCGGCCAGGCTCGCGGAGACCGCGGCGGCGGCGGAGCGCACCATCGGCCCGTACAGGCGCGCGGCCGCGTCGTCGAGGGTGAAGGCGAGTCCGGTGAGGACGAGTACGCCCACCGGGTGGCCCGTGGCGTCGCGCACCGGCGCGGCGAGTGCGCGGCGGTCCCGCCGGGCGTCGGCGCTGTCGGTGGCGTAGCCGTCGCGGGCGGCGGCGGTCAGCGCGGCGCGTGTCGCCCCGTCGGCGGGGACGCCGTCCGGGCCGGTCAGCAGGTCTTCGGCGTCCCGGGCGGGCAGGGCCGCCAGCAGGGCCAGCCCCGCGGCGCCCGCGGTGACGGCCTCTCGGGTGCCGGGGCGCAGGTCGACGGCGGGTCCCTGGGCGGGTGCGTGCACGCGGAGGTGGACCAGGGTCCGGTCGTCGCGCACGGCGTAGGAGGCGCACAGGCCGGTGCGGATGCGCAGTTCCTCCAGTACGGGGGCGGCCTGGCGGGTGGCGGCGTCGTCGGCCAGCACGCCCGCGGCGAGCCCGAGGAGGCGGGGCCCCGGCCGGTAGCTGCCGCCCTCGGCCGGTTCGGCGTAACCGTTGGCCGCGAGAGCGCGCAGCAGGCGGTGCACGGTGGGTTTGGCGAGGCCCGTGTGGCGGGCGAGGTCCGCGAGGCGGTGTGGCGCTCCGTTTTCCGCGAGGGCGGAGAGCACTTCCATGGCCTTGTCCACCGGGCCTGGCGCGGGTGGAAGGGCTGTCACGGCCGCCTCACCGAGAGCGGTGGCGGACGTCTGCTGCTGCGAACGACTGTTGACCGGTTTCCCCATGGGGATTACCTTACCCGCACTGCATTCCATTCACCGGAACGGGTGTGTTGTTCAATGGAACGAATACGTGGAGGGCAAAGCGGCCCCCGCGCCGGCTGGTCCCGCCGCTCGGTGCTGCGTACGAGCGCTCTGGCCGCGCCCGCCCTGACCGTCCCCGCGCTGCTCAGCGGATGCGGGGCGCCGCCCGCGGACGCCGCCGGCAACGTCCTGCGGGTCTCCCAGACCGGGGACCCCAAGACGATGGACCCGCACAAGCAGGGCGACATGACGTCGATGAACGCCCTGATCAACATCTTCGACACGCTCACCACCCTGGGCCGCGACAACACCCTGCTGCCGAGGCTCGCGCTCTCCTGGAAGGCCGTCGAACCGACGGTCTGGCGGTTCGAGCTGCGGCGCGGCGTCACGTTCCACAACGGCGAGCCGTTCGACGCGCAGGCCGTCCGGTTCAGCATCAAGCGGCTGCTCGACCCCGCGACCAAGTCACCGATCGTGGAACTGCGTTACGTCGAGGACGTCAGCGTCGTCGACCGGTACACGGTGGACCTGCACACCTCGGTGCACGACCCGATCCTGCCCGCGAAGCTGTCCCTGTTCGGCGGTGTCGTGGTGCCCCCGCACTACCTGGACAAGGTCGGGGACGAGGGCTTCGCCGCACACCCCGTGGGCAGCGGCCCCTTCGCGTTCAGGAGCTGGCAGCGCGACCACGAACTGCGGCTGCGCGCCTACGCGGACCACTGGCAGGGCCGCCCGCACGTCGACGAACTCGTCTTCGTACCCGCCCCCAACTCCTCGTCCGCGCTGGCCGCCCTGCAGAGCGGCGGCGTGGACATCGTGGCCGGCATGACCCCGGACGCCGCACAGCAGCTGGCCGGCTACCCGGGTGTGACGATCGGCCACCACACCGGCGTCCGCACCTCGTACCTGTCGCTCGACACCCTGTCCGCCGGGCCGCTGCGCGACCGCCGGGTCCGTCAGGCGATCAACCACGCCGTCGACGTACCACTGCTCATCAAGGCGGTGCTCGGCGGCAACGCCACCGAGGTTCCGGCGATGATCCCGCGCGGGGCGTTCGGCTTCGACGAGGCCGTGAAGCCCTACGTCCGCTCCGCCGCCAAGGCGCGCGCGCTGCTCGCGGAGGCCGGACACCCGGACGGCATCAGCACCTCGCTCACCGCCTCCAACATCGACGCGAACGTCGCCGAGGCCATCTCGGGGCTGCTCGCCCAGGCCGGGGTGCACGCCAAGGTGAATCTGCTCGACCCGGGCACCTACGCGCAGCGTCTGACCTCCGACAACCACGGCGCGCTGGGCCCGATGTACCTGGCCGCCTCGACCGTGTGGACGCTGGACGGCGAGAGCATGCTCCAGTCCAACGTGCGCAGCGACCGGCGCCAGAGCCGCTGGCACGACAGGCGTGCCGACAAGCTCGTGGACGCCGAGGAACTGTCCGTGGATCCCGCCGTGCGGCGCCGCGCCTTCTCCGGTCTCCAGCAACTGATCAAGGACGAGGCGCCGTTCGTGTCCCTGTACCAGATCGACAACATCTACGTGCAGAACACCCGGCCGAGCTGGACGCCCGGCGCCGCCGGAATCCTCGACATGGCGAGCGCGAAGGTGGCCGTGTGATGAGCGAGTCCCTGACCCTGCCCGCCGGGTCCGCCGGTACGGCCGAAGCACCGGGCCGGCGCCTCGTCGCCGTACTGCGCCCGGCCGCCGCCCGCCTGGGGACCGCGGTCCTGGTGCTGCTGTGCACCGCGACCGTCGTCTTCTTCCTGGTGCGGCTGTCCGGCGACCCGGTGAAGGTGATGCTGCCGCCGGACGCCACCGCCCAGCAGGAGAACGTGCTGCGGCACAGCCTGGGCCTGGACAAGTCACTGTTCAGTCAGTACCTCGACTATCTGTGGGGCCTGCCGCGCTTCGACTTCGGCGACTCCCTCTTCTACAACCAGCCGGTGCGCCAGGTGCTGGCCGACCGCATCCCGGCCACCCTGCTGCTCGCGGCCGGCGCCTTCGTGGTGACGCTGCTGATCGCGCTGCCCGCCGGGACGATCGCGGCGATGCGCCGGGGCAAGCCGGCCGACCGCGGCGTCATCACGGCCGTCCTCGTCGGCCAGTCCACGCCGCCGTTCTGGATCGGCATCCTGCTGATCCTGGTGTTCGCCGTCGGCCTGCACGCGCTGCCCGCCTCCGGGTACGGCACGTTCGCTCACCTGGTCCTGCCGTCGGTCACGCTCTCCGTCTACTCGGTCGCCGTCGTCGCGCGGCTGCTGCGTTCGTCCCTGATCGACGTGCTCGGCTCCGACCACATCCGCACCGCCCGCGCCCGCGGCCTGGGCCCGGTGCGCACCGTGCTGCGGCACGGTATGCGCAACGCGTCGCTGCCCGTGGTGACCGTCGTCGGCCTGGAGGTCGGCAGCCTGCTCGGCGGCGCCATCCTCACCGAACAGGTCTTCTCCTGGCCCGGCGTCGGCCAGCTGACCGTGCAGGCCATCGCCAACCGCGACTTCCCCCTGGTCCAGGGCACGGTGCTGCTCTTCGCCGCCACGTTCGTCGTGGTCAACCTGCTCGTGGACCTGTCCTACGGCCTCCTCGACCCGAGGGTGAGGAACTCCCGATGACCACGACCGCCCCCGCACCCACCGCCGCCGTCGCCCCGGCCGCCGCGAAGCAGCCGTCCGTATGGCGCTCCCTGCTGCGCAACCGCCTCGCCGCGGTCGCGCTCGTCCTCCTCGCACTGATCGTCGTGTGCGCGCTGTGCGCACCGCTGATCGCGCCCGCCGACCCGAACGCGCAGAACCTGCTCGCCCGCCTCCAGCCGCCCGTATGGAAGTCCGGCGGCAGCGGCGCCCATCTGCTCGGCACCGACCAGCTCGGCCGTGACCTGCTCTCCCGCATCGTGTACGGGACCCGCGTCTCGCTCCTCGTCGGCGCCGGCGCGGCCCTGCTCGCGGGCGTCATCGGCACCGCCGCGGGCCTCGCCACCGGCTACCTCGGCGGCTGGACCGACCGTGTCGTGATGCGCGTCGCCGACGTCCAGCTCGCCTTCCCCGCGATCCTGCTGGCGCTCGCCGTCGTCGGTTTCGTCGGCTCGGGACTGGGCTACGTGATCGTCGTCCTCGGTATCACCGGCTGGGTCTCCTACGCCCGCGTGGTGCGCTCCGAGGTCCTGTCGCTGCGCACCCGCGACTTCATCACCGAGGCGCGGGCCATCGGCGTCAACGACCTGACGATCATGCGGCGGCACCTGCTGCCCAACGTCATGGCGCCGCTCGCCACCATCGGCACCCTGCACATCGCGGCCGCGATCGTCGCGGAGGCCTCGCTCAGCTATCTGGGCCTGGGCGTGCCGAAGGAGACGGTGACCTGGGGCGGCATGCTCGCCGACGGACAGCTGTACCTCGGCACGTCCTGGTGGATCGCCGTGTTCCCGGGCGTCGCCCTGATGCTCACCTCCCTGGCCATCAACATCCTGGGCGACGCGCTGCGCGACGTCGCGGACCCGAAGGCGTACCGCCGATGACCCACTCCCCCGACACCGCGCCCGTCCTCGAATTCCGGGACCTGCGCGTCGACTTCGAACTCGCCGCCTCCACCGTGCACGCGGTGCGCGGTGTCAGCCTGTCCGTCGCCGCCGGTGAGACCCTCGCCGTCGTCGGTGAGTCCGGCAGCGGAAAGTCGGCCACCGCACTGTCCGCGATGCGCCTCAACCCCGAGCCGCCGTGCGTGTACGCGGGCGGCCGGGTGCTCCTCGACGGAGTGGACGTACTGGCCCTGCGCGAGCGGGAGTTGCGCAAGGTGCGCGGCGCCGGGATCTCCATGGTGTTCCAGGACCCGATGACCAGCCTCGACCCGCTGCAAAGGGTCGGTGCGCAGGTCGCCGAGGCGCTGCGGCTGCACGGCGGCCACAGCCGCGCCGAGGCACGGCTGGCGGCGCTCACCGCGCTCGACGAGGTCGGCATCCCCGACCCGGAGCACCGCTACCGGCAGTACCCGCACGAACTGTCCGGCGGGCTGCGCCAGCGCGTCATGATCGCCTCCGCGCTCGTGGCCCGGCCGCGCGTACTGATCGCGGACGAGCCGACGACGGCGCTCGACGTGACCGTGCAGCGGCAGATCCTCGAACTCCTCGTGACGCTGCAGCGCCGGCACGGCATGGCCGTCCTGCTCATCACCCACGACCTCGGGGTGGTCGCGGAGACCGCCGACCGCGTCGCCGTCATGCGGCACGGCGAGGTCGTCGAGACCGGGGACGTGGAGCAGGTCTTCGCCCGTCCCGCCGCGCAGTACACCCGCGACCTGCTGGCCGCCACTCCCCGACTGGAGCCCGCCCCATGACCACCAGCGACCTTCTGGAAATCAGCGGACTGCGCAAGGAGTTCCCCGGCCGGCCGCCGAGCGTCGCCGTCGACGACGTCTCCCTCACGGTCCGCGAGGGCGAGACGTTCGCCCTGGTCGGGGAGTCCGGCTGCGGCAAGACGACGCTGACCCGGCTCCTGCTGCGCCTCCTGGAGCCCACGGCGGGCAGTGTGCGCTTCGACGGTACGGAGCTGCTGTCGCTGACCGGTGCCGAACTGCGCCCGCTGCGAAGGCAGATGCAGGTCGTCCTGCAGGACCCGTACTCCAGCATGAATCCGCGGATGCGCATCGCGGACATCGTCGGGGAGCCGCTCGTCACGCACGAGGAGTGGGCGCGCGGGCGGCGCGGCCGGGCGGCGGTACGCGAGCGGGCGGGTGAGCTGCTGGACGCCGTGGGCCTGGACGCGAACATCCTGGACCGCTATCCGCACGAGTTCTCCGGCGGGCAGCGCCAGCGCATCTCGATCGCACGCGCCCTCGCCCTGGAGCCGCGCCTGGTCGTCCTGGACGAGCCGACGAGCGCACTCGACGTGTCCGTGCAGGCACGGGTCCTGGACCTGCTCGCGGAGCTCCAGCAACGCCTGGGGCTCACGTACTTCTTCATCTCGCACAACCTGGCCGTCGTCGGGCAGATCGCGGACCGGGTCGCCGTGATGCGCCGGGGCCGCATCGTGGAGAGCGGCGCCGCCCGGCAGGTCTTCACCGACCCGCAGGACGCGTACACCCGGCGCCTCCTGGACGCGGTGCCGGTCCCCGACCCGTCGCGGGGCCGCCGCGTCCGGGCGGCGGTACAGGACGAGGCGGCATGAGCCCGCGACCGCCTGTCCGGACCCCAGGCCGTGTCCGTAAAGTCCCGTCGTACACCCGGAGGGCGTGGTCCGCGGCGTCCGGTGCGTGCAATCGCGAGGCGGAGGATCGCCCTCGTACCGGGTGTACGAGGGCGAGTCCGACAACGCGGCGAGTGCGCGTGCCAGGCGTCGCGGACCAGGCGAGACCTTGCGGACACGGCCTAGCGCCCGGACAGGACCAGACCCGCCGCACCGAGCAGCGCGCCGGTGTCGGCGGGCTCGCCGAGCACCACGGTGGGGGCCTCCCCGCCGCCGAGCCCGTCGGCGCGCAGCAGGTTCTCGATCAGCTCCCGGAACGGCTCACCGCCCTCGAGGGCCTCGCCGTGCAGGACGAACAGGCCGCAGGCGAAAAGCTGCTGGACGGTGGCGAGGCCGAGCACCAGGTTCTCCGCGTACCGCACGACGAGGTCGCGGGCCGCGGGGTCGGCCGAGGCGAGCAGCGTGCCCGGCGAGACGGCTCGCGGGTCCATGCCGAGTTCCGCGACGCGCTCGCGCAGCCAGCGGGTCGTCGCCACGGTCTTCCAGCAGCCGCGCCGGCCGCAGGTGCAGACGTCGCCACTGGCGGTGACCGTCATGTGGGCGCCGCTGCGGCCGCCGACCGGGGCGAGCACCTGACCGTCGTAGAGGATGCCGACGCCGAGCACCTCACCGGTCGCGACGGACGCGAAGGAGCGCCGCCCGCGACCCGCGCCGAACCAGCGGTCCCCGAGGACCTGGACGCGGGCGCGGTGCTCGACCCGGACCGGCGCACCGGTCAGCTCCGTCAGCCGGTCCGCGACCGGGTAGCCGCGCAGCGCGGGCGCGTCGTTGACCTCGACGATCCGGCCGGCCACCGGGTCGACCACCCCGGCAGCGGCCACACCGACGCCCAGCGGGGTCAGGCCGGCGAACACTCCGGCCGCCTCCCGCAGCGCCGCGTCGACCACGCGCGGGTCGCCGCTGCCCGCGTCGAAGCGGGCCTGCGCGCGTTCCCGTACGACCCCGGTGCGCTCCAGCAGCGCGGACCGCACCAGGCCGGGCAGCACCTCCACGGCGCCCAGCACACCGATGTCCCGCCCGGCCGGCTCGTCCGGCTGCGGATCGGGTACCAACCGCAAAGGAATACGTTCATGCGCCATGCGCCGACTCTGTCATGCCCCCGATCCGGGGAGACAGCGGCATGACCCACCGGAATCTGACCGAGAGCACCTGGCGCGAGACCCGCGCCGCGGCCGCCGGCGGCATCGCGATCCTGCCGATCGGCTCGCAGGAGCAGCACGCCGAGCACCTGCCGATGGGCACGGACACGATGCTCGCGGACGCGGTGGTCTCCCGCGCCCTGGCCCTTTTGGCGGAGCGAGCCGCCGCCGGTGAGGACGTGCCGGAGCTGATCCGGCTGCCGACACTGCCGTACGGGCACAGCCCGCACCACCTGTTCGCCGCGGCACTGACCCTGTCGGCCCCGGTGCTCGGCACCGTCCTGGACGAACTGCTGGACTCGCTGGCCGCCTGCGGCTACCGCCGGGTCCTCGTCGTCAACGGCCACGGCGGCAACGACGAGATCATGCGCCTCGCGGTCAAGCGGTTCGCACTGCGCGCCGACGTGACCGCGGCGGCCTGCTCGTACTGGACCCTCACCGACACCGGGGAGGCCGGGACGGACCCGGAGGACGCCGAGCACGCCGGGCTGATCCCCGGGCACGCCGGCTGGTTCGAGACCTCGCTGATGCTGGCCGCCCGTCCCGAGCTGGTGCGGACCGGGCCGGCCGGGCGCGAGCCCGTCGATCCGCCGCCGCTGTTCGACACGCCGCCCTACCCCGGTCTGACCGTGGAGCGGCACGGCGAGTGGGAGCGGGTGGGCGGCTCCACCGACGACGCGTCCGGCGCCGACGCCGGGAGCGGGGCCCGTCTGCTGGAGCGCCGCGTCCTCGGCCTGACGCGCGCGGTACTCGCCTTCGACGCCGCCACCCGCCCCGCCGCGTGAACCGCCCCCGACCCGCCCCCACCGAGAGGAACCCGCACCGCATGAAGATCACCGAGGTCGACGTCCAGGTCGTCAACCTGCCTCTGGTCAACCCGTTCACCAGCTCCTTCGAGACGAAGACCGGGGAGACGCGCACCGTGGTGCGCATCAGGACCGACTCCGGCGTCGAGGGGTGGGGCGAGACGATGTGGGGCCGGCCGGTCGCCGCGATCGTCCGCGACCTGGCGAAGGACCTGATCGGGACGAGCCCGTTCGCCCTGGAGTCCTTCCACCGCCGCCACCACATGGTGCCGTTCTTCCACGGCTACCTCGGCTACGCGGCGCTCGCCGCGCTCGACGTCGCCTGCTGGGACGCCATGGGCAAGGCCACCGGCCAGTCGGTGACCGACCTGCTGGGCGGCCGGGTCCGCGACGAGGTTCCGCTGACCGCGCTGATCACCCGCGCCGACGCGCCCGGTGCCCGCCCCGCCGAGCTGCCTGGCGCCCTGGCCGAGCACACCGTGCGGGTGGTGGCCGAGGGCGGCTTCACGGCCGTGAAGCTCAAGGGCACCAAGGACGTGGAGGGCGACGTCGCCATCCTGCGCGCGGTGCGCGAGGCGCTGCCCGACGTGAACCTGCGCGTCGACCCGAACGCGGCCTGGTCGGTGCCGGACTCCATCCGGGCCGGCATCGCTTTGGAGGAGCTGGACCTGGAGTACCTGGAGGACCCGTGCGTCGGGATCGAGGGCATGAGCCAGGTCCGGCAGAAGGTCCGCATCCCGCTGTGCACCAACATGTGCGTGGTGCGCTTCGAGGACTTCGCGCCGGCGATGCGGCTGAACGCCGTCGACGTGATCCACGGTGACGTGTACAAGTGGGGCGGCATAGCCCCGACGAAGGCGCTGGCCGCACACTGCGAGACGTTCGGGCTCGGCATGAACCTGCACAGCGGCGGCGAGCTCGGCATCGCGACGGCCGCGCACCTCGCGGTGGTCGCGTCCACCCCGGTGCTGTCGCGCGCCATCGACTCCATGTACTACCTGCACGCGGACGACATCATCGAGCCGCTCACGCTGGAGAACGGCCGGCTCCGGGTGCCGGAGGGTCCCGGACTGGGTGTCACGGTCGACGAGGACAAGCTGCGCCACTACGCCGGCGTCAACGAGCGCGAGGGGGACCTGACCCGATGAGCACCGCTTCCCGGCCCGGCGCGGCCCCCGTCAAGCGCGCGGTGCACAGCGACCGCACACCGCCGCCGGCCGGCGGCTACAGCAAGGCGATCGCCGCCGGCCCGTACCTGTTCACCTCGGGCCTCGGCCCGCAGGACCCGGACACCGGGGCGGTGGCCGACACCGTCCAGGAGCAGACCCGCCAGGTCCTGGCGAACCTCCGCGCGCTGCTGCGGGCGGACGGCCTGGACCTGGACGACGTGGTGAAGTCGACGGTCCACCTCCAGCATCTGCGCCGGGACTTCGCGGCGTACGACGAGGTCTACCGGGAGCACTTCAGCGATCCGCGCCCGGTGCGCACGACCGTCGGTTCGGACCTGATGGACATCCTCGTGGAGATCGACGTGGTGGCGCTGCGGCGCGAGCCCGCCGCCTGACCGGGCGCGGAGGAGGAAAAGGGGAGGGAGCGGACCGCCGGACAGCGGGCGGCCCGCTCCCTCCCTTTCTTTCCGTGTTCATGATCGGCTCGGCGCCGAACTCCCTTAGCCGGGCGGCCGGCTCGCTTATCCGGATTTGACCAAGACCTATTCGCGTCCTGCGGAACCCCCGACTGAAAAGCCCCCTCTGTTAACGAAGGCTTTAACAATGTTCTGGCAGGTCAGGGGGGCAGAATCCGCGTAAAACGGATAACCCCAGGATTGGGACTCCCCAATCAGCACATCGTGGGCTTAACTTAGGTGGCATGACCTCCCCTCGCTCCACCTACGGTGGCGGCTACTACGCCGCGCCGTCGTTCCCCGACACTCCGATCTACGACTCCCTGGTCGCGGAGCGGGGCACCCCCCAGATCGCGCCGATCCGAGTGCCTGCGGCCTACGACACCGGCAACAGCTATCTGCCGGCGCTTCCGTCGGCCCTGCCGGCCCTCCCCTCGGCGCCCTCCCAGCCCACCCCGTCGTACGGCTACCCGCAGCCGGCCGCCCAGCAGGGTTACGCGCCGATGCAGCCGGCCCATCTGCAGCACGCCCCGGCGCCGTACATCCCGCAGCAGCCCGCCGCGAGCCGCGGTGGCTACCAGCCGCCGCCGCAACAGCACCAGCAGCCGCGGCCCGCACCCGGTACCGGCTACGAGTCGATGCGTCCCGCGTCCCCGCGGCCGGTTCCCGCGCAGTCGCCGTACGAGGACCCGTACAACCGCCCGTACCAGGGCGGCCGAGGGTACTAGGACCGGGAAAACCGTCCGGGGGCATTCAGGGGCCCTGAGGGGGTACACCGCCCCGCGGACGGCGGCCTGTCGGCTGCTGCTGGCAGAATGGGCGCATGCGCCCTGCCGTACCGAGTGCCGTCCTCAGCCGTCCGTTCGGAGTGCCGACGGCACAGACGACCGGCGAGAGTGCAGTCGAGCCATGGGGACTCGACGGCCGCCCTCGCCGGTCGCCCGCCTCCGCCGCGGGCGCGCGGGCCTCAGGAGGTCAGCAGCCGCCCCCCGCACGGGTGTCCGTGGCGAACGGCCCCCAGTGGGCGGGAACTCCCGGAGCCGGCCGATGCGTTGGACGGGGTGAGGTTGCTCTCTCCTCGCCGCTCCGGCGCGCGGACCGCACCGTATCGGGTTAAGACGGATACGGAAGGGGGTGCAGGACTGTGCGGGCACTTTCGGGAGTCTGGCGTTGGCGGCACAACCCTCTGCGCCGTGCCACGGACCGGCGCGAGGCGTGGGTGGCCCTGGCCGCGTTCGTGCTGCTCGTGGTGGCGTCACCGGCGCTCGGCTGGTTCTTCGGCTCGCTCGCCGATGACGCGTTGCAGGAATCGGTGCGCGCCCAGCAGGCGCGCACCCATCTCACCACCGCCGTCGTGGTGCACCGGGCCTCGGGTTCACGGCACTTCGTCGCCGACCCGGAGATCTCCACCGACCGCGCGGCCATGGTCACGGTGCTGGCCCGCTGGCGCGCACCGGACGGCACGGCCCGCAGCGCCACGGTGACGACCTCCGCACGCAACACCGCGCCGGGGACCCGGGTGAGGATCTGGACGGACCCGGAGGGGCATCCCGCACTGCGCCCCATGGACGCTCCGACGGCGCACACCCATGCCGCACTGGCCGGGCTCGGCGCCGCGATGCTCACCGCCCTGCTGATCGAGTCCGGACGGCGCCTGATCGTATGGCGCATGGTGCGGGCACGGTACGAGCGGCTCGACCGGGCATGGGCCAGGGCCGGTCCCGACTGGGGCAGGACGGGCACCGGCAGCTGAGCCGGGTGCGCCCCGCCCGGCAGGCTTTGCCCGTCACGGCACCGGGAGGGTGCCGATCAGGTCAACTCCCGCCCTCCGCGCGCGCTACGGTGGACCGGCCCGCCCGTCACTGCGGCGGGCGGACTTCTGGGTGGTCATCGCCGTGAGGCCGGTGACCAGGGCATCACACACGCACGAGGCGGGGGCACGTCAGCGCCATGGCACAGGGCACGGTCCAGGTGACGCACACCGGCACATCGCGGTGGCGGCGCCGCACTGGCGAATACGCCTCCCTCACCGCGGCCCTGGAGGCCGCGGCCGACGGTGATGTGCTCACCGTCGCGCCGGGCACCTACCGGGAGAACCTCGTCATCGCCCGCGCGGTGACGCTGCGCGGGCCCGAGGGCTCCCTTGGATCCGTCCGGATCGCCCCGGCCGACGGCGTACCGCTGACGCTGCGCGCCTCCGCCGTGGTCCAGGACCTCCACATCGAGGGCCAGGACTCCGCGGCCCCCGCCCTGCTGATCGAGGAAGGCGCCCCGGAACTCGCGGACCTGCGGATCGTGACCCGCTCGGCCGCCGGTCTGGAGGTGCGCGGTGCGGCCCGGCCGACCGTGCGCCGCTGCACCGTCGACAATCCGGCCGGAGTCGGCATCGCCGTACTCGACGGAGCGGGCGGTGTGTTCGAGGAGTGCGAGGTCGTCTCGGCCGGACAGTCCGGTGTCTCGGTGCGCGACGGCGCACACCCCCGCCTGGAGCGCTGCCGCGTCCATCACTCCTCGGGCGCGGGACTGTCCGTGACGGGCGAGGGCAGCGGGCTGGAAGCGGTCGGCTGCGAGATCTACGAGATCAAGGGCAGCGGAATACAGGTGGCCGCCCGCGCCTCCGCCCATCTCACCGACTGCACGGTCCACCGCACGTCGGCCGACGGGGTCACCCTCGACACCGACGCGGTGCTCACCCTGGCCGACTGCGACATCCACGACATCCCGGAGAACGCGGTCGACCTGCGTTCGCGCTCGGTCCTCACCCTCACCCGCTCCACGGTGCGCCGGTTCGGCCGCAACGGGCTCTCGGTCTGGGACCCTGGCACCCGGGTCGACGCCAACCAGTGCGAGATCCACGACAGTACGGGCGACTACCCGGCGGTCTGGGTCAGCGACGGCGCGACGGTGATACTGGATTCCTGCCGCGTCCACGACGTTCCGGACGCCATCTTCGTGCTCGACCGGGGCTCGCGCGCCGACGTCGTGGACAGCGACCTCTCCCAGATCCGCAACACGGCGGTATCCGTGAGCGACGGGGCGACCGCGCAGCTCGACGACTGCCGGATCCGTGAGACATCGACCGGCGCCTGGTTCCGCGACCACGGGAGCGGCGGCACCCTGAACAACTGCACCATCGACGCCGCCCAGACCGGCGTGATCGTCACCAAGGGCGCCGACCCGACGATCGAGCGCTGCACGGTCACCTCGCCCGCCGAGGCCGGTTTCTACGTGTCGGCCGAGGGCCGAGGCACCTTCCACGGCTGCCGGGTCACCGGCAGCGAGGGCTACGGCTTCCATGTGATGGAGGGCTGCCGCACGACGCTGACCCGGTGCCGCACCGAACGCTGTGCCCGCGGCGGTTACGAGTTCCCGGACGGCGGCGCCCAGGGCGACGGGTCCGGCACCGGTCCGGTCGTGGAGGACTGCACCAGCGACGAGAGCGCGCTGCGCACCGCAACTCCCCCGCCGCCGGCCGTCCTGACGGCGACCCAGACGACACCCGGACTGCTCGGGGCGGTCCCCGCGCCGCGTGCGGCCGGGCCCGTCGCCGCCCAGGCGCCGGCCGAGCCGGTGCGCACCTCGGGGGCGGTCCTGGGCGAGCTGGACACGCTGGTCGGGCTCGACAGCGTCAAGCGCGAGGTGCGCGCCCTCACCGACATGATCGAGGTGGGGCGGCGACGGCAGCAGGCCGGCCTGAAGGCCGCGTCCGTCCGCCGCCACCTCGTCTTCACCGGCTCCCCCGGCACCGGCAAGACGACCGTGGCCCGGCTGTACGGCGAGATCCTGGCCTCCCTCGGTGTGCTGGAGCGCGGCCATCTGGTCGAGGTGTCCCGGGTCGATCTGGTCGGCGAGCACATCGGCTCGACCGCCATCCGTACCCAGGAGGCCTTCGACCGGGCGCGCGGCGGCGTGCTGTTCGTCGACGAGGCGTACGCCCTGTCCCCCGAGGACTCCGGGCGGGACTTCGGCCGCGAGGCGATCGACACCCTCGTGAAGCTGATGGAGGACCACCGGGACGCGGTGGTCGTCATCGTCGCCGGATACACCAACGAGATGGAGCGGTTCCTGACCGTCAACCCCGGTGTGGCGTCCCGGTTCTCACGGACGATCACCTTCAGCGACTACGAGCCCCGGGAGCTGCTGCGGATCGTCGAGCAGCAGACCGAGGAGCAGGAGTACAGCCTGGCCTCCGGGACGGACGAGGCGCTGCTGAAGTACTTCACGGAGCTGCCCAAGGGGCCCGCCTTCGGCAACGGCCGGACGGCCCGTCAGACCTTCGAGTCGATGGTGGAGCGGCATGCGGGCCGGGTCGCCCAGCTCGCGGAGACGAGCACGGACGACCTCACCCTGCTGTATCCGGAGGACCTCCCGGAACTTCCCTGAGTTCGTGCCGGGGCTCGTCGGCCTGCTGGGGCAGGACCGGGGAAAGCCGTTCCAGGAGTGCGGCCCGCTCCCGGGCGAAGACCGGGTCGGCCTGGTAGTCGGAGTGGCCCAGCACCGGCTCGGGCAGCGGGTGCTCGGGGGTGCGCCCGTAGACCAGCGGGTCCTTCAGCGGGCCCCGGTCCACCTCGGGGCCGGACTCCTCACCCAGGCGGACCTCGCCGCCGATCGGGTCGGTGGCCCGCCACAGATTGCGCCAGCAGTGCACGGAGCGGTGCAGCCCGTGCAGCTGGGCGGGGCCGAAGTAGGCCGGGAACCAGCGTCCGTAGAGCCGCTCGATCGGTGAGCCGTAGGTCAGCAGGGCGACCCTGCGCCGGGTGGCGGCGGGCAGCTGCCAGACCGCGGACGCGGCCAGGACGCTGCCCTGGGAGTGGCCGGAGATGACGAGCCGGCCCTTGGTCCGTGCCGTCCAGCCGGACATGCGTGAGGCCAGGTCGGGGACGGCGCGCTCGGCGTAGCAGGGCGGTGCGAAGGGGTGCGCGGCGCGCGGCCAGAAGGTGCCGACGTCCCAGAGGATGCCGATCGTGCGCCGGGCGGAGGCGTCCCGGTAGGCGCGCCGGCCGCAGGCGACGAAGACCAGGAAGCCGAAGCCGATCATCCAGGAGCCGGTCGACTGCGCCGCCTCGGCCATCGATTCGACGAAGGGGCTGCTGCCGTCCATCGCGAGTCCCGGCACCTGTCCGCTCGCCCAGGCCCCGCCGACCGCCGCGGCGCCGAGCAGCAGGGTGGCGCCGGAGACCAGGCCGACGATGCCGGGCGCCGAGTCGGTGAGCGCGGCCGTGGCGCGGGTCAGGGCGATCTGCCTGGTACGGGCTGGGTCGGGCCGCCGCTCCTCGTACTCCGCGTCGACGGCCGGCTCCAGGCGGCGGGCAGTGAGGTAGGTCCGTACGCCGAGTGCGATGCCGGGGAGCAGGAGCAGCAACAGCAGCACGGGGATGACGGAGGCCTGCCAGCTGAGCAGGACCGGTGGTCCGTCGATGACGGCGCTGCGGCCCATACCTGGGCTGCCGGGCCCGTCGAGCCAGTCGGCCACCCGCTGGGCCACCCCGCCGGTCATCACGCCGCCCAGTGCGCAGGCGAGCATCGCGACCGCGGGGCCGCCGAGTCCGTGCATCACGGTGCGCGGCTCCGGGCTGCGCCGGTACAGGAGCCACGCCACGGCGGCGAGGACGACGACGAGGGCGCCCTGGGCGAGGGTGACCACGCGGAAGGTGATGTCGCCGGGGAGGGTGCCCGCCGACGCCCAGCCGGGGCGGGACCAGGCGGCGTGCACCGAGGCGAGGACGAGCAGGGTCAGCGCGGCCCCCGGCAGGTAGGTGATGACGGCGCGGTCGAGCCGGTTGTCGAGGCGCCGTTCGCTGCGGCCGCGCCGGCAGACGACCCAGAGCACGACGAGCATGCCCAGGACGAGCAGCGCCTCGATCAGCCGTCCGTACAGGGCCGGGACCGCGCCGTCGGCGGCCCGGTCGTGCCTGGCGGCGGCGCCCGCGACGGAGGCGGTGACGGTCAGGAAGCCGGCGGCGGTGTGGGCGGCGCGCAGCCGGGCGACGAGCCGGCGGCCGAACCAGAATCCGGGGCGCCCGAGCGCGGGCCGCAGGGGCTCGGCGGGGGCGCCGGCCACCGGCCCGCCGCCGTCGTCGTCCGGGACCGAGCCGGTCAGCGGGCGCTGGGACTCGTAGGCGCTCCAGGTACGGTTGGACAGGTACCAGAGCAGTCCCACCAGGGCGGTCGGCACCAGCGCCGCGAGGGCGAGCCGTCGGCCGGGCTGGGACCACCAGCCGCCCTGGGCGGCGGACAGGAATCCCAGCCACGAGCGCTGGTCGGAGCAGGCGTGCACACCGGCGCACTGCCAGGCGGTCAGATCGAGCGCGACCTCGCAGGCCGCGGCGGTCAGCAGGACGGTGAGGCTCAGCGCGACCAGCCGGACGAGCGCCCCGTAGAGCCGGATCGTGCGGGGGCGGCCGGTGGCGGCCGGGCGCATCCAGTGGGCGAGGTTGATCACCATGAACGGCAGCAGCAGGAGCCACAGTGCACGGGAGCCGTTGCCGGACGTGAGATTGGACCAGCAGTAGGCCTCGGGAATGGGCTGGTCCCGGTACCGCTCGGGGTGCTGCTCCGCGTCGACGTCGCCGGAGCGCCGGTATATGGCGGCGGTGGCGTCGCCGGTGACGCGCACCGTGCGCGGGTCGAGGAGCATCTCCTGGGGCGTGGTTCCGCCCACACCGTGGACCAGCAGTTCCAGCGCTGGTCCGGTGCTCTGCGGGGCCTGGGTGGGAGGTGGCACTGGGGTGACTCGCTCTCGCAGGGGGGAGGCCGGCTGATGGCCGGTCACCAGACTCGCGGCCGGGTGGCGGAATCCGTGCCGCTCTTACGAAATCTCCCCAGTGCGGCGGCCCGCGACACCGCGTGGCAGGATGAGCCCGTCCGAACGGACTCCTGCACGGCCACAGGGAAGGACCGGACCCGGCGTTGAGCGAGAATCAGAATCTGCTCGCGGAGCAGCGGCGTGCGCTGATCCTCGACGAGGTGCGCAGGCGCGGCGGGGTCAGGGTCAATGAGCTGACCCGCAAGCTGAGCGTCTCCGACATGACCGTCCGCCGGGACCTGGACGCGCTGGCCCGGCTGGGTGTCATCGAGAAGGTGCACGGCGGCGCCGTACCGGTGGTCGAGGCGAGTACGCACGAGCCCGGGTTCGAGGCGAAGTCGACGCTGGAGCTGACCGCCAAGGAGGACATCGCACGGGCTGCCGCCGCGATGGCCGTGCCCGGCAGTGCGATCGCCCTCTCCGGCGGCACCACGACCTACGCGCTCGCCCAGCACCTGCTGGATGTGCCGGACCTGACGGTGGTGACCAACTCGGTGCGGGTCGCCGATGTGTTCCACGCGGCGCAGCGTCCGGGGTCGCCGGGCGCCCGGCCGGGTGCCGCGACGGTGGTGCTCACCGGTGGGGTGCGGACGCCGTCCGACTCGCTGGTCGGCCCGGTCGCGGACCAGGCGATCGTCTCGCTCCACTTCGATGTGCTCTTCCTCGGCGTGCACGGCATCTCCGTCGAGGCCGGTCTGTCCACGCCGAACCTGGCGGAGGCCGAGACGAACCGGCGTTTCGTGCAGTCGGCGCGGCGCGTGGTGGTGGTCGCGGACCATACCAAGTGGGGAACGGTGGGGCTGAGTTCGTTCGCGACGCTCGAGCAGGTGAACACGTTCGTCACGGACGCGGGCCTGTCCGGGGAGGCCCGCGAGGAGATCGAGGAGCACCTGCCCGGTCTGGTCGTCGCGGGCCGGGACGCGGACGGCGGACCCGCGCAGGTCTGAGCGGCGGATCGGCCGGGCCCTCGGCGGCCTCGGATTCCGCTCAGCTCGCGGGAGGAGCGTGACGGCCTAGGATCGTGCTGTGGCCGTCTTCCGGATCGAGCGCTTCACTCCTCTTCCCGCAGCCGAGTCCTGGCGCCGGGTGACGGACTGGGAACGGCACGCCGCTCATGTCCCGCTGACCACGATCACGGTGCCCGACGGGCTGCCGACCCGGACCGGGACGGTCTTCGTGGCGCGTACCGGCCTCGGGCCGCTGGCGTTCGACGATCCGATGGAAGTGGTCCGGTGGTCGCCGCCGTCCGGCGGCCGGGCGGGGATGTGCCGTCTGGAGAAGCGCGGCCGGGTGGTGCTGGGCCGGGCGTCGATCGACGTGTATCCCACCCATGCCGGCTCCCACGTGGTGTGGGTGGAGGAGCTGAGTGTCCGGCTGCTGCCGAGGTGGGGTGATCCGCTGATCTCCGGTGCGGGGCGGCGGGTCTTCGGCCGGGTGCTCGACTCCATGCTCGACCGGCCGGCGCAGGGCTATCGGTGACAGGTGGGGCGGTCCGCACGGTGCTGACGGGTGCCCTGAGCAGGTGATGTGACCGTCACACGATCGAGTCGTTTGTCGGTGTGACGGTTTCCGCCTACGGCTCAGGAAGCACCGAATTCATGCCGATCCACCAACCGCAGCAGCGGTCCTCCGGCAGCAGCGAACGCCCCGGCGTCCCGCAGGCCGAGGCCGCGCTCGTGGAGCACTATCCGCGTCTCGTCCGGCTCGCCTATCTGGTGCTGCCGCCCGCCCTCGGCCGGCACCGCAGGGTGCTGGCCGCCCACGCCTCGGTGCAGCGTGCGCTGCCGGGGGTGGGTACGGCGCCCGAAACACCGGCGCCCGCCCGGGTTCCGGCCCAGACTCGCGGGGCGTCCCCCGGCCCCGCACCGGCCGTCGGTGTCACCTCCGCCTACGCCTGGATGCGGCTACGGGTACTGCGCACCGCGCTGGCCCACGAGCGGCGGCCGCGCTGGTGGCCGGGGCGGCTGCCGGCCCCGGCGGCGCTGCGCCCCTCGCTCCCGGCCGTCTGGGGTCTGCGGCTCTTCCCGCGGGCCGGCGGAGCGGCCGAACTGGCGCTGGACCAGGAGCTGTCGGCGGTGTCCGCGGCCGTCCGGGCGGCGTTCGCGCTGCGGCTGCTGGAGGAGCTGGACGAACCCGAGGCGCAGGCCCTGCTCGCCCGTGCGGACGCGAGGGACCCGGCGCGTGCGGTGCGGGCGGCCAGGCAGCTCGGGGCCGGCGACCGGGCGGGGGCCGAGGCACTGCTGCGTTCCGGGGAGTTCGACCCGTGCGTGGTCCAGACCCGGCCGAGCGATCTGCTGCGACGCCGGCACCGGATGAGGGTGGTGGCGGGCGTGGCGGCGCTGTGTGTGGTGGCGGGCGGTGTGGTCGCGCTGGCCGAGGAGGGTTCGGCGGTCCGCGTCCCCGGTGCCCGGAGCACGCTCGCGCCCGCCCTCGATCCGGCGGCGCTGCTGCGCACCGCCGCCGAGGAGTGGGCGGACACTTCACGTGTCGACTTCACCGCGTGGCCGGCCCGAGGCGACCGCACCGACGACCGGGAACTCCTCGGCCGGGCGCTGCGGGCCTGGGGCCGTACCCCGGGAGGCACCTCGGTCTCGACCACCCCGGGGGCCCTCCCGGTGCCCCCGGCCCAGCCGCCTCGGCTGCTGTACGCGGGTGAGGTGGACGGTGCCGCCGTGGTGCTGTTCCACGACGGCGGGGTACGGGTGGTGCGCTACGCGGAGCCGCTGTCCGGGACCGGGGCTCCCGCGCTGGACTTCGCCCGGACGGATGACGCCGACGTGACGACGGGAGCCGCGGTGGTCGTCAGCCGCAGCGGTGACCGTGCCCGCTATCTGCTGGCTCCCTGGATCTCGCAGACCACGACGCGCGATCTGCTGCGGCCGGACACTCCGGCCCGTGCGCTGAAGGTCGGGGCGGACGGCGTGACGGCCGCCGTCGCGCGTCCGTCGCCGGGCGGCAACTGCGACTCCTGGCCGGTGATGCAACTGCGCTCCTCCGAGCGCATCGTGGAGAAGCACGCCTTCCTCGTCACGGACCTGGGTGATCTTAATCCGGTGCATCTCACCTTCACCCCGAAGCCCGGCGGCGGCGCGCCCGCACGGCAGCCGAGGGAGGCGACGGGCGGTCCCGCGCTGCTGAGCTGGGCGCGCACCGCGTGCTCACTGCGGGCGCTGCGCGGGACGGGTGTGCGTGCGGTCAACAACTGGGACTTCGCCGAGCAGCGCCTGCCGGAGGGCGGCGCCCCGGCCCAGTGGGTCTGCACCCGGGCCGACACCTGGCAGGGCCCCGGACGCGTGCTGGTGCAGTTCCTGGCCCCCGATCCCTCGCTGAGCGCCCCGGCGACCGTGGTGGGCGACCGGCGCGACACGGCGCTGTGCAGCAGGTTCGGTCAGCACGTCCTGGGCGGCACGCACTGGAAGGCGCCCTCCGGGCGGTGGTACGTGCTGGCGGCGGGGAGCCGTGCGGTGGACCGGATCGAGGCCACCGGGGCGGTCCGCGAATCGGCGGCCGGTACGACGCTCGCGGTGCCGGCGGCACGGAACGCCTCGGTTGACCTGAAGGCCCGGCTGAGGGAGGGCGGTTCACTCACAGCGGTACGCTGACCGGGACCCTTCGTACGGACGGCCGGTTCGGTCGGCGTACCGCCGCAGACATCTGACGGTATGCCAGTTATGGTGTCAGCGGCCCGTCCGCCGCCGACCGCACGGGAGGTGCGTTCCATGGCACGCCGACTCCGCACGGTGGAACTCGACTTCATCGAGTCCGCTCCGCTGAGACTGGTCTTCGCCGCCGAGGTGGCCGCGCCGCCCGAGGCCGTGTACCGCGCGCTGGCCGATGACGTCGAGGCCACGCCCGAGTGGTTCACCCCGGTGACGGCGGCGCGGCCGGTCGACGCGGGCGCGGGACGCGAGGTACGGCTCCGGGGCGGGATCAGGTTCCGGGAGACGATCGTGGCCGCCGAGCCCGGCCGGCGGTACGCCTATCGGATCGACGAGTCCAACGCACCAGGGCTGCACGCCCTGGTGGAGGAGTGGCTGCTGACCCCGGCGGGCACCGGCACCCGGGTGCGGTGGACCTTCGCCGCCGACGGGTCGGCGCTGTTCCGGTTCACGTTGCGGCGGGCCCGGCCGGCGGTCGGCAGGTCGTTCCGGGACGCGGTGCGCAACCTCGGCCGGCGGCTCTCCGATCCGGCCGGGGGCTGAGCGGCGCAGCGTGCACTCCCGGGCGGATCAGGCCGTACTCCCCTGCTGGCCCGGCCAGTTGCCGGTCTCCAGGAAGTGGTCGATGGTCCGGGTGTAGGGATCGATGTCCAGGCCCTGGGCGGCCAGCCAGGAGTCGGAGTAGTACTTGTCGAGGTACCGGTCCCCGGGGTCGCAGATCAGGGTGACGATGCTGCCGGTCTCGCCCTGGGCGAGCATCTCCGCGACCAGCTTGAACGCGCTCCACAGCCCCGTCCCGGTGGAGCCGCCGGCCTTGCGGCCGATGGAGCGCTCCAGTGCGCGCACGGCCGCGACCGTGGCCGCGTCCGGGACCTTCATCATCCGGTCGATGGCTCCGGGGACGAAGCTCGGCTCCATCCTCGGTCTGCCGATGCCCTCGATCCGTGATCCGCAGTCGCTGGTGGCGAGCGGGTCGTGGTGGGTCCAGCCGTCGAAGAAACAGGAGTTCTCCGGGTCGGGCACACAGATCCGGGTGTCGTGCTGCATGTAGTGCACGTACCGCGCGATGGTCGCGGAGGTGCCGCCGGTGCCCGCCGTGGCGACGATCCAGGCGGGCTCGGGGTACCGCTCCAGCCTCAGCTGCTGGTAGATCGACTCCGCGATGTTGTTGTTACCGCGCCAGTCCGTGGCCCGCTCGGCATAGGTGAACTGGTCCATGTAGTGACCACCGGACTCCGCGGCGAGCGTGGCGGACTCCTCGTACAGCCTGCGCGAGTCGTCCACGAAGTGGCAGCGGCCGCCGTGGAATTCGATGAGCCGGCACTTCTCGGGACTGGTGGTGCGGGGCATGACGGCGATGAACGGCACCCCGATCAGCTTGGCGAAGTACGCCTCCGAGACGGCGGTCGAACCGCTCGATGCCTCGATCACCGGCTTTCCGGGTCGGATCCAGCCGTTGCAGAGCCCGTAGAGGAAGAGGGAGCGCGCCAGCCGGTGCTTGAGACTGCCGGTGGGGTGCGTCGACTCGTCCTTGAGGTAGAGGTCGATGCCCCAGCTCTCGGGCAGCGGGAAGCGCAGCAGATGGGTGTCGGCGGAGCGGTTGGCATCGGCTTGGACCTTGCGTACGGCCTCCTTGAGCCAGGCCCGGTACGCCAGGTCGGTGCGGTCGATGTCCACGGTGGCGACCGCTTCGCCGTCGTGTCTGTGCTCACTCGTGTCCATCAGCGCGCTTCTCCTCGTACGACCGGTCTCGGCGCGCCCCACGATATGCCCCCTACCTGCACAAACATTGACTTTGATACTCCATAGCCCTGCCTTGGTGTTGCGGGCGGGGCGCCTGCGGGAGCGGTCGCGGCGCAAATCCGTCATTGCGCCCCGCCCCGGTCTGGTGCAGCGGGGCCGGGTTGTGCACACTTTCATTCGGGGGCGTGACGAAGGGGGCGAAGGGACCATGTCCGAAACGGAGTTCAGTGAGACAGGTGTGCGGATCGACCGGTGGGCGCGGTCGCTCTCACGGGCCGGCCAGGTGACCGTCAAGGACGGCCGGCTGGCGCTGCTGACCAGCTACGGCCGGGAGATCGACAGCGCACCGGTGGGGACCGTGAGCACGGGCAGAGCGTGGTTCGCGGGCTCGGACGCGACGGTTGCCCGGGTCAACGGGACGCGGTACCGGCTGACGATGCCGCGGCGCCCGGGAAAGCCCGACGACGCCGGCCCGGCACGCCGGTTCCTCGAAGCGCTGCGCGGGGCGGCCTCCGTGCGTGGCTGACGGAGCGGGGCGGCGGGGGCACCGCGAGTTGCGGAGCCGTATCCCCTGAGCGACATTGGAGTCACGTCACTCATGGTTTACCGGCGGTGACACTGTGATCCAGGCCGCCGGCCCGGAATCAGCAGTCGGCCAGCTGCTGAATCCGTCCCTTCGTCTTCTTCCGGACCTATTTCGGGGAGTCGCAGCCGTGATCAGCGAGCCAAGCAGGCACTGCACGGTGGAGCTCCAGGCCCTGCCGTCGCGAATCGGTCAGGTCCGCAGAATCATCTCGGCGCAATTGCGCTACTGGCATCTCGATCCTTTGATCGACCATGCAGCGCTGGGCGTCACGGAACTGCTGACCAATGTCCACCGGCATGCACAGCCGGACAAATCATGCACCGTCGAGGTCGAGTTGCTGCTCGAACGGCTGACGGTGTCCGTTCACGACCACGACCCACGGCTACCGACCGTGCGCGAGGCCAACGACTCCAGTACCTCGGGTCGCGGACTCGCACTGATCGCCGCGGTCAGCGAGAGCTGGGGTGTCCGCCCCCGGGGCGGAGCCGGAAAGATCGTGTGGTTCACCCTTCCGGCCCCTTCCCTGTTCGCCGTCCAGCCACCGCATTCGGTGTACGGGGCGACGACCGACGGACCGTTCGACCTGAGCGGCATCATGTCGCCGGAGGGTGTGCAGCCCTCGGTGGCACGGTCCGTGTCGGTCGGCTGACACGACAGGAGCGGGGCGCCTCCGGGGCGCTCCGCTCCTGTCGCTCGCCCCGGGGAGCGACGGTCACGCCGCACGGTCCCTGCCGCGGGTGCCGAACTGCTCGTCGAGGACGGAGAGCCGGCGCCAGTACTCGTCCTCGTCGATCTCCCCGGCGGCGAAGCGGCGTCCGAGCAACTCGATCGGCGAGGGTTCAACGGGCCCGCCCGGTGCGGCCCGGACCTGCCAGGGGCCGCGCCCGCCACGTCCGCCCCGCCGGACGGTGCGGCGCACGAGCGTGACGACGCCGATGACGACGGCCGCCCAGATCAGCGGGAAGAAGAGGATCCACGGTCCGGGTCCGCCGTTGAAGGCCAGGGTGTTCATCTCGGTCAGCTCCTCGTTCGAGGGTTCTCGTCCACGTTCTTCTGTCACCTCCGAGCCTGTCTCCGAGCGGGGGTCAGCGTCGTCGTACGGCCGGCGGCCGTGCGCGTACCCCCACGGGAGCAGACTGCGGGCCGACGCCTGCTCCCGCCTCTTTCCTGGAGCCGTGGATTCTGTACCTACTAGTATGTACAGTGTCTTCATGAGCACTCCGGACCGTCTGATCGAAGCCACCCAGGAGCTCCTGTGGGAGCGCGGATACGTGGGTACGAGCCCCAAGGCCATCCAGCAGCGGGCGGGCGCGGGCCAGGGCAGCATGTACCACCACTTCAGCGGGAAGCCCGACCTGGCCCTCACCGCCATCCAGCAGACGTCCGCCGAGATGCGCGAGACGGCCGGGCGCACCTTCGACGCGCCGGGGTCGGCGTACGAGCGCGTCTCGCGCTACCTGCTGCGTGAACGCGACGTCCTGCGGGGCTGCCCCGTAGGGCGGCTGACGATGGACCCGGACGTCATCGCGAGCGACGAACTGCGGGCCCCCGTCGACGAGACGATCGCGTGGCTGCGCGGCAGGCTCGCCGCCATCGTCCAGGAGGGCCTGGAGCGCGGCGAGTTCCGCCACACCCTGGTACCGGACGACATCGCGGCGACGATCGTCGCGACGGTGCAGGGCGGCTACGTACTGGCCCGCGCCGCCGGCTCGACGGATGCCTTCGACGCCGCCGTCCGCGGTCTGCTCACTCTGCTCGCCCCCGCCACGGACGCTGCCTGAACCGCCGCCGCACGCGACCGACGCACAAGGAGCCCCGCACGGATGCGCATCACCAGGAACCGCCCCGGCACACAGGCCGGACCCCCCGAGCACTTCAACGGCAGTGTCTGGCTCGACGAGATCGCGGCGCCCGAACCACCGTCCCGGCTGAGGCTGTTCAGCGTGCACTTCGCGCCGGGCGGGCACACCGCCTGGCACACCCACCCGCACGGCCAGGTCCTCCACGTCACCGAGGGCGAGGGCCTGGTGCAGCGCCGGGGAGGTCCGGTGGAGCCGATCCGGGCCGGTGACACGGTGTGGATCGAGCCCGGCGAATGGCACTGGCACGGCGCCGCGCCCCGCAGCTTCATGACCCATCTGGCTCTCGTCGAGGCCGCCGACGACGGCGCCACCATCCACTGGCACCCCGAGGCCGCTGTCCCCGAGTACCCGACGGCCTGAGGAGCGGACGATGCACGCCATGCAGTACGAGATCACCCTGCCCGCCGACTACGACATGGGCATCATCCGGGACCGGGTGAGGGCCAAGGGCCCCCTCCTGGACGACTTCCCCGGCCTCGGCGTCAAGGCCTACCTGATCCGGGAGCGCGGCGAGGACTCGCCGGTCAACCAGTACGCGCCGTTCTATCTCTGGTCGACGCCCGAGGGCATGAACTCCTTCCTCTGGGGACCCGGATTCCAGGGCATCGTGCGGGACTTCGGGCGTCCGGAGGTACTGCACTGGACCGGGCTGTCGTTCGAGCACGGCCCCTCGTCGGCCGCACTCCCCCGCGCTGCCACCCGGAGCCGCTCACTCATTCCCCCGGCGACCGCCCCGGCCGACGCGGTCGGGGCCGCACTGGAGGAGAGCCGCCGGCGCGCGAAGCTGCCCGGCGCGGTCGTCACCGCGCTCGCCGTGGACCCCCGCCACTGGGAGCTGGTCCACTTCACACTCTGGGACGACCCCGCGCCCGGGGAACCCGGCGAGCGCTTCGAGGTACTCCACGTCAGCCGGCCGGAACGCGAGGAACTCAAGGAGGGGCGCCAGTGGTAGCCACGGTCCGCACCGTTCTCGGGGACGTCGACCCCGGCGGACTGGGCGTGTGCGACGCCCACGACCACCTCTTCATCCGCAGCCCCTCGCTGCCGGGCCAGGAGCTGGACGACCCGCAGGACGCCGCCCGGCGGCTCGGCGCCTTCAAGGAGTCCGGCGGCAACGCGGTGGTGCAGTGGACGCCCCACGGGATGGGGCGCGGGGCCGGATCACTGGCCGCGCTGTCCCGTTCGGCGGGCGTGCACGTGGTGGCGGCCACCGGGCTGCACCAGGCGGCGCAGTATCCGCCCGCGCGACTCGACCGGATCCGGGACCGGCTCGCCCCGCTCTTCGTCGCGGAGCTCACGGAGGGCATCGGCGCCTCCGGCGTACGGGCGGGACTGATCAAGGTCGCCGGCGCCTTCCACACGGTCGACGCGCACGCCCGGCTCACCATGACCGCGGCGGCCGAGGCCCATCACCGCACGGGCGCGCCGATCGCCGTCCACCTGGAGCTGGGCACCGCCGCGCTCGATGTGCTCGAACTGCTCTGCGGGGAACTGGGCGTCGCCCCGCAGCGGGTGATCCTCGGGCACCTGGGGCGCTCACCGGACGGCGCCGTGCAGCGGGACGCGGCACGGGCGGGGGCGTTCCTCGCCTTCGACGGACCGTCCCGGGCCAACCACGCGACGGACTGGCGGCTGCCCGAGGAGCTGGCTGCGCTGGCCGAGGCGGGATTCGGCGGGCAGCTGCTGCTCGGCGGCGACACCACCGTGCCGGAGACGCCGGGCATGCCGTACCTGCTGCGCCGGCTCCGTCCGCGCCTGGAGGAGTCCCTGGGGACGGATCTCGTGGAGGCGGCGCTGGTCGCCAACCCGGCCAGGGCCTTCGCCTTCGAACCGGTGCGCGAGGACTGAGGCCCGAAGCCTGCGGACGGCCGGCGGGCCGAGGCCCCGCCGGCCGTCCGCGCGCCCGCGCGTCCGCTCAGGCGAGTGCGCCCAGAGGGTCGTCCAGCACCGGCTGCCAGGCCAGCTCCGCCGCGCCGACCAGGCTGTTGTGGTCGAGGGTGCAGGGCAGGATCGGCACGCTGCCGCTGCGCCCCCACAGGCTGCGGTCGGCGACGACGGCCCGCAGCCGTTCCGGGTCGGCGTCGAGCAGCGCGCGGTGCAGCCCGCCGAGGATGATCCGGTCCGGGTTGAGGATGTTGACCAGCCCGGCGAGGCCGAGGCCCAGCCGGTCGATCAGCTCCTCGGCGGCGACGCGCACCGCCACGTCGTCGTACTCGTTGCGCAGCAGGTCCCCGGACTGCTTGAGGAGCGACTCCTCGGGGCCGGGCCGGCGCCCGGCCGCCGTGAGGAAGGCGAGCGGGTCGGTCTCCACGTCGAGGCAGCCCCGGCCGCCGCAGTGGCAGGGCCGGCCCTCCGGGTTGACCGTGAGATGGCCGACCTCCAGGGCCAGCCCCGAACTCCCGCTGTGCAGGCGGCCGTCCAGGACGAGCGCCCCGCCGACGCCCCGGTGGCCCGTGGCCACGCAGAGCAGGTGCTGGGCGCCGCGCCCGGCTCCGTGGCGGTGCTCGGCGAGCGCGGCGAGGTTGACGTCGTTGCCGGTGAACGCCGGTCCCGCGATGCCCGCTTCGCGCACGCATGTGGCGAAGATCTCGCGGACCGGGGCGCCCGCCGGCCAGGCGATGTGGAGCGGGTTGAGGGCGGTGCCCTCGGGCTCGGCCACCGCGGACGGCACGGCGAGCCCCGCCCCCACGCACCTCAGCCCGCTGTCCCGCAGCAACCGGGCGCAGTCGTCGACGACTTCACCGATGACCTGCGCCGGGTCGGCCGTAATGGTGACGCAGCCGGGAGCGGTCGCGACGAGGCGGCCGCCCAGGCCCACCAGGGCGGCCCGGAAGCCGTCCGAGTGGACCTGGGCCGCGACGGCCACCGGCCCGGACTCCCGCACCGCCAGCCGGTGCGAGGGGCGCCCCTGCGAGCCCGCGGCCGAACCGGGGCTGGAGTCCACCCTGATCAGGCCGAGCGCCTCCAGCTCCGCGGCGACCGCGCCTGCCGTGGCACGGGTGACGCCGAGTTCGGAGGTGAGGACCGCACGGGTGGGCGCGCGTCCGGTATGGACCAGTTCCAGCGCGGGGCCGAGCGCGCTGCGGCCCCTCTCCAACTTCGTCCGGGTGGTGGTCGCCTTGCCGTTCATGGGGGCGAGTCTCCCATGATCCGGAGGCGTCGCCGACGCCGTGGTGGCCGGGTTCCTCCCCCGCGCGGCCACCGCCGGCAGCCGTCTTGCGTCCGTTGTCCACGGGCCTCTATGCTGACTTTGTGCCGCAACTAAACAAACTGCGGACGGCCCTGCCGGGGGGACCGGGCGGCAACCCCGCCCCACCCTCGTTCTCCCGTCTCCGCACCGCGCTGACCGTTTTCTTCGCCCTCGACGGGTTCATCTTCGCCGGCTGGGTGGTCCGTATCCCGGCCATCAAGCACCAGACCGGCGCCTCGGCCGCCACCCTCGGCCTCGCACTCCTCGGCGTGTCCGCCGGCGCCGTGATCACCATGATGATCACCGGCAGGCTCTGCAACCGCTTCGGCAGCCACGTGGTGACCGTGGTCTGCGGAGTCCTGCTCCCGCTCAGCATCGCGCTGCCCGCACAGACCCACTCGGCACTCTCGCTCGGCCTGGTCCTGCTGGTGTTCGGCGCCGCGTACGGCGGCATGAACGTGGCGATGAACAGCGCGGCGGTGGACCTCGTCAACACCCTGCGGCGCCCCGTGATGCCGAGCTTCCACGCCGCCTTCAGTCTCGGCGGCATGATCGGTGCCGGGATCGGCGGACTGGTCGCGGGCGGGCTCTCCCCCTCCACGCACCTCCTGATCCTGACCGGTTTCGGACTCCTGGTGACCGCCTTCGCGGGCCCCGTGCTGCTGCGGCACACCGTCACGAAGCCCAGGGCGGAGGCGTCCACGAGCAGCGAGCGCCCCGAGCGCCTGGACGGGCGGGGCCGCCGCGTGGTGCTCCTCTTCGGCATGATCGCGCTCTGCACCGCCTACGGCGAGGGCGCCCTGGCCGACTGGGGCGCGCTCCACCTGGAACAGGACCTGCACGCCCACCCGGGGATCGCGGCGGCGGGCTACTCGCTGTTCGCCCTGGCCATGACGGCGGGCCGGCTCACCGGTACCGCGCTGCTCGAACGGCTTGGCCAGACCCGGACCCTGGTCGCGGGCGGCACGACCGCCGCGGCGGGGATGCTGCTCGGCGCGCTCGCCCCGACCACCTGGCTCGCGCTGCTCGGGTTCGCGGTCACCGGGCTCGGACTGGCCAACATCTTCCCGGTGGCGATCAGCAGGGCCGGTCAGCTGGCGGGTCCCGGCGGAGTGGCCGCGGCCTCGACGCTCGGTTACGGCGGGATGCTGCTCGGACCGCCCGCGATCGGGTTCCTCACCGACTGGTTCTCGCTGCCTGCGGCCCTGACCACGGTGGCCCTGCTGGCGACCGCGGCCGCGGCGCTGGGGTACGGCGCCCGCAATGTGTCGCATACCGGCTCACGTGAGTAGCCGTACTCAGGCAGAAACGGTTCCCCGGACGCACGATGGAGAGGTCAGCCACCAACGGGGAGCAATGATGAACAAGCCGGTCCCGGCCAACCAGCACCTTCGCAACGTCGCGCGCCTGACCTTCGGGAACGCCGCCTCACTGATCTATCTGGGCGTCGTCGCGGCCACTGCCGTGTTCGTCACGGTGGACACACTGTTCGTCGCGCACGAGGACGCCTCGTTCTCCGGCGTCTGGCTCTTCTTCCTGGCGGCCCCCACCGTGTTCCTCTTCCTGCTCGGAACCGCGATGTGGGGAGCGGACGCGGCCGGACCCGACTGGTACATGTACCTGGCCCTGGTCGTGTCCGTGCTGGTGCAGTCGTTCGTCCTGGGCTGGTTCGTACGCCTGCTGCGCGGGGGCGCCGGCCGGACGCGTCCCGCCCACCCGCAGGGCGCCTGAGCGCCGGCACAATCCGTGCCATGGACATCACGGAGCACATCAACACCCTGGCCGCCGAAGGCCGGTTGCTGGCCGAAGCCGCTGCGGAGGCCGGCACCGGGGCGGCCGTGCCGACCTGTCCGGGCTGGCAGGTGCGGGATCTGCTCCGGCACACCGTCATGGTCCACGGCTGGGCGACCGCCTTCGTGACCGAGGGGCATACCTCCTACGTGCGCGGCCCGGCCGAGCCCGCCCTGGACGGGGCCGAGCTGCTCGACCGGTACCGCGAGGGGCACCGCAGTCTGGTGGACGCCCTGGAGGGCGCTCCGCCGGACCTGCGGTGCTGGACCTTCTTCGCGGCGCCCTCGCCGCTGGCCTTCTGGGCGCGGCGGCAGGCGCACGAGACGACCATCCACCGGGTCGACGCGGAGTCGGCACGCGGCGGCGTCCTCTCCCCGGTGGCAGCCGGGCACGCCGTGGACGGCGTCGACGAACTGCTCCGCGGGTTCCAGGCCCGCCCCAAGAGCCGGCTGCGCACCGAGGTGCCCCGCACGCTGCGGGTGCGGGCCACCGACACCGGGGCGGTGTGGAACGTGGAACTGTCGGCGGATCCGCCCCGGACCGTGCGCGGGACCGGGGAGCCGACGGAGGGGGCCGTGGACTGCGAGCTGAGCGGCACGGCCCGGGACCTGTGCCTCTCGCTCTGGAACCGGCTGCCGCTCACCGCCCTCACGGTGACCGGCGACCCCGCTCTCGCCCGCCTGTGGCGCGAGAGGTCCGCGGTGAACTGATCGTGCCGGACAACCCCGCCTCCGGCGCCGCGCGAGGCGCCGGAGGCGGGGTTGTCCGCCCGTCACCGAGGCTGTGACACTTCGGGCATGGGACACCGAAGCCGGGCCGAGCGGGACGCCATGACCGTCGAGACCGGTTTCGCCGTGCTGACCGGGGCCGTGATGGCCGCCGGGGCCTTCGTCGTGGTCTGCCTCCCCACTGTGCTCCTCGCACCGCGCGGTGGCCTGCGGTCCGTGATGGCGACGGTCGCGGCCTGCGTGGCGGGGCTCGTCTTCACGGGGCGTGTCATCGACGTGCTGTGGCGGTTCGGCCGAAGCGACAGCGCTGTCGAACTCGGACGGGCGGGGCCGGCGGGCCGTTGGACGGGCGGTTCGACAGCGGCGGTTCAGCCCAGCCAGCCTGGGCGCACGAGCCCCGACTCGTAGGCGAGCACGACGAGTTGGGCCCGGTCGCGGGCGCCGAGCTTCACCATGGTTCGGCTCACGTGGGTCTTGGCCGTGAGCGGGCTGACGACGAGCCGGCGGGCGATCTCCTCGTTGGAGAGTCCTATGCCGACCAGCGCCATCACCTCCCTCTCCCGTTCCGTCAGTTCGCTCAGTCCCGTCGCCGCGACGGGTTCCTTGGAGCGGGCCGCGAACTCGGCGATCAGCCGCCGGGTGACGCCCGGGGACAGCAGCGCGTCACCGGCGACCACCGCTCGTACGGCCCGCAGCAGCTCCTCCGGTTCGGTGTCCTTCACCAGAAAGCCGGAGGCTCCGGAACGGATCGCCTCGAAGACGTACTCGTCGAGCTCGAAGGTCGTGAGCATGACCACCTTCACCTCGTTCAGCGTGGGGTCGCCGGTGATGGCGCGGGTCGCGGCGAGGCCGTCGAGGCGCGGCATCCGGATGTCCATCAGTACGGTGTCCGGCCGCAGTTCGCGCACCAGCCGGACGGCCTCCTCGCCGTCGGCGGCCTCGCCGGCCACCTCGATGTCCGGCTGGGCGTCCAGGAGCGCCCGGAACCCCGCCCGGACCAGCAGCTGGTCGTCGGCGAGCAGTACGCGAATCACGGTGTCTCCTTGTCGTGGGGCGGTGCCCCGTCGGCCGCACCGGCCGGCAGCGGGATCTCGGCACGCACCCGCCAGCCGCCGTCGGGCCGGGTCCCCGCCTCGATCGTGCCACCCAGCGCGGCGGCCCGTTCCCGCATGCCCGCCAGTCCGTTGCCGCTGCCTCCCGCGTCGGTGCCGGTCGCGGGGCCCCGGTCGTCGATCCGGAGCCGGATGCGGCCGGGCTCGTACCCGATCCCGACCTCCGCGGTACGCGAACCGGAGTGCCGCACCACGTTGGTCAGCGCCTCCTGCACGATCCGGAAGGCGGCCAGGTCCGCGCCGGGCGGAACGGAGCCGCGTGTGCCCTGTGTCCTGAGGGTGACGGTCAGGCCGGTGCTCGCGGCCTGCTCCACCAGCTCGGGCAGCCGGTCGAGTCCGGGCACCGGCGCCCTGGGCGCGTCCCCGGGGGTGCGAAGCGTGTCGAGGACCTGCCTGACCTCGCCGAGCGCCTCCTTGCTGGCGGACTTGATGGTGGTGAGCGCCGTGCGGGCCTGTTCGGGGTCGGAGTCGAGCAGGGCGAGGCCGACGCCGGCCTGGACGTTGATGACGGAGATGCTGTGCGCGAGTACGTCGTGGAGTTCCCGCGCCATCCGCAGGCGCTCCTCGTCGGCCCGCCGTCTCTCCGCGGCCGCCCGTTCCATCCGCTGGGCGGCCCACTGCTCACGGCGTACGCGGACGAACTCCGCGGCGGCGACGATGGCCACCACCCAGGCGGCGACCGCCACTTCCTGCCCCCAGGGCGCGGCCGAGTCGCCCGAGGGAGGCAGCCGGCGGTAGAGCCAGTGGGCGGCCAGCAGGTGCCCGAGCCACACCATGGCGACCGCCGACCACGCGGCCCGGCGGTGCCCGGCGACGACAGCGCCGAAGCAGCCCACGGCGACGGCCAGGAAGACCGGCCCGTAGGGATATCCGGCACCGAGATAGACCATCGCCGCGGCCGAACTCACGAAGACGGCCACGACGGGGTGACGGTGCCGCAGCAGCAGCACGGCCACGGAGACGAGGAGCAGAAGCCGGGCGAAGAGGTCCAGCGGAGCCTTCTCACCGGCCTGGCCGTGGGCCGCCACGCTCGACCCGACCATGACGACGACGCCGATCAGCAGCGTCGACGCCCACGGCAGCCGGGCGGCGGACCGCCCGCGTACTCCGGTCAGCCAGCGCGGCGGCTCCCTGCGGCCCCAGGGCGTGCCGGGCCCCTGGGGAGCCGTGCCGCCGCCCGGTCCGCCGTGCGCCCAGGGCCGTCGCCGCGGGGGTCCGCCCCGTTCGCCCGGGGGGCCGCCGCTTGCCTGCGAGCGCTGCTCTTCCATGCCGGCCACGCTAGACCGCGGACCACCGCGCGGGCGTCCGCCGGGCGTGGCGATCACCCGTACTCCCTGTGGAGTACGGCGAACGGGGCGGGCGGGCCGGGAGCTGTCGAAGCGGGGGCGGCCGAGGCGGGGAGAGGCGGGCGGGCTGCCGGGCGGGCACCGGGGATCAGCCGGGGGAAGCAGCCGGGGATACCGGGGGAAGCGACCGGGGACAGCAGCCGGGGGTCAGCGCCGTGCCCGGCCGGCCGCGCCCACCGTGCTCGCCGCGCTCGCCGTGTCCGCCGCGCCGCGGGCCGCCGTGCCGAGCAGGCCGACCGTGCGGCCCAGCTCCTCGACGGCATGGCGGAAGAAGCTGTCCCTGGCCTCCACCACCCGGTTGAACTGGCCGAAGATCTCGAACGACACCAGCCCGAACAGCTGTGACCAGGCGGCGACGATCGGTACGGCGACGGCGGGGGGCAGGCCGGGGGCCAGTTCGGCGGCGAGCCGCTCGGCCTCGGGGCGCAGCTCCTCGGCGAGCGGCGGCAGCGCGAGCCCCGCCTCGCGGTGCGCGTCCTCGACGACGGCGATGAGGACGAGACCGACGCGCGAAGCGGGCGCGATGGTGGCCTGCGGCGCGGTGTAGCCGGGCACCGGCGAACCGTAGATCAGGGCGTACTCATGGGGGTGCGCCAGCGCCCAGCCGCGAACGGCGCAGGCGACCGCGACCCAGCGGGCCAGATGCGCGGCGGGCGCGGAACCGTCCCGGGCAGCGGTCCGGTGGGCCTTCTCCGCGGCCTCGCCCACGGAGTCGTACGCATCGACGATCAGGGCGGTGAGCAGTTCGTCGCGGCTGGGGAAGTAGCGGTAGAGGGCGGAGGAGACCATGCCGAGCTCGCGTGCCACCGCGCGCAGCGAGAGCTTCGCCGCTCCCTCGGCGGCGAGCTGCTTGCGTGCTTCGTCCTTGATGGCGGCGGTGACCTCGATACGGGCCCGTTCCCTGGCTCCTCGGATAGCGCTCATGGGCCGCATTCTGCCACGATTCCAGAGCGCCGACCAATAACGAGAGCACTGCTCTTGCTTTCGAGCACCACTCTCGTGCACACTGATCTCAAGCGAGAGCACCGCTCTCCAAAACTGTGGGGGTCACCATGTCGCAGGCTTACTACCTTCAGGGAAGCCCGCTCAACGTCCGTCTGAACGGCTACGTCGGCAGGCTCGCCCGGCACGGCGTGAGCCTGCTCGGCACGCAGGAGCTGTCGGTCCGAGGCCGCAAGAGCGGCCGGATGCAGCGCATCCCCGTGAACCCGCACACCTACGAGGGCGCTCAGTACCTGGTCTCTGCACGCGGCCACTCGCAGTGGGTGCGCAACATGCGGGCCGCGGGTGGCGGCGAGCTGCGCAAGGGCCGCAGCAACCGCGCCTTCACCGCCGTGGAGATCGCGGACGACGAGCAGAAGGTGCTCATCGTCCGCGCCTACCTGAAGCGCTGGGGCTGGGAGGTCAATCAGTACTTCCAGGGCATCACGGCGAAGTCGACGGATGCCGAGCTCCTTGCCGCCTGCCCCGACCACCCCGTCTTCCGGATCACCGTCGAGGGCTGACCGGCCGGCCCCGACGGCTCCCCTTCCCCGGGGTGGCGACGGCTACTTGCGGTCCATCGTCGACAGCGCCCGCTGCGCCAGCGGATGCGAGCGGACCAGCTCGGCCAGCGAAGTCGTCCCCCGGGTGATCCCCGCGAACGCGTTCCACGCCGGGCGGAAGCCCGTCAGCACCGCGTGCAGCAGACCCGGGCGGCGCTCGAAGAGCTTCAGCATCCGCCGCCCCACGCTCATCTCGACGCCCAGCCCGGCCTTGATGGCGAAGGCGTAGTTGAGCGCCTGCCGGCGGGCGTCCACCGCGTCGTGCGACTCCGCGACCCGGACCGCCCACTCACCGGCGAGCCGTCCCGAACGCAGCGCGAACGAGATGCCCTCACGCGTCCACGGCTCCAGCAGACCGGCCGCGTCACCGCACACGAGCACCCGGCCGCGCGAGAGCGGCGAGTCGTCACTGCGGCAGCGCGTCAGATGGCCGGAGGAGATCTTGGGTTCGAAACCTGCCAGGCCGAGCCGCGCGACGAAATCCTCCAGATACCGCTTCGTACCGCCGCCGTCGCCGCGCGCCGAGATCACTCCGACCGTCAGGGTGCCGCCCTTGGGGAAGACCCAGCCGTAACTGCCCGGCATGGGGCCCCAGTCGATCAGCACCCGGCCGGCCCAGTCCTCCGCGACCGTCTGCGGAACGGGGATCTCCGCCTCCAGGCCGAGGTCCACCTGATCCAGCTTCACCCCGACGTGGGCTCCTATCCGCCCGGCACTGCCGTCCGCACCCACCACCGCACGGGCCAGGACCGTCTCGCCCCCGGACAGCACGACCGCGACCGTGCGCCGGTCGGGCACCGCGGCCCCGTGCTGCTCGACCCGGGAGACCGTCGCCCCGGTGCGCAGTTCCGCTCCGGCCTTCTGCGCCTCCTCGACCAGACCCGCGTCGAACTCGGGGCGGTTGATCAGCCCGAAGAGCATCCGCCTGGAGCGGCGGGTCCGCGAGAGTCTGCCGTTGAGGGAGAACGTGACCGCGTGGATCCGGTCCTGCAACGGCAGTTCGAAGCCGGGCGGCAGCGAATCACGGGAATACCCGATGATGCCGCCGCCGCATGTTTTGTAACGGGGCAGTTCCGCCTTCTCCAGCAGCAGCACCCGACGGCCGGCTACCGCCGCCGCGTATGCCGCGGAAGCGCCCGCCGGTCCGGCGCCGACTACGACGACATCCCACACGGACGACTCTTCTTGCTCATGTCCGGCGTCTGCGTTCTCGCTGCTCACGATGTGCTTCTGCTCCCGATCCGACCAGTGGCCCAAGCTGCTCACGGCATCCTACGGCGCGTTCGGGCCGACCCCCGCTGTGGGAGGATCGGCCGTGCCTCCGTCGTAACCACAACGCCACGTTCACGGCGTTCAAGTACGCGGATTCGTACACATAACGTCGCACCTGCTAGGAGCGTGCCCATGACCGCCCATCCGATTCACGAAACCATCGCCTCGCTGATGCCCCGCGCAAAGACGGAGCTCACCGAGCTGGTGGCCTTCCAGTCGGTGGCGGATCCCGCGGTGTACCCGAGGAGCGAGTGCGACGCCGCGGCCGAGTGGGTCGCCGGGGCGCTGCGCGAGGAGGACTTCCAGGACGTCGCCCTGCTCGACACCCCGGACGGCAGCAAGGCCGTGTACGGCTTCCTGCCCGGTCCGGCCGGGGCGCCCACCGTGCTGCTCTACGCGCACTACGACGTGCAGCCGCCGCTCGACGAGTCCGCCTGGCTCTCCCCGCCGTTCGAGCTGACCGAACGCGACGGCCGCTGGTTCGGCCGGGGCGCGGCCGACTGCAAGGGCGGCTTCGTCATGCACCTCCTCGCGCTGCGCGCCCTCAAGGCGAACGGCGGGGTCCCGGTCTCCGTGAAGGTGATAGCGGAGGGCTCCGAGGAGCAGGGCACCGGCGGTCTGGAGCAGTACGCGCAGGCCCACCCCGAGCTGCTCGCCGCCGACACCGTGGTGATCGGCGACACCGGCAACTTCCGCGTCGGTCTGCCGACGGTCACCTCGACCCTGCGCGGGATGACGATGCTGCGGGTGAGCCTCGACACCCTCGAAGGGAACCTGCACTCCGGGCAGTTCGGCGGCGCCGCACCCGACGCGCTCGCAGCGATGATCCAGCTGCTCGCCTCGCTGCGGGCCGAGGACGGCACGACGACCGTCGACGGCCTCACCACCGACGCGAAGTGGGACGGCCTCCAGTACCCCGAGGCTGACTTCCGCAAGGACGCGAAGGTGCTGGACGGGGTGGAGCTGATCAGCACGGGTACGGTCGCGGACCGGATCTGGGCGCGGCCGGCCGTCACCGTGATCGGCATCGACTGCCCGCCGGTCGTCGGTGCGACGCCCTCGGTGCAGGCGAGCGCGCGGGCCCAGATCAGCCTCCGGGTGCCGCCGGGCGGCGACGCCGGCGAGGCGACGAAGCTGCTGACCGCGCATCTGCTCTCGCACGCCCCGTGGGGCGCCAGGGTCTCGGTCGAGCAGGTCGGCCAGGGGCAGCCCTTCCGCGCCGACGTCTCCAGCCCGGCGTACACGGCGATGGCGGACGCCATGCGGGTGGCGTACCCCGGCGAGGAGATGCAGTCCTCCGGGATGGGCGGCTCGATCCCGCTCTGCAACGCGCTCGCCGAGCTGTACCCGGAGGCGGAGATCCTGCTGATCGGGCTGAGCGAGCCCGAGGCACAGATCCACGCGGTGAACGAGAGCGTGTCGCCCGGGGAACTGGAGCGGATGTCGGTGGCCGAGGCGCTGTTCCTGCAGAACTACGCCGCCTCCAAGCAGGCCTGAGCGCCCGGCCCGCGTCCGGCGGGCCGGGCCCCGCTCACCGCGTGGATCCGTGCGGCGTACGTCCGCCGCACGGACCGCGCCGGGGCTCAGCCGACCGGCACTCCGGCCTCCAGATTGAACACGGCTGACTTCTCGCGCGCCCGCAGCGCCCAGCGCAGCCGTTCGTAGCGGTTGGGCGGCAGCATGGTGGCCGCCTCCGCCTCGGTGACGAACCGCCAGCCACGCAGTTCGGAGCCGGGCAGCACCAGCCGTTCGGCGTCCCGGCCCGGCAGCAGTCCCCCGTCGAAGATCAGCCGCAGGCCACCGAATCCGGGCGGCTCGGGCGCCTCCCAGTCGATGACCAGGAGTCTCGGCACCTGTTCGAGTCGTATGCCTATCTCCTCGGCGACCTCCCTGATCCCGGCCTGCGCCGGGGCCTCGCCCGACTCCACGACGCCGCCCGGGAACTCCCAGCCGGGTTTGTAGGTGGGGTCGACGAGCAGCACCCGGCCCTCCTCGTCGAAGAGCAGCACCCCGGCCGCGACGGTCTCGGCGGTCGGGTCGGGTGTCTGCACGATGCCGCAGGCCGGCGCCGCCCCGGTGTGCACGGCCTCGGCTATCCGTTCAGCGGTCTCCCGCGGGGTGAGCGCGCTGTTGTCGATGGCGTGGGCGTCGCCGGTGATCCAGCCGAGCGCCGACCGGTAGGGTCCGATGTGCTCGTACGCCCACTGCCGGACCTGCTCGCTCCGTTCGGGATCGTCGTCGGCCTCCACTCGGTCGGCGATCCGTTGCCGCAGGATCGTTTCCTCAGGTGAGAGCAGTACATGGCGCACCGGAATGCGCCGGGAGGCGAGTCCTCCGAAGATCTCGTCGCGGTACTCCTGTCGCAGCAGCGTCATCGGCACCACCAGCACCCCACCGACCTCGGCGAGCAGGGCCGCCGCGGTGTCCACCACCAGACGCCGCCAGATCGGCAGGTCCTGGAAGTCGGTCACCTCGGCGAGCTTCTTCTGGGGCAGTAGGTACCGCAGCCCCGCGCCGGTCAGTTCCGGGTCGTAGAAGGTGCTGTTCGGGATCAGATCGATCAGTTCGCGCGCGGCGCTGGTCTTCCCCGCGCTGAACGCACCGTTGATCCAGACGATCACTCGTACTCCAAGAGGGGAAGGCCGCTGAACAGCGGCGTAGCGGAATGCGCAGGACCATCTGGGAGACGGACGGGAAAAGACGGCGTCCACAGCCCGGCTCCCACCACCTCCTTCTCCCACACCCTCTGGAGATACCCAACGATCCGCTCCTCCATCGCAAGGGTCACCTCACTGTAAGTGCCTTCCACCCCGGGTAGCTCGTGCCCCATCCGCTCCTCGACCGCGACCGCGAAATGTCGTCGGCGTCGTCCAGCTTCGCCTCGTACCGGTGCCGCCGCCGCTAGTTGTTCTCTCCGGCCATCTCCTCGACCGCCTGCAGCGCAGGCCGCACCCGCCGCTCGTACCGCGGCCGGGGCGCACGCTTCTCGGCACCGTCCCGCATCGGGAACCCGTAGGTGTTGTCGAAGTCCGTGCTCAGCAGCGGCTTGCCCTGCAACGTCAGGAACACCCACGGCTGGTCATGGGACGCGAGAAGGGCCTGGTGCGTCTCACGCGGGAACGGCTGGAGGACGAACGTCCTGACGCTGTCGTACCGCGAGGTCACACCCTCCATATCGGCATGGAAGAGTCGGCCGAGGTCCGTAGGCGCAGTCCCGGCTGGTCAGGGACAGCGAAGCCGGGGTCGGCCGGCAGCGGACGGACAGCCGGGATGTCCGGACGTCGTACCGAGGCCCGGGACCCGGGTCGGTGTGCCGGACCGGCCTGCCCGCTGGGCAATCACGACGGGCCGGCGGGCGACCGGCCGGTCCAGACGTATCACCGCGATGTCGTTCTTGTTGGCGGTCCTGTTCTCACCGCTCTCATAGCCGGGGTGGAGGAAGAACCGGTCGATCTTCCGGACGGAGGCGCCGGCCTTGCGGCGGTCGCCGCCGATCCGCACGATCCCTTCCGCCTCCAGTCCCTCGGCCGGCAGACAGTGAGCCGCCGTCAGCACCCACTGCCGGTTGATCAGCGAGCCCCCGCGCGTCCCGTCGCACAGGCCGTGCCCGGGGGCGGACTCCGGGACGGTCGCCACGAATGGCAGCGCTCGGTGGCGTCCGGCCCGTTGACGACGGCCGAGGCGCCGCCGGAGAGAGCACTGGCGCAGAACGGAGGGCTACGCCGGGTCCGGCGTCCGGGGCCGTGTCAGGACGGGTTCGGCGTAGACGTACTCCTCGATCCGGTCGATGAGACCGTCCTGGAACCGGAAGTAGACCGCGGCGTGGACGTCGGTGCGGGACCCGTCGTTCCCGACCAGGTGGAGCACGTGCTGCTGGAGCACCTCGTCGGCGTTGCGGAACCGGCGGAGCACGTCGTAACTCAGCGAGTCGGTGTCCGCGGTGAGGGATCTGAGCCCGTTCAGGCTCTCAGCGATCGGCTGTTCGCCCCGGCCGTCGTTCTGCCGCACCGTGGCGGCCTCGGTGCACAGCGTCCGGGCGGCGGTGAAGTCGAACGCCTCCAGACTCCGCAGAAACAGATTCACCCGGTCGTCGATGTCCTCTGCCATGACGGTTCCCCTTTCGATGTGGTGACGTGTCACGCTGCCGGCAGCCCTCCGCGCCCCGGTCAGGGGCGGGAGAGGAGGCCGAGTGCGCGCAGGTCGGTGACGTACTTGCCAATGAGGGACGGCGACACCCGGGGAATGTCGTGCTCCTGACCGATCCGCGCCGCCCGCACGGCGGCGTGGAAGCGACCGGCGGGGAGCAGGGAACCCGGGACGCCTTCGCCGGGTTCCGCGTAGACGCCGATCAGCGGGAGCAGCGAGTGCTGACGCTGCTTCTCCGGCAGGGCGCGGAGCGCCGCGGTGAAGCGGGTGAGCCAGGCGCCGTGGTCATCGACGCGCCGGATCGGGTGGCCGGCCTCGATGAGCCAGTCGACGAAGGTGTCCAGGGAGACACCGTCGTCGTGCGGATTCAGTACGTTGAAGGTCCGGTGGCCATCGGTGGCGGTCGCACCCAGGGCGACGACGGCCTCCGCCGTGAAGTCGACCGGCAGGCCGTCGTAGTGCGCACGGGCCCCCGCCCGGTAGAAGGAGCCGGGCGCGATGCCGGTGACGACCAGGCTGAACAACAGACGGGTGAGGACGTCGGGCACGTTGACCTGCCCGGAGTAGGTGCTGTGCGCCAGGACGATGCCGGACCGGAAGGCGGTGACCGGCAGACCGTACCGCTCGTGCGCCTCCCGGAGCAGGACCTCCCCGGCCCATTTGCTGGTCGCGTACCCGTCGGCGTATCCGCGGCCGATGGTCCGCACCGGGCTGGTGGCCCGGATGTCGGCGTTCTCGTCGGCCGTCTCGGCCGGGGTTCCGAGGCAGACGGCGACGGTCGAGACGTAGTTGACGGGCTTCAGCCGCCCGGTGAGGGCCAGCCGGATCACTTCGGCGGTGCCGACGACGTTGGGGCCGAACAGTTCGCTGTACGGCAGCAGGTGGTTGACCAGGGCCGCGGGGTGGACGATCAGGTCCACGGTCTCGGCCAGTTCCCGCCAGACGTCCTCCGCCAGGCCCATCCGCACATCGCCGATGTCCCCCGCGAGCACCTCCAGGTTCTTCCCGGCCGCCTTCCGGTAGCGCCGGAGCAGTGCGGCGTCGCCGCTGTCGAAGGCTTCCTCCAGCCGCCTCGCCGCGACGGCCGCGTCGCTGCCGCGGACGAGGCAGACCAGCCGTCCGCCCGAGGACGCCAGCCGCTCCAGCCACTCCAGGCAGAGGAACCGGCCGAGGTACCCGGTGGCCCCGGTCAGCAGGACCGTCCGTACGGCGCCGTCGGGGCGGGGCCGCGCCGGAGCGGCGGCGAGCGTGGGTGCGTCGAGGAACTTCTCCAGCGTGAGGTCACGGGCGCGGACTTCGGAGCGGTGCTCCCCGTGCACGGAGGCGGCCGTGGGCCGCCGCGCCCCGGCCGGCCGGCGTGCCGCTGCGATGTACCGCGCCACCTCCGCCAGGTCGTTGGCCGGGCTGATGATCACGCCGACCGGGACGTCGACGTGGAAGACCTCCTTCAACAGCGCGGCGAACGACAGGGCGGAGAGGGAGTCCCCACCGAGGTCGGTGAAGTGCGCGCCGGGGCGGGGACCGGTGTCCGGGGATCCCAGCAGGGCCTGGGCGGCCCGGATGACCGTCTCCTCCACCGGCCCGTCCGCGCCGGTGCGCCGCAGTTCGCCCAGCCGCCGCTCCTGTCCGTCGGCGAGTCGGTCGTACAACTGCTCCAGAGCGGGCCCGTAGCGCTCCTTGAGGCGGGGGCGCAGCAGTTTGTGGCTCTCGGTGAAGAGGCCGTTCTCGGGGCTGAAGGGCTCGGTCTCGACGAGGAGGCCGCGGGGGATCTCGTACGAGTTGAGTCCGGCCTCCTTCGCGACGCTCCGGAGCGACTCCATGAGCAGCGGCCGGAGCGCTTCGGTGTCCCCGCCGCACCCGGCCAGCGCGTCCGGGGTGGGCACCACCACCGCGACCAGGTAGGCGCGCTCGCTGTTGCCGTAAAGGTAGAGGTGCTGGACGAGAGGGCTGCCGAGAAACACCGTTTCCAGTCGGGACACGGTCACGAACTCGCCCTGGGACAGCTTCAGGGTGTCCTTGGTGCGGTCGACGTAGACCAGCCGGTCGGGTCCGGTCTCGGCGAAGACGTCACCGGTGCGGTAGTAGCCGTCCGTGTCGAAGATCTCGGCGGTGACGTCGGGGCGCCGGAAGTAGCCGGGAATGAGCGTGCTCGACTTCAGCAGCAGCTCGCCGCGCGGATAGGGCAGATCGGTCGCGTAGTAGCCCAGTTCGGGGACGTCCACCAGCTTGTAGTCGGTGACCGGCGGGCGCTGGACCACGGTGTCCAGCAGCACTCCGCCCGCTTCGGTGGAGCCGTAGCCGGTGTAGAGGTGGAAGCCGAGGACGGACTCGACGAACGCCGCGAGGTCGGCGGAGAGCGGGGCGGTGCCGACGAACGCCTTGGCGACGCGCCCGCCCAGGAACTCCTCTCGCAGCTCCTTCCTTACCGCTGCCTCGGTGTCGCCCGGCTCGGCGGCCCGGCGGCCCAGCTCGCTGCGGTAGTGCTGGAGGAGCATGTCGCACAGGCGCGGGACCATGGTCAGCTCCGTGGGGCGGACCAGGGCGATGTCCTCGAACAGGGTGGACAGGTCTCCTGCGGCCGTGAAGTATCCGGTGCCCCCCTTCACGAGCGAACCCATCACCGCGTAGCGGCCGGCGAGATGGCTCTGCGGCAGGTAGAGGACGCTGATCGCCGGAGTGTCGGCCGCACCGTAGCTGAACCCGTACCACGCGGTGCCCAGGAGCCGTTGGGTGTACATGGCGCCCTTGGGTGCGCCGGTGCTGCCGGAGGTGTAGATGAGCAGGGAGAGCGGGTCCTCACCCGGAGCCGCGGCGTACAGCGGCGGGGGCGGCAGGGCGCTGCCCCGGTCGATCAGCTCGGCCAGGGTGTCGACGGCGACCGCGCTCCCGGCCGCGGCCAGGCGCTCCCGGGCCGCCGCCAGGGCCGCCTGCGGGCCGGTGGTCCCCGGGCCGTGGTCGAAGAGAACGAGGCGCTGGATCGTGCTCGACGCGACGGCCAACTCGACGGCGGTGTCCAGCCGGTCGGTGCTCGCGGCCAGCACAGTGGGCTCGGCCTCCGCCACGATCGGCGCCAGTTGGGACAGGGGGGCGTTGGACTGCAGGGGCACGGGCACGGCCCCGAGGTGGATGCAGGCCAGGTCGAGCGTCGCGTAGTCGGTACTGGTGAAGCCGAGGGTGCAGATCCGGTCGCCGGGGCCCAGCGGATACTGCGGGTCGTGGTGCCACCGGCCGGCCAGCGCGCGGACGCGGGACCACAGTTCGCGGTAGCTGATGGTATCGAAGCGCGGGAGGAGACGCCCGGTCTCCGGGTCCCGGGCGCGTTCGCCGAGGGCGGGCCGGTCTCCGTGGCTCTCCAGGACGGACGCCATGACCTCGGCGAGTGCCCGGCCCGGGTCAACGGAGGCCAGGGCCTCGGCGAGCCCCTGGTCCGCGTCGTGCGCCGACGCGGTGGTGGCGTCCAGCGGTTCGGCCATGGTGGGTCCTCCGTTGGCGGTTCCGTGGTCGGGCGGTACGGGGGTGGGCGGGGCAGTGCGCGGGTGCGGCGGACCGGCGGCCGGCGCCGGAGCCGTGCGGACGCAGTGCGGTGGGATGCGCGGGTGCGGCGGGGTGGGCGGTGCGCGTATGGGGCGCGGGCCCGGCAGTCAGCCCTGGGGCAGCGGTGCGGACGTCACCAGCGGACGGGCAGCGCGGCCACGCCCCGGATGAGGCGTTCGGTGCGCCATGCCAGCTGGTCCGCGGGGACGGCGAGGCGCAGACCGGGCAGTCGGGTGACGAGGGTTTCGAGGACGACGCGCAGTTCGACCCTGGCCAGTTGCGCACCGAGGCAGTGGTGGATGCCGTACCCGAAGGTGACGTGCGGGATCTGGTCGCGGTGGAAGTCGATCTCCTCGGGCCGGTCGAACACCTCGGGGTCGTGGTTGGCCATTCCGAGTTCGGCCACCACCGCGTCCCCGGCCCGGATGAGCTGCCCGCCCAGTTCGAGGTCCTCGGTGGCGACGCGGGTGAAGCCGGCGGTAGCGCTGATCGGAATGTACCGGGAGAGCTCTTCGACGGCCTGGGGGACGATCGAGGGGTCGGCGACGAGTTGTCGCCAGAGGGCGGGCCGGGTCAGCAGGGTGTAGACGAAGTTGCCGATCTGGTTCGCGGTGGCCTCCTGGCCGGCGGAGAGCAGACTGACACCCAGGCCGACCAGTTCCTCCTCGCTGAGCGGGTCCTGCCCGCTGTCAGCGGCCAGCTCGCCCAGGAGGTCGTCGGTGGGCTCGGCGCGACGCTGCCCGATCAGCTCCGCGAGGTAGTCTCCGAGCTGCCGGCGGGCGTGTGCGGACTGCTCGGGGTCGTCGAGGATCAGCAGGCCGTCCACCCACTCGGTGAACCGGTCCTGGTCGGCGGGCGGCACGCCGAGCATCTCGCAGATCACCGTGATCGGCAGCGGCCATGTGAGGACCGCCGCCAGGTCGGCCGGGCCGGCCCCTTCCGTCATGGCGTCGACCAGACCGTTCACGATCTCCTCGATGCGCGGGCGGAGCGCGTCGATGCTGCGTACGGTGAACGCGCGCATCACCCGGCCTCGCAGCCGGCTGTGGTCCGGCGGGTCCATGCCCATGATGGAGGTCGGCGGCGGGGCGACGGCGACGGTGCGGGGCACATGGGCGCCCGCGGCGGCGGCGCGGCTGAAGCGGGGGTCCGACAGGACCGTCCTGACGTCGGCGTACCGGGTGACGAGCCAGCCGTCGCCCCCGAAGGGCAGGCTCACCCGGAGCACGGGGTGCTCACCGCAGACCTCCAACAGCGTGGGGTCCAGGTCGAGCCGGTCCACCGGACCGAACGGGTAGGCCCGTATCTCGTGTCCTGCGGCGGTCATCGTGTCCGTCCTTTCCGGGCTGCCGAGCGGTCGGCTGCGGGTGGTTCGGCGGTGCGCACTCCGGCACCGGGTGCCTCGCGGGTGCGGTCGCCGGGCCTCAGCACAGGCTCGCGGTCTTCCCGCCGTCGATGACGACGTTGCTCCCGGTGATCCAGGAGGCGCGGGGAGAGACCAGGAAGCTCACGGCGTCGGCGATGTCCTGGGGGTCACCGAGCCGCCCGAGCGGGATCTCGGCGGCCCATTGTCCGGTGAGGTCGTCCGGGTCTCCACCGTGCTGTTCGACGATCCGGGTGCGGGCGATCTCCGACGCCGGTGTCTCCACGTTGCCCAGGCAGACGGAGACGACCCGGATGCCGTCCGGTGCCAACTCGGCGGAGAGACCCCTGCTGTAGGTCTCCAGCGCGGACTTGGCGGCGGCGTAGTGCAGGAGGTTCGGGTAGGCCGCGACGGTCGCGATCGACGACACATGGACGATCGCACCGCCGCTCTCGCGCATGGTGGGCACGAGGGCCGCGTTGAGCCGGACGGCGGCGAGGAAGTTGATGTCCATCGTGTACTGCCAGTCGTTCTCCAGCTCCAGCACGCTCTGGAACGAGCGGCATCCGCCGGCGTTGTTGACGATGATGTCCACGCCGCCCAGCAGCTCCAGCGCGGTGTCGGCGAAACCCCGCACGCCGTCGGGGGTGCTGAGATCGGCTGCGACGAACGCGGCGCCGGGCGGCGTGTGCGGGTTCTGGCCGCGGGCCGAGGTGACGACGGTCGCGCCGGCGTCGAGCAGGTTGCGCGCGATGGCGGCGCCGATCCCCCGGCTGCCGCCGGTGACCACGGCCCGTCGTCCCGCCAGCTCACCTGAGGTTCCGGGGACACGACTGCTCTCCGTCGCCATGGGGCTCCACCTCTTTCCCTTACGGGCCGTCATACGGTCGAAATGGACTGGGCGTTGCGCTCCACTGTCCGGGCACATTGTTCCGCCGGCCCAAATATCCATGGTCCGGTCGGCACGGTCAAATTCATTATGACGATGCAATGGATCGCCTTTCGCAATACAGCGGTGCGGTGGTCAGCGACGCCATTGTTCATGCACAATCGTCGGGCGGCCGAAGCATTTCCCGGCATCGCCTGAGAATTCCCTGCCGAATAGGCAGCCATTGGACGTGCGGGAAGCCGTGTCGACGGCTCCCGCGAATCGGGAGGACACCATGGCCAGTCTGGATGAGCCGTTCACCGTGGGCGGCCTCACGCTCCCCAACCGCATCGTGATGGCCCCGATGACGAGGACGGCCTCCCCGGGCGGCGTGCCCGGCCCGGACGTGGCGGAGTACTACGCGCGCCGGGCCGCCCACCGCGTCGGCCTGATCATCACCGAGGGCACCTATATCGGCCACCCCGCCGCCCCCGCGTACGACGGCGTGCCCGAGTTCCACGGCGAGCAGGCACTCGCCGGCTGGGCCCATGTGCTGCGCCGGGTACACGAGGAGGGCGGCCGGATCATTCCGCAGCTGTGGCACACGGGGGCGGCGCGCACCGCGACCGATCCGCCCGCCGAGGGCCCGTCCGGGATCGGCCTGGACGGCGCCCCGGCGGGACGGCCCATGACGGGGAAGGACATCGACGCCGCGGTCGCGGCGTTCGCGGACGCCGCCGCGAACGCCGCGCGGCTGGGGTTCGACGGGGTCGAACTGCACGGCGCGCACGGCTATCTGATCGACGACTTCCTGTGGACCGGGACCAACCGGCGCACCGACGGCTACGGCGGTGACCCGGCTTCCCGGGCCCGGTTCGGCGCCGAGATCGTGCGGGCGGTCCGCGCGGCCGTCGGTCCGGGGTTCCCGGTCTTCTTCCGCTTCTCCCAGTGGAAGCTCGGCTCGTACGGGGCCCGCACCGCGACGGACCCGGACGAACTGCGCCTGCTGCTGGAGCCCCTGGCCTCGGCCGGTGTCGACGTGTTCCACGCCTCGACCCGGCGCTACTGGCTGCCGGAGTTCGAGGACAGCGACAGCACCCTCAACCTGGCCGGCTGGATACGCAAGCTCACCGGCAGGCCCACCGTGACGGTCGGCTCGGTCGGGATGGACCAGCAGTACGGCGAGGGAGAGTTCGCCCAGGGATTCACCGGACCGTCCGGCGCGACCGGCATCGGCGAGCTGGTGACCCGCCTGGAACGCGACGAGTTCGACCTGGTCGCCGTGGGCCGGTCGCTGCTGGCCAACCCGGACTGGGCGGCGCTGGCGCTCCGGGGCGAGCTGGACCGGGCCATCCCCTACGACCCGTCCGTCCTGCGGACCCTGGCCTGAGGGACGGTGGAGCCGAGGGCACCGGCGGCGAGCCGCACCACCGGTGCCGAGGCGCCGCGAGAAGGGCGGGCGCCGCTACCGCGCCCGTCCCCCCTCGTCTCCCCGGGACACATCCCGGATGACCGCCTCCCAGATGTCCGCCATGTCTCGTGCGGTGGACCGGTCGAATACGTTCGTGTCGTATTTGAGAAATACCTTGTACCCCTCGCCCGCCCGATATATCTCGCCGGAGAGGGTGAACTCTCCGGCATACGGAAGATCGACGAAAGGCCGTAGCTCCCAGGCATCCCGGTCGCTCCCGGTTTCCTGGGCGAGAATTTCCGCGCCCTCGAAGTTCTGGAAGAGGAAGTTCGTCATGACCAGCGGTTCTTCCTCGGCTCCGAGCGCTCGGGCGATCTCCGGCAGGGGAAACGCACCGTGCTCGATTCCGGCGACCATCCCGCGCCGCAGCGAACCGAGCAGTTCGGTGAGGCCGCCGATGACCCGGCAGCGGAGCGGCAGACAGTTCGCGAACTGGCCGACGACATCGTGGAAGCGCTGCTCGTAGCGGGCGGCGGCGGTCATGCCCAGGATCATGTCGTCCTGCCCGGTCAGCCGGTGCAGGAACAGCACGTACGTAGCGAACAGCACGTTGGCGGCACTGACCCGGTGCGCCCTCGCGATGCCGGCCAGTGCGGCGGCCCGCTCGGGCGGCACCATCAGCGTCACCACATCGACGCGGGGCATCCGCCCCGGGTCCGGCGGGCGGTCGAAGGGCAGGGCGAGCGCGGGGCGCGGTCCGGCCAGCTCCCGTACCCAGTGGTCCTGGTGCCGCCACCCCCTCGGGCCTGCCAGAAGTGCCTCCTCCCAGGCCACGAAGTCGCCGTAGGAAGCCGCCCCTTCTCGTCCTCCTCCGCCTCGGTACGCCTCCTTCAGCGTACGGACCAGGACCGCGGTCGACGTACCGTCGAGCAGGATGTGGTGCGCGGTGATCAGCAGCAGGCGCCGTCCTCCGGCGAGGAGGACCAGATGCGTCCGGACGAGCGGGCCCTCCGCCAGGTCGAACGGGGCGTCGACCAGGTCCCGCAGCGCGGTCAGCAGTCCCTCGCGCGAGGCGGCCGGGACGGCGACCCGTTCGAACGACGGCACTCTGGCCGGGTCCAGGTCCAGATACGGCGCGGCGTCCCGCTCCCTGACGACGGCGCTCAGCACCGGATGGATCTCCGTCTGCGCGCGGACCGCCCGCTCCAGGGCCGCCTCGTCAAGATCCCCGTGGATCTCGAAGAGGAGCGGCAGGTTGTACGCCCCGGACTCCGACCAGCGCCGCTCGTCGCGGTACATGGCGAGCTGGCCGCGCGAGAGGTTCCACCGGCGGGGCGGGCCGTCGCGCCGCTCCCTCCCGTCCCCCGGGAGGGAGTGCACCGGCAGCGGCACCACCCGGCGCGAGGCGCCCCGGTGCAGGTGCTCCCAGCGCACGTCGACGCCGGACTCCCACAGACTCGCGAGCCGGGGCAGTTTGCCCGCGGCGCTCCACCGCCGTACCAGCTCGTCCTTCAGGGCCCGGTCGCCCACGATCTCCGCCAGCGGCCCCCCGGGGGCGGCCGGCGGATCCCGGCGCCAGGGACCGGCCCGCAGCCGGGCCCTCAGCTCCGCGACGGACGACACCACGACGGCGTACCGTGCGGCCATCGCCTCCCGTTCGACCTGGAGTGTGAAGGCCACATCGGCAAGGTCGGCGTCCGGGTGGCGGTCGAGATATCCGGCCAGCCGGTCGGCGGACGCCCGGAGCTGCCCGGGGGTCCTCGCCGAGAGAACGACGATCTGTTCCGCGCCGTCGGTCGCGCGGTGGGCGGTCTCCACGGAACGCTCCCCGGCCGTCACGGGCGCACTCGGTCCGAGGCCGGGTGCGCCGGTTCGGCAGGTCCGCTCCGGGACCCCGTCACCATCGAGCCGAGCACGTCCAGAAAGGCCATGCCGCGGCCGCTCATCGCCAGGCCGGGCATCATGGCCACCCCGAGGGCCGCGGGAGGCAGGACTCCGGCGATCTCCACCGTACGGACCGTCCCCCCGCCGAGGGTCGTCGTCGCCTCGGTGCGCTGGTACATCAGGGCGAATCCGGAGCCGGCCGCCACCAGACCTCGCATCGTCTCGACACTCGCCACCTCGATCACGCGTGGCAGCCGAACACCCGCGTTGGCGAACATCTTCTCGCCGTGCCGGATGAAGTCGGGTGCGTTGAGGGTCACCAGCGGGCGGGCGGCCAGCTCGGCCAGTTCCACCGGTCCGTCCCTGCCCAGGGGATCGCCGCCGGCGAGCACGGCGTGGACGGGCAGTTGGGCCAGCGCGTGGAACCGGGCGTCCCCAGCCAGGAAGTCGTAGGTGACCGCCAGTTCGCACCGCCCTTCCCGCAGCAGTACCGCCAGCCGGTCGGCCGGCTCCTCGTGCACGGCCAGCCGCAGCTCCGCGTAACGCTGCTGGGTGAGCCGGTGGACACCGGGCAGCAGGAACGGGGCGAGTGACGAGAGGAAGCCGACGTCGAGCCGGCCGGCCGCGTCCTCCGCCAGGGCGTCGCCCCGTGCCTTGAGGCTCCTGGCCCGCCCCAGCAGGTCTTGGGCTTCCAGCAGCAGATGGCGGCCGCTCGGAGTGAGGGAGACCCCCCGGGCGTGATGCCGCAGGAGGAGCTGCACGCCGAGTTGCCGTTCCAGCCTCATCACGGCCGACGAGACCGTTGACTGCGAGGCGCACAGCTGCTCCGCCGCCTCCGATATGTTGCCCACTTCGGCGGAGACGACGAAGTACCGCAGTTGCGCGAGGCTGAAGCCCAGGCCGTCGCTCATCGCGCGCCCCCGGCCCGGTCCCGCAGGGTGTCCAGCCATCGGTCGACCGTGAACGCGGTCGCCCCCGCGTGCTCCTCCAGCAGGGAGAAGTGGTCCCCCGCCACCTCGGTCCGCAGATGTTCCAGCGGCCAGCCGGACCGCGCGTCCCCCCCGAGCAGTTCCAGCAGGGGCCCTTCCTGCGCGGCCCCCGCCAGCAGGGTCGGGGCGGCCACCGGCAGCGGGCGCCAGCCGTCGAGCAGTTGCGCGTACCAGGCCATCGCCGTCACCTGTTCGTCGTCGAGGGGCAGGCGCGGGAACCGGTCGAGCAACCGCCGGGTGATCACGGTCATGCCCCGGACCATCGCCGCTCCGGTCGTACGCGGGGTGTCGAGCAGCACCAGCCCGGCGGGTGGTGCGCCCACCGCCTCCAGCCTGCGCACCACCTCGTGCGCCAGCCAGCCGCCGGAGGAGTAGCCGGCGAGCGCGAACTCACCACCGCCGAAGCGTCGGAGCAGGGTTGCGGCCAGCCGCTCCGCCGCCGCTCCCAGGTCAACGGGCAGCGGCTCCCCAGGGCGGTAGCCGGGTACGGAGACCGCCCAGACCCTGCGGCGGTCCCGGAGCGCGCCGGCGAAGTTCACGTACTGGTGGGCCCCGGTGGGGGCGATAAGGGACGGCAGGCAGACCAGGTCGGGTTCTCCCGGGCCGTCCGACAGCCTCAGCAGCTCCGGTTCGTCGCCCGCTCCGGCCGCGAAGACCGGCCGGAGCCGGGCGGCCATCGACAGCAGATCGCCGGCCTGCTGCGGGGAACCCGTTTCCACCACCGTACGGAACAGGGCGGCGACGGAGCGGGAGGAGTCCGCGGACGGCAGCGGGCCGGGCCCGGGGACCGGCCCGTCCCCCGCAACCTGGTCCAGGCGCGCCACGAGGGCGTCCACGTGCGGTCCGCCGCTCGTGAGGAAGTGATCGGCGAGCTCCTCGACGGACTCGGCGTCGAAGAGCAGGGTGGACGAGACCTCTCCGAGGTCCTCCCGCAGGGCGTTCGTCAGCTGGAGCACGAGGATGGAGTCCATGCCGTAGTCGCTGAGCGGCGTGGCGGGCGCGATCCGGTCGGCCTCGATGCCGAGGGTCTCCGCGGCCCGGTCGCGGAGGTATCCGGTCAGGGCCTCGGCCCGGCTCCCCCGTCCGGCAGCGGGCGGGGCGAGCGCTCCCGCGGCGTCCGGGAGTTGTGCGGGGACCTGGACGAAGGCAGGGGCGGGGCTCCGCGGGACTGCGACCGCGTCGAGCAGGGGTGGCACGTCCACCGGCACCGGGGCAGCCGGTGCCCGCTGTCCGGGCTTCCGTGCTTCGGGCTCGGAGTCGGTCCGCCGGGCCACCGACTGCCGGGCGATCCCGTCGCTCTCGGCGGCGATGATCTGCTGCCCGAGCTCCCGGGCCTCCGGCAGTACGGGAACGACCGCCGCGAACCCTTCGCTCTCCAGCACCTTCCGCCAATTCTCGGGCGACAGTGCCGGCGAACCCGGTACGCGCAGCGCGTGGTCCTCGAAGAGCCACCAGCCCTCCAGCAGGCCGAACGTGAGGTGGCTGGAGACGTCGAACGCCGCGAGCTCGTTGAGCAGGAGCCACCCTCCGTCGCGCAGGGCCGCCTTCGCGTTGCGGATCGTGTTCCGGGTGTCGCGCGTCGCGTGCAGCACGTTGGCGGCGACAACCAGGTCGTAGCTCCCGCGCTCCACCCCCTGCTGCCCCGCCAGCGGCTGCTCGGCGTCGAAGCGGGCGTAGGCGAGGTACGGCACGTCCGGTCCGTACGCGGTACGGGCGTGGTTCAGGAACGCCTTCGACAGATCGGTGTACGTGTAGGTCTCGATGTGTTCCTGGAAGGGGCGCAACGCGGCGAACATGCCGACGCTCGTTCCGCCCGTGCCGGCGCCGATCTCCAGAATGCGGATGCGTGCCGAGGGGTCCAGACGCAGCCGTTCCGCGACGACGGAGACCGCTGCGTCGGCCATGGCGCGGTTGTACAGGTCGGCAACCCGGTTGTCGCGGTAGGTGCCTTCGACGAGCTCGACGGAGCCGCGCGGGAACAGGATGTCGGTCGGTCTGGTCGCGCCGGTCAGGATGCCGGGCAGCGCCCGGAGCGTGGCGTCGAGGAGGGCGAGTTCGGCCGCCTTGTCGGGGTCGGTGGACCACCGGGCGCGGCGCTCGTCCCACTCGCGGACGAGGGCGTCCAGCGAGGGGGCCGTATCCGGCACGACGCGCAGCGCGTGGTCGAGCCAGTTCGTGTACCTGTCCAGGATCCCGGCGCGGCGGCGGAGCCGGTCGATGCCGTCGGGGGACGTGGGGGCGCCGGGGCCGCGCAGCCCGCCGAGCGCTTCCAGGTGGCCTCGGACCAACCTCGCCAGAAGCGGATCCCGTTCGTCCGCGCGCCACGCGGCGATCGCGCGCATCGCCTCCCAGCCGGCGGGCAGGGTCGCGGCCGACGAGACGAGGGCGGGCGCGACGCGGGTCCGTGCTCTGGGGTGGACGGTGAGCCGCGTCGTCGGGTCGAGCGCCTCGATGGCGTCGAGGTCCTTCACCTTGATGAAGCTCAACTGGCGCTGGGGGCCGCCGAGCAGCGTGTCGAGCGCGTCCATCGCCTCCGGCGCCTCGATCGAGAGGAGGCCCCAGCGTGCCATGTGCTCCTGGTGCCGCTCGGTCGAGGCGCTGCCGACGCTCCCCCACCACCCCCAGTTCATCACCTTGACCGGGCACGTCCAGTGCCGGTCGAGGAAGTGGGCGTAGGCGTCGCCGAAGGTGCAGCCCGCCGCGTAGTTGCTCTGGCCCGCCGCCGTCGTGAACGACTGGACGGAGGAGAAGAACAGGGCGAAGTCCAGCGCCTCGTCCGCGAAGACCTCGGCCGTGGCCACCCCGGCGTCGACCTTCGCGGCGAGGCTCGCCCGCAGGGTCGCCTCGTCCATCCGCGCCAGGCTCTGGTCCCGCAGGTCGAGCGCAGCGTGGACGACGCCGTGGATGCGCGGATGACGGCGCTTGATCTCCTTGTGGGCGAGGCGCAGTGCCGCGGGGTCGGCGGCGTCGGCCGACAGGTAGCTCACCCGGCCGCCGGCCTCGGCCAGCCGCGCGTCGATCGACGCGTCCCGCGGTCGCCGTCCGATCCAGACCACGTGGGCGTCGTGGTTCCGTACGACATGCCGGGTCCACTGGGTGCCGAGTCCGCCCGCGCCGCCGATCACGACGTAGACGCCGCCCCGCCGGTACGGGGCGGGCTGTGCGTCGCAGGGCTCGTTCGGCGCCCAGCGGCGCGCCAGCCACTGGCCCGCGCGGTGTGCCAAGGGGTCGTCGGCCGTACGGCCGGGGGGCGTCAGGAGGTCGTCGGGCAGCTCAGCGGTGTCGAGGTCGACCCGGCGGACGGACCAGTTCGCGTACTCCTGTGCGAGCGACCCGAAGAAGCCGTGCAGTCCGCTGTGGGCGGGTGCGGTCGGCTCGTCTTCGTGCGTGGCGAGAGCGCGTCGCGTGACGACGGTGATGCGGAGCGGGCGCGCGTCGTGTCCGGTGCGGACGAGGGCCTTGGCCGTACGGAAGGCCGCGACGACACCGTCTTCCTGGGCCGCGGTGAAGCCGGCCGTGTCGGTCGGCAGCAGCGCCGCCCCGTCATCCGGCCCGGGACCGGGCGCGATCCAGACGAGATGGCCGACCGGCGCCGCGGACCGGAGCCGGTCGGCGATCTCGTCGATGGACGCGCCCGGCGCGGGGGTCCACGGCGTGGCGCCCGGGTGCCGGTGGGCCAGGGCGGCCCGCTGTCCGGCCGTGCCTCCCACCACGAGCACCTGGTCCGTGGGGTCCGGGGCGTGTTCGCCCGGGGTGTACGTGGCCACGGGTTCCCAGACGGGTGCGAACAGGGAGGGGACCGGCTCCTTGAGCCGGCGGGAGGTGTAGCCGGTCATCCGCACGCAGACCCGGCCGTGGACGTCGGTGACGTCCACGTCGAGCCGGCTCAGCGCGGTCGCGGGCCCGCCCCCGTCCGCGAGGCGGACGACGGCCCACGCCGAGGCCGGGCACGGGGCGAGGAGTTCGAACCGGTCGAGCGCGAACGGCACCGCGGTCTCCGGGCCGGCCGGTCCGGGTGCGCCGGTGAGGCGCAGCGCGATGGACGCCTGGATGGCGGAGTCCAGCAGCGCCGGGGGAAGAACGAGCCCGCCGCCGGCGGGGTCCGCCCCGGCCGGGAGTACCAGCTCGGCGAGGACGGTCCCGGCACCGGTGTCGACGTGCGCCTCGCGGATGGCCCGGAGCGACGGCCCGTGGACGATGCCCATGGACGCGAGCGCCTCGCGGACGCGTTCGGCGGACACGGTCGTCGTGCAGGCCGCGCGAAGCGAGGTGAGGTCGACGCGATCGGGACGGGACGTGCCGGTGCGGGACACCCGGCCCGTGGAGAGGACGGCGGCGCCCCCGCCCCGGTCCGCCCGCGTGGTGATCTCGAAGGTGAGCCGGTCGTCGTCGCCGGGCTTCACCAGGACGTCGATGTCCAGGGGCTCTGCGCCGTCGGCAGTGGCCGGCCGTACCCAGGTGATGTCGCGCATCAGCAGGGGGGCCGACGCGTCCGCGCCCCAGAGCCGGACGGCGGCCTCCCGTGCCAGTTCGAGGTGGACGACGCCGGGGAGGACGTGCTGTCCGCGCACCGTGTGGTCGCGCAGGACCGGTTCGGCGCCCGTGAGCACCGTCGAGACGCGCAGTGCGCCGGGAGACTCCGCTACCCGCGACGTCCGGTGGATCAGCGGATGGCCGGCGGCCGTTCGTTCCCCGGGGGCGGCGGGGACGGGCCTGGGCGCGGCGGGCGGCGGACCGGCCCAGTGGCTCTCCCGGGCGAACGGGTAGGTGGGCAGGGGGATGCGCCGGTGGGCTCCGGCCGGGAACAGCGCGCCGTAGTCGAGTGCGGCGCCCTGGACGAAGCACGCGGCGAGGGCGGTGAGGTCGGCACGGTGCGCCTCGGCCTCCGCACGGTGTTTCGCCACGTCGGCGTGGTACGGGTCCGGGCCTGCCCCGGTGTCCCCGGCCTCCGCGCCGTCCTGCTCCGCCCCGGCGGCGGTGAACTGCGCACAGCGCTCCAGGCAGGCCTCGCCCCGGCTCGTGTCCGCGCCCTGCCGGCCGTTGCCGACGGGCTCCGCCCGGCCGGTGAACGCCTCCGTTCCGTCGAGCCCTTCGTCGAGTATCCGCAGGAGCGCGGCGGGATCCTCCGCCACGCAGGCGAACCGGTGGGGGAACCGGTCCCTTCCGACTGTGAGCGTGTACGCGAGGTCGCCGAGGTCGAGGGCGTCCTCGTGGCGGACGTGTCCGGCCAGCCTGGCCGCCTGCTGAGCCAGTTGTTCCCGCGAATGCGCCGAGAGGACGATCAGCCGCATGGCCCCGGGTGTACGGGCGCGGGCCCGCGATGGGGCGGGCGCCTCCTCGATGACCAGGTGGGCGTTGGTGCCGCTCGCGCCGAAGGCGCTGACAGCGCCCCGGCGTGGCCCGCCACCGGACGGGGGCTCCCATCCGTGGCCGCGCGTGCTCAGGTAGAAGGGGCTGGTGTCGAGGTCGATGGCGCTGTTGGGCTTCTCGAAGTGCGGTGAGGCCGGGATCCGCTGATGCCTCATCGCGAGGAGGATCTTGAACACCCCCGCGACGCCGGCGGCGAACTGGGTGTGCCCGAGATCCGACTTGATGGAGCCCAGCGCGCAGAAGCCGGTCCTCTCCGTGCCGGTCCGGAACACGCGGCTGAGCGCCGAGAACTCGATGGGGTCACCGAGCGGGGTGCCGGTTCCGTGCGCCTCCAGGAGCTGGATCGACCCGGCGTCGATGCCGCAGGACGCGTGGACCTCCCGGAGCAGGGCCTCCTGCGACGCGGAGCTGGGCGCGGTGATGCCGTTGGTCGCCCCGTCGTGGTTGCTGCCCGTGGCGCGGATGACGCCGTGGACGTGGTCCCCGTCGGCGATCGCGTCGGACAGCCGCTTGAGTACGAGGACGCCGGCGCCCTCACCGGGGACGAAGCCGTCGGCGCGGTGGTCGAAGGTGTGGCAGCGGCCCGTGGGCGAGAGCATTCCGGCCCGCCCCGCCAGCTCGTAGAGGCGGGGGGTGGTCTGGACGAAGACGCCGCCCGCCAGGGCCATGTCCGTCTCGCCCGACCGGAGGCCCCGGCAGGCCAGATCGATCGCGATGAGCGAGCTGGAGCACGCCGTGTCGACCGCCAGCGCGGGGCCCTTCAGGTTGAGGACGTAGGAGACCCGGGCCGGAATCAGGGACGCCATGTTCCCCCAGAAGGCCTGGGGCGGACCGTTCTCCCCGACCTGCTCGTGATAATCACCGTTCCAGCAGCCCACGTACACACCGCAGCGGGTCTCGCTCAGCTGCCGTCCGGCGTGGCCCGCGTCCTCCAGGGCCTTCCACGCCTCTTCCAGGAGCAGTCGTTGCTGGGGGTCCATGACGGCGGCCTCGACGCCCGAGATACCGAAGAAGAGCGGGTCGAACAGGTCGATGCCGTCGAGGAATCCTCCCTGTGTGCAGCGTGCCGCTCCGTCTGGCCCGGTGGCCGGAAGGTCCCAGCGGGTCGCCTCGGTGATGAGGTCGTCGCCGTTCGCCAGATGGGTCCAGAGTTCGTCGAGGGTGTCGGAACCGGCGAACCGCCCGCTCATCCCGACCACGGCGATCGGCTCGGGGCCGGTAGGCGGCCCGGAGGGAATGGAGCCGCCACCGGTAGCCGGCAAGGCGGATGCTGCGCCGTACCGCGGCCGGGCCGCGACGGGGGGCGAGGCCGGGACGGAGGCCGAGGCCGCGGGCGCCGGGGAGGCGGGCGCCGGGGAGGCGGGCGCCGGGGAGGCGGGCGCCGGGGGGACTGGGCTGAGAGTCGCGACGGACCCGTACTCAGCGAGCAGATGCGCGGTGAGCCGGTCGGCGGAGCTGTGATCGAAGACGACACCGGTCGAAAGGTCGACTCCCAGCTCCTCGTTGAGCACATGGACGAGGCGGACGGCGAGGATGGAGTCGAGTCCGTAGTCGGCGAACGCGAGCCCGCCCTCGATCTCGTCCGGCGACATGACCAGGACGTCCGCGATCTTCGCGCGCACCAGCCGCGCGACCCGTTCGCCGGGCGCGGCGGCCGGGCCCTCGGGCGCCGCCCCGGGGGCGGTGCGGGGCGCGACGGCGGCCGGGTCCTCGGACGCGACGCGCGGCGCGGCGGCGGCCTCGGTGGGAGCGCCGACGGACGCACCCGCGCGGACGCCGATGTGGGGGGTCTTCCCCGTCGGCTCCAGGTCCCCGATCCAGAACCGGTCCCTCGCGAACGGATACGTCGGCAGGGAGATCCGGCGGGGCGGCCGAGTGGCTCCGGGGAGCGCCCGCCAGTCCAGGTCCATCCCGCCGGCCCAGAGCGCGGCCAGCTTGTCGTGCTTGCCCTCGCGGCCCCACCGTTCGGCCAGGAGTTCCCGGAGGTCGTCGTCGGCCCAGATCCCGGCGGCCGCGCCCCGGTCCTGCGCGGCGCTGCCCCGGTGCAGACCCGGAACCGCCGTCCCGTCGCTCGTCTCCGCGAACGCGCCCAGCGCCCCCCGGAGTTCGGACATCGAGCGCACCGTCACCGCCAGGCGCTCCCTCATCGCCTCGCGTCCGGTCCGCAGGGTGAACGCGAGGTCGGCCAGGCGGACCGCCCGCCCGAGCGCCTCCTCCTGTTCGAGGAACGCCACCAGGCGCGAGGCGGAGTGCCTCAGCTGCTCCGAGGTCCGTGCCGACAGGACGACGAGCTGCTCGTCCTCGTCGGCGGCGCGCTCGGTGGTGACGGTGTCCTCCACGTACTCCTCGATGATCACGTGCGCGTTCGAGCCGCCGGCCCCGAAGGACGAGACCGCCGCGACGCGCGGCCCTGCGGACTCCCAGGGCGTGAGGGTCCGCTGAAGACGGAACGGGGTGTCCTCGAACCTGATGCCGGGGTTCGGTTCCTCGGCGTGCAGGCTCGGGACCAGGGTGCGGTGCCGGAGCTGGAGGACCGCCTTGGTGAGACCGGCGATGCCCGCGGCGGCCTCCAGGTGCCCGATCACCGACTTCACCGAGCCGATCGCGCAGAACTGCCGGTCCCCGGTGAACTGCTCGAAGGCGAGCGAGAGCCCCTTCACCTCGATCGGATCTCCGAGTTCCGTACCGGTGCCGTGCGCCTCGACATAGCCGACCTCGCGCGCCGACAGCCCGGCCCGGGTCAGCGCGTCCTGGATCAGTTCCGCCTGGGCGGCCGGGCTGGGCACCGTGTAGCCGTTGGACCGGCCACCGTGGTTGACGCTCGTCCCCCGGACCACGGCCAGCACCCGGTCGCCGTCCGCGAGAGCGCGCGCCAGCGGTTTCAGCAGCACCGCGCCGACGCCCTCGCCGGGGACGAAGCCGTCGGCGCCGCTGCCGAAGCTCCGCACCCGGGACTGCGAGGACAGCATGGCGGAACGGCAGAGTTCGACGTAGTCGGACGGATGCAGATACAGGTTCACGCCGCCGGCGATGGCCAGCTCGCAGGCGCCCCGGCGCAGATGCTCGCAGGCTTCGTGGATCGCCGTGAGCGAGGACGAGCACATGGTGTCGATCGTCAGGCTGGGGCCCCGGAGGTCGAGGACGTAGGAGGTGCGGGCGCTGAGCGAGGCGAACGAGAGCGCGGGCGCGATGCGCTCGCCGGACGGCAGCATGGCTTCGCTGTGCCGTGCGTGTCCGGACTTGGTCACTCCGGCGAAGACGCCGACGCGCCGCTGGTGGCGGCGGGCCAGCTCCTCCCGGGTGTAGCCCGCGTCCTCGACCACTTCCCAGGCGGCCTGGAGGAAGAGGCGCTCCTGCGGGTCCATGGCGTACGCGTCCCGCGGCGCGATCCGGAAGAAGTGCGGGTCGAACGCGTCGAAGTCCTCCAGGAATCCGCCCCACTTGCTGTAGCTGAGTCCGGCGGCGACGGCGGTGGCGCGGTCCGGTTCGTAGAAGCCGTCCAGCGGCCACCGGTCCAGCGGGATCTCGGTGATACGGTCCTGTCCGGCCGTGAGGTTCTGCCAGAACTCGTCGGTGTTCCGCGCACCCGGATAACGTCCGCTCATCCCGATGATCGCGATGGCGTCGTCCCGGTCGGGCGCGCCGGACGGTCCGCCGGCGGCCCGAGGAGCCTCGGAGGCCCCGGGGACCGCGGAGGTCTCCTGACCGGCCCCGGTCCGCGGGCCCGTGAGGCGCTCGGCGATGCCGCGCAGGGTGGGGGCTTCGTAGAAGAGCGTCGTCGAGGTCTCCCCGAACACGGAGTGCAGCTCCCTGTTGAGCTGGACGACCATGATCGAGTCGAGGGCCAACTCGTCGAGCGGCCGGTCGGGGTCGATGGCATGCGGGGGAAGCTTCGTGACCCGGGCGAAGAGCCCGAGGAGGGACCGGAGCGTCTCCCGGTCCGGGGCCGCACCCTCGCCCGGGTCCGTTCCGGGCGCCGTTGCGGGCACGGCCCCGGAGGTGGGAACCGATGCGGGTGCGGAGGTGGACGCGGGGGGCGACGCCGATGCGGGCCCGGCCTTCTGTATCTCGCCGTGGTGCACCCATACCTCGTCCTCGTCGGCCTCGCCGAGGCGCCAGGCGTTCAGGAGAGCGTCGAGCCCCGCATCCGACTCCATGGGGACGAGGCCGCGGTGACGCCGGAGGTACGCCCGGCTCGCGTCGTCGACCGTCATCCCGCCGTCCTTCCAGAGGGGCCACGCGATCGCGACCGTGCGGCCCGATCGTCCGCCCGCCGCGACGCGTGCGTTGCGGCGGGCGGCGAACGCGCCGAGGTAGGCGTTGGCCGTGGCGTAGTCGCACTGGCCGGGGTTGCCCGTGACGGCCGCGCCGGACGAGAAGAGGAGGAAGGATTCGAGCGGCAGGTCAGCCGTGGCCCGGTCCAGATGGACCGCGCCGTCGACCTTCGGGGCGAGGACCAGATCCCATTCCTCCGGGGTCTTGTCCTTGACGTACGCGTCGTGGATCACGCCCGCGGCGTGGATGACTCCGTGGATCGCGCCGCTCCGCTCCCGCACCTCCGCGACGAGGTGGCGCACCTCCTCCCAGCGAGAGACATCCGCGACGGCGTACCGGGCCTCCGCTCCCGCCTCCCGCAGTTCGGCGAGGAGTCGGCCGGTCCGGGGGCCGGGTGCGGACCGGCCGACGAGGACGAGCCCCGGGCGGTCGGTGTCCCGTGCGATCCGACGGGCGACGACGGCCCCGATGCCACCGGCGCCGCCGGTGATCAGGTACGTGCCTCCCGAACGCCACGGGGTGCGCGCGCTTTCGGCCATGCGGGGCGCCCAGGTCCGGACGTGGCGTTCGGCGTCCCGGTGGAGAACGAGTGCGTCGTGGGCGTTCCGTGCGTTCTCCAGGACCGCGCCCGCGATCCGGTCCCGGTCGCTCGCGCCGTCGAGGACGAGCACCTGCCCGGTGACGCGCGGGTTCTCCAGCGCCGTCGTGCGCAGGAGCGCGGAGAGGGCGGGACCGGTTTCCTCGTCCTCGGCGGCCGATGTCACCACCTGCACCAGCGTGGTCCCGTCGTGCGCCTCCCCTGCGAGCGTCCGGACGAGCTCGAAGACCTGTCGCGACAGGTCGGTGAAGCGGTTCTCCGGGCGCTGTTTGGCCGTCGTGACGGCGTGGCAGCGCACGCCCGGCAACAGCCGCTCGACGCCGTCCCGCAGGGCTGCGGGTGTTCCGCACAGGATGACCGAGTGACGCCGGTACGGGAACCCGGCGGCGGGGCCCGGGGCGCCGGTGGCGGGCTTCGGCGTCCACCGGGGCACGAACAGCGCCGTCCCGAGGACGGGAGCGAGGGCGGGCTCCCGGACAGGCGCGGTGACGGCGGGCCCCTCCCGATCGGGGGTCCGGGCGGACGCGGACTCCTGCGCGCTCCGGGGAATCCAGTACCGGTCGCGTGCGAACGGATAGGCCGGGAGGTGCGCACGCCTCGGCGGTTCGGCGCCGTCCGGCGCGTACAGCCCGCGCCACTCGACCTCGCCGCCGCCGCACCAGCGGGCGATCGCTTCGGTGAGGCCGTCCGGGTCCTGGCCGGGGACCGGAGCCGTCCCCTCCCCCGGTTCGGCGATGAACTCCCTGAGCCGGGAGATGAGTTCGCCGCGGGAGGCGACGACCCAGCCGACGCGTTCGGCCATGGCCTCCCGTCCGGTCTGGAGCGTCCACGCGATCGAAGAGAGTGAATCGGTGTGCCGGGGGTCCTCCAGATGTGCGAGCAGACCGCGCGCCCGCTCGCGCAGCTCCCGCTCGGTGCGCGCCGAAAGGGGGACGGCGGCCCGGCGGCCCCCGGGGGCGTCCAGGTCCGGTGCCGAGGCCGCCTCCTGGCCCTTGCCCGGATACTCCTCCATGACGACGTGGCAGTTCGCACCGCCGAAGCCGAAGCTGCTGACCCCCGCCCGGCGGGGAACGGGCACACCGTGCCGGTCGCTTACGCGCTCCCAGGGTTCGCTCGCGCGCACGATGCGGAACGGGCTGCCTTCGAGCTGTATGTACGGGTTGATCTCGTCGCAGTTCCGGGAGGGCGGCAGGGTTCCGTGTTCCATCGCGAGGACCGTCTTGAGCAGCCCCGCGATACCGGCGGCGGCTTCCAGGTGGCCGATGTTGGCTTTCACGGAGCCGAGCGCGCAGGCTTCTCCGCCGTCGCTGCCCAGCCGCCGGAAGGCGCTGCTGAGCGCCTGCACCTCGACGGGGTCGCCCAGGGCCGTTCCGGTGCCGTGGGCCTCCACGTATCCGATGGTGCGGGGGTCGATGCCGTCCATCGCCCGCACCACGAGGTCCGCCTGTGCGGCCCCGTTCGGCGCGGTGAGGGAGTTCGCGCGCCCGCCGTGGTTCTCGGCGCTCCCCACGACGACGGCGAGGATCGCGTCTCCGTCGCGCTCGGCGTCGGCCAGCGGCTTCAGCACGACGGCGCCGACGCCCTCGCCCCGTACGTAGCCGTTCGCGTCGCTCGCGAAGGTCTTGCACCGTCCGTCCGGGCTCAGCATGCCGGCCCGTACGGCGCTGACGAACGTGTCGACGCTGAGGAGCAGGTTCACCCCGCCCGCGATCGCGGTGTCGCACGCCCCCGACCGGAGGGCTTCGACGGCCCGGTGGACGGCGACGAGCGAGCTGGAGCAGGCCGTGTCGACCGGCTCGCTCGGACCGTGGATGTCGAGGATGTACGAGATGCGGTTGGCGAGCATGGAGTGGGCGTTGCCGGTAGAGGTGAAGGCGTCCGGCGAGGTGCCGTGGGCGGCGAGCAGCGTGGCGTAGTCGGTGCCCGAGACGCCGAAGAACAGCCCGGTGCTCGCCGGCAGGCCGGAGGGGGCGTACCCGCTGTTCTCCACCGCGTTCCAGACGGTCTGGAGCGCCAGCCGGTGCTGCGGGTCCATCAGTTCGGCCTCGCGCGGCAGGATGCGGAAGAAGGCGGCGTCGAAGGCATCCACCCCGTCGAGGACGCCCGCGTGGCGCGGGAAGTCGGACGCCTCCACGATCCGTGCGTACTCCGCGTCGTACCGGTCGACGGGGAAGGCCGTCACGTGGTCGGTCCCGGCGGCCAGATTGGTCCAGTACGCGTCCAGGTCGGGGGCGCCGGGGAAGCGGCCCGCGGCTCCGATGACGGCGATCGGAGCGGCGGGGCCGGTGGCCGCGGGGCGTGGGGTGGCGGGCCGTCGCACGGTGTCGGGGGCCCCGGCCTTCTCGCGGTCCCCGGCGTCCGGGGCGGGTCGCGGTGCGGCCTCCGGGGCCTCGGCGGGGGTGTCGGCACGGGCCTCGGCGGGGGTGTCGGCACGGGTCTCGGCGCGGGCCGGAGTCCCGGTGGACCGCTCGTACGCCGTGCGCAGGGCGGCCGGGTGCTCGGCCACGAGGTGTTCCCCCAGCGACGCGAAGGTGTTGCGGTCGAAGAAGACCGCCGGAGTCAGCTCGATTCCGAGCCGCTCGCTCGCCCGCTGTGCCAGGGCGATGAGCGAGATCGAGTCGAAGCCGAAGGCGTCGAAGCCGGTACGGGCGTCGAGTTCGTCGGGGTCGAACTTGAGGATGCCGGCTGCCAGGCCTCGCAGTTCATCGACCGCGAAGTCCAGAACTCCCTCGGTCTCCACGGGCTCCCCCAGTGTTACGTCGCCCGTCCCCGCGCTCCCGCCGCCGGCGCCTGTTCCGGTCGCGCCCCGGGTGCGCGCGTTCCCCTCCGGGTCCTCCCTCGGTCCTTCCTCGTCGCCGCACCACAGGCCGGCGAGCACGCCGACCACTTCGCCGTCCCGGTCCAGCAGTCCGACCGAGCCCCCGAGCCCCTCTCCGTACGCGGTCACGTCGAAGACGACGTACGCCACGGAGGCCTGGCCGTCCGCGCCGTCCGTGAAGAGCCGGATCTCGTCGATCCGGTGCGGTGCGCTCCGCGCCCACCGGGGGTCACCCGTCCTCTTCGCCTCGAACCGCAGGCCCTGCGCGACGGCGGCGAGCACCTGCGGGGCCAGCGTGACGTGGGGCTTCACATGGTCGTGCTGGAGTCCCGGCGCGCCGAGCCGCAGCGCGAGGCGTCCGTCCCGCAAGCGGAACACGCCCTCGACACCCGCGAGTTCGGGCGCGTATCCGACTCCCCCCTCATCCAGTTCCGCGAGGAAACCGGCAGGCGAGAGCAGTTCGGCCCGGTCCGGTGCGAGCGCGCCGGGAAGCAGGCCCACGAACGGTGTGGCGTGGGGGTGTCCGGACGGCCGCGTCCCGTCGACCTCGTCCGCCCGCAGGTCGAACGAAGCCACGGCGGTCCGCCGCCCCGACGCGTCCTCCGCGTGCACGGCTCCCGCCGCAGTGCTCCCCCCGGATGCGTCCAGGACCGTCACCAGGCGCGCCGCGCCCGGCCAGTCGACCGGGCCGAGGAGGCGGAGACCACGCACGACCGAGCCGTCGGAGAAGCCGGAGACCTTCGCGGCCGCGATCGCCAGGTCGACGGCGAAGGTGGTGACGATGCCGCGAGTCCTGTCCTGCCGCTCGCCCACAGCGCAGCCGTAGTCCAGGAGATCGTCCAGGCGCACGTCGAGGACGTACCGCAGTCCGGTGACGTCGGACGCGTTCCGGCCGAGGAGCGGGTGGAGCTTCTCACGCAGGGCGAGCGGCGCGGTCACGGACGGCGCGCCCTCCTCCCGGGCGACCCAGCAGCGTACGCGCTCGAAGGGGTACGCGGGGAGGGAGACGCGGCGGGGCGGGGGCGCGTCCGGTTCGTCCGCCTGCTGCCAGTCGACGCCCTTCCCGCCCACCCAGGCTGTCGCGAGGTCGCGCAGGTCCACGGCGCGGGTGCCGCCGCCCGCGAGCGCGGCGCCGAGATCCAGGTCGCCCGCCAGCCGACGGTCGACGGCGGCCAGCACCTCGTCGCCGGTCCGCGCGAGGAAGGCCCATCGGTGCGGCAGTTCGTTCTTGCCGACGCGGAGGGTGTGCGCGACCGAGGCGAGGTCCGGCGCCGCCGCACCGGTGAGGAAGGCGCGGAACCGGGCGAGGCAGGCCAGCAGCACGGCGTCGTTCATCGCGGAGAAGACGAAGAGTTCCTCGCGCCCGCCGGGGGCGCCGCCGCGCCCGCCGTCCTCCTGCGGGTGCTCCTCCAGGATCATGTGGGAGTTCATTCCGCCCGCGCCGATCGAGGTGATCCCGGCCCGGCGCGGATGGGTGACCTCGCGCCCGTCGACGGTGGTCACCGCCGGCTTCCAGGGGGCGAGTTCCTGCTGTACCCGGAAGGGAGTACGGGAGAAGTCGATGTCCGGGTTGATCACCGAGCTGTGCAGCGAGGGGGCCAGCTGCCCCCGCTGGAACTGGAGGATGACCTTGGCGATGCCGGCCATTCCGGCGGCGTGCAGCAGGTGGCCCAGGTTGGACTTCACCGACCCGATCGCGCAGAACCCGGTCTCCCGGGTGTGCTTCTGGTAGGCGGTGGTCAGCGCCTTGACCTCGATCGGGTCGCCCAGGGACGTCCCTGATCCATGGGCCTCCACGTAGCTGATCGTCCGCGGGTCGACCCCCGCGTCGTCGATCGCCTTCTCGATCGCGCGCGCCTGCATCCGGGGGCTGGGGACGGTGAATCCGTTGCGCACCCCGGCGTTGGCGAGAGCCGTCCCCTTGATGACGGCGTACACGTGGTCTCCGTCGCGCTCGGCCTCGACGAGCGGCTTGAGGACCAGGGCGCCGACGCCCTCCCCGAGGATCGTCCCGTCCGCCCCGAGGCCGAAGCTCCGGATCACGTCCGAGGTCGCCGTCGTGAAGTGCTCCTGCGACGAGCTGATGAGGTTGTACGGGTGCAGGAGGAGGTTCACCCCGCCCGCGACCGCCATCGAGCACTCGCGCGCCCGGAGCATCTGCACGGCCTGGTGGACACAGGTGGAGGATCCCGAGCACATGGTGTCCACGAAGAGCGAGGGCCCGGTGAAGCCGTAGAAGTACGACAGCATGTTGGGGAGCGTCCCCGTGTAGCTGCCGCTCGCCGGGGATCCTCGCGTGAGGCCGTTCTCGAAGCCGTAGAGGCCGTAGTGGTTGCTCATGGAACCGGCGAGCACGCCGACGTCCCCGTCGTACTTCCGGCGGATCGTCTCGCGCGAGTAGCCCGCGTCTTCCAGCGCCTCGACTCCCGCCCGCAGGAACAGCCGGACCTCGGGCGACATGTTCTCGGCGTCGCGCTTGGAGATGCGGAAGTAGCGGGGGTCGAACGTGTCGATGTCCTCGAGGAACGTTCCTGTACGGATGGAACTCTTGCCGAGAACGCTGCGGTCAGGGCTGTAGATCGCGTCGTGGTCCCAGCGTTCGCGCGGCACCTCGCGGAACTCGTGGCGGCCCTCTTCGAGCAGCGACCAGAGCTCGTCCAGGGTGTCCGCACCGGGGTAGCTGCCGGAGACGCCGATGATCGCGATGTCGTGGTAGTCGTCGCGGGCACCCGGGGCCCGCTGCGGGCCCCGGGCGGACACGGGAGCGGACACGGGGGCGGACACGGACGCGGATACGGAGGCGGATACGGAGGCGGATACGGAGGCGGTCTCCGCGGTGGGAAGGGCGGCCGGGGCCGGGGCGGCGGCCGGTATTTCGGCGGCGCCGGGGGGCGGGCCTTCGGCGGCGGCGACGGCCCGCAGGGTTCGGGCGTGCTCCGCGACGAGGTATCCGGCGACGCCGGCGATGTCGGTGTATTCGAAGAAGATCGTCTTGGGGAGCGGGCCGAAGACTTCTTCGAGCGTCACGATCGTGTCGAGGATGGCGAGCGAGTCGATGCCGTACTCGATGAGATCGACCGTCTCTTCCAGAGTCCCGGGGTCGCGGTGCAGCGCCTCGCCCACGGCCCGGCGCAGCAACGCCGTCGCGTGTGCCGTCAGCTCTTCTTCGGTGACGGCGGGCGCTGCGTCGACGGGCACGGGGGCGGCGTCGGCGGGGGCGGTGGCCGGCGTCCCCGGGGGATTCGGAGCGGCCGTCAGCGTCGCGGCGGCACCGTGCGCCACCACGACGTGCGAAGGGGCGTCGCCCAGGACGCGGCCCAGGAGCCTCAGTCCGTCCTCGGTGGGGAGGGGCTCCCAGCCCCGGTCCCGTCGCATCGTCCTCAGCGTGACGTCGTCCACGGACATCCCGCCGTCGGCCCACAGCGGCCAGCTCACGGCGCGGGTCCTGCCGGTCCGTTCGCCGCAGTCGACGAGGGCCTGGCGGTGGTGGGCGAAGGCGTCCAGGAAGGCGTTGGCGGCCGCGTAGTCCGACTGGCCCGCGTTGCCGAACACCCCCGCCACCGAGGAGAAGGCGACGAAGAAGTCGAGGGTGAGGCCGCGTGTGGCGGCGTCGAGGTGGAGGACTCCGTCGGCCTTCGGCGCCAGCACCGTCCGCAGGTCGGAGGCTTCCTTGGTGTAGAGGTACGCGTCGCGGAGGACGCCCGCCGCGTGCACGATGCCGTCGATGGTTCCGTGGGCCTCGGTGATGGCGCGGACCGCTCGGTCCACGTCGGTGCGCGACCCCACGTCGACGGGGACGTGGTGGGCGTCGACCCCCGCCTCCCGCAGCTCCCGCAGGGCCCTCTCGCTCCCGGCTCCGTGCTCCGACCGACCGCTCAGGACGACGGTGACCCCGGCGTACCGGCCGAAGTAGCGGGCGACGTGCCGTCCGAGCCCGCCGAGGCCGCCCGTGATCCAGTAGACCCCGCCTTCCTTCAGCGGCGGGATCTCGGCTCCGTCGCCCAGGCGCAGTTCCCCTGGCCGTGCCGCGTGGCGTGTGCCGTCCGCCCCGTGCCGGATGTCGCAGTCGGCCGACCCGTCCGCAGCCTCCGCCCGCAGGATCTCGGCGATCCGTTCCGGTGGCGCGGTGTCGAGGCCCGCGACGCGCACGACCCGGCCCGAGACGCGCGGGTTCTCCAGCACGACGGTCCGGAACAGGCCGGTGAGCGGCGCGTGGTAGTGGCGGGGCCGCCGGTCGTCCACGAGTACGACGAACCGCTGCGGCCCCCCGGGCCTCGACCGCACGACGTCCGTGACGTCCCGGAAGGCCAGTTCCAGCGCGGCCCCGACGCCGTCGGCGACCCGGTCGGGCTCGACGTCGGGGAGCCGGGCCACGCTGAATCCGGTGAGCTCTGCCACGGCGGCGGTGTGCTCGGCGGCACGCCCGCCGAGATACCCCCGTACGACGGGGGCGGGCCCGGTGACGTCCTCCGGTGCGCCGAGGGGGGCCGGCACCCACGAGACGGCGGCGGTCACGGTGTTGCCGCCCGGCTCCGGGCCGGTTCCGGGGGCCTTCCCGGCCGGTTCCGTCCGCTGGACCAGTCCGCGCAGACTGACGCTCATGGTGCCCTTCCCGTCACAGAGGTCGATGTCGAACATGTCGAGCGCGCCGCGGCCCTCCCGCCGTCGCACCCACGCCCAGGTCTCGGGCGTACAGGGGCCGTGCACCGTGAGTTCCTCGAACGCGAACGGCAGCACCGGGGCGGACCGTCCGCCGCCTGTCGCCGGTGAGGTATCCGCCAGGAGGACGACGGAGGCCTGGAAGGCGGCGTCCAGCACACTCGGCGGCAGTACGTATCCGGTGTCCCCGGCCCCGCCCGCACCGGGTTCGACGATGCGCGCGACCAGTTCCCTTTCCCCCAGCCGCAGTTCCCTCAGCCCGCGCATGGCCGGCCCGTACTCCAGCCCCCGGTCGCGGAACTCCGCGTACACCTGCGCGTGCCCACGCTCGCGGGGGCACGCCGCCAGCAGTGCGGGGAGGTCGAGCCGGCCCGGCTCCTGTGCCCCGACGGTCTCGGCCAGCCCCGAGCTGTGCACGGTGCCGGGGGCCGTTCCGGTGGAGATCTCGAAGGCGAGCGCGCCGCTGTCCCGCGGGGTGAGCCCCACCCGGACCTCGGCAGGTCCGTCCCGCACGACGAGCGGGCGCGACCACCCCATGGTGCGGAGCCGGACGGCCGGTGACGCCCCGGCGTCCCGCCCCGCCGCGCGGGCCACCGCCGCACGGACCATCTCCACCTGCGCCGCCGCCGGCAGCACCGGCGTGCCGCGCACCAGGTGCGCGGCGAGGAACGGCTCCTCCCCGGTAAAGGTCGCGGTGAAGCGCTGTCCGTCGGAGCCGGGGAGCGCGGCGTGGAGGAGGGGGTGCGGCGGTGCGGGACGGGACACGGCCCCTGGACGCGCCTGCGCCCTCGCCCTCTCCGCGCGCTTCGCGCTCGTCGGCGCCGGCTCCTCGGGCACCGCCCCTGTCCGCCCCGGCTGCGTCTTCGTACGCGCGGTCTTCGACGGCGTCCCGTCCGCAGCCGCTCTCTCCGTCTCGTCGCCCTTCGGCGGCGTCCTGAACCAGTGGCGCTCGCGGGCGAACGGATACCCGGGGAGACGTACGCGGCGCGCCCGTGCCGTGGGGCCGCCGTCCCCGAGCCGCTCCGCCCAGTCCACCGTCCCGCCGCCCGCCCAGAGCGTCCCGGTCGTCCTCAGGCCTGCGGCGTCCGCGTCGTCGGCACGCACCGTCGCACCCAGGTGGACTTCGCCCGCGGACCGCTCGCCGTCCGCGAACCGGGCCAGCAGGCCGACGAGTTCGGCACGGCCCGCGACGATGAACGCGACTCGCGCCCGCATCGGGTCGCGGCCGATCCGGAGGGTGTGCGCGATGTCGGCGAGCGCCTGTGCGGGCTGCTCGCGCAGATGGGTGAGCAGCGTGCGCGCGACCTCGCGCAGCCGTTCCGGTGTCTTCGCCGAGAGGGGCACGAGATACGGGCCCGGAGGGTCCGTCCGGCGCGTCTCGTCGGTGAGGTGTTCCTCCAGCACGACGTGTGCGTTCGTGCCGCCGAAGCCGAAGGAGCTCACCCCGGCCCGGCGTGGCGGGACACTGCCGTCCGGCCCTGCGGGCGGCGCCTCCCAGGGCCGGGTCTCGCGGACGACGTGGAAGGGACTGTCGTCGAAGCTGATGAGCCGGTTCTGCTTGCGGAAGTTGACGGTGGCGGGCAGCGACCGGTGTGCCAGGGAGGCGATCACCTTGGCGATCCCCGCGACCCCGGCGGCCCCTTCCAGATGCCCGATGTTGGTCTTGACCGACCCGATCCCGCAGCTGGCCGGCCGGGCGACGGTGCCCTGCGCGGCGTGCAGGTTCCGGAAGGCGTTCTTGAGGGCCATGATCTCGATCGGGTCGCCGACGGGCGTCCCGGGACCGTGCGCCTCTATGTAGCTCACGGTCTCCGGGCGGATTCCGGCGCGGGTGTAGAGCCCTTCGATCAGGTTCGCCTGCGCGGTCGGACTGGTGACGGTCAGGGAGGTGGTCCGGCCGCCGTGGTTCGTGGCGACCCCCTTGATGACCGCGTGGACGGGGTCGCCGTCCGCGACGGCGCGTGCGAGGGGTTTCAGCAGGAGTACCGCTCCGCCCTCGCCGCGTACGTAGCCGTCGGCGCTCTCGTCGAAGGCGCTCGCACGGCCGGTCCGCGAGAGCATGCTCGCCTGGCTGAAAGCGACGAAGTGCTTCGGCGACCAGATCAGGTTGACCCCGCCGGCCAGCGCCAGGCCGCACTCGCCGTGGCCCAGCGCGCGGACCGCTTCGTACACCGCCACCAGCGAACTCGAACACGCGGTGTCGTTGGTGATGCTCGGGCCCTGGAAGTCGAATTGGTACGAGACGCGGTTCGCGATGATCGAGTAGGCGGTGCCGGTGGGGAAATAGGCGTCCGTGCGCACCCCTTCGCGTTCCATCATCTCCGCGTAGTCCGCGTGGCAGACGCCCATGAAGACGCCTGTCGCCGTACCGGCCAGGTCGCTCGGCGCGTATCCCGCGTTCTCCACGGCCCGCCAGGCGAGTTCGAGCGCCATCCGCTGCTGCGGGTCCATGTTCTCGGCCTCGCGCGGCGAGATGGCGAAGAAATCGGCGTCGAAGCGGTCCGCGTGCTCGATGAAGCCGCCCCAGACGCTGTTGGTCTTCTGCGCCCCGCGCCGGGGATCTCCGAAGTACCTCTCCTTGGACCAGCGTTCGGGCGGCACCTCCGAGATGAGCGAGCGGCCCGCCAGGAGGTGTTCGCCGAGTTCCTCCAGCGTCTCGGCGCCGGGGAAGCGCAGAGCGATGCCGATGATCGCGACGTCGTCCGCCGCGGGCGCCGGGACGACCGCGCTCATCGGGCGCCTCCCGCCGCGGGGAGGGCCTGCCCGGCCGGCCTCGGCCCGCTGGAGTTGCGGAGATCGACGATCGTGTCCACCTTCAGCTCCGCTTCCGGGCGGCCTTCCTTGCCCAGGCTCCGGGTGTCCACGAACTGCTGGTGGAGGACGGCGGTCGACAGCAGGTAGACGAAGGCCTGGTCCTCCTTGGTGCTGATCCCCTCGCTGGGTGTGGCCATGATCTTCGCCACGAGCTTCTTCGCGAACGCGTGATCGATTCCGTCGATCCTGCTCAGCTCCGTGTCCGAGAGCAGCAGGTCCAGGTAGTCGGGCCGCTGGTCCTTGAAGACGGCCGCCCCCGGGGCGCGGTACGGCTGCTTGCGCCGGGCGAGGCTCGACTCCGGCAGCTCGCCCCGGAAGGCCTCCTTGAGGAGGAACTTCTCCTCGGAGCCGTCGTCAAACCGCAGATTGACCGAGGCCGCCGCGCGAACCACCGCGGGGTCGAGGAAGGGGCAGCGGTTCTCAACGCCGTGGGCGAGACTCATGCGCTCTCCCTGGGTGGAGAGGAGGTAGCCGGGCAGGAGGGTCTTGAATTCGAGCCACTGGGCCTTCTGCACGGGACTCAGTGCGGCGTACCCGGGTGTCGACGCTGTCAGGGCCAGGAGGTGCGCGAACGGATCGCTCCGTTCCTTCAGCAGTCGCGCGGCGAATCGGCCGTTCTGGTAGCGGAGTTCGTGCGAGAAGAGACCGGGCAGCCGTTCGACCGCGAACTGCTCGAACAGGCTTTTCAGCCGTGCCCGGTTCGCGGGGCCGAAGTGGCTCAGTTCCGGGTGGAGGACGCCGATCCGAGCCGTCCGTTCGTCTTCGGAGAGGTCGTGCCACGCGGCGCGCAGCAAGGTCTCGCGGAAGAGCGAGTAGCCGAGGAACGCCTCGTCGGCGCCCTCGCCGCTGAGGATCACCTTGATACCGGCGTCGCGCACATGCCGGGAGAGCATGTACATGGGCACGAACGCGGTGCGGAACGCGGGGACTTCGGCGTGGTACACGGCGGACGGAAAGTTCGCGGCGATGTCCGCGCCGCCCACGGCGATGGACGAGTGGAGCGTCCCGAGGTGCGAGGCGACGACGTGCTGGCTGCCCGATTCGTCGAAGGCCGCCTCATCGAACTCCACCGAGAAGGTGCGGACCTCGTGCGAGGAGAGATCGGTCGCCAGCGCGGTGACGATGGACGAGTCCAGACCGCCGCTCAGGTAGACGCCGACCTCGACGTCGCTCCGCAGCCGCATCTCGACGCTTTCACGGAGGCTGTCGCGGACTAATGTGATCGCTTCCCGGGCGGAACCGGTGAACGGTTCGACGTCGAGTTCGAGTTCGGCGTAGGTGGTCAGATCCGTGCGTCCGCCGCGTACGGTCAGGAAGCTTCCCATGGGCAGTTGGCGGATGTGCCGGAAGGGGGTCCGGTCGGGCAGCGGGGTCCACACCGCGAAAGCGGAGGCGAGTTCAGTGGGGTCCAGCTCGAAGCGGAATCCCGGGAATGCCTGGAATGCCTTCATCTCCGAGGCGAAGAGGAAGTCCCCGCTCCGGCCCGTGCCGCTCCCGTGGCCGCTGTAGAAGAGCGGGCGCTTGCCGTATCTGTCCCTGGCCAGGAAGAGGTCCCCGGACACCGCGTCCCGGATGGCGAACGCGAAGGCGCCGTTAAAACGGGGCAGGCATGCGGTTCCCCATTGGGCCCATGCCTGCAGGACGACTTCGGTGTCCGAGCGGGTGCGGAAACGCCGGCCCAGTGATCGCAGTTCCTGGCGGAGTTCGATGTGGTTGTACAACTCGCCGTTGAAGCAGATCCAGTAGCGGTCCGACGGGTCCGCCATGGGCTGGGCTCCCGAGGAGAGGTCGATGACCGACAGCCTGACCGTGCCCATGGCCACGCCGTCGTCCAGGTAGTAGCCCGCCTCGTCCGGACCGCGGTGACGGATGAGCGACAGCATCGAGGCCATGACCTCGGGCGTGGCCCCGGCTTCGAGCGAGGGCGAGACGAAGCCTGCGATTCCGCACATGCGGGGTCTCCTTGCTTCAGCGGTCGTCGCGCTCGGCGATCTTCTTCGCCACGAAGGCGTCGATGGATTCCAGCGAGGTGAGAATGTTTTTGAGGAAGTCCTCGTCCTTCAGCTGGATCGAGAATTCTTCCTCGATGGAGCCGAGAAGCTGAACGTATCCGAAAGAGTCGATCACTCCGGCCTTGAAGAGGTCGCTCTGGTCGGTCAGTTCGTCATCGAATTCAACGAGAAACTGTTCCTCGATCATGTTCCTTAGGTGCTGGGTTCGCCCCATGTCTCATATCCCGCTTTTCGTCAGAGTTCCCAGAGGGCTGAATTTAGCGATGCTTCTCACCATACGGAGCAGCGATGTGCCGCCTATCTCTTCGCACTCCAGCCCGGCGTCCCGGTCGAGGAGATAGCGGACGCTTTCGACCCATCGAACGGGTTCGACGAACTGTCGGCTCAGCATCTCCGGAATCACGCTCCCTTCATAGGGGCGTGCGCCCGCATTGGATATCACGGTCACCGAGGGTTCCGCGAAGGTGAATTCACGGAGAAATACCTCGAATGCGGTGCGCGCGGATTCCATGGCGCGCGAGTGGAAGGCGGCGCCGACCCGCAGCGGGGCGAAGCGTATGTTCCGTTCCCGCAGGGAGGTGTGGGCGGCCCGGAGCGCGCCGTCGGCTCCGGCGATCACGACCTGGGTGTCGGTGTTGTGGGCCGCCACGTCCACCCCCTCGACTCCGTCGGCGCCCAGCACCTCCAGGAGGCGCTCGACCGGGGTGTTCATGACCGCGGTCATACCGCCCCCCGAAGCGGCGGCCATCAGCTCGCCGCGCTTCTTGACGATCCGGAGACCGGTCTCGAAGTCGAAGACCCCGGCGGCGAGGAGCGCGTTGTACTCCCCCAGGCTGTGCCCGAGGTAGCAGTCGGCGGGCCGTGCCTCCTCGCGCCTCCGCTCGAAAGCGTGCAGCGCGTTGACGGTGAAGAGGGCCGGCTGCGTGCACTCCGTACGGGCGAGCACGTCGTCCTGGTTGTCGCGGCAGCGTGCGGGGAGGTCGTATCCGAGGAGATCGCAGGCGAATCGCGTGATGCCCGGATAGTGGCCGAAAACATCTGCGCCCATACCCCGGAACTGTGAGCCCTGACCAGGAAAAAGAATCGCGAACACCGTGTGACGCCTCCTGGGTCTGCGCAGAGTGGTTGGCTCGGGCCACTCGGAAAATGGCGGTTTCGATCATGTTGACCCATGCCCCTTGCTGGGCGCTGGCCGGTTCGCTGGCACCCCGTACGTGGCCTTGTCCGAATCCCTGCCGTTCGCTTGCCGATACCTGGACCCAGGGGTCCCCCGAGGGGTGCGACCAAAGGACCGTACTCGGGGATCTGGGCACCGAAGGCTCTCTGCGTGTCCATATGGAATTCACCATACGTGTGGCCGGATTCGCCTCACACGGCGAATCTGCACCGTTGACATCTGCGCGAGTGTCGCTCTATAGCGCCCGGCATCCATGGCCACCAGGAAAATCCCCGCAGGTGCGACCGTTGTTCTAAGGTGTATTCACCGATGAGGTCTCAAGCGTGAGAACGAATGGGGCAGGAGAATATGTCCGCGTATCAGGCTGAGGGGGCGTCGCCGCCCTCACAACCGTCCGCACTTTCCGGGCCGGCGCTTCAGGTGCTGGGGCCCATGTCGGCGCGGTACCAATGCCGTGACGTCCCGCTCGGACCACCACGTCGCCGGGCGCTCCTGGCCCTCCTCCTCATCAGACTGGGCCGCGTCGTGCCCACCACGGTGCTCATCGAGGAACTGTGGCGGGACGCCCGTCCTCAGCAGGCTGTCGCCACCCTGCAGAGTCACATCTCCCACCTGCGCAGGGTCCTGGCCCCCGGGGCCGGCCCCGCCAGGTCCGCGATCCTGCGCTACCAGGCCCCGGGCTACGTCCTCCGGCTCGCGCCCGAGCAGGTGGACGTGTACCGCTTCGAGCAGCTCTTCTCCACCGGACGCCGACTCCTCGCGAGCCAGAACCCCTTGGCCGCCCGGGAGCACCTCACCAGGGCGCTCAAGCTGTGGCACGGCGCCCCGTACGCGGAGTTCCTCACCCACCCGTCGCTCGCCGACGAGAACGCCCGGCTGGAGCAGATGCGGCTCACCGCCCTCGAAGCCTCCGCCGAGGCCGGGCTCCTCCTGGGCCGGACCGCCGAGGTGGTCACCGAACTGGAACGCGAGGTCCGTCAGCACCCGGCCAGGGAGCGGATGGTGGGCCACCTGATGACCGCACTGTTCCGGTCGGGCCGACAGGCCGAAGCGCTACAGCTGTACGCGTGGACGCGGAGCTATCTGGTCGAGGAGTTCGGGGTGGACACGAGCGCCGATCTCCAGCGGCTTCACACCGCCCTCCTCCGGCAGGACCTGGGCGACCGACGTGCGCGCGGCGGTCCTGCCCAACCTGCGGCGACCACCTTTCCGCGGCAGGTCCGGACAACGATATCGAGAAGGCCCATGAGCGCCGCGGAGCCTCCGGCCCGGCCGGCCGTGCGCACCCAGGAGACGCCGGACGGCCCGGAGCCCGGGGCGCCCGCGCGTTCCGGCACCGCTTCGACCTCGCCGGGCGAATCCGAGATCTCATCCCCCTTGATAGGCCGTGAAAGGGAGTTGGGACTTCTGGTCGCCGCCATGGCCGGGACAGTGGCCGGTCGTGGACATCTCGCGTGCGTACTCGGTTTCTCCGGACTCGGGAAAACCCATCTCGTGATGGAACTGGTCCAGCGTCTCCGAGCACTGGACGAGAACATCGAAACGATTCAGAGCAGTAGCTTCTCCGGCGAGGGAGTTCCGCCCTACTGGCTGTGGACCCAGGTGCTGCGCCGGCTCTCGGCGGCGCGGCCCGAGGCCTTCCGGTCCGCCGCGGCGCCGTTCGGCCCGCTGCTGGCGCCGCTGCTGCCCGGGTGGCCGACGGACCCGGACAGGGGCCCCGGGCCGGGCGACCCGCAGACCCCCTTCCGGACCCACGACGCGCTCTGCGAGATCCTGCTCGCCCTGGCGGCGCAGCGGCCTCTGGTGCTCCTGCTGGAGGACGTGCACCGGGCGGACGCGCCGTCGCTGGACGTGCTCCGCCTGCTGGCCAACCGCCGCCAGGGGCATCCGCTCGGCATCGTGCTGACCGGCTGGGACCTGGAGACCTGGCCGGACACTTCCCGGTACGGGACGATGACCGAGATGCTCAGGGGCCCCAACACGCAGGTCCTGCGGCTCGGGGCACTGACGCTCCCCGACGTCACCGCCCTGGTCGAAGCGCACGCCGGGACGGGCGTCGACCGGCGCATCGTGGAGGTTCTCCGCCGGCAGTCCGTGGGCAGCCCCTCCTTCGTCCTCCAGATGCTCTCCCTCCTCGGCGAGGCCGGCGACCTCCAGGACCCCCACTCCGCGGACGAGTTGCTGAGCCTCGTCGTTCCGTGCGCGCGCAGGGTCCTCCGCCAGGAGTTCGCCGAACTGCCGGGGCCAGTCCTGCGGCTTCTGCGGCTGTGCGCCATCGCCGCACCCGACATCGAACTGGAATCCCTGTGCCGCGCCTCCGGCGGCGACGGCGCCGCGGCGATCGTGGAGTCGGCGGTCCGGCACGGTCTGCTCGCCTCCTCCCGGGAGGCCGGCGGCCGGCTCCGGCTCACCCCGCCGCGCGCCCGGGAGGTGCTCGTGGGCGAGCTCAGCGGCGAGGAGAGCCAGCGGCTGCACGCCGCGTACGCGGAAGCCCTGCACCCGCGCTCCGGCGAAGAGGTCCCCCCGGAGCGGAGCGACCGCATAGCCCACCACGCCTGGCACGCCAAGGGCGTCATGAACCCGGAGCGGGCGCTGCCCTGGTTCCTGACAGCGGCCGAGAACGCGGGAGCGCGGCTGGCCTCCGACGACCGGCTGATGTGGTTACGCCGTGCCATCTCCCTCACCGGCTCCCTCCCCGACGGTTCGGCCGCCCGGGGTCTCGCGCCCCAGCTGCACTGGGAACTGGCCCATCTGCTGGGCCACGTACGCGGGTTCGGCGACACCGAGGCCGAGACGGAGATCCTCCGGGGGCAGGCCCCGGGCTTGCCCCCGCACCGGTGCGACGACCCGGCCGTTCTGTCGATGCTGAGCGCGTCGTTCCTCGTCCGCGGGCGCTACGACGAGTCGGGACAGCTGACCGCCCGGCTGAAGGCCATCGCCGCCCGCACCGGCGCCCCTGCGGCTCGGCTGGGCGCGGTGTACGGCGAGGGGATGGAGCTGTTCATCCGCGACCGGCTGCCCGACGCGGTGCGTTCGTTCGAGCACGGTGTGGAGCTGTCCGAACGGCTGGCGCGCGAGGGCCGGCTGCCTGACGGCATGTACCGGTCCGATCCGCGCGTCTACTTCCGCACCCACGACGTCTTCGCCCGCTGGCTGATGGGCGAACGCCTGGCCGCGGCCGAGCAGTGCCGTCGTCTCATGAGGCTGACTCAGTGGGGCGACAGGCCCTGGGATCGTGTCCATGCCCTCTACGTCAACGCGATGGTGGCCGCGTGGGAGGAGGATCCGGACTCGGCCAGGGCCTTCGGGACGGAGGGCGTCGAACTCTCCGTCAAGCACGGCCTGTCCCCGTGGGCGGCAATGCTGCATGTCCCGCTGGGCTGGGCCCTCACGTACGCCGGACAGCGGGAGGGCATCCCGAAAATGGTGAACGCGCTGACCGAGATGCGCCTGTCCCGGACGAGAATCCACCTTCCCCTCCACCTCGGTCTGCTGGCGCAGGCTCAGCATCATGCCGAGCAGCGGGAGGGGGCCACGGACACGCTGCGTACTCTGCTCGCGGTCGCCGAGCACCACCACGAGTACGTGTACCTCCACTCCGCCCTCCCCGCCACACTCCTGCTCGACGAGCTTCTGGGCAAGGAGATGCGGGAAGCCGCGGGTGCGGTCGACTGATGCGTGGGGCGGAAGCCGGGTGATGTGCAGCGGGGCGGGCCCCCATACGAATCCACCTCCCGCGTGACAGCCGGGCAACAGAGATCCGCTGGAAGATCCGTGTCCGAGGCCGTGCCCGGGGCGAGGGGCGAAACACCGGCCGGTGGCCCGGCCTCGCGGGTTCCCTGTCGAGCCGGCGTGTTGAGATCCGCTGTCTCCTCCCACAAAGGCATTCGCGCATGCGCCGTCCGGATGATGAGGTGGCACGGTGACAGACCACGATGAGGCGGCGGCTGTCCGGCCGTCGACGCTGGCTTGGGTAAGCCGGCACCTGGAGGCCGGCGAACGGATCGTCAAGACCGAGGCGCTGCACGGCGGCATCACCGCCGAGATGCGGCGGCTGACCATCGGGACGCGGGACGGAGTCACCCGTGACCTGGTGCTGCGGACCTACGTCGACCCGTTCTACACGGAGCACGCCGAGGGCGGGCTGAATGCGGAGGCCGGCGCCCTGACCCTGCTCACGGGGACCGGCGTGCCGGCTCCTTCACTGGTCGCGGTCGATCCGACCGCCACGCAGTGCGAGTTCCCGTCGCTCCTGATGACCCACCTGGCGGGCCGGACGGTCCTCGACGATCAGGGAGCGAAGACGCGTGTTCGCCTGCTGGCCCGCCAACTCGTGGCGATCCACGCGCTACGCCCCGCCGAGCGGCCCCGGACGTATGTGACGCTGACGACCGCCGACACCGTCGTCGTCCCGAAGGGCGCCGACCCGGCCGTATGGGCCGCGGCGATCGACGTGATCCGCAAGCCCGCGCCGCCCTGTGAAGGGCGCTTCCTGCACCGGGACTTCCAGCCCGGCAACGTGCTGTTCGACGTACCGCCTTCAAATCCGGAAGATGCCCGGATCACCGGCGTCGTCGACTGGGCGCCCTCCTGGGGTCCGGCGGATCTCGATGTGGCGCACTGCTCAGTCAATCTCGCGCTGCTGCACGGCCCGGCGTGGGGTTTGCGGTTCGCCGAGGAGTACGAGGAAGCCGGCGGGGTACTGGCCGCGACCGCGAGCGAGCGGCTGTACTGGCGGGTGCGGGACGCGCTGGCCGCCTCGGAAGAAGTGCGGTCGGTGTCCCAGCCATGGCGGGAAGCTGGGAGGACGGAGCTGACGACGCGAGCCGTGGAGGAGCGGCTGGATGCCTACGTCACTGCCCTGATGGACGCGCTGGGCTGACACCGGGGCCCGGCAGCGGATGCCCGGAACTGAGCGAGCCGTATGACCTGACGCCTCTCATGGACCGGGACTGGCGCGCAGGGCGCCACCAGGCTGCGGCGGCCGAGGGTACTGCCCTGCGCAGGGTCGGTGCCGGAAGACCGGCTAGATGCGGTGCCGGCCGCCGGCTTGAAAGGCCGCGCGGCCTTGGGTGAACCCCATGATTCGCCCTTGGAAGGAAGGCTCGACTCGCTGGCGTGGTGGTCACCGAGAGAGAGGCCGGCTGATGCGGACGCTGGTGGTGGGGTTCCGGCTGGGCAAGGACGCCACCAGTCGTCAGGTGACGGTGCTGGTGACCGAGTCGGGTGTCATGCATCGTGCTCACGGTCCCTACGGAAAGCTGGCCCGGCTGTCCGCTCCCGAAGCGTCGCTTGCCCTGACCACCCCGGGCCGGCACTTCGAGGGCGAGCAGCCCCTGGCCCGCCCCATCGCGAAACTGCGCGAGCACCATGCCACGTACACGAAGAAGGGCTACACGCGGGCCCTCATCCCTCCCGCCGTCGTACGTCTGGCCGTAGAAGAGCATTCGCACCTGCCCAAGACTCCGCACCGGGAACTGATCCAGGCGTTCATCGGCGAGGCCCCCACCACGCCGCAGCCACTCGAGGCCGCCATCAAGGACTTCCGCAACGCTCTCGGCCTGCCTGCCCGGCCCTCGAATATCTCCTGGGCGCCGCGCGAACGAGCCGTCCCACCCCGCGTCGAAGCCATGCTGCGCACCCTCGCCCACGGCTCGCCGGTCACTGCTCCACAGCGCCTGCCGATCGGCTGGACAGTCAGCGGGGAGGGCGTGGGACTGCACGTCGGCACGTCCGGCGAGGCCCTCGACCGGCGAGCGGTGATCGAACTGCAGGCAGCTCTCACCGCGTGGCTTCGCTTCACGGCGAACAACAGCAACCCAGCCCCCTGACGGACGGCTGGACCATCGGGTTGCCGGCGAGCGCAACGAGGACCAGGAGCACGGCGTCGAACCGGCGCGGACGCCGCTTGCCTCGCCCCGCGCCCCGGGGCGGGGGTGTGAGGTGATGGTCGACATCCGGCGCACGGTCGCGGTCCTCGCCGCCACCGCCGACCGCCTCACCGGCACCAGCCCCTGAGCACCAGGAGCAGGTCCTCGTAGGCCGTGACGGGGACCGCCCGGACGTCGTTGGAGCGGACATCAGAACGAACTACAGGGGGTGGACCCGTGCTTCGCACCGTGCTTGAGCAGTTCCCCGCAGGGGGCCCGCGGGGCAGCTGGCCGGCGGAGGAGTTCGCGGCGGCCCGCCGCGGCGAGGGCGTCGCGGCCGAGGTCGTGATGGATCTGGAACAGGACGCATTCCTGGTGGTCGTACCACCGCAGCATTCCGACCGGGGCCGCTGAGCCCGGCCGTCCACACGGCGGGGCACCTGGCCGTATGGATACCGAAGGGCCGGCCGTCCAGCCGCCGAGGGCCGCCCGAACAGCCGAGGCCACCCCGGCCACCCGGATGCCACAGGAGCGGACAGGGCCGCCGGGAACACGCCGAGCACGCCCCCGGTGCTCAGGGCGTGTCGCCGCGCCAGTCCCACTTGTACGGCTCATGCGCCCTCGGTCCGTACTCCGCCCTGCCGCCGGCCCCGTAGGAGCCGATCTCGGTGATCAGGGCGGAGCCGTCCGCGAGGGCGACCTCCGTCCAGCCGGTCACGTCCAGCAGCAGCCCGTCCAGCGGGCCGCCCACCAGCTCCCGGTAGACCCGCCCCGGCCGGGGCCCCGGGTCGGGGTCGTCGTGATCGGCGCCGTACACGCGCCGCCGCATGATCTCGTCCATACCAGCAGGATCGCACCGACCACTGACAACTTCCTGGGGCGGCGGGCCGGGGTGACTCGATCGGAGGCATGCCGGCCCGCCGCGGGTCTCCCGCCCGGCCGGTCAGGGCCTCACTTGCTGGATCCCAGGGTCAGTCCCGCGATGAAGTGACGTTGCAGCAGCAGGAAGACTATGAGGGTCGGCAGCGCCACGATCACCGAACCTGCGGCCAGCAGGTTGTAGTCGGTGAAGAACTGACCGCGCAGGTTGTTCAGCGCCGAGGTGATCGGGAGCTTGTCACCGTCGGAGATGAACACCAGCGCCCACAGGAAGTCGTTGTACATCCAGGTGAACTGCAGCGTGCCGAGGGCGGCGAGCGCGGGCCGGCACAGGGGCAGGGTGATCCGCCAGAACTGGGTCCAGACCCCCGCTCCGTCCACGACGGACGCCTCCAGGATCTCCTGCGGGAGCGTCCGCATGAAGTTGGCGAGGACGAAGACGCAGAATCCGAGCTGGAAGCCGATCTGGACGAGGACGACGGCCCAGTACGAGTCGTACATCGTCATCGAGTCGGACATCCAGTACGGCAGCGGGATGCGGTTGAAGACGACGTACAGGGGCGTGACGATCACCTGCTGCGGAAGCAGGTTCCCGGCGGTGAACAGCATCAGCAGGACGAGCCCGCCGCGCATCTTCAGCCGGGCGAGCGCGAAGGCCACGAACGACGCGAGGAAGAGGGTGACGAGCACCCCAGGAACCGCGATGATCATGGTGTTGACGAAGTACTTCGTCATGCCGGAGTCGCTGAGGGCCTGCCGGTAGTAGTCCAGGGAGAGATGGCGCGGCAACGAGAAGTAGCCGTGCTCGGAGGTCTCCTCGTACGGCCGCAGGGACGCGTACACGGCCAGGACGAGCGGCGCGAGGAAGGCGAGCGAGACCGTCATCAGGAAGGCGTGCACGCCGAGCCGGCCGGGGCGGATTCCTCGCCGGGCGGCGGGAGCGCCGGCCGGGGCGGGTGGCGCCGGCCGGACGGTTGTGGAATGGGTCGTCATCGGTCCTTCTCCCCTCGGAGCTCCTGGATCAGATACGTCGCGACGAATCCCAGCGAGACAACGAGCAGGACGACGGCGATGGCGGAGCCGAATCCGATCCTGCTGGCCTCGCCGATGATGTTGTCGGTGACGAGCACCGAGAGCAGTTCGAGCCCGTTGCGGCCGTGGTTGACCGCGTACACGATGTCGAACGCGCGCAGTGACTCGATGACGGTGATGACCCCGACGATCACGTTGACCGGCCGGAGCGTGGGGAAGACGACGCGGAAGAAGGTCTGGGCCTCGCTCGCGCCGTCGATGGCGGCTGCCTCCTTCAGCGTGGGGTCGACGGCCTTGAGCCCGGCGAGGTAGAGGATCATCACGTATCCGGTGTGGCGCCAGGCCGCGGCCAGCAGGACCATCCAGATGTTGAGGTCGGGATCGCCCAGCCAGTCGGTCGGCGTCCGGGTGTCGCCGACGATCGCGTTGAGGGCGCCCTGGTCGCGGGAGAAGATCAGCTGGGCGATGAAGCCGACCACCGCGAGGGACAGCACGACGGGCATGTACAGGGTCGACTGGTAGAAGCGGCTGAACCGCACGCCCCTGTCGATGAGTACGGCCAGCAGCAGCCCGAACGGCGCGGCGACCAGGCCGAGGAAACCCAGCCAGAGCAGGTTGTGGCGGGCGGCCGGCCAGAACTGCGGGTAGTTGGTGAAGAGGTTCGCGTAGTTGCGCGTACCCACCCACTTGATGTCGCCGATGCCGTCCCAGCTGGTGAAGGAGAGGGCGACCGAGGCGAGGGTCGGCCCCCAGACGATGGCGATGTCGAGCAGGACTGGTATGCCGAGCAGCACGCCGAGCACGACGAGGTCGCGGCGGGTGAACCGCCGCGTCCCCCGTCGTCCGGTGCGCCGCCCCGAGATGAACGACACGGTCGGTGCTCCAGGTTCAGTCCGAGGCGAAGATGCTCTTCTTCTGCCGTTCGATGTCGTTGACCAGACCGTCCACGTCGTTCGGACTGCTGATGAACTTCTGGATCGCCGGGATCATCACCGTGGAGGAGAAGTCCGGGCGGCTGTCGCGGTCCATGAACTGGGAGATCTGCTTCGCCCCGGAGACCAGCTCGACCGCCTTCTTCTGGATCGCGGAGTAGTTGGAGGTGTCCGCCTGGTCGTTGACCGCGATGTTGTTCGGGTCGCTCTTCAGGTAGATGTCCTCGGCCTTGCCGGTGGCCAGCCACTTCAGCAGGTCCTTGGCGCTCTCCAGGGACTTCTTGTTCTTGAGGTTCTTCGACTTCTTGGCCAGCAGGAACCCGTCGATGGGGGCCTCGACCGCGTCCTGGCCGTGCTCCGGGTTGATGACGGGGAAGGGGAAGAAGTCGAGGTCGCCCTGTTCCGCCTTGGGGAACTGGGCCCCGGGGTGCGGCAGGCCGAAGACCGCCATGCCCGCGTCGCGCTTCTGGAGGCTGGTCGCCGCCTCCTGCCAGGTACGGCCGTTGGCGCCCTGCTGGCAGTACGGGAGGAGCCGCCGCCAGGTGTCGAATACCTCCCGGACCCGCTTGTCCGTCCAGGCTTCCTCACCGGCCATGAGGCTCTTGTGGAATTCGTATCCGTTGGTGCGCATGTTGATGTAGTCGAAGGTGCCCATCGCGGGCCAGCCGTCCTTGTCGCAGAACGCGATGGGGTCCAGCTTGTCCTTCTGCATCTGCTTGGCGAGGGCCACGTACTCGTCGAGCGTCTTCGGCACCTGGTAGCCGCGTTCGGTGAACAGGCTCTTACGGTGGAAGACCGCCCACGGATAGTAGTAGTACGGGGTGAGGTACTGCTTGCCGTCCGCACCGGTCGACTGGGCCTTCAGCGCGGCGGAGAAGCCCTTGTAGTCCTGCCAGTTGTCACTGACGTCGTGCAGCAGGCCCTTCTCCGCGAAGAACTGCATACGGTTTCCGGCGAACCACATGAAGACGTCGTCCGGCTTGCCCTGCAGATACCGGTTGATGTTCTCCTGAAAGGTGTTGTGGTCAACGGTGTTGACCTTGATCTTGCGACCGTCGGACTGCGCGGCGTAGGCGTCGAAGGCCTCGGCGAACGCCTTCTTCGGAACGGGGTCGGATGAATTCGAGCCCAGGGTGATCGTCTTGCCGTCCCCGCCGGGACCGCCGCCGCACGCGGTGAGCAGCGCGGGAAGCGTCACCGCCCCGGCTCCGACTGCCGCGCCGCGCAACAGATTTCGCCGGGACATCCGATGTCCTGCGAAACTGCCGGGCACATCTGACCTGTCGTACGAGCGCGCCATGACCCCCTCCTCCGGAAGGCAACCCAACACAACCGAACGTGCGCTTGGATCACACCCCCAACCAGGGGCCCAGTCAAGGGTTTTGACGAGATACCGAACAACGGGCACCGCCCCTCTTCCAACAGACTTCAACACGCTCTAACGTAATCGCTCGTCTTGGCGTGCACATGCCGTCACGTGAGTCGGCACGAGTCCGGAGGAACGTAACGATGCGTCATCTTCCAGCCCGTACAACCCACACAGGCCCTCGCAGAGTCATCGGAGCGCTGACCGCCGCCCTCCTGTGCGTGGCGGGGGTCGCCCTTCCCGCCGCCGCGGATTCGCCGGGGCCCGCTCCCGCCCCGCCGTCCGCGGTGGACGCGAAAGCGGACAACGGTCTCGCCCTCACCCCGCCCATGGGGTTCAACAACTGGAACTCGACCCATTGCCGGGCCGAGTTCAACGAGTCGATGGTCAAGGGCATCGCGGATATCTTCGTCGAGAAGGGCCTCAAGGACGCCGGCTACCAGTACATCAATCTGGACGATTGCTGGGCCGTTCCGCAGCGCAATGCGGACGGCAAACTGGAGGCCGACCCGGTGCGATTCCCGAACGGTATAAAGGCCGTCGCGGATTACGTCCACTCCAAGGGACTGAAGCTCGGCATCTACACCAGTGCGGGCACGAAGACCTGCGACAGTGTCGGACTTCCCGGCGCACTCGGCCATGAGTACAGCGACGCGCGGCAGTTCGCGGACTGGGGCGTGGACTACCTCAAGTACGACAACTGCAACAACCAGGGCGTCGACGCGAAAGAGCGCTACACGACAATGCGGGACGCGCTTGCCGCGACCGGCCGGCCCATCGTGTACAGCATCTGCGAATGGGGAGAGAACAAGCCCTGGGAATGGGCCGCGGAACTCGGCAACCTCTGGCGCACGACGGGCGACATCAACGACAGCTGGAGCAGCATGCTGTCGATCATGAAGCAGAACCTGCCGCTCGCCCAGGCCGCCGGACCGGGGCACTGGAACGACCCCGACATGCTGGAGGTCGGCAACGGCGGGATGACGGACACCGAGTACCGCACCCACTTCTCCATGTGGTCGGTGATGGCCGCGCCGCTGCTGATCGGCTCCGATCTGCGCAAGGCTACGCCCGGGACGTTCGACATCCTCTCCAACCACGAGGTCATCGCGGTCGACCAGGACCCCCTGGGCAAGCAGGGAACCGTGCTCTCCTCCGACCAGGGGCGCTGGGTCGTCGCCAAGGAACTGCGGGACGGCAGCCGGGCGGTGGCACTGTTCAACGAGACCGGGAGCGCGCAGCGGATCTCGACGACGGCAGCGGCGGCGGGCCTCCCGCGAGCGGCCGCGTACACGATGCGCGACCTGTGGGAGCACACGGACTACAACACCGCGGGCGACATCTCGGCGACGGTTCCGGCGCACGGCACCGTGCTGCTGCGGGTGGCCGCCGACAACGCGTGGGCCTCGTATCCCCCGGCCGCCGAACTCGGCCTGCAGGGCAGTCCGCTGGTCGAGGCCGGACGTACGGCCGCGCTGACGACCACGGTCACCGACCTGGGCCGCACGCCCGCCCTGAAGGTCTCGGCCGCACTCACCGGACCGGCGGGCTGGAAGGTCGCGGCCGGCTCGGCGACGACCGCCGCCGCGCTGCCCACCGGACGTGCGCTGAGCACGCGCTGGCGGGTGACGCCCCCGCCCGGCACGGCGGCCGGCACGTACGACCTGACGCTCACCGCCCGGTACCGCTCCCCCGCCGGTGAGCGGGTGCGGTCCTCGGTGCCCTTCCAGGCGCATGTGGTGGTGCCGCCACCGGCCGGCGGCGGCTATCTGAGCGATCTGCCGCAGCTGTCCGCCTCCAACGGCTACGGGCCGGTCGAGAAGGACACCAGCAACGGCGAGAGCGCGGCGGGCGACGGGCACCCGCTCACCGTCGGCGGCGAGGTGTACGCCAAGGGCCTTGGTGTACACGCCGACAGCACCGTCGAGTACTACGCAGGCGGCGCGTGCGACACGGTGACGGCCCGGGTCGGCGTGGACGACGAGAAGGGCGCCAAGGGCAGCGTGACCTTCGAGATCCGGGCGGACGGCACGAAGGCGGCCTCCACCGGAGTACTCACCAACGCGATGCCGGCACAGCCCCTCTCGGCCGATGTCCGGGGTGCGCAGGTCGTCACTCTGGCCGTCACCGACGGCGGGGACGGCGACGACTCCGACCACGCGGACTGGGGGGACCTGCGGATCACCTGCTGACCGGGGAGCGGGCGCCCTCCACTTCGGGGAGCGCCTGCTCGGGGGTCAGACCGGAACCACTCCGTCCGTGCCGGTGCGGACCGCGAACGCCGCGGCCGCCGCACCGACCAGCCCGGCGTCGTTGCCCATGACGGCGGGCGCCACGGCCAGCTGCTGGACGAACGAGAGGGTGGCGTAACGGCGCAGGGCGCTGCGCAGCGGGGCGAACAGGACCTCGCCCGCACCGGCCACTCCCCCGCCGATCACCGCGATGTCGATCTCGACCAGGGTGGCCGTCGCGGCGATGCCCGCGGCCAGCGCCTGCGCGGCCCGCTCGAAGGAGGCCACCGCGACCGGGTCCCCCGCCCGCGCCGCGGCGGCGACCGCGGCGGCGGAGGTGTCGCCGTCCTGGCCGGGCAGCCAGCCGCTCTCCAGGGCCCTGCGGGCGATGTTGGGGCCGCTGGCGATGCGCTCGACACAGCCGCGCGAACCGCACGGGCAGGGATCGCCGTCCAGATCGACGCTGATGTGGCCGATGTGACCCGCGTTGCCGCTCGGGCCGGGGCGGAGGGTGCCGCCGAGGACGAGCCCGCCGCCGACGCCGGTCGAGACGACCATGCACAGCGCGTTGTCGTAGCCGCGGGCCGCGCCCAGCCAGTGCTCGGCCGCGGTCATCGCGACCCCGTCACCGACCAGCTCGACCGGCAGCCCGCCGGTCGCCCCGCTCACCCGGTCCACCAGCGGGAAGTCGCGCCAGCCGGGAACGTTGACCGGGCTGACCGTGCCGGCGGAGGCGTCCACCGGGCCCGCGCTGCCGATCCCGACGGCCGATGCCCGTCCCCACAGCGGTGAGGCGGTCAGCTCGGCGAGCACGTCGGCGACCGCCGCCATCACCTGCTCCCCGCTCTCCCGGGCGGGCGTCGGGCGCTGCGCGCGTACCAGGAGCGTGCCGCTGCCGTCGACCAACGCTCCGGCGATCTTGGTGCCGCCGATGTCCAGCGCGGCTACGAGGTCGGTATGCATCGGTGTGGCTCCGGATGGTGAGGGGGCGGGACCTGCGGCTTCATTGAATAGTCTGCATAGTCTCCATTCAGCTGACAACGTTGTCCAGGGCCTATGCTCAAGGCCACAGCCTCCGGCGCCCCAACGCGGTACCCTCCGTGGTCCAGCCGAACCGCCCGCACCCGACGACAGGACAGCGCACCGTGGCCGAGACCACCCGTCACCCCGAGCCCCGTTACGGCAACCGGCCGACCATGAAGGACGTGGCCGCGCGCGCCGGAGTGGGGCTCAAGACGGTCTCCCGGGTGGTCAACAGCGAGCCCGGTGTCACGCCGGACACCGAACGCCGGGTCCAGGAGGCCATCGACGCCCTGGGCTTCCGCCGCAACGACAGCGCGCGGGTGCTGCGCAAGGGCCGTACCGCCTCCATCGGGCTCGTCCTGGAGGACCTCGCGGACCCCTTCTACGGGCCGCTGAGCCGCGCCGTGGAGGAGGTCGCACGCGCACACGGCGCCCTGCTCATCAACGGTTCGAGCGCCGAGGACCCGGAGCGCGAGCAGGAGCTAGTGCTCGCGCTGTGCGCGCGCCGGGTCGACGGGCTCATCGTGATTCCGGCCGGCGACGACCACCGCTATCTGGAGCAGGAGATAAGGGCCGGCATCGCGACCGTCTTCGTGGACCGCCCGGCGGGCCGGATCGACGCCGACATGGTGCTCTCGGACAGCTTCGGCGGCGCCCGCCAGGGTGTGGCCCATCTGATCGCACACGGCCACCGCCGGATCGGGTTCATCGGCGACCAGCCCCGTATCCACACCGCCACGGAGCGGCTGCGCGGCTATCACACGGCCATGACGGACGCCGGGATAACCGTGCGGGACTCCTGGGTCTCCCTGGGCTCCACGGACCCCGACCGGGTCCGCCTGGCGGCGGAGACGATGCTCTCCGGCCCGGAGCCGGTCACCGCGCTCTTCTCGGGCAACAACCGGGTGACGGTGACCGCGGTACGGGTCCTGGCGGACCGGGAGCGGCCGGTCGCCCTGGTCGGTTTCGACGACATCGAGCTCGCGGACCTGCTCGGTATCACCGTCATCTCCCAGGACGCCGCGACCGTCGGCCGCACCGCGGCCGAGCACCTCTTCCGCCGCCTCGACGGCGCCGACCACGCCCCGGTGCGGGTCGAGCTCCCCACCAGGCTCATCGCACGCGGTTCGGGCGAACTGCGGCCTTCCTGAGCGGCGGGCCGCCGAGCCGGGCAGCCGGGGCTACGGGGCGGTGACCGTCAGTCCGCCGCGCCTCGGTGAGGCGAAGGCGTCCAGGTCCGCGCGGGTCAGCCCGGTCAGCCCGGCTACCTCGGCGGTGTCCAGCGCGCCGCAGTCGATGCCGCGCAGCAGGTAGCCGCTGAGCGCCTTGGCGGTCGCGGGTTCGTCCATCACGTCGCCGCCCGCCTTGGCCACGTACGCGGCGAGCCGGGCTGCGGCCTGCTCCAGGCCCTCGCGGTAGAAGGTGTAGACGGCCGCGTAACGGGTCGGCAGGTGCGCCGGGTGCATGTCCCAGCCCTGGTAGTAGGCGCGGGCCAGGGCGCGCCGGGTGAGTCCGTAGTGCAGCCGCCAGGCCTCGTGGACCTGTGCGGTCGGGCCGACGGGCAGGACGTTGGTCGAGCCGTCGGAGACGCGTACGCCGGTGCCCGCGGCGGCCACCTGCATGACGGCCTTCGCGTGGTCGGCCGCCGGGTGGTCGCTCGCCTGATAGGCGGCGCTGACGCCGACACAGGCGCTGTAGTCGAACGTGCCGTAGTGCAGACCGGTCGCGCGCCCCTGCGCCGCGTCGATCATCCGGGCCACGGCGGCGGTGCCGTCGGCGGCCAGGATGGACTGGCTGGTCTCGATCTGGATCTCGAAGCCGAGCCGCCCCGGGGCCAGGCCGTGCGCCTTCTCGAAGGCTTCCAGGAGCTGCACGAAGGCGGTGACCTGTTCCGGGTAGGTCACCTTCGGGAGGGTGAGCACCAGCCCCTCGGGAATCCCGCCCGCCTCCATCAGTCCGGTGAGGAAGACGTCCGTGGTGCGGATGGACCGGTCCCGTACGGCGGCTTCCATGCACTTCATCCGGATGCCCATGTACGGGGCTGCCGTGCCGTTCCGGTACGCGTCGGCGACCAGCCGCGCCGCGCGGGCCGCGGCCTCGTCCTCCTCGGCGTCGGGCCGGGGGCCGTAGCCGTCCTCGAAGTCGATCCGCAGGTCTTCCACGGGTTCCCGCTCCAGCTTGGCGCGCACCCGGTCGTGGACCGCTCCGGCGAGCTCGTCCGGGATGCCGAGAACCGCCGCGAGCGAGGCCGCGTCGGGGGCGTGCTCGTCGAGCGCCGCCAGCGCCTGGCCGCCCCAGGAACGGATGGTGCCGGCGGTGAAGGTGTCCCCCGGTACGTAGACCGTGTGGACGGGCTGGCGGGTCCCGGGGTCGCCGGGGTAGCGGCGGGCGAGTTCGGCGTCCACCTCTGTGAGGGAGGCGCTGATCCCGTCGCTGACCGCTCCGGCGAGACTCGTCGCCACCTTCTCCTGCTGACCCATTTCCGCACCCTCCACAATCTCGCTGTTTCCGCTTCCCGGAATCAACAATCCGTATAGTGAAGTTATAAGGCCGCCGTACCCGCGTCAATGGTGATCGGAAACGGCGCGGGGCCGCGCGGTGTGTTCACCGTGCGGCCCCGGGCCGTTGGATCGACGTGCTGGTCGTGCGGGTCGGGTCAGCCCTTGCGGGTGTTGACCTCTTCGGTGAGCTGGGGCACCACGTCGAACAGGTCGCCCACGACGCCGTAGTCGACGAGGTCGAAGATCGGGGCCTCCGCGTCCTTGTTGACCGCGACGATCGTCTTGGACGTCTGCATCCCCGCCCGGTGCTGGATCGCACCCGAGATACCCGACGCGATGTACAACTGCGGCGAGACCGACTTGCCCGTCTGGCCGACCTGGTTGGTGTGCGGGTACCAGCCCGCGTCCACCGCCGCCCGCGAGGCACCGACCGCCGCACCCAGCGAGTCCGCGAGCGCCTCGATCACCGCGAAGTTCTCCGCACCGTTGACACCCCGGCCACCCGAGACCACGATCGCGGCCTCCGTCAGCTCCGGACGGCCCGTCGACTCACGCGGCGTACGGGAGACGACCTTCGTGCCGGTGGCCTGCTCCGAGAACGAGACCGCGAGGACCTCGACAGTGCCGGCGGCCGGAGCAGACTCGACCGGGGCCGAGTTCGGCTTGACCGTGACGACCGGGACGCCCTTGGAGACACGGGACTTCGTGGTGTACGAAGCGGCGAACGCGGCCTGCGTGGCAACCGGGCCCTGCTCGCCCGCTTCCAGATCGACGGCGTCAGTGATGATGCCGGAACCGATACGGACCGCGAGGCGGGCCGCGATCTCCTTGGCCTCCGCGGAGGAAGGCAGCAGCACGGCGGCCGGCGACACCACGTCACAGGCGGCCTGGAGCGCGTCGACCTTCGGCACGACAAAGTAGTCGGCGAACTCCGGGGCGTCCGCGGTCAGCACCTTGACCGCACCGTGCTCGGCGAGCGTGGCAGCAGTGTCCGCGGCACCACTGCCCAGAGCGACAGCGACAGGCTCGCCGATACGGCGGGCGAGCGTCAGCAGCTCCAGAGTGGGCTTACGGACGGCACCGTCCACGTGATCGACATAGACGAGAACTTCAGTCATGGGTCTTCAATCTCCTGCGTGTACGAGGTAGGCGGGGGAGGGGTAGCGAGGCAACAGCCGCGACTCAGATGAACTTCTGGCCGGCCAGGAACTCCGCCAGCGCCTTGCCGCCCTCGCCCTCGTCCTTCACGATCGTGCCCGCCGTGCGGGCCGGACGCGCGGCCGCGGAGTCGACCGCGGTCCAGGAACCACCCAGACCCACCTCGTCGGCCTCGATCCCCAGATCATCCAGATCCAGCGACTGAACCGGCTTCTTCTTCGCCGCCATGATCCCCTTGAACGACGGGTAACGCGCCTCGCCCGACTGGTCGGTCACCGACACCACCGCCGGCAGCGACGCCTCCAACCGCTCCGAGGCCGTGTCACCGTCCCGACGGCCCCGCACGACCCCGTCCTCGACCGACACCTCCGACAGCAGCGTCACCTGAGGCACCCCCAGCCGCTCCGCGAGCAGCGCCGGAACCACACCCATCGTCCCGTCCGTCGACGCCATCCCCGAGATCACCAGGTCGTAACCCGTCTTCTCGATGGCCTTCGCCAGCACCAACGACGTCCCGATCACATCCGTGCCGTGCAGATCGTCGTCCTCGACGTGAACAGCCTTGTCCGCACCCATCGACAGCGCCTTGCGCAACGCGTCCTTGGCATCCTCCGGACCCACCGTCAACACGGTGACCTCCGCGTCATCGGCCCCGTCCGCGATCTGCAACGCCTGCTCGACCGCGTACTCATCCAGCTCCGACAACAGCCCGTCGACATCCTCACGGTCCAACGTCAGGTCATCGGCGAAATGCCGGTCACCGGTCGCGTCGGGCACGTACTTCACACAGACAACGATCCTCAAGCTCACGCCGGCTCTCCTACTGCATCGTCATTTCCGGGCTGCCTTGTTGCACGCAGCATAGGCGCCTGATGGGGCGATTTCCGGTCGGTGCGACCGACGCTCCGACCGTAATATTACTCGCCAGTACATCCAGTGCGTGCCCTATAAGCAAGCGCTCTGAACTGTGATCTGCCCAACGCCGCCCGACCCATGTCACCAAGGCGTTCTCAGTCTCGCAGAGCCGTGAACCGGCCCTGGTGGTAGACCAGCGGCCGGCCGGACCCGGCCGGATCCCCGACCACCGCCTGGGCGATCACGATCCGGTGGTCCCCCGCCGGAATCCGCGCCACGACCCGGCAGACCAGCCACGCGAGCACGCCGTCCAGCACCGGGACGCCTTCCGGCCCACTGCGCCAATAGGTGGACGGCCCGAAGCGGTCGGCGCCACTGCGCGCGAATGTGGCGGCGAGTTCTTGCTGGTGCTCGCCGAGTATGTGGACGCCGACGTGCTCCGCCTCCGCGACGACCGGCCAGCTGGAGGAGGAGGTGCCCACGCCGAAGGAGATGAGGGGCGGCTCGGCGGCCACGGAGTTGAGGGAGGTCGCCGTGAAGCCGACCGGGCGGTCACCGGCGGCGGTGATCACTGCGACTCCGGCCGCGTGCTGCCTGAACACGGAGCGGAGGAGGTCGGGGGATGCGGTCCGGGCGTTGCCGAGCTCGGGAGATGCCGTCATGGAGATGTCGTCCTTCTGCGCGTCGGGGGTGCGGGGCCGTGGATGCTCAGGCATCCGGACAGCGCGCACTCGCGCAGCGGGCGAGGTCGACGTGGACCCGGCCGTAGAGAAGGAGTACTGGCGGCATAGCGTCAGACTGACGATTCGTGGCGGGTGCGGTCAAGACCGTCCCACAAGGTGGGAGATGCGTCACGGTCCGTCATATCGCCTGACCCAGTGCGGCCACGACATCGACGGTGCGTGGCTGTCCGGCGGCCCGCCGGACGATCCGGCCGGAGGCGTCGAGCACCAGAACGGTCGGGGTCGCGCTGATGCCGAGCGCACGCACCAGAGTGAGATGCGCCTCGGCGTCGATCTCCACGTGGACGACGCCTTCGACCATGGCGGCCACCTCGGCGAGCGTGCGCCGGGTGGCCCGGCAGGGCTGGCAGAAGGCGCTGGAGAACTGGACGAGAGTCGCCCGCTCCCCCGGTTCCACGCCGAGTTGGGCCATATCCAGCCTGTTCACCTGCGTCTGCCCAGCCACCTTCGTCCTCCTGTCAGAGCTCTGCCCAAAGAGTCAGCACCCCCGTCCGCCGGGACATTCCCGGCCGTTCCACGTGACGAGAATCTCGCGCCCCGCGCCCGCCGAGACTGGCCACCGCGACGCGCATGGGGCACGATCGGCCCAATGCCGAAAACCTACGGCTGCGTAACTTCCGCCGGGAGAACCCTCCCCAGGCGCTGAAGAAGGGGCTCCCCCAGATGGCAGAACTCGTCTATCGGCCGGTCATCGGCGCCGCTCGTACGTTTTTCAAGGCGCTCGACCTGAAGATCGACACCCAGGGTTCGGAGCACATCCCGAAGACTGGCGGCGCGGTTCTGGTCAGCAACCACATCAGCTATCTGGACTTCATCTTCACAGGACTCACGACGCTGCCGCAGAAGCGGCTCGTCCGTTTCATGGCGAAGGAATCGGTGTTCCGGCACAAGGTCTCCGGGCCGCTGATGCGCGGCATGAAGCACATCCCCGTCGACCGCAAGCAGGGCGAGGACGCGTATGCGCACGCCCTCGCCTCGCTGCGCTCGGGCGAGATCGTCGGCGTGTTCCCCGAGGCGACGATCTCGGAGTCCTTCACGCTGAAGAACTTCAAATCGGGTGCCGCGCGGCTGGCCCAGGAGGCCGGGGTTCCGCTGATCCCGATGGCGCTCTGGGGAACACAGCGGCTGTGGACCAAGGGCCGCCCGCGCAATTTCCGGCGCAGCCACATCCCTGTGACGCTCCGCGTCGGCGAGCCGATGGAGGCCCCCACCGACCAGTACGCGGGTGCGATCACCCGCCGGCTGCGGGAGCGCGTGCAGGAGCTCCTCGAAGCCGCCCAGCGCGCCTACCCGGTGCGCCCGAGGGACGCGAGCGACACCTGGTGGGTGCCCGCGCACCTGGGCGGTACGGCCCCGACCCCCGCCGAGGTCCGCGAGCGGGGCTGACACCGGCCGGGAGTGACGTTTCGCCTGCGGCCGCGAACCGGCCGACGCCTCAGAGCGCGACCGGGAGTACGCGCCAGAGCCGCGCCCGGTCGGCAGCGGTCCGCAGGGCGTGCAGAACCAGCGGATGCGGCGCCGCATGGAGCAGCGGGTAGTCCACTTCGCCGAACTCCGGCCGCACGGGCCAGGCCAGCCGCTCCTCGTCGAGCGAGAACCGCGTGTCCACGCCCGGCCGGTTGCCCCGGGGGTCCTGCCGGTCCCAGCGGTGCCGGCCGGGCAGCCGGAGCGCGATCAGACCGTGCACCGGCCCCGGGTCCCCGTTGTCGTCCGCGAGGCGCTGGTAGCAGAGGGCCGTCGCGATGCCCTCCGCGCGCAGCAGGGCGGCCAGGGCGTGGGACTTGGTGTGGCAGATGCCGTTGCGGGTCGCCAGGACGTCGGAGGCGCGCCACGGGACTCGCATGTCGCCCGAGTCCGCGGAGTGCGTGATCGTGTCGCGTACGAAGTCGAAGGCGGCAGCGGCGTATGCGTATGCGTCACCGGTCTCGGCGCGCAGCCGCTCGGCCGTCTCCCGGACCAGCGGGTGCCGGTGGTCGATGGCCTCGTCGGCTGCGAGGTAGGCCGAGTCCTCCGGTACCTGCTGAATCAGCTCCATGGCGGCAGAGCGTAAGAATGCGGCCGACCGGAAGTCAATCGTTTTCCGGTCGGCCGCATAGTCATGCGGTGCTACTGGGCCGCCATCTCTTCCTTCAGCGCCAGGACGAAGGAGTCGACGTCGTCCTCCGTGGTGTCGAAGGCGCACATCCAGCGCACGTCCCCGGCCTTCTCGTCCCAGAAGTAGAAGCGGAACCGCTTCTGCAGCCGTTCGGTCACCGCGTGCGGCAGCCGGGCGAAGACGGCGTTGGCCTGGACCGGGTAGAGGATCTCCACGCCGCCCACCGAGCGGACCCCTTCGGCCAGCCGCTGGGCCATCGCGTTGGCGTGCCGGGCGTTGCGCAGCCAGAGGTCTCCGGCGAGCAGCGCCTCCAGCTGTACCGAGACGAATCGCATCTTGGACGCGAGCTGCATCGAGAGCTTGCGCAGGTGCTTCATGGCGCGGACGGCGTCGGGGTTCAGGACCACGACGGCCTCGCCGAAGATCGCACCGTTCTTCGTGCCGCCGAAGGAGAGCACATCGACGCCTGCGGCGTTGGTGAAGGTGCGCATCGGCACGTCCAGGGAGGCCGCGGCATTGGCTATCCGCGCCCCGTCGAGGTGGACCTTCATGCCGTGGCCGTGGGCGTGCTCGCAGATGGCGCGGATCTCGTCGGGCGTGTAGACGGTGCCGAGCTCGGTGTTCTGGGTGATCGAGACGACCTGCGGCATGGCGCGGTGCTCGTCGTCCCAGCCGTAGGCCTCCCGGTCGATGAGCTCGGGGGTGAGCTTGCCGTCCTCGGTGGGCACCGTGAGCAGCTTGAGGCCGCCCACGCGCTCGGGGGCGCCGCCCTCGTCCACGTTGATGTGGGCGGATTCCGCGCAGATGACCGCGCCCCAGCGGTCGGTCATGGCCTGGAGCGAGACCACGTTGGCGCCGGTTCCGTTGAAGACCGGGAACGCTTCGGCGGTGGGGCCGAAGTGGCTGTGCATGACGCGCTGGAGGTGACCGGTGTAGTCGTCCTCGCCGTAGGCGATCTGATGGCCGCCGTTGGCGAGGGCGAGGGCCGCGAGGATCTCCGGATGGGTCCCCGCGTAGTTGTCACTGGCGAAGCCGCGTACCTGCGGGTCGTGATGACGACGCGCGTCGGTCCTTACGGTTGCGGGGTCAGCCACAGGCGCTTTCCGTTCACTTCCGGGGCGGGCCGGTCCCAGACGCCGGCGATGGCATCGGCCAGTTCCTTGACGTCGGTGAAGCCCGCGAACTTCGCATTCGGGCGCTCGGCGCGCATCGCGTCGTGCACCAGTGCCTTCACGACCAGGATCGCAGCCGCGCTGCGCGTCCCGTCCTCGCCCCCCGCCTTGCGGAAGGCGTCCGCGAGCGCAAGGGTCCAGGCCTCGGCCGCCGCCTTGGACGCGGCGTACGCGGCGTTGCCCGCGGTGGGACTGCTCGCGCCGGCCGCGCTGATCAGCAGGTAGCGGCCTCGGTCGCTGCGCTGCAGGCCTTCCTGGAAGGCGAGCGACGTGCTCTGGACGGTACGGATCAGCAGCTTCTCCAGCAGCGTCCAGTCCGCCAGGTCGGTGTCCGCGAAGGTCGGGCTGCCGCGCCAGCCGCCCACGAGGTGGACCAGGCCGTCGATCCGGCCGAACTCCTTCTCCGTCCTGTCCGCCCATTCGCGGGCGGCGTCGAGATCGAGCAGGTCCACGGTGTCGCCGGTGACGGTGGCGCCGCCGTGGGCGTAGCGGGCCGCGTCCACGGCCTCGGCGAGCCGGGTGGCGTTCGCGTCGGAGGCGACGACGACCGCTCCCGCCTCGGCGAGCCGGAGCAGCGTGGCCCGGCCTGCCGGACCCGCCGCCCCTGCCACGGCGACCACAGCGCCTTCGAGCGCACCGCTCCCGCTGCCCTTGCCGTTTCCGTTCATGGCCACCGCCTCCTCGCTCCGTGTGCTCACGCGGCCGCCTGCCCGGCGTCCGCGGCGGTGATGCCCTTGGTGGAGGCGATCACGTTCTTCAGCTTCTTGGAGAGCGCCTCATAGAACATGCTCAGGGGAAACTCGTCCGGAAGCACGTCGTCGACGAGTTTGCGGGGCGGCTGGGAGAGGTCCAGGGCGTCGGGGCCCTTGGCCCAGCGGGAGCCGGGGTGCGGGGCCAGGTAGGCGGAGACCAGGTCGTACGCGGCGAACCAGTGGACGAGCTTCGGGCGGTCGATGCCGTCGCGGTAGAGCTTCTCGATCTCGCCGCAGAGCTGGTTGGTGATCTGCGGGGCCAGCTCCCAGTCGATCTTCAGGGTGTTGTCGGTCCAGCGCACGACATCGTGCTTGTGGAGGTACGCGAAGAGGAGCTGGCCGCCGAGTCCGTCGTAGTTGCGGACGCGCTCGCCGGTGACCGGGAAGCGGAACATCCGGTCGAACAGCACGGCGTACTGCACGTCGCGGCCCTGGCCGAAGCCGTCGGCCTCCAGCTTCACGGCCTCCCGGAAGGCGGTGAGGTCGCAGCGCAGCTCTTCCAGGCCGTACATCCAGAACGGCTGGCGCTGCTTGATCATGAACGGGTCGAACGGCAGGTCACCGTGGCTGTGGGTGCGGTCGTGGACCATGTCCCAGAGCACGAAGGCCTGCTCGCAGCGCTGCTGGTCGCCCACCATCTCGCGGATGTCGTCGGGCAGCTCGACGCCCAGGAGCTCGACGGACGCCTCGGTGACCCGGCGGAAGCGGGCGGCCTCGCGGTCGCAGAAGATGCCGCCCCAGCTGAAGCGCTCGGGGGCCTCGCGCACGGCGATGGTCTCCGGGAAGAGCACCGCGGAGTTGGTGTCGTAGCCGGAGGTGAAGTCCTCGAAGGTGATCCCGCAGAACAGCGGGTTGTCGTAACGGGTCGCCTCCAGGTCCGCGAGCCACTCGGGCCAGACCATCCGGAGCACGACGGCTTCGAGGTTGCGGTCGGGGTTGCCGTTCTGCGTGTACATCGCGAAGACGACCAGATGCTGCAGCCCGTCGGCGCGCTCCTTCGCCGGCTGGAAGGCGAGCAGCGAGTCGAGGAAGTCCGGGACACCGAAACCGTCGGCCGCCCAGCGGCGCAGGTCGGCGACAAGGGCCTGGTGGTAGGCGGCGTCGTGCGGAAGCAGCGGGGCGAGCTGCCCGACGGCGGCGGTCACCCTCTCCAGGGCCGCCTCGGCGGCCGAGGGGGAAGGCGCGCCCTCGGCCTCGAAGTCGATGGAGCCGTCCTTCGACTGCCAGGGACGGATCTCCTCCACGGCGTTCTTGAGCGCGGGCCAGGCAGGGTGATCGATCACCCGCTGGGCGGCAGTTATGCCGTCGGCTGCTACGTCGTGCACAAGAATTTCCGTCATAACACTTCCTCCACGGGAGAACCTCGCGTCAAGTAACCGTATCCGTGTGCGGTTCTCCGAGACAAGTGGGGTCCTGGAAATTATCCTGTGCGACCGCATGGTCACCGCGATTTTTCCTGCCGGACAGCGATGAGGCGACCGCTTCATCGCGCCGGTGCCCATGAGGCCTCGCCCGGGGGGACCGGGCCACTCCGCCGTCGCACACCTGCCCGGCAATCCCTTGCGGGACACGCCCACGCATGAGTGACGCAGCTCGCGGAGCACGCGCCGCGGCCGGTAGGACGTACGGCGTCAGCCCTTCCCGCACCACTCCGGAGAACCGCCGCGTGAGCATCCGTGCCGTCCTGGTCGCCGCAGTCATCACCGGGTTCCTGCTCGGCGCAGCCGATGTCCAGGGGCACGGCACCCCGCTCCCCCGCCCGGCCGCCCCGCTCGCCGCGACCGGGCGCTGAGGGCCGGAAGGCTGTCATGCGGCAGTGCCGTGTGGGTAGGAACAGGACACGGGCAGACGCCGTCGACGGAAGCGAGAGTGCCTTGTCTTTTCTCACCATCGGTCACCGCGGGGTGATGGGTGTCGAACCGGAGAACACCCTGCGTTCGTTCGTCCACGCCGAGCAGGCCGGGATGGACCTCATCGAACTGGACCTTCACCTGAGCAAGGACGGCGCCCTGGCCGTCATGCACGACGCCGACGTGGACCGGACGACCGACGGCAAGGGCCCGATCGCGGAGAAGACCCTGGCCGAGCTGCGCGAACTCGACGCCGGCCTGGGCGAGCGGATCCCGGTCTTCGAGGAGGTCCTCGACGCGGTGGGATCCGCCATGCAGGCGGAGATCAAGGACGTGGCCGCCGCCCGCACGCTGGCCGAGGTGATGCGGCGGCGCCGTCTCGTCGACCGGGTCGAGGTGATCTCGTTCCACGACGAGGCGATCGCCGAGATCGCGCAGCTGGTGCCCGGGGTGCGCACGGCGCTCGTCGCCAGCCGCTGGGGCGGCGACGTGGTGGACCGCGCGAAGGCGGTGGGCGCCACCCGGCTGGTCCTCAACGTCCGGCGCATCACCCTGGAACTGGTCGAGAAGGCGCACGCCGAGGGACTGACCGTGGTCGGCTGGGTGGTCAACACCCAGGACCATCTGCGGCTCGCGCGGGGGCTCGGGCTCGACGGCGCGACGACCGACTTCCCGGAGATCCGCCGCGCGGGCCGGTTCACCGCATAGCCGGGGGTCAGCCGGCCGGCAGCTCCTTGACCAGCAGTTCGAAGGCGAGATCGTCCCGCTGCGGGACGCCGAAGCGCTCGTCGCCGTACGGGAACGGGCTCATCTTTCCCGTACGGCGGTAGCCGCGGCGCTCGTACCAGGCGATCAGGTCCTCCCGGACCGAGATCACGGTCATCTGCATCTCCCGCGCGCCCCAGCTCTCCCGGACCGTGCGCTCGGCCTCGGCGATGATCACCTTGCCCAGCCCGCCGCCCTGGAGCGAGGGGCGGACCGCGAACATCCCGAAGTAGGCGGCCTCGCCACGGTGCTCCAGCTGGCAGCAGGCGACCGGCACCCCGTCGCGCTCCACCACGAGCAGCCTGCTGCCGGGGTCCTCCACCACCGCGCGGACCCCCTCCGGGTCGGTCCGCTGCCCCTGGAGGATGTCCGCCTCGGTGGTCCAGCCCACGCGGCTGGAGTCACCTCGGTACGCGGACTGGATGAGCTCCACGAGCGCGGGCACATCCGCGTCGGTCGCGTCGCGGAAGGTCAGCTCTCCCGAGTCCCGGGGCGGGGCGGTGTCCATGAGGGGGCTCTCCGTTTCTCCGTGTTGCCGTGCCGCAGCAGCGTAGCCCTCCCCGACCGGCCTACGCTCCGGACCATGGTTCATGTGCTGAGCAGCCGGATCCTGTTGCGCCCCACGGATCCCGAACGATCACGTGTCTTCTACGGGGAGTCCCTCGGCCTGCCCGTCCACCGGGAGTTCGGTACCGGTCCTGAGCGGGGGACGGTCTACTTCCTGGGCGGCGGATTCCTGGAGGTGTCCGGCCGCGGTGACGCGCCACCGGCTCCCGGGCTGCTGCTGTGGCTCCAGGTGGCCGATGTGCGGGCGGCGTACGAGGAGCTGTCGGCCCGCGGTGTGGAGGTGCTGCGGGCGCCTAGACGTGAGCCCTGGGGGCTCGACGAGATGTGGATCTCCGATCCGGACGGGGTCCGCATCGCCGTCGTCGAGGTGCCGGAGGACCATCCGCTGCGGTTCAGGCCCTGACGTCCGGGACCGCTCACACCCTCAGGGGCCGCTCGCACCAGGCGTAACGCAATACACCACCGTCGCGCGCTCCCCCAGTACTCCAGTGCGCCGCGTACAGGTGTCCGGCCCCGGGCATCGATGGAGCGACGGCGATGTCGTTCGCCCGGGGGAGGTCTGCTGTGCATGGACCGGCGATGTCCGGCTGGCTGCTGATGGCGTTGTGCGCGCTGACGGGCGCGTACTGCCTGCTGCGTACCCGTGGTGGTACCGGCGAGGAGCGCAGAACGGCGCGCGCGGAGGCGCTGATGGGCTTCGGCATGGCCGCGATGGCGGTGCCCGCCGCCGTCGTCGCCCCGCCCGCGTGGGCATGGGCCGTGTACGCGGCGCTGTTCGGCGTCGCCGCCCTGCGCGCCCTCTGGTTCTCCCGCCGCAGCGGTCACCATCTGCATCATCTGGTCGGCTCGTCGGCGATGGTCTACATGGCCGTCGCCATGGCGGGGCCCGGCGCGGCCGCACACGGCGGCCACGGGGCGCACACCATGGCCGCGGCCGGCGGCGTTCCGCTGCTGACCGGACTGCTCCTCGCCTACTACGCCGCCTATGTGCTGCGATCGGGCGCCCGGCTGATCCCGGTGGCCGCGACGACGGCCGGGGGTGGTGCGATGGCGGGCGGCGGGGCGATGGCGGGCGGATCGGTGACGGGCGGCGCGATGTCCGGCGGGCCGGCGCCGGCAGGCTGGGCGAACCGGCCGGAGCTGGCGCTCGCCTGCCGTCTGACCATGGGGATATCCATGTTCGCGATGCTGCTCACCCTGTGAGACGGCGGGCCCGGCAAACCGTGGCGTACGTCACTTGCCGAGCACAGCCGTACCCGCACGCGCCTTGCCCCTCATAAGGTGACGCCATGTTGGTCTCCCTCGCGCTGCTGCTGCTCGGTGCACTGGCCGCCGTCGTGACCCCGCGGCTGATGGCGCGGGCCGAATGGCCGGAGCACGAGCCCGTTGTGGCGCTGTGGGTGTGGCAGTGCGTGGTGGCGGGCGTGCTGCTCTCCTTCGCCCTGTCCATGACGTTCAGCGCCGCGGCGGCCTGGCAGGCGGTGCGCGGTCATGTCTTCGCACCCGCGCCGCGCGCCGTGGTCGAGGCCTACGCCCTTGCCGCGTACGGTCCGTGGTCGGCCGTGATGGCCGTACTGCTGGCACTGGGCGGGGTGTGGACGGCAGCGATGCTGAGCCGCGAGATCCGCCGGGCGCGACTGCGGCGCAAGCAGCGGCGCACCGAACTCCTGGTGCGTTCCCCACTGCTGCCCGGCGAGGAGCCCGGCAGCGAACGGCTGGTGGTGCTGGAGGGCGAGCGCCCCGATGCCTGGTGGCTGCCCGGATCGGCGCCTCAACTGGTCATCACCACAGGGGCGCTGGGCAGACTGAAGGGCCGTCAGCTGGACGCGGTCCTCGCCCATGAGCAGGGGCACGCGAAGGCCCGCCACGACTGGCTGCTGAACTGCTCGGCGGCGCTGGCGTCCGGGTTTCCGCAGGTGCCGGTGTTCGCGGCCTTCCGGGGCGAGATGCACCGGCTCGTCGAACTGGCCGCAGACGATGTGGCGTCACGCCGCTTCGGCCGCCTGACGACCGCACTGGCGCTGGTCGAACTCAACGAGGACCGGGGCGTGTTCGGCCCGTCCGGGACGCCGGACGCGCAGGTGCCGCTCCGGGTCGACCGGCTGCTGGCGCCCGCGGGGCGGCTCACCGCGGGCCGTCGGCTGCGGCTCACCGCGGCGGCCGCGTTCGTTCCGGCGATCCCCCTGCTCGTCGCGCTCGTTCCGGCGATCAGCGCCCTGGGCTAAGGCCTGCCCGGCGGATCTTCGCGGGCCCTAAAGGTTGTTGCACAACGGCGATCACGCCCGGATTCGGCCATCTCGGGCATGATCAACTGCCCGTTTGTGCACCGTTTTCCACCGGCCTGGGCGGCGACCGCAGGCTGGCCCTGGAGATCGTTCGGGCCTTGTGCAACAACCTTTAGACCCGTCCGGCGGGACACGCCGCGCCGGGCCGGGGCACCGGGAATGGCCCGGCGCACCTCATGTCGGAGAGGATCGCTCCATGCTCTCCTCCCCGCCGCTCCCCCGCCCGGACCGCGTCCGCGCCTCTGCCCAGGTCCTGCGGAGCGGGGCGGCCTGCGCGGCCCTCTTCCTGGCGCTGCTGGTCCTGGTGGCCGCGCGATGGTCCCCGCTGATGAGCCTGGACCGTACCGTCGCCGACGCGCTTCACCGGCGGGCGGTGACGGAGCCCGGCCTCGTCCACGTCAACCGGGTGCTGACGGACTGGCTGTGGGACCCGTGGACGATGCGCGCGCTGATCGCCGTCGCCGTGGTGGCCCTGTGGTGGCGCGGTGCCCGGTCGCTCGCGGTCTGGGTGGCGGCGGTGAGCGTGCTGTCCAGCCTGCTGCAGCAGGGGATCAAGGCGGCCGTGGACCGGGAGCGGCCCCAATGGCCCGACCCGGTGGACTCCGCCCACTACGCGGCGTTCCCGTCCGGACACGCGATGACCGCGACGGTGAGCTGCGGACTGCTGCTGTGGCTGCTGCACCGGCACGGTACCGGCCGCAGGATGTGGCGGGCGGCCCTGGTGGCGGCGTGGGTCTCGGTCCTGGGGGTCGGGATCACCCGGCTCTACCTGGGCGTGCACTGGCCGTCCGACGTGCTGGGCGGGTGGCTGCTGGGGGCCGCACTGGCCGCGTTCGCGGTGGCGGGATTCAACCGGTACGAGGCCCGCGACCGGCCTTCGCACAAGGACTGAACAGGCATCCTTGCGGGGCCGTCGGCGCATCGGCAAGGATCGGGGCCATGGCGATCAAGGGTGTGCTCTTCGACTTCTCCGGGACGCTGTTCCGCATCGAGTCCGTCCGGTCCTGGCTGGCCGCGGCCCTCGCCGAGCGCAGGGTGAGCGTGGACGAGGCCGCCTTCGGCCAGTACGCACGGGAGCTGGAGGCCGCCCGCGCGCTGCCGGGCGGGCCCGCTCCACAGCGGGTGCCGGAGCACCTGGCGGAGGTCTGGGCCTCCCGCGACGAGAGCGCGGAGGCGCACCGGGCCGCGTACACCGGTCTGGCCCGCCAGGTCGCGCTGCCGGATCCCGGGCTGTACGACGCGCTCTACGAACGGCACCGGAACCCGGAGGCCTGGCGCCCGTATCCGGACGCGGCCGAGGTGCTGGGCGCGCTGGCCGCCGGCGGCGTCCGGATCGGCGTGGTGAGCAACATCGGCTGGGATCTGCGGCCGGTCCTGCGGGCGCACGGTCTGGACGCCTTCGTGGACGCGTACGCGCTGTCCTTCGAGCACGGCATCCAGAAGCCGGACGCACAGCTGTTTCACATCGCCTGCACACTTCTCGGACAGCATCCGGCGGATGTGGTGATGGTCGGGGACGACCGGCACGCGGACGCCGGAGCCGCCGCAGTGGGCTGCGAGGTGCGGTTCGTGGAGCCCGCGCCGCTGGCCGAGCGGCCGCACGGACTACGGGAGCTCGGACTGGTGCCCGAGGTTGCCTGAGGAACATGTGAGAGATGTCCCTTGCGCCCAATGGGTCTGATAGTCACATCGTGGCCTTAGCCTGGTACGTATGTCCCCGACTCCGTGCCCGTCCGGTTCCGTGCGTTCCGCCGCAGTGGTGAATGAAGACATTCGCGAACTGTGGCAGCGCTCGGGCGGACGCCTGTCGCCGGAGGACGAGGAGGAGTACCAGCGGCTGCTCGTCGAGTGGGCGGCCGCCACGGGCGGCGGCCGCCGGTCCGCGGCCTGAGCGCGCCTCCCCGATCCGCCCAGGCGCCGGGTTTCCGGTTCACTGTGCGGCGCCCTCCGTCGCGTCGCACCCTGGAGGCATGACACCTCCCCCGATCGTGATCTTCCGCCCCTCTCCCTCGGGCGGGCGGCGCGTCACCGTGCAACGCGACGGGCGGGTCCAGATACTCGGCCTCGCGCACTCCGACCACGATGTGATCGTGTTCCTGGAGGGCGCGGGGCTCGACGACCCCGAGCGGATTCTGGACAGCCCCGAGTGGGTCGAGTGGCGCGGTGGTCGGGCGCACCGGTACGAGGCGGCCTGAGACGTCCCTCCGGCGGTCGCCCGCGCCGCCCGAACCGGCGGTCACCCCGGCGGGCCGGCCCGCCGTGAGGCGGACCGGCCGTCAACTCAGCGCTCGAAGTAGTCGGGCTGCGTCTGGACGTTGAGCTCGTCAGTCCGCACCCGCTTCGCAGGATCGGTGCGCCGGTCGTCGATCCTCAGGACGTCGAAACCCTTCTCGATGTCGTTGGAGTAGATGTAGCCGTTGTAGTAGTACGCCGACCAGGGGCCGGCCGTGGTGACCTCGTCCAGGGTGACGGGACCGCGCTCGAAGTAGCCGATCTCCTTCGGCTTCGACGAGTCGGTGAAGTCCCAGACCGAGACGCCGCCCTGGTACCAGGCCTGGACCATCAGGTCGCGGCCCTTGACCGGGATGATCGACCCGTTGTGGGCGACGCAGACCTCGGTGTCGGCCTGCGGGCGGTCGATCTTGAAGTAGCTGCGGAAGACCAGCTTGCGGTGATCACCCTTGCCGACGATGTCGTAGATGCCGTCGGCGCCGCGCTTGGGCCCGACCTCCTCGTTGCAGGTGGCCGCGCCGCCGCCGCCGAGCTCATCGGTGAAGACGACCTTGTCCGCGCGCTGGTTGAACGTCGCCGAGTGCCAGAACGCGAAGTTCACGTTGTCCTGCACCCGGTCGATGATGCGCGGGTTCTCCGGGTCCTTGATGGAGAACAGCAGGCCGTCGCCCATGCACGCACCGGCCGCCAGGTCCTTGGAAGGCAGCACGGTGATGTCGTGGCAGCCGGTGGTCTTGGACACGCCCGGGTTGGTGGGAGCGCCCGGGTTCCCGCCGTCCGGGAAGAGCACCGGGAAGTTCACGATGCGGGCCTTCTCGGGTGCCTGGCGCGGCACCTTGATGATCGAGATCCCGTCGTGCGGGGGCCGGCAGTCCGGGAACGTCTCGCTCGGCGAGTAGGAGGAGACGTATACGTATACGTTCTTGCGCTCGGGAACGATGGTGTGGGTGTGCGATCCGCACGCGGTCTCGACGGCGGCGACGTACTTCGGATTGCGCTTGTCGCTGATGTCGAAGACCTTCATGCCCTCCCAGGAGGACTTCTCCGTGGCGGGCTGGGTGGTGCTCGCACACGAGTTGTCGCTCCGCGAGGAGTCCGTCGACAGGAACAGCAGGTTCCCGGAGACGGAGATGTCGTTCTGCGATCCGGGGCACAGGACCTGGGCGACCGTCTTCGGCGACTTCGGGTTGCTGATGTCGAAGATCCTGAAGCCGTCGTAGTTCCCGGCGAAGGCGTACTTCCCCTGGAAGGCCAGGTCCGTGTTCAGCCCCTGGAGCGCGTCTTTGGGGACGTTGGCGAGATGGGTGATGTTGCGGCTGTGGACGATCTCGTCCACGCCGGGTATCTCACCGCTCCTGATCGCGGCGGTCGCCTCCGCCTCCTGACGCGTGGAGACTTTTTCCGGGGTCGAGGCCGAGTCTCCCGGGTCGGGGGTAGCGGCCGCGGGTCCGGCCATCAGCAGAGTGGCGAAGAGCCCGGCGGCGGCAGCCGCCACGCCCAGACGTCTGCGCCGCACCGGGGTGGTGTGCAACGAGGTCACTGCGTCCTCCCATGGATCAGAATGTAGTTGACCGGTTCACGGACTCCGGCAGTATCGTCCTTGCCATGGGCATCCCAACAGATGGCAACAGAGACGTAATGAAAGTTTCTGATCACACCTGTTCGTTGACGTGCTAATACAGAGCGCAACCACCCATGTATCAACGGAGGTCGCTTTGTTGATTCGACGTCAGTTCCGGCGGTTCCGCGGATTCGCCGTCATCGTCGCCGTGACCGCGACGTTGCTCACCTCGGCCGGCTGTGACGGAAGCGGCGGTGACAACGGCTCGAAGGACCGGGCGGGCGGCGGCGGTTCGGTCGTGGCGCCCGGAAAGCCCGGTGAGCCCGCACGCACGCTCTCGGCCACCGAGGCGGCGAAGGCCGCCGCAGGGGTGGACACGCCCAACTCCGCTGACGTCCGCTACGTCCGGATGATGATTGAACACCATGCCCAGGCGCTGGTGCTGGCCCGGCTGGTCCCCGCCCGCTCCGACTCGGCCGCCGTCAAACGGCTCGCCGAGCGCATCACCGCGGCCCAGCAGCCGGAGATCGGTGCGATGAAGGGCTGGCTCAGCCGCCACGGACGGACCGGGCAGGCCGGGGGCCACGACCACGACGCCATGCCCGGCATGGCCACCGACACCCAGCTGGAACAGCTCCGGGCCGCGAAGGGCAAGGCCTTCGACCAGCTGTTCCTCAAGCGCATGATCACCCACCACCAGGGGGCGGTCACCATGGCGACCGAGGTGCTCTCTCAGGGGAACAACGTCCAGGTCGAGGAGATGGCCGACGACGTCGTCGCCCAGCAGACCACCGAGATCAGCCGGATGCGCGCCCTCTCCACCTGACGGCACACCGGCGCAGCTCGACGAAACACGGGCGCCCCGACGAAGCACCGGCGCACCTCTCCCGCGCCGGGCCCACCGGTGCGATGCTGGAGGCACCCTCCGGGAAGAGGTGCGCCGTGCACCGTGTTGCCGTCGTCGGCTCCGGCCCCAGCGGGATCTACGCCGCCCAGGCCCTGGTGAGCCACCCCCTGCTGCCCGGCCTGCGGGTGCACGTCCTGGACCGGCTGCCCTGCCCGTACGGCCTGGTGCGGTACGGCGTCGCCCCGGACCACGAGAAGATCAAGTCGCTCCAGCAGAGCCTGCGGGCGGTCCTGGAGCACGACCGGGTCACGTTCGTCGGCAATGTCCCGGTGGGCGGGGACGGGGTGTCGCCCGAACGGCTCGGCCGGCTGTACCAGGCAGTGGTCTACTGCGTGGGGGCGGCCGCGGACCGCCCGCTGGGCATCCCCGGGGAGGAGCTGCCCGGCAGCCACTCCGCGACCGACTTCGTCTCCTGGTACAGCGCGCACCCCGATGCCGCCGCACGCCGTTTCGCGCTCCAGGCCCGTTCGGCCGTGGTGATCGGGGTCGGCAACGTGGCCGTGGACGTGGCGCGGATCCTCGCGCGGGGCGCCGAGGAGCTGCGGCCCACCGATGTGCCGGAGCCCGCGCTCGGTGCCCTGGCCGGCAGCCGGGTGCGCGAGATCCACCTGACCGGCAGGCGGGGCCCCTCGCAAGCCCGGTTCACCACCAAGGAGCTGCGGGAGCTCGGGGCGCTGCCCGGGGCGCGGGTCGTCGTGGACCCGGCGGAGCTCGTCCGGGACCCGGCGTACGCCGGTACGACGCCCGGCTCCCCACCGCTCCCGGCGATGGTGCGCCGGAACCTCGACGTGCTGCGCGGGTGGGCCACGGGGGCCGCTGCCGTCGGACCTGCGCCGCCCCGGACCATCGGGCTGCGGTTCTACCTGCGCCCCGTCGAGCTCCTCGAACGCCGGGGACGGGTGGCGGGAGTGCGGTTCGCCCGTACCGCGCCGGACGGCAGGGGCGGTGTGTGCGACACTGGTACGTTCGAGGAGATCGAGGCGGGGCTGGTCCTTCGGGCGGTCGGTTACCGGGGGCTGCCGCTGCCCGGCCTCCCCTTCGACCCGGTGCGCGGGACAGTGCCCCACCTGGCCGGACGGGTGCTGCGGGACGGGGCCCCCTCGCCCGGGGAGTACGTCGCGGGGTGGATCAAGCGGGGCCCGTCCGGGGTGATCGGATCGAACCGGTCGTGTGCCAAGGAGACGGTCGCCTCGCTGGCCGAGGACGCCCCGCTGCTCGCCGCACGCCCCTCGGCCCCGGACCCGGTGGCCGCTCTGCGGGCGTACGGGCTGCGCCCGGTGGAGTGGGACGGCTGGCTGTCGATCGAGCGCGCCGAGGCGGCCCTGGGGCGGTCGCTCGGCCGCGGGCAGGTGAAGATCCCGGACTGGCCGGGCCTGCTGGACGCGGCACGGGGCGACGGCGGGTAGGGGCGCCCACGGCGGTATCGCTGGCGGCGGTGGCGCAGGCGGTCAGCCCTCGCCGAGCCGGTCCGCCTGCCGGTTCGCCGCGTCGAGCACACGGTCCAGCAGTCCGGGGAACAGCGCCTCCAGATCCTCCCGGCGCAGCCCGTTCATCTTGGCGGTGCCCCGGTAGATCTGCTGGACGACACCGCTCTCGCGCAGCACCCGGAAGTGGTGGGTGGTGGTCGACTTGGTCACCGGCAGGTCGAACCGGGAACAGGTGAGTTCCTCCTCGGCGGCAGCCAGTTCACGCACCACGCACAGCCGCACCGGGTCGGAGAGCGCGTGCAGCACCGCCTCGATCCTGATGTCCTCACGCGCCGGGTGGGCCAGCGTGCGCGCGCCGACGGCCGGCTCTGTGGCACTGGCAGGGGTCACGGTGGCTCCACATCGTCGCTTCGTCCGGGGCTCCCATAATACGAGATCCGTCGTAGCTCGGGGCCGGTCCTTCGCACACACGGATGACCGGAGGACACCGGTGGTCGCGGGACGCCGTTCGCCCCAGGACCCCGGCAGCTCATCTTGACCTGGCGTGCACTCCAGCTCCTAGCGTCGGGGGATGATCACGAAGCAGCGCAGGATCGGCACCGCATTCGGTGCCCACAGCACGGCCGACGACGTCCTCGCCGGCATCGACCTGACAGGCACGACCGCCCTCGTCACCGGCGGGTATTCCGGCCTCGGGCTGGAGACCACCCGCGCCCTCGTGCGGGCGGGAGCACACGTCGTCGTCCCCGCCCGCCGTCCCGAGGCCGCCGAACGCGCTCTGCGCGAGGTCCCCGGAGCAGAGGTGCACGCTCTCGACCTGGCGGATCCCGAGAGCATCCGCGCCTTCGCCGGCCGTTTCCTGGACACCGGCCGTTCCCTCGGCATCCTCATCAACAGCGCGGGCATCATGGCCTGCCCGGAAACACGGACCGGTCCCGGCTGGGAGGCGCATTTCGCGGTCAATCACCTCGGGCACTTCGCGCTCGTCCAGCGTCTCCGTCCGGCCCTGGCCTCGGCCTCCGGAGGGGCACGGGTGGTGTCCGTGGCCTCGTCCGGTCATTTCCTGTCCGGCATCCGCTGGGACGACATCCACTTCCGCACCGGCTACGACCGCTGGCTGGCCTACGCCCAGTCCAAGACCGCCAACGCCCTCTTCGCCCGCCACCTCGACAGCCTCGGCTCCGGCCTCGGGCTGCGGGCATTCGCGGTGCACCCCGGCAGCATCCTCACCCCGCTGCAGCGCCACATCCCCCGCGAGGAATGGCTCGCGCAGGGCTGGGTGACCCCGGACGGGGCGCCGTCCGCGGGCTTCAAGACCCCGCAGCAGGGCGCGGCGACAGCCGTATGGGCCGCGACGTCACCGCTGCTCGACGGTGACGGGGGCGCCTACTGCCAGGACTGCGACATCGCGGAACCGGCCACCACCGAGGACATGCTCGTCGGCGGGGTCAAGCCATGGGCCACCGACCGCGAAGCGGCGTCGCGGCTGTGGGAACTGTCCGCCGGGCTCACCGGGCTCGACGCGTTCTGACGACGGGCGCGGGAGAGCCGTCGTCCGGGGCCGACGGGGGTCAGGGCAGGTACGGCCAGACGCTGACGTGGTCCCGGCCCACGTGAATCTCGATCCACGACCCGTCGGCGCCGTCCGGGGGCCGGGGACCTGCCAGATCGAGCAGGATCAGCGCGCCGCCCATGTCCAGTACGGCCACGTCGTCCTCCCTGAGGCTGAGGCGGCCCCGGAAGACGACGCGGCCGGCCTCCTGCGACAGCTTCGGCGTCGCGGAGGCCGCCGGACGTGTGTTCACCGCCCAGTCGATGCCCTCGTCGACGGTCCACTCCACATGGTGTTCGGCGCCCGGCCCGTCCGGGGCGCCCCGCCAGTGCACCACCGCGGTTCCCACCGCGCAGTGGACGCGGACCACCGCGGGCGTCGAAGGGGCCTGCCGCACCGTCTCTGTTCTGACCAACACGCGGCCATCCTGCCGGACGGCCGCCGCGCCGGGACGGCTCTGCCGATATGGCCCCGTCCGGGCCCGCGATGTGAGTAGGCGTCAGCCGGCCAGCAGCTCCGGGTCCTTGGCGAGCGAGGCGAGACGGCCGCCCGGGTCGGGGACCAGCCTGCGGGTCGACAGGTCGAGGATGCCGGCAACGCCCGTGATGTCCGCCGCGACCGTGCCGTCCTCCTTGAGGATCTGCTGCGCGACCGTGAAGGTCTTGCCCTCGCCGTAGTCGAACCGGCAGGACACCCGTACCCGCTCGCCGCCCCGCAGTTCGCGGCGGAACCTCACCGTGACCTCCAGTGCGACCGGCCCCACCCCGTCGGCCAGCAGCTTGTCCTGCGGCAGTCCGGCGGCCCGCAGCAGCTCCCAGCGCGCGTGCTCGGCGTACTGGAGGTATACGGCCTGGTTCAGATGGCCCTGGGTGTCGAGCTCGTAGCCGCGCACGGTGACGTCAACAAAGAAGGTCATGGACGTCGAAACAGCACGGCGTGATCCGGCATTCCCCCGCCGGACGGCAGCGCACGCCGCCGGGTCCCCCCGCAATCGTCACCGTCCGGACCCTGTACGTACCTGTCATGCACGGGTAACTTCCTGGTCGCAAAAGGTTGCAGCAACATTCAGACGGTTCTTGCTGTCGGAAGCACTGCTCGCCCGAACCCCGAGGCGCGTCCGGGTTCTCCGGCGGGACCTGCGGGTGCTCGATGAGCGCCCGCTGTCGGCCGTGACGGCCAGGTGGCCGTCGCACTCCCCTGGAGAGACGAATGAAACGCATCCCCCACCGACGGCTCAGACGCCCTCTGGCAGCAGCGGCGGCCGCCGCCGGGCTGCTGAGTCTGCTCACCGCCGTACCGGATCCGGCGGACGCCTCGTCAGCCGTGCCCGTGGCGGCCGCCGAGAACACCGCCACGGTCTTCTACTACACCAAGACCCGCGACTGGACCGCGTACAACCTCCACTACGCACCCGACGGCGGCTCCTGGACGGCCGTGCCCGGCACACGTATGGAGGCCGCCTGCACGGACTGGGTCAAGAAGACCGTTCCGCTGGGCAGTTCATCGGGGCTGGCCGCCACCTTCAACAACGGATCGGGCGTCTGGGACAACAACTCCGGCAAGAACTACGCGCTGGGGACCGGCACCATCACCGTCAAGGACGGCGTGGTGGCGCACAGCGATCCGTGCGCCGGGACCGATCCGGGCCAGGAGCCCTCGCCGGGTACGGGGAACGGCGCGACGGTCTACTACTCGACCAAGACCGTCGGCTGGAGCACCACGAACCTGCACTACCGGCCCGCCGGAGGCGCCTGGACCACCGTGCCCGGCGTCGGCATGGAAGCCGCCTGCACCGGCTGGGTGAAGCGGTCGGTCGACCTCGGCAGCGCCACGGAGATGCAGGCCGCCTTCAACAACGGCAACGGGGTCTGGGACAACAACAACGGCAGCGACTACCGCATCCCCGCAGGGGTCACCACGGTCAAGGACCGGAAGGTCACCAAGGACGCCGCGGACCCCTGCGTCGCCGAACCGCCGGACACCGAGGCACCCACCGTCCCGGCCACCGTGAAGGCCGACGCGGACGGCGTGTCGGTCGTCCTCACCTGGGAACCGTCCAGCGACAACCGGGGAGTGACGAAGTACCAGGTCACCCGTACCGGTGGCAGCAAGGGCACGATGGTGAGCGACGTCGGCTCGACCGTCTTCTCCGACGCCAACCTCGAGGAGAAGACCGCGTACAGCTACACCGTCAGGGCGGTCGACGCGGCGGGCAACACCTCGGCGCCGTCCGCCGCCGCCAAGGCGACCACGGGAACCAGGCCCGCGACTCCGGCAGCCGGCAAGCCGCTGGGCACCGACCCCCGCAAGGACCCGATCTACTTCGTCCTCACCGCCCGCTTCAACGACGGGGACACGAGCAACAACAGGGGCGGAAACCAGGATGTGAAGTCCGGGAACGCCGCCAACAACGACCCCATGTTCCGGGGCGACTTCAAGGGCCTGGTCAACAAGCTCGACTACGTCAAGGGCCTGGGCTTCTCCGCGATCTGGATCACTCCGGTGGTCCTGAACCGGTCCGACTACGACTACCACGGCTATCACGGCTACGACTTCTACAAGGTCGACCCCCGGCTCGAATCGGCGGGCGCCTCGTACCAGGACCTGATCAACGCCGCGCACGCCAAGGGCATGAAGATCTACCAGGACGTCGTCTACAACCACTCCTCGCGCTGGGGCGCCAAGGGCCTGTACACGCCGACCGTCTACGGGGTCCGGGACGACCAGTGGAGCTGGTACTACGACGAGAAGCAGGACGGCTTCGAGTACGACGGTCTGACCATCGACCCCAAGACCGGCAAGTCGTACTACAACGGTGACCTGTGGTCGACCGCGGAGCCGGCCGGCAACACCTGCGTGGACTGGGGGAAGCCCACGCAGTACACCTCCCCTGAGGGCTACCGGATCTACAACTGCCAGTGGCCCAACCCGACTTCGGGCATGTTCCCGAAGCAGTACTACCACAACTGCTGGCTGGGGAACTGGGAGGGAGAGGACTCGCGCTCCTGCTGGCTGCACGACGATCTGGCCGACTTCAACACCGAGTCCGCCCCCGTCCAGAACTACCTGATCGGGGCGTACAACAAGTACATCGACATGGGCGTCGACGGCTTCCGGATCGACACCGCCGTCCACATTCCACGCACCACCTGGAACCGCCGGTTCCTGCCGGCGATCCAGGAGCGCGTCACCCAGCAGTTCGGCGCTGAGGCGGCGAAGAACTTCTTCGTCTTCGGTGAGGTGGGCGCGTTCGTCAACGACAAGTGGAACCGCGGCTCGGTCAACCACTCCGCGCAGTTCTTCACCTGGAAGGAGCGCAAGGAGTACAACGCCGACGACACCAAGGCCGCCCTGGAGATGTACGACTACGAGGAGAAGCTGGGCACCGGTGCACAGCCGACGTCCACCAACGCCTTCCTCGACGGGAACGCCTATCACACCCCCGACCACAGCAAGTTCTCCGGCATGAACGTCATCGACATGCGGATGCACATGAACTTCGGGGACGCCAACAACGCCTACAACAACGGCAAGGACTCGGACGACAGTTACAACGACGCCACGTACAACGTCGTCTACGTGGACAGTCACGACTACGGCCCCAACAAGAGCAGTGAGCGCTATGCGGGCGGCACCGACGCCTGGGCCGAGAACATGGCCCTGATGTGGACGTTCCGCGGCATCCCCACGCTCTACTACGGATCGGAGATCGAGTTCCAGGCCGGCAAGAAGATCGACTGCGGGCCCAGCTGCCCGCTGGCGACCACCGGCCGCGCCTACTACGGCGACCATGTCGCGGGCACGGTCGAGGCCTCCGACTTCGGCAAGGTCTCGTCGGCCACCGGCGAGGTCGCGAACACGCTGAGCAAGCCGCTGGTCAAGCACGTCCAGCGGCTCAACGAGATCCGTCGTGCGGTGCCGGCCCTGCAGATGGGTCAGTACTCCACCGAGGGCATCACCGGGCAGATGGCGTACAAGCGGCGCTACACCGACGCCGCGAGCGGAGTGGACAGCTTCGCCCTGGTGACGGTCACCTCCGCGGCCACGTACACGGGTGTCCCCAACGGCACCTACAAGGACGCCGTCACCGGTGACACGAAGGTGGTGACGGACGGCAAGCTGGCCGTGGCGGCCCCCGGCAAGGGCAACATGCGGGTCTACGTCCTGGACCTCGGCGGCCGCAACGCCGCTCCGGGGAAGGTCGGGGCGGCGGGTCCGTACCTGAAGTAGCGCGGCACAGCAGGAGGCCCGGCCCGCGGAGAGTACGACATCCGCGGGCCGGGCCGTTTCACGCTCGCGGCCGGGGGCTCAGGCCGCGCCGGGCGCGAGGTGCGGGAACCTGAGCTCGGTCCGGCTGCGGAAGACCTCGTCCGGGCGCAGCACGGTGCCCGGGTGGTCCGGCCGGTTGGGTGAGTCGGGAAGGTGTTGGGTCTCCAGGCAGACGGCGCTGTGACGTTCGTGGCGGCCGCCGCCGAGGGCGGCGAGGGTGCCGTCGAGCTGGTTGGCGGTATAGACCTGGATGCCGGGTTCGGTGGTCCACACCTCCATGATCCGCCCGCCCCCGGGGGCGGTGAGGCGGGCGGCGCGGTTGAGACCGGTGTTGCGGTCCCGGATGATCCAGCAGTGGTCGAAGCCGCCCGCCCTGCGCAGCTGTTCGTCGGGGAGCGCGATCCGGTCGCCGACCGTGCGCGGGGTGGTGAGGTCGAACGGGGTGGCGTGCACCGGCGCGGCCGGCCCTTCGGGGATGCCGTCCTCGTCGACGGGGAGGTAGCTGTCGGCGTCCACCTGGAGGGTGTGGCCGAGGATGTCTCCCTTGGCGGCGAGGTCGAAGTAGGCGTGATTGGTGAGGTTGACGACGGTGGGGCGGTCCGTCGTCGCGGTGTAGCCGAGGGTGAGGGTGCCCGCCGTGTCGAGGACGTAGGTGACGGTGACGTCCAGCGCACCGGGGAATCCCATGTCGCCGTCGGGGCTGTGCAGGGTGAGCCGGAGCCTCGCGGCCACGTCGGTGGCTTCCCCGTCGGCCTGCCAGACGCGGGTGTGGAAGCCCCCGGGCCCCCCGTGCAGAGCGTGTCCCCGGTCGGTGGCGGGGACCTGGTACACCGCCCCGTCGAGGGTGAAGCGGCCGTGCGCGATGCGGTTGGCGAAGCGGCCGATGAGGGCGCCGAAGAACGGGCTGCCGCCCGTGTAGCCGGCCAGGTCCGCCGGTGACCGGACGACGGACGCGGGGGCTCCCCCGGTGTCCGGCACGGTCAGACGATGCAGGATGCCGCCGTAGGTGAGGATCTCGGCGCGGACTCCGTTGCCGGAGTCGAGCGTCCAGACATCGACGTCCGTGTTCCCATGGGCGCCGAACGGTTTGCGGTTCACGGTGGGGCGAGGCATCAGAGGTCCTTGCGAGGAGCGGACGGCCGGGAGGGGTACCAGGGCGTGTTTCGAAAGTCCCGTCTGCGTGGCGGCGTCCGGCACGCCCGCCCTGCCGGCGGACGACGCTGCTTTCGAAACACGCCCTAGGTTCCGGCCGGCCGTGCGGGGGGCCGGGGGACGGTGGACTCCCGGACGATGAGCCGGTAGCCGGGCCGGGGGCGCCGGGGGGCGGGGGACGCGTCGCCGGAGAGTCGCTCCACGAGGCTGTCGACGGCGAGCCGGGCGATGGCCTCCTTGTCCGGGGCGACCGTGGTGAGGGTGGTGGCCCCGTAGAGGCTCTCCTCGATGTCGTCGAAGCCGACCACGGCGACGTCCTCGGGGATGCGCAGACCGCGTTCGGAGAGGGTGCGCATCGCCCCGATGGCGATGAGGTCGTTGTAGGCGAACACGGCGTCGGGCTGCTCGCCCCGGTCCAGGAGGGCGGCCATCGCGGTGGCCCCGTCCTCGCGGCCGTAGCCGTCGGTGACGACGACCAGTGACTCGTCGGGGACGATGCCCTCGGCGGCGAGCTCCTCCCGCCAGCCGCGCAGCCGCAGGTGGGCCGGCTGCCGTTCGCGGCCGGTGCGCGAGCCGAGGAAGGCGATCCGCCGGTTGCCCTGGTCGATGAGGTGGCGTACGGCCTCCCGGGAGGCCGCCACGTTGTCGATGGCGATGTGGTCGTAGGGCGCCTCGTACTCGCGCTCGCCGAGCAGCACCATCGGGGCCGTCTCGGCCCGTGCCATCAGGTCCTCGGTCTCCAGGTGGATGGGGCTGAGGATGAGGCCGTCGATCACATGGGACCGGAATCCCTGGCTGACCAGGAGTTCCTTCTCCCGGAGCCCGCCCGTGTGGTCGACCAGCACGGTGTAGTCGTGCCGGGCGGCCGCGTCGACGACCTCCCCGGCCAGCTCCCCGAAGTACGGGTTGCCGAACTCGGGGACGGCGAGGGCGATGATGCCCGTACGGCCCTTGCGCAGATGCCGTGCGGTGAGGTTCGGCCGGTAGCCGAGCTCGTCGATGGCCTGCTGCACCTTGGCGCGCATCTTCGGTGTGACGTGCTGATAGTTGTTCACCACGTTCGACACGGTCTTGATGGATACGCCCGCCCGTTGCGCAACGTCCTTGAGGCTGACGCCCACGGCACTCCCTGAATCGACTTGACGCGCGTTGACGCGCGGTGGCCCGGCTGCGCCGGTTCGGCTCGGCCTGTGCCGGGGCCCGGGGCCCCGGCACAGGTTCAAGTGGTTCTGCGGCTGCGCGCCAGATAGCGCTGCGCCACGACGACAACGATAAGGAACCCTCCGCTGACCACCGACTGGTACGAGGAGTTCAGCGAGCCGATCTGGTTGATCAGGTTCTGGATGACGGCGAGCAGCAGTACGCCCCAGAGCGTTCCGCTGATCGAGCCGGCGCCGCCGATCAGGAGGGTGCCGCCGATGACGACGGCGGAGATCGCGTCGAGCTCCATGCCCACGCCGACGATGGTGACCCCGGACGACAGCCGGGCGGCGTTGAGCGCGCCGGCGAGTCCGGCCAGCAGTCCGCTGAGCGTGTAGACCAGCATTTTGGTGCGGGCCACGGGCAGGCCCATCAGGGTGGCCGCGTCGCTGCTGCCGCCGACGGCGAAGAGGGTCTGCCCGAACGAGGTGCGCTGCAGCAGCAGGCCGCCGACGCCGAACAGGACGAGGGCGATGAGGATCGGGTAGCCGAAGCCCCACACGCTCCCCTGCCCGAGCTCGGCGAAGGCCGATCCCTTGGGGACCAGGTAGGTGGTGGCGCCCTCGTCGGTGAAGGCGAGCAGGATGCCGCGGGCTCCCAGCAGGGTGGCCAGCGTGACGATGAACGGTGCCATCCCCGCGCGGGCGACCAGGAAGCCGTTGAGCAGTCCGATCGCGCCGCACGCCACCAGTGGTACGAGCAGTGCGGGCAGGAAGCCCCACTGGGAGGCCCAGGCGGCGAGGACGCCGCCGAGCGCGAAGACGGAGCCGACGGACAGGTCGATGCCGCCGGTGATGATGACCATGGTCATGCCGAGGGCGACCACGGCCAGGAAAGAGGCCTGGACGGTCACGCCGCGGGCGTTGTCCAGGGTGGCGAACGTCGGGTAGATGAACGACGCGACGATCACGACCGTGAGCAGGACCGCGAGCACGCCCTGACGCTGGAGGAGTTCGGCGAGCCGTTGCCCGAGCGGGGGCGGTGCGCCGGTCACGGGGCGGGGCGCGCCGCCGCCCGCGGCTGCGGGGGTCTTGCGCGGTGCCGGGGCCTGGGCCACCGGTGCGGGTGAGGTTTCGTTCATCGGGACCGACGCTCCCGGGCGACGTAGACGGCGGCGATGATGATGGCCGCCTGGGCGATCTGTGCGGTGGAGTCGGGCAGGTCGTGCTTGACGAGGGTGGCGCGCAGGAGCTGCATCAGCAGGGCGCCCGCGACGGTGCCGAGCACCCGGATGGAACCGCCGTTGAGCGGGGTGCCGCCGACCACGACCGCCGTGATGGCGGAGAGTTCCATGAGGGTGCCGAGCGAGGAGGGGTCGCTGGCGGTGAGCCTGGCGGTGGCGAGGATGCCGGCCAGTGCGGCCAGCACCCCGCAGAGCACGTACACACCGATCAGTACGCGGCGCACGGGCAGTCCGGCGAGCGAGGCCGCGGCCCGGTTGCCGCCGATGGCGACGACCTGGCGGCCGAAGGTGGTGCGCTGGACGAGGAAGGCGACGGCGACCGCGAGGACCGCGGCGATGAGTACGACCAGGGGGATGCCGAGGAAGGACCCGGTGCCGAGCGAGAGCAGGTCGGGGTTGACGATCTGCTTGAGCTGGCCGTCCGCCATGACGAGGGCCAGGCCTCGGCCGCCGACGAACAGCGCGAGGGTGGCGACGATCGGCTGGAGCCCGACGAGGGAGACCAGCGTGCCGTTGACCGCTCCGACGAGCGCGCCGGCCAGCAGCGCCATGACCAGTGCGGGCACCAGCCCGTAGCCGAGGTAGAGCGGCAGCAGGGCCGCGGCCACCGCCATGGTCGAGCCGACGGAGAGGTCGACGCCCTCGGTGCCGATCACCAGGGCCATGCCCAGGGCGACGATGACGATGGGCGCGACCTGGACGAGCTGGGTGCGCAGGTTGTCCGCGGTCATGAAGTGCTCGGTGAACAGGGCGTTGAACAGGAGCACCACCGCGACGGCGAGGTACACCCCGTACTCCTGGTACCAGGCGGGGTCGCGCAGCCGCGCCAGCGGGCGGGCGGCGGGGGTGGAGAGCGTGGCCTGGGTCATCGGGGGTCCTCCTGAGCGGCCGGGGCCTGCCCTGCGGGCGCCGGTGAGTGGTCGGCGAGCACTTCGAGCAGATGGCTCTCGGCCACCTCGTCGCCCGCCAGTTCACCCGCGACCGCGCCGCCGCGCAGGACGACGATGCGGTCGGCGCCCTCGATGAGTTCCTCGATGTCGGAGGAGATGAGCAGCACGGCGAGGCCCTCGCGGGCGAGGTCGTCGATGAGGCTCTGGACCTCGGCCTTGGCGCCGACGTCGATGCCGCGGGTGGGCTCGTCGAGCAGCAGCACCTTGGGTTCCAGGCAGAGCCAGCGGGCCAGCAGGACTTTCTGCTGGTTGCCGCCGGAGAGCTCGCCGACCTTCTGTTCGGGGCTCGCCGCCTTGATCCGCAGCCGCTTCATGAAGATCTCGACGATGCGGTCCTGCTTGGCGCGGGAGACGACACCCGCGCGGGAGAGGCGTGGCATCGCGGCCAGCACGATGTTCTCGCGCACCGAGAGGCCGGGGACGATGCCTTCGGCCTTGCGGTCCTCGGGGAGCAGGCTGATGCCGGCGCGGATGGCGCCGGCGGAGGTGAGCCTGCGCAGCGCACGTCCGCCGATCCCGATCTCGCCGGAGTCCAGGTTCAGCGCACCGGCCAGGGCCTTCGCGGTCTCGCTGCGGCCGGAGCCGAGGAGTCCGCCGAGGCCGAGCACCTCACCGGCGTACAGGGACAGGGATATGTCGTGGAGCTGGTGGTTGCGGGAGAGGCCGGACGCGGTGAGCACCGGGGTGCGCGAGGCGTCGTGGCCCTCGGAGCCGAAGCTGGTGAGACCGGAGCGGCGGACCTCGGCCATGTCGCGGCCGAGCATCATCGAGACGAGCTGCATGCGGTCGAGGTCGGCGAGGTCGCCGGTGTGGATGTGCCGGCCGTCGCGCAGGACGGTGACGCGGTCGCAGATCCGGTAGAGCTCGTCCATGCGGTGGCTGACGTAGAGCACCGCGATGCCGCGCTCACGCAGGTCCTCGATGACCCGGAAGAGCGTCTCGACCTCACGCGGCTCCAGCGAGGAGGTGGGCTCGTCCATGATGACGACCTGCGCGTTGACCGAGACGGCGCGGGCCAGCGCGACCATCTGCTGGGTACCGATGCCCAGGGTGTGCAGGGGCCGCTTGGGGTCGACACGGACGCCGAAGCCGTCGAGGAGTTCGGTGGTCTCGCGGTGCATGCGGCCGAAGTCGATCAGGCCGAAACGGTTCTTCGGTTCACGCCCGAGGAAGATGTTGCGCGCCACGCTCATCAGCGGGACGAGGTTCACCTCCTGGTAGATCGTGGAGATGCCGGCCTGCTGCGCCTCGAACGGGCGGGCGAAGGCGATCTGTCGGCCGGTCAGCCGCAGCTCGCCCTCGTCGGGCTGGTACACCCCGGTCAGCACCTTGATCAGGGTGGACTTGCCGGCTCCGTTCTCCCCCACCAGTGCGTGGGTCTCCCCGGCGCGCAGGGAGAACGAGACACCGTCGAGGGCGACGACGCCGGGGAACCGCTTGCTCACCGCGCGGGCTTCGAGGACGGCCGGGGCGGAGCCGTCGTCCGGGCCGGTGACGGCGTCCGGGCCGGTGACGGCGTCCGGGCCGGTGACGGCGTCCGGGCCGGTGACGGCGTCCGGGCCGGAGGCGTCTTTCGCCCCGGGGACGGCGCTCGTGCCGGGGGCGCCCGTCGCCTCGGTGGCGCCCGTCGCCTCGGTGGCGTCCTTCGCCTCGGTGGCCTCCTTCACGGGGGCGTCGGGCTCGGTCGGCTCCTTCACGTCGGCGGCCGGCTCCGGCGGCTGCGGTACTGCTTCGGGTGGTGCCATGGCTGGTCTCGGCCTTCCGCTCTTCCAAGGGTGTGGGCCCGGTGGCCGCCGTGACGGGTGGGAGCGTCACGGCGGCGGTGCGCCGGGGGCCGGTACGGGCCGGGCGGGACGCGTGCGGTTCATCGCGCGGCCGGTCCCGGCCCGGCGGGCCCCCGCGGGTGCTACGGGCAGGTGGTGCCGGTCGCGGTCAGAACGCGCCGCCGAGCGAGGCCTTGGCGTTGGACTCGTCGTAGGCGCGGTCGGAGATGATGACGTTCTCCGGGATCTCCTCGCCGCCGTAGAACTTCTGGGCGGTCGCGAAGGCCAGCGGGCCGAAGCGCGGGTTCGACTCGATGACGGCGTTGTACTCGCCGTTGACCAGGGCCTGGACGGCGTTGCGGGTGCCGTCGACGGAGACGATCTTGACGTCCTTGCCGGGCTTCTTGCCGGCGGCCTTCAGCGCGGTGACGGCGCCGAGGCCCATCTCGTCGTTCTCCGCGTAGACGGCGGTGATGTCGGGCTTGGACTGGATGAGCTGCTCCATGACCTGCTGGCCCTTGTCGCGGGCGAACTCACCGGTCTGCTGGGCGACGATCTTCAGCCCCGGAGCCTTGGCCTTGAGCTGGTCGACGAAGCCCTTGGTGCGGTCGGTGGTGACGTTGTTGCCCGAGGCGCCGAGGAGGATGGCGACCTTGCCCTTGCCACCGGTCGTCTTGATCATCGCGTCCGCCGCGCGCTTTCCCTGCTCGACGAAGTCGGAGCCGAGGAAGGCCACGTAGTCCTTGCACGCGGTGGAGTTGAGCTTGCGGTCGACGGTGAGGACCGGGACCTTCTTGGCCGCGGCTGCCTTGAGCGCCGGCTCCAGGCCGTCGGAGTTCAGCGGGGCGACGATGAGGAACTGGGCGCCCTGCGACAGCATGTCCTGGATGTCGCTGATCTGCTTGGACAGCTGCGACTGGGCGTTGGTGGTGAGGAGCTTCTTGACGCCGACCTTCTTCGCCTCGTCCTTGATGGACTGGGTCTCGGCGATCCGGAACGGGTTGGCCTCCTTCTCCGACTGCGAGAAGCCGACGACCGCGTTCTTCAGGTCCAGCTTCGGCGACCCGTAGGTCTGCAGCGAGCAGCCGGAACCGGAGGAGGACTCGGGGGACTTGGCCGCCTGGGCGCCCTGGCTGCTGTCAGAGCTCGCGTTGTCCGAGCCCTCCGACTTGGAGCAGCCGGAGGCGGCCAGCGTGGCTGTGGCGGCGAGGAGGCAGGCCACGGCGAGGGTACGGGTTCGGCGCTGGATCATCATGCGCGGGGGCTCCTTGGCGGGTTGACGGCACACCGGCGGGTGTGCGGTCGGGCATGGCTGGACGATGCATCGGCCGCACGGCGGCTGATGTCACTGCATTCCTCACGACCCCCGCCAGTGCTTCGCGGGGGCGGGCCCCAGCTGCACGAACTGCGGTCGTGAGAGCCTGCGCGGCCTCTCGGCGGCTCGGTTTACAACGTTATATAGGCGGCGCGGCACGGGCGGCAAGAGCGTTGTCGATGCGTTTCCAAAATGTGTCGGAGCCGCCCGGGGCGAAATGGCGGCCACCGGCGCCCGGTTACTGCCGCAACCCTGGACAGCCGCCCGACGCCGTGCTGTCATACCGCCGGTAGCCAAATTTCCAACGTTGCAAGCACCGCGCCGCGCAGCCCCTTTCCGCCGCGACGGCTCATCTCGCCATGCACGCGCTCCGGCTCCCTCCGGTTCGCTGCGTCATGACGGCCCCACCCGTGTCATGTGCCTTCCCCGAGCCGGAACCCCGGCCGGCAGAGAGCAGGAGCCCCCTCCATGCCCCTGAACCGCAGACAACTCATGGCAGGTGCGCTGGCCACGGCCGCGGCGGCGACGGCGGCGAACGGCCGCTGGGCCACCACCGCGACCGCGGCCGAGCACCGGGCGAAACCGGCCCGCGGCGGCCACTACTCCCCCAACGCCGCTCCGCTGCACCCGACGGCGTTCCTGAAGCTCCCGCCGGGCCGGGTCACCGCACGCGGCTGGCTGGCCGGACAGCTGAAGCTCCAACTGGACGGCCTGTGCGGCCGGTACGAGGAGTTCTCCCACTTCCTCGACTTCGCCGCCACCGGCTGGGTCCGCCCCGAACTGGGCGGCTGGGAGGAGGTCCCGTACTGGCTGCGCGGCTACACCGACCTCGCGGTCCTCACCGGCGACGACCGGGCCCTGGCCGCCGTACGCCGCTGGTTCGACGCCATTCTCAGCACCCAGCAGTCCGACGGCTTCTTCGGCCCGAAATCGCTGCGCACGTCGCTGAACGGCGGCCCTGACTTCTGGCCCTTCCTGCCGCTGGTCCAGGCGCTGCGCTCCTGGCAGGAGTACACCGGCGACACCCGGATCATCCCGTTCCTCAGCAGGTTCTTCCGCTACATGAACGCCCAGGGGCCGGGCGCCTTCAACACCAGCTGGATCGCGCTGCGCTGGGGCGACGGGCTGGACAGCGTGTTCTGGCTCTACAACCGCACCGGCGACGCCTTCCTCCTCGACCTCGCCGACAAGATCCACGCGAACGGGGCCGACTGGGGCGACAACCTGGTCAGCCCGCACAACGTGAACATCGCGCAGGGCTTCCGCGAGCCCGCCCAGTACGCGCTGCGCAGCGGTTCGGCCCAGGACACCCGGAACACCTACGGGACGTACGGCAAGGCCATGGACCAGTACGGGCAGTTCCCCGGTGGCGGCTTCGCCGGGGACGAGAACGCGCGCCCCGGGCACGGCGACCCCCGGCAGGGCTTCGAGACCTGCGGGATCGTCGAGTTCATGGCCAGCCACCAGCTGCTGACCCGGATCACCGGCGACCCGCTGTGGGCGGACCGCTGCGAGGAGCTGGCCTTCAACTCGCTGCCGGCCTCGCTCGACCCCTCGGGCAAGTCGGTCCACTACATCACCAGCGCCAACAGCGTGGACCTGGACAACGCGCCCAAGAACGACCGGCAGTTCCAGAACGGCTTCGCGATGCAGGCGTTCTTGCCGGGCGTCGACCAGTACCGCTGCTGCCCGCACAACTACGGCATGGGCTGGCCGTACTTCACCGAGGAGCTCTGGCTCGCCACCCCCGACGGGGGTCTCGCCGCCGCGATGTACGCCGCCTGCGAGGTCACCGCGAAGGTCGCCGGCGGCACCGAGGTCACCTTCACCGAGGAGACCGGCTACCCGTTCACGGACTCGGTCACCCTCACCCTGAAGGCGCCGGGGCAGCTGCGCTTCCCGCTGGTACTGCGGGTGCCCGCCTGGTGCGAGGCGCCGGAGATCAAGGTGAACGGGCGCCGGGTGGACGCCCCCGCCGGTCCCGCCTTCACCCGCGTCGAACGCACCTGGGCCGACGGCGACAAGGTGACCCTGCGCTTCCCGCAGACGACCACCGTACGCACCTGGGAGCACAACCACGGCTCCGTGAGCGTGGACCGGGGCCCTCTCACGTACTCGCTGCGGATCGGCGAGGAGTACAGGCGCACCGGCGGCACCGACCAGTTCCCCGAGTACGAGGTGCACGCCACCGGGCCGTGGAACTACGGGCTCGTCCTGGACGGGAAGAAGCCTGCCGCCTCGCTGCATCCCCACACCGTGCGCCCGGTCAGGGACGACAACCCGTTCACGCTGGAGGGCACCCCGCTGACCATGACCGCGCGGGCCCGCCGGATCCCGGAGTGGACCGCGGACGGGGAACACGTCGTCACCCCGCTCCAGGACAGCCCGGCGCGCAGCACGGAGCCGGTGGTGGAGGTCACGCTCGTACCCATGGGGGCGGCGCGGCTGCGCATCACCTCGTTCCCGACCGCCGGTCCGGACGGGACGCCCTGGCTGACGAGCGGCTGGTACCGCATCCGCAACCGGCATTCCGGCAAGGTGCTGGGCGTCGACACCATGTCCACGGCGAACAGCGCCCACGTCGTCCAGTTCGGCGACACGGGCACCGACGACCACGACTGGCAGCTGGTTCCCGAGGGCGACGGCTGGTACCGCGTCCGCAACCGGCACTCGGGCAAGGTGCTCGGCGTCGACAACATGTCCACCGCCGACAGCGCCCACGTCGTCCAGTTCGACGACAACGGCACCGACGACCACCTCTGGCAACTGGTTCCCGATGCCGACGGCTGGTACCGCATCCGCAACCGGCACTCGGGCAAGGTGCTCGGCGTCGACAACATGTCCACCGCCGACAGCGCCCACGTCGTCCAGTTCGACGACAACGGCACCGACGACCACCTCTGGCAGCTCGTCTGACCCCCTGACCGTTCCCCAGTTCCCCCCGCACCGCTCCCCGCGCCACCCGGCGCGGGGAGTTTCCCGTACCGGGGCAGCCCCCGGCGAAGGAGACGAACCGATGAGCCGCTTACGCATTCCGGGCCGCAGGCCCTGGTGGAGACGGACGATCGCCACCACCGGACTGCTGGCGCTGGTGTCCACCGCCCTGGTGGGGACCGGCACGGCCCCGGCCGGCGCCGCGTCCTGGACGCCCAAGCCCTCCCCCATGACCACCCCCTGGACCGCCCAGGTCCCGGTGGACAAGCCGCTGCCCGAGTACCCGCGCCCGCAGCTCACCCGGCCCGACTGGGCCAACCTCAACGGCATCTGGGACTTCGCGGTGACCGGCCGCGACGCCGGGCAGCCGTCCTCGTTCACCGACCAGATCCGGGTCCCGTTCGTCGCGGAGTCCGCGCTCTCCGGCATCCAGCGGAAGATCACCGAGAACGACAAGCTCTGGTACAAGCGCACCTTCACCGTGCCCTCGAACTGGAACGGCCGCCGGGTCGAGCTCAACTTCGGCGCATCCGACTGGCAGACCACGGTCTGGGTCAACGGCACCCAGGTCGGCGCCCACAAGGGCGGCTACGACTCGTTCGCCTACGACATCACCCCGCAGCTCAACGGCGGTACGAACACGGTCGTGGTCTCCGTGTACGACCCGACGCAGACCGGCGGGCAGGCCGTCGGCAAACAGCGCATCAACGACGTGCGGCCGCACAACGGCGGCGGGATCTTCTACACCGCGGCCTCCGGCATCTGGCAGACCGTCTGGCTGGAACCGGTCGCCACCGCCCACATCACCCGGCTGGACATGACGCCCAGCCTGGGCAACGGCACCCTGCGGGTGAAGGTGCAGGGCGCGTCCGCGTCCGGCCGCAGCGCCCGGGTCAGCGTCTCCAGCGGCGGGAGCGTGGTCGGCACGGCCACCGGGACCGTCGGCTCCGAGATCTCCGTACCGGTGCCGAACGCGCACCTGTGGACCCCGGAGGACCCGTTCCTGTACGACGTGAAGGCGGAGCTGCTCGACGGCTCGGCCGTCACCGACGCGGTCGGCGGCTACACCGGCATGCGGTCCATCGCCGTGGCCAAGGTCGACGGCGTGCTGCGGCCGGTCCTCAACGGGAAGTTCGTGTTCCAGACCGGCACCCTGGACCAGGGCTACTGGCCGGACGGCATCTACACCGCGCCGACGGACGCCGCCCTGAAGTCGGACCTCCAGGCCCACAAGGACCTCGGGTTCAACATGGTCCGCAAGCACATCAAGGTCGAACCGCAGCGCTGGTTCTACTGGGCGGACAAGCTGGGCCTGCTGGTCTGGCAGGACATGCCGGCCATGGACACCGGCAAGAGCCCCGGCCCGGCGGCCCGCACCCAGTGGGAGTCCGAGTTCCACGCGATCATCGACCAGCACCGCAGCTCGCCCTCGCTGGTGATGTGGGTCGACCAGAACGAGGGCTGGGGCCAGTACGACCAGGCCAGGATCGCCAACGAGGTGAAGGCGTACGACCCGTCCCGGCTGGTGAACAACATGAGCGGGGTGAACTGCTGCGGCTCGGTCGACGGCGGCAACGGGGACGTGGTCGACAACCACATCTACGTCGGCCCCGGCAACACCGCGCCCACCGCGACCAGAGCCGCGGTCCTCGGTGAGTTCGGCGGCCTCGGCTACAAGGTCCCCGGCCACGAGTGGTTCCCCGGCGGCGGCTTCAGCTACGAGGACCAGCCGAGCGTCGCCGCGCTCGACAACCGCTTCGTCGGGCTGCTCGACAGCATCCGGATCGGCCAGCTGCCCGCAGGCCTCTCCGCCTCGGTCTACACGGAGATCACCGATGTGGAGAACGAGGCGAACGGGCTGCTCACCTACGACCGCCAGGTCGTCAAGGTGGACACCGCCCGGGTGAAGGCCGCCAACCAGGCCCTCATCAACGCCTCACGCAACCCGGCCCCGCCGGTGACCCTGCCCACCGGGCAGTACAAGTCGCTGCGGGTCACGACACCCGGGTACACCGACAAGTACCTGCGCCACCAGGACGCGCTCGCCTTCACCGAGGTCGTCGACAGCGGGAGCAGCGCACTGCTGAAGAACGACGCCACCTGGAAGATCGTCACCGGGCTCGCCAACAGCAACTGCTACTCGCTGGAGTCCCGGAACTATCCCGGCGAGTACCTCCGGCACCGGGACTTCCGGGTCCGGCGGGACGCCAATGACGGCTCGGCGCTCTTCAAGGCCGACGCCACCTGGTGCGCCGTCGCCGGCACCGGCGGCGTACGGCTGTCCAGCGCCAACCTGCCCGGCAGCTATCTGCGCCACATCGACTCGGAGGTGTGGCTGGCCACGCCGGGCGGCGGGCACGCCTGGGACAGCCCGGCCACGTTCACCGAGGACACCACCTGGGCGGTGGAGGTCCCCTGGGCTCCCTGACCGCCCCGCACCACGCAGGCCTGCGGCCCGGACACGACGCGAACGCGTCGCGTCCGGGCCGCAGGTGTACTACCGCGCCGCAGCCGCCGGTGCGATGTACGTGCGCAGCAGCGCCGTCCGGCCGTCGGCCGTCGTCCAGTCGCCCACGCGGCTCGAGACGAGCCGCCAGCCGGCGTTCTCGTAGAGCCGGACCGCCGCGCCGCCGCCGTCCTCCACCTCCAGGACCGGCCGCCGGCCGGCGGCCGCGGCGGCGGCCGACGCGGTCGAGAGCAGCGCGCTCGCCACTCCGCGCCGCCGCGCCGACGCCGTGGCGAACAGCCGTGACACCGAGGCCAGTCGGTCCGGCGCGAGCCCGGCCTCCGCCGCCATGGCGGGGCCGGTCCGGGTGAGCGCGACATGCCCCAGCACGTGCGTGCCGTCCCAGGCCGCCCAGGCGTCGACCAGCCCCTCGGGGGTCAGCCAGCCCGCCGGGTCGTCCGGCCACCGGGCCGGGTAGCGGTCCGCCTCGTACACCGTGGCCAGTGCCTCGACGCACGCCTTCAGGTCGTCGTCGCGGCGTCGGCGGATCTCCGGATCATCCATCCCCCGATCCTCACACGGCCCCGTGCCCGGCCCGGCTGCCGGGGCCTACCGCTGCCCGCCCCAGCACGGACGCGGGGGCGGGCAGCGGGTTACCGCGCCGGACGGCTACGGCTTCTCGGTGCCGTGCAGCGCGCTCACCTCGTCCGCGGTCAGGGCCTTGTCGTACACCCTGACCTGGTCGATGGAACCGTTCCAGAAGTCGCCCTTCTCGCCCGCGTACTGCGCACGGCCGACCGAGAGCGGGCCGGTGCTGGCGTCGGCGGTACCGGCCTGGGCCGTGGCCGCGAGGCTGCCGTCGACGTACAGCTTCAGCTCGTCGCCCGCACGCACGCCCACCAGGTGGTACCACCTGCCGGTCTCGGGCGTCATCTCCGCCCGCGCGCGCTTGCCGCCCGGGGTGCTGAAGGCGAACGCGCCCTGCCCGTACTGGAGGTAGAACGGATTCTCGGTGCGGCGTCCGTCCTGGCTGACGATCGTCGCGTAGTTGCCGGGCAGCGCGTCGAGCTGGGCCCAGGCCGACACCGTGTAGTCCTCGGTGGTGTCGACCGCCGGGGTGGTGGTCTCGGCGTACTGGCCCTCACCGTTGAACTTCAGCGCCGAACCCTGGACGCCGGGCGCCCAGGTGGTGCCGGAGGACAGGGTGAGCGGCAGGCGGTTGGGGCCCTGGTCGGCGGCCTTGGTGCCCTTGCCCTCGTCGAGGTTCCAGGCGGCGCCGCCCTTCACCTCGTCGCGGTGGCCGGCGGCGGCGCCCGCCGCGATGACCTGCTCGTTGATCTTCCGGACCTGCTCGGGGTCGACCTTGATCTCGCGCCGGTCATAGGTGTACAGACCGTTGAGCTCGTTCTCCAGGTCGCTGACCTGCGTGTACACCGAGCCCGACAGCTCGGCTCCGGCGGCCGCGAGGTAGTAGGTGCGCGTGTTGTCGACGTACTTGGCCGTCAGGGCGTCCTTGTCCGCGACCCCGCTGTAGATCGCCGCGGGGGCACCGGGCCACATGTGGCCGGCGGTACGGAGGGTGAAGCCGCCGTGCTCGCCGTCCATGGCCGCCCGGTTGTCCGGGAACGGGGCGTCGTTGTTGAGGTAGTCGTGGTGGTCGATGATGTCGCCCTTGCCCGAGTCACCCTTGGACGAGCAGCAGTTGACACCGCTGTGCGCGTTGACGACGCGGGAGGGGTCGGCGGCCTTGACCGCCTCGGTGATCTTGCCGGTCTCGGTGCGGTCCCACTCGCCCCAGCCCTCGTTGAAGACGATCCAGCCGCCGATCGAGGGCGAGTTGTGGAGCTGCTCCATCATCTGCTTGCCCTGCGAGAGGAAGGCCTGCTGCCCCTTCTCACCGGTGATGTCGGAGGAGACGAAGTCCTGCCAGACCAGCAGTCCGAGCTGGTCCGCGTGGTAGTACCAGCGGGCCGACTCCACCTTGATGTGCTTGCGCACCGCGTTGAAGCCGAGTTCCTTCTGTGCCTTCAGGTCGAAGGTCAGCGCGGCGTCGCTCGGCTGGGTGTAGAGCCCGTCGGGCCAGAAGCCCTGGTCCAGCATGGCGAGCGAGTAGAACGGCTTCCCGTTGAGCACCAGCTTCTGGTAGCCGCCGACCTTCTCGATGCCGAGGGAGCGCATTCCGAAGTAGCTGTCGACGGTGTCCTTGGAGCGTCCGTCGGTGAGGCTGACGTCGAGGTCGTACAGGTACGGGTCGTCCGGGGTCCACAGGTGCTGCTTCTTCACGGGCAGGCTCAGCTCGCGGTTGGCCGGTCCGGAGACCGTGCCGACGACCTTGCCCTTCTTGTCCCGGGCGACGGCGGTGACCCGCGCACCGGCCGAGGCCGCGGCGGAGTTGACCTTGACGGCCAGGGCGCCCTTGCCGATGTCGGGCGTGGTCGTCAGGGAGTCCACCGACGCGGGAGCCACCGGCTCCATCCAGACGGTCTGCCAGATGCCGGAGGACGGCGTGTAGACGATGCCGCCGGGGCTGCGGGACTGCTTGCCCTTGGGCTGGTCGTCACCGGTGGTGTCGGTGACCGCGACGACGATCTCCTGCGGTCCGCTGCCCTTGACCGCGTCGGTGATGTCGGCGGTGAAGGAGGTGTAGCCGCCGGTGTGCTCGGCGACCTGCTTGCCGTTGACCCAGACGGTGGCCTGGTAGTCGACGGCACCGAAGTTGAGCTTCAGCCGGTTTCCGGCGCTGCCCTTGCCGCTCTTGTCCTTGCCGCTCTTCACCGACCAGTTCTTCGGCACCGTGACGAGCTTGCGGTAGAACATGTGGTCTTCGTGGCGCTCCAGGCCGGAGAGCTGCGACTCGACGGGGAACGGCACGGTGATGCGCTCACCGAGCTTCTTCCCGAACACGGGCTGCTCGCCCGCCTCGGCTCCGGCGAACTCCCAGGGCCCGTTGAGGTTCTTCCACTGGTCGCGGACCTGCTGCGGCCTGGGGTACTCGGGCAGCGGGTGCTCGCGGTCGAGCTTGTCGCCCCAGGTCGTGGTGAGGCGGTGCGCCGACAGGTTCTCGGCCGTGCGGCTGATCTCGGGGACCGTCTCGCCGCCGACCGTGAGGCCGGCCTTCCCGTCGTACGCGATGCGGACCTGCTGGCCCTTCTGGACGGGTGCGGCCAGGGTGACGGTGAGCGCCTTGGAGCTGCCGGACGCGCGGGCGACGGACTTCACCGGGATCGGCGAGGTGTCCGCCTCGATCTTGAGGTGGTCCTTCACCCGGGAGAAGGAGGCGACCTTGTCGTCGAACGTGGCCCGGAGCTTCTGCCCGTCGCTCGCGACGCTCAGCCCGACGGGGTAGACCTCGAAGTCGGCCGGCGGAGTGAAGGCCGACTCGGGCACGACCTGCTTGGCGAGCTTCGCGCTGGACCAGCGCAGGAACATGTTGGCGCCGCCGGTGTCCTGGAACATCTCCAGCTTGAACTCGTGCGTCTCACCGGCCTTCAGCGCGACCGGCGCGCTGGTCTGCTCGTTGTCCCAGTCCGGCTCCCAGTGGTCGATGACCACCTTGCCGTCGATGTAGAGACGGAAGCCGTTGTCACCGCTCGCGGCGAAGGTGTAGTCACCGTCCTCGGGGGCCGTGATGCCGCCGGTCCAGCGGGCGGTGGTGTTCTCCGTCTGCCCGGTGGTGGACTCGAACGTGCCGGTGAGGCCGGGGAAGTTGATCTGCGGGTCGAGGGCGACTCCGCCGAGCTTGTCGAAGTCCCGCGCGCCGGGCGCGGACATGCTGAAGTACTCGCCCTTCAGCCCGTGGACCTCGGTGGCCGGATTCCCGGCCTTGAACGTGGTCGCGGAGGCGGCGCCGGCGGCTGCGGCGGGGGTGGCTGCGGCAGCCGGGACCAGGGTGGCCCCGACGGGGATCAGCAGCGCGGCGGCACAGACCGCCGTCCTGAACAGAGCACGGGGGCGGGGCATTTGTCGTCTCAAGGCGTCGTCCTGTCGAGAGAGCTGAAGTGCCTCGAACCTGTGAGGCACAGCACACAATCGAACATTCAGCCACAGCATCAAACGTAAAACAACAGTCATGCACGGAGAATTTTCAACGATAGAAAGTCGGTTCGGCGCGCCCCGTGCCGGATCACCGCGCACGGGGCGCGGCGATCCGGCACGGCGCCGTCGTACTCCTAGCGCGGCAGCCCCGAAGCGGCTGTAGCCCAGGTGGTGTTGGGCTCGCCGGAGAGGCTGAAGGCCAGCTTGCCGCCCCGGGTGAGCAGGCTCGGGTCCGTCCAGGACCGGTCGTGGTCGCGTCCGTCGACCGTCACCGCGTCGATGTACGGATGCCCGGCGTCGGCGGCCGGTGCGGTGATGGTGATGTCCCTGCCGTGCGGCCGGTCGATGACCGCCTTCGGGAACAACGGGGCGCCCAGCAGCATCGCGGCGCCGCCCGGGGACTGCGGGTACATCCCCAGCGCGGAGAAGACGTACCAGGCGGACATGGTCCCCAGGTCGTCGTTGCCGGGCAGACCGCGCGGGCCCGTCCCGTAGACCGTGTTCAGGATCTCGCGGACGGTCGCCTGGGTCTTGTACGGCTGACCGAGCGCGTTGTAGAGCCAAGGGGCGTGGATGCCGGGCTCGTTGGTCGGGTCGTAGCGCACGGAGTCGCCGCCCTTCACCGACCAGGAGCCGTCCGCCTTGTGGAAGAAGCCGTCGAGGCGCTCCGCCGCGACGTCCCGGCCGCCCATCGCCGCCGCCAGCCCCTGGACGTCCTGCGGCACCATCCAGGTGTACGTGGCGCTGGTGCCCTGCGCGAAGCCCAGGTCGCTCCCCGGGCCGAACGGGGTGACCCAGGAGCCGTCGACGTTGCGGGCCTGGATGTAGCCGCTGGTGCCGGCTCCGTCGGTGGCCCCCGCGTTGAACACGTTGCGCCACCAGCCGCCGCGCTCCTTGAACGACTTGGCCTCCGCGTCCCGGCCGAGCAGCGCGGCCCAGCGGCCGAGCGCGTCGTCGGCGACCGCGTCCTCCAGGGTCTCGGCGGCTCCGCCCCAGCAGTGGCAGACGTCCTGCGGCGCGTAGTGGGACTGAAGGTACTGGGCCAGGTTGGGCCGCTGGCCGGTGCACTGGCCGGGACAGCCGGCGTCCGAGAGGCCGTCCTCGACGGGGACGGTCGCCTGACGGGCCAGCGACTCGTAGGCGCCCTCGTAGTCGAAGTTCCGCACCCCCATGGCGTAGAACGTGGCGAGGGTGGCCGCGGTGGGGTCACCGGTCATGACGTGGGTGGCGCCGTTGATGTGCACCCAGCGGTCCCACACGCCGCCGTTCTGCCGGGCGAAGTTGTACAGCGACTGGGCGAAGTCCCCGGCCACCTCCGGTTTCAGCAGGGCGAGCAGTTGTATCTGGGCCCGGTACTGGTCCCAGCCGGAGAAGTTGCTGTACTGCGCCCCCTGTCCACGCCCGATCCGGTGGGGCTCGCCGTCCATGCCGGGGTAGCGGCCGTCGGTGTCGCTGACGATGTTGGGCTGCATCAGGGAGTGGTACAGCGCGGTGTAGAAGGTGGTGCGCTGAGCCTCGGTGCCGCCGCCCGTGCGGACGGACTCCAGCTCCCGGTCCCAGGTCCGGCTCGCGGCGGCCGCCACGTCGTCCACCCCGGCGTGCGGGGCGATCTCGGAGCGCAGGTTGGCCTCCGCGCCGGCCCGGCTGACGTAGGAGATGCCGATGCGCATGTGGACATCGTTGTCGGAGGCGGTGTCGAAGCCGACCCAGCCGCCCGATCCGCGCCCGGCCCGGTCCGCTCCGGTGGCATAGCCCTCGCCCCCGCCGCCGGTGGTCGAGCCCGGGGCGAGCGTGCCGTCCTTCCAGGTGCCGGTGGTGGAGAAGGCGCGGTCGAAGGAGGCGCTGAAGTAGAGCCGGTAGTAGCTCTTGCGGTTGTTGGTGCCGCCGTTGGCACGCCGCCCGCAGAACGCGCCGGTGAGCACCGAGCCGGTGACCTTGCGGTGCGCGGTGTCGATCTTCACCTGGGCGTCCTCGCTGCCGTTCAGCGAGTTCGAGACGCGGAAGAGCAGATTGGCGGGCTTCCCGGCGGGGAAGCCGAAGTCGGCCACGCCCGCGCGCCGGCTGACCGCGAGGTCGGCGGTGGCTCCGGAGTCGAGGCCGACGGTGTAGCGGCCGGGGACGGCGCGCTCGTCCTCGTGCGAGAAGTCCGCGGCGTAGACGGCGTCCTTGGTGTCGGCCGAGGGCGACGAGGTGACGTCCCCGACGAACGGCATGATCGGGATGTCACCTGCCGCACCGGGGTCGCACCCGGCGCCGTTGACGTGGGTGAGGCTCAGCCCGCGCAGCCGGGTGGTGTCGTACTGGTAGCCGTTCGCGGCGCCGGTGCCCGTCTGGTCGCCCTTGGTGCTCGTGGGCGACCAGGCGATCATGCCGTACGGGAGGGTGGCGCCGGGAAAGGTGTTGCCGCCGTTGGCGCTGCCGATCAGCGGGTCCACGTAGGCGGTGGGGCGGACAGCCGGGGTCGCGGCCCCGGCGGCGGGGGGCAGGACTGCGGCGGCCAGTGCGCCGGTGACGAGTACGGCGGCTGTTCGCGCGGCGAGGCGCCGGGCCGCGGGCAACGGTCTGGTGGGCATGTCGCGGTACCTTCCGGGGAGTTCGGACAACGTTGTCTTCGTCCGGGGTGCGGCCGGGGACAACGGTGATCGATTCGCGGCCGAGCGTAGATCCCCGGGGCGCGGGAGGGAATGCCCCGGTCGTCATACCCGGTGAACGCGCGGTGAAAGGTTGCCGCGTGACGGTACGCGCGTCCGCCCTTCGCGCACGTCCCGGGCGGGCCGGGGCGGGGTGTGCGCGAAGGGCGGGCGGTGGCGGGCAGTGGGTCAGATCGCGTACTCGTACTGCTCGGGAACGCGTACCGTGCCGGACAGTTCGCGCGCCGCGTGCTGCGCCCAGAACGGGTTGCGCAGCAGTTCGCGGCCGAGGAGGACGGCGTCCGCGCGCTCCTCCGTGATGATCTTCTCGGCCTGCTGCGGGTCGGTGATCAGGCCCACGGCCGCGACGGGCAGGCCGGTCTCGCGCTTCACGCGCTCGGCGAACGGGACCTGGTAGCCGGGCTCGGCCGTGATGCGGGCGCGGGGGGCGTTCCCGCCGGTGGAGACGTCCAGCAGGTCGACGCCGTGGGCCCGCAGTTCGGCGGCCAGCCGCACGGTCTCGTCGGCGGTCCAGCCCTCGCGCTCGTCGTCGGCGTTCTCGGTGAGCCAGTCCGTGGCGGAGATGCGGAAGAGGACGGGCAGGTCCTCGGGCCACACCTCGCGCACGGCGTCGACGACCTGGAGGGCGAACCGGACGCGGTTCTCGTAGCCGCCGCCGTACTCGTCGGTGCGCCTGTTGCTGTGCGGGGAGAGGAACTGGCCGATGAGGTAGCCGTGCGCGCCGTGCACCTCGACGACCTGGAACCCCGCTTCGAGCGAGCGGCGCGCGCCCTCGCGGAAGTCCGCGACGATGCCCTGGATCTCGTCGGTCGTCAGCTCGTGGGGCACGGGGTGGCCGGTGTCGAACGGCAGCGGGCTGGGCGCGACGGGCGTCCAGCCGTGCGCGTCGGGCCCGACGGGTCCGCCGCCGGTCCAGGGGGCGGCGGTCGACGCCTTGCGCCCGGCATGGGCCAGCTGGATGCCGGCCACCGAGCCCTGCGACTTGACGAAGTCGGTGATCCGGCGGAACGCGGCGACCTGGGTGTCGTTCCAGATACCGAGGTCGGCCGGGCTGATCCGCCCCTCGGGGCTGACGGCCGTCGCCTCGGTGAGGATGAGCCCGGTGCCGCCGGTGGCACGCGCCGCGAGGTGGGCGAAGTGCCAGTCGGTGGGCACGCCCGCCCCGGGCCCGACCGGTTCGGCGCAGTACTGGCACATGGGCGCCATCCACACACGGTTCGGTACGACAAGCGACCTCAGGGTGAAGGGCTCGAAAAGGGCACTCACGACGGACTCCGTTTCGCCGGGTACGGAAGGATCGCTAGTACGATACATCCCGTACTACGACGTCCGTCAAATTACGACGCCTCTCGTACAAGCGATGCGGCTCCGCCTCGCCGGTCACGCGTCGCAGGCCCGGGGCCCCTCAGGTCAGCGGATAGGACGTACGGCCGGACTCCTCGTCGATCTCGTCGTGGGCCTTGGTCAGCAGCTTCATCGCCAGCTCGTTGAGCGCACGCGCGCCCGCGATCTCCTCGCCCACCCGGGGCTGGCCGGAATCCGAGGGGTGCCGGCTGGCGTAGCCGTGGGCACGTACCTCGCTCCCGTCGGAGAGCCGCACCAGGGCGGCGGCGCGGGTGCGATGCGTGTCCTCCTCGAATTCCAGCTCGACGTGCCATCCGACAGCGGTCTGAGTCATGGTGCTCACCTCCGGAGCCTCCTCCTCCAGGGTGCGCCCCTTCCGCCGGCGATGCGCGACGGATCAGCGGAGCGGATCAGCGCGGCGGCGCAGGGTGATGCGGGCGTCCGCGTCGTACAGCTGGTTCCAGCTGCGGCCCGCGCCCGACTTCCAGGTGACGTGGACGGTGGCCCCGTCGGTCCTGACACCGTCCACCGTCATCGCCCGGTCGCCGTCCCGCACGTCGCCGCGGCGCAGCTCTTCCGCGTTGACGGTGACGGGCTCCGCCGAGCGCACGCTGTCGGCCTCGTCCGCCGCGAGGCCGAGGGAGGCGGCCAGCTCGCGGGCCCTCTCCGGGGTGCAGATCAGCGAGAGCTCTCCCGACTGCGTGCCGAGCCTGATCTCGACCCCCGCACCGACGGGGGTCACCTCAAGGTGTCCGGCCGGCACACCGCTGTCCTCGTTCACGCTCTTCATCCGCCCCGCCGCTCCCTGTTCACCGTCGTCCCGGACCTCCCGCGGAGGCACTCCGGCGGGCCCAGATAGCTGGGCCCGGGGCCGCCGGTGCCGGTCACCAGGTTCTGGAGCACCGCCACCGGGTCGACCATCCAGAATTTGAGCACAGGTACACCGGCCGAGGCGACGCGGTGCACGGTAGGGGTGATGTTGACGTTGTCGGAGGCGTGACGGACCCACTGCCACCAGCGGAAAGCTCTGCATCAGGGGGCTTCGAAAGTTTCGGGAGCCTCCCCGCACCTCGGCTGGGAGGCTCCCGGACGGCTCCGGTGTCAGTGCGCGGCCGGCTCCGCCACGGGCTCGACCGAGGTCCCGCAGACGAGCCGCCTCCGGTGGTCGACGGTCCGCTCGGGCCCGGTCAGCCGCAGCCGCACCGTCCGGCGGACGGCGGTGGCGGCGCTGGAGGCGGCGAGCCGCAGTTCGAGCTCACCGGGTTCGACGACCCGCCGGCCGCTGATGCCGGTGAAGGACACCAGGTCCGCGTGGAAGCGGAAGCGGACCCTGGCCGCCGCACCTGCGGCGAGCTCCACCCGCGCGTAGCCGATCAGCCGCATCTGCGGGCGGGTCGTCTGGGCGACCGGGTCGTGGACGTACAACTGCACCACCTCGGCGCCCTCGCGGTCACCCGTGTTGCGGACCGTGAGTTCGATGCCGGCCGAGCCGTCGGTGGGGATCTCGGCCGGGACCGGACCGGGCTGCTCCCAGTCGAAGGAGGTGTAGGAGATGCCGTGTCCGAAGGGGTAGAGCGGTGTCGGGTCCAGATTGCTGACCCCGCTCGCCAGTCCCAGCGGCGGCTGCAGATACGTCCACGGCTGGCCGCCCGGCCCCTTCGGTACGCCCACCGGCAGCCGGCCGGAGGGGTTGACCCGCCCGGAGAGCACCCCTGCCAGCGCCGGGCCGCCCTCCTCGCCGGGGAAGAAGGTCTGCACGACGGCGGCCGCCCGGTCCGCCCACCGCCCCAGCGCGTACGGGCGCCCGGTCAGCAGGACCAGGATCACCGGGGTGCCGGTGGCCAGCAGGGCGTCCAGCAGCTCACCCTGGGCGCCGGGCAGTGAGAGGTCGGACGCGTCGCAGCCCTCGCCCGAGGTGCCTCGGCCGAAGAGGCCGGCCCGGTCACCGACCGCGGCGACGCATACATCGGCGTCCCCGGCCAGCCGGACGGCGTCCGCGATCGCGGACGTGTCGCTGCCGTCCACCTCGCAGCCGGCCGCGAAGCCGATCTCCGCGCCCGGGAGTTCGCCGCGCAGCGCCTCCAGCACGGTCGGCACGTCGATCCCCATCGCGGTCTCGGGGTGCGAGACGCCGACATGGCTGGGGAAGGAGTAGCAGCCGAGCATGGCCAGCGGGTCGTTCGCGCGCGGTCCGACGACCGCGATCCGGCCGGTGCCAGGCAGCGGCAGCACGCCGTCGGGGTTGGCGAGCAGCACACAGGCCTGCTCGGCCAGTTCGCGGGCCAGTGCCCGGTTCTCCGGCGGGTCGAGGTCGACGGTGTCCCGGGCCCGCCCGGGGTCCGTGTCCCGCAGGGCGGCGGGCAGCGGCGACCAGTCGGGGTCGAGCAGGCCGAGTTCGCACTTCTGCAGCAGTACGCGGTACAGCGCGCGGTCGACCAGTTCCTCGGCCACGGTCCCCTCTCGAACGGCGGCCACGAGGGCGTCGCCGTAACTGCGGACGGTGGGCAGTTCCACGTCCACGCCGGCGCCCAGGGCGAGCCGGGCGGCGTCCGCGCGGTCGGCGGCGACCTTGTGCAGCGTCTCCAGGAAGCCGATGCCGAAGTAGTCCGCGACGACGGTTCCGGTGAAGCCCCAGGTGTTCCTGAGCAGTTCGGTGAGCAGACCCGGGTCGGCCGCCGACGGCACTCCGTCGATCTCGGCGTAGGAGGACATCACCGAGCGGGCGCCGCCCTCGCGCAGCGCCATCTCGAAGGGCGGCAGGGTCACATCGGCCATCTCGCGGGCCCCGGCCCTGACGGGTGCGAGGTTGCGGGCGCCCGCCGATGCCGCGTACCCGGCGAAGTGCTTGAGGGTGGCGACGATGCCGGCGGACTCCAGGCCGCGTACGTACGCCGTGCCGATGGTCCCGACGAGGTAGGGGTCCTCGCCGATGGTCTCCTCGACGCGGCCCCAGCGCAGGTCGCGTGCCACGTCCAGGACGGGGGCCAGGCCCTGGTGGACGCCGACCGAGCGCATGTCCCGGCCGATCCGGTGGGCCATCTCGGTGACCAGTTCCGGGTTCCAGGCCGCGCCCCAGGACAGCGGGACGGGGTAGGCGGTGGCGCCCCAGGCGGTGAAGCCGGCCAGGCACTCCTCGTGGGCGAGGGCCGGGATGGCGAACCGTCCGGCCCCGGCGATCCGGCGCTGGGCGCGGGCCAGGGCGAGCGCGCCGAGCCCGGGGTCGACGGGGGCGGTGCCGAAGGGCCGGGTGAGCTGGCCGAGGCCCCGGGTGGTGAGCTCGTCCCAGTCGACCGGGTCGACCATGTCGTTCTGGTGCGGCGCGACCCCGTCGCCGTCGGCGTCGGCGCCCACCCAGACTCCGTACAGCTGGGCGGCCTTCTCCTCCAGGGTCATCCGGGGGACCAGGTCGGCCACCCGTTCCCCCGGGGTGAGCGAGGGGTCGCGCCAGGGGCCTTCGGTGGCGGGGACCGTCTCGGTGCGGCGGGCGTGCGGGACAGCGGGGATTGCCATGGGGGCAGGGGTTCCTCTCATGAGTGCGGTGGTGCGGGGCGGCGTGGGTGCGTTATTTGCCGCCCACCCCCATCAGTCCGTTGACCAGCGCCCTGCGCGCCACGAGGTACACGGCGAAGATCGGCACCACGGAGAGCACGATCGCCGCGAGCACGGCCGGGATGTTCACTCCGAACTGGGACATGAAGTTGAAGAGGCCGAGCGTCAGGACGCGCTTCTCCTGCGACTGGGTGAGGATCAGCGGGAAGAGGAATCCGTTCCAGGCCTGCAGCGCGGAGAAGATCGCCACGGTGCTGATGCCGCCCTTGGACATCGGGATGGCGAGCTGCCACAGCATCCGCAGGGGTGTGGCGCCGTCCAGTGCCATCGCCTCGTACATCTCTTCGGAGACGTCCCGCATGGTGCCGCTCAGGACGAGGACGGCCACCGGCATCGCGAAGGCCGCGGTCGGCAGGATGATCGCGGGCAGCGTGTCGTACAGGCCCATCTTGCCGATCAGCAGGTAGAGCGGCACGATCACGGCCTGGGCCGGGATGGCCACACCGAGCAGGAACGTCCGGAAGGCCAGCGAGGAGAGCCGGCTGCGGGTGCGCACGGCCACGTAGGCGACGGGCACCGAGAGGACCAGCACGATGGCGACCGTGGCGGCGGCCACGATCGCGGTGTTGCCCAGCAGCGTGAGGAAGCCGCTGTGCAGCACGCTGTTGTAGTTCTCCAGCGTCGGGTCGGCCGGGAACGCCAGCGGATCGCCGCTGAGCGCCTCGTCCTGGTGCATCAGCGACGAGGAGACCAGCGTGTACAGCGGTACGACGACGATGACGAGCCAGACCAGCGAGCCGAGTCCGGCCAGCGGGTTTCCCCGCTTCCGGCGCCGGCGGGCGGTGGCGTTCCGGGCCGGGGAGGGGGGCGTCGTGGGCGGCGCCGCACGACGGGTGTCGACAGACATGACGTCACATACCTTCCCGCGTCGAACGCATGGACCCGAAGCCGCTGAAGCGCACCAGGATCAGTGACAGACCGGTCGCGACGACCACCAGGGCGGTGGCGATGGCCGCGGCGTAGCCGAGGTCGTAGGTCTGGAAGCCGGTGCGGTACATCAGGTAGGGCAGGATCGTGGTGTCCGTGCCCGGACCGCCCTTGGTCATGATCAGCACGGTGTCGAAGTACGTGAGCGAGCCGACGATCATCAGGACCGACGAGGTCGTGATGGTGTTGCGCAGCTGCGGCAGGGTGATGTGGAAGAACTGCCGCAGCATCCCGGCGCCGTCGATGGCGGCAGCCTGGTAGAGGACCTCCGGGATCTGCCGGGCGCCGCCCTGGTAGATCAGGGTGTGGAACGGCATGAACTGCCAGCCGCCGACGAACGCCACGGTGAGCAGGGCACCGGTGGACGAGCCCATGACGTTGGGGTCGATGCCGAGCCAGGGGCCGATCTGCTCGATGACGCCGAAGTTGGGGTCGAGCAGTGCGTGGAAGAGCATCGCGATGGCGGTGGTGGAGAGCAGCAGCGGGATGAAGAAGACGGCGGAGAGGAAGGTCCGGCTGCGCTGTCTGCCGGCCGCCCAGACGCCCAGCAGCAGCGCCACCGGGGTCTGGAAGGCCCAGCTGACGGTGGTGAGCAGCAGGCTCAGCCAGGCGGCCTGACGGAATTCGGGGTCCTTGAACAGCCGGGTCCAGTTGTCCGTGCCGACCGGGGTCGGGGAGTTCAGCCCGTCCCAGTGGCAGAAGGACAGGTAGACGGCGATCGCCAGCGGGACGATCGCGAAGACGGCGAAGAAGAGGATGCCGGGCAGCGCCCAGCCGACGGGCGGGCGGCCGACGTTGCCGGCGGCCGCCTTCCTTCCTCCACGCACCTGGGCGTACGGAGAGAGCTGGGACATCGTTACTTGACGGCCTTCATCGCGGCGACGAACTGCTCGGGGGTCGATTTGCCGGCGAACAGCTTGCTGATCTCGGTGAGCAGCGGGGTGGCGATCTGCGACTCCAGCGCCTGGTCCCAGGAGAGCGTGAAGCTCGGCGCCTTCTGGACCATGGAGTACTGGTCGTGCGCGAACTGCGGGTTGGGCGAGGAGTCCAGGGTCGAGGCGGCGTTCGAGGTGGTCGGGATGTCGCCGTTGTCGACCAGGGCCTTGCTGTAGGACTTGGCGGCCATGGTCTTCAGGAACGCGATGGCGGCGCCCTTGTGCTTGGTCCTGGTGTTGACGGACCAGTAGTTGGTGGGGTTGCCGACCACGTCGGCCGGGTCGCCGACGCCGCCCGCGACGGTCGGGAAGGCGGTCCAGCCGAGGTCCTTCCTGGCGAACGCGGGCGCCTTGCCGAGCTGCGTCGAGTACTCCCACGAGCCCATCAGGTGCATGGCGGCCTTGCCCTTGTTGAGCAGGGTGGGGGCGCCTCCGTTGCCGTAGTCGACGGAGTTGAAGTTCTTGCCGAACGCGCCGCCGTCGACGAGCTCCTTGACGGTCTGTGCCGACTTGAGGACGGCGGGGTCGCCCCAGCCGGAGCTGTCGCCGCCCTGGATCTTCCGGAAGACGCCGGGGCCGCCGATCCGGTCGAGGAGGTACTCCATCCACATCAGCTCGGGCCATTTGTCGGAGCCGCCGAGGGCGAACGGCGTGATGCCCCTGCCCTTGAAGACGGTGATGGCCTTCTGCATGTCCTCCCAGGTCGTGGGGGGCCGGAGCTTGTTCTGCGCGAAGAGGGTCTTGTTGTAGAAGAGCATCACGGGCTGCATGCCGCGCATCGGGACGCCGTACATCTTCCCGTCGAGGCTGCCCGCCTCGACGATCGACGGGAGGAAGCCGTCCTTGAGGGTGGGGTCGTTCTTGATCGTCGAGGTGAGGTCGACAACCTGCTCGGCGTCCACGTACGGCTTGATGGAGCCGCCGCCCCAGTTGTAGAAGATGTCGGGGGCGCTCGGGGAGCCCATGGCGCTGCGGAGCTTGTTGACGTAGTCGGTGCCGGGTACGGGGACGAGCTTGACCTTGACGTCGGAGGTCGTGTTGAACTCCTTCACCGCCGCTTCCTGGATCTTCACGGCGTCGTCCCCGTAGACGTAGGCGGTGAGGGTTCCGCCGCCGCCCCCGCTGTCGCTGCCGGATCCGCAGCCGGCCAGCAGGCCGGCCATGACCATGGCGGCGCCGGCCGCGGTCCATCTCGCCGTACGTGTGCCCTGAGTGAATATGCCCGACCGCATGACCGCACCTCTGTCGAATGTTTCGGTGTGACTTCCGAATGTTGCCGGAACGGTACGGTCGGGTTTCGGGTGCGTCAAGGGGTCGGGGAACGGTATTTGCCCGCGCCTGACCCAGGCGCCGGACGGAGCCCCGGGAAGCTACGATCCCTTTATGAGCCCCGCAAACGTCCAGTCACATCAGGAGAATGCGCCGACCGGCGAATCGTCGGAAGGCACCGCCACGCTGGCGGAAATCGCCCGAGCGGCCGGAGTCTCGGCTCCGACAGTTTCGAAGGTGCTGAACGGGCGCGCCGACGTCGCCCCGGCTACCCGCACCAAGGTGGAGGAGCTGCTGCTGGCGCACGGCTACCGCCGCAGACGCGGCTCCACGACCCAGTCCCAGCTGATCGACCTGGTATTCCACGAGCTGGACAGCGCCTGGGCCATGGAGGTCGTGCGCGGGGTGGAGAACGTCGCCAGGGAGGAAGGGCTGAGCCTGGTCCTCTCGGAGAGCGCGGGCCGGCTCACCCCGGGACAGACCTGGGTGGACGGGGTGCTGGCCAGGCGGCCGGTCGGGGTGATCCTGGTGCTCTCCGACCTCACCGCGGCCCAGCGCGCCCAGCTGACCAGCCGCAGCATCCCGTACGCGGTCGTCGACCCGGCGGGCGATCCCGGCGACGACGTCCCCTCGGTCGGGACGACCAACTGGCAGGGCGGGCTGGCCGCCACCCGGCATCTCACCGCGCTCGGGCACCGGCGGATCGGGGTCATCAGCGGCCCGTCCCGGATGATGTGCAGCCGGGCCCGGGTGGACGGCTATCGCGCCGCCCTGGAGACCGCGGGCCTGCCGATCGATCCCACCCTGGTCCGCGAGGGCGAGTTCCAGCACGAGGCGGGCTACACCGCGGGCCTGGAGCTGTTGCGCCGCGCCGACCGGCCGACGGCGGTCTTCGCCGGCAACGACCTCCAGGCACTCGGCGTGTACGAGGCGGCGCGGGAGCTGGGCCTGCGTATCCCCGAGGACCTGAGCGTCGTGGGCTTCGACGACCTGCCCCTCACCCGGTGGATCGGCCCGCCGCTCACCACCGTGCGCCAGCCGCTCATAGAGATGGCCGAGACGGCCGCCCGCCTGGTCCTCGACCTGGGCCGGGGCCGGCAGCCGGCGACGACCCGGGTCGACCTGGCCACCAACCTGGTCGTACGCAGCAGCACGGCGGCGCCCTGCCGCTGACCCGGAGCCGTCGCGGGTCCGGGTCAGCGGCAGGGCGCCGCGCAGCGGGCGCGGCTGCGGAAGCGGCGGCGTCCCGCGCCGTCCTGCGCGCCGCTGTCAGTGGCCGGGTGCAGACTGGCCCGTATCCGGCACAACGGCGTTTCGGGAGGTTCGGGTCATGACCGATGTTCTGCTCACCGTGGGTACCCGCAAAGGACTCTTCATCGGCCGCAGACACGATGGCGCGTGGAAGTTCGACGGTCCGCATTTCAATGCTCAGGCGATCTACTCGGTGGCCATCGACACCCGCCGGGAGGTCCCCCGCCTGCTGGTCGGCGGCGACAGCGCGCACTGGGGCCCGTCCGTCTTCCACTCCGACGACCTGGGCGCCGGCTGGGTCGAACCCAAGCGCCCGGCGGTGAAGTTCCCGGAGTTCACCGGGGCATCCCTGGAGCGGGTCTGGCAGCTGCAGCCCGCGGGCCCCGAGGCTCCCGGCGTCGTCTACGCGGGCACCGAGCCGGCCGCGCTGTTCCGTTCGCGGGACAGCGGCGAGTCGTTCGAGCTGATCCGCCCGCTCTGGGAGCATCCGACGCGTTCGAAATGGGTGCCGGGCGGGGGCGGCGAGGGGCTGCACACCGTCCTGACCGACGAGCGGGACGCACAGGCGGTGACGGTCGCGGTCTCCACCGCCGGGGTGTTCAGGACCGCCGACGGCGGCGAGAGCTGGACCCCGGCCAACAAGGGCGTTTCGGCCGTCTTCCTGCCCGACCCGAACCCGGAGTTCGGCCAGTGCGTGCACAAGGTCAGCCGGGACGCGGTCGACCCCGACCGGCTCTACCTCCAGAACCACTGGGGCGTGTTCCGCAGCGACGACGCCGGGAGCAACTGGACGGACATCGGCGAGGGGCTGCCCTCCGACTTCGGCTTCGCCGTGGCGGCGCACCCGCACCGGGCGGACACCGCGTACGTCTTCCCGATCAACGCCGACGCCGACCGGGTCCCGGCCGGGCACCGCTGCCGGGTCTTCCGGACCAGGGACGCGGGTGACAGCTGGGAGCCCCTGTCCACGGGCCTCCCGGAGGGGGCTCACTACGGCACGGTGCTGCGTGACGCGCTCTGCACCGACGACGCCGATCCGGCCGGGGTCTACTTCGGCAACCGCAACGGCGAGGTCTACGCGAGCGCGGACGACGGGGACAGCTGGCAGCAGCTCATCTCACACCTGCCGGATGTCCTCTGCGTCCGGGCGGCGGCCACCGGCGGCTGATCCACGCCGCCGCACCTGCGGCAGCGGACCGCCGTCGCACCACGCCCTCCGGACGAGGTCTCCGTGACGGAACGCCCTCCTCTTCGTTCACCGGCTGGCGAACCAACCGACGAGCGGACAAGGAGACGGCGTGAGCAACGACGAGAGCTGGAACGACCAGGAGGACAACCGCACCTACCAGGTGGTGGTGAACCAGGAGGAGCAGTACAGCCTCTGGCCGGCGGACCGGGAGCTCCCGCTCGGCTGGCGCCCGGAGGGCAAGACCGGCCCCAAGGCCGAGTGCCTGGAGCACATCAAGACGGTGTGGACGGACATGCGCCCGCTGAGCCTGCGCCTGCGGATGGACGAGGCCACCGCCAGGGACTGACCGCGTCGTGCCCGCCGCCCCCGGGGCCGGCGGGCACACCCGGGCCGGCCCGGGACGGCCCCGGGGCGATCATGCCGCGCGTGGGGGGAGCCTGCGCAGGAATGCGCGGACGTGCCCCAGCCATGCCGCCCGGTCGGCCTCGTTGAGGACATGTGCGGCGCCGGGCAGTTCGACGAGCTCGGCACCCGTGATGCCGGCCGCCAGCCGGAAGGAGCTGTCGGGGAGGACGAGCCTGTCACCGGTCGGGGCCACCACCAGCACGGGGACGGACAGGTGCGCGAGGTCCGGCCGGACGTCCACCCGGGACACCAGGTCGAAGTGGTCCACCGTCCCCGGCGGCATGGCAGCCCTCGTCCCGGTCACCAGGGTGTCGAGTTCGGCGCGCCCGATGTCTGCCAGGTCCCTCGCGGACATGCAGGACAGGCAGGCGAGCCGGGCCACGTCATCCCACCGATCCGCGGCCGCAAGAGACTTGATGAGCCGGGCCGCCAACGCCAGGACCGGGTCCGCGACGGCGAATCCGGCAGTGAGAACGAGTGCCGTGACCCGCTCGGGATGACGGGTGGCGACCCGCACGGCCACAGCACTGCCCAGTGACTCACCGAGCACGGTGAACGACTCCTGCCCTGCCGCTACGGCGGACGCGACCAGTTGGTCGGCGAGATCGTCGAGTTCCAGGGGCTTCTCGGCGACAGCGGTGCCACCGGCGCCCGGGTAGTGAGGGCCGACGAGCGTGTGATCACGGGCCAGGTCGTCGAGCACGAGGCCGAAGTTGCCGTGGATGCCGCCCCCGGCACCATGGGCGAGCAACAGGGCGGGGCCGCTGCCCTGCACCAGGGCAGCGAGGCGGGGAGCGGGAAGCGCATGTCCGGTGGTCATGCCGACGACGCTAAACTCTGACATCAATGTCAGAGTCAAGCCGTGCGAATCGGGGGCGGACCACGTGCGCATGAAGGAGATGGTCCGGCGCACCGGAGTCCACGAACGGCTCCTGCGCTATTACGAACAGCAGCAACTGCTGCAACCGGCCCGGCTGTCGAGCGGCTACCGGGTCTACAGCGAACCGGACGTGGAAACGGTGCGCCGCATCCGGTGCCTGCTGGCAGCGGGGCTCCCGACGTCCGTGATCGCCCAGGTCCTGCCCTGCATCGAGGCGGACGACGAGCGCATCGTGCCCACCTGCCCGGACCTGGTCGCCCGGTTGCGGCAGGAACACGCGAGGATCGGCCGCGCCATCGAGGAGTTGCAGACATCCCGCACGATGCTCGGAGCCGTCATCGCCGACGCACCCTTCCGGTAGCGCGAGAGGGCCGGGCCCGTCCGCGCCGGTGGCAGGACACCGGGCAGGCCGGTCCAGCCGTACCCTTATTGCACATTGATCGCAGTTAATCATGGGGTGCAGGAGGGTGTGGCGTGGAGTCTCCACTAGTGCTGGGCATCGAGTCGTCGTGCGACGAGACGGGTGCTGGTCTCGTACGCGACGGGCGGCTGCTCGGGCACGCGGTCGCGTCGAGCATGGACGAGCACGCGCGGTTCGGCGGAGTGGTTCCGGAGATCGCCGCGCGGGCTCATCTGCACTCCTTCACGCCCGTCGTGCGCGAGGCCCTGGACCGGGCCGGACTGCGGATGCCGGACATCGCAGCGGTAGCCGTGACCACCGGTCCCGGCCTGGCCGGGGCGCTTCAGGTGGGTCTGGCCGGTGCGAAGGCGCTGGCGTTCTCACTGGGGGTGCCGCTGTACGGGGTGCACCACCTGGCCGGGCACGTCGCCGCCGACACCCTGGAGCACGGACCTCTGCCCGATCCCTGCATGGTGCTGATCGTCTCGGGCGGTCACACCTCGCTGCTGCTGGTACGCGATCTGGCGAGGGACCCCATCACGCACCTGGGCGACACCATCGACGACGCGGCGGGCGAGTGCTTCGACAAGGTGGCCCGGGTGTTCGGGCTGCCGTACCCGGGCGGCCCCGCCGTCGACCGCGCCGCGCGGGAGGGAGACCGGCACGCCGTGGCGTTTCCCCGGCCGCTGACCGGGCCCGGGGACTCGCGCCACGACTTCTCCTTCTCCGGCCTGAAGACCTCCGCCGCCCGCTGGGCCGAGCAGCACCGGCTGCGGGGCGAGGAGCTGCCCCTCGCGGACGGGGCGGCCTCACTCCAGGAGGCCGTGGCCGACGTGCTGACGCGAAAGGCCGTCGCCGCCTGCCGCGAGCACGGGGTGCGGACGCTGGTCGTGGTGGGCGGCGTGGCCGCCAACTCCCGGGTCAGGGCGCTCGCGGAGGAACGCTGCGCGGCCGCGGGGATCACGCTGCGGGTTCCGCCGCCGAAGCTGTGCACCGACAACGGAGCGATGGTCGCGGCCGTCGGTGACCTCCTGGTCCGGGCAGGAGCCGAACCCGCCCCGCTGGATGTGTCCATCGATCCGTCCGCCCCGCTGGACTTCGCCGCACTGCACCCCGTCGCCCGTGCCACCAGGGCCGCCTGACGGGGCTCGTGGCCGGGCCCGGGGCCGGCCACGACGAACAGCCGTTACGGAAGCCGCCAGTCGACCGGCTGGGCCCCCTGTTGCGTGAGCAGATCGTTCGCTCTGCTGAAGGGCCGCGAGCCGAAGAAGCCCCGGTCCGCCGATCGGGGCGAGGGATGCGCGGACTCGACGACCGGATACCGGCCGAGGTGCGAGCGCAAGCTGCGGGCATCGTTGCCCCAGAGGATCGACACGAGCGGCTTCTCGCGCGCCGCGAGGGCGCGAATCGCCTGCTCGGTCACCGCTTCCCAGCCCTTGCCCCGGTGCGCCCCCGACTGGCGGGGCGCCGTCGTGAGAACCCTGTTCAGGAGGAGGACTCCTTGCCGCGTCCAGGGCGTCAGATCCCCGTTGGAGGGCGTTGGCGTACCGACGTCGCGGCCCATCTCCAGGAAGATGTTCTCCAGGCTTCCCGGGACGTTTCGCACCTCGGGAGCCACCGCGAAGCTGAGCCCGATGGGCATCCCCGGGGTGGGATAGGGGTCCTGTCCGACGATCAGGACGCGGACGTCGTCGAAGGGCTGCTGGAACGCGCGGAGCACATTCGGGCCGGCGGGCAGGTATGTCCGGCCGGCCGCGATCTCGGCGCGGAGGAAGTCGCCCATAGCGCCGACACGTTCGGCTACGGGTTCGAGAGCCTTCGCCCATCCGGGTTCGACAAGCTCGTTCAAGGGTCGTGGTGCCATGACGGGTCAGCCTACTCAACCGCGTACAGGGGAAGCCCCCTTGCGGGGTGGCCACCCCCAAGGCGCTACCCTTCGTCATCCAGATCATCAAGCCACGCGAGCGGAGTCCGCAGCCGCTCGGCAGGAGCGAGGGGGGTACGTTGCATCCAGTGACCAGTGCGCTCACTCGCCGTCATCACGACAGGTCGGCCCCTCGTCCCGAATGCGCGCATCCGGAGCCCCGGAGCGCCGCGCCGGCCGGCCGGCGACGGCCGTGACGGCCGCACCCGTCGGGCCCGGCCCGGCGTCCGGCGCCTCCGCACGGCCCGGCCCCGCGGGGGAGTACGTCCTCGGCGTGGACTCGGGTGGTTCCGGACTGCGGGTGGCCCTGGGCACCGTGGGCTCGGACGAGCCTCTGGACACGGCGGTGTGTGCAGAGCCGGTGCGGACGGGGCCCTCCGGGATCGACGCCGCCCATCTGCTGGACCAACTGCTGCCGGCCGTCCGGGAGCTGCTCGGACGGCACGGCGACGGCGGGATCGCCGCAGCGGCGATCGGCGCGGCCGGTATGGGCACGCTCGGGGACCGGTTGCGGGCCGAGCTGCCCGCCGCCCTGGCGGACGCGCTCGGGGTGCACCGGCTGGCGCTCGCCGCCGACGCCGTGACCGCGTACGCCGGCGCGGTCGGCCAGCGGCCCGGCGCCGTGGTCGCGGCCGGCACCGGCCTGATCGCCCTGGGCACGGATCTGACGCGGTGGCGGCGGGCCGACGGCTGGGGCCATCTGCTGGGGGACAGCGGTGGCGGCGCCTGGATCGGCCGGGCCGGTCTCGACGCGGCGATGCGTGCCCACGACGGGCGGCGCGGCGGATCGCCGGCACTGCTCGCCCGGCTGGAGGCGGTGTTCGGCCCGGCGCCCGGACTCCCCGCACTGCTCTATCCGCGTACCGACCGGCCTGCCGTACTGGCCTCGTTCGCTCCCGAGGTGGCGGGCTGCGCGGCGCACGACCCCGTCGCCGAGGGCATCCTGCGCGACGCAGCCGGACATATCGCGGAGGCCGCCGCCGCCGTGTGCCCGAGCCGGGGAGCCGACGACGAGCCGTGCGAAGTGGCGCTGGCCGGTGGCCTGTTCCGGATGGGCGACCCGTTGCTCGTACCATTGCGCGAGGAGCTGGCCCGGCTGCTGCCGCACGCACAAGCGGTCCCCGGTTCGGGTGATCCGCTGATCGGCTCCCTGCGCATCGCGCGGGCCCTGGCCACCGGCGGTCTGCGCCTGCCGCACCATCCGACCCTGCTCAGCATTCCGTTGTCCGGATTGGACCAAGCGGCCGCCGCGGGGGTGACAGAGCAGGGCAGTTGACCGGTAAGCCGCCCATCGGATAAATACGGACAGACAACGCGCGACCGGACCCTCCCCGCGCAGCGGGGTACCCAAAACCAGTAGCATGCGGCGCCATGAGCACCCCCACTGGGCCCGCTTCCGGCCTGCCTGTACGAATGCCGCGACCTCGCCAGTCCGGACGGCACCGCCGCCCGGAGCCCGTGGTCGCACCTGAGGGCGCTGCCGCGCTCGTTCTCGCCGTTCCCGGTACCCCCTCTTCGGCCAGCCGCAGTCTGGCCGAAGAGGTCATCAGCATCGCCCGCTCCGAGCTGCCCGGCCTGAACGCCGTGATCGGCTACCTCGACGGCGACGATGCCGAGTTCCCGACTCTCGTCTCGGCTCTCGCGCACTGCGCCGCCGAGCGCACCGCGCGCTTCGAGCAGGCGACGGCCGCCGGCCGCGAGGTCGCTCCGCCCGAGGGTCCGGCCGCCGTGGTGGTGCCGCTGCTCGCGGGACCGGACAGCGCCCTCGTGCAGCGGATAGGCCAAGCGATCACGGACAGCCAGGCACCGGTCGAGCTGACCGATGTGCTCGGCCCGCACCCGCTTCTCGCCGAGGCGCTGCACGTACGGCTCTCCGAGGCGGGCCTCGCCCGCGCGGACCGGGCCAGGCTGTTCACGGTGGCCACAGCAGCCGACGGAATCGTGCTGGCCACGGTGGGCGGCGAGGAGGCCGTGCAGGCGGCCGGGATCACCGGCATGCTGCTGGCCGCGCGGCTCGCGGTGCCCGTGATGGCCGCCGCACTCGACGTCGAGGGTTCCGTCGCGTCGATCGCCACGCAGCTGAAGGACTCCGGCTCGCTCCAGCTGGCGGTCGCGCCGTACCTGGTGGGTCCCGAGGTGGCCGAGGGCCTGCTGGACTCCGCGGTCAAGGAAGCGGGCTGCGCGGCGGCCGAGCCGCTCGGCGCCTACCCGGCGATCGGCAAGCTGGTGATGTCGATGTACACGACGGCGCTCGGTATCGCTCCCCCGGTGGCCCAGGGGGCCCCGGCCCACTGATCCGTTCCGGGGTGCGTTCCGCGTCGCGCGGCGGGGCCCGGGGCCGGCTGTGACAGCCGGCCCCGGGCCCCATCCGCCCGAAGGGCCCGGGTGGCGCCCGTAACGGCTCGCCACCTGCGCGAACGGGCCACTCAGGCGAAGATCACACAGGAGGCCGCAGGAGCCTCCAGAGAGCCTTCCTGGACCGGGATGCCGGTCGCTCGGTCCACGGCGAACCAGGCGACGTTCCCGGACCGCTCGTTGGCCACGTACAGCCGTCGCCCGGTGGGGTCGAGGGCGAGGTCGCGCGGCCAGTGCCCGCCGCAGCTCACCGTGGTGACCAGGGACGCGTTCTCGCCCGAGGCGTCGAGGCCGAGCACCGAGATGCTGTCGTGCCCGCGGTTGGCCACCCAGAGGAAGCGGCCGTCGTGCGAGACGACGACCTCGGACGCGTAGCTCGCCGGGGCGCTGTCCCCGGTCGCCTCCGGCGGCAGTACGGGCGTCTCGCCGACCGTTTCGAGCACCCCGGCGGCGGCGTCCCACCGGCACACCGTGACCGTGGGTTCGAGCTCGTTGAGCACATAGGCGTGAGCGCCGCCGGGGTGGAAGGCGAGATGGCGCGGTCCGGTGCCGGGCCGCAGCGCCGTCTCTCCGTGCAGGCGCAGCGCTCCGGTGTCCGGGTCGAGCGCGCAGACCCGTACCGAATCGGTTCCGAGGTCGACGCTGAGCACCCAGTTCCCCGAGGGGTCGGGGAGTACCTGGTGGGCGTGCGGGCTCTCCTGCCGGGAGGCGTCCGGGCCGCCGCCCTCGTGCCGGAGCACACTGCTAGCGGCGCCGAGCGAACCGTCCTCACTCACGGGCAGGACAGTGACGCTGCCGGAGCCGTAGTTGGCGGTGAGCAGCCGGCCGCCCGCGAGGGCGAGGTGTGTGGGGCCGTCGCCATCCACCGGCCGCAGGGCGCCGATCGGCCTCGGTGTGTCCTGGGTGACGTCGAGGGCGGCGGCCGCTCCCGGCTCGGTCTCGCTGACCGCGTACAGGACCGCGCCGCCGGGCCCGCCGCCCCGGCCCAGCACGAGGTACGAGGGGTCGGGTACGGAGTCCGTAGCGCCGAGGACGGTGAGCGCCCCGGTCTCCCGGTCCACGGCGGCGGCGGTGATTCCCCGCCCGCCCGCCGAGGTGAACGACCCGATGAATGCCCGTCCGGCACCGTTGCTGCTGTCCACCGCACTGCCTCTCTCCGCCGACTGATCAGGACGGAGGGACCGTCGCGATCTTCCGCGGCGACGGTAGCAGTGCGACCGACTGGTCTGGACCAAAGGGTGCGGTATCAGGCTGCGGCGAGCGGGGCCGGCGGCCGGCCGTGCAGCGGCGTGGCCAGTTCCGCCAGCGCGCGCTCCAGGCCGTGCAGGTGGGCGAGGGCGGGTCCGGCTTCGGCGGTGTGCGCCGGGAGCCCGACGGCGAGCGGGGTGCGCGCCCGCCGCTCGGACGCCGTCAGCGCTTCCACCGCGCTCTCCACGCGCCAGCAGGCGGCGGCGAGCCGGGCGTCGTGCGAGGCCTCCGGATCGGCGGCGACGGAGGCCAGGCCGCGCACCTCGCGTGCGCAGTCGTCGAGCAGCGCGAGCACGTGCCGCGCCCGTCCCTTGCGGGCCCTCATCGGGTTGAGCGGATGCACCAGAGGGGCCAGCGACAGGCGGACCCGGCCGAGAATCGCCTCCAGTTCGGCGACGTGCCGGGGCGGGTCGGCGTCCTCGCTTCCCGCGAGCCGGGCGGCAGCCTGCGCCGTGCAGGTGTGAACACAGCGCAGCGCCCGCTCCACCCACGCCTCGGTCACCGAGTGGGTGGTCACCGGCAGCACGAACAGCACCGCGAGTACGGCACCGAGCGCCCCCGCGGCCGTCTCGGTGACCCGGAGCACGAGCAGCCCCGCGTCGAGCACGCCGAGCAGCCCGTACAGCATGCTCGCCATCACGGTCACGGCCAGCATCATCCAGGTGTAGGAGACGGCGGCGGTGTAGAAGATCCCGAACACGCCCAGTGCCACGACCACGGCGGCCGCGACCGGCTCATGGTGCAGCGGAACGGCCACGGCGAAGCCAAGCCCGATCCCGAGCACCGTCCCCAGCATTCGCCTGAACCCGCGTACGACGGTCTCGCCGCGCGAGGTCGTGGCCACGAACACCCACCACGTGGCGCCGACCGCCCAGTACCACCGCTGGTCGGAGAGCAGCTGCCCCACGGCGAGCGCGAACCCCGCGCCGAGCGTCGCCTGTACGGCCTGTCGCGTCGTGATCCGCCCCAGTCCCGTCGCTCCGGAGGGGAGTCCGACGGCAACGGGGGCGGCGATCCGGCGCTCGTAGCACCACGCACCGAACCGCACCACGGACGACGTGGCGAGCGACAGCAGCACGGCCGCGTACAGCTCGGGCAGCTGGGCGGGCACGGTGTGCAGGAACTGGGCGGCGAAATAGGCCATGAAGGCGAACACACCCAGTGAGTGCCCGCGCGGCCCCCACCGCCGTGCGTAGACCCCCGCCCCGACGACGGCGAGGAACGCCAGGTCCCGTGCGACGGGCACATCGTGCAGCACGGCGGCCAGGGTGAGGACCGGGAGGCCGACGACGGGGAGCAGCGCGGTCGTCGCCGCCTGCCCGCGCACCGTCGGGTCGGTCACCGTGAACAGGGCGAGCAGTGCGGCCAGGCCGCCGGTGATGGCCGCCACCAGCGAGTGCCCCGCCGCTCCGCACAGCGCGACGGCGAGCCCGATGCCGAGCACGGCCCTGGATGCGAAGCGCAGCCGTACCAGCCCCGGGTCCTGCGCGACGAACACCCTCTTCAGCAAGTTGCCCCGCCCCTTACGTACACAGATCGGTCCGGACATGAGAAAGGCGCCGCAGAGATCCCCGGGGGACCCGCAGCGCCGTCGCGGAACCATCTCAGCACCTATGAGGCTGTTGGTTCAACCGAGGCCGCTCCATGTATGCCAATGGCCCATCACAGCCGTTCCTCGCCAGCCACAGCGAGGCCATCGGCCCACCCCTCTATGCCATCGGTGCGCGAAGGACGGTCACCGGCCAGAGGGCCGCCATGTGACCGCCGACCCTTCCCAGGGACCGGCGACGGGGCCTTCAGGACGGTATGGACACGGCGAGTTGACATGACTACGCTCACCCTTGGTCTAGACCGCAGAACTCTCCGGACATCACCCCACATCTCCAGGAGCTACGTATGCGCAGAAAGATCACCTCCTTACTGGCCGGGCTCGGCCTCGCCGGTGCGGCACTGTTCGCCACCTCCGGCAGCGCCCAGAGCCACGGCTACACCGACTCCCCCATCAGCCGTCAGCAGCTCTGCGGGATCGGCACCGTCAAGCACTGCGGGCAGATCCAGTGGGAGCCCCCGAGCGTCGAGGGCCCCAAGGGCTTCCCCACCCGCGGACCCGCCGACGGCCACATCTGCTCGGGCGGCATCGGCCGGTTCTCCGAACTCGACGACCCACGGGGCGGTGCCTGGCCCGCCACCCAGGTCACCGCGGGGCAGAACTACACGTTCAACTGGCGGATCGAGGCCCGGCACGCCACGACCGACTTCCGGTACTACATCACCAAGGACGGCTACGACCCGGCCAAGCCGCTCACCCGGGCCGACCTGGAGCCGCAGCCGTTCCTCACCGTGCCCTTCGGCGGCAAGCTGCCCGGCTCGACCGTGAGCCACTCGGGCGTACTGCCGCAGAAGTCCGGCAAGCACCTCATCCTCGGCGTCTGGACGATCTCCGACACGGGGAACGCCTTCTACGCCTGCTCCGACGTGCAGTTCTGACGTCCCGCCGCCGCCTCGGCCACCGGCCGGTCCGGGGCGGCGGCCGGTGCGCCATTGGTACAGTCGCTGCCCCGACCGACGTACCAGGGAGAGGCCGGCCGACCATGGCGGTGGACGCGCTCGACACCCGTATCCTGCGGCTGCTCATCGAACAGCCGCACACCAGCGTGCGGGAGTACGCGCGGATCCTCTCCATCGCCCGCGGCACCCTCCAGGCCCGCCTCGACCGGCTGGAACGGGACGGCGTGATCACCGGCAGCGGACCGGTCCTCTCCCCCGCCGCGCTCGGCCACCCGGTGCTCGCCTTCGTGCACCTGGAGGTCACGCAGGGACATCTCGACGACGTGGGCGAGGCGCTCTCCGCCGTGCCCGAGATCGTCGAGGCCTTCTCCACCACGGGCGGCGGCGACCTGCTGACCCGGGTGGTGGCCCGGGACAACGGTCATCTGGAGGATGTGATCCAGCAGTTGATCCAGCTTCCGGGCGTGGTCAGGACCAGCACCGAGGTCGCTCTGCGGGAGCGGGTGGCGCACCGGCTGCTGCCCCTGGTGGAATCGGTGGGCCGGGCGGCCGCGAGTGGCACGGGATGATCAGCGGCTGACAGCATGGCCGCCATGAACTCGTCACACGCACAGCCCCCTTCGGTCCTCTTCGACCTGGACGGAACCCTCGTCGACAGCGAGCCGAACGCATACGAGTCGATACGGCGGCTGCTTGAGCGGTACGGAGTACCGGACTTCACCTGGGAGCAGAACGCCCGGTTCATCGGAATCAGCAATCCCGAGGCGCTGGCCGTGCTGCGTACCGAATACGGCATCGAGGCGTCCGTCGGCGAACTGGTGGCGGGTCAGGACGCCATCTATCTGGAGCTGGCGGCCCGCTCGACCGAGGCCTTTCCCGAGATGCGGAAGTTCGTGACTGCGCTGCACGCGCGCGGCGTCGCCATGGCGGTGGCCTCTGGTTCCTCGCGGGCCGCGATAGAGGCCGTGCTGAAGGGCACCGGCCTCGACGCGTACCTCACCGAGTACGTGTCCGCCGAGGAGGTCACGCGCGGGAAGCCGGCGCCGGATGTCTTCCTGGAAGCCGCCCGTCGCCTCGGCGTCCGGCCGGCCGGCTGTGTGGTGGTGGAGGACGCCCCGCCGGGCGCCGCCGCGGCTCGGGCGGCGGGCATGCGCTGCATCGCGGTCCCCTACGTCCGGGCGACGGCCGGTGACCCCGCGTTCGTGGCGGCGGACCTGCTCTTCCCCGGCGGTCAGGGCGAGTTCAGCGCGCAGGCCGCCTGTGAGTGGCTGTTCGCCTGATCCGTTCCGATGCCGCCCGACGGTCGTCCGGAGGCCGCGCGGCGGATATCCTGATCTTGCTGCGTGTCCCCCACCCCGTCAGTTCCCGATGAGGTCGCAGCCGCGGCAGTCGAAGCGGTCCTCGGCCCAAAACTCGAGATAGGTGTGCGCAGGTGCTGGTTGCTGGTCGGTACCGATTGATATCCGCCATCGGTCGTGGCGGGATGGGCGAGGTCTGGCGCGCCACGGACGAGGTCCTCGGCAGAGCCGTCGCCGTGAAGCTGCTGCTGGGTGAGCATGCGGACGAGTCGGCCACCGCCCGCTTCCGGCTGGAGGCCCAGACGGCGGCCCGGCTGAGCCATCCGCATCTGGTGGCCGTGTTCGACTTCGGGTCCTGGGAGGACCGGCTCTTCCTCGTGATGGAGCTCGTCGAGGGCCGGAGCCTGTCCGATCTGCTGCTGGCCCAGGAACGGCTGGAGCCCGAGCAGGTCGCCCGCATCGCGGGCCAGGCCGCCGCCGGACTGGCCGCCGCCCACCGGCAGGGCATCGTCCACCGGGACATCAAGCCCGGAAACCTGATGCTGGACGCGGAGGGCGCCGTCAAGATCGGCGACTTCGGCATCGCCCAGTTCGTCGACGATCCGTCCGCCGCGCTCACCACCACCGGCCACATCGTCGGCACGAGCCTCTACCTGGCTCCGGAGCGGGCGCTGGGCCGTACGGCGGACGCCGCCTCCGACATGTACTCGCTCGGCTGCGTGATCTACCAACTGCTGCTCGGCCAGCCGCCGTTCCGCTCCGACACCCCGACCGCCACCCTCTACCAGCACGTGGACACCCCGCCCGTGCCGCTGAGGCAGCGCGGGGTCGAGATGTCCGCCGCCTTCGACTCGTATCTGCTGGGGCTCCTCGCGAAGCAGCCCGAGGACCGGCCGACCGCCCAGCAGGTCGCCGACTGGTTCAGCGGCGAGGCCTGGCGCGGACAGGCGGAGCCGCTGCCGATGTACCGGCCCGCCCCGCCGCAGACGGCGGCCACGGCCTACCCGCCGGCGCACGCACCGTCCCCCCCGGCAACGCGCCGGCCCGCATCCGGGCCGGCGGCCGGCCGCGCCTCCGCTTCCGGCTCCGGTGAGGACTCCGGCGCTCCGACGACCTACCGGCTGCCCCAGGCTGCCGCCGGACACGGGCGGCGCGCGGCGGGCCGGTCGAGGAACACCCCGCGGCGCAGCACCCGTGAGGCGATAAGACGCCGCCCGAGAGTGGCCAGCGCCATCGCGGGCACGGTCGCCTTCCTCGCCGCCGTGTACCTGGGGATGAGCCTCTTCTCCCCCGACTCCAGTTCGGCCACCACCCCGGACGACGTCACCTCGACGAGTGGTGCGCAGTCACCGGCCCCCGACGACGACGGCCGGTAGGGCCTGTCCCGCCCTGATCCGCCGGACAGCCCCTGCTCCCGCCCGCTACCAGCGGCCGTGCACCGCCGCGCGGATCCTGCGGTCGTAGAGGTCACGTACCGCGTCGAGCGTCCGCTGCGGAAGCGGCTCCAGCGCCGCAGCCGAGGCGTTGGCGCGGGCCTGCTCCACCGAACGCGCGCCCGGGATCACGCTGGTGACGCCCGGCTGCTGGATGATCCAGCGCAACGCGGTCTGCGCCGGCGTCGCCCCCTGGGGAGCGAGCCCGGCGAATTCGGCCGCGGCGGCCACCCCGGTCGCGTAGTCGACTCCGGAGAAGGTCTCGCCCTGGTCGAACGCCTCGCCGTTCCGGTTGTACGTGCGGTGGTCCCCCGGCGCGAAGACGGTGTCCTTCGTGTACTTGCCGGAGAGCAGCCCGGAGGCGAGCGGCACCCGCGCGACGATGCCGACACCGGCGGCACGCGCGGCCGGGAGCACCTCGTCCAGCGGCTTGAGGCGGAACGGGTTGAGGATGATCTGAACGCTCGCGACGCCGGGGCGGGCGATGGCCGTCAGCGCCTCGGCGCAGGTCTCGACACTCACCCCGTAAGCGGCGATCCGCTCCTCCGCGACCAGGGTGTCGAGGGCGTCGTAGACCGCGTCCGAGGAGTAGACGGCGGTCGGCGGGCAGTGCAACTGCACCAGGTCCAGGGTGTCGACGCCCAGGTTGGACCGCGAGCGGTCGTTCCAGGCACGGAAGTTGTCAAGGACGTAGTTCTCCGGCACCTGGTCGGCGCGCCGGCCCATCTTGGTCGCGACGAGGACCCGCGCGTCCGGACGCTCCTTCAGATAGCGGCCGATGAGCTGTTCGCTGCGGCCGTCCCCGTACACGTCCGCGGTGTCGAAGAAGGTGACTCCGGACTCGACGGCCGCGTCGAGCACACCGAAGGCATCGGCCTCCCGCACCTCGCCCCAGTCCCCGCCGAGCTGCCATGTGCCCTGCCCGACGACCGATACGTCCCGTCCGGTCCTGCCCAGTTCGCGCTGCTCCATGAGGATCATGCTACGTCTGCGCGCCGGCCGGCCCCGGGCGCCCCGGGGCCGGCCGGCGGCGTGTCTCAGCCCGCGTCCCGACCGGGTCCGGAGAGGAGCCGCAGCTCGTCGTCGGTGAGCCGCAGGGCGGCCGCCGCCACGTTCTCGGTGAGGTGTCCGGGGTTGCCGGTGCCCGGGATGGCCAGTACGTGCGGGCCGCGCTGGAGCGTCCAGGCCAGCCGGATCTGGGCGGGCGAGGCGTCGTGGGCCCCGGCGACGGCCGACACCACCTCGCTCACGGCGGCCTCGGCGGCCCCGGCCTCGTGGCCCTCGCCGGCGATGGCGTAGAACGGCACGAAAGCGATGCCCCGCTCTCCGCACAGCCGGAGCACCTCGTCGGAGTCCGCGCGGCGGGAGGCTATGCCGTAGCGGTTCTGCACGCAGACGACCGGGGCGATGGGCAGGGCCTCGGCGATCTGGTCGGCCCCCACGTTGGAGAGCCCCAGGTGGCGGATGAGCCCTTCCTCGCGCAGTTCGGCCAGGGCGCCGAACCTGTCCGCGACGGAGGCGGGCCCGTTCATGCGGAGGTTCACCACGTCGAGGTGGTCGCGGCCGAGCTGGCGGAGGTTCTCCTCGACCTGGCCGCGCAGGTCCTCGGGCCGGGCCCAGTCCAGCCAGTCGCCGGAGGGCCCCCGGCCGGGGCCGACCTTGGTGGTGATGACCAGGTCGTCCGGGTACGGGCCGAGCGCCCGGTTGATGAGCTCGTTGGCGGAGCGCATCGGGGAGAAGTAGAAGGCCGCGGTGTCGATGTGGTTCACGCCGAGGTGCACGGCGCGGCGGAGCACGGCGATGGCGCGGTCCCGGTCGTGCGGGGTGCGGACGGTGGTGAGCGCCGCACCGTCCTGGGTCAGGCGCATGGCGCCGAAGCCCATCCGGTTGACGGTCAGGTCGCCCAGCCGCCAGGTCCCGGCGGCCGCTGCGGTGATTGTTCCCGAAGTCATGTCTGTCGTCTTCCTCGTGGGCGGCGGACCGGAGCCCACCACGTGACGGTACGTCAGGAGCACTTGCGCATTCGAGTAAGAGGTGGTACAGTAACGGTGGATATTTTCGTGGCAAGATCATTCAGTGCGGGTGCATAGTAAACCCCGCCCCGCGAATCTGTCCACTTCCTCGCGCGCTCCTCCCGCGCCCGATCGCCGGCGCACCCTCGGTCTCTCGCGCGAACCACGCGGTCAACCCCTCACCCCTCGCGGCGCGTTCACCGCACGGCCGCTGTGTACCGGCTGTGCGTTCGCTGTGCGATCCCACCAGGGTGACTTGACCAGACTTGCCAACTCCCCTTGCAGCGGCCCCAGTTCGTTGACCAGTGCATGGCGACGTGTGAGTGTTCGGTCGCTCGATCACGGACACCACCTGGGCGGACGGCCGACGGCAGCCGCGCGGGAGGGGCGTCTCCCCACGCCGCTGCCCGGGATCGAGCTCCCCACGAACCGAGGAGCCTCGATGAAACGCAGACCGATGACGGCCGGGACAACCCTGGCCGTCCTCGCCGCAATGCTGGTCGTCACGAACGGCCGGCCGGCTTCCGCCGAACCGTCTCCCCCGGCCCCCACCCCCCTCGCCGCCGCCGTGTCGGCCGCCGACCGGGCGGCCGCCAGCGGGCTCGACGCCCTGGCGAAGGGGCCCGAGGAGCGCTACGAGCGGCAGAACGTGACCCCCTGGGTCAACGGGCTCTACTCGGTCGCCTACCAGCGCACCTACCGAGGACTGCCGGTCGTCGGCGGGGACGCCGTCGTGGTGGCCGACTCCAAGGGGCGGGTCCGCGGCGCACAGTCGGCGGTCTCCCGGCGCATCAACGTCCCCACCACCGCGACCGTTTCGGCAGCGAGGGCCGAGAGCACCGCACGCGGGAAGCTGAAGTCGGTGGAGCGGGTGGACAGCCACCGGCTGGTCGTCCGGGCCACCGGACGGAAGTCCCGGCTGGCCTGGGAGACGGTGCTGACGGGCCGGACCGCGAAGGCGCCCAGCCATCTGCACGTCTTCGTCGACGCGGGCACCGGCGCGGTGCTCGACAGCTACGACGACGTCAAGGCCGGCACCGGCAACAGCCAGTGGAACGGCCCCTCCCCGCTGTCCATCAACACCACCTCCTCGGGCGGAAGTTACTCCCTCCGCGACCCCGGCAGGCCGGGCCTGAGCTGCGCCGACTACAGCACCGGCGGCGTCTTCACCAAGTCCTCCGACTCCTGGGGCACCGGCAGCGCCTCCAGCAAGGAGACCGGCTGCGTCGACGTCATGTGGGCGGCCCAGCACGAGTGGGACATGCTGCGCGACTGGCTGGGGCGCAACGGTCACGACGGCAACGGCCGCAGCTGGCCCGTCAAGGTCGGGCTGAACGACGTGAACGCCTACTGGGACGGCTCCACCGTCTCCATCGGCCACAACAACGCCAACCAGTGGATCGGCGCCATGGACGTCGTCGGCCACGAGTTCGGCCACGGCATCGACCAGTACACACCCGGCGGCGCCAACAACGAGTCCGGACTCGGTGAGGCCACCGGCGACATCATGGGCGCGCTCACCGAGGCGTACACCAACGAGCCGGCCCCGTACGACGACCCGGACTACACCGTCGGCGAGAAGATCAACCTCGTGGGCAACGGGCCGATCCGGATCATGTACAACCCGGGCCAGATCGGCGACCCGAACTGCTACAGCTCCTCCATACCCAGCACCGAGGAGCACGCGGCGGCCGGTCCGCTCAACCACTGATTCTACCTGCTGGCCGAGGGATCGAGCCCCGGCGGCAGCAAGCCGTCCAGCCCGACGTGCAACAGCTCATCGGTCACCGGGGTGGGCATCCAGAGCGCCGGAAAGGTCTTCTACGGCGGCATGCTGCTCAAGACCAGCGGCATGACGTACAAGCGCTACCGCACGGCCACGCTCACCTCGGCCAGAACGCTGGACGCCACCTGTGTGCTGTTCAACCGGACGAAGGCGGCCTGGGACGCCGTCAGCGTGCCCGCGCAGAGCGGTGACCCGACCTGCACCCCGAGCGGCAACAACGACTTCTCCATGTCGCTGGACCCGGCCACCGGCTCGGTGAAGCCCGGCAGCTCCGTGACAGCCACGGTCAGGACGACCGTCAGCTCCGGCAGCGCGCAGACGGTGAACCTGTCCGCGACCGGTCAGCCGAGCGGGGTGTCCGTCTCCTTCAGCCCGTCCGCCGTGCAGTCGGGCGCGACCTCGGCCATGACCGTCTCGACGACCTCGGCCGCGGCGCCCGGGACCTACACGCTCACCGTGAAGGGCGCCGGCACCCAGGAACACACCGCGCAGTACACGCTGACCATCAGCAACGGCGGCGGCACACCGGGCGGCACGCCGCCCGACATCAGCGTCGCCAATGTGCAGGCGCACCTCTCGCAGCTCAGTACCATCGCCTCGCAGAACGGCGGCAACCGCCGGGCCGGCAGCGCCGGGTACACCGCTTCGCTCGCCTATGTGAAGGGCAAGCTCCAGGCGGCCGGTTTCACCGTCAGCGAGCAGACCTGCGGCAGCTGCACCTACGCGGGCAAGAACCTCATCGCGGACTGGCCGGGCGGTCCGGCGGACAGGACCGTGATGTTCGGCGCCCACCTGGACAGCGTCAGCGCCGGACCCGGGATCAATGACAACGGCTCCGGCTCCGCCACCCTGCTGGAGAACGCGCTCGCGCTGGCCCAGCAGAACCCGACGATGACCAAGCACGTCCGCTTCGCCTGGTGGAACGGCGAGGAACAGGGCCTGCAGGGCTCCCAGTACTACGTCGGCCAGCTCACCGCCGCCCAGCGCACAGCCATCAGCGCGTACTACAACTTCGACATGATCGCCTCCACCAACGGCGGCTACTTCATCAACAACCTCAACTCGGCCGCCTCGGCCCCGATGAAGGAGTACTGGGCCTCGCTCGGCCTCGCCCCGGAGGAGAACGTCGAGGGCCAGGGGCGCTCCGACGACTACTCCTTCCAGCAGGGCGGGATCGCCACCTCGGGCTACGCGACCGGCGCGAGCGACACGAAGACCTCGGCCCAGGCCGCCAAGTGGGGCGGAACGGCAGGTCGTTCGTACGATCCGTGCTACCACCAGTCGTGTGACACCACCGCCAACATCAGCGCGACCGCGCTCGACCGCAGCGCCGACGGTGTCGCCTACACGGTGTGGAAGACGGCGGTCGGCACCACCGCACCGGCCGACGACTTCTCCGTCTCGGTGAACCCGGTGTCCGGCAACGTGCAGCCGGGCGCCTCGGCGACCGCGACCGTGTCCACGGCCACCACCAGCGGTTCCGGACAGAGCGTCCGCCTGACCGCCTCCGGCGCGCCGAACGGGGTCACCGTCTCCTTCGCCCCGGCGACCGTGCAGTCGGGATCGTCCTCGACGATGACCGTGTCGGCGGGGGCCCAGGCCACCGCAGGCACGTACACGCTCACGGTGACCGCGACGGGCACCGCCACCCACACCACCACCTACTCGCTGGTCGTCGGCGGTGGCGGCAACTGCCAGGCGCGGCAGGTCGTGGCCAACGGCGGCTTCGAGAACGGCACGGCGCCATGGACCCAGACGGACGGGGTCATCAACAACCGGACGTCGGAGAAGCCGGCGCACACGGGCGCCTACCAGGCCTGGTTCGGCGGCTGGGGCAGCACCCACAGTGACAGCGCCTCGCAGTCACTGACCGTCCCCGCAGGCTGCTCGACCTACAGGCTGTCGTTCTTCCTGCGCACCGACACCGACGAGTCGGCGGCCGACGCGAGCGCCTACGACACGTTCACCGTCAAGCTGGGGACGCGGACGCTGGCCACGTACTCGAATCTCGACGCGGGCAGCGGGTACGTCCAGCAGAGCTTCGACGTCGGCTCCGCCTCGGGACAGACGGTCACGCTGGGGTTCACCAGTAAGGAGGACGCCTACCTGCAGACCAGCTTCGTCGTGGACGACGTCGCGCTCGACGTGAGCTGATCCGGGATCGGGGGGCCGGGGCGGGGCGTGGACGACACGCCCCGCCCCCGGCGTTGCGGCGGGCCGCCCCGGTCCGGCGTTGCGAGGGACCGCGGCCCGGCGCCGGGCCGGCAGCGTTGGCCGGACGGCTCAGCGGACCACCGCGGCCAGTCTGCGGACGAAGTCCTCGGTCTCGGGGCGTCCGGCGCCACGGCCCGCCAGCCTGCCGTGCAGTCCGCGCAGTTCCTGGCCGAGCAGGGTCGACGGCGTCACCTCGGTGGTGTCGAGCACCGGAGCTGCCACGGCCTGGGCCGCCGACAGGTCGCCCGCGCAGGCGTGGGCGTCGGCCATCCGGGCCAGGAACAGCATCCGGGCCGAGAGCATGCCGGAAGGCAGCAGTCCGAGTGCGGTGCCGATCGCCCCGACCGCGCGCAGGGCGAACCGGCGGTCCCCGGTGGCCACCGCGAGATCGCGCAGCGCACCGGCCGCGCCCGACTCCACCCGCAGCCGCACCGAGGCCACGGAGAGCCAGGGGGCCTCCGTCTCGTCCCGCTCCTCGACACGGTCCAGCTGGGACCAGGCACGGTCGATGTGCCTCAGGGTCCGCACGGCGTCCCCCCGGACCGCGTGTCCGCGTGCCTGGTACAGGTCGCTCAGGGCCCCCGCCCAGGGCCGGCCCGCCGCGGCCTGTCCGATGGCTCCGCCGTACGCCAGCGCCGACGGCCCGTCGCCCTCCAGCCGGGCCAGGGTGCTCATGTCGCTCAGCGCGGCGACCTCGGTCCCCACATGACCGGCCATCGCGGACCAGAGCAGCGAGCGGTCGAGCCAGGCCATCGCGGTGCCGTTGCGTCCCCACAGCAGCCGCAGACAGCCGGCCGACTGCGCGTACTCGGCTGCCAGTGGGGCGAGTTGCTGCTGGTAGGGGGCCGAGGGCAGCACCATCCACCGCAGCATCGCGTGCAGTGTGCGCTCGACGACCGCGGTCGCTCCCGGCCAGCCGCGCTCCTCGTCGGCGCGCAGGCAGACGGCCAGCAGTGCGGTCAGCGCGTGCATGGTCTCGGTGTCCAGCGCGGGGCGGGAAGAGGCATCCGGGCCCAAGGCGCAGAAGGCGGAGTGCAGTTCGGCGACATCGACCAGCGCGGGTACGGCGCAGCCGTTCCGGCCGTGCACCGGGCAGGCCAGACCGTAGGCCGGCAGGCGGGTGGGCAGCGCGGTTCCCGGTGGCAGCATCGAGAGGAGCGCGCCGCCGGCGGGCTCGCCGGGCAGCGGCCCCCGGCGGACCGGGGCGGCCGGGGGCGGACCGCCGGGCGTCCCGCCCGTGGCCGACGCGGCCTCCCGCGCCTCGGCCGCCTCGCAGGCGGCCAGCAGGTCGCCGCCCGCCATCAGCAGGTCGTCCAGCCTGCGTGCCAGGGGAAGCGGCGTCCGGCGGCTGCCGTGTTCGAGTTTGCTGATGGCGGTGTGGTCGTAGCCGACGCGGGCACCCACCTGAGCCTGCGTCAGCCCGGCCCGCCGCCGCCACTGGCGCAGCCGGAGCCCGAAGGATCTCCAGGCCTCCGCGCCACCGGGCCCGGCCGGCGCCGAGCCCGTCCCCCCGCTCACCGCAACCACCATCGCGCCTGGTCAAGGGCGCCGCGCGTGCCATGCTCACGGCTCATGCCCCGGAGGATAGCGAGCACTCACGCCCGCTGTCCCCGGGTCGTCGGCAAGATGTCCGGTAACAGGCGCGGTGGCCTCCGGTGCGCAGATCCTCCGCCCCGCCCCATGCGCCTCGGGGCCGCGCCGCGTTGCGGTGGCAACGGCGCGCGCTGCTTCAGTCACTCCATGTGTACGCACCATCATCATCTGAATCGACGCTGCGTCAGATCTGCGGCGCCGAAGCCGCGAAGGCGTGCCGAACCTGGTCAACCGCGAGATATCCGTCATCAACTCTTGTTCTCAATGACGCCTTGCCAAGCGGGTGTTGCACACCTATTGACGTGCGGGGAACGGAGGCAGAAGTATCCCTATCGGTCGGAGAGAGCGCTCTCCGACTTCGTGTCGTGCACCCGTACCGCGACTCAGGAGACTTCCTCATGTACGCACCCCCCGTGTTCCACAGACCCTTGGGCTCGACCGGAAGAAGACGTACCGGCGTACTGACCGCCGTCGCCGGCCTCGTCGTCTCGCTCCTGGCCTTCGTGCCCTCGACCCCGGCGGACGCAGCGCCCTCGTTGCTCTCGCAGGGCAAGACGGTGACCGCCTCCAGCCAGGAGAACTACGGAACGCCGGCCGCCTCCGCCGTGGACGGCGACAACGGCACCCGCTGGTCGAGTGCCGCCTCCGACCCCCAGTGGATCGAGGTCGACCTGGGCTCCGCCGCCTCGGTCAGCCAGATCGCCCTGAAGTGGGAAACCGCCTACGCCAAGAGCTACAAGATCGAGTTCTCCACGGACGACAGCAACTGGAGCACCGCCTACTCGACCGCCGCCGGCCCCGGCGGGAACGAGACGCTGAACGTCTCCGGCACCGCCCGCTACGTCAGGCTGACGGGCACCACGCGAGCCACCCAGTACGGCTATTCGCTCTGGGAGTTCCAGGTCTTCGGCACCACCGGCGGCGGAGGCGGCCCGCAGATTCCCGGCGGCGGCGACCTCGGTCCCAACGTGCTCGTCTTCGACCCCTCGATGCCCAACATCCAGGCCAAGGTCGACGAGATCTTCAAGAAGCAGGAGTCGGCGCAGTTCGGCACCGGCCGCTACGCGCTGATGTTCAAGCCGGGCACGTACAACAACCTCAACGCGCAGATCGGGTTCTACACCTCGATCGCCGGTCTCGGCCTCAAGCCCGACGACACCACCTTCAACGGTGATGTGACCGTGGACGCCGGCTGGTTCAACGGCAACGCCACCCAGAACTTCTGGCGTTCGGCGGAGAACCTGGCGCTCAACCCGGTCAGCGGCACCGACCGCTGGGCCGTCTCGCAGGCCGCACCCTTCCGCCGCATGCACGTCAAGGGCGGACTCAACCTGGCGCCGAACGGCTACGGCTGGGCGAGCGGCGGGTACATCGCCGACAGCAAGATCGACGGCCAGGTCGGCCCGTACTCGCAGCAGCAGTGGTACACCCGCGACAGCTCGATCGGCAGCTGGGGCAACGGCGTCTGGAACATGACGTTCTCCGGCGTCGAGGGCGCCCCCGCCCAGAGCTTCCCCAACCCGCCGTACACCACGCTCGACACCACCACCGTCTCCCGCGAGAAGCCGTTCCTCTACCTGGACGGCAACGACTACAAGGTGTTCGTCCCCGCCAAGCGCACCAACGCACGCGGTGTCTCCTGGAACGGCACGCCGCAGGGCAGCTCCATCCCGCTGAGCCAGTTCTACGTGGTCAAGCCCGGCGCCTCGGCCGCCACCATCAACGCGGCCGTGCAGCAGGGTCTGCACCTGCTGTTCACGCCCGGTGTGTACCACGTGAACCAGACGATCAACATCGACCGCGCCAACACGGTCGTCCTGGGCCTCGGTCTCGCCACGATCATCCCGGACAACGGGGTCACCGCGATCAAGGTCGGTGACGTGGACGGCGTGAAGCTCGCCGGCCTGCTCGTCGACGCCGGTCCGCAGAACTCCCAGGTACTGGTCCAGGTCGGCCCCGACGGCGCCTCGGCCGACCACTCGGCGAACCCGACCACCGTCCAGGACGTGTTCGTCCGGGTCGGCGGCGCGGGAGCCGGCAAGGCCACCACCGCCATGGTGATCAACAACGACGACACGATCATCGACCACACCTGGCTGTGGCGCGCCGACCACGGCGACGGGGTCGGCTGGGAGACCAACCGCTCCGACTACGGCCTCCAGGTCAACGGCGACGACGTGCTGGCGACCGGGCTGTTCGTCGAGCACTTCAACAAGTACGACGTGCGCTGGTCCGGCGAGCGGGGCAAGACGATCTTCTTCCAGAACGAGAAGTCGTACGACGCCCCCAACCAGGCCGCCGTCCAGAACGGCAGCACCAAGGGGTACGCGGCCTACAAGGTCGACGACTCCGTCACCACCCACGAAGGGTGGGGCCTGGGCAGCTACTGCTACTACAACGTGGACCCGACGATCATCCAGGGCCACGGCTTCGAGGCCCCGGTGAAGCCCGGAGTGAAGTTCCACGACCTGCTCGTCGTCTCGCTCGGCGGCCAGGGCCAGTACGAACACGTCATCAACAACACCGGAGCGCCCACGTCGGGGACGTCCACCGTCCCGTCCAACGTGGTGTCCTTCCCGTGACACCGCTCATGAGGTGAACGGACGGCGCGGGGCCCGGCAACTGCTGCCGGGCCCCGCGTCGCCGTCGGGGCGTGCCTATCCGGGTGGCGGTTCCGGCTGACCGAGCGTCTGCTCCGACCAGATCACCTTGCCGCGCGCGGTGTACCTGGTGCCCCAGCGCTCCGCGAACTGGGCGACGAGGAACAGTCCCCGTCCACCCTCGTCGGTGGTCGCGGCGTAGCGCAGATGCGGTGAGGTGCTGCTGCAGTCCGCCACCTCGCAGATCAGCGCCCGGTCGTACAGCAGACGCACGGTGATGGGCTCGGAGCCGTAGCGGATGGCGTTGGTGACCAGCTCGCTGAGGATCAGCTCGGTGACGAAACCCTCCTCGTCGAGCCCCTGGTCGGTGAGCCACCGGGTGGCCTCCTTACGGACGCCGGAGACGGCGGAGGCGTCCGGTGCCACCTCCCACTGCACGCGCCGGGCCGGGTCCAGGGTGCGGGTGCGGGCCACCAGAAGCGCGACGTCGTCGCCCGGCCGGGTACGCAGCATGGCCTCCAGGACGTCGTCGCAGGTCTCCTCCGGCGTCCGGTCGCGGTCGGCCAGGGCCTGGCGCAGCTGCTCCAGGCCCTCGTCGATGTCCTGGTCCCGCCGCTCGATCAGACCGTCCGTGTACATGACCAGCCGGCTTCCCTCGGGCACGTCCAGCTCGACCGTCTCGAAGGGCATCCCGCCGATCCCGAGAGGCAGACCGGCCGGAATGTCGGGGAACTCGACGGTGCCGTCGGGCAGTACGAGGGCGGGTCCGGGGTGGCCTGCCCTGGCCACCGAGCAGCGCCCGGTCACCGCGTCGTAGATCGCGTACAGGCAGGTGGCCCCGGTGACCGCGACGCCGCCGTCGGCCTGCTCGTCCTGGTCGATCCGGGCGACGAGTTCGTCGAGGTGTCCGAGGAGCTCGTCGGGCGGCAGGTCCAGCGTGGAGAAGTTGTGCACCGTGGTGCGCAGCCGGCCCATGGTGGCGGCGGCGTGCAGACCGTGCCCGACGACGTCGCCCACGACGAGGGCGACCCGTGCGCCGGACAGCGGGATCACATCGAACCAGTCCCCGCCCACCCCGGCCTGCGCCGGCAGGTAGCGGAAGGCGACGTCCAGCGCGTTCTGCTCGGGAACCCCGCGCGGGAGCAGGCTGCGCTGCAGGGTCACGGCCATCTCGTGCTCGCGGGTGTAGCGCCGGGCGTTGTCGACGCTGACGGCGGCGCGGGCCACCAGTTCCTCGGCGAAGGACAGGTCCTCGGCGTCGAAGGGCTCCTCGTTCTCCGCACGCCAGAAGTTGGCCATGCCGAGGATGACACCGCGCGCGTGCAGCGGTACGGAGAGCAGCGAGTGGAATCCGTACTCCAGGATTCTCGCGGCCTGCTCCGGGTCGGACTGCCGCCACTGCTCGGAAGCGGTCAGGTCGGGCACCAGCCAGGTGTGGCCGCTGCTGCTGCCGATTCCTTCGGCCTCGGTGGGCACGAACCCGATGACGCGGCCGAGCGGGTAGAGGGGGTGGTCCTCGCCGGTGCCGGAGACGGCGGTGCGCCGTACGTCTATCACGTCGCCGGAGGGTGTCTCCGGTTCCTCGCCGCGCAGCACCGCGTCCGCGAGGTCGACCGTCGCGCAGTCGGCGAATCCGGGGGCGGAGACCTCCGCGAGTTCCCGTGCGGTCGTGGTGACGTCGAGGGTGGTGCCGATCCGGGCACCGGCGCGGTACAGGAGCGTCAGGCGCTCCCGCACGGTCTCCGCCCTGCCGGTGACGACCCGCAGTTCCGTGGTGTCCCGCAAGGTCGCCACGACGCCCGGGGGCCCGCCGCGTTCGGCCGTCGGGCGGAGGTTGATGGCCAGCAGCCGGTTCCCGGCCGGCCGCACCTCGTCCGTGGCGGCCCGGCCGGAGGCCAGCAGTTCGGCGGTGCGCGGATCCAGGCCCAGCTCCGTGACGGCGCGTCCCTCCGCGTCGGCGGGCAGGCCGAGGAGTCTTCGGGCCTCGTCGTTGGCGAGCACCAGCCGGTGTTCGGCGCCGATGATGAGGACGCCCTCGCGGACCGAGTGCAACACCGCGTCGTGGTGCTCGTACATCCGGGTCATCTCGGCCGCGCCGAGACCGTGTGTCTGGCGGCCCAGCCGACGGCTCACCAGGGCGGCGGCGCCCGTCGTGAGGACCAGTGCGCCCACGGCGGTGCCGATGGCGAAGGGGATGCTCGGTTCGGCCACGGCGTTCACGGTCTCGACCGTGATGGCCACGGAGACCAGCCCGGCGACCGTTCCCTCGCGCCGCAGGACAGGGGCCAGCGAGACGACCGCGGGGCCGCGGCTCGTGGTGAAGGTGCGGGTGAAGGCCTGGCCTTCCAGGGCTTCCTTGTACGGGCCGATGATGTGCTTGCCGATCAGTTCGCGGTCGGGGTGGGTGTAGCGGATCCCATTGGTCCCGGCGACCACGATGGACTCCACCCCGGTGCGCTCCCGGACCCTCTCCGCCTGTGGTTGCAGTACGGCGGTGGGGTTCCTGCTGTCCAGCGCCGCAGCGGTGCCCGGTGCGTTGGCGAAGGACTGCGCCACGCTCATCGAACGGGCCTCGGCCTCGTGCGCGCTGTCGCGTCGGCCCTGGAGCACCAGTGAGATGACCGCCGCCGCCACGAGCAGCAGCACGATCCCCAGCGTCGTGAAGAAGACCTGTCCGGCCACGGTGCGAGCGCCGTAGAGTGCGCGCAGTCTCCGGCCGGCCGAGTGCCCTTTCACGTCCGGTCCGGACGGCGCACGCCGCTCACCGCCCGGACGTCCGCCATCATGCCGACGCGGCCGCCGGGCGGAGCGGTGAAACCACGCCCGGAACCGACCTGTACCACCCACATATCCAGGTTTAACACGGATTGCCGGGGTCGGAACGCGGAGCGCGGGGCCGGGGTCCTGCCCGGGACCGGGCGGGTCGTTCCGATCGGGTGACGGGGGCCGCCGCCGGTGCGCGCCCGTGCTCCGGCACCGGCGGCGGCCGGGCATGATCCGGAAATGGTGCCTGTGTTCCTGACCAAGGCGGTCGAGCTGCTGCTCGGCCGGGAAGGCCGTTCGCTCCATCTGAAGGCGGTGGGTGGGGCGACGGTGGTCCTCGCCCTGACCGTGCTCGCCGGCTCCTGGGCGGTGCTCGTGGCGGAACAGCACGCCGGGCGCGCCACCATCACCAGCTATCCCCGGGCGCTGTGGTGGTCCGCGGAGACCGCGACGACCGTCGGGTACGGCGACTTCTACCCGGTGACGCTGTGGGGCCGGATCGTCGCCGTCGTGGTGATGGGCGTGGGCATCACCACGTACGGAATGGTCACGGCGGCACTCGCCACCTGGTTCGTGGGGCATGAACGCGAGCGCCGTCACCGGCTCGCCGCCTCGGCGGAGCAGACCGCGCGTCATGTCCGCGAGGAGACCGCCCAGCTGCTGCACGAGCGCTTCGACCGGATCGAGCGGCTGCTCGCCGACGCGGGCCACCGACCACCGGAGTAGGGCCGGCGCCGGTCACGGAACGCGATCACGGGCCCCCGGGGGTGTGAACGGCGCACCGCCGGGCATAGGTCGGGTGACCGACAGGAGGTGGTGGCAGTGGGCCGCATCAGGGTTGTCAGACGTCCCCAGCTTCCGTCGCGGCCGCCGCCGCTGGATCTGCGCACTCCGTCCGGGCGTCCGCTGCCGTACTGAGCCGGTCGGCGCCCGTCCGTCCTCCGTTCGCCCGGCGGTCACCCGCCGGGACTTCCGCAGCTCTGCCCGTCCGTCCGACTACCCGTCCGTTCTTCTGTTCGTCGCCCGGGGCCGCACACCGTGCGGCCCCGTCCGCGTGGCGGCGGGCGCACCGGACGGGCCGAAAGCCCACACACCTCGCACGCGTGATCACCCTGCCGCCGAGCGGCGCGAACCGGCAGGATGTCGGTGTACAGGGCCGCCTTCTCCGGGCGGCTCCGGCCGCCCCAGGAAAGGGTTCCCGATGCGGGAAGCGCGTGCAGACCAGTCCCCGGCCGACGAACAGTCCCCCGGCGGGTCCGAGGAGGCCCAGGTGATCGTGGTGGGGGCGGGCCCGGCCGGCTCGTCCGCCGCCTTCCACCTCGCCAGGGCGGGCGTGGACGTGCTGCTGCTGGAGAAGTCCGACTTCCCCCGGGAGAAGGTGTGCGGGGACGGCCTCACGCCGCGTGCGGTGCACCAGCTGATCCGGATGGGCGTCGACATCGACGCACCGGGCTGGACGCGGTCGCGCGGGATGCGCTGGGTGACCGGGGACCGGCAGGTGCGGATCGACTGGCCCGCGCTGGGCGGCTACCCCGACTTCGGTCTGACCCGCAGCCGCCACGACTTCGACGACATCCTGGCCGGCCACGCCGTCGCCGCCGGGGCCCGGCTGCGCACGGGCGTGAAGGTGACGGAGCCGGTGACCGACCGGGCCGGCCGGATCACCGGCGTGAGCGCGGTGTCCGGGAAGGGTGACCCGGTGGTGCACCGGGCCCCGGTCGTCATCGCCGCCGACGGCGCCTCCGCCCGGCTGGCCCTCGCGATGGGGCTGCAACGGGACACCAGGCGCCAGATCGCCACGGCGGCCCGCCGCTACTACCGCAGCCCCGAGCGTTCCCGGGAGGAGTACCTGGAGCTCTGGGCCGACCTCCGCTTCCCCAGGAGCGACCGCTTCCTGCCGGGGTACGGCTGGATCTTCCCGATGGGTGACGGGCGCGTCAACGTGGGACTCGGCGCGATCCCCCACCGCCGCCACGGCAAGCCGGACCTGCGGGCGACCATGGACCAGTGGCTGGCCCGTACGCCGTCCGAGTGGGGGCTGCGGGAGGAGAACGCCGAGGGGCCCGTCCGCAGCGCCGCGCTCCCGCTGGGCCTCAACCGTCATCCGCTGTACACCCGGGGCCTCCTCCTCGTCGGCGACTCCGGCGGCATGATCAGCCCGTGGAACGGTGAGGGCATCGGGCAGGCGCTGGAGGCCGGGGAGGTCGCCGCCGAGAGCGTCGCACTGGCACTGGCCATGCCTGCGGGGCCCCGGCGGGAGCGGGCGCTCCACCACTACCCGGTCGAGATGAACCGGCGCTGGGGGCGCTACTACCGGCTCGGCAACACGGCCGCCGATCTCGTCTTCAGCCGCTCGGGGTTCCAGCCCGTCCTGAACCGGTACGTGATGGGCTCGCCGTTCCTGCTCAACACGCTGGCCCGGCTGCTCAGCAATCTGACGGACAACCCCTCGCGCGATGTGATCGACCACGTGCTCAACACCGCGGTACGTCTCGTTCCCGCCCCGAACGCACGACGGCGCTGAGGCCGGCTCAGGGGGACCGGTCCGTGTCGTTCCAACGGGCGGCGAGCAGCAGGGCGATGTCGTCGGGCCGGTCCGGGGCCTGCCTGGCAGTTGCGATCACGTGGTCCGCCATGTCGGCCAGCGGGGCCGGGCCGAAGTCGGCGATGATGCGGCGCAGCCGTTCGATGCCGACGTCGATGTCCGTTCCGGACTGCTCGACCATGCCGTCGGTGTACAGGGCGAGCATCTCGCCCTGGGCCAGGCGCAGTTCGCTCACGGGGTAGGTGGCGTCGGGTGAGACTCCCAGGACGATCCCGCCCGACACGTCCATGACCTCGACCGTGCCGTCCGGGCGGCGCAGGACGGGCTGCGGATGTCCGGCCCGCACGGCGTGCGCGATCCCGGTGGCCGGGTCCAGGACGATGTAGCAGCAGCTGGCGAACTGGCCGGGATCGAGGTCGATGAGGAGCCGGTTGGTGCCGCTCATCACCTCCTGCGGATCGAACCCGCTGAGCGCGAAGGCCCTTACGGCGCTGCGCAGTTGTCCCATGGTCGCGGCGGCGGCGACACCGTGTCCCTGGACGTCCCCGATGACCAGGGCCAGCCGGTCGCCCGTCTCGATGACGTCGTACCAGTCGCCGCCGACGTCCATGCCCTGGGTGCCGGCGAGGTAGCGGCCCGCGGTGTCGACCCCGTCGACAACGGGCAGCCGGTGCGGAAGCAGGACGTCCTGGAGTCCGCGGGCGAGGGCGGCCTCGGTGTCGTAGCGCTGGGCCCGTTGCAGCGCCTGGGCGATGAGGCCGGCCAGCGCGGTCAGGATCGTGCGCTCCTCGGGGCTGAAGCCGCGCGGCTGGTCGAAGCCGAGGATGCAGGAGCCGACGTGCTGTCCTGAGGCGATCAGCGGCAGGAAGGCGCGGGCGCCGACATCCGCGTCCATGGGGATGCCGGGGTAGGCGGCGCCCAGGTGCTGCATGGACTCGAAGAAGATCGGGCGGCCGGAGGTGAGCGTCTCCACTCCGGGAATCCGGGCGTCCAGGCCGACGCCGTCGAACCCGTCCAGGAAGCCCTTGGGGAAGCCGGTCTCCCACTCCAGGTAGAGGCGGCCCTCCTTGAGCAGGTAGATCGCGAGCTGTCTGCCGCCGAACGCGGGCAGCAGTTCCTCGGTGACCACCGCGGACACCTGCCGGGCGGTGACGGCCTCGGTCAGCGCGATGGCCAGCGCGACCGGCCGGTAGAGCGCGGCGGAGCGGTCGGCGGGCGAACCGAGTCCCAGCCCCGGCGAGGAGACGGAACCCGGCGCGTAGGAGGGCTCCTCGGTGGGGGTGAGTACGGCGGTCAGCCCTTCGTGGCCCGGGTAGAGGGAGATCGCGAGCCAGGGAGGCGGGTTGCGCCGGGCGAGGAAGTGGACCGGGTCGTCGGCGATCATCGCGGACCGGTAGTGGTCCTCGTACGCGGGGTTGGCGAACCACGGGAGGACTTCCCAGAGCACCCGCCCCACCAGCTCGGACCTGGCGTGGCCGAGGAGCTGCTCGGCCAGGTCGTTGAGGTAGGTGATCCGGCCGAAGCGGTCCAGCGAGAAGATCCCCCTCGGCAGCCGGTCGGCCGCCTCGGGGACGACCGGGCCGATACCGAGGTCGACCAGGAAGCCGGTCAGATGGCTCGCCGCCCCGTTTCCGGCCTGGGCGTCCCGGCGGCCCGAGACCTCCAGGAGGTGCGAGCGGCCGTCGGGGCCGCGCAGCCGCATCCTGCGTACGACGGGGCCGCCCGACCCTGCCGCCTGGCGGGCCAGGGCCCACAGTCCGTAGACGTCCTCCGGAGCCAGCCGGGCGGCCAGCGCGTCGATCGTGCCGGGGAACTCGGCGGGCTCGGTGCCGAGGATCGCGCACAGTTCGTCGTCGGCGCCGACGGCACCGCTGGCCAGGTCCCAGTCGAACCGGCCGATCCGTACGGGCGGCGAGCTGCCGGCGGGCAGCTGGACGGGCAGCGGTTCCTCGTCCCACCGCGGTTTCACTCCGGTTGCCGCCAGCTCCGTGAGTGCGCCGCCCAGCCGTTCGGCGACCCCGGCCAGCCTGCGCCGTTCGGCGGTTCCCACCGGTCTGCCGGGGGTCGCCGGGCGCAGCACCGTGAGGACCCCGACCGGTTCACCCGCGCTGAAGACCGGCACGTACAGGGAGCCGAACGGGAACGGCAGGCCCGCCATCAACTGCGGGTAGCGGCGCATGGCCTCCTCGGGGTCGGCGAGGTGGACGGCCCGGCCGGTGATGAAGGCGTCGGCCACCGGGAAGGGGCGGTTCACATGCATGCGCCACCAGGGGCGGAAGAGCGGCCCCGGCAGCCCGGCCAGTACCGCCAGCCGCAACAGTCCCGGTGTGAGGGAGCGCAGGTAGACGCCGCCCGCCTGTCCGCCTACGGCCTCGACCCCGTTCACGACGGCCTGGGCGAGCACCAGGGACAGTTCGTCCGGCGCCCGGCCGTCCTTGAGTCTCCCGGGCACTCCGGCACCCTCGCTGAGCGGAGCACCCCGGGCCGCGCCGTACCAGGTCACACCCCCAGCATGCTCCCGGGCGGCCGTGCTCCGCACTTCCACGTCGGGCGGAGAAGGAGCCGAGAGCAGGCAGCGAGGCGGAGCGAGACCCTTACGGGCAGAAATGCACCCTTTACACTTGTATGCGAGCCCGAAAGGCGGCCCATCGTCCGACATCCGCACAGGAGGCACGATCATGGGCAAGAAGCAGAGCCGGCACAACCGTGGCGCCCGCAGCGGCGGCCATGAGCACTCCACGAGTGCGGAGCCCAAGGAGCAGACGAGCACCGCGCCCGAGCCCGAAGGCGTGAAGGCGATCTCGGAGCATGTCTCGCACAAGCGCGAGCGGAAGTTCGGCCACAACTGACAGCACGACCGACGACCGGACTTCACCCCCCACACACAGTCCGACGGAGCGGCAGTCGCCATCGATGGCGACTGCCGCTCCGTCGGACTGCGGGGACGTGCGCCCCTCACCTACCTGCCGTCGGCGGGCGGCCGCTTGTCACCGAGCTGGTCATTTAGCTTCTGCTGGGCGGAGTCGACCTGGCCGCTGTACTTGCCATGCGTCTTCTGGTCGGCGAGGTCGCCGCCCTTCTCGACTCCCTGGCGGGCCTGGTCCGGATGCCCCTTGATCAGGTCCTTGATCTTGTCGAGCATGCTCATGACTGTCCTCCTCATGGAACGCCGGCATACCCAGCATCCACGCGATACCCGGGCGCCGCACCCGGGGACGGAGAGGGCCGCCGCAGGCCGCGAAGGGTCCGAACCCCGGGAAATTACCCGCAGGTATGTAGTGACTTCTTGAGCGAGCGCCAGTAGAACTCGTTCCCATTCGATCGAGAGTGAGGAACGTCACATGACCGAATCAAGCTTACCCGACAAGGGATCGAGCGGTGTCTCGCGGCGCAGATTCATCGCTAGAACAAGTTTCATAGTGGGGGCCGCCGCCCTCTCGGGTCACATCACCCCCGCCACGGCGGCGAGCCGCGCCGGAGCCACGGCGATCGGTAACGGGGAACGTGTCCCGGTCCTGGTGATCGGAACCGGGTACGGCGGCTCCGTGGCCGCCCTGCGGCTCGCCCGCGCGGGCATCAGGGTCCACATGGTCGAGATGGGCATGTCCTGGGACACCCCCGGCTCGGACGGCAAGATCTTCGCCAACACGACGAGCCCCGACGGCCGCTCGTACTGGCTGCGCACCAAGACCAAGCAGCCGCTGAGCAACTTCCTCGGCTTCCCCATCGACAGGTCGATCCCCCGCTACACCGGAATCCTGGACGCCGAGGACTTCAGCGGCATCACGGTCTACCAGGGGCGCGGCGTCGGCGGCGGCTCACTGGTCAACGGCGGCATGGCCGTCACCCCGAAGCGGGAGAACTTCGGCGCCGTCCTCCCCACGGTCAACGCCGACGAGATGTACTCCACCTACTATCCGCGCGCCAACTCCGGCCTCGGCGTCGGCACCGTCGACCCGGCCTGGTTCGACAGCGTCGACTGCTACAAGTACGCCCGGGTCGGCCGCAAGCAGGCCCAGCGCTCGGGCTTCCCGTTCGTCTTCGTGCCCGACGTGTACGACTGGGACTACATGGAGCAGGAGGCGGCCGGCACCGTACCCAAGTCGGCACTGGCGGGTGAGATCCTCTACGGGAACAACTACGGCAAGAAGTCGCTGCAGAAGACCTACCTCGCCCAGATCATGGCGACCGGGAACGTCACCATCTCGCCTCTGCACAAGGTGACTTCGGTCTCCCCTGCCTCGGCCGGGGGCTACACGGTCGTCATCGACCAGCTGCGCACCGACGGCAGCACCGAGGCCACCAAGACGGTGACCGCGGACAAGGTGTTCTTCGCGGCCGGCAGCGTCGGCACGAGCAAGCTGCTGACCGAGCTGAAGGCCACCGGCAAGCTGCCCGCCCTCAACGACGAGATCGGCAAGGGCTGGGGCGACAACGGCAACGTGATGTGCGGCCGGGCCAACCACCTGTGGGACCCGACCGGAGCCGTGCAGTCGAGCATCCCCTGCGGAGGCATCGACAACTGGGCGGCCGGCGGCGCGTTCGCCGAGGTCGCGCCGCTGCCGACCGGGATCGAGACGTTCGCCTCGTTCTACCTGTCGATCACGAAGAACCCGAACCGGGCCCAGTTCTCCTGGAACCCCGCGACGGGCAAGGTCGACCTGAACTGGCAGACCGCGTGGAAGCAGCCGTCCATCGACATGGCCAAGACGATCTTCGACAAGATCAACGCGAAGGAGGGGACGATCTACCGGACCGACCTCTTCGGCGTGTACAAGATCTGGGGCGACCACCTGACCTACCACCCGCTCGGGGGCGCGGTGCTGGACCGGGCGACCGACAACTACGGGCGTCTGCACGGGTACTCGGGCCTGTATGTGATCGACGGCTCGCTGATCCCCGGCAACACCAGCGTCAACCCGTTCGTCACCATCACGGCACTCGCCGAACGGAACATCGAGAAGATCATCGCCACCGATCTGTGACACCGGCCCGACACGGCAGGCACGGCAGGCAGGCCAGGAGGAGACGGGCATGGCGGCTCTCCTCCTGGGTACGCCCCGGGCACGGGCGGAAGGGACGGGCCCGGGGCGTCCGGCTCAGTGGCCGGGCAGCACGCACACGGCGTCGAGACCCAGTACGTGGTTGAGCCGGCCGAACGCCAGCCAGGAGCCGATGCTCATGCTCAGCTCGACGATCTCGCGCTGGCTGTAGTGCGCGGTCATCCGGGTCCAGAACTCCTCGTCCAGACCGTGGTGGTCCAGGGCGTACCGCTCGGCGTACTCGGCGGCCAGCCGGGTCCGGTCGTCGAAGGACCCGGCGGTGCGCCATTCGTCCACCGCGTCGGCGAACTCCTCCTCGACCTTTTCGCCGTCCCGTTCGGTGCGCCAGTCCAGGCAGAACAGGCACCCGTTGATCTGGGCGATCCGCAGCCGGGCCGCCTCGAACTCCCGCAGGCCCAGCGTGGTGTGCTGGTACACCGAAAGGGAGAAGTTCGCGGCGGCCATCCCGATGCCGGGGACCATGTCCCCCCACACGTATCCGATCGGCTCCTGGCCCTCGGGGATGTCGATGATCATGGCTGCTTCCTTCCGAGTCTGCCGGTTGCGGGGCGCAGGGGGACGTCGAGCGCGTCGTAGAGCCCGGGTTCCGCGTCCACCAGCCAGTCGATGGCGTTCACGAGCCGGCCGACCGCGGTGGCGTTGCCGCCCGCCGAGCGGTTCTCGTCCTCGTCGCCGGCCTCGACGGTGACCTCGATGCGCGGGCGGCCCTCGATGATCACGCGGTGGGCACCGGCGCCGTCGGGCGGCGACGGCCAGTCCGGGGCGCAGGACGGGTGGATCCGGGTGATGTGCTCGATGACGATGCGGGGCTCGCCCTCGACGATGCCCTGTACCTCGAACCGCACCGCGCCCTGGGTGCCCGCCTCGAAGCCGCCCATGGTGCGGGTGGTGACCGCGCTCTCCAGCGGCCGCCGGGCCATGGTCTCGCGGATGTCGTCGAGCTCCACGCCCAGCGCCCTGGCCATCAGCCGTATCTGCCCGCCCCACACCATGGTCGGGACGGAGGCCGCGAGCATCAGCGGTTCGTACTCCATCGGGTGGCCCATGCCGATCAGGTCGCGGACCGCTTCGGGCTGGTCGTAGGTGGAGTAGTCGAAGATCTCCTGGCAGCGGATCGCGTCGATCGTGCTGCCGAGTCCGCTGATCAGCAGGGGCAGTACGTCGTTGCCCCAGCCGGGGTCGACCCCGGAGACGAACAGTGAGCCGCCGCCGTCCGCGACGGCGGCCAGGACCGGGTCGCGCAGCTCGGGCGGGGCGCCCCGCTGGTCGTAGAGCGCGTACAGGGCCGGGGTGACGACCACCGCCCCGGTCCGGACGGCCCTGACGATGTCGGCGAGCGCCTCGTCGGGGCGGATGTCCCCGGACGCCGCGTACACCACCGCGCCGGGAGCGGTGGCCAGCACCGCGTCGATGTCGTCGGTCGCCGCGACGCCCAGATCGCGGCCGGTCCCGGCGAGGTCGCCCGCGTCGCGGCCCACCTTGCCGGGATCGTGAACAAGCACGTGCGCCAGTTTCAGGGCCGGATGGGCCTCGACGGCGCGGATGGCCGCGCGGCCGACATTGCCGGTTCCCCAGACCACCGTGGAAATCATGCGGCGGAGGGTAGCGCGCGGGATGAAAGGTTCATAGTGCCATCGCGCACCGGCTTGCGGGGCGGCCCCGGCCCGTGTCAGGACCGCCCGCCGCACCCGCCGCTACTCGTCGATCGCGGCCCCGAACGCGGCGCCGGCCGCCGGGCCGCCGAGTGATCCGCCGTCGTACGTCCACGAGCCGGCGGCGGTGACCCCGCCGGGGCCGGCCGGCAGCACCCAGACGACGCCGTTGCCGGCGTCCTCGCCGGGCGCCGCGGCGAGCAGACCGGAGCGGCCGTCCTTGTCCGGATCGGACAGCCGGACCTGGCCGCCCCAGCGGTCCCCCTTCTCGGGGACGCCCGGCACGTTCCCCGAGTCCTGGTCCCAGGAGGCCGCGGCGGCGGCGGTCAGCCCGTCGGCCGCGCCGCGCAGCACCCAGACCGCTCCGGCGTCCGCGACCGCGCCGATGTCCTCGCCCGGGGCGCCGATCGCCACGTCCGCGTATCCGTCGCCGTCGGTGTCCGCCACCGAGAGGTCCGCGCCCCAGTTGTCACCGCGCTCGTCCGTGCCGGGGACACCGGCGGTGTCCTGGGTCCACCACACCGGCGGTGTGCCGGGACCCTCGGCGCCGACCGGGCCGTCGCCGGCGCTGCCGTAGTACACGCCGACCACGCCGCCGTTCACGAATTCGCCGCCGTCGTCCGGGCTGCTGGGCTCCCCGGTGACCAGGTCGTCGTAGCCGTCGCCGTTGATGTCACCGGACGCGACGGCCGGGCCGCCACGCAGGTCCCGGTCGTAGCGCAGGCCCTGGACCTCGGCCAGGAAGAGCGCGGACCAGCCGTACCCCGGTTCGTCGCCCCCGGTGACTCCGGAGACGACGAGGTCGGCGAGGCCGTTGCCGTCGTAGTCGCCGGTGGTCATCGCCCCCGGCAGGATCGGGCGGCCCGGCGTGCCGGGGAGCCGCTGGTGGGAGAGGGGCGGCGGGGGTGCGGATGCCCGGCGCGCGGCCGCGTCGTACTGGTAGAGCGTGAGGTCGTCGTGGTCGGTCACGGCGAGCTGGTCGCCGGGGATGTCGGGGCTGAAGTGGGCCGCCGCGAGGGCGCCGGCGAACCTGGCACCGGCCGTGGGAGCGTCGGCCTGCAGCCAGTCGCCCGCCGCGCCCGTGAGCCCCTTCGCGGAGCCCCACAGCACGACGGCGCCGCCCGCGTCGGTCACCGGCTCGACGTCCTCACCGGGTACGCCGACGACCGCGTCGTCGTAGCCGTCCCCGTCGAGGTCGCCGGTGGCGAGGGCCCGGCCGAAGCCGTCGCCCGCCTCGGCGGCCCCCGGTACACCGGCGGTGTTCTGGCTGAGGACGGCCGCGCGGGCCGTTCCGGTGCCGGTGGGCGAGCCGTACTGCACGGTGACGTACCCCGCGCCCTTCTTCCCGCCGACGGTGCCGCCCGGCGCGCCGGTGAGCACGTCGTCGTAGCCGTCGCCGTCGAAATCGCTGTTGCGGTCGTTCGCGTGCGTTCCGCCGGGAGTACCGGCGTGGGCGGCGGGGGCAGCGATGCCGGCCACCGCCGTCAGGAGACAGGCGGCCGCGACAACGGCGGCCGAGCGGTTGGTGCGCACGAGCGGCTCCTCGGTTCAAGGATGACCGGGCGAGTCCGGGGGGACGCGGGGAAGGGCCCGTTGCCTTCCCCGCGTCCCGTTCGACCGCCTGTGGGCCGCAAGGGTTGTACGGCACGCGAAAGGGGTGGGAGGGAGCCACGTGGCTCCCTCCCACCCCTGCGCCCGGCTCCTCCCGAAGGTGGGGGCCGGGGTATGTCAGTAGGCGCCGAAGACGTTGTCGATCGAGCCGTAGGTGGCCGCGGCGTAGTTGCACGCGGCGGTGATGTTGGCGACCGGGTCGAGGATGTCCATCGACGTACCGGCCACGTGGTAGGCCTCGAAGGTGGGCTGGATCACCTGGAGCAGGCCCTTGGAGGGCGTGCCGGCGACCGCGTTCGAGTCCCAGTTGTTGACGATCTGCGGGTTGCCGGAGGACTCGCGGATGATGTTGCGGTGGATGCTGTCGTAGCTGCCGGGGATGCCGTGCTGGGCCATCACGGCCAGCGACTCCTTGATCCAGCCGTCGAGGTCGTCGGTGTACGCGGTCGCGCCCTGTGCGGGAGTGGTGGCCGCGGTCTCGGTGGCGACGGTCTCGGTGGCGGCGGTCTTCTCCGCCACAGGCGTGACCGTCCGCTGGGAACGGTCGGCGCGGTCGGCACTCTCGGACCGGTCGGACGACTGCGCGTCGGCCGCGGACTTTGCCTCGGACGCGGCCTTTGCCTTCGAATCGGCGGTCGGCGCGGCCTTGTGCGGGGCGGCTGCGGACTTGGCGCCAATGGTCAGCTTGAGGCCCGGGTGAATCAGATCGGGGTTTCCGCCGACCACACTCCGGTTGTCCTGGTAGAGCCGCTCCCAGCCACCGCTGAGGGAATGACCCCGGGCGATCTTGGAAAGCGAATCACCGGAGACCACGGAATAGGTGGCGGACTCGGCCTTGTGGGCAGCAATTCCCTTGGCAGCAAAGGCGGTCGAGGTCGCCGACTTTTCTGCGACGACCGGGTGCGCCGGTGCGGCAGAAGCGGACCCGGACATGATCAGGGGGAGCGCGAGAACGACTCCGCCCGTGCTCACGGCGATGAAACCGCGGGTCAGGGAGGTGGACTTGGAACGACGGTGGTTACCCATGATGGGCATGGCGCATTTCCTCTCCGCCGCCTGCGAGGTGAGCTGTCGGGTTCGGACTGGAGATGTCCGGCCGCACGTGATGGCGACTTAACCCCTAGCCGCTCCGGATACCGGACCGGCGGCAAACCTGGGTCCCCCGCTCCTGCCGTACGTGAGTGGTCGGGTTCCCGGACGGCGGCAGGATTCGGCGTTCCATCCGGATTGACGGTGACCGTAAGCGAAAAGCGTCGGGCGGAACAAGCCCTGAATTCTTGATCGCAATTGATTCGCAAGATCAATTCAAGGAAATGCTCAGAATCAGATCCCCGAAGCCAAGTCAACTTTCTTGGCACGACAGGGAACCGAAGCCGGACGCACCGCGTCACGGGCCGGGAAGGTGATGCTGACCACTGCGCCCGAAAAGGGTGATTTGCTCAATCTCCATACCCTTTGAGCCACAGAAAAGCGTCTTCGGTGGGCGATTAACGACGATTCCGATTAATCACTCAATCAGGACATTTCACTGGAGGTGACGACCCGCCACCCCGGCTCGGCGTCGCCTCTAATCCATCTCCACAGATGCATCTAAATAGATGCACTACGGTGTGGGGCATCGGCCGACGCTCCGGGCGCCGCCCGCCACTGCGACCGGGAGAACCTGATTTCCTCGACACCGACGGCGCCACGCTCCACTACGAGGTCCGCGGCTCCGGCCCGCCGCGCTCGGCAACCCCGGGGCAGCTCGCGCTGGTCGTGGCGCCCGACCCGGCCGCACCGTCAACGGCAACACCACGCATCCGCGGGCGTTCGCGGCCCGGCTGCGGAACGTGCCGTCCAGCGCATGAGCGCGGGCACGGCCGGCCGGGACGATGACGGGCGACCGCCGCCCCACACGACGGCGAACGGCAGACGGCAGACGGCAGACGGCAGATCCGACCCGGTCAAAGCGAGAGGTTCCGGCTCCCCTCGCGTCGCAGAAGCGCGGAAAGGTGGTGCTGGAGCGGCTGGCCGACAGCCGCGAGGTCGTGGACGAATTCGAGCGTGCCGTCGGCCGTCAGCGTGTAACGGCGGCGTGTGGCGCTGACCTCCTTGGCGGTGGGCGCGAGGGCGACCCGATGGGTGGCCAGGTCGGCCACGCCGTCCGCAGCACTGCCCGTCAGGATCTCCGCGACACCGGTGGGCTGAGTGATCAGCGCCTCCACACGCCCGTCCGGCTGCATCCGCCACCAGCCGCTCTCCCGCGCCGAGGGCCGCAGCGGGGCGTCGTCCGCGTCGAGCAGCCAGGCGCGCGCCTCGTAGTGGAGGAAGGGGCGCCCGTCATGACTGAACGTCACCTCCTGCGCGTACCGGAACTCCTGGGCGAGCGTCGGGTATTCACCGCGGCCCTGCCCGGTCCAGGTGCCCAGGAACCCGGTCAGTGGTGCGAGCAGCGCGTGCGGAGCAGGCGCGTCGTCCGGCCGGAACGCGTCGGGGTACGGGTACTGCCGGGCGGGGTCGGACATCTTGCGCGCTCCTGGATCGGTGACGGGGACGGGCGCCGCGCGAAGGCGACGGCGACGGTTGGCAGCCTAAGGGCTGTCCCGTGAATGATCTCCGGCTCGCGTGACACGCGGCCTCCCGCTGCCTGGATTTGCCCGCCTGCTCAGGTGTTCAGGATGCGCACGGCGAGCAGTAGCTGCCAGGCCCAGCCGATGGTCAGCGAGATGCGCTGAAGCAGTCCGCCGATGTCGACCCAGCGTTGCCGCTGATCGAACGCGGCACTGGCCAGGGCCATCGTCGCCACGAAGAGGACACCGCAGGCGATCGAGCAGACGGCCCAGCCGGGCGGGCCGGACGGGGCGTATACGAAGCAGGCGGCAGCGAGGGCCAGGAAGCCGATGGAGGAGAACAGGTCATGCAGAGCCCCCGCGCGGGTGTGACGCCGGAGCCGATCAGGCGTGCCGGGCGGGTAGCCGCTCACCGGATCCGTCCGGAAGGCGCCTGCTCCCAGCAGACCGACCGCCCACGCGCCGACCAGCAGGGCGCCCCACTCGAAGGGCCCGACACGCCACAGAGCCACAGCGAAGGCCAGCGACAGCCCGCCCGCGAAGAGGAAGTTGACGGTCTGTGCCCACCCGGCAGGGCCGAGGGTGAGCGAGCTGACGGGATGGCGGCGCGGTCTGTAGCCCACGCGGCCGGCGCCTTCCAGCAGGTACGCGACGGTGAAGAGAGGGCCGGCGGCCATTCCGCAGACGAGCAGGACTTGATTCCCCATCCCGTCAATGTAGGTTGACACAATGAATTGTGTCAACCCTGATTGACACCTGGCTTCCGCCCGGCTGGGCCGACGGGTCCTCCGCCCGCGCGCGTCACGCCTCCTGGCGGAAGTCCAGCATGCAGAAGACCTTGTCGTAGCGGCGTTCACCGACGGCGACGAAGCCGGGCAGGCGCCCGTACTCGGTGAAGCCGAGAGAGCGGTAGAGGTGCAGGGCACCGCTGTTGTCGCCCCGGGCGTCCAGGGTGAGGACCTCGATCCCCGCCTTCCTGGCATCGGCGACCAGCGCGGCGGTCAGCGCCCGGCCGATACCCCGGCCGTGGACGGCGGCGGCCACCGCGACCTTCTCCAGATCCGCGTGCGGGCGGTGAGTGGGCCGCGTATAGCGCGTCCAGTAGCCCAGCCCGACCAGGCTTCGGTCCATGTACACGGCGCGCAGGGCGGCATCGCCCACCCGCGTCGCGGCGATTACCCCGTCGAGGAGGTCCGCCACCTCATCGGGCGCGGGAGGGTCGACCCAGCCCAGCGCGGCGCCGTCCCGGACGAGGTCCGCCACGATGCGGTGGGCCGATGCCGCGAACCGGGGCCCACGCTCCGCGTCGGACGCCAGGTCCGCCGCGTCCAGGATGGCGGGCTCACACGTTCTGCCGCCGGTCGAAGCCGTGTTCATGACGAGCAGCCTAACCAGCGCCGCGCCCCGCAGGCCGGGCGGCCGACCGTCCCGGGGCACGTCACGGCACGTCCCACGGAACGGAAAATCCCCGGCCCGCAATTGCGGACCGGGGATTTTCCCAGGTATATTGAGTGTTTCTGTGCGCCCACAGAAAAGGCCCCTCACTGGGGGCCACTAAGCAAAACCATATCCGGCAGGGAGCCATTTTGTCAACTCGGGAAAGCTCCGAATTGCAGAAGGAGCAGGAATTCATCGACCGGCTCTACGACCGCGTCGATGCGCTGCGCGGCACGACCGCCCAGCACGTCCAGGACGCGCTGACCCCGGTCGGTACGGGTCTGCAGGCCCGTCACGAGCGCGACGTGCTTGTCGCCGAACGCTCGGGCCTGCTGGCGGCCCTGAACTCCGTGGACGGCTCGCTGTGTTTCGGCCGCATCGACCTCGCCACCGGCGCGGCCCACCACATCGGCCGGATCGGAATCCGCGAGGACGACACCGCGCACACACCGCTGCTGATCGACTGGCGCGCACCGGTGGCCCGCCCGTTCTACCTCGCCACGGGTCACACGACGATGGGGCTGCGCCGGCGCCGGCACATCACCACCGAGGGCCGAGCCGTCACGGAGCTGCACGACGAGATCCTCGACGTCGGGGACCGGGAGCGCACCGGCTTCGAGGATCCGAGCGGCGACGCCGTGCTGCTCGCCGCCGTGAACTCCGCCCGCACCGGCCGCATGAGCGACATCGTGCGGACCATCCAGGCCGAACAGGACCGCATCATCCGCGCCCCGCACCGCGGCGTCCTCGTCGTCGAGGGCGGGCCCGGCACCGGAAAGACGGCGGTGGCCCTGCACCGCGCGGCGTATCTGCTGTACGAGCACCGGGAACTGCTCGCCAAGCGCGCGGTCCTGATCGTGGGCCCGAACCCGGCCTTCCTGCGCTACATCGGCGAGGTGCTGCCCGCGCTCGGCGAGACCGGCGTCCTGCTCGCCACCCAGGCCGAGCTCTTCCCCGGGGTCCATGCCGACGGCACCGACACTTCCCGCGCCGCCGCCGTCAAGGGCGGCGCGGCGATGGCCGAGGCACTCGCCCTCGCCGTCCGCGACCGGCAGCAGCTGCCCGAGCCGGGCGCCCCGCTGGTCATCCGGCACGACGACGGCGATCTCGTCCTGGACTGGGAGATCGCCTACGAGGCCCGGCAGGCGGCCCGCGAAACCCGGCTGCCCCACAACCTCGCCCGCCCCCACTTCGCCTTCCGGATCATCGACGCGCTCACCGCGCAGCTCACCGAGCGCATCGGCGCCGACCCGCACGGCGGGCCCAACTTCCTGGGCCCCGACGACATCGCCCAGCTCGGCAGGAACGTGGCCGTCAGCAAGGAGGTGCACTCCGCGGTCGACGAGCTGTGGCCGCCGCTCACCCCGGAGGGGTTCCTCAGCGACTATCTGGCCGAGCCCGTCTACGTACCGGACGCGGACGCCGCGGCCGTCCGGCGTGCGCCCGGCGAAGGGGCGTGGACGCCCGCCGACGTCCCGCTGCTGGACGAGGTGGCGGAACTCCTGGGGGTCGACGACAGCGCGGAGCGCGCGGCCGCCGAGGCAGAACGCCAGGAGCGGATCGCTTACGCACAAGGCGTCCTGGAGCTGTCGAGGGGCTCGGAGTCGTACGAGTTCGAGGACGAGGAGTCCGAGGTGCTCGCCGCGCACGACATCATCGACGCCGAACGGATGGCGGACCGGCAGGAGGAGGCCGATCACCGCAGCGCGGCGGAGCGCGCCGCCGCCGACCGGACCTGGGCCTTCGGGCACATCATCGTCGACGAGGCGCAGGAGCTCTCACCGATGGCGTGGCGGCTGCTGATGCGCCGCTCCCCGACCCGTGCGATGACCCTGGTCGGCGACCCCGCGCAGACCTCCGAGGAGGCGGGCGTCGGCTCGTGGGAGAAGATCCTGCAGCCCTACGTGGGCGACCGCTTCGAGCACACGACGCTCAGGGTCAACTACCGTACGCCCGCCGAGATCATGGAGCTGGCGGCCCGGGTGGTACGGGCCGAGGACCCCTCCTTCGAGCCGCCGGGTTCGGTGCGGTCCACCGGCGAGGTGCCGTGGATCCGGGACGCCGGCGAGGACCTGGCGGGCGCGGTGGCGCGGGCGGTCTCCGAGCTGACGCCCGAGGAGGGCCGCCTCGCGGTGATCGCGCCTGCCGCCCTCCACGCGGAGATCGCGGCGCCGCTGGACGGCGTCACGGCCGGCGCCGAGCCCGACCTGACCCGCCCGGTGGTGCTGCTCGAACCCCGGCAGGCGAAGGGGCTCGAATTCGACCATGTACTGGTCGTGGAGCCCGGCCGGTACGGGACCAGCGATCTGTACGTGGCGCTGACCCGCGCCACCCAGCGCCTGGGCATCATCCATCGCGAGAAGCTGCCCGAGACCCTGCGCTGACGGCGCCCGTGGGGGCTCCTGGCATGAGACGCCGGCCAGGAGCCCGGTGGGGATCAGCCGTCGTGCAGGGCGGTGCGCAGGGCGTCGACGGCGAGTCTGCGAGCGACGTTCGCGGCGCGGGTGTCGCGCAGGCTGTCCAGGAGAAGGAAGTCGTGGACCATGCCCGCGACGCGGACGGAGGTCACGTCGACTCCGGCCTCGCGGAGCCTGTCGGCGTACCTCTCGCCCTCGTCGCGCAGGACGTCGGCCTCGTCGGTGATGACCAGGGTGGTGGGCAGGCCTCTGAGCTGGTCCAGGCTCGACCGCAGGGGTGAGGCGTAGTGCTGGACACGCTCGGCGGGGTCGTTGGTGTAGGCGTCCCAGAACCACTTCATGCCGTCGCGGGTGAGGTAGTAGCCCTCCGCGAACTGGTGGTAGGAAGGCGTGTCGAAGTCGGCGTCGGTGACCGGGTAGAGCAGGACCTGGGCCTTCAGGTCGAGGCCGTTCTCGCGCTCCTTGTTCATCAGCGCGAAGACGGCGGACATGCACCCGCCGACCGACTCCCCGGTCACCGCCACGCGCGAGGTGTCCATGCCGTGGCCGGCGCCGTTCTTGCGCACCCACTGCCCCACGGCGTAGTTCTGCTCGACCTGCGTGGGGTACTTCGCCTCCGGCGCACGGTCGTACACCGGGAACACGCCGACCGCGTTCGCTCCGACGACCAGCTCGCGGAAGAGGCGGTCGTGGGTCCTGTCGTCACCGAACACCCACCCGGCTCCGTGGATGTAGACCACCACGGGCAGTGGCCCGGTGGCGCCCCTGGGGCGGATGACACGGGTACGCACCGTGCCCCACTCACCCGCGTCGACGTCGACCCACTCCTCGTCGACCTCGGGCCGGTCCACCCCCTCACCGCTCTGCAGGCCGGCGAGGATCTCGCGGCCCTGCTCCGGCGGGACCTCGTAGATCCGGGGGTGCGGGTCGGTGGCCTCGGCCAGCTCCTTCGCGGCCGGCTCGAGGAACGGGGTGACGGGCGGCGGAACCTGCGTCATGTGCACTCCAGTGTGTGGACGCCCCGTACCGGGGGCGCAGTCCCCGAGCGAGCACTCCGCGTTCCATGATTCCCGTAACGGATGGCGGCGCAAATCGACAAGGACGTGCCCGAGCCGAGCCCCCGCACGGAGTTGCCGGCACCCGGCGCGGCCGGGTCCTACAGCGGCGTCGCCGCTTCGAGCGCGACGAAGAGCGCGAAGGCCGCGTTCAGCGAGGACCCGGTGGACAGGGCCGTTCCCACCGCGGCGACGTACGCGGCGATCCCGGTCGGGGTGTGGATCGGCGGCCAGCCCTGCTCCGGCGGGACCGGCCCCAGCAGTGCGGCGACCCGCCGGGGTACGGGGCCGGCTGCGGCGAAGGCCGGGACGGTCTCGGTGGCGGCCCGGTGCGAGATGATCGCCGCCTTGCCGACCGTGCGGGCGGTGAGCCGCCGGTCCCCGGTGGTGACGGCCGCCTCCTCGTCCGCCCAGCGCTCCGTGCTGTACGTGATGGCCGCGCGCAGCGGCCGCAGCAGCGGGTTCGCGCAGCCCGCCAGCTGGACGGCGAGCAGCAGGCGGTGGTGGCGGCCCGCGAGATGGGCCCGTTCATGGGCGAGGAGTGCCCGCTGCTCGGCCTCCGTCAGGCAGTCGAGCATCGCGGAGGAGACCATGATCCTGCCGGGCGAGCCGGGCAGGGCGTAGGCGTACGGCACGCCGTCGGGCAGCACCGCGAGCTCGGCCGTCGTCGACAGCCCGGCCAGCGTGCGGTGCGCACGGGAGCGGAAGCGGTAGTGGCGCCGGACTACGGAGGCGCAGCCCGCGGCCACGGCCACGAGCGCGGCGATCGCCGTCTTGCCGACGAACCTGTCGTGCGGAACGGCCTTCCTGACCTCGTCGTCGGACCAGCCGTCGGGCAGCGGGTTGCCGGGCAGCTGGGCCGTGCCGACCACCGCCAGAAGACCGAGGCAGAGCGTGCTGCACGAGGCCAGGATCACGGCGATGGTCGCGAGCAGACGGGCGGCACTTCGCGGATGCAGATGCTGCTCCGCCAGGCGTGCGATGGGCAGCGCCGTGAGGGGCAGGATCAGGGGCAGACAGACGAAGACACCCATCGGTCAACTCTCCGGCTCGTCCGTGGCCCGCCCGGCGGGGCCGGAGCCGCTCTCGCCGAGCAGCGACCTCAGCAGGTCCTCGTCGTCCGGCGACAGCGCGGACACGAAGCTGGACAGCACGGCGTCCCGGTCGTCGCGCTGGTCGAGCAGCCGGCGCATCCGGAACGCGGTGAGACCGGCCCCGTTCGCCGTCGACTGCCACAGCACCGGGCGGCCCGAACCCGTACGGGTGACCGCCTGCTTGCCGAGCAGCCGGGTCAGGATGGTGATGACCGTGCTGTACGAGAGTCCGCCGTCGAGGCGCTCCTGTACCCAGGCGGCGGTGACGGGTTCGCTCGCCCCGCCCAGTACGGCCAGCACCTGGGTCTCCAGTTCGCCCTGGCCACGCCGGCGGGCCCGCGGCTCCTGCGGACGGCCTGCCTTCTCTCCGCCCACGACGCGGCCCCTTTCGTAACTCCGCCCGGCCGCTCGTCCGGCTGCCGGGCGCCGGGGCATCCTACCCAGCCGCCCGGACGTCCCGTGGGCCCGGCGGAGACCGCGGCCGTACCCGCCACACAAACTCTACAGTGCTGTAGATTTCAGGTGCTGCCACTCGGCGTCCGCGCGATCACGCGCGGTCGCAACGATGCGCGGCGCGATGCGCAGAGGGAGAAAACCATGGGCGTGAGCCTCTCCAAGGGTGGAAACGTCTCGCTGACCAAGGAGGCCCCCGGACTCACCGCGGTCCTCGTCGGCCTCGGCTGGGACGTCCGCACGACCACCGGCACGGACTACGACCTGGACGCCAGCGCGCTGCTGTGCGACGAGGCCGGGAAGGTCGGTTCGAACGACAACTTCGTCTTCTACAACAACCTGAAGAGCCCCGACGGTTCGGTCGAGCACACCGGCGACAACCTCACGGGCGAGGGCGAGGGCGACGACGAGATCGTCAAGGTCGATCTCGCTGCCGTGCCGGCCGAGGTCGCCAAGATCGTCTTCCCCGTCTCGATCCACGACGCGGAGGGACGCGGCCAGAGCTTCGGCCAGGTCCGCAACGCCTACATCCGCGTGGTCAACCAGGCGGGCGGCGCCGAGATCGCCCGCTACGACCTGAGCGAGGACGCCTCCACGGAGACCGCCATGGTCTTCGGCGAGCTGTACCGCAACGGCGCCGAGTGGAAGTTCCGCGCCGTCGGACAGGGCTACGCCGCCGGACTCAGCGGAATCGTCGCCGACTTCGGCGTCAGCCTCTGACCCGCTCCGGGTCACCGTCGTACCGCCCCCTGCCGAGAGTGGAGCCATGACCGTCAACCTGACCAAGGGCCAGCAGATCAGCCTCACCAAGACGGGCGGCGGGGAACTCACCGTCGTACGCATGGGCCTGGGCTGGAAGTCCGCACCCCGCAGGGGGTTTCTCGCCCGGCTGGCCGCCCGTGAGATCGACCTCGACGCCTCCGCCGTCCTCTTCGCGGGCGCGGCCCCGCAGGACGTCGTCTTCTTCCAGCACCTGACCAGCGACGACGGTTCGGTCCGGCACAACGGCGACAACCGGGTCGGCGGCGCCGGCGAGGGTGGTGACGACGAGTCGATCGTCGTCGACCTGCAGCGCGTCCCGGCCCACGTCGACCAGATCGTCTTCACGGTGAACTCGTTCACGGGCCAGACCTTCGAGGAGGTCGACAACGCCTTCTGCCGGCTGGTCGACGAGACCACGGGGCAGGAACTGGCGCGGTACACGCTGACCGGCGGCGGACGCCACACCGCGCAGATCATGGCCAAGGTCCAGCGGTCCGGCACCGGATGGCAGATGACGGCCATCGGCAGCGCGGCCCAGGGGCGCACCTTCCAGGACCTGATGCCGGCCGTCGCCGCGCATCTGTAGGGCCTGCCCGTCGGCTCACGCGCCCTCGCGCACCGGCCGGCACTCATCACTTCGACCGACCCTGGAGTAATTCGAATGGCACTGTGGGACCGCGTCAAGGAATCGGCATCGACGATGCAGACGCAGCTCAACGCCAAGAAGAACGACCTGAAGAGCGGAGCCTTCCGCGACGCGAGCATGGCCGTGTGCGCCCTCGTGGCCGCGGCCGACGGCTCCATCGACCCCGTCGAGCGGCAGCGGGTGGCCTCGCTGATCGCGGGGAACGAGGTACTGCGGAACTTTCCCGCCGAGGATCTGCAGCGCCGGTTCAACGACTACTGCCAGCAGCTGATCTCCGATTTCGACTTCGGGAAGGTCAGCCTCCTCCAGACCGTCGGCAAGGTCGGCAAGAAGCCCACCGAGGCGCGCGCGGTCATCCAGATCGGCATCGTCATCGGCGGCGCCGACGGCAACTTCGACAGCACCGAGCGCGCCGTGGTCCGCGAGGCCTGCTTCGCCGCCGGCATCGCACCGGCCGAGTTCGACCTGTAGTCCCGCGACACCCCGGGGCGTGCCGCTGTCCGTACGCGGCACGCCCTTCGCCGTTCCCCGGACCGCCCGCGAGATATGCGAGGTTTCGTCCGACTGCCCCTCCCCCGCCCCCGCCCGGTCCGGACTGCGGGATTCCGTGAATCCTTGACACCCCGGAGTGGCAGGAGGAGCATCCTCACGTCGTTGACAACGTTGTCGGGGGCGGCCGCCGTCGCGGAGTGGTCACGGCGCACCTGCTCCCGCCGCGTTGACCGTTCGTCATACACGAAGGGCAGGAACGGTGTCAGACACGCACAACCACCGGGCGCGCACCGGGATCGGAATCATCAGCTCCGTCGCGGTGACCGCCATGGCCGCGCTGGGATTGGCCGCCACGGCCTCCCCCGCCTCCGCGGCCTCCCCCCACGGCACCGTCAAGAATCCCGTGTCGTACGTCAATCCGCTGATCGGCACGTCCAACGCGGGCAACACCTATCCGGGCGCGGTGCAGCCGTTCGGCATGCTGGCCTGGAGTCCGCAGAACTCCAGGGGCAAGCAGGTCTCGACCCCCGCTCCCGGCGGCTACCAGTACGACGCGACGAAGATCCGCGGCTTCAGCCTCACGCATCTCAACGGCGTCGGCTGCTCGGGCGCAAACGGCGACATCCCGATCATGCCGTACGTGGGTGACGTCGACTCCTCGCCCAGCGCGGACACCACCGACGCGAAGTACGCCGCGAGCTTCTCGCACGCCGACGAGAGCGCATCGCCCGGCTACTACAAGGTCGGCCTGGCGAGCGGTGCTTCGGCGGCGCTCACCACCACCGCCCGGACCGGTTCGGGGAAGTTCGGCTTTCCCGCGGACAAGCCCGCCAGCATGCTGTTCCGTACCTCCAACTCGGAGAGCGGCAGCACCGGGGCCACCGTGAAGATCGACAAGGCGGCCCGCACCGTGACGGGCTCCGTCACGGCGGGCAACTTCTGCGGTCCGCAGAGCGCGAACAACCGCAAGGACCTCTACACGCTGTACTTCACCGCCCACTTCGACAAGGCGTTCGCGAAGACCGGCACCTGGACCGACAGCAAGGTCGAGCCCGGCTCGACCTCCGCCTCCGGGGGTACGGGGTACAGCTCGTCCGGCAACGCCGTCGAGGGCAAGGGCTCCGGCGCGTACGTCACCTTCGCCGACGGGACCACCGAGGCCGGCGCCAAGGTCGCCGTCTCCTACGTCAGCGCGCAGAACGCCGAGGCCAACCTCCGCGCGGAGAACGGCCCCCGCAAGAGCTTCGACTCCGTCAGGACCCAGGCCGCCGCCGCCTGGAACAAGGCGCTGAAGTCGGTCGAGGTGGGCGGCGGCAGCGAGGCCCGGCGCACCACCTTCTACACCGCGCTCTACCACTCCATGCTGGAGCCCACCCTGACCAATGACGTGGACGGCCGCTACCTCGGCGCCGACCGCAAGCCGCACCGGCTCGCCAAGGGCCAGCACGCCCAGTACGGCACGTTCTCCGGCTGGGACCAGTACCGCGCCCAGGTGCAGCTCATGACGCTGCTCAATCCGCGGGCGGGCAGCGACTACGCGCAGTCGCTTTTCAACTACGCGGGCCAGCGCGGCGGCGAGTGGGACCGCTGGCTGCTGGAGAACGGCAAGACGAGCGTGATGTCGGGTGATCCCTCGGATGCGGCCCTCGCCGGGATCTACGCCTTCGGCGGCCATGACTTCGACGTCAAGGGCGCGCTGAAATCACTGGTCGAGGCCGCGACGGTACCCACGGCGAACGACTCCGACAGCTCGGGCTGCAACGTCGAGTGCGTGGGCCAGCGGCCCGCGCTCGACAAGTACCTGGAGCTCGGGTACGTACCGGCGGACAACTGCCACTGCTGGGGCGGCGCGGCCGAGACGCTGGAGGACGCGGCGGCCGACTACGGACTGTCCGAGCTGTCCCGCCAGACCGGCCGGACAGCCGACGCGAAGAGGTTCCTGGACCGCTCGGGGAACTGGACCAACGTGTTCGACGCCAACGCCACCCCGCAGGGCGGCTACATACGCGACCGGAAGGCGGACGGCACCTGGGCGGGCACCTTCACGCCGGGCACCGGCAGCGGCTTCGTCGAGGGGTCCAGCGCGCGCTACACCTGGATGGTGTACTCGGACGTGGCCGGCCTGGCCGGCGCGATGGGCGGTGACGACCAGGCGGTGAAGCGCCTCGACGCCTTCTTCCGCACGCCGGACGGGAAGTTCGACTTCTCGGCGAAGGACGACACGCGCTACGACGCGACCAACGAGCCCGACATCAACGCCCCTTACCTGTACGACTACCTGGGCGCCCCGTACAAGACGCAGGAGACGGTCCGCGCGGAGCTGGACCAGCTGTGGACCGACTCCCCCGGCGGCATCCCCGGCAACGACGACGCGGGGACGATGTCGTCCTGGTACGTCTTCTCGGCGCTCGGCATGTACCCGCAGAACCCCAGCCGGGCCGATCTGACCCTGACCGCACCGCTGTTCCCGCACGCGGTGGTGCACACCGGGCGCGGCAGGACGATCACGGTCGACGCGCCCGCCGCCTCGGCGGACAACACCTACATCCACGGGCTGAAGGTCAACGGCCGCACCTCCACGAAGCCGTGGGTGCCCGCCTCGCTCGTCACCCACGGCGGGAAGCTGGACTACACCCTCGGCTCCACGGCGGACACCTCCTGGGGTGCGGCGAAGGCCGACGCCCCGCCGTCCTTCCCCGGCGGCGGTCTGAAGTACTTCACCGGCGCCACCCCCGAGCAGCTGAAGATCGAGCCGGGCAGCAGCAGTGCGCAGACCACCGTCAAGGTGCAGAGCATCGAGACGAAGGCCACCACGGTGCACTGGACGGCGAAGGCTCCGGCCGGCGTCACCGTGACCCCGGCAGAGGGTGATTTCACCGTTCCGGCCCGCGGTTCGGTGAGCGCGACGCTGAAGGTGTCAGCGGCTGCGGACACGGCCGAGGGTCACTACACGGTCCCGGTGACACTGAAGTCGTCCACAGGTGAGGAGCTCCCGAAGACCTCGGCCTCGGTGACCGTGGCGGAGAAGAACGGCATGCTGTGGAACCGCAACAGCACCGCCATCTCCGCCGACGACGACAACCCGCAGGCCAACTTCGACGGTGAGGGCTGGAGTTACTCGGCCAAGGCGCTCGCCGCGGCGGGCGCGACACCCGGCGGGAAGGTCTCGTCCGGCGGCTTCGACTTCGGCTGGCCCGAGGTGGCGGCGGGCGACCCGGACAACATCGAGGTGGCCGGCACCGAACCGCAGGTGGTGAACGTTCCCGCCGCCCCCGGCGACACGAAGCTCAGCCTGCTGGGCAGCGCGGCCGAGGGCTCGGCGTCCGGGCAGGCGACGCTGACGTACACCGACGGCACCACGCAGCAGGCGGAGATCGGCTTCAGCGACTGGACGCTGGGCGGCGGCGCGGACAAGCCGTCGTTCGGCAACACGGTCGCGGTGCACACCGCGTACCGCGACGTCCAGGGCGGCGGGACGGACCCGGTGGGCACCGAGATCTTCGCCACCGCCCCGATCGCGCTCCAGGCGGGCAAGCAGCTCGCGAGCGTGACCCTGCCGTCCACCACGGACGGCGGTGTGATCCACGTCTTCGCGGTGGCCACGGCCTGACGCACCCGACGGGAACGGGCCGTCGCGGCAGGGAAACCCCCTGCCGCGACGGCCCGTTCCTGTGATCAGACCAGGTCGAACCGGTCCAGGTTCATGACCTTGTCCCACGCCGCGACGAAGTCCTTCACGAACTTCTCCTTCGCGTCATCGCTCGCGTAGACCTCCGCGAGTGCGCGCAGCTCCGAGTTGGACCCGAAGACGAGGTCGGCGCGGCTGCCGGTCCACTTCACCGCTCCGGAGGCGTCGCGGCCCTCGAAGGTGGTGGCGTCCTCGGACGTCGCCTTCCACGTCGTACCCAGGTCGAGCAGGTTGACGAAGAAGTCGTTGGTCAGCTGCCCGGGGGTCTCGGTGAGGACACCGAGCGAGGACTGCTGGTGGTTCGCGCCGAGCACCCGCAGCCCGCCGACGAGGACCGTCAGCTCGGGGGCGGTGAGGGTCAGCAGGTTCGCCCGGTCGAGCAGCAGGTACTCGGCCGGCAGCCGGTTGCCCTTGCCGAGGTAGTTGCGGAACCCGTCGGCGGCCGGCTCCAGCTCGACGAAGGACTCCACGTCGGTCTGCTCCTGCGACGCGTCGACGCGGCCCGGGGTGAAGGGGACCTCGATGTCGAAGCCGGCATCCTTGGCCGCCTTCTCGACGCCTGCGGCACCGGCGAGCACGATGAGGTCGGCGAGCGAGACCTGCTTGCCTCCGGACTGCTCGGAGTTGAAGGACTCCTGGATCCCCTGGAGGGTGCGCAGCACCCCGGCCAGCTGGTCCGGGCCGTTGACGTCCCAGCCGTTCTGCGGCTCCAGACGGATGCGCGCGCCGTTGGCACCGCCGCGCTTGTCGCTGCCTCGGAAGGAGGAGGCCGAGGCCCAGGCGGTGGAGACGAACTCGGAGACCGGGAGGCCCGAGTCGAGGATCCGGGCCTTGAGAGCCGCGACGTCCGAGGCGTCGACGGTCTCGTACGTCCGCGCCGGCAGCGGGTCCTGCCACACCAGCGTCTCCGCCGGGACCTCCGGGCCGAGGTAGCGCACGATCGGGCCCATGTCGCGGTGGGTCAGCTTGAACCAGGCGCGGGCGAAGGCGTCGGCGAACTGGTCGGGGTTCTGGTGGAAGCGCCTCGAGATGTCCTCGTACGCCGGGTCGAAGCGGAGGGAGAGGTCGGTCGTCAGCATGGTCGGTGCGTGGGTCTTCGAGGCGTCGAACGCGTCGGGGACGGTGCCCGCACCGCCGCCTTCCTTCGGCCGCCACTGGTGGGCGCCCGCGGGGCTCTTGAACAGCTCCCACTCGTACCCGAACAGGATGTTGAAGAAGCTGTTGTCCCAGGCGGTCGGGGTGTCCGTCCAAATGCCCTCGAGCCCGCTGGTGATCGCGTCGGCGCCCTTGCCGGTCCCGTACGTGCTCTGCCAGCCGAGGCCCTGCTGCTCGAGCGGGGCGGCCTCGGGGTCGGGGCCGACGTTGTCGGCCGGGCCGGCGCCGTGGGTCTTGCCGAAGGTGTGGCCGCCCGCGATCAGGGCGACCGTCTCCTCGTCGTTCATCGCCATCCGGCGGAATGTCTCGCGGATGTCGCGAGCCGCGGCGATCGGGTCCGGGGTGCCGTTCGGGCCCTCGGGGTTGACGTAGATGAGGCCCATCTGGACCGCGCCGAGCGGGCTCTCGAGCTCCCGGTCGCCGGTGTAGCGCTCGTCCCCGAGCCAGGTGGTCTCAGGACCCCAGTAGACGTCCTCGTCGGGCTCCCACACGTCCGCGCGGCCGCCGCCGAAGCCGAAGGTCTTGAAGCCCATGGACTCCAGGGCGACGTTGCCGGTGAGCACGATGAGGTCGGCCCAGGAGAGGTTCTTGCCGTACTTCTTCTTGACCGGCCACAGCAGCCGGCGGGCCTTGTCGAGGCTGGCGTTGTCCGGCCAGCTGTTGAGCGGGGCGAACCGCTGCTGGCCGGCTCCGGCGCCGCCTCGGCCGTCGCTGATCCGGTAGGTGCCGGCGCTGTGCCAGGCCATCCGGATCATGAAGGGGCCGTAGTTGCCGAAGTCGGCGGGCCACCAGTCCTGCGAGGTGGTGAGCACCTCGGCGATGTCCCGCTTCACGGACGGCAGGTCGAGGCTCTTGAAGGCCTCGGCGTAGTCGAAGTCCTCACCGAGGGGGTTCGCGACGGCGGGGTTCTTGGCGAGGATCTTCAGGTTGAGCCGCTCCGGCCACCACTGGCGGTTTCCGCCGCCCTGGGTCGGGTGCGGCGCGCGACCGTGCGCGACCGGGCAGCCGGAGACCTCCTCGGTCTTCGGATCGGTGACGATCGCGTCATGGTTCTCAGTCATGGAAATCCTTCCGGACGGGGCGGATCACATTGCTCTGGAACTGAGGGTGGTGGATCCGGGGGGTACTGGAATCGAGGGTGGCGGGACCGAGGGCGCCGGGATCACGGACCGGGAGGGAGCGGAGGGAGACGGCGGCCTGGGCGTCGCCGCAGCCCGGAGGCGATCGCCTCGGATGCGAGGCGATCACAGTCCGGATGCCGGCGTGGGCGCACCCGTCTCCTGAAGACACGCATTTTCCCCTGCTGTTGACCTGACCCTTGGCTGTCAGCCGGAACCGATCCTACGATGGACCTAGTCCAAGTCAATACGACAGACGGGTCTGTACGAATCATTCGTAGAACAACGCACAGTGAGGCTGGTGGGAATGAGTGACCTGCTGGAACGGCTCCGTGAACGCGGCTGGCGCATGACCGCTCAGCGCAGGGTGGTCGCCGAGGTCCTCTCGGGCGAGCACGTCCACCTCACGGCGGACGAGGTACTCGTACGCGCCGCCGCCCGGCTGCCGGAGATCTCTCGCGCCACCGTCTACAACACCCTCGGCGAACTGGTGTCGCTCGGCGAGGTGATCGAGGTGGGTACCGACGGCCGGGCCAGGCGCTACGACCCGAACGCCCATCACCCGCACCAGCACCTGGTGTGCTCGGCGTGCGGCACCATCCGGGACGTCCACCCCGACGCCGACCCACTGGCCGGGCTGCCGGACTCCGAACGGTTCGGCTTCACCGTCTCCGAGGTCGAGGTGACGTACCGGGGGCTGTGCCCCGACTGCGGCGGCGGGTGAGCCACACTCCTCAGCCCAATACCACGCACACTCGCACGATGTCAACTCGCATGCCTCACCACCCCGCACCGCAGAACGAACGGTGGCCGCGCGCTCGATAGCCGCTGACGGGCCGTTCGTTTTTCTAAGCTGCTTTCTTTCTTGATCGTATTTGATCGACGAGGCGGCCACATCGCCTTACCCTTGCCCTCAATACGACAAACACCAAGCAGTTTGCCGCTTCATGCGGTCATCACGCACACCCTCACCCTGAACGGTGGCACGGTAGGCAATCCAAGCCGCCGCTCGAAGGGTTCACCTCGATGTCCGTCCACTCGCCTTCGGACCCTTCACCGGAGCCTGACACCAGCCCCGAAACCAGTTCCGAACGCATTCCCGAGCCTGCCCTCAGTCTCGATGTGCATCGCCAGCTCCAGTCAATTGAGGGCGAGTTGACCAAGCTGCGGAATCGGAACCGTTTCGGACTCGGCCAGGCTGTTCGAGTGGCTGGCCTCCTGCTCTCCGCACGAGAGGCACTCAACGGATCCGACAGCGAGGTCTGGACCGTGGTGGCGAGAACCATGAGGCAATTCGCCAAGCTGTTCGAGTTGGACGATGAGTGAAGGGGTACGTGATGAGCGACCACCAAACCAACGGCCCGTTCCGGTCTCCTGTTTCGATAGAACGCCAAAATGTCTGGGTGGAGGCCGCTTTGGCGACTCCGCACGTGAAGTCGCCTCGTTCCGCTCTGCAGAACGCCGCCGCCTTCCTCGTCGACCCGGAACACACCTTGAGCGAGCCGGACGTCAACGGCGTCCGCACCATCAGAGAAGGGGCGCTGCGGACCGTACGGACCGATGCGGGTGAGATGCTGGTGGTCGAAGTGCAGATGCACGGAGTGGCCGGGATCGTGTGGGAACACAACGAGCGGATCAGCTCCCTCTGGCACTCGACAGCGGATCCTTCGGTCGGCCGCGGCACCAAACGTTCCCTCACCAGGGTGCACCCTTGGCCCCATGAGAGCCCCGACGAAGACAACCAACCCTACGCGGCGCTGCTCAGTCATCCCCCCAACCGACAGTGGCTCACGTCCAACACAGAAGAGGCTTCTGACGAACTGGACCGCCGGGACGGCCTGCGTTCTTATGACCTCAAAGAGGATCTGGTCCTCAACGGCCAGCAAGAACCCGGCATGTACATCCCTCAACGTTTCTGCCTCGCTGAGCAGCCACCGGTAGGCGCCGACGGCGTGGCGGAACACCCCGCTGAATACGTGGGCTGGATGGCCGTTCGAGGCAATAATCGAACGAAGCGACGCCAGGACATCTTTGGCCTGACTTCCGCCGAAGTCCTTACCGGGGTTCCGGCAAGCAAGCTCGGCCTCCCCGGTGACGAAGTATTCTTCGATCCGCAGTTCTGGCTGGAGAAGCTCTCCTACCGACTCAACCAGGAATGGGCTGACGCCCAGATTTCGGGTGATGATGAGGCTACGGCGATCCGCGCGACCAATGTGGCGGTGGTGACCGCCCACCTGGTCGTCGGTACGCCGACTCCTGAACGTCTTTATCGCATCGTGCAGATGAGCAATCGCCGCGACCACGTTCATCCGCCACTGGAGTTCGTGCCCAATGACCGAGGGCGGGCACTGGGGCGCAGCGTGCTCGGAATGTACGTGGCGCAAGGCGTTCTCGACGAGAGGGAATCACAGGTGCTGTCGGGCTTGGCACCCGTCAACGAACTGAGCACCGCCGCTGAGGACGCAACGGTCTCGGAACTGCGGGATCTCCGCTCCATGATGATCCTGCGAGAGCTCTTTCCGGTAGATCCCTACAAGAAGCTACTGATCCGCCGCGCACTCAGCGAGTCGCCCCCCTCACAGCTGAGCAGCCCCGAGATCAACCGGCGTGCCCGCGCCTGGTCCGCGCTGACCTCGGAGAGCTACCCGGCCCCGTGGAATCCCCGTATCGCCGAGGTGTTCAACGCCGGATCCGTCCGGGCGGGGCTGCACTTCTCCGAACGCCCGCTCCGGGAACTGCTCAACGTCGCCGACAAGGATGACGACGCGTTCGAGGAACTCGTGGCCTATCGTGCGGCCCACTGGCTGGCTGCCTTCGACATCATCGACGCCGACCGGGGCTCGCTGGCCGGCCAGAAGACGGACGACGACGACGGCGCCAAGGCGGCGCGCGTCCGGCGCACCGTGAAGAACCATCTCAACGCCCTGCGAAGCAACCGGATCATGGCCGTCGCCGTGCTGCGTGAGCTGGCGAAAGCCATGGACGAGGGTGACCGCAGGCCCATCCGCGTCAGCCGTTCCGGCGCGTTGCTGATCGAGGAGATGACCACCGCCTGGTTCGACAGGGAGTTCCCGAAGGATTCCGGCAAACGCCGCCCGAAGGTCCCCGCTCCCCGGCCGGGCCCGAGCAGTGCGGCCACGGTACAGAACGGCTCAGCCGGCACTGCTCCGGCCACCGCGCTGTTCCCTCTGCACACGTGGCGGCACCAGCCCGGAAGCGTGGCGACCGGGCCCTTCCCGCTCCTGCCGGCACCGGCCGGAGCGGGTACGGCACCGGCCCTGGGGGGACCGGGTGGCGTCGGGCCGACGGTGTCCGGCGAAACCGAACCGGGCGAGCCCAGCTTCGAAGAGCGGGTGGAAGCGGCGGTGACCCTGACCCGGCGGCTGCTGGAGTTGGCGGAGCAGGCCGAGGCATCGCTCACCGCGGTGTCGGCCGCGGCGGCGAAGGCCGGGATCGCGCGCCCCCTGGCAGGGCGGGACGGGGCCGATGCCGCCCTGCATCTGGCGCGGACGCTTCCCTCGGTCCGCACGATGCGCGACACCGTGGAGGATCTGGGCGGCCGCACCGAGAGGTACGGGGCGTAGCGGCGGGGGCGGCTTCGGTCCCGGTGCGCGCCTGAAAGCTGCCCGCTACCATATCCAGCGGCCGCCCGCCGCCGCACACGGCCTCTCAGGAGAGCGAGATGTCCGGCTTGTAGAGGTCGAGCCACAGCGCCAGGTCGAGGGTGCGTTCCAGCCCGCGCCGGGAGGCCTGCGTGATCTGCGGTGCGTCGTGCTGCGCCGCGCGGGCGACCCGGTCACGGTCGACGAGGTCGAAGACCGGGTGCGACGGCCGAGCCAGGAGATCCTTGGCGTGCCCCTGCAACGCGAGCGCGTACTTGGGGTCCTGGGTGGAGGGGTAGGGGCTCTTGACCCGGTCATAGACCGACTTCGGCAGCACGTCCGCCGTGGCCTCGCGGAGCAGGGACTTCTCCCTGCCGTCGAAGGACTTCAGCGACCAGGGCGTGTTGTAGACGTACTCGACGAGGCGGTGGTCGCAGAAGGGCACGCGCACTTCGAGTCCGACCGCCATGCTCGCCCGGTCCTTCCGGTCGAGCAGGACGCGCACGAAGCGGGTCAGGTGCAGATGGCAGATCTTGCGCATCCTGAACTCGAAATCGCTCTCGCCGTCCAGCCGCTGTATGCCGGTGACCGCGGTGTCGTAGCTGTCCTTGATGTACGACGGGAGGTCGAGGGCGGCCGTCAGGTCGGGCCTCAGCACATCGGAGTCGTCCCCGAAGTGCTGGGCGAAGCGCACGAGCCAGGGGAAGGTGTCGGCGCGCCTCGCCCCTTCGTCGAAGAACTGCAGATAGCCGCCGAAGACCTCGTCGGCCGACTCCCCCGAGAGCGCGACGGTCGAGTGCTCGCGGATGGACCGGAACAGGAGGTACAGCGAGGCGTCCATGTCACCGAAGCCCATCGGGATGTCCCGGGCCCGGATCACCTTGGCCCGCACCTCGGGGTCGGCCAGGGCGTGCGAGTCCAGCACGATGTCGCGGTGGTCGGTGCCCGACGACCGCGCGACGTCGTGCACGTACGGCGTGTCCGGGGTGGTACGCAGCTCGTCGGCGACGAAGTTGTCCGCCTGGCCGACGAAGTCGACCGCGAAGCTGCGCACCGTCTCGCCGTTCTCGGCCAGTTGACGCGCGGCGATCGCCGTCATGGCGGAGGAGTCGAGGCCGCCGGAGAGCAGGGTGCAGCGCGGCACGTCTGAGACCATCTGGCGGCGCACGATGTCGTCCAGGAGCGCTCGCACATGGGCGATGGAGTCGTCCTTGCCGTCGGTGTGCGGGCGGGTCTCCAGCTGCCAGTAGACGTGCCGGCGCAGCCCGCCCCGGTCGACGGTGACGACGGTGCCCGGCTCGACCTCGTTCATCCCCTCCCACACGGCGTGGCCGGGGGTCTTGACGAACGCGAAGAGCTCGCGCAGCCCGTCGAGGCCGACACGGGCGCGGGCCAGCGGGTTGGCCAGGATCGCCTTGGGCTCGGAGCCGAACAGGACGCCGTCCGGGGTCTCGTAGAAGTAGAAGGGCTTGATGCCCATCCGGTCACGGACCATGACGAGCCTGTCGTGGCGCCCGTCCCACACGGCGAACGCGTACATGCCGTTGAGGCGCTCGGCCACCGCCTCGCCCCACTCCAGGTACCCGCGCAGCACGACCTCGGTGTCGGAGTCCGTGGTGAACCGGTGTCCGCGCCCGGTCAGTTCACGTCGCAGCTCGGTGAAGTTGTACGTCTCCCCGGAGTAGACGAGGGCGACCGCACCCTGCGGGGTGTCGGCCGTCATCGGCTGGCGCCCGCCGGGCAGGTCGATGATGGCCAGCCGACGGTGCCCGAGGGCGGCCGGGCCGTTGATCCACGTACCGCAGTCGTCGGGACCGCGGCAGGACATCGTCTCCGTCATCGCGTCCAGGGTGGCGGTCTCACTGTGCAAATCGCGTTCGAAGGAGACCCAGCCGGTGATGCCACACATGCGCTACCTCCTGCGTGCTGTCGTCGACCGGGGCCCGGGAACCACAGTTGAACAGCGGATTCGAGGCCTGCGCCACTCCCGGCCGAACTAGATGTACTGCGCAGTTACGTAACGAGAGTGCGTCGCGTCATTGCATACGGTCAACGTGGCCGTAACACCGCTGAGGCCCGCCACCGAACGGTTTCGGCCGGTCCCCGCACCGCGCGGCAGCGTGGCGTCACGGGACGTTCCCGCACCGCAGGGGCCGGGGCGTGGCGGAGCAACTCATTCCGGCCATGGGCAAAGACTTACCCAATGTCGCGAACGACTCCTCACCCGGCGGACGGGGCGTTGGCTGCAGCCGCCCGGACGGCCCTCAGTCCTGCCAGTAGAACAACAGGGTGTCGACGCTGACGGGTTCACGCTCGCCGAAGTAGTAGACGCAGAGGCCGGTGACCCGGATCGCGCCGGTGGTTCCGTCGATCCAGCGGAAGCCGGCCGATTCGAGGGCAGCGCGTGCGGCGAGACCGATGCCGTCGTCCGTGCCGTCGCCGGTGGCGAACCGCCCGAGGGTGCTGACGCACAGCCGGCCCTCGCCGCACTCGATCACGTGGTAGGACCCACCGCCCTGGTGGTGGTGTTCGCCGCACGGCACAGGGGGTTCCGGCGCGAGCCCCGCCTCCTTCAACGCCGCTGTCGCTCGGTGGAGTTGTCCGTCCTGAGCGACGGGTGACGGCGGCTCGGTGCACAGCGCCTCGACGCGCCAGCGGGGATCGCTTCCCCGTTCGCAACGACTCGCGTACTCGTGCAGGATCGCGCTGCGGAGTTCCTCGTCCAGGCCGTCCACCTCGACCCTGGGGCGCCCCAGGGTCTCGTACACGGCCCGGGTCTCGGCCGCGTCACCGGTGAGGCGGTGCAGCGCGTACGCGGCCCAGAGCGCGGCATCCGTCGTCGGCGCATCGCCGAGGTAATCGCGGAGCCGTACCGGATCCGTCAGGAGCGACTGGGCCAGGTACGCGACGCCGCGATCGCGGTCCGCCAGCGCGTCGGTCACGTCCGCTCCCGCGCGATGCCGCATCCGGACACGAAACGCTCGGGCCTCGGGCCGCTCGACACCGGTATCGGCGAGGATCTCCTCAGCGCCGTACCGCGTGACCAGCGCGTCCATCGTGGCCTCGCCCGCTGTCCGCCGGTGCGGCCACGGAGAGGCCGCCAGCGTCACCAGCTCGGGCGCGGCCGACCGGTCACCGAACAGACCACGCGCTTTGAGGATCGCCTCGGGCATGGCGTACGAACGCTCATTGCGGCGGTCCTCGTGCTTCAGCCAGGGAAGCAGCTCCGCCGCCCGGCCCGCGAGCAGGTCGAGAAGCGCGATGCGCACCTCGGCCACATCGTCCGGGTCCTGCACGCGCGCGATCAACTCGGCCGCGTACCGCTCCGGCACCCGCCCGGCGAGCGCGAGAACGCAGGACCTGCGCCGCCACCACGGGTATGCGGGATCGGCCACGTACCGGGTGAGCTCGCCGGCGTCGAGCGCAAGCAGGCCGACGGTGTCGGCATTGCCGGCGGACGGCACCAGCATCTCTATGGTTCGCATGTGCGGGTGCTACTGGTGGCTGCCGGGGCGGGTCCGGAGCGGAGCTCACCCGGAGCACAGCGGAATCAGGACATACAGCGAACGTTCCAGCGGTCATTGGCCGAACCGGCCGCTCGCGGTGAGACATCGCATCTCCATGGGGAGATGAAACGGGAAACAGCACCGATCGCCTTGTCCGCCGGGCGGGGATTGCCGCACTCTTTCGTGCGGGCCCTTCGCCTGGACGGATGGTTATGGAGGTTCCCGTGCCCCAGCCGTCCACCGAGTTCGGTGAGGAGCTGAGGAGGCGTCGCCTGGACGCCGGACTCAGCCTCACAGCAATGTCTGCCGCCGTTCACTACAGCAAGGCTCAGCTGAGCAAGGTCGAACGAGGCATCAAGCCGCCCAGCCGCGATCTCGTCCGGCTGTGCGACGCCGCTCTGAAGGCCGACGGCGCGCTGAACGCCCTCGGCACCCCAGCCGTTGCCGGCACACCGGTCGACGCCGTGCCAGGAGAAGTCGATGAGGAGGATTGGATCATGCAGCTGTCACCGGAAGGCAGGGGCCAGTTCCGGCCCTTGGGGCGGCGACAGGTCGTGGGCGCGGGCGCCGCCTCGTTGATGCGGCTGGGTCTTGGTGGCCAGGGCCCGGCCACCCCGGCCGCGGGCATCGGAATGCTGGAGGCGTCCCGCTCGCTGTTCACGCACTACCGGCGACTGGGCCAGAGCGTCCAGCCCGGATTCCTGCTGCCCGCTCTGATCGCACAGACCCACACGTTGCGGGAACTGTCCGCGCACTCCGACGGCACCACCCGCCGCGAGCTGCTTGAACTCGCCTCGCGATACGCCGAGTACATCGGCTGGCTCGCCCAGGAGTCGGGAGACGAACAGGCGGCGCTGTGGTGGACGCAGCGCGCGGTGGACCTCGCGGCCGCCGGCGGTGACCCGGCGCTGGCAGGCTACGCGCTGGTCCGCAGGGCGTTGATCACGCTGTACCAGGACAACGCCGAGCAGACGGTGGCCCTGGCCCGGCGGGCCCAGAGCGGCACGCTGCCACCGCGGATCCGCGGACTGGCTGCGCAGCGGGAAGCGCAGGGGCACGCGCTTGCGGGTGACCACCGGGCCTGTCTGCGTGCGCTGGACCGCGCCCGTGCGCTGCTCGCCGCTGACGAGGGCAGCCCCGACGCGACGGTGATCGGCAGCATGCATCTGCCCGATTCAGTCGGAATGGTCACCGGCTGGTGCCTGGTCGACCTCGGCCGGCCCGGCCAGGCTGCCGAGGAGCTCGACCGGCAGCTCTCCCTGGTCTCCGGCGACGCGCTGCGTACCCAGGCACGGTACGGCGTCCGCAGGGCACTCGCCTACGCGTCGAACGGCGAGATCGACCACGCCTGTGCGTTGACGGCACCCCTGCTGGACGGGGTGGCGACCATCCGTTCCGCGACCATCACGATCGACCTCCACCGCCTCGCCCGCGTACTGGCCCGCCACTCCGATCACGCATCGGTGCGCCGGCTGGGCCCCCGGCTCGGCACGTTGTCACGCCTTCCCACTTCTTGAAGAGAGGCATCGTCATGACCGACGTCTTCATCAACTACCGCACGGGGGACGGCGAGAAGACCGCCGCCCTGATCGACCAGGAGCTCTCGCGCCGCTTCGGAAGCGGACGGATCTTCCGGGCCTCGAAGTCCGTCGCACCCGGTCGGCCCTACCCCGACGACCTGCTGAACGGCCTGCGGCGCAGCAGCGTACTCCTGGCGGTCATCGGCCCCGACTGGACGAACTTCCGCGAGCGGCTGCGCGATCCGCAGGACTGGGTGCGCCGGGAGCTCGTCGAGGCGTTCGCCCGTGAGCTTCCGGTCGTTCCCGTACTGGACGGCCGCAAGACGGACCGGCTCAGCAAGAAGGACCTGCCCGGCGAACTGGCCCGGCTCGCAGACCTCCAGTCCATCGCGTTCAGTACACAGGACACCGGGGCCGGGCTGAAACGTCTCGGTGATGTGGTGGCCGACATGGTCCCCGGACTGCACGACCTGGACCTGGACGACGCCGCCTCGCTCGTTCCCGACTCCGTGGTGAACACGGTCGGGGACGTGAGCGGAACGGCCGTCCAGAGCCGCGACTTCACCGGAGACGTCGGCAACACCGTCGTCAAAGGCGCGGGCGGACCGGTCCACACGGGTCACGGCGACATCTACCAGAACTCCCGCCACGACTCGGGCGGACGGCACTTCTCCGGCAACGGGATGACGTACTTCGAAGGCGACCAGCACGGCGGCATCCAGCACCGCTTCGGCGAACCGGACCGGCGCGAGGACGACGTTCGGTGAGCGAGCGCAGCAGCACACGGGTCGAGGGCGCACAGGGCCCCATGCACACCGGCAGCGGCAACATGTACGTCACCGTCGGTCCTGATCTGGGGGATCCGGGCCGGCCGTCCTTCCGCCGGATCGCCGACGACCAGCTCACATGGCTGCGTCGAGTGCTGGTCGCCCCGAGCGGCATGGGCGCGGCCCGTGCCGAACTGGCCGATACCGGCACGGTGATCCTGGACGGCTTGCCCGGAAGCGGCCGGACCTCCGCGGCCCGGGTGCTCCTGCGCGAGTCTCATCGCGACTCCGGCGTCTTCCGTGAGCTCCTGCCGGGCGAGGAGGGCGAGCTGTCCCTCACGGACCCGGGTCTGGTCGGATCCGGCGACCGATTACTGCTGGATCTGTCGGCGTCCGACGCCGCTCGATGGGCTGCGGCGCGGTCCGGACTCCCCGCTCTGCGTAAAGCCGTGCACGATCAGCAGGCGCGTCTCGTGGTCGTCATGCCGCACGGCGGCGTCCTGGAATCCGACCTCCAGCGCAACCGGGTCGTGATCGATGACCCACCCGGCGTGAACGTCTTCCGGCGGCACCTGCGGATGCACGGTCTGCCGTGCGAGCAGTATCTGCGGCCCGATCCCACCGTGGACGATTTCCTCCGCGAGCGCAGGCCGATGCGGGAGATCGCGGACTTCGCCGACCTTGTCCGCCGGGCCCGCGGGGCAACGCGGGCAGGCGACGGATTCCCGCAGTGGTGCGCGACCGCGCTCAGGTCACGGGCCGACCGGCGAAACGATGTCGCCGTTCTCGTCGCACGTCTGCGGGAGAGCCCTCAGCGGGCCCTCCTGATCACCGTGGCCATGCTCCACGGCGCACACGCCGACGTCATCCACCGCGCGACCCAGCTTCTGCTGGGCGTTACCGGGTCCCCGCCCGAGGAAGTCCCGCTGCTCCAGCGCAGGGACCTCGCCGAACGTCTGACGGAGATATCCGCGGAGACCGGACCTGACGGGCATGTCCGGTTCACGGAACTGGACTACGACTCCGCGGTCCGCACCCACTTCTGGGACCACATGCCGGACCTGCGGCAGCATCTGGGCGTCTGGACCGCGCACAGCGTGGACCTGGACGGAACACACGTCACCCGGGGACTCCGCGACGGGATGGTGACCCAGCTGGCCGGACAGTATCTGCGGACGGCGCACGGGGAGGAGCTGGCATCCCTCGCCGAGGAGTGGAGCTCCACCAGCGCGAGCCGCGCCGGGCTGGAGGCGGCCGTGCAGGCGCTCACCTGCGGCCTGAACGATCCCGCGCACGGCAGGCACTTCCGCGAAAGGGTCTATCAATGGTGCGCCAACAGACGGCTCCGGGGGAAGTTCGCCCAAGTGCTCGTCCAGGTGTGCGCCGATGTCATCGCGTCGAGCCATCCCGACCAGGCCCTGCTCCGCCTCTACTACCTGGCCCGCCGCGAGCCCGACACCACGCATGCGCTCCGGGCGCTGTGCGAGCTGGTGGACACGAGCCACCGACTGCGCCGACGGTTACTGAACCGGCTCGCGGGCCCAGCACTCTCACCGGCGGAGCTCGACATCTTCCTGTCGGTTTGCGCCCCGGGGCCGCTCACCGACCCGTACGACAACGGGCGCGCGTTGGTCGAGGAGAGCGCCGTGCGGGGCGCCTTGACGGCCTGTTGGCGGGACGTACTGGGAGATCTGCCACCGAGCGGCTGGCAGTCGCAGGCCCGACGCTGGCTGCACACGGCGGCCGTCGGCGACCGCCTCGGTGGCATCCTGCTCGATGTCCTCGTCGACGCGGCCGACCGGTGCGGCAGCCGCCGGGGCGCGGCTTTCGCCGCGTTGTACGCGAGCGCCCGCGATGCCGAATGCACCGCCCCCTTCGGATCCGCGTGCGCCGCGGAGACCACTGACCTGCTGTTCCAGAAGATCTGTGCGGCGCAGGGCCTCGGCCGGCCGACCACACCGCCGCAGGCGGAATCTGCGAGGGAGACCGAATCATGACAACCGGATGCAGGACGACGACTGTCTTCCTCACCGTTCTGTGCGGGCTGCTGCTGACCATTCTGGGTCTCACGGAGCGGTGGCCGCCGTGGGCGTGGCCGGTCCTGGCCGTGGTCCTCGGCGCCGCGCCGGCCGCGGCCTTCAGGATCGCCGCGCGCCGTCGCGGGCCCACGCGGATCACGTTCGAGGAGCAGCTCACCGCGGCTCCTGTCGAGCGCAGGGAACACCATGTCAGCCGTATTGCCCTGCCCAGTCACTGGCCAGATTACGACTTCCTGATCTCAGCGACCGTTCGCTGGTACCCCTTCGACACATCCGACGACGATCCCGTGCTCAACCCGGCGGGCCTCGCGGTCGAAGCGGTGCTGGACCGGGCCCGTGGGATCACCGAGTGGCGCGAGCCCGGCCGGGTGTCGCTCGTGCAGCACGAGCTGAGCGGTGCGCTCAGCCGGATGCGTCCGGACAGCACCGGACACCTCCAGGCGATGGCGGAGAACGTGACGCTCACCCTGCACGAGCACGACCAGGAGCGCCTGGACAGACTCGCCGGAGTGCGCAAGGACAAGGCGGTCTGGGAGCACCAGCGCAAGTACGAACAGAGCAAGCGCAAGTACTTGGGTGAGGACGTGCTCAAGGACACCGGCAGTGCGGTGGTGTGGTGGCTCGCCAAGAACGATGATCATGTGGAGAAGACCGTGGCCGACCTTGGCCTTCTTGCCCGGCTCGCGTCCGCGGCCAACGACACCGACGTCCCTGACCGGCTGCGCGATCTGATTCCCGGGCAGCGCGGGGACGCGGAGTTCCGGGAGTTGCTGGAGGGGCGGAGCGCTCCCTTCGAAGCGCCGCCGACGGCCGCGGACCTTCTCGCGGACGGGCTGAACGCGCTGGACTTTCCCGACGGGGATCCCCGTCGGGCGATCCTGGCGAAACAGATGGCCGAAGTCATCCGGACTCAGGATCAGCACGAGACGGCTGACGAGGTGCTGAGCCGATTCGGCCCGCAGGCTACGTTCACACCGGACGCTACGGACCCGGCCCCGGACTCCCCCGACGGCGGGGCCGGTACGACGTTCACGGCACGGCCTCGGGAGGAGAACGATGACCGCTGAGCCGGCCGCTCTCGCCGCCGCGGGAGCAACCACCCTGGTCTCGCTCATGGTCACCGACGCCTGGGCGCAGGCGCGTCAGCTCGTCGGCCGGCTCGTCGCACGCGGCTCGTCGGACGGTGCCCCGGTCGCGGAGCTGGACGCCGGACGGGCCACACTGCTCGCAGCCGACGCCCGCGACCGCGCGCGGGCCACCCGGGAGATCACCGCCCAGTGGCACATCCGCCTGCACGAGCTGCTGCGGACCGGCGCCGTCACCGGGAACGATCTGGGCGAACTGCTGGCCTCGCTTCAGCGGATCACGGACACCGCCGGGCCGGGCCCGGTCACCGTTCACAACAGCATCACCGGTGGTGTGCACGAGGGCCCGGTGATTCAGTCGGGACACATCACCGGACTCACCCTCCACATCCGGGATCCGGCCGCCTCGGTGCCGGACAGCGGCCTCAGGACTTCTCCGGAGCCCCCCTCCTGACCCCCGTCCCGGGCAGTCTCGTCGCACCCGCCGCCGCGAACAGGCAGCAGCCGAGGACCCACCAGAAGGTGTCGGCGAACGCGGCGGGGATGTCGGGGCCCCGGGCGGAGAGGCGGTTCTGCAGGACCACCGCGAGGGCGGCGGTGCCGATCGAGCCGCCGACCGTGTTGAGCAGGTTGAGCGCGCCGGAGGCGCGTGGGAGGTGTTCGGGTTCGATGCGGCTGTAGACGATGTTCATCACGGGTGCGCCGACCATGGCCATGCCGAAACCGCGGACCGCGAGGGTTGCGGCGACCGCCGCGTCCGGGAGGCCGTGGTGGAGCTGGGTGAAGGGGGCGGTGCCGGCGAGGATCAGCACGATGCCGGTGACCACCAGGGTCCTGGGGGCGACCTTGGTGATGGTGCGGGTGACCAGGACCGATCCGGCCGCCGCCCCGAGTCCCTGTGGCGCGAGGAGTAGTCCGGCCGCCCAGGCCGACATACCTCGGCCGGTCTGGAAGTAGAGCGGGAGCAGGAACATCGTGCCGAACACCGACGCACCCAGGACGAGCAGGGCGACGGCGGCGGCGCCGAAGGGGGGTCTGGTGAAGAGGCGGGGGTCGATCAGGGGTGTGCGGCGGGTCCGCAGGCCGTGCACGGTGAACGCGGCGAGCATCGCCAGCCCCGCGCAGGCACCGGCGGTGGCGGGGACGGCGCGGCCGTGGGCGACCTCGGTGAGGCCGAACACCAGCACGGCCAGGCCGGGTGAGAGCAGCAGGGCCCCGCGCAGGTCGAACGGAGTCCGCCGGTTGGCCGGGGGCGCCGCCGGCACGTAGCGGCGGGCCAGCAGGGCGGCGGTCAGACCGATCGGCAGGTTGACCAGGAACAGCCACGGCCAGGGCGCCACGGAGAGGATCGAGCCACCCGCCAGCGGGCCGAACACCGGTGACAGCAGCGGGACGACCGCGACGACGCTGATCACCCGCCCGGTACGGCCGGGGCCCGCGACGCGGGCCAGCAGCGCCTGCCCGGTCGCGGGCAGCAGGCCGCCGCCGAGGCCCTGGATCACCCGGAACACGATCAGACTGGTCACCGACCAGGCCGACGCGCAGAGCACCGAGCCGAGCAGGAAGACGACCACGGCGGCGAGCCACGTCCGCCTGCCGCCGAACCGGTCGGCCAGCCAGCCGGACGCGGGCACGGCGGCGACCACGGCCAGCAGGTAGGCGGTGGTGACCCACTGGATCCCGGCGACGGACACGTCGAACTCGTCGGTGAGACGCTCGATTCCGACGCTGACGATCGTGGCGTCCAGGGTCGCCATGAAGGTGCCGAGCACCAGGATGAAGGCGATCCGCAGCAGTTCCCGGTCGGCCCGCTCTTGCGGCGGTGCGGCGTTCGCGCTCATCGGCCCGCCAGAAGGCCGAGCACGTCGTCGTCGAGGTGCTCCTCCATGCCGCGGAGCAGGTCGAGCAGTTCCGCCGCGAGTCCGGGGGCGGTGATCCGGCGGGCGAGCACTCCGGTCCAGCCGTCGCCGTCCGGCATGACGGTCAGGGTCACCGGGTGGTGGGTGGCCTCGCGGAAGCGGGTTCCGACGACGGTGAGCCCGGGGGCGGGTTCGCGGAGGCGGTCCGGGTCGACGGGGTAGTTCTCGAACACCACCATGCTGTCGAACAGCCTGCGCCGGCCGGTCAGCCGTTCCAGGTCGGACAGGGGTACGTGGTGGTGCTCGATCAGCGCCCGCTGCCGGGACTGCAGCCGGGTGAGCGTCTGCGCGAGGGTGCCGTCGAGCCGGGCGCGTACCGGCACGGTGTTGGCCAGCAGCCCGATGATCTCCTCGACGCCCTCCAGCTCCGGCGGGCGGCAGGACACCATCGCGCCGAAGCAGACGTCCGCGCGACCGGAGCGGCGGGCGAGCAGTACCGCCCAGGCGCCCTGGACCAGCGTGTTCGGGGTGAGTCCACGCCGGGCGGCGAGCCGGGTGAGACCGGCCACCAGCTCCGCGTCGAACTCGATGACCTCGGGTTCCTGCCAGGCCGGGCCCGGCTGTCCGCCGTCCAGGTAGTCGCCCTCGGGCAGGCCTTCGAGTTCGGCCGCCCAGGCGTCGAGGCCGGGCTCGTGCTCGGCGCACCAGCGCAGGTAGCCGGCGAACGGGACGGGGGCCGGCAGCTCCGGGGCCGTGCCGCGCACCCTCGCCGAGTACAGGGCGAAGAGTTCGGTGAGGATGCGCGGGGCCGACCAGCCGTCGGAGAGTACGTGATGGCTGGTCAGGACCAGGTCGGCGCGTTCGGGTCCGCGCCGGATCACGGTGAGCCGCAGGAGCGGGCCGCGGGCGAGGTCGAACGGTTCGGCGAGGTCGGCCGCCAGCACCTCGTCCACGGGTCCGTCGGACACCCGGAAGTCCGGCCGGGGCGACTGCGGGATCACCGCCAGGTCGGCGGGGAACACGGCGGCGAGGTTCGGATGGCGTTCCAGCAGATCGGAGCCCGCGGCGCGCAGGGCGTCGAGGTCGAGCGGGCCGGCGAGGGAGAACGACGACTGGACGGTGTACGGGTCGGGCCGCTCGGTGCGCGAGTGCCGCAGCATCACCTCCTGCAACGGGGTCAGTGGCTGCATGTCGGCGGCCGGGCGGCCGTCGTCAAGTGCGTCGCTCCCGGAGGCGGCCGCGAGGCGCAGGAGCGCGGCCCTGAGGTGCCCGGCCAGTTCCTCGGCCTCGGCGTCGGTGAACAGCGCGGACGGCCAGGTGATCCGGATCCCGAGCGCGTCGTCGCGTACCAGGGCGTTGACCATCAGGCTGTACGGCAGGGGCATCGCGTCGGAGCCGTTGGAGCCGAGCGGGCCGGCGTCCGGGGGTGCCTGCCAGGGCGTCTCCCGGTCCGGGGCGCCGGGGTAGCGGCCGAGGTAGTTCCAGGCGATCTCCGGTTCCACGGGGTCCAGCAGGCCCGCCGAGGTGAGGATGGAGTGGCCGAGGCCGTCGCCCTGGGCGCGCAGCCGCTCCCTGACGGCCTTCACGTCGTCGCCCGCTTCGAGCCTGACGGGGTGGATGGCGGTGAACCAGCCGACGGTCTGGGAGAGGTCGACGTGCCGTGGCCGGCCGTGGCTCTCCAGCGCGACCAGTACCTCCGGTGTGCCGCGCCAGTCCCGTACGGCCTGGGCGAGCGCCGTCAGCAGTACGGCGTCCGGCGTGGTGCGGTGGGCGGCCGGCAGGGTGGTGATCAGGGCGCGGGTCGGTTCGGCGTCGAGCCGGATCTCGTGGTGCCTCGCGGTGGCCACGGTGTCGCGGGCGGGGTCGAGGGTGCGGGTGAGCGCCGGGGTGGCGGCCATCCGCCGCCAGTGCGGGAGTTCGGCGCTCCGGTCCGCCTCGCGCAGTGATCGCGCCCAGCCGAGGAAGGACTGGCCGTGCCGGGTCGGCGTCCCGCCGGAGTGGACGTGCTCCAGGTCGTCCAGCAGGATGCGCCAGGACACTCCGTCGACGATCAGGTGATGGGCGATCAGGAGGAGGCGGCCCGGCCGGCCGGGTCCGGCGTCCAGCCACACCGCGCGCAGCAGCGGACCGGTGCGCGGGTCCATCGCCTCTCGGGCCGCGGCGATCGCGTTGTCGGCCGGGGCGCGCAGGTCGCCGGAGGCCGGTACGCGGGTGAGTACGTCGGCGGCGGTCACCGCGCCGGCCGGCGGGATGTGCAGCGTGTCGCCGGACAGGTGGGCCCGCAGTACGTCGTGGCGGGTCAGCAGCGCGTCGAGCACGGAACGCCAGGCCGTCTCGTCGCCGCCCGGCGGGACGCAGACCTCGACCCACTGGCAGAATCCGTCGGCCGCCGTTCCTGCCCGGCGCAGCAGGTCGCGCATGACCGGGGTCAGCGGGGCATCGCCGGTCGTGGGGGCCTGTCCGGCATCGAGGGCGGCGGCGCGCTCCGCGATCCCGGCGACCGTCTCCCCCTCGAACACGTCCTTGGCGGTCAGGCCGAGTCCCTGGCGGCGGGCCCGCGAGACCACTTGCAGCGAGACGATGCTGTCCCCGCCGATGGCGAAGAAGTCGTCGTCGGGGCCGATGTCATCGGTGCCGAGGACGTCGCGGAACACGCCGAGCAGGATGGCTTCGGCCCGGGTCGCGGGTTCGCGCCGGGCGGCCGCACCGGTCCCGGGGGCCGGCAGTGCCGCGGAGTCGAGCTTGCCGCTGGGGCTCAGCGGCAGCCGGTCGAGCGGCACGAGGGCGGTCGGCACCATGTGGTCGGGCAGTTCCCGGGCCAGGTACGCACGAACCTGCGCGGTATCGAGGTCGGCGTCGTCGGTGGGGATGACGTAGCCGACGAGCCTGCCCTCGCGGACGATGACGGCGCAGGCGCGCACGTCGGGGTGGCCGGTCAGGGTGGACTCGATCTCGCCCAGTTCGACTCGGAAGCCTCGGATCTTGATCTGGTGGTCGGCGCGGCCCAGGAACACCAGCTGTCCGTCCGGCCGCCACCGCACCAGGTCGCCGGTGCGGTACATGCGTTCGCCGGGCGGGCCGAACGGGTCTGCGACGAACGCGGCGGCGGTCAGGCCGGGGCGGCCGAGGTAGCCGCGGGCCAGGCTCGGCCCGGCGAGGTAGAGCTCACCCGTCACGCCGGTGCCGGCCGGCTGGAGTCCGCCGTCGAGAACGTAGGCACGGACGTTGGGGTCGGGGCGGCCGATCGGCAGCGGTCCGGTGTCGTCCGGGTCGTACTGCCAGGTCACGGAGTTGATGGTGACCTCGGTCGGACCGTAGGCGTTGAACAGCGCCCGGCGGCCCTCGCCCCAGCGTCGCGCCAGCTCGGGATCGAGGCGTTCGGCGCCGACGACGAAGAAGACGTCGGGGCCGACCGTGCGGTCATCGGGCATCGCGGCCAGGAACGACGGCAGCAGGTTCACTCCGGTGACCCGGTGCTCGGTGATGTAGTCGAGCAGCTCGTCGCCGGGGACCCGTACCTCTTCGGGGGCGATCACGGACGTGCCGCCGGAGAGCAGCGGCACCATGGTCTGCCAGAACGCGACGTCGAAGCCGGTCGAGGCGAAGTGCAGGTAGCGGTCGTGCTCGGTGACGCCGACGACGTCCTCCTGGAGGGCGATCAGGTCGGGTACGCCACGGTGGGTGACGCCGACACCCTTGGGACGTCCGGTGGTTCCGGAGGTGTAGATGACGTAAGCGAGGGCGTCCTCGGTGAGCCGGGCGCGGGCCTCGGCCGGGTCGGTGCCGGGGACGGACGCGAGGGTGGCCGGGTCGTCCAGGCGCAGGACCGGGACGTCGCGGTCGACGGGCAGTGCGGCGCCGGTGGTCACGACGGCCGCCGGGGCCATGTCGTCGAACATGTGAGCCAGCCGCTCGCGCGGGTAGCTCTCGTCCATCGGTACGTACACGGCACCGGCCTTGGCCACGCCGAAGAGTGCGACGGTCATCTCGATGTCGCGTCCGAGCAGGACGGCGACGGGGTCCTGGGGCCGTACCCCGTGTGCGATCAGTGCCCGCGCCAGGCGGTTGGCCTGCCGGTCCAGTTCCTCGTAGCTCAGGCTGCGGTCGCGGCAGACCAGCGCCTCGGCGGCGGGCCTGCGCCGCACCCAGCCGGCGAACTCCTCGAGCCAGTGGCCTCGTTGCCTGACGGGTACGGCGTCGGCGCCGGTGCGCAGCATCTGTGCCCGCTCGTCGGCGTCGAGCACGGGGAGGCGGAGTGCGGGGCGTGCCGGGTCGGCGACGATCTCGGTCAGGAGGTTGCGCAGCCAGCGGCCGTAGTCGCGCACGGTCTGCGCGGTGAAGGCGCGCGGCTGGTAGCCGAGGCCGATGGTGATCTCCTCGTCCGGGATCACGATGACGGTGAGGGCGTAGTGGGTGGCGTCGGTGATGTCCACGCCGGCGAGGTCGAGGCCGGGGGTGAGCGGGGTGCGCTTGCGGCTGGAGAGCGGGAAGTTCTCCATGACGAGCATCGTGTCGAACAGTTCTCCAACGCCCAGGGCTCGCTGGATGCCGGGCAGTCCCACGTGGTGGTGCTCGGCCAGGGCGACGCTCTCGGCGTGTACCTGGGCCATCAGGGCGGCCGCAGTCTGGTCCTGGGTGTGCCGGACGCGTACCGGGATCGTGGTGCCGAGCTGGCCGATCATCGACTCGACGCCGTCGACCTCGGCGGGCCGCCCGGAGACCGGGCAGCCGAACACGACGTCGCGTCGGCCGGTGAGCCGGCCCAGCAGCAGGCCCCACGCCGTCTGGAGCACGGTCGTCAGGGTGACGCCCCGGTCGCGGGCGAACGCGCGGAGCCGGTCGCTGAATTCGGCGCCCAGCGCGACGGTTTCGCGGCCGGGCCGCTCGACGCCGGACTCGACGCCGGCGGGGGCCAGCCTCGTCGCGCCGTCCACGCCGGCCAGCGCGTCCCGCCAGGCGGCGAGTGACGCTTCCCGGTCGCGGCCGGCCAGCCAGCGGAAGTACTCGGACAGGGGTGGGGAGGCCGGTGCGGCGGGGCCGCCGCTCAGTTCGGCGTAGAGGGCGAGCAGGGTGCGGCCGACCAGCGGCATCGACCAGCCGTCCAGCAGGGCGTGGTGGTTGGTGATCACCAGCTTGTGCTCGGCGGGCCCGACGCGGGAGAGCAGGAAGCGGATCAGCGGCGGCGTGGCCGGGTCGAAGGGGCGCTCCAGATCGGCGCGGGCTGCTTCGGGGAACCGGTCGTCCTGCCGCCATTCCAGGGCGACTTCGGCGGGGATGACCTGGACCACGTCGTCCCCGGCGGTGCCCAGGTACACCCGCAGGGCGGGGTGGCGGCGCAGCAGTTCGCGGGCGGCCTCGGCCATCCGGCCGGGGTCCAGTTCGCCGGCCAGGGTGGTGACGGCCTGGACGACGTAGACGTCGGTGTCCTGCTCGTCGCGGACCAGGGTATGGAAGGAGAGCCCGACCTGGAGCGGGGTGGCGGGCAGCATGTCGGCGATGGGGCCGGTGCGTTCGAGGGCGTCGATCGCGGGCTGGTCGAGGCCGACGAGTGGGAGGTCGGACGGGGTGAGCCCGCTCCCGGTGTGCAGCGCGTGCGCGGCCAGCGCGTCCAGGGCGGCGGCCCAGGACTCCTGGAGGGCCGTCACGGCGGCGGCGCCGAGCACTCCGGTCGCGGCGGTCCACTCGACGGCGAGCCGGGGCGCGGGCTCCTCGTGGACGAAGCAGTTGAGGGCCAGGATCTGTTCCAGGGCCTTGGCTCCGGGCTCGGTCACCGAGAAGGCGTCGCGCTCCGGCAGGCGCCAGCCGGTGGCGGCCAACGGGGTGAACCTGCCGAGGTAGTTCAGCAGGACGTCCGGTGGCGGGGTGGCGGCCAGCGCGGGGCCGGCCTCCGGGTCGAGGTGGCGCAGGACGCCGTAGCCGACGCCGCTGTCGGGGACGCCGCGGCGGGCCTCCTTGGCTGCGCGCAGGGCCTGACCGACGTCGTCGGACGCGGGGACGCGCACCGGGTACTCGCTGGTGAACCAGCCGACCGTGCGGGCCAGGTCGAGGTGTTCTCGGCCGTGGCCCTCCATCGAGACGGTCAGCGCGTCGTCCCGCACGCCCCAGCCGCGCAGGGCGAGCACGAGTGCGGCGAGCAGCACCTCGTCGACACCGGCGCGGTAGGCGGCTGGCAGCGTGGTCAGGAGCGCCTCGGTGGCCTCGGCGGAGGCGACGGTGACCGAGCGGTGGGCGGTGGAGACGGTGTCCCTGGCGGGGTCCAGCGGCCGGGTGCCGAGCCGGGTCGCGGAGGCGAGCGCGGTGCGCCAGTGGTCGAGTTCGCCGCGCCGCGCGCCGGATTCGCCCTGCTCGGCGAGGAGTGCGGCGTGCCGCCGCCAGGACGACCCGACGGGTTCGAGGGCGCCGCCGGTGCAAGCCGTGTGCAGGTCGGGGAGCAGGATGCGCCAGGAGACGCCGTCCATGGCGAGGTGGTGCACGACGACGACCAGCCGGTCCGGGGTGTCCTCGCCGGTACGCAGCAGGGCCGCCCGCAGCAGGTCGCCGGAGCCCGGGTCGAGTTCGGCCGCCAGCCGCTCCGCCAGCGCGGTCACGTCCTGGCCCCGCACCTCGTGGACGACGGGCCGGACCGTGCCGCGCGGGAGGATCTCCAGTCCTTCGGCGACCCGCAGGCGCAGTGCGTCGTGGTGGTCGAGCACGGCCTGTACGCCGGTGACCAGGTCGTGGCGGGCGAGTTCGTCGACGTGCAGTGCGGTCCACTGGGCGTATCCGGCGACGGTGGCGGTGTCGGGGTGCGGGTCGAGCAGGCCGCGCACGATCGGCGGCGCGGGCACCGGACCGACCGGGTCGTCCGCCTCCTCGGGCGCTCGGGTCACCGGTTCGGCCGCGGCCGCCAGCGCGGCGAAGGTGCGGCGGGCCAGCAGGTCCCGGGGGCGCAGCACGAGGCCCGCCGCCCGCAGCCGGCTGCTGACGGTGATCGCGGTGATGCTGTCGCCGCCGAGGGCGAAGAAGTCGTCGTCCACGCGGACGCGTTCGACGTCCAGCACCTCGGCGAGGACCGCGCACAGCAGGCGCTCGGGTTCGGTGCGGGGTTCGCGGCCCCCGCCGCCGGGCAGCACGGGCGCGGGCAGGGCGGCGCGGTCGAGCTTGCCGTTGGGGGTGACCGGCAGCCGGTCCAGCACCACGACCGCCGCGGGCACCATGTGCTCGGGGAGCCGTTCGGCCAGGTGGGCACGGGCCGCGTCCGGGGTGAGCGTGTCGGAGACGATGTAGCCGGTCAGCCGGGACGAGCGCACTCCGGCGGCTGCCGCGGTGACCCCGGGCAGTGCGGCGAGCGCCGCCTCCACCTCGCCGGTCTCCACCCGGTGGCCGCGGATCTTGACCTGTCCGTCGCCCCGGCCCCGGTACTCCAGGCCCCGGCCGGGCACCCACCGGGCGAGGTCGCCGGTGCGGTACATGCGTGCGCCTGGGGCGCCGAACGGGTCGGCCACGAAGCGTTCGGCGGTCGCCCCGGACATGCCGAGGTAGCCGCGTGCGAGGTGCGGACCGGCCAGGTAGAGCTCGCCCGCCGTGCCGTGCGGGACCGGCTGCAGCGCGCTGTCCAGGACGTAGGTCCGGGTGCCGGCGAGCGGGTGGCCGATCGTCGGCTCGTCGCCCTCGATCCGTGCGGTGGTGCTGTCCACGGTGGCCTCGGTCGGCCCGTAGATGTTGCGTGCGGTGACGCCGGATTCGGTGACGCGTCGCCACAGTGCGCGCGCGGTGGCCTCGCCGCCGAGGACCAGGAGCGTGGGGCTCAGGTCCAGCAGCCCGGCCTCGATCAGCGGTGCGGCCATCGACGGGGTGGTGTCCACGACGTCGATGCCGTCGTGGGCGCAGGCGGCGAGCAGCGCCTCGGCGTCGCGGGCGGTCTCGGTGTCGTAGACGTGCAGTTGGTGCCCGCACAGCAGCCACACCAAGTGGTCGAAGGCGGAGTCGAAGGCGAACGAGTAGATGTGCGCGACGCGCAGTTGCCTGCCGGCGGCGCGCTCTGCCTCGGCCACGACGGTGGAGCGCTGGTGGTGCAGCAGCGAGGCCAGTCCGCCGGCCCGGCCGAGTACGCCCTTGGGACGTCCGGTCGAGCCGGAGGTGTGGATGACGTAGGCGAGGTGCTCGGGGTGGCGGGGTCCGGCCAGTTCACCGGCCGTCAGGGGGGTGCCGGAGAGCCGGGCCGCCTCGTCGAGCAGGGTCTCCCACGGCAGTCCTTCGGTCGCGCCGGCGGTCAGCACCAGGGCGGGGCGGGTGTCCTCGATCAGGTCGCGCAGCCGCTCGGGCGGGTGTGCGGCGTCCAGCGGCAGGAACGCGGCGCCCGCGTCCAGTACGGCCAGCAGGGCGACCACCGAGTCGGCCGAGCGGGGCAGCGCGAGTGCCACCACGTCGTCGGGGCCGATCCCGCGGGCCCGCAGCGCTCGGGCCACCCGGTGCACCCGGCCGGCCAGGTCCGCGGCGGTCAGCCGGTCCTCACCGCAGACCAGGACGGTCCGCCCGGGGCCGGCGGCGGTCATCGCGGCAAACGCGGCCGGCAGGTCCGGCGGGGTGCCGGGCAGGGCGGGCGGGCACCACTGGCCGGGCAGCCGGTCCGCGTCGCCGGTCAGGGCGATCCGGCCGACGGGCTGTCCGTCGGTCAGCCCCGAGAGCAGGGCGAGGAGCCCGGACAGCAGGGCGTCGACGGCGGCCCGGTCCCTGGAGCGGGCGTCGACCTCGAAGCCGAGCAGCAGCCCGCCGTCCCGGGTCGGCAGGACGCTCAGGCCCATGTCCTCCGGCGGTCCGCCCGCGACGTTGCGCATCGCGCCGCCGGCCCCGGCGAAGTCGAGCGCCAGGTCGAAGGCCTTGAGGTTGATTCCGCGTCCGTGCAGCAGCGCGCCCGCGCCGGGTGCTCCGAGGTCCCTGGGCAGGTCCTCGCCCCGGTAGCGCTGGTGCTCCCGCATCTCGCGCATGGCGGCGGCGACCCGGCGGCTCAGCTCCCCCAGTCCGTCTCCGCCCCGCACGGCGACCCGTAGCGGCAGTACGTTGACGGACATGGCGGGGGTGCGCAGCTCGGCCGAGCCGGCCCGGCACATCAGCGGCAGCGCGAACACCAGGTCGGTGCGGCCGAGCATGCGGTGCAGGAAGGCGGCGTAGCAGGCGATCAGCGCCTCGCCCCAGGCGACGCCCTCCCGGCCGGCGAAGGCGCGCAGCCGGGCGGTCTCCTCGGGGGCGACGACGGCGCGGGCGGTCAGCGTCCGGACGGGCCCTGCACCGGCGGGCGCCGGGGCCGAGGCCCCGTGGGCGTCGTCGAGTTCGGGCAGCGGGGTGAACCGCTCGACCCAGTACGCGCGGTCCTCCGTGAACCGGTCGCTCTCCCGGTAGGCCCGGTCGGCGGCCACGAGGTCCGCGAACCTGCCGAACGTCGACCTGGACGGCTCCGTCCCGCGCACCAGGGCGGTGTAGCGGACGGCGGTGCGCCGGGCGAGCATCGCGGCGGTGTAGCCGTCGAAGACGAGATGGTGGCCGAGCTGGGTGTACCAGACCTCGTGCTCGGACAGCCTGATGACGGTACGTGCGTAGAGCACCCGGTCCACCATCCCCCGGCATGCCTCGCCCGCCCGCGCCCGCTCGGCCTCGACGAGCTCCTGGGCCGCGGCGGCGGGATCGGCCGCGCCGCTGACGTCGACCACCTCGGGCAGCGCCACGGGTTCCGCGCTCACCGCCTGGCGCGGCCCGTCCGGGGTGTCGTACACCCGCAGCCGCAGGGTCTCGGCCTCCTCGGTGGTGGCGCGGACCGCCTCGGCCAGCGCGTCCGCGTCGACCGGCCCGGTGCCGGATATCTCCACCACGTCGCCGACCACGTAGTACGGCGATTCGGGCTCCAGGCGCTGCGCGTTCCAGATTCCCGACTGGGCGCCGGTCAGGGCGAGAAGGCCGTCCGAGGGCGCGCTTGCGGTGCTCAACTTACTCTCCTTGAAGTGTGGGTACGACCATCGGCGTGCCGGTCACGGGGTCGGGGACGATGACGCTCGGCAGGTCGAACACGTCCTTGATCAGCCCGGCGTCCACGATGTCCCCGGGGACGCCCTCGGCGACCACCCGGCCGTCCTTCATGGCGACCAGGTGGTCGGCGAACCGGCAGGCCTGGTTGATGTCGTGCAGGACGGCGACCACCGTGCGGCCCTCGTCGCGCAGCCTGGCGAGCAGTCCGAGCAGCTGGTACTGGTGGGTGATGTCGAGGAACGACGTCGGTTCGTCGAGCAGCAGGCAGGACGTCTGCTGGGCGAGCACCATGGCTATCCAGACCCGTTGGCGCTGTCCGCCGGAAAGCTCCTGCACGGGGCGGTCGTGCAGGTCCTCGACGCCGGCGGCGGCCATCGCCCCGGTGACGGCGGCCTCGTCCTCGGCGGACCACAGGGCCAGCATCGACTGGTGCGGGAACCTGCCTCGCCCCACCAGCCGGCGGACCTTGATGTCGTCGGGTGCCAGGGGGTCCTGCGGCAGGAAGCCGAGCTCTCTGGCCAGGGCCTTGGTCGCGTAGCCGCCGACGTCGCGGCCGTCGAGTTCCACCTGCCCCGAGTCGGGGCGCAGCAGCCGCACCAGCGCGCTCAACAGGGTCGACTTACCGCAGGCGTTGGGGCCGACGATGGCGGTGAACGCGCCGTCGGGGATGTCTAGGCTCAGCCGTGTGGACACGACGCGTTCTCCGTAGCGCAGGGTGATCTCCCGCGCTTTCAGGCGTGCGGTCACGCGCGCCTCACCTCCTTGGTCAGCAGCCAGATCAGATAGCAGCCGCCGATCGCGGTGCTCACCACGCCGACGGGCAGCGCGACGGGCGCCAGCAGCATCTGGGCGATCAGGTCGGCGCCCTGGAGCAGGACCGCCCCGGTCAGGGCGGCCGGGAGCAGCGGTATGCCGGCAGCGCCCGCGAGCCGGCGGCCGATCTGCGGGGCGGCCAGGGCGATGAAGGCGATCGGGCCGGCCACGGCGGTCACCGTGGCGGTGCAGCCGACGCCCACCAGCACCATCAGCAGCCGCAGCCGGCCGAGGCCGACTCCGGTGGTCACGGCGATCGCGTCGCCGAGCGAGGCCTGGTGCATGGAGTGCGACCAGGCCGCCATCAGGGCCAGCAGCACGGCGATCACCGTGAACGGGATCCCCAGGTCGGGCCAGCCCACGCCGTTGAGAGAACCGGCGCTCCAGCCGACGGCGGCGATCGCCACCTCCAGTTCGGCGCGCAGCACGATCCACGAGTTGATCGCGGTCACCATGGCGTTGAACGCGATACCGATGACCACCAGCCGCAGCCCGGAGAAGCCGCTGCGCAGCGAGAGCAGGTAGATGGCGGCCGCGACGAGCAGTCCGCCGAGCACCGAGCCGGTGGCCAGTTGCGCGGATGTGCCGGACAGCACGGTCATGGCGACCAGCGCGCCGGTGTAGGCACCGGCGTCGAGGCCGATCACGTCCGGGCTGCCCATCGGGTTGCGGGTGAGGTTCTGGAAGATCGCCCCCGCGACTCCGAGGGCGGCGCCGAACACCAGCCCGGCCAGTACCCGCGGCAGCCGCCAGTCCCGGATGACCACGGAGTGGTCCGCCCCGCTGAGCACCGCGAACACCTTGCCCGGGGAAGACCATGACGCCCCGTAGCAGAGCCCGAGCAGGCCGAGGGCGAGCATCAGGGCCGCCATCACAGCGACGAGTACCACCGTGCGGCGTTCGGTCCTCAGCCCGAGCGCGTTCACAGCGCCCCCGCCCCGTGGCGGCGAACGGCCCAGATCAGCATGGGTCCGCCGAGGAAAGCGGTGACGATGGCCACCGGCACCTCGCCGGTCGGCAGCAGGACCCGGGCGCAGACGTCGGCGACCAGCAGGAGAACCGGGCCCAGCACCATCGTGTAGAGGATCAGCCAGGGCACCGAGCCGCCCGCCGGCCTGCGGACCAGGTGCGGCACGATCAGCCCGACGAAGAGGATGGGCCCGGCCACCGCGGTCGCCGCCCCGCTGAGCACGGTGATCAGCACGAGGGCCGCGGCCCGTACCCGGCCCACGCCGGCGCCCAGGGTGTGCGCCACACTCTCCCCGAGCGCCAGCGCGTTGAGCGCCCGGCTCAGCAGCAGCGCGCCGAGCAGGGACACCCCGATGGCGGTCAACGGCACTGCCAGCGGGGCCTGTTCGCGGCCCGCGAGCGATCCGACGGACCAGAACCGGTAGCTGTCGAAGGTGTCCGGGAGCATCAGCCGCATGCCCAGGGCGATGCCGCCCAGTACCGCGGTCAGGGCGACGCCGGTGAGCACGAGGCGCAGCGGTGAGCTCTGTCCGACGGCGGCGACCAGCAGTGTCGCGAGTACGGAGCCGGTGACCGCGAAGCCGAGCTCGCCCGCCTGGCCGGTGGCCAGTCCGAGCGCCGAGCCGACGGTGACGGCGAACCCGGCGCCTGCGGTGACCCCGAGGATGCCGGGCTCGGCCAGCGGGTTGCGGGCCAGCGTCTGGATCAGCGCGCCGGCCACCGCGAGCGCGGCGCCCACGGCGACGGCCAGCAGCGCGCGCGGCGCCCGGATGTCCCGGACGATGACGTGGTCGTCGTCGGCGCCCCGGAAGTCCAGGAGTGCCCGCACGACTTCGGTGGGCGGGACGTGACGGGCCCCGAGGCCCATGCTGAGCACGGCGACCGCCGCCAGCAGGACCAGTCCGCCGGCGAGCAGGGCGATCTGTGGCGCGGCCCGCCCGGTTGCCGCCGCCCGGAACGCGCGGCCCGCGACGGTCACCGGTTCAGCAGCGGAGCGAGCGACTTGTCGATCGCGTCCAGGGTCTTCATCGCTTCCCCGTAGGTCGCGGCCTCGGTGTAACGGAACGGGAAGGCCTTCTTGGCCTTGACGGCGGGAAGGTTCTTCCAGAGCTTGGAGTCCAGGACGTACTTGACGGACTCGGGGACGCTGCCGTCGGCGTTGACCGAGTACGTCATGACGTCGGCCTCGCGGAACGCGGCCGGGAGCTCCTCGATGGACGGGTACTCGCTGACCGACTGGGAGCCCGGACCGGACTTCTTGACCTTGCCGTAGTACTTCGCGCCGATGTCGTCCGCGATGTTGGTTCCCCACGAACCGTCGAACTCGCGCTGGAAGGTGCCCTTGGCGGCGTCGCCGTACGCGCCCACGTGGCCCAGCTCGAGCCGGGGCAGCACGCCCTTGTACTTCTCGGCCAGCGCGGCGGCCTTCTCCTCGTAGGTGTTCTTCGCGACGTCGAACTCCTTGAGCGCGCCCGCGGCGTCGGACTGCTTGCGGGAGAGCTCGCGCCAGGCAGAGGGCACGGTCGGGCCGATCGCCACGACGGGGGCGATGGACTCCAGCCGCTTGATGTCGATGTCGCCCAGCACGGGCGCGGGGACCCCGATGATGATCAGGTCGGGCTCGGCCTCGGCCACCGCCTCGTAGTTGGTCTCGGCCGCCTGCTCACCCGCCACCTTGGGGAGCTTCTTGTAGGTGGCGAGGTCCTCCTCGGTCATCATCGGCTCACCGCGCTGCCAGGACGAGATCCCGACCAGCGGTGCGCCGGCCTCGATCATGGCGGGCACGGCGTAGCCGGTGGCGACGACCCGCTTCGGGTGCGCGGGGATGGTGATCTTGCCGTTGTCCGCGGCGAACACCCGGGTCTTCGTCTCCCCCGAGGCGTCCGACCCGCCGTCCGACGAACCGCACGCGGTCAGGGCGAGGGCCAGCGACAGCGCTCCGACAAGGCCGGACGATCTGCGTATGGACATGCGATGCTCCTTGTTACTTAGGTAAGGCTTACCTTAGTTGATGTTCTCCGGGCAGGACAACCACGGCGGCCGGCGCGACACCCGCCCCCGCGCGGCCGGCCGGTCAGTGCACGTCCTCGTCGAAGTCGGCCACGCCGCGCTTCCAGTAACCCGTGATGTCGTGGTCGGCCCTGGCCAGCCGCAGTTCGTCGCGGGCCCATCGGCGCAGCGGCTTGATCTGTCCAGCCTCGCCCGCGACCCACATGTACGCCCGCTCACCCTCGGGTACGGTCACCGCGGTCACGGCCCGCACCAGCGCGTCGCCGCTCCCCGGCGGCAGTTCGCCGCGGTGCAGCCACTGCACCTCGAAACCGTCGGGCGCCGACAGCTCGATCTCCTGCGTGGCATCGACGACTTCGATGAACGCCCAGCCCTTCGCGCTCCCCGGGAACTCCTCCAGCCGCCGGGCGATCGCGGGCAGGGCCGTGATGTCACCGGCGAGCAGGTACCGGTCGTAGGTGTCCGGGACGATCAGCCCGCCGGGCGGCCCCGCGAGATGCATGACGTCGCCGGGCCGGGCCGCGTGCGCCCAGTCCGAGGCGAGGCCGCCCGCGTGCGGGGCGATGTCGATGTCGATCTCGCCGGCGGCCGGGTCGTGGCGGCGCACGGTGTACTCGCGCGAGACCGGCGCCGGCCTGGGCCAGCGCAGCATCGCCCCGTTGCGCTCGGGCAGTCGCAGCGTGCCGTCCGGGTCGGGGAAGATCAGTTTCACGTGTTCGTCCGGCGCGTGGGCCTCGAACCCCTCGGCGCCCGCCCCGCCCAGGGTCACCCGCAGCAGACCGGTGCCGACCATGGCGGTGCGCACCACCTCGGTCGCCCGGATGCCGATCGGGTAGCCCACCTTCTCGGCGTGCGGCCCCCTCCTGACCTCCGCGATCCGGTCCAGATGCCGGTGCCGGTGATCGACCGCGCTCATGCCGGACGGCCCGTCAGCAGAGCTGTCCAGTGCGCCAGTTCGGGCTTCTCGGCCAGATCGGGGAACTCCAGCTCGGGCGCCCCGGCGACCCGCCAGCGCTCCACCAGGGCCATGATCCGCATCGAGTCGAGGCCGAGGTCGACCAGGTTCTCCTCGGGCGGGATCGCGGCGGGGTCACAGTCGAGCAGCTCCGCGACATCGGCACGGACGCGTTCGGGCGACAGGGTCTGGTTCATCGGACGGCTCCTGCTGGACGGGCGCCGACGGCGCGGTCGGCACGTCGGCGGCAACGGTTACGGGGCCACGTCACGGGGCGGCGTGCGCACACCCGTGGTCATGGCCGTCATGGGACAAGCCAGCGGCCGGGCAGGCCACTTGACCGGATAAACGGGCGAGTTCACCGGAACGCGCGGTGGCGGGAACCCCGTGCGCCGACAGCGGCGGCGAAGACCCGCACGCTGCCGCTCGACGGCTCCTCGCGCAGGGATTCCCGCTCTCCCGTTCAAGGTGAGGCAAGGCTAACCTAACCCATGAACACGGGGCACCCGAACGCGATCCCCGGCGATATCCATCCTCCGGACGCACGGCACTTTGGTGACCGAACGTCACATGAGTACCCCCTCAAGCACATCGACCCCCTCGCATCGATCCGTCAAATAAGTTAGGTTACCCTTACCTAACTAACCCGTAGGAGGTTGCTCATGCATGAGCGCATACCGGGCGGAAACGGCGAGTTCGACGGCCGTACTGTCCTGGTGACCGGTGCCGCACAGGGCATCGGGGCGGCCGTCGCCGAGCTGCTCGCCACACTCGGCGCCCGGGTCGCCGCTACCGACCGTGCACAGGGCGGCATCGACGCCCTGGCCGTTCGGTGGAACCGGCTCCAGGCGAAGAGCCCGGGGAGCCGGCGCTCGGCGGGCCGACTGGAGCCGTACGTCATGGATGTCACCGAACGGCCATCGGTGGAGCGCACGGTGGCCCGCGTGGAGCGCGAACTCGGCCCCGTGGAAGTGCTCGTGAACGTCGCCGGGATCCTGCGCACCGGCCTCGCCGCCGAACTCTCCGCAGAGGACTGGGCGCAGACCTTCGCGGTGAACACGGACGGCGTCTTCCACGTGTCCCAGACCCTGGCACCGCTGATGGCCGGCCGGGGCAACGGCTGTGTCATCACCGTTGGTTCCAATGCCGCCGGGATCCCCCGCACCGGCATGGCCGCCTACGCCGCGTCGAAGGCGGCGGCCACCGCGTTCACGAAATGTCTCGGCCTCGAACTCGCCCGCAGCGGCGTCCGCTGCAATGTCGTCGCGCCCGGATCCACCGACACGGCCATGCAACGCGCCCTGTGGACGGATACCGGCGCGGAACAGCGGGTCATCGACGGGGACCCCGCCGCCTACCGGACCGGCATACCGCTGGGCCGGATCGCCTCCCCCGAGGACATCGCCGACGCCGTCGCGTTCCTCGCCTCGGACCGCGCCCGCCACATCACCCTGCAGGAGCTGTACGTCGACGGCGGCGCGACCCTGCGCTGAACCGCGCCCTGCTCCTTGGTACCCCCACTGACGGAACATCGAGAATGGAGTCCCTGTGCCGACGGCATCCCAGGTCGCCACGCACGAACCCCCGGCCGATCCGGCCCACCCGGCCGTAGGCGCGGCCACCTCGCTGCTGGACGGCTACCGGCCCGGCGACCGTTTCCTCGCCACCCCCGGCCGCACCCTGCTGGCATCCGGCGCGGCGCGCCCCGTACCGCACGGCAGACGGCCGCTCGACGAGCGGGTGAACGCCACCCTGGCCGAGGCCCGTGCGGCCGGGCAGGAAGCACCCGTGGTCATCGGCGCCATCCCGTTCGACCACGAGGCACCGGCCGCCCTGAGCGTGCCGGCGGCACTGCGGATCGCGCCGCCGCTCGCCTCCGATCCGCTGATCGCCCTCCCCGTCGGCGTGTCGGGCGCCGCGGAATGGCGGATACGCCCGGTGCCCGGACCCGAGGTCTACGGAGCGGGTGTAGCGGCCGCGGTGGAACGCATGTGGCGCGGGGAGTTCAGCAAGGTGGTACTCGCCCGCACCCTCGAACTCACCTCCCCCGCAACGCTGGACCTGCCCGCGATGCTTCAGCGGCTGGCCCGCCGCGACCCCGTCGGATACACGTTCGCGCTGCCCACCGGGCCGGACCGCACCCTCATCGGCGCCAGTCCCGAACTGCTGGTCTCCCGGCACGGGCAGCAGGTCGTCGCCAACCCGCTCGCCGGTTCGACGCCGCGCAGCAGTGACCTCGCGGAGGATGTCCGCCGCGCCGCCACACTGCTGGAATCCGCGAAGGACCTGCACGAACACGCGGTCGTGGTGGACGCCGTGCACCAGGCCCTGGCCCCGCACTGCACCGAACTGACCGTGCCCGCCCGGCCGACCCTGATCCGCACCGCCACCATGTGGCACCTGTCGACCACGGTGACCGGCATGCTCGCCTCCCCCGGCACCTCCGCACTGGCGCTCGCCTGCGCCCTGCACCCGACACCCGCGGTGTGCGGCACACCCACCGCGACGGCCCGCCGGGTCATCGCGGAGACGGAGCCGTTCGACCGAGGCTTCTTCACCGGCGTGGTGGGCTGGGGCGATGCCGGCGGCGACGGCGAGTGGGTCGTCACAATCCGCTGCGCCGAGGCCGAGGAGCGCACGCTGCGCCTCTACGCGGGAGCCGGTATCGTCGCGGCGTCCGAGCCGGAGGCCGAGACCGCCGAGACGGCGGCCAAGTTCCGTACCTTCCTCAGCGCCGTGGGGGCCGAGCTGTGAGCCCGCACGACGCACCCACCTGGCCGGCCGATTTCGCCGAACGGTACCGGCGGGCCGGCTGGTGGCGCGGAGAGACCTTCGGCTCCATGCTCCGGGAGCGTGCCGAGGCGCATCCGGACCGGATCGCGGTGGTCGACCCGGTCGCGGGGACGCGCCTGAGCTACGCGGACCTGGACCGGCGCGCCGACCGGCTGGCCGCGGGCCTCCTCGCCCGCGGCATCGCCAAGGGCGACCGGGTGGTGGTGCAACTGCCCAACATCGCGGAGTTCTTCGAGGTGGTCTTCGCACTGTTCCGGATCGGCGCACTGCCCGTCTTCGCGCTGCCGGCCCACCGCGAGACGGAGATCTCGTACTTCTGCGAGTTCACCGAGGCGGTCGCGTACGTCATCGCGGCCGAACACGACGGCTACGACTACCGCGAGCTGGCGGCGAAGGCCCGTGCCGGAGCGGGCACGCTGCGGCACGTGTTCGTCGCGGCCGGGGACCCCGGCGAGTTCGAGGCGCTGTCCGACGTCGCGCAGAACCCGGTGGGCTACGGCGCCCCGCGCCCGGACGACCTGGCCTTCCTCCAGCTCTCCGGCGGCAGCACCGGCGTCCCGAAGCTGATTCCGCGCACCCACGACGACTACATCTACTCGCTGCGCGGCTCCAACGAGATCTGCGGGGTCGACGAGAGCAGCGTCTACCTCTGCGCACTGCCCGCGGCCCACAACTTCCCGCTCTCCTCCCCCGGTTCGCTCGGCACGCTCTACGCCGGCGGGCGCGTGGTGCTGTGCCCCCACCCCTCCCCCGAGGCCGCCTTCCCGCTGATCGAACGGGAGAGGGTCACCATCACCGGCCTGGTCCCCCCGCTCGCCCTGCTGTGGACCCGGGCGGCCACCACCACCGCGCACGACCTCAGCAGTCTGGACGTCCTGCTGGTGGGCGGCGCCAAGTTCAGCGAGGAGGCGGCACGGCGGGTCCGGCCGGCGCTCGGCTGCACCCTGCAACAGGTCTTCGGGATGGCCGAGGGCCTGGTCAACTACACCCGCCTCGACGACCCGGTCGAGACGATCGTCACCACGCAGGGGCGGCCCATCTCACCGGACGACGAGATCCTGGTCGTGGACGACGAGGACCGCGAGGTCGCCCCGGGCGAAACGGGCCACCTGCTGACACGCGGGCCCTACACGATCCGCGGCTACTGGCGGGCGCCCGAGCACAACGCCCGCTCGTTCACCGAGGACGGCTTCTACCGCACGGGCGACGTCGTCCGCGTCACCGCGAGCGGGCACATCGTCGTCGAGGGCCGCGCCAAGGACCAGATCAACCGGGGTGGCGAGAAGGTCGCCGCCGAGGAGGTCGAGAACCACATCCTCGCCCACCCGTCCGTGCACGACGCCAACGTGGTGGCCGAGCCGGACCCGTACCTGGGCGAGCGCGTCTGCGCCTACGTCATCCTGCATCCCGGCGAGGGCCCGCTGAAGCCGGTGGACATCAAACGGTTCGTACGGGACCGGGGACTGGCCGCGTACAAGGTGCCGGACAGAGTCGAGTTCGTCGGGACGTTCCCGCAGACCGGCGTCGGGAAGATCTCCAAGCGGGACCTGCGGACCGCCGCGGCCGCCGCCCCGGCCGGCTGACCCGCCGGGGCCAGAAGCCCCTCGCCTGCGGGACCCGCACCCGGCCCTCCCTTCCCCAACCCTGAACGGAACCCGAGCACCATGGCCCTGCCCGCCATCGCCCCGTATCCCATGCCGACCGCCGACGAGCTGCCCGCCAACCGGGTCGGGTGGAGTGTCGACCCCGCGCGCGCCGTACTCCTCGTCCACGATCTGCAGAACTACTTCCTGTCGGCCTACGACCGCCGGTCCGCACCGGTACCCGAACTCCTCTCGCACGTAGCCGAGTTGAGGAAGGAGGCGAAGCGGCTCGGCGTACCGGTGCTGTACACCGCGCAGCCCGGCGGGCAGAGCCCCGACGAGCGCGGCCTGCAACAGGACTTCTGGGGGCCGGGCCTGCCCGACGACCCGCACGCCGCCGCCATCGCGGACGGCATCGCACCCGACGGGGACGACGTGGTGCTCACCAAGTGGAAGTACAGCAGCTTCGTGCGCACCGACCTCCTGGAGCGGCTGCGCGAACAGGGCCGGGACCAGATCGTCATCACGGGCGTCTACGCCCACATCGGGGTCCTGATGACGGCGTGCGACGCCTGGATGCAGGACATCCAGGCCTTCGTGGTGGCCGACGCGGTGGCCGACTTCTCCGCCCGGGACCATGCGATGGCGCTGCGCTGGGCGGCCGGGAAATGCGCCGTCGTCACCAGCACCCGAGCCGTCTTCGGGGGGAGCTGACCGGAACCGCGGTCAGTTCCTGAGCGGCCGCACTCCGGCCCGCCCGGCCGGGCGTCACCCGGAGGCGGGGGCGTCACCGGCCCCGTCCGCCGGTGCGCCGACCACCAGTACCAGCTTCCCCCGCCCCGGACCGGCCTCCCCGGCGCGGTGCGCCTCCGCGACCTCGGTGAGCGGGAAGGTCCGCACGGCCGGGAGCGCGAAGCGCCCGGACTCGATCAGCTCACCGATCCCGCCGAGCGCGTGGAGCGCGCGTCCGGCGTCGCCGCTGCTGAACCGGACCCCGTGCTCCCGCGCACCGGCGAAGTCGGCGAGGGTGACGACGTGCCCGGGGCCGCCCGCGAGCTCGGCGAGCTCGGGCAGGACACCGCTCCCGGCCACGTCGAGCGCGAGGTCCACACCGTCCGGCGCCAGCGCGCGAACCCGCTCGACGAGGCCCTCGCCGTAGGCCACGGGCTCAGCCCCCAGCGAGCGCAGGTACGCGTGGTTGGCGGGACCGGCGGTACCGATCACCCGCGCGCCGCGCGCCACGGCCAGCTGTACCGCGGCGCTGCCGACGCTCCCGGACGCGCCGTTGACGAGCAGCGTGCCGCCCGGCGCCGCCCCCTCCCCCACACCCAGCTGGTCGAGCGCACGCGTGGCCGTCTCGACGGCGGCGGGCAGTGCGGCGGCAGCGGGGAAGTCGAGCGACGGCGGGACCGGCGCGCAGTAGGCCAGCACCGCCAGTTCGGCCTGCGCCGTACCGTCGGCGGAGAACCCGAAGACGCGGTCGCCCACGGCCACGTCCGTGACGCCCTCGCCGAGTTCGTCGACGATGCCCGCCGCCTCGTAGCCCATGGTCTGCGGAAGCTCCTGATCCATCAGGCCCTGGCGCTTCTTCCAGTCGCTGGCGTTGACTCCGGCCGCTCGCACAGCGATCCGGACCTGCCCGGGGCCGGGACGGGGATCGGGGAGATCCACAATCTCCAGGACCTCAGGGCCTCCGAACCGGCTGAAACGGACTGCCTTCATCATGCGCTCCGATCTCGGCTCAGGGTGTCGCGGTTGCCGCGTGCACGGCAGTCTCCCGGGCCTCCCTGAGAACAACCGCCAACGTACGCGACTGGTAACTGAAAATGATTATCGATACCGTATATGGTGGCACAGCGTCTCCGGCCGTCCCTTCCGAGGGCGGTCCGGGCTGCCGTCGTGCCGTCCGAACCGAACGCGTGAAAAGGGGAGTTGTGGCTCATCTGCTGATGGTCGAGAGCTGGGTCGGGTCAATGAGCAGGCTGCTGCCACGGGCCATCGGGCAGGGCGGGCACGAGTTCACCTTCCTCACCCGCGACCTGCACCACTACCTGGGCCCGGCGCCCGAGGGGACGGCGCACCCGCTGCTCGGCGCCCGTAACGTCGTCACCGCCGACACGAACGACACGGGCACCCTGCTGCCGCTGGCCGAGCGGCTGCACGAGGTGCTGTGCTTCGACGGCGTGCTGACGTCCTGTGACTACTACCTCCCGACGGCGGCCCTGATCGCCGGGCGGCTGGGCCTGCCGGGCCCGGCCGCGGAGTCGGTCCGCGACGCCTGCCGCAAGGACGCCACCCGCAGGGTCCTCGCGGGCGCCGGGGTGCCAGGTCCGCGCTTCGCCGTGCACGAGGAGTGGGGCGCCCTCGCGCGCTCCGCCCGGGAGATCGGCTATCCGCTGGTCGTCAAGCCCGTCGACCTGTGCGCGGGGATGTACGTGCGCCGCGTGGACGACGAGGGGCAGCTGGCCCGCGCCGTCGAGGCGCTCACCGCGTTCCCGGTCAACGCCCGCGGGCAGCGCAGGGATCCCGTCGTCCTGCTGGAGGAGCTGCTGGACGGTCCCGAGGTGAGCGTCGAGACGGTGTCGCACGGGGGCGCCGTCCACGTGGTGGGGGTGACCGACAAGAGCATCGGCGGATCGCCCGCGTTCATCGAGACCGGGCACATGTTCCCGGCGGCGCTGCCCGCCCCGGACACCGAGGCAGCCGGGCGGACCGCCGTGGCCGCGATCAGAGCCCTCGGCCTCACCGACGGCGTCGTGGCACACACCGAGATCAAGCTGACCGCCAACGGTCCCCGGGTGGTCGAGGTGAACCCCAGGCCCGCCGGGAACCGCATCACCGAGCTGGTCCACCGGGTGACCGGCATCGACCTGGTGGCGTCCTTCGTGGCGGTGTCCCTCGGCCGCGAGCCCGACGTGAGGGGCTCCCGCACCGGGCTGCGCAGCGCGGCCATCGGCTTCCTCGTACCGGAGGCGTCGGGCACGCTGGCGTCGCTGGACAGCAGCGGGGTGCGGGGCGCGCCGGGCGTGCTGGACCTTCGGCTCGCGGAGCCCGGTGCGCGGGTGACGGCGGCGGGCAGCAACAACGAGTACCTCGGGCACGTCATGACGGGCGATGCGCGGGGGCTCGGCGCCCGCGACCGTGCCGAGGCCCTGCTCGGTGAGCTGCGGTCCGCGCTGGTGATCCGATGACCGCCGCGAGCGGCACCGCGACGGCCTGGAGGTACGAGTCGTGCGCGTCCTACGACGAGCTCGTGGCGCGCGTCCTCGCCGGCGAGCCGGGACCGGATCCCGCCTCGCAGCGGATCGCCGTCGCCTTCACCACACGGCAGGCCGCCCGGCACACCGGGCGGGCGACCGGCTACCGCAACGAGGTGCTCAGCCTGCGGCTCGCCGGGGCCGTCGGGTCGTGCGCCGTGGAACCCGGGACGCTCCCCGACCGTACGGTCGAGGACTGCGTGGGCGCCGACGTGGCCCGGCTGCTGGAGCATCCTCTGCTCCCGGTGCGCGTGGCCGCGCTGGACGCCTACCTGATGCACGCCGGCGGTCACACACCGGCGACCGGGGCGCGGCCCGTGGCGCTGCCCGCCGGGACCTCGCTGGAGAAGTCCCGGGCCCGCGCGAACGCCGTCGTCGAGCTGCTCGGCCTGCCGCCGGGAGCGACCGTGCTGGTGGTGGGCGTGGTCAACTCCCTCCTGGAGGCGCTGCGTTCACGCGGGCTGCACTACGTGCCCTGCGACCTCGGGGGCGGCTCGACGGAATGGGGCGAGACAGTTGCCACCGATGCACTCGGCGCGGCCGGCCGCTGCGACGCCCTGCTCGTGTCCGGGATGACGCTGGGCAACGGGACCTTCGAACCGCTGCGGCGGCACGCGGCCGCGAACGGGAAGCAGTTGGTGATGTTCGCCCAGAGCGGCAGCGCCGTCCTGCCCCGTTTCCTGGGTCACGGGGTGAGCGCGGTGTGCGCCGAGCCGTACCCCTTCTTCTGGCTCGACGGCGGCCCCGGCACCCTGTACCGCTACGCCGGTCCGCGCCCGGGGGACGGCCGATGACCCTGACGGCAGTGCGCCCCACGGCTCGCCCGGAACTGCTCACGCTGCTCGGCGGGACGCCCCTGGTGCGCGTCACCACCGATCTGCCCGGCCCGCACCCCGGTTTCTGGGCCAAGCTCGAAGGGCTCGCGGCGGGCGGCATGAAGGCGCGGGCCGCCGTCTCGATGCTGCTGGGAGCGCGGGCGCGCGGCGAACTGCCGCCCGGCGCGACCGTGGTGGAGTCCACCTCCGGCACGCTCGGTATCGGGCTCGCCTTCGCGGGACAGGCCCTCGGCCATCCCGTCGTACTGGTCGGCGACACTGAACTGGAGCCTTCGATAAGACAGTTGCTACGAGCTCACGGGGTGCGACTGGAGCTTGTGGACCGTCCGGCGCCCCTGGGCGGCTGGCAGGTGGCCCGACTGGACCGGGTGCGGGAGCTCACCGCCCTGTTGCCCGGAGCGTACTGGCCGGACCAGTACAACAACCCTGACAACACGGCCGGTTACGCCTCTCTCGCCGCCGAGCTCATCGCCCGCCTCGACCATCTGGACGTCCTGGTGTGCAGCGTCGGCACCGGGGGCCACAGCGCCGGCATCATCGGACCGCTGCGCCGGCGCTGGCCCGCGCTGCGGCTGATCGGGGTGGACGCGACCGGCTCCGCCATCTTCGGCCGGCGCGCCCGGCCGAGGGTGATGCGCGGTCTGGGCAGCAGCATCCACCCGCGCAACGTCGCCTACGGCGCCTTCGACGAGGTGCACTGGGTCGGCCCGGCCGAGGCCGTGGACAGCTGCCGCCGGCTGGCCCTCGGCAGTTTCGTCAGCGGCGGGTGGAGCACGGGGGCCGCCGCCCGCGTCGCCGCCTGGGCCGCCCGCGTCAGCCCCGGCGCGGTCGTCGCCACCGTGTTCCCCGACGGCCCGCACCGCTACCTCGGCACGGTCTACGACGACGACTTCACCGAGGCGCACGGCCTCGACCCCGCCGCGGCGGCCACCCACCCCGTCCGGATCCCCCACCCCCACGCGGCCGAGACCACCGGCTGGATGCGCTGCGACCGCGTTCATGACCCGCTGAAGGCACCACCCCACCCGGAAGGGAACCCGTGAAGACCGGCCTGCGCACCGTGCGGCTCGAACTGGCCGAGCCGCTGCGCATCTCCCGCGCCACCATGTCCGCCCGTGACGCCGTGTGGCTGAGCGTCGAGCACGACGGCGTCACCGGCCACGGCGAGGCCGTCACCAGCGCCTTCTACCGGCTCGACACCAGGACGCTGGAACGCCTCGTCGCCGCCGTCGGCAGGAGCCTCGTCCGCTTCGGCGACCCCGAGAGCGCCCTGGAGGCGCTGTGGGCGGGTGAGGTGGCCGGGGCCGGCACTCCCCCGGCTGTCACCGCCGCCGCCGAGGCGGCACTGCTCGACCTCGTCGGCAAACGGGCGGAGCGGCCCGTCCACCGCCTGCTCGGCGCCGGCGGCCACCCGGTCGCCGCCACCGCCCGCACCATCGGCATCACCTCCCTCACGGACGCCGCGGCGCAGGCCCGCCGGCTCGCGGCGAGCGGCTTCGAGATCATCAAGGTCAAGGCGGGCAGCACCGACCCGGAGGACGACGTGGAGCGCGTCCGCATCATCCGCGACATCGCTCCCCTGGCCCGGATCCTGCTGGACCCCAACGGGGCCTGGACCACGGCGCAGGCCGAGGCGCTGCTGCCCCGGTACGCGGACCTCGGCGTCGAGGCCGTCGAACAGCCCGTCGCGCCCGGTGACCCCCGGGCGCTGGGCGACCTGGCCGAACGCTCACCGCTGCCGGTCATCGCGGACGAGGACGCCGTCGGCCTGGAGGACGTACGCCGCCTGGCCGGACGCGTCCAGGGCGTCAACGTCAAGCTCGCCAAGTGCGGCGGGGCGCTCGCCGCCCTGCGCATCGCGGAGACGATCGCGGGCAGCGGCACGGAGCTGATGCTGGGCTGCCTCACCGCCAGCACCCTCGGCCTCGCACCGGCCGTGCACCTGGCCGGCCGGGCCCGCTGGACCGACCTCGACGGGCACCTGCTGCTCGCCCGCGACCCATGGACCGGCATCGGCGGCGAGGACGGCATCGTGCGCACAACCGGTCTGCCCGGTCTGGGCGTTCAGGAGGTGGGGGCGCTGGGGCAGGTGGCGTGAGAGCTGTTCGGACGGCCGGTGGGCCAGCGGGTGTCATCGATGGCCGCGGCGCGCCGGTTCCGGTCTCCCCGCTGCTCCGAACAGCGGCGCCGGATGTGCGGCCCGCCGGATGTCCCACCAGACTCGTGCACGCGGCGGATCGCGCGCGCCGCCGGGTGTGCGTGCCCGAGGCCGGTCCGGATCGCGGCGAAGGGAGCTGACGTGTGGTCCTCCGAGGCCGCTGACGGCCTGCTGGGCGAGTTCCTCGCCGATCCGGCCAACTCGACGCTCGACCTGCCCACGGCCGCGGTGCGCTGCTCGGAGGCGCTGGGGCTGCGGCGCTCCGTGGTCTATCTCTCCGACATCCAGCAGCGGCTGCTGGTCCCGCTGATGCTCAACACCTCGCAGCTCCCCATCGACGGCTCCCTGGCGGGCTGGGCCTACCGGACGCAGTCCCTGCGGGTCGAGGACTCCGGCGCCGGAGAGCTGATCGCCTGGCTGCCCCTCCTGGACGGGGCGGAACGGCTCGGGGTCGTCGCCGTGCACTCCCCGGCCCTGGATCCGGTCACCCTGCGCCGTGCCCGCACGCTGGCCTCGCTGCTCGCCATGATGATCACGTCGAAGCGCTCGTACAAGGACAGCTTCGTGCGGCGCACCCGTACCGAACCCATGCAGTTGCCGGCCGAGATGCTGCGGGCGTTCCTGCCGCCTCGGACCATCGGCACGGCATCGGTCGTCTCGACCGCGGTGCTGGAGCCGGCCTACGAGATCGGCGGGGACGCTTTCGACCACGCGCTGACCGAGACGACGCTGCACGCCGCGATCCTCGACTCCATGGGCCACAATCTCGCGTCCGGACTCGCCACGGCCGTCTCCCTCGCCACGTGCCGCAACGCGCGCCGCACCGGCGCCGACCTGCCTCAGCTCGTCGAGAGCGTCGACACGGCACTGGCGACGTGGCTGCCGGACCAGTTCTGTACCGGCGTCCTGCTCCAGCTGGATCTGGCCGGCGGATTGCTGCGGTGGATCAACTGCGGGCACCCCGCTCCGCTGCTGATCCGGGGGCAGACCCTGGTGGAGGGCGCGATGGAACGCGAGGCGGAACCGCCGATGGGCCTGGTGTCCACGCTGAGCGCCTTCACCCGCGAGGTGCACCGCATCTCCCTGGAGCCCGGGGACCGCGTGCTGCTGTACACCGACGGGGCCACGGAGTCCCGCATGCGCAACGGCACCGAATTCGGGCTGGAGCGCTTCGTCGACTACGTCGTGCGGGCCATGGCCGCCGGCGAGCTGGCGCCGGAGACGCTGCGCCGGCTCATCCACGCGATCCTGGACTCCGGCAGCACGGGACTGCGGGACGACGCGACGATCCTCATGTTCGAGTGGCAGCCGCCCCTCCCCTGATTTCCTGGCCCGGTGAGCGGGCCCCGAGGGCTTCCGCAGAGCTCCGACGAGGGATGTTTGACGCCGCTTCTGTGGGTAGGGGCACAGCGATCGCAGTAGGCAACATTCCGTTGGATACTGGGCAGAACGGCAGATCAAGGAGATTTCCATGTCCTCGAAGCGACGTCGCAAGAAGAAGGCCCGCCGCAAGAACAACGCGAACCACGGCAGCCGTCCGCAGACCTGAGCGCCCATGTGCACCGGGGGTGGCCCGCGCCACCCCCGGACGCGCGCGCGATCACGGTCACCCGCTCGCTTTACCCCTGCGAGGAGCGTCGTGCGGGCCGGCCCACCGCCAGCAGTGCCATGTCGTCGGAGCGGATGCCGGCCGTGTACTGACGTACGTCGTCGACGACCGCGTTGAGCAGGTGGTCCGGGGACGTGAAGGTACGGCCGCCGAGGCGGCCGGCCGGATCGTAGAACACGTCGTCGGCGCCTCGGGCCTCCGACAGCCCGTCCGTGTAGAGCAGGAGCGTGGACCCCGGCGGGAACGCGTAGACGTCCGCCTCCGGCAGGTCCGGGGCGAGGTCGGCCAGGCCCAGGGGAAGCGCGAAGGCGCCGGGAGCCAGCCTGACGGGCTCGCCGTCCCCGCGCAGGAGAAGCGGCTCGGGGTGGCCCCGGTTCAGCACCCGCAGTTCCTCGTTGCCGGCCGGGATCTCCACGAGCAGGCAGGTGGTGAATCCCTCCGCGTCGTCGATGCCGGTGCGGCGCGCCGCCTCACGTGCCAGTGAGCGCTCCAGGCTGTCCATCACCCCGGAGAGGGACGGCTCACGGTCCGCCGCCTCCCAGAACGCTCCGAGGATCACCGAGACGGTCTCGATGGCGCCCAGCCCCTTGCCCCGGACGTCGCCGATGAGGAGCCGTACGCCGTGGGGCGTGGAGAGGGCCGCGTAGAGGTCCCCGCCGATGAGCGCGTCCTCCTGGGCGGCCTCGTAGCGGGCAGCCAGTCTCAGCCCGCCCACCCGTTGCCCGGGGGTCGGGAGCACGGCCCGCTGCGCCGCCTCGGCCACGCCCCGGGCGGAGGCGAGGCGCTCCCGGTCCCGGCGGACGACCCCGTTCAGCAGGACGGCTATCAGAGTGACGAAGACCAGGGTGGCCACTTCGGTGACCAGCGCCCAGACCCCGGTGGTCCCGCCCGCGCTCCCCTTGATCGCGTAGAGCATGGCCACGGCGACCAGCCCGAGGCTGCCGTATAGGACGATGACCGCCCGGGTGAAGAGTGGTGCCGCGATCAGCGGGGCGGCGGCGAAGAAGGGAATCCCCTTGAGCGCGTGCGGTGTGCTGGCCTCGAACGCGACCCCCATCACGACGAGCAGCAGCGGAAGCGCACGGATCAGCCGTCGGACGTTCCGGGACCGGGAGGAATCGGCGGGCGTGCCCCAGGTGCCGTGGGTCCAGTCGTCCATGTGTCCTCCCGGGAGCGGCTGAGCCATTGCCCACTATGCGGGCGGACAGGGCCCCGCGCGAGCGGAGGAACACGTGAGCCGCCGGGGTCAGCCCGGCTTCGGCGGATTGCGGGCGTCGAAGGCGAAGAGGGTGTTCTTGTCCGCGGCCACGATCAGGGCCCGCCCCGCGACGGTCACCCTCGGACTGGCGCCCTGCTCGCCCGTCAGCCCGTCGGCCTGCGGGTCCGTCGACCACAGGGTCCTGCCGTCGGACGGCGCCAGCGCGACCACCCGGCCGGTGGCCGAGCTGAAGTACAGCGCGTCGTCTCCCGCGACGGGGCCCGACGCGCCTTCCACGTTCGTCTGCCGCGACCACTTCTTCCGTCCGGTGGCGGGATCGAACGCGGTGACGAGACCGGTCTGCCCGCTCAGGTAGACGGTGCCGCCGGCCATGCCGAGCGTGCCGTCGTACGTCCTGTCCAGTGAGGAGTACGTGGCCTTGCGGGAGACCGGGTCGACCACTGCGACGCCGTCGTAGCCGGTCAGCTCCGTTCCCTCCTTGTGCTGCCTGAGCAGTACGAGCCGGCCGTGGGCGACGCCCGCCGCGACGACGGGGCCGTTGACCGCGATGGGCCTGCCCAGCGCCCCCGAGGCATCGTCGACGGTGTAGAGGGTGGGATGGCGTACGTCCAGGTCATCCACCTCCGCGTTCCCCGCGCACATCGCCATGAGCCGCGGGCCCACCGTGACCGGAGCACACTGCTTGCCCGCGGGGAACGGCGTCGTCCAGGTGAGATCACCGCTGTGCGCGTCCCTGGCCTCGAAGCGGGAGTTGGAGGCGTCGACCGTCACGACGGCGGAACCGGCCACGACGGCGTCCTCGGTGCGGCCCGTGACGGCCGTGGACTGGGCGCCCGAGGGAACGGACCACAGCTCGCGTCCGCTGTCCGCGTCGAGGGCCACCACTTCGCTGGGCGGGCCCTGCGGGGCGTCCTGGGCGGCGAAACGGTAGCCGAGCACCGTGTCGTCGGTGGCGCCCACCAGGTGCATGCCCTGGACGGGGACGCCCGGACTCTTCGCCGTCCACACGCGCGAACCGTCCAGGGCCCTGATTCGGGTCGCGACGACGCCGCCGCCCCCGCAGAACAGCGCGTCGCCGTGCGCCACGCAACGCAGTTCGTCGGGGATGTCCTCCTGGCCGCCGGGCACGGTCTCTCGCCACGGCCGGAAGCCGGCCGGAAGCGCGGCACCGGGCGCCGCGACGGTGTTGCCCCGGTCGTCGTCGCCGTCCGTGCCGAGGCCGCCCGCGTTCAGTGCGGCGGCTCCGCCGCCGATCGCCGCGACCGCGACAGCGGCCGCGAGCACGGGCCGCCAGCGACGGCGCAGCCGGCGGCCGACGGGTCCGCCCGTGCTCCCCGTGCCGGGACCGGCCGGACCGGCGTCCGGGCCGGACGGCGCTGGGGTGTCACGCGTCGCGAGGTGGTGCTGGGTGATCATGTCGCGGGTGCGGCCCGTCCCTGCCCCGGCCGCCTCGGTCCCGCCGAGGTCGGGCGGCAGGTCCCGCAGCAGCACCAGGAGTTCGTCGGCCGAGGGGCGCCCTTCGGGCTCCTTGCCCAGGCACGACTCGACGACCGCGCGCAGAGCCGTGGGCACGGCGCCCAGCGAGGGCTCCTCGTGCACCACCTGATACGCCGTCATGTAGGGGCTGTCCGCGTCGAAGGGCCCGTGGCCCGTCGCCGAGTACACCAGCAGCGTCCCCAGCGAGAAGACGTCGGAGCGCGGCCCGACCCCGCGCGGCGCCTGGAGCTGTTCCGGCGACATGAAGGGCGGTGTCCCGATGACCCGCCCCGTCATCGTCAGCGTCTGCTGGTCCGCGGCGCGCGAGATGCCGAAGTCGATGACGCGCGGCCCCTCGGGCGAGAGCACGACGTTCGAGGGCTTCAGGTCACGGTGCACGACGCCCACCCGGTGGATGTCGCGCAGCGCCTCCGCCAGCCCGATGGCGAGCCGCCTCAGCTCCGCGCCGTCCAGCGGGCCCTTCTTCGCGATGTGCTGGGCGAGCGTGTCGCCCTCGATGTAGGTCGTCGCCATCCACGGCTGCTCGGCCTCGGGGGCGGCGTCGACCACGGCGGCCGTGAACGCGCCGCTCACCCGCCGGGCCGCCGCGACCTCCTGCCGGAACCGGATACGGAACTCCTCGTCCCCGGCGTACTGCTGGTGGATCAGCTTGATCGCGACAGGCCGCCCCGAACTGGTACGGCCGAGAAAGACCGTGCCCATGCCACCCGAGCCGAGCCGCGCCTCCAGCGGATAACCACCGATCTCGGCTGGATCTCCTCCGCGAAGCGACACTCTTCCCGACCTCCCGTCCCCCGTGCACCTCTGCCACCACGGGCCCGCGTACCTGTGCTGCTACAAACTAGTCGCACGGTGGCCCGTCGGAGCAAAGCGGGGGGACGAAAGGGGAGCTCAGAGCTGCTTCACACCCGGTTCCTGGTGCGACGGGAGCGCATCACCAGCCCGGCCTTCAGCAGCAGACCGGCACCGGCCAGCCCGGCACCTCCGGCCAGCAGCGTCGTCCCCGCCCCGGTGTCGGCGAGGTGACCGCCACCGTGCTGGGGGCCGTCGTGACCCGGCCCGGGGTGCGGCGCGGGGCTTGGGGAGTGCGTCGGGGTGGGGGTGGGCCGGTGACAGCCCTTGCCCTCGTGGCACGGGGGCGGCCGGTGACAGCCCCTGCCGTCGTGGCAGGGGGGCGGCCTGTGACAGCCCTTGCCGTCGTGGCACGGGGGCGGCCGGTGACAGCCCTTGCCGTGACACGGTTCCTCGCCCTTGACCGGGAGGGTGACGTTGTCGGGCGGCGAGGTGACTTCGGCCTCGCCGGCCCGGCCCCGCGCGGTGGCGGTGTTGGTGACGGAACCCTGGGCCGCGTCCTCGTCCGTGACGGTGTACGTGCCGGTGCAGGTAGTGCTGTCACCCTCCTGGCCCGCCGGGGCAAGTGTCGTCGTACCGCACGTCACGGCGCTCACCCGGTCGTCGGTGACAGCGATGCCGGTGAGCTGCTCGGGTCCGGTGTTGGTGACGGTGTAGGTGTAGGTGACCTCGTCGCCAGCCCGGTACTCGCGGGTGTCGTCGGCCGACTTCTCCAGCCTCAGGCCGGGACCGGAGCGAACAGGCAGGGTGACGTCGTCGGGTGGTGACACGACCGGGGTCCCACCGTCCTTGCCCTGTGCGGTGGCGGTGTTCGTGACGGAACCGGCCGTGCCGTCGGCGTCGGTGACGGTGTACGTACCGGTACAGGTCATCGTCTCGCCCACACCGAGCGTGGTCCGGGGGCAGCTGATGTCCGTGACCCGGTCGTCGGTCACGTTCACGTCGGTCAGCGGGACGTTCCCGCTGTTGGTGGCCACGTACTCGTACGGGACCCTTGCGCCCGGGGTCAGCGGGAGGGCTAGCGGCGGCTCCTGGGACACCTGCTTGACCAGGTTCAGCTGGGGCAGCGCGGCCGCCGGGTGAACGGTGAGGTTACGGAGCAGGTGGACGTCGGTGAAGAGGCCGGTCGACGCGGCGAACCCGAACTTGTAGGTGTCCGGCACGGGCTGGGGCGCCGGAGCCGACAGCACCTGCCTGCTGCCGTTGCCGTCATGGAAATCGACCGCCACCATGATCACCGGATCGGGGGCCGGGGAGATCTCCACGGTCACGGTGCGGCGCGACGGCTCCAGCAGCGCCTCCGCCTCCTCCGGGGTGGAGCCGGGCGGGATCGAGACCGTGGGTCCGTGCAGCTGCCCCGGCAGGGTGGAGGGCCAGGGCCCCGTCGTCGAGTGGTTGCTGGTGGTGGCGTCGAGGAAGCAGTAGCCCTCCGTGCCGTCCCCCGGCCCCCGCAGCGTCACCATGTTCTGCCCCGGTGCGGGGACGCGGAAGGAGGTGCCGGCCGGTGACCGGGTGGCGCAGCCGTTGCCCCGGTGCTCCCAGTCCCCGAAGTAGTTGCCGAGAACGTCCAGACCGACCCCGAGGTACCCCCGGTCCACACCCGGCAGGAACGTCCGGCCCGGGTCGTCGTCGGGGAGCTTCTGTGCGTATCCGAGGCTGCCGCCGAAGGCTCCCGGCGAGGTCAGTGACGCCGCTCCGTCGATGAGGAAGAAGGAGATGCCGTCGGCGGGAGGGCTGGTCGTTCCGCCGTACTGCCACTGGTCGAAGCTGGTGACCAGCCCCTGGTTGGCAGGCAGCGCGTGGTTGTAGAGCACCGCCGCCGACTGGTCGTTCGACGCGTCGGTCAGGCGCAGGTAGCCCTTCGGTGCCGCGTTGTCCGGTGGCACCGGACCGGTCGCACCGGCGGGGCATCCCGCGAGCGGATGCGTCCCGGGGCCGGTGGCCGGGGACTGCGGCGCCCCGGTCAGGCACGCGGGGCCGAACGCCTCGAACCCCGCCTGCGCACCGGCTCCGGTGAACGTCTCGTCGACCAGCGGTACGCCTACGGGCTGAGCGGCGGCCGGCTGTCCCGGCAGACCCAGCCCGGCGGCCGCCATGGCGAGCACACCGAGCCCTGTCGCGGCCCATCGTCTCGCCGAAGTACGCCCGGTACCGGTGCGCGTCGCACGGAATGCTCTCAGACTCATACCGAGCAAAGTACGTAAATAGTAAGATCTCTGGCATATGACATACCCCGGGGTTCCGCTCCGCCACTCAACTGGTTGCACGTACGCGCTCCGCACCGCGTCCACCGGGACGGCGGGAGCTGCGCGAGGGTCCGGGCCGGAACCGGGCCCGGACCCCTCCGCGCGTTCAGCTGTAGTAGGCGATCTTCCCGTCGAGGACCTCGATGGCCCGGCGCAGCGCTAACACCCGCTGCTCCAGCTCGGCACGGTGCCCGCGCAGGAAGGCGACCCGGTCCTGCGCGGGATGCTCGGCGCGCAGGATGGCGACGAAACCCCGCAGGTCCGCGATGCCGAGGCCGGCGTCACGGAAGCAGGTGACCAGGCCGATCCAGAAGATGTCGTCCTCGCTGTACTCCCTGCGTCCGCCGCTGGAGCGCCGGATCGGGCCGATGAGCCCTTCGCGTTCGTAGTAGCGCAGGGTGTCGATGGAGACGCCGGAGCGGTCGGCGGCTGTCGCCGGGGTGAGGGCGGTGGTCATGCAACTCCCTTTCCGTCCGCTCGCTATCGCGCCTGCGCGAAGCGCTCCATGTGCTCGTCACCGAGCTGTACCCGGCGGGCGGCCAGTGCCTGCTCGATCTGCTCGACCCGGCTCACGCCGACGATGGGGTCGATGCCCTGCCGCATCAGCCAGGCGAGGACGACCTGGTTCCGCGAGGCCGAGACCTCGTCGGCCACGTCGCCCAGGACCGAGAGCACCCGGGCGTTCCCGGGGTGGTCGTAGGTCTGCGGCAGCGGCTTGTCCGCACGCACGTAGGAACCCCACAGCAGCGAGCTGTACGACCACACGGTGAGCCCCCGTGCCTGCGCGAGGTCCAGGTCGTCGGCGGTGAGCAGACGGTGGCCGCCCTCCGCGAGAGGGGTGAGGGGGCGGGGCTGGACGAGGGAGTGGCGCAACTGGAGGGCCGTCCACGGCTCCACGCCCTGCTCCTGTGCGAGTGACCGGGCGCGCTCGACCCGCCATGCCGCGTGGTTCGCCGCCCCGACGCGCAGCGCCGTTCCCTTGGCGACCAGTTCGCCGAAGGCTCCGACCGTCTCCTCCAACGGCACTTCGCGGTCCTCCGCGTGGGCCCAGAGCATGTCGACGTGGTCGACCCCCAGCCGCCCCAGGCTCCCGTCGAACCCGGTGCGGACGGCGTCGGCGGAGAGTCCCTCGGCGCTCTGCGGCCAGGAGTGCGCCACGAGCGGGTTCTGCCGGACCTTCGTCGCGATGCGTACCGCGTCGCGCGCACCGGGACGGGCCCGGAGCCATGCGCCGATGACCCTCTCGCTGGCGCCGCCGACGCCGCTGGGGTCGGCCCAGAAGGAGTAGCAGTTGGCGGTGTCGAGCCAGACACCGCCGCCGGCGACGAAGGCGTCGAGGATCGCGAAGGACTCGTCGGTTCCGACTTGGGTGCCGAATCCCATGGTGCCGAGAATGATCTGAGGGGCTGTGGTGTTCATGCCCTCCACTCTCGGATCTGGAGCGCGCTCCAGGTCAAGCGTCTTCGGGAAAAAGTTTCGGGACGCCGCCTCCCAGGGGCCAGGCCTCGATGTCTCCGTAGCGGATCGGTACGGTGCCGCGCCCCGCGTTGCTGCCCACCAGGTGCAGATGTTCGGCCGGCCACGGGCTGCCGGCGAATCCGGTGAGCCGGGCGGCGAGATCGGCTGCCGAGGACCGGTCGTCCCGTCGCGCGCGGGCCAGCGTCAGATGGGGGCGCAGCGGCCGGTCCTCGAACGCGATGCCGCAGTTCCTGACCACGGTACGTACGTCGGCGGCGAGCGTCTGGAGCCCGTCCAGGTCCCCGCCGATACCGCTCCACAGCACACGGTCGTCGAACGTGCCGCTGCCGCGCAGAGCCAGTGGGAGGGGCCGGCGGGCCGCCGCGAGGCCGGCCAGCGGCGGGCGCAGCAGCGGAACGGTGGAGACGGGGAGCTCCCCGAGGAACGCCAGGGTGATGTGCCAGTCCTCGATGCGGTTCCACCGCAGGTGGGGGTGGGTGCCGTAGGCGGGGCTGAGTTCCCGGGCGAGTTCGTCCTTCGCGTGGTCGGGCGGGGCCAGGGCGATGAACACGCGAACGGTCGCGGGCTGGGTCTGTTCGTTCACACCGGTCTTCGTACCGCATGGCGGCCGGTTGAGGCGAAAGCGCCTCGGCCGGCGACCGGACCGGCGCGCTGTCCGGCCTTCCGCGCGAACCGGGTTCACGCGGTCAGAGTCTCTCCGTCAGCAGCTCGTGGACCGTCGCGATGAACGGGTCGCTCCGGTGCACCCGCCGGGTGCACATGGCCGCCACCGCGGTAGCCGTGTCCGGTCGGAAGCCGAGGAACACCTGCTGCCCGAGCGTGGCCCCCGCGTGGAAGAGGACCGGCCCGCGCGGCGACGGATGGCGAAACCAGGTCAGCGTGTGCGTGTGGGCGTGCCCGAGTCCGCGCCGCAGCAGCGGGCGTTGTACGTCGGCGAGTGCGGCGGCCGGCAGGGGCGTGGGCGCGGCGGTTGCCGGGAGATGCGCCTCCAGGAACGCGAGGAGGTCCGGCGGCGTCGCCCGGACCGCTCCGGCGGCGCTGAAGCCGCCGGTGTCCAGCGCGGGCAGCGGCCCGCCGTCCCTCCGGTGTCCCACGGCGTCACCGCCGGCCGGCGCCCCGGGGCGCAGCCGCGTACCGTCCAGTCCGAGCGGGTCCAGGACCTCCTGCTGGAGCAGCGCCTCCCAGGACATGCCGGTGGCGGCGGCCAGGGTGTGCCCCAGTACGGAGACCGCGAAGTTCGAGTAGTGCCAGCGGGTGCCGGGCCGGTGGCGCGGGCGGGCGCGGAGGAAGGCGCGGACGACCCGGTCGGCCGGGTAGCCGCTGTAGGGCGCGGTGGACCAACGCGGCAGCGCCTGCGGGTAGAAGTCGACCGGCAGCGCGCGCAGGCCCGAGGTGTGGGTGATCAGATGGCGCAGGGTGATGGCGCCCACGGCGGGATGCACAGGATGGCCCGGGGCCAGCAGTCCGGCCGCCCGGTCCTCGTAGCTCAGGCGGCCCTGGGCGACGAGCGAGGCGAGCAGCAGCCCGGTGAAGGGCTTGGACGCGGAGCCGAGCTCGTAGCGGAGCAGGCCGCTCGGCGCTTCGGCCTGCGGCCGGCCCTCGGCGAGCTGGAAGGTGCGGCGCCCCTCGTGGCTGAGTGCGATCACGAGGTCGGGTGCATCGATGGTGCGGGCGGCCTCGGTGAGGAGCCGGGCCCGCTCGCCCTCGTCCTCGCCCTGGGGAGGACGGCCGGCGGGGGCCCGGCGGACGTCCTGCGGGGCCGTCACGCGGGGGCCGGCTCGGTGAGGTCCGACAGGGCGCGGGACAGGGCCAGGGCCGAGGCGAACGCCGCCACCAGCGTGGGGTGGTAGACGAGGTCGAAGACGGACTCCTCGTCGCCCTCCGGCATGGCGCCCATCACGGGCATCGCGCCGTCCGCCTGCTGGGCCCCGGCGAATCCCGCCCAGGCGGCCGGGTCCAGGGTCGGTTCCGGCAGGCAGGCATCGACGACGAGCAGTTCGCCCAGCAGGTCCCAGCGGCCCAGATCGAGCCAGTCGTCCAGCCACACGGGCAGCCAGAGCGCCAGGTAGTCCGCGACGTCTGCGGGCAGCCCGGCCGGGTTGGCTCCCCAGTCGGTCAGGTGGAAGACCGTGTGGGTGATGTCGTAGCCGATGTTGCCCTCGACGGTCCACGGCTCGGGCCGCCGCGACAGCCAGGTGCGCCCGTACGCCTCGTCGACCGGCACGCTCGGCTCCAGCCCGAAGCGGCGCTCCATGGCGCTGAGTCCGAGGCGGCGCACCGGCACGACCTCCAGCGCGCCCCAGCTGCTCAGCCGGTGGTTCAGCCGGACGGCGGCCTCCAGGGCCGGCTGCTGGAACCCCAGCTCCCGGAACGGTACGTAGACCTCCATCGGAACGGGGCACAGCGGTTCGCGCCGCTGGCCGTCGACCAGCCGGCTCCCCGACCCCAGCAGTTCGTGCCAGGCGTGGTCCAGGAGCTTGCGCGCCAGGGCGGCCTGCTTGGACCCGGCGACCCCCTCGCGGAAGATGACCTTGCTGATGAGGGCCAGTTCGCCGAGCGGCTTGAACCGGTCCAGGACGCCCACCTCGGGCGGCGGGTCGTCGTCCAGCCGGAAGCCCGCCCGGTGGTCGTACAGCCATCCCAGGGCCCGCGCGCCCACGTCATGGATCTGCTGGATGCCGCTCATGCGGCAGCTCCCTTCGTGCGGCCGGTACGGCTCATACGGCGGCCCCGGTGTCCGCTGCCGGGCCGTCCGCCCGGTGCGCGGTGAGGCGCTTGAGGCACAGTGCGGCGGCGAAGGCGGTCACCAGGGTGGAGTGGTAGCAGGCGAGGAACGGGTACGGGTCCGGCTCCGGGCCACCGGGTCCGGCCGTCTCCGGACTCTCCGGCACCGGGATCAGCGGACCCGTCTCCGGCACCGCGCCGCTCGGGGCCTGCGCGGTGGCGAGCGCGGGCCATGCCGCGTCCAGCAGGGCGGTGGGCGGCGGTCCCGGCAGGGCCGCGGCTACCGCGAGCAGCTCGCCGGTCAGGTCCCACTGCCGGCTCTCCAGACAGCCGTCGATCCAGGGCGGCAGCCAGGCCCGCAGATAGGCGTCGATGTCGGCGGGCATCCGCTCGGGGACGCAGCACCAGTCCGTGATGTGGAAGACGGTGTGGGTCAGCGCGTAGCCGGAGGGCCCCTCGAACATCCACGGTTCGGACAGCCCGCCCAGCCAGGTGCGCGCCAGGACCGCACCGGCGTCGGCGTGCGGGGCGGCGCCGACCCGCCGCTCCGAGTTGATCAGGCCGAGCTCCCGGTTGGCGTGCTGCTCGGTGTGGGCCCAGCCCCTGGTCGAGGAGAGCGTGCCGGCCAGGCGCTCGAAGCCCTCGTTGCGCAGGCCGTGTCCGGCGAAGGCCGCGTAGATCTCGTACGGGTACGCGGCGAAGGGTTCGCCGCGCAGCAGCTCCAGCAGCAGGTCTCCGGCGCGCACCTGCTCCCACGCGAACGCGATGAGGTCCCCGGCCGTCCCGTGTTCCGGGGTGCCGGGCTCGGTGCTGCGGCGGATCGTGGTGCAGAGCTGGGCCAGTTCGCCGAGGGGTTTGAGTGTGCTGTTGACCTGGGTGTGCGGCTCCAGCACGTCCGGGGGGAGCACAAAGCCCGTTCGGTGGGCGTCGGCCCAGCCGAGCGCCTGCCGCAGGACGCGGGGCAGGACGGCCAGCGCCGCGCCCGCGGTACTGCCCGGCGCGGTGGCCGCCGGAGCCGTCACCGCGCCCGCTCCTCGGCCATCAGCCGGGCGACCCGCACATGCAGCGCGACGCGGGGGTCCGCGCCGCCCATCAGCTCGACGAAGTCGAGTCCGCGGTCCAGCCCCAGGCTGTCGGGCCTGCCGTCGAGCACGGCCAGCCAGCGTCCGGCGCCTGCGGCCTGAAGCCAGTTGCGCCGCCGCACCGCGCGCACGAACCCCCGGGACAGGTCCACGACCCGGTGTGCGGCGGCCCGGTGCACGGCCGACGACGCGGCCGGCACGGCGAGCGGTGCCAGCACGGAGAGCTGATGGGTGAAGGCCTGCCAGGGGGCTCCTTCGAGCCACGCCGCATCCGGCTCACCACTGCCGGGAGCGGTGACCGCGGGCTGCCCGGGGGCGGCGGCCGGGGCCGTCCGGTGCAGGGCGGAGATCATGCCCCAGTGACTCCAGGCCGTGGCGTCGGAGGCGTCGGGCCGGGGCGGGAACTCCCGCACGGCACGGTGGAACACGGCGACGTCCCCGGGATGCGGATTGTGCCCGTACAGCACACTGGGCAGAAGCAGATCGGCTCCGATGACGCGTACCGCGGCAATTCCTGTCCTGTTGTCCTCGTCGATTCCGGCCGCGCCGCAAACCGTGGCGAGGTGGTCCCCGCTCCGAAGAGCGAGGACCACCTCTGTTGCCAGGTCATGCACGGCACCCTCAAGGGGAGACGAGGCATGTGTCTGGTCCATTTGCTGCCGACTAGCCCTTCTTCGGGCGCGGGGTCGGCGGCGAGAGCAGCAGCGCGGAGCCGCCGCCGAGGAGCGCGAGGTACGCGCACTCGCGGGAGTCGCGGTAGAAGCCTTCGGCCTCGCCCGGGTTGAGCGCCGCGTCGAGGTCGAGCTCGATGTCAGTGGCAGTGGTTTCCGTGGTGTACATGGGTGTTGCCCCGTCCTGTTGGGAAGTGGGGTTGCCGTACGTACCGAGTGAAATACATGGAATGTAAAGCCGCAAATCGGGCGGCTCGGGGAGTGAATTCACAATTCAATTGAATGATGAATTCACCAACCCCCAGAACGGCGCTGAACTGGGAAAACACCCATTTCATCCACTCGTACGGCGGGTGGTACATGGGGCGTATTCAACTCGCGCGGGGCTGTACGTCCGGGACGGAAGTTCTCGGCAATTCAAATAAAGCAGAAGGCCGGTCCCGGACGCCCGACGACGGCACCGATCCCGCCCCGGCGCCCTACCGGACCGGTCCGACAATCGACGGGCGACCGAGGTCGGCTCCCGCCGCGTTCGGCGCCCTCCCCGGCCAGGACCTTCCGTCCGGATGCGCAGTCGGAGGTCACCGTCACGCGTTCCACACTTCTCGGCCCGTTGGCGGTTCCGCCCCCGCTCCCACCGCAGCAATCCTGGCGACCTCGCCCGCCTCGGCGGCTCCGGCGGACAAACCGCAGATGCTCAGCCCCTGGACCCGGACCAGCGCGCGTCACGACTTCGGCTACCGCACCTACAGGGCCGCAGGCACCTTCTCCGCCAGCCAGGCGCGTTTCGACGACATGCCGCACGACGGCCTCAAGCGGGTCTGCGCCAACCACTCCGGCGCCGGCCCCGCCTCCCGCAAGGCCCTGGCCCGGACGTACTACGACGCGGTCGACAAGCTCGGCCCGGCCGACGCCCTGGTGGGCTGATACCGGCCGCGTCCGCTGAGCGGACACGGCCGCCCGGATGCCGTCTTGACGGTGCGCCGTCAAGCGTCGACGATCGGGCACGCACCGCGCCCCTTGCCGCCCCCCGTGGGGAGGTGCGCGCGGCCAGTTCCACACCCGATCCCTTCGCGCGTACGGAACCCGGAGCCCTCACATGACTCTCGCCTTCCCCAGACGCACGGCCGTGGCAGCAGCGGCCTCCCTCGCACTCGCCGCCCTCCTCGCTCCCGCTGTCCCCGCATCCGCGGCCCCGTCGTCCGCCGCCGTCCTCGCGGCCCCGGACATCCCGGTCGCCAACGTCAAGGCGCACCTCGCCCAGCTGCAGTCCATCGCCACCGCCAACGGCGGCAACCGCGCCCACGGCAGGGCCGGTTACAAGGCTTCCATCGACTACGTGAAGGCCAAACTCGACGCCGCCGGATTCACCACCACACTCCAGACGTTCACCTCCAGCGGGTCCACCGGGTACAACCTGATCGCCGACTGGCCCGGCGGCGACGCGAGCCAGGTCCTGATGACCGGCGCGCACCTCGACTCCGTCACGGCCGGTCCGGGGATCAACGACAACGGCTCCGGGTCGGCCGCGGTCCTGGAGACCGCCCTCGCCGTCTCGAGGGCCGGCTACCAGCCCTCGAAACACCTGCGCTTCGCCTGGTGGGGAGCGGAAGAGCTCGGCATGGTCGGATCGACGTACTACGTCAACCACCTCGCCACGGCCGACCGCGCGAAGATCACCGGGTATCTGAACTTCGACATGATCGGCTCGCCCAATCCCGGCTACTTCGTGTACGACGACGACCCCACGATCGAGAAGACGTTCAAGGACTACTACGCCGGAATCTCGATACCGACCGAGATCGAGACGGAGGGCGACGGCCGATCCGACCACGCGCCGTTCAAGAACGCCGGCATACCCGTCGGCGGTCTCTTCTCCGGGGCCGACTACACCAAGACCGCGGCCCAGGCGCAGAAGTGGGGCGGCACCTCCGGCCTGGCCTTCGACCGGTGCTACCACGCGTCCTGCGACACCTCCGCCAACATCAACGACACGGCGCTCGACCGGAACAGCGACGCGATCGCCTACGCGGTCTGGGCCCTGTCCGCTGCGACCACTCCGCCGCCCTCCGGCACCGTCTTCGAGAACACCGCAGACGTGGCCGTACCTGACAACGGTGCGGCCGTGACATCGCCCGTCTCCGCCACCGGCCTCACCGGCAACGCACCCGCCACGCTCAAGGCGAGCGTCGACATCAAGCACACCTTCCGCGGCGATCTGGTTGTCGACCTCCTCGCGCCCGACGGCTCCGCGTACCGGCTCAAGAGCTCCAGCTCCAGCGACTCCGCGGACAACGTGATCGCCACGTACACGGTCAACGCGTCGAGCGAGGCCGCCAACGGTACGTGGAAGCTGCGAGTCCAGGATGTGGCAGCACAGGACACCGGCTACATCGACAGCTGGAAACTGACCTTCTGACGTGAACGTGCGGCACACGGTGATCGCACCGTGCGCCGCACGTACGGTCCCGTGGGATCAACCGCCGCACATGTGCCCGTAGTCGAAGCGAGCCACGACCTTCGCCGTGTTGGGCGAGACGAGCCGACGACACACCGCCGACAACCGACCCACCAGGCGCGGACCGACCCGGCCCGGCAACAGCCGATTCCATTCTTTGCCGCCGGCCAGAAGCAATGGTTGGCGTGTACCACAAGCAGACGAAGGACCTTCCGACAGCCTTCGGAGCCCATGCGGCAGCTGCGAGCGCTGCCCAGTCGGTGCGGCCGGGCTTTGCCCCTACAGTCCCACCGAAGTGACTCACGCGGCCATGCCTAGCCGAGGAAGCTCAGCCGCACCTGCCGGTTGGCGTTGTCGACATTCGTGTCCACCAAACTCCGTTAAGGCAACTCCGAGGATATCTGGCCATCCGGTACCTACAGCCGCCTGTGCAACGTGTAACACTCCGCTCCCCCGCTGCTTGTGATAATCAACCACAGTTCATGGCGGGTGACGCACCGTGGTCCTCCGCAGCACTGCAAGCCAGACCAGGTGTCATCCAGCCGTGCAGCAGTTTTCTCGCAGGACCGGAACAGGGCATCCACCCACGCGGTTCCGGGCGGCGGAACGAAGTAGTAACCACCGCCGATGGTGAGGCTGTACTTCGCCACGGCCTCACCGGCGAGCCGCTTCTGCACCGCCTCGAATCCCTTCGCCAGGTCCCGCTGGAAGCAGGAAAAGATCAGCCCGGAGTCCCCGTTGCCACGGTCGTAGCTGTACCCACGTCGTACCATCGGTGGCGGATTGCGCCGGTCAGGGGCCGCGAGGCGCACATGCGAGTCCAGTGACGTGACCTTGCCCGTGGGGTCCGCAGCAAAGTCGGACTGCTCGCCGTTCGGCGTGCCGTAGAGCCAACGTCCGCCCCTGCGGCGGCCAATGATCCGCTCCTGTTCAGGAACCGGGTCTTTGTCCCACAGCTCAGTCGCCAGCCGGATGACGCGTACGACTTGGTAGCTGCCACCGACGGCCCATCCGACTTCGCCCTGGTCTTCGCGGACCAGGGCACGGTCGAGAACGCCGCGGGCGCCGTCCGGGTTGCCGAAGCGCTCGGTGAAGTGGAATGGATTGCGGGCGAGGCCCCGTAGTCCACGGTCCTACGCGGCTCCGGTGAGCACTCCCAGCAAGGCCAGCCCTACGAGGAAAGGACTCGGCGCGGGGCGCTGCACAGCCCCAACGCCACCTCGATCGCCTCCTGTCGCGGGGCCGGCAACCGGACGGCGGAACCCACCATGTGCCCACAGAGCTGCTGGAGGCCGGCATAGGCGAGCTCCATCCCGGCCTGTGAGGCGACGATGCGCTCGGTGCGGACGTGTGGGGCCGCCTGTGCCGTGAGGCGGTTCAAGAGCGCCGTCTTGCCGATTCCGGCCTCGCCGGAGACGACCAGCACCCCACTGCGGCCGGCGCGAGCCCGGTCCACCAGTGTGTGCAGCCGCGCGAACTCGTCGCGCCGCCCCCACAACGGTGCGATATCGGGCATGATATCCGCCTTCGCCGGAGACTACCGCCCGGCAATATCTTCGTCCACGCATCCTATCGGAGCAGTACCCTGGGCCGCCCGGCGTTGCGCTGCTGTGTGCACGGTAACGCTGCAATCCGACACGGAACAGGTCACCATCCGCTCCGAAGGCACGGGTGCTCGGCTATCCGTCGGCCTCCAGTTTCGGGTCGCCCCGTTTCCGTAGGGGACCACGCCTAGAGCCTCGATCTCTCTCCCCCCGAAACCATCGAGGTCCCCTTCCCGACATGCCGGGAAGGGGACCTCGGTCATCCGACGGGCGGCGTCTCGCTGAGCCGCGGTGTCCACATCACACTGATGGACGTCGTCGGTGCGCGACAGGCACGTCTGTCACGAAGTCTTGACCTCAGCGACTGTTCTTCGACCTGAATCGGAACAGGTTCGCGTTCTGGACCGTGTAGGTCAGACCCACATAGGCAGAAACTCCGCGAGTGGTGAGGAAGACGAACTCGTTGAACCGCCTGTGCTGGCTCAGGACTGTCGCTTCCACGCGAGGGTCCGAACTCGAACAGAGCGGGTAACCGTCGGAGTCCGGGTGATATGCGTTGAGTGTGAGGGTGTTCCCCTCCGCCGGACTGTCCACTGCACCGTTTGTCGAATTGAGATACCTTCCGTCCTGGCTGACCGCGTAGAAGCAGTTCTCACCGTTCCTGTCATCGGCTTCGACCAAGGTGAACTCTTCGCTGGGGTCGTTGCCGTCCAGGACCATTTCCAGCGGGGCACCTTCCTCGGAGGAGCCGTTCAGCGGGCGAAGGACCTGCCCGGGGGACTCGGTCGAGTCGGTGATTTCATACACGTCCAACGCCTGGTCGGCATCCTGGAGGAACCAGCGCTGGCTCGAGTCCTCGACGTCCCAGTCACGGCCGAACAGTCGTTCCTGACCCGATACCACGACGGATGTGAGCGCCTGGCCGGTGTGGTGGTTGACCAGCATCCAGGTGTGATCGTCCCCCTCGACCAGAGCCCAGAGCGATTCCGTTCCGTACCAGTGCGTCTTCGTGTAGACCTCCGAGTCGGCCCTGTCGATCTGTCCGAGATAGGCACCGGAGTACACGTGGCGCACACGATGGTATCCGGGGTACTCGGGATCCGCCTCGATCTCGAAGTTCTGCAGCGGCAGATGATTCGGATCGGCCGGTACCGCGACCACCTGACTACCGTCACCACTTTGACCGGAGGGCAGGGCCGACTTCCCGGTCTTGGCGCTGCGAATCACGATCCTCTTCTTCGTCGGCCTCGGGGGCGGACTGTCATGCCCGTCGCCAGGCGGCGTCTGGCCAGGTTCGTCCTCGACCCGAGCGGCGTTCACGTAGAACGTCGAAAGGTGGTGATCCGATAGAGAAACATCGTGGACCTGTCGCGCAGCGACGCTGACGGCGTTGGGCATGTCGCTGCCTGCCGTGACGGCATAGTCGTACTGATAGTCCCTGTTGTCTCCTTGGTAGGTCGGGGCGGCCGGCCGATGGACGGTGAAGTCACGTGCGAAGATGGAGCCTTCCAGGTTCGACGGGGTGCGGTTGAAATCTCCTATGACGACATACCGCATCGGAGCTCCGTTCGGGCCCGCGGCGCTCATTTGCCGGTTGATATTGCGCAGGATCTGAGGGACGTCCGCACCATTGGTCTGTGAATCTCCGTGCAAGGTCCAGTACACGGTGTCGCCGAGGCGGACTCCCAGCGCAGGGCGACCCGTCGATACCCCATTGCTGTTCACGGGCCCGGCGGCGACCCATACATGGGTTCGCCCGTCATCCAAGGGCAGTCGAGAGTAGGTGATGATGCCGATGTTGTTCCGGCCTGTCGTGCTGATGTCGTTGTGTGTGTGCAGCCAGTACACATACCCTCGGGGCCGGGCCTGTGTTCCCAGCGGCACCTCGATAACGTCCTCAGACACGCGTTCAGTGCCGGCCGCGTTCCACCGCACATACTGGTTCTGCGGGATTCGGCGCACATGCGGGTTGTACCCACCAGGGTTGTACCGGGGTGGCCTGCCGGCCTCCTGCACGGCAACCAGGCTGAGATTGAACGCTTCCAGCTCCATGAGCTGACCGATGCGTTCGTACAGGTCGTAGTTCTCACCCGCGAGCCTGCTGGTCGCACCGCGCATGTTCCAGGTACCGACGGTGCGCCGGGATTCGCCCGGCCGGGGTTCGAGTTCACCGCCGGTGTCGTCGAGGAACAGGGAATGCCGGTTGCCGACGTCGAGGGCCGCCACCCCCTTCCCCAAGAAGTCCTGGGTCTCCTGGCCGGTCCAGTCCGCGATGACTTGACCATCCTGGCTCAGGTGCTGGAACTGGTTTGCGTCGTTCGTGTTCGAGCCGAACTGGAAGGCGGTACCGGAGCGCGTACCGTACGGCGTGTAGGGCTCGAACGGCCCGCCCTCGGTAGCCTGTTTGATCAGTGTGTTGTTGTAGAAGACGTTCCGCGGCCCGGAGGAACCGGCCCACTTGGCCGCCTTGGGACCGGCCGCCCACCAGATGGGATACCAGGTGCCCTCGTCGATCTGACCGCCTTCACCGCCGCAGTTGGCGCTGCAGCTGGCCGAGCGGTGCTCGTAGGGAGTGCGCACGGTGTTCTGCTCGAACAGGTTCCCGTGTTCCCAGCCGCCGTGCAGGTTGAGGTCGGAGTCGAGGTCGTTGCGGAAGGCCACGTTGCCGCTGGCCGCCCACTGGAAGGTGAAGTGGCGCAGGTTGCGGCTGATGTTGAGCGCCCACAGCGAGTCCCAGACGCGGCTGCCGCGCAGGTAGCCGTTGCCGCCCTTGCCCTTGTTCCAGGCGCCGTCGAAACTGTTGCGCTCGATCTGCAGATTGCGCGCGACCTCGGTGACGATCGGATGCGAGCCGGTCATCGTCGCCTTGAGCCCGCGCGCCCAGCTGTTGGCGGCCCACTTGAAGACGATGCCGTTCATCGCGTACTCGGGCGCCAGGTTGCCGTAGTTGTGCTTCGCCTGCTCAGGAGTGAGCGAGTACGTGCCACCGTCCAGCTTCGGCAGCCCGTTCATGTCCTGGGTGAAGGAGAAGTCCTCGAAGCCGACTCCTTCGACGATGGTCAGCGGAGTGACCTTGCTGGCGTAGGGGGTGGGTCCCAGCGGCGCGGATCCGTCCGAGACGGAGTCGACCGGCAGGTCCCACTCCAGCGGGCGGTCCAGCGTGATCGTCTTGGCGACCGTGTCCTTGCCGACGAGCCGGAACATCTGCTGACGCATGTGGAGGGACTCCATCAAGCTCGTGTCAGCGATGCCCTGTTGCTCGTAGAACTTCATGCTGTTGGCCGCGCCGACCCAGACGTAGCCATTCAGGACGAGCTTGTCCATCTTCGCTTTCGCGTCCAGCTGCACCACGGAATGGCCCTGCCGGGCCGCGTATCCGGGCTCGTCGCTCTGGGCGCCCAGCTTGAGTCCGGAGGCCCAGTGCTGGTTGATGCTGCCTTCGAAGAGGTCCTTGCGATTGGCCGGGGCCGCAGCCCAGTCGTCCTTGTACCGCTCGGCCATGTCCCGGGTCTGCACCCGGAACAGACCGCGCCCCGGCCATATCCAGCCGCCCTTGCCTACGTCGCTGCCGCTACCGACCGACATGGCGTCCTGGTCCCAGCGACCATTGACCAGCGTGTCGTACCGGGTATTGACGTCGGGGCGGAACACCAGGCGGGTGCCGTTCTCGCCGGAACCCTTCCCTCTGACGGTCAGGAAGCTGGCGTCGACGTAGATCTGCCGGGACACGTCGAGTTGGCCGGCCGGCAGCTCAATGCGCGAGAGTCGCCCGAGGTTGGCCTGCGGAGAGCAGTCGCTCTTGACGTAGTCGATCGCACTCTGCAGTCCGGTGGTGTCATCGACTCCGTCGTCGGCGATCACCTTGTACGTGGACGCGAGTTCTCCCGCCGAGATGATGCAGGAGGCCTGCGTCGTCGCACCTGAGTCACCGCTGGGCAGATCCAGGCCACCTCGGTATCCCACGCGCGACCAGTTCGGCAGGCCGGAGGGCGGGCTCGTGCGGTTCTCGTGACTCAGATCCGGCCCGGATGCCCCCGGCCCGGTGGATGCTGGGTCCTCCTCTGCCGCCGCGACGGCCAGGGCGGCCATGGACGCCGTGGGAGTAAGCGCCGTTGCCGGGGCGATCCCCGACATCAAGAGTGATAGCAGCAGGCCGAACGTAAGGCCAGCCACAGGTCTACCTGGTTTCACGGGAACTCGATTTCTGCGTGCTCGTCTCGTACCTGCACGCGCGGTGAGGGGGAGGAGGGCTCGGGCGGTGCCCACGGGGCAGATCCCGGAACTCGGCTCCTCTTCGAGGCATTTGACTCCGACCGGGCTCGGCGTATCGCCGGATGCCGGACCGTCCTGACACGAGGGCGCCGGGTAGGCGTGTCAGGACCGGCCGGCCGCGAAGGAGTGCCGTTCCGGGGCAGGGGCCGCGAGTCCGGACGACATATGCGGTTCTCTGTTGGCGCCAGGCATGGAGACGTCGACATCGTGCCTGCCGCGCTCTCAGGTCTTGGAGAGGAAGGGTGGTGGATCGCGGCGACGCGGATGTTGTACGGCTGCGCCGCGATCCTGGACCCGGAACGCTGCTGGGTCCCGTATCCGGGTCCTGGCGCTTTGGTTCCCGTACGGGACTACCGTCGGCCTACCACTGAGGCGCGGACGGCGTGGGCATGGCCGCGAAGTCGTAGACGCGCTTCCACAGGACCCCGTTCTGGCCCCCGGCCGAACCATTGATGACGTAGTACAAGGTCGTACCGTCGATCACGGCCAGTGGGGTCTTGTCGAAGGTGCTTGCGAAGGAGTTCTCCTCGTAGAACCCGCTCCACCCGCCCTCGCGGGAAATGATGTAACTGCCGATCGTGTTGTCGCGGTCCTCGGAGATGGTGATGACGCCGTAGCCGTTACGGGAGAGCGCGACCGACGGGCCCTGCCTCGAGAAGCCGTAGGAGTTCGCCGCGAAGATCTGACGCGGGTTCGTCCAGGAGCCACTTCCGTACCGCTGGCGCGACTGGTACACGTAGTTGTTGGTGCCCGTGAAGGCGAGAACGACCTGGTTCCAGGGGGCTGGGTCGTCGTTGTTGGTGTCGACCTGGGCGGCGAGGGCCGGCGCGTCCTTGCTCAGCGCGTCCGGAACCACGCTGGGATTGCTGTAGGTAGCGGTCTGGCCGTTGTAGTACAACGTCCAGATCTGGTCGTCGGACTGGCTGTTCCAGGCGAGCATGTACGAATTGTTGGGGAGCGCGGCGACTCCCACGGGCAGAGTGTTGGTGGTGCGGGTGTCGTTGGGGACCCTGGTCCAGTTGGGCAGGGTGGCGGGCAGCTGGTAGCTCGTGCTCAGCTGGATGCGGTGCTGGTAGATGTGGCTTTCCGTGCCGGTGTGGAAGATCCGGAAGTTACCGCGACCACCGTCGTCGGTCCAGATCACCCGCGGGGACGTATACGTCTGCGCGTCGGGCAACTGGTACGCGGGGCCGCCGTTCAGCGAGATGTAGATGTTGTCGTTGCCCCCGCCGCGCCAGGCATGAATGATGTTGTTGCGGTTGTCGCGTGCCTCACTCGTGGTGGATCTGCTGGTGATTTGGCCGGCCGCGTAGTTCACCGGGTTCCAGTCGCTTCCCTCGCCGGGAAAGCCCCAGACGGCGGATGCCGGCGTCGACAGACCGACGACAGCGGCGGATGCAGCAAGGAATCCCACTGCCGCCAGCCGAAATCTTTTCAGTCTCTTGAGCACTTCGGCCTCCTGGTTTTCTTGCGGAAATTGCGGATCATGCCCACGAGCGCACGCCAGGGCGCGAGGTCCCGCGCCTTGGCGGGGCCCGAACCGTGACGTGGGGCCAGTGGCTGCGGCGGCCCCAAGGTGTGCTGGTTGATCACTTCGTGTGCCGCCCGCCTTGGCCGCACCGCAATTCGGTCGCTGCTGACGAGTTGTCACACATTTGACAGAATGGACGTGTTGGATGTGACAGTGACTGTCGTCACATCCATGTCGAGTGGACAACATCCGCTGAAACGGGCTGCCCAAAGATGCGTCCGTGCCGGGCAGCCTTATACTCCAGGCCGCTCACGAACGCCGGCCTTCGCACGGACTTGGTCCAGCACGTCCGGACGAGCCCCCTTCACCGCAAGGTCCTCCGTGGCGGCCGCTTGGTTCTCGCGGATCAGCTGTGTGGATAGCTGGTGGTGGAGCTCGCGGCGGGCATCCGTGACACGGCATGTCCCGTGCGACACGAATCCTGGCCTTGTCCCTGTTCCCCGCGTCCTCTCCTTGCGGGAGAGGTTTGCTGCGCCTTCTTCAGACTCTTCTCGGCCCGGCGCAGGAAGCGCGGACTGTCGATCCCCGCCCCTTTCGCGCACTTGACTGCCCCGGCCAGCCCTCGCCCGTGCCCCTTGCGTGGCATGGCCGCCAAGGTGACCCCTGGGAGCGATCTTGGTCAGCCCAGGAAGCTCAGCCGCACCTGCCGGTTGGCGTTGTCGACATTCGTGTCCACCAGGCACACCGACTGCCACGTCCCCAGCTCCAGCCGCCCCGCGATCACCGGCAGTGTCGCGTGCGGCGGGACGAGGGCCGGGAGCACGTGGTCGCGGCCGTGGCCGGGGCTGCCGTGGCGGTGCTGCCATCGGTCGTCGGCGGGGAGCAGCGCGTGCAGAGCGGAGAGGAGGTCGTCGTCGCTGCCCGCGCCGGTTTCGAGGACGGCGATCCCCGCTGTCGCGTGCGGTACGAAGATGTTGAGCAGTCCGTCCCGGCCGGCGGCCGTCCGGGTGAGGAACTGTTCGCAGTCGGACGTCAGGTCGGTGACGGTCTCCGTGGTTCCCGTGGTGATGTGCAGGACGCTGGTGGTGAAGGCGGTCGACATGGCTCCATTCTTCCGCCTGCGCCGGACGGTCGCGCGTCCACGTGCCGAGACACCATTGACCGGTTCCTTGCGGGATCGCTACGTTCAGCGCCATGTCCCGATCAGCTCTGCTCACCACGCGCGGTCACATCGACCTGCTGCGGGTGGCTTCCGCCGCGTGTTGTCGCGGCTGCTGACGTTCTCTCAGCACTTTCCCGTCAGTGACCGGGCGCGAGGCGCCCGACCGCTCCTGACGTAGTACGCACTCCGCCCCCACCTCGCACGTGTCGCCCGGCCAGGGCCGGACACCGTGTGGTTCCTCCGTGACCTCCCGCCGCTACGGCGTGGCTGTCGCGTGCCCGGGTGCTGGGGCACCTCCGTTCCCATGAAGCGTTCGTGGAGCCCACATGACTCTCGACCATGCTCTCGCCCCACCCGATATAGCCCCTGAAAAAGGGAAATCCGGCTGGCCGGAAGATCCGGCCCGGCGGCGTCCGCTCGACCTGGAGCCCGTCGTTCCCGCCACCGCTCGCGGTGTCCGGCTGCGGAACGTACCCCGGTGGCTTCGGCGCACCGCCGGGCCGCTGCTGCTGCTGGTTCTGTGGCAGGTGTTCAGCGCCACCGGTGTGCTGCATCCGGACGTACTGGCCTCGCCGGGCACCATCGCCCGCGCGGGGTCGGACCTGATCGCGGACGGGACGCTGACCTCCGCGATGGCCGTCTCGCTCCAGCGGGTGGCCGTGGGGCTGCTGCTGGGAGGCGCCGTCGGGACCGCGCTCGCACTGGTCTCGGGGCTCTCCCGGCTGGGCGAGGACCTGGTCGACGCGAGCGTCCAGATGCTGCGCACCGTGCCGTGGGTCGGGCTGATCCCGCTGTTCATCATCTGGCTGGGAATCGGCGAGGCCCCCAAGGTGGCGCTCATCGCGCTCGGGGTGGCCTTCCATCTGTATCTCAACGTCTACGCGGGCATTCGCGGCGTCGATCCCCAGCTCATCGAAGCGGGTGAGTCCCTGGGCCTCGGGCGCTGGGGGCTGGTGCGGCATGTGGTGCTGCCGGGGGCGTTGCCCGGGGCCATGACGGGGCTGCGCTATTCGCTGGCGACCGCATGGCTGGCGCTGGTCTTCGGTGAGTCGGTCAACGCCGACGCCGGAATCGGCTTCCTGATGAACCAGGCCCGGGAGTTCTTCCGCACCGACGTCATCGTCGTCTGCCTGGTGGTCTACGCCTTCCTCGGCCTCGCCGCCGATGTCATCGTCCGCATTCTCGAAAGGCTGCTGCTGCAATGGCGACCGACCTTCACGGGCCAGTGACCACCCGCTCCCCCGCCCCGGCCGGACCGCTGCCGGAGGCCGCCGTACGGGTCGAGGGGCTGTCCCGTTCCTTCGACGGCCGGGATGTCATCGACGGGCTCGATCTGACCCTGCGCGCGGGTGAGTTCACCGTACTGCTCGGCCGCAGCGGCTGCGGGAAGTCGACCCTGCTGAGGGTGCTCGCCGGCCTGGACCGGGAGATCAGGGGGACGGTACTGGTCCCCCGGCGCCGGGCGGTCGCGTTCCAGGCGCCTCGCCTGATGCCCTGGAAACGCGTCTGGCGCAACGTACTGCTCGGGCTGCCCGGTAAGCCCGAACGCGCCGTGGCCGAGAAGGCGTTGGCGGAAGTCGGGCTCACCGAGCGCTCCGGGGCCTGGCCCAGGACGCTCTCGGGCGGTGAGGCACAGCGCGCCTCGCTGGCCCGTGCACTGGTCCGCGAGCCCGATCTGCTGCTGCTCGACGAGCCGTTCGGCGCACTCGACGCACTGACCAGGATCAAGGCCCAGCAGCTGGTGGCCGAGCTCTGGCAGCGCCGGGGCTGCGCCGTACTGCTCGTCACGCACGACGTGGACGAGGCACTGCTCCTCGCGGACCGCGCGCTGGTGATGCGGGACGGTGCCATCGCGTACGAGACGTCCGTGGGCCTGGACCGCCCGCGCAACCCCGGCACCCCGGAGTTCGCCGCGCTGCGCACCCGGCTGCTCACCGAGCTCGGCGTCGAGACGGCCCCCGCGGCCGCCTGAGACCCGAGCCCACTCCGCCCCCTGAACCCCCGCCTGTCCGGACCGGAGAGAGACGACATGAACCGCCGTACCCTGCCCGCGCTTTTGCTCCCCTTCGCCCTGCTCCTCACCGCCTGCGGCGGCGCGAGCTCCGCCTCCACGGCGAGCAGCACCGACGGCAAGGGCAGCGTCACACTCAACATCGGCGACCAGAAGGGTGGTTACGAAGCCATCCTGCGCGCCTCCGGTGAGCTGGACGACCTCGACTTCCGCATCAAATGGTCCACCTTCACCTCCGGGCCACCACTTCTGGAGGCGGTCAACGCCGGGGCCGTGGACATCGGCGGGGTCGGCAACACCCCGCCGGTGTTCGCCGCCGGTGCCGGTTCCAAGGTCGTGGTGGTGGGCGCCACGCACGGCTCGTCGGCCGGTGAGGCGATCGTGGTCCCCAAGGACTCGCCGCTGCGGAGCCCGGCGCAGCTGAAGGGCAGGTCGATAGCCGTCGCCCAGGGCAGCTCCGCCCACTTCCAGCTGATCAGCTCGCTGAAGAAGGCCGGGCTCGGCATTTCGGACGTGAAGCTGAAGTACCTTCAGCCGGCCGACGCGCTGGCCGCGTTCACCCGGGGCAAGGTCGACGCCTGGGCCGTCTGGGACCCGTACACCTCGCAGGTGCTGCGGGGCGGCAGGGCGCGGGTGCTGACCACGGGCGAGGGGGTCGTCAACGGCCTCGGGTTCCAGGTCGCCTCGCCCGCCGCGCTCAAGGAGTCCGGGAAGTCCAGGGCCATCGGTGATCTGCTGGTCCGGCTGAACCGGGCGCAGAACTGGGTGTTCAAGCACCCCGACGCATGGGCGAAGGTCTGGGCGAAGGAGACCGGACTGCCGTACGAGGTGGCGCTGGACGCGGTGAAGCGGACGGCCGGCACCCGGGTTCCCGTCGCCGTCGATCCGGCCGCGATCGCCTCCGAGCAGGAGATCGCGGACACCTTCGCGGACCTGAAGCTCATCCCGCGCCGTTTCGTCTTCAAGGACTTCGTCGACACCCGCTTCAACCGTGATCTCCCCCCGTCCTCGGCAGCCCCGCGCTCGTACGGAAAGGCCTCCTCATGAACGTCCACCTGCACTGGTTCCTGCCCACGGGCGGCGACGGGCGCACGCTCGTCGACCGGCACGCGTACACCGACGGCGGGATCAAGCGGGACCGGATCACCCCGGTCAGCGGGGTGCGCGCGCCCGACATCGAGTACCTGGCGCAGATCGCCAAGGCCGCCGAACAGCTGGGGTTCGAGGCCGTGCTGACGCCGACCGGGACCTGGTGCGAGGACGCCTGGCTCACGACGGTGGCGCTGGCCCAGCACACCGAGCGGCTGAAGTTCCTGGTGGCGTTCCGGCCCGGCGTGATCTCGCCGGTGCTCGCCGCGCAGATGGCCGCGACGTATCAGCGGATCACCCGGGGGCGGCTGCTGCTCAACGTCGTGACGGGCGGTGACTCCACGGAGCAGCGGCGGTTCGGTGACCATCTGGACCACGACCGGCGCTACGCGAGGACCGCGGAGTTCCTGTCGGTGGTGCGGGGTGCGTGGAGCGGCCGGCCGTTCGACTTCGACGGGGCGCACTACCAGGTGGAGGGCGGGCTGACGGCGCTGCCGCCGGATCCGCTGCCCGAGGTCTTCTTCGGCGGCTCGTCGGCCGCGGCCGGGCCGGTCGCCGCGAAGCACGCCGATGTCTACCTGACCTGGGGCGAGCCGCCCGCCGATGTGAAGAAGAAGATCGACTGGATCCGGGGGCTGGCCGAGGAGCAGGGCCGCACGGTGCGGTTCGGGATCCGGCTGCACACCATCTCGCGCGACTCGTCGCGCGAGGCGTGGGCGACCGCCGACCGGCTGCTGGGCGACCTCGACGCCGATACGGTCGCGGCGGCCCAGCAGGCACTGGGGCGGAGCGAGTCCGTGGGGCAGCAGCGGATGCTGGCACTGCACGGGGGTTCACGCGACAAGCTGGAGATCGCGCCCAATCTGTGGGCCGGGGTCGGTCTGGTGCGGGGCGGCGCGGGCACCGCGCTGGTGGGCAGCCACGCGGAGGTCGCGGACCGGATCGAGGAGTACCACGCCCTGGGTGTGGAGCACTTCGTGCTCTCGGGATACCCGCATCTGGAGGAGGCGTACTGGTTCGGTGAGGGCGTCACCCCGGAGCTGGCGGCCCGGGGGCTGCTGTCGACGGTCCCGGCGTCCCCGCTTCTGACGGTGCCTGCGGCGAACGGCCGTCCGGCCTCCGCTCCGGGCGGCGCGCCGCTGCTGTTCGCCGGGGGGCGCTGAGCTCTCCGGGAACAGGCGGGAAGATCCGCGCCCCCGCCACAGTTGGTAGAAGCGTGAACAATATCGGGGTGCGCTCAGTGGATGCCGTAGTGGTGGGCGCCGGGCAGGCAGGTCTGTCCGCCGCCTACCACCTGCGCCGTACGGGCCTGGAGCCGGACCGCGATTTCGTGGTGCTCGACCATGCCCCGCGCCCCGGTGGTGCCTGGCAGTTCCGCTGGCCGTCACTGACGTACGGCAAGGTGCACGGCATGCACGCGCTGCCCGGCATGGAGCTGACCGGCGCCGATGACAGCAGGCCCTCCTCCGAGGTGATCGGCGAGTACTTCGACTCGTACGAGAACACCTTCGGCCTTCGGGTGCACCGGCCGGTGGAGGTGAGCGCGGTGCGCGAGGGCGACGGCGGGCGGCTGCTCGTGGAGAGCTCCGAGGGTACGTACGCGACGCGGGCCCTGGTCAGCGCGACGGGGACCTGGGACCGGCCGTTCTGGCCGCGCTACCCGGGCCAGGACACCTTCCGGGGCCGTCAGCTGCACACGGCGAACTATCCGGGGCCCGCCGGGTTCGCCGGACTGCGGGTCGTCGTGGTGGGCGGTGGGGCCTCCGGTACCCAGCACCTGATGGAGATCGCCGAGGTGGCCGCCGACACCCACTGGGTGACGCGCCGGCCGCCGGTCTTCCGCGAGGGCCCGTTCGACGCGGACCGGGGGCGGGCGGCCGTCGCCATGGTGGCGGACCGGGTGCGGCGCGGGCTGCCGCCGCAGAGTGTGGTGAGCGTGACCGGGCTGCCGGTCACCGACGCCGTCCGGCGCGCCCGCGAGTCGGGGGTGCTCGACCGCCTGCCGATGTTCGACCGGATCACACCGGCCGGGGTCGCCTGGGACGACGGCCGCACCGTCGAGGCCGATGTCATCCTCTGGGCGACCGGCTTCCGGCCCGCCGTCGACCACCTCGCCCCGCTGAGGCTGCGCGAGCCGGGCGGCGGCATCCGGGTCGAGGGGACCCGGGCGGTACGCGACGAGCGCGTCCAGCTCGTCGGCTACGGCCCGTCCGCCAGCACGATCGGCGCCAACCGGGCGGGGCGGGCCGCCGCGCGAGCGGTCGCACAGCTGCTGGACCGGGCCGAGCCGGCTGCGGAACGGGCGGCTTCGGTGGCCTGAGCGGGGCGAGGCGGTCGACGGCGAGGCTGGGCCGGGCAGGAGCGGCAGGCTGGGTGGCTCAGCCGTTGCCGGCGCCGCGCCGGTTGCGGTTGAACTCCTCGACGTTGCGCTGCTGTTGCGCGTAGTCGGCGGTGAAGCGGGTGTCGCCCGGCGCGACGGTGACGAAGTAGAGCCAGGGGCCGGCGGTCGGGCTGATCGCGGCCGCCATCGCCTGCTCCCCCGGATTGCCGATGGGCGTGGGCGGCAGCCCCTTGTGCTCGTAGCTGTTGTACGGACTGTCGATCTTCGTGTCGCCCGCGGTGGTGTCCAGGGTGCTGCGGTTCAGCGCGTAGTTGAGCGTGGAGTCCATCTGGAGCGGCATGTCGCGCGCGAGCCGGTTGTGGACGACCCGCGCCACCTTGCCCATGTCCGGCCCGGTGTCCGCCTCGGCCTGCACGATGCTGGCGATCGCCACCGTCTGGTAGACCGTGACGCCGTTGCGCTGCGCCCCGGTCGTGATGTGGTCCGCGCCGAACCGTTTGACCGCCGTGTCCACCATGTAGCGCAGCAGGCTCTGCGGGGTGGTGTCGGAGGTGACGGGATACGTCGCCGGGAAGAGGTAGCCCTCGGGGTTGCCCTTCGCCGAGGGCGGGAGGGGCAGACCGGCCGCGGCGACGGCCTTCTCCGTGGTGCCGGAGGGCTCGTCGAGGACCTTGTCCACGGCCGCGTACACCTGGGAGGCCCGCCACCCCTCGGGGATCACGAGGGAACGGGTCCGCTCGGTGGACCGCTCCCTCGTCAGCAGCGGCACGAGGACGGCCGCGGCCACCACGAGGACGAGCACGGCGGCGACGAGCAGCGCCAGCCGGCCGCGGCGGGTCGGGCGGAGCTTGCGACGGGGCGGGGTGTCCGGGGACTCGTTCACCATGCGGGAACGCTATCCCGCAGGGATCCGCTCGTCCGGCACCCCGCCGCCTACGACACGCGCCCCGCACCGGCACCGGCATGGGCCTCCCGCAAGGCGAACGCACGAACAGGGGATCGGATGTTCGCTGGAACGTGTGGTCGTATCGGCATTCGTTGCTCAACTGCTGCGCGGTACATGATGATTACAGAGCGCAAGCGACGGGCTGCAGACCGCGACTGTGCTGTCCCAGAGAATCACCATGCACAAGGAGAAAAACCAGATGAACGTCCTCACCAACCTGCTTGCCGGTGTCGTCCACTTCGTGGGTTGGCTCATCTGATCACTGCTCGATGGACCGTCGTTCGATTGACCGTCGTTCGATGACCATTGTTCGATCAGGCGCCGCCGCTTCCCGTCCCACGGAAGCGGCGGCGCCGTCGTATGCGCCCGGACCGCCCGGGTTCACTCCTCGCGGAACGAGGCGAACATGTCGAGGAGCGGCTGCGGTGCCCGGTCGTTGAAGATCGTCTCGAGACCCTCGGCGGACTCCTGCGCGCTCTTCGTACTGCGCGCGAAAAGGTCCGCCTCGTAGGCGGCCAGCGCCGCTTCGGCATCGCCCGGGTGAGCGGCGAGCGCCCGGCCCAGATCGGCGCCGTCGATCATGGCGAGGTTGGCACCCTCGCCCGCGAAGGGGGACATCAGGTGCGCGGCGTCGCCGAGGAGGGTGACGCCCGGGGTGCGACTCCACCGGTGGCCGGCGGGAAGAGCGTGGATGAGACGCGGCACCAGCGCGCCGTCGGCGTCGGTGATCAGGCGCCGGAGCGCGGGCGCCCAGTCCGCGAAGAGGTGGACCATGGCGGCCCTGGAGGCTTCGGCGTCGGTGAAGTCGATCGTCGACAGCATTCCCTCGGCGACACGCAGCCCGGCGTAGACGTGGAGGCTGCCGTCGGATTCGCGGTGTGCGAGGAAGCCCCGGTTGTCGCCGAGGGCGAAGAACATTCCGCCGCCGATGAGCTCGGCGCACTCGGGGTGGCGGGCGTCGGCCTCGAAAAGGTCCATCTCCACGAAGGAGATGCCGGTGTAGGCGGGGGCGGCGTCGGAGAGCAGCGGGCGGATGCGGGACCAGGCGCCGTCCGCCCCGACGAGCAGTCCGGCGGTGAAGGAGGTGCCGTCCGCGAGGGTCACCTGGTGCTGCCCGTCACCGGTGGGCCCGGCGCCGGTGATCCTGCTGCCCCAGCGCACGGTCCCCTCGGGCAGCGAGTCGAGCAGCAGGTCGCGCAGGTCTCCTCGGTCGATCTCGGGACGGCCACCCGAACCGTCGTCCGCCTGTTCGAGCAGCACCCGGGCGTGCTTGTCCAGGACGCGCATGGCCTCGCCGCCGGGGTGGACCTTCTCCCGGAACCGCTCGTGCAGCCCGGCGGCGCGCAGGGCGGCCTGGCCGGAATCCTCGTGGATGTCGAGCATGCCGCCCTGGGTGCGGGCGTTGCGGTCGGCCTCCAGGTCGAAGACCGCCGCCTCGATCCCGTTCACCTGCAGTACGCGGGCGAGCGTGAGGCCTCCGAGACCGGCGCCGATGATCGCGATGGGGTGGTGTGCGCTGCTCATGGTGGTACCTCCGGCTCGTCGGGAATGCCGGCCGCAGGTTCCGCGCGGTCCGGCGCCCTCGTCGGCGGCAGAGCGGCGAGGGGCACACATCCACTCTAACGAACGCGTTCGTTACGAACGAGTTCACCGAGCGGTCGGGCGTGTCCCGCCCGCTCAGCCCGCCGCCGGGGCGAGCTGTGTGTCCCGGCGGACCAGGGCCGCGTAGCGCCCGTCCTGGTCGAGCAGTTCCTCGTGGCTGCCGCGCTCCGCGGTCCGTCCGCCGTCCAGGACGACGATCTGATCCGCGTCGCGCACGGTGGAGAGCCGGTGAGCGATGGTGAGGGTGGTGCGCCCGGCGGAGAGCGCGTCGATCGCCTCCTGCACGGCGAATTCGGTACGGGTGTCGAGGGCGCTCGTCGCCTCGTCGAGGATCAGCACCGGCGGGTCGCGCAGGATGGTGCGGGCGATAGCCAGGCGCTGCTTCTCGCCGCCGGAGAACCGGTAGCCGCGTTCACCGACCAGGGTGTCGTAGCCGTCGGGCAGGGAGGCGATGTGGTCGTGGATCTGCGCCGCGCGGGCGGCGGCCTCGATCTCCTCGTCGGTGGCGTCCGGCTTGGCGAAGCGCAGGTTCTCGGCCACCGAGGCGTGGAAGAGGTACGTCTCCTGGGAGACCACCCCGATGGCCCTGGCGAGGGTGTCGAAGTCCAGATCCCGTACGTCGACGCCGTCGAGCGTGACCCGCCCGCCGGATACGTCGTACAGCCGGGGCACCAGGTAGCTGAGGGTGGATTTGCCGGAGCCGGTGGGGCCCACGACGGCCAGGCTGCCGCCGGCGGGCACGGCCACGTCGACGCCGCTGAGCGTGGGCGCGCCCTTCTCGTCGTAGCTGAAGTCGACGTTCTCGAAGCGGATCTCGCCACGGATCTTCTCCAGCCGGACCGGGTTCTCCGGCTCGGTGATGTCCACCGTGAGGTCGAGGTATTCGAAGATCCGCTGGAAGAGCGCGAGGGACGTCTGCATCTGCACGCCGGTGGAGAGCAGGCTCACGGCGGGCCGGAACAGGCCCTGCTGGAGCGAGACGAAGGCGACGAGCGTACCGATGGAGACGGCGGGTCCGCTGGACTGCAGGGTGATGCCCGCCGCCCAGTAGATGACGGCCGGCATGGCGGCCATGACGATGCCGATCGTCGACATCCGCCAGCGTCCGGCCATGCTGGAGCGCACTTCGAGGTCGACCAGCCGCTCGGACTCCTCGGTGAAGCTCTTGGTGAGCGAGTCCGACCGGCCCATGGTGCGGCCGAGCAGGATGCCGCTGACGGACAGCGATTCGGTGACGGTGGCCGCCATGGCCGCCATCTGCTTCTGCCGCTGGGTGGTGATCTTCTTGCGCTCCCGGCCGACCCGGCGGCTGATCCACACGAAGACGGGAAGCAGGAGCAGCGAGACGACGGTGAGCCGCCAGTCGAGCGCGATCATGGCGACGACGGTGGCGATGACCGCGGTGAGGTTGGAGACCAGCGAGGTCGCCGTCGAGGTGACGGTGGCCTGCATGCCTCCGATGTCGTTGGCGATCCGGGACTGGACCTCACCCGTGCGGGTCTTGGTGAAGAAGGCGAGCGGCATCCGCTGCAGCTGCGTGTAGACCGCGGTGCGCAGGTCGTGCATCACGCGCTGGCCGACGGTGGTGGAGATGAGGGTCTGCAGCACGCCGAAGACGCTGTTCATCACGGCGGTCAGGATCATGCCGAGTGCGAGCAGCGACAGGAGTCCGGTCCGCCCCTGCGGGATGGCCGTGTCGAGGATCTCGCGCAGCAGGAACGGCGAGGCCACCGACACCAGCGACGAGGCGCCGACGAGCAGGCCGACCACCGCGAGGCGGCCGCGGTAGGGATGGAAGAGGCGGAGGATGCGGCGCAGCTCGGCGGGCGGCTGCTCGGCATCCGGTGGCTGGGGTGTCCACGTGGGTTCGTCGGGTTTCATGGGCTCCTTCGTCAGGCGTGCGACAACAGGACAACAGGGGCAAAGAGGGAGGGCTTCCGACCGCCTGCGACGCCGTGCGTGTCAGCGGTCCGGGCTGCTCAGGGCGGCGGCCGTCACGATCTGCGGCCCGCCGGCATCACAGCCCTCACAGTCCAGCGAACAGGAGCATAGCTCATTGTTACCTCTACTCACAATGAACGTGGTCCTGATATTGTTCCTGACATGGATTCCCCCGACCCCGACGGCCTGCTCGCCGAACAGCTGCTGCGGCTGACCCGCAGGCTCCAGCGCATTCAGAGCCGCCAGCTGGAGCCGGCCGGCATCACCCCCGCGCAGTTCCGGCTGCTGCGCACCGTCGCCCACTACGACGGCGCGCCACGGATGGCGGATCTCGCGCAGCGCCTGGACGTGGTCCCGCGCGCCGTGACCACGCTGGTGGACGGCCTGGAGGCCGGCGGCCGGGTGCGCCGGGTCCCCGATCCGGACAGCCGCCGGGTGGTCCGGATCGAGATCACCGACCAGGGCGTCGCCACCCTGCGGTCGCTGCGCGACGGGCGCCGGGCGGCCGCAGAGGAGATCCTGGCTCCATTGACCGCCGATCAGCGCGAGGTGCTCGGCGGCCTGCTGACCGCTCTGGTCGACGGAATGCCGGAGCGCCGCTGCTGACCGGGTGCGAAGCACCCACCGAGCCGCCCGAGGGGACACCGAATGCCGCTGCTGGAGCCGAAGCCGGAAGCCCTGAGCCCCGGGGCAATGCGCAGCCCCACCCACGACCGGGTGCCCGACGGGCAGGCGACCGGCACGCCCGAGCCGATGCGGAGCGAGCTGACCGCCCTGCTGGGCGCCCACAAGGTGCTGTGGAAGATCTCCGACCTGGTGCGCTACGCCTCCGACGCCAGCCCCTACCGCTTCGTGCCCCAGGTCGTCGTCGTCCCCGAGGACATCGACGACGTCTCGGCGATCCTGTCGTACGCGCACGGCAAGGGCCGCAACGTCGTCTTCCGGGCGGCGGGCACCAGCCTCAACGGGCAGGCGCAGGGCGAGGACATCCTCGTCGACGTACGGCACCACTGGGCGGGCATCGAGGTACTGGACGGCGGGGCGCGGGCCCGCATCCGGCCGGGGACGACGGTCATGCGGGCCAACGCCACCCTCGCCCGGCACGGCCGGCTGCTCGGCCCCGATCCGGCCAGCGCGATCGCCTGCACGATCGGCGGGGTCGTCGCCAACAACGCCTCCGGGATGACGGCGGGCACCAGCCGCAACTCCTACCGGACCGTCTCCTCACTGACCGTCGTGCTGCCCGGCGGCACCGTGGTGGACACCGGCGATCCCTCGGCGGACGAGGACCTGGCGCACGCCGAGCCGCAGCTGTGCGCGGGGCTCCTCGCGCTGAAGGCCGAGATCGAGGCCGACGCGGCGCTCACCGCCCGGATCCGGGCCAAGTACGAGATCAAGAACACCAACGGCTACCGGCTCGACGCCTTCCTGGACGGCACGACACCCGTAGAGATCCTGCGCGGCCTCATGGTCGGTTCGGAGGGCACCTTCGGCTTCATCTCCGAGGTCGTCTTCGAGACCCTGCCCCTGGACCGCCGCGTCTCCACCGCGCTGCTCTTCTTCCCCTCCCTCACGGCGGCGGCCGCCGCCGTGCCGCTGTTCAACGAAGCGGGCGCCATCGCCGTCGAGCTGATGGACGGGAACACCCTGCGGGCCTCCGTCAGCGTGCAGGGCGTCCCCTCCGACTGGGCCGGGCTGCCGAAGGAGACGGCGGCGCTGCTGGTGGAGTTCCGCGCGCCGGACGAGCCGGGCCAGGAGGCGTACGAGCGGGCGGCGGCCGGTGTGGTGCGCCGGCTGGAGCTGGTGCGGCCCGTCACCTCTGTCACCAACGAGTTCACCCGGGACGCCGGGACGATCTCCGGCTACTGGAAGGCCCGGAAGGCCTTCGTCACCGCGGTCGGCGGCTCCCGGCCCTCCGGTACGACACTGATCACGGAGGACTTCGCCGTACCGCCCTCCCGGCTGGCCGACGCCTGCGAGGCGCTCCTCGCGCTCCAGGCCGAGCACGGCTTCGACGCCGCCGTCGCCGGCCACGCGGCCCACGGCAACCTGCACTTCCTGCTCGCCTTCGACGCGGCGAAGCCCGCCGACGTCGACCGGTACGCCGCCTTCATGGCGGACTTCTGCCGGCTGACCGTGGAGCGGTTCGACGGATCGCTCAAGGCGGAGCACGCCACCGGCCGCAACATCGCGCCCTTCCTGGAGCTGGAGTGGGGGCCGAGGGCGACCGAACTGATGTGGCGGACCAAGCAGCTCATCGACCCCGACGGGGTGCTGGCACCGCGGATCGTCCTGGACCGCGACCCCAGGGCCCATCTGCGCGGCCTGAAGACCATCCCGCGCGTCGAACCGGTCGCCGACCCCTGCATCGAGTGCGGGTTCTGCGAACCGACCTGCCCCAGCCACGACCTGACCACCTCACCGCGCCAACGCATCGTGCTGCGCCGGGAGATGATGCGGCAGCCGGACGGCTCGCCGGTGGAGACCGGGCTGCTCGACGCGTACGGCTACGACGCGGTCGACACCTGCGCGGGCGACTCCACCTGCAAGCTCGCCTGCCCGGTCGGGATCGACACCGGCGCCATGATGAAGGGCTTCCGCCACCAGCGGCACTCCCCGCGCGAGGAGCGGATCGCCGCGCTCACGGCGAAGCGGTTCCGCGCCGTGGAGGCGGCGGCCCGGCTCGCCGTCGCCGCGGCGAGCCGGATCGACGACCGGCTCCTCGAAGGCGTCACCGCTCTCGCCCGCCGGGCCGTGCGCCCCGACCTGATGCCCGCGTGGCTGCCGGAGATCCCCGGGGCCGCCGCCCGCAGACTGCCGCGCACCACAAGGACGGGGGCGAGCGCCGTCTACTATCCGGCCTGCGTCAACCGCATCTTCGGCGGCCCCGAGGGGCAGCACCTCCCGTCCCTGCCGCAGGCCGTGGTCGCCGTGTCGGCGCGGGCCGGGAAGCCGGTCTGGATCCCCGAGGACGTCGCCGGGACCTGTTGCGCGACGATCTGGCACTCCAAGGGCTACGACACCGCCAACGCCGTGATGGCCAACCGGATCGTGGAAGCCGCCTGGGGCTGGACCGCGGGCGGGAGGCTGCCGCTCGTCGTCGACGCCTCGTCCTGCACGCTGGGCATCGCCCATGAGGTGGTGCCGTATCTGACCGAGGACAACCGGGCGTTGCACCGCGAGCTGAACATCGTCGACTCCCTGGTCTGGGCCGCCGACGAACTCCTCCCGGAGCTGACCGTGCTGCGCCGGACCGGCTCAGCCGTCCTGCACCCGACGTGCTCGATGGAGCACCTGGGCGATGTGGAGCACCTGCGCGCGGTCGCACAGGCCTGCGCACGGGAGGTCGTGGTACCGGACGATGCCGCGTGCTGCGGATTCGCGGGCGACCGGGGCATGCTGCACGAGGAACTGACGGCCTCGGCGACCGCGAAGGAGGCCGCCGAGGTCAACACCCGGGAGTACGACACGTATCTCTCGGCCAACCGGATGTGCGAGATCGGCATGGACCGGGCGACGGGCCGCTCGTACTACTCGGCGCTGATGGAACTGGAGCGGGCGACCAGGCCGGGACCCGGTCAGGCCTGAAGGGCCGCCCGGTCGCCCATGACGACGACCGGGTGCTGCTTCGGGTCCAGGGTGCGCAGGAGTTTCTCCATGCCCGCCTTCGGCAGGCTCACGCAGGCCGAGGTGCCGCTTCCGTGGTCCATGTGCAGCCAGATACTGCCGCCCTTGGTCTGGCCCTGGGGTCGCGTCGGGTCGTTGGGAGGCGTGCCCTTGACCCGGTTGTAGTCGATGGCGATGACGTAGTCGAAGTCGTGCCAGTGGGACTTGGCCCAGTAGTGCGGGGCCTGGATGGAGGCCGACTCCGTGTACGGGAGCAGCGCGCCCGGGTCGGGCAGTACGCCGCCCGCGTCGGTGAGGGTGAAGACCCCCACGGGGCTGCGCTTGTCGTCCTCGTGGTGGTTGTCGGCCCAGCCCTTCTTCCCGTTGTGGGCCTTCCAGCCGGCGGCCTTGTCCCAGGTGGAGCCGGACTTGGTGTAGAGCACGACCGTGGAGTCCGCGGAGTTCTTGCCGTCGCCGTAGACGGTGACGACCTGACGGGAGTTGTCCGGGATCTGCGACTGCAGCCGGTCGCCCACGTCCGGAATGCGCTTCAGGTCGGTGACCGGCGCCTTGTCCTTCGACTTGGGGGCGTCGGAGGACCGCGCGTCCGTCTCCTTCGCGTCCTGGTCCGCGCCGCATGACGTCAGGGCCATGAGCAGGACTGCGCAGGCGGCCGCCGAGACCGCCACTCGTACCGAACCGGCTATATACATCCGTCCATGGTCGCACCCGCCGGCGGCCGGCCCCGCCCCACCCGTGCGCACCGCGGCGAATGCGTGCCGAATCTTTACTCCCGCGCCGCGTCGGTGCGCGCGGTCCGCGCGCGTAAAAGGGTTTGCCGCGCCCCCGGCGGGACGCGAGGATTGGACGGTTTGGTCCCCCCACACGCTTGTGCCCACGTGTTTCTGGAGGTCCTCGCGGACCTCAAGTTCCTTCCGATCTTTGGGACGTCATGCAAATTCGCGATCTTCCGTACCCGGATCCCGGCGATCCCGATGTCCGGTCGGGTCCTCGCTTTCTGATCTGGCTCGGCCGCAACCAGATCCGCGGACAGCTCAAGTCCATGTCCTGGGGCCTGCTGCACCAGTGCTCCATCGCCGGGCTGCCGCTCGGCGTCGGTTTCGCCGTCCAGGCGGTCGTCGACCGGTCGGGCGGGCGGCTCGCGCTGGCCGGCGGGCTGATCGCGGTGCTCGGCGTGCTGATCGCGGTGGGCGACACCATGCTGCACCGGACCGCCATCACCAACTGGATCACCGCGGCCGCCCGGATCCAGCAGCTGCTGGCCCGCAAGACCGCGGAGCTCGGCTCGGCGCTGACCCGCCGGGTCGCCGCGGGCGAGGTCGTGGCGGTCTCGACAGGTGATGTGGAGAAGATCGGCTGGTTCGTCGAAGCGCTCTCCCGCTTCGTGGCCGCCGCTGCCGCCCTGGTCATCATCTGCGTCGGTCTCGTCCTGTATCTGCCCTCGCTCGGCGTGCTCGTGGCGCTCGCGATGCCGGTGCTCGCCCTGGGCGTCCTGCCGCTCCTCCCCCGCGCCACCCGCCGAGCCGACGCCCAGCGCGAGAAGGCAGGAAAGGCCACCGAACTGGCCTCGGACACCGTGGCCGGACTGCGGGTGCTGCGCGGCATCGGCGGCGAGGAACTGTTCCTCGGCCGCTACCGGCGGGCCTCGCAGGAGGTCCGCAAGGCCGCCGTGCGCAGCGCGCGGATGTGGTCCCTGATCTCCGCGATCCAGGTCCTGCTGCCGGGCGTCCTGCTGATCTCACTGGTCACCTACGGGGCCGCGCTGGCCCGCGACGGGAAGATCGAGGTCGGTCAGCTGGTGACCGTGTACAGCGCGGCGACGCTGCTGCTCTTCCCGCTGCGCCACTTCGAGGAGATCGCCATGGCGTACTCCTTCTCCCGGCCGTCCGCCCAGCGCGCGGTACGGGTGCTGTCGCTGAGCCGGGTCGCCCGGCCCTCGACGCTCGACACCGCACCGGCCGGGGACCTGTACGACCCGGTCACCGGGCTGTTGGCGCCCGAGGGTCTGTTCACCGCGGTGGTCTGCGGCGATCCGGACGAGGCGGGACGGCTCGCGGACCGGCTCGGCGGCCACGCCCAGCCCGGGGTGGCGAGGGACGGCACCGTCGAGGACGCGACGGCCGACGACGAGGTGCCGTCCGTACTGCTGGGCGGTGTCCCCCTGGACGAACTGGAACTGGACGCGGCCCGGACGGCTGTTCTGGTCCAGGACAAGGACCCGGTACTGCTCTCGGGCACCCTGCGCGAGCTGCTGGACGTGCCGTCGTCCGGCCGGGTGCGTGCGGACGAGGCACTGTCGGCCGCGCAGTGCGACGACGTGCTGAGCGCCCTGGCGCACGCGTCGGTCGACTCCGGCGGCGATCCGATGAAAACCCGGATCACCGAACGCGGCCGCTCGCTCTCCGGTGGCCAGCGCCAACGGCTCGCCCTGGCCCGGTCGCTGGTGACGGACCCGGAGGCGCTGGTGCTCGACGAGCCGACCTCCGCGGTCGACTCGCACACGGAGGCCCGGGTCGCCGCGGGCATCAAGGCGCTGCGCAAGGACCGTACGACGGTGGCCTTCGCCTCGTCGCCGCTGCTGCTCGACCTGGCGGACCGGGTGGCGCTGGTCCACCGGGGCACGGTGGTGGCGGTCGGCACCCACCGCGAACTGCTGTCGGGTGAACCGCGCTACCGGGCGGTCGTCACCCGCGAGACCGACGACGAGGTCCGGGCCCGGCCGGGCGAGGACGAAGCGATCCACCCGATCGACACCCACGAGGAAATCGAGGAGAGGGCATGACCGGCGTCGCACCACCGGCCTACGACCCGGCAGCGCCCGAGTCGGCCACCACCCTGCCGGTCGGCACCCCCGCGACCGTACGGAGTTACGTCGGGGAGCTGATGCGGCGCCACCGGCGGCCGTTCATCGTGGTCACCCTGCTCAACACGGTCGCCGTGGTCTCCTCGATCGCCGGGCCCTACCTGCTGGGCGGGCTCGTCGAGGACCTGTCCGACGGGGTCACCGACCTCCATCTGGAGCGCACCGCCGCGGTGTTCGCCGTCGCGCTGGTCATCCAGACCGCGGTCACCCGGATGATGCGGCTGCGCAGCGCGATGCTCGGTGAGGAAATGCTGGCCGATCTGCGCGAGGACTTCCTCGTGCGCTCCGTCCGGCTGCCGCCGGGTGTGCTGGAGCGGGCCGGAACGGGTGATCTGCTCTCCCGGATCACCACCGACATCGACCGGCTCGCCAACGCCATGCGCGAGGCGGTGCCGCAGCTGGCCATCGGCGTGGTGTGGGCGGGCCTGCTGCTGGCGGCGCTCGCGGTCACCGCTCCCCCGCTGGCGCTCTCGGTGCTGGTCGCGCTGCCGGTGCTGATCATCGGCTGCCGCTGGTACTTCCGCCGGGCGCCCTCCGCGTACCGCTCGGAGGCCGCCGGTTACGCGGCGGTCGCGGCCATGCTCGCGGAGACGGTGGACGCCGGGCGGACCGTGGAGGCGCACCGGCTGGGTGCGGGCCGGGTCGCCCTGTCGGACCAGCGGGTCAAGGAGTGGACGGCCTGGGAGCGGTACACGCTGTTCCTGCGGTCCGTGCTGTTCCCCGTCATCAACATCACGTACGTGACGATCCTGGGCGCGGTCCTGATGCTCGGGGGCTGGTTCGTGATCGAGGGCTGGCTCACCGTCGGGCAGCTGACCACGGGCGCGCTGCTGGCGCAGATGATGGTCGACCCGATCGGCCTGATCCTGCGCTGGTACGACGAGCTGCAGGTCGCCCAGGTGTCGCTGGCGCGTCTGGTGGGGGTCCGTGAGATCGAGCCGGACGCGGGCGACGCGGCGGTGGCCCCGGACGGCCGGGACGTGCGCGCCGACGAGGTGCGCTTCGGCTACCGGGAAGGGCTCGACGTCCTGCACCAGGTGTCGCTGGACGTCGCGCCGGGCACCCGGCTCGCGCTCGTCGGCCCGTCCGGTGCGGGCAAGTCGACGCTGGGCAGGCTGCTGGCCGGTATCTACGCGCCGCGCACCGGCGAGGTCTCCCTGGGCGGTGCGCAGTTGTCGCGGATGACGGCCGAGCACGTGCGTACGCATGTGGCGCTGGTCAACCAGGAGCACCACGTGTTCGTGGGGACGCTGCGGGACAACCTGCTGCTGGCCCGTGCCGGTGCCGAGGACGCGGAGCTGTGGGCGTCGCTGGCCGCGGTCGACGCGGACGGCTGGGCCGGGGCACTGGACGAGGGGCTGGACCGCGAGGTCGGCTCGGGCGGTCTGGTGCTCACCCCGGCGCAGGCGCAGCAGATAGCGCTGGCCCGGCTGGTGCTGGCCGATCCGCACACGCTGGTGCTGGACGAGGCTACGTCGCTGCTGGACCCGCGCGCTGCCCGCCATCTGGAGCGCTCGCTGGCCCGGGTGCTGGACGGCCGTACGGTCGTGGCCATCGCGCACCGGCTGCACACGGCGCACGACGCGGACGTGATCGCGGTCGTCGAGGAGGGGCGGATCAGCGAACTGGGCAGCCACGACGAGCTGGTGGCGGCGGACGGCGCGTACGCGGCGCTGTGGCGGTCCTGGCACGGCTGACCTGGACGGTCCCCGGCTCCATCGGCCGGGCCGGGGATCGTTAGGGTCTGCGCATGACAGATTCCTTCGCGGATCCGGGGACCCCCGACTGTCGCGGGCCGCTGCGGTACCTGTGGTGGCTCATCACCAGCCAGCGCCGCCGGATCGCCGCAGGCGCACTGCTCGGCAGTGCCTGGATGGTCTGTCTCACGCTGCCGCCTTACCTGCTGTCGCGGGCCATCGACGACGGACTCGAACCGGGCCGGTGGCCCGCGCTGGCGGGCTGGGTCGCGGCGTTGCTGGGTGTGGGGGTGCTCAACGCGTGGCTGGCGATCATGCGGCACCGCACGATGACCAGGGTGCGGATGGACGCCGCGTTCCGGTCCGTGGCGGTCGTGGTCCGGCAGGCGACGGTGCTGGGCGCGGAGCTGCCGCGCCGGGTCACTGGCGGGGAGGTCGTCACGATCGGGTTCCGCGATGTCGCCGTGATCGCCGGAACCCTGACCATCACCGGCCCCGGGGTCGGCGCGGTCCTCGCCTATGTCGTCGTGGCCGTGCTGCTGCTGGCCGTCTCACCGCTGCTCGCCGCGGTGGTGCTGCTCGGGGTGCCGCTGCTCGCGGTGCTGGTCGGCCCGCTGCTGTGGCGCCTGCAGGGGGTCGAGGCGGCGTACCGGGAGCGGGAGGGTGGGCTCGCCGCCCGCTTCGAGGACATCGTCGGGGGCCTGCGCGTCCTCAACGGCATCGGCGGCAAAGACGTGTACGGCGAGCGCTACCGGCAGGGTTCGCGGGAGCTGCGGACGGAGGGGTACCGGGTCGGTACGGTGACCAGCTGGATCCAGGCACTCGGTGTCGGGCTGCCCACCCTGTTCCTCGGCGTCGTGACCTGGCTGGCGGCCCGGATGGCCGCCCAGGGGACCATCACGGTGGGCGAGCTGGTCGCGGTGTACGGGTACACGGCGGTGCTGGTGGTGCCGGTCTCGTTCTTCATCGAGGGCGGCTACGACCTGAGCCGGGGGCTGGTCGCCGCCCGCAGGGTCATCCGGTTCCTGGCCCTGGAGCCCGCTTCGGCGGGCGGTGCGGCGACTTCGGACGGGCCCGGGGCGCCCGCCGCGCTCCGTGACCCGGAGTCCGGCGTCGAGGTGGCGCCCGGAGAGCTGACCGCGCTCGTCGGCGCCCGGCCGTCGGACTCCGCGGCGGTGGTCGACCGCCTCGGCCGGTTCGCGGAGTCCGCCGCGACCTGGGGCGGGATACGCCTCGACGAGATCGACCTGACGCGGGTCCGCAACCGCATCCTGGTCGCGGACAACGCGGCCGACCTGTTCGCCGGCCCGCTGCGCGAGGTGATCTCGGGGGCGCGGGACCGGGACGAGGAGGCCATCGGCCTGAGCGTCCGCGCGGCCGTGGCGCAGGACATCGTGCGCGGTCTGCCGGACGGGCTCGACTCGCCGGTCGACGCGCAGGGCCGCAACCTCTCCGGCGGACAGCGCCAGCGCGTCCGGCTGGCGCGGGCGCTGCTGGCCGATCCCGAGGTGCTCCTGGCGGTCGAGCCCACCTCGGCACTGGACGCGCACACCGAGGCGGCCGTCGCGGCCCGGCTGCACGCCGCACGGACCGGCCGCACCACGGTCGTCACCAGCACGTCGCCGCTCCTGCTGGACCGGGCGGACACCGTCTACTACCTGGCCGACGGCACCGTCGCAGCCGTCGGCAGCCACCGTGAACTGCTGGACGGGCAGCCCGGATACCGCGCGCTGGTGTCCCGGGGCGCGGAGGACGACACCGTCGGCGGAACGGTCCCGGCGTCCCGGAAGGCCGTGCGATGACCGCCGGCGCCGGGGCGGCGGACCGGGCCCTGCCCGTCGCCGAACCGTTCCTGGTCCGCCGGGCCGCGCTCCGGCTGATCCGGCTGGACGGCCGTGCCTTCGCCGCCATGACCGGGCTCAACGCACTCGCCGCCGCTGCCGGGCTGGCCGGCCCCTGGCTGCTCGGCCGCATCGTCGACGCGGTGCGGGCGGGCGGCGGGGTGGCCGAGGTGGACCGCCTGGCGCTCACCATCCTCGTCTTCGCCGTGGTGCAGTTGCTGCTGGTCCGCTACGCAGGCCTCGTCGCGCACCGCTTCGGTGAGCGGACCCTGGCCCGGGTCCGGGAGCAGTTCGCCGACCGGGCGCTCGCGCTGCCCGCCGCGACCGTCGAGCGGGCCGGCACGGGCGACCTGATGACGCGCGGGACCGCCGATGTCGCCTCGGTCGGCGCGACCCTGCGGGATTCCGGGCCCGAGGTCCTCGTCGCGGGGGTCCAGGCGCTGTTCATCCTCGGGGCGGTCTTCGCGCTCGACCCGCTGCTCGGCGCCTTCGGGGTGCTGGGCCTGCTCGGCATCTGGTTCGCCGCGCGCTGGTACCTGCGCCGGGCCCTGGGCGCGTACCTCGCCGAGGGAGCCGCCAACTCGGAGCTCGCGGAGCAGCTCGCCGCGACCGCCTCGGGCGCCCGTACCGTCGAGGCACTGGGACTGCAGCGGCGCCGCCTCGCGGCGTGCCGGGAGAGCATCGACGCGTGCCGGCGCACCCGGACCCGGACGCTGTTCCTGCGCAGTGTGCTCTTCCCGGCCGTGGACGTCTCCTACGTCATCCCGGTGGCCGGTGTCCTGCTGATCGGCGGGGTGCTGCACGACCACGGTGCGATGAGCCTCGGCGCCGTCGTCGCCTCCGCGCTGTACCTGCGACAGCTGTCCCAGCCCCTGGACGTCATCCTCCAGCAGATGGAACAGCTCCAGAGCAGCCGTGCCTCGTTCGCGAGGGTGGAGGGGATCGGCACGGCGGCACGGCCGGCGCCTGCCTCCTCTCCCGCACCGGCCGACGACCGGATCGAAGTGGCCGGGGTGCGCTACGCCTACGACGGCGGGGACGACGTCCTGCACGGCGTCGACCTGACGGTCCGGCCCGGGGAGCGGCTGGTGATCGTCGGCCCCTCGGGCGCGGGCAAGACCACCCTGGGCCGGCTCCTGGCGGGCATGGACACCCCGCGCACCGGCTCGGTGACGGTGGGCGGGGTGCCGGTGGCCGGCCTGGACCCCGACCGGCTGCGCAGGCACGTCGTGCTGGTCACCCAGGAGCATCACGTGTTCCTGGGCACGGTCCGGGAGAACCTGGGGATCGCCGCGGCCGGGGCCACCGACGCGGAACTGCGCGCGGCGCTGGCCGCCGTCGGCGCCGGGTGGGCCGACGAGCTGCCGGACGGGCTGGACACCGATCTGGGTCATGGCGGGCACCGGCCGGACGGGGCCCGCGCTCAGCAGCTCGCCCTGGCCCGGGTGGTGCTGGCCGATCCGCACACGCTGGTACTCGACGAGGCCACCGCGCTCCTCGACCCGAGGACGGCCCGGCACACCGAGCGCGCGCTCGCCGCCGTCCTGGAGGGCCGGACGGTCGTGGCCATCGCGCACCGGCTGCAGTCGGCGCACGACGCCGACCGGGTGGCCGTGATGGAGGACGGCCGGGTCACCGAACTCGGCACGCACGACGAGCTCGTGGCGGCCGGGGGCGCGTACGCCGCGCTCTGGTGCTCGTGGCACGGCGAGCCGTCGCCCTCGTCCTGACCGGGCCGGACGGGACCCGAGGTCAGCCGCCCGCGCCGGCCCGGAACTCGGTGATCCACCGCGACGTGGCCCCGATCCCGCCGAAGGTGTAGAAGTGCAGCTTGAGTACGCCGTGGCGGTGGGGGTCGTAGCCCTCGGCCAGGGCGTGGATGAAGCGGTCCGGTCCGGCCGTGCCCATCAGGTTGGTGAGCGAGAAGCCGTACTTCTTCGCGACGGACGTGCTCGTGCCGACGCCGAAGCGCGTGGCGTACGTCATCAGCCGCTTGATTCCGGCGGGCCCGGGGACGCCGACGCGCACGGGTGCGTCGATTCCGCGTCTGCGTACCGCCTCGACCCAGGCGAGGACCGGTCCGGCGTCGAAGCCGAACTGGGTGATGATGTCACCGGACAGGCCGTGCCGGGCGAGGGCCGTGGTCTTGTCCTCGATCGCGGACCAGAGCGCCGGGGCGGCGATGGCCGGGTGCCCCTCGGGGTATCCGCTGATGCCGACGTGCCGTACGCCGTAGGACTGGAGCAGCCCCGACCCGATGACCGCGAGGGAGTCGTCGTAGGGGCCGTGGGGTGTGGCCGGGTCGCCGCCGACGACCAGGACGTCGCCGGCCGTGCCGTCGGAGCGCAGGGCGGCGAGGAACTCCTCCAGTTCCGGCCGGGAGCGCAGCCGGCGGGCCGATATGTGCGGGACCGGGGTGCAGCCGAGCCGCCGGACGGTGCGGGCCGCGGCCAGGCGTGTGTCCGGGTCCTCGCTGCCGAGGAAGGTGATGTTGATCCGGGTGCCGGCGGGTATCCGGTCGCGGGCCTCTTCGAGCGCGGGCACGTCCTTGCCCGTCATCTCCAGGGAGAAGTCGTCGAGCAGCGCGGCGAGGGCCGGGGCGGCGGCGGTGGAGAGGGAATCCATCGTGCTCCTTGTGGGTGCGGTTCTCCCTTGGCCACAGTCTGCCGGTAGCGGCGGACGCACGACGCGGCGGCTCCCGCGCACCGGCCGTCGGGCGGTGCGCGGGAGCCGCTGAGGTGCCTCGGGGTCCGGCCCTCAGCCCGCGTGGGCCCGCTCGGTGGCGGGCGCGCCGCTGGAGGAGGCCGCGACGGTGGACGCCGTGCGGGGGCGGCGCAGCAGGACCGCGGAGACCAGGGCGGCGAGCAGGGTGAGGGCGGCGGCGACGATCAGGCAGAGGCGCATGCCATCGAGGAACGCCTCGCCCACGGCGTTCAGGGCCGGTCCCGTGCCGGCGCCCAGGTTCATCGCGGCGACCGCGCCGAGGCCGCCGGCGCGGGCGGTCCCGGCGATGCTCTGCCCGGCCGCTCCGGTGATCCCGGCGTCGGCGAGGTGGGCGGGGAAGGTGTCGAGGGCGCGGGCGGTGAGCAGGGCGCCCAGGACGGCCGGCCCGAGTGCTCCGCCGACCTGCCGGAAGGCGTTGTTGCCGGCTGCGGCCATGCCTGCCAGGTGGCCGGGCACGGAGGCGACCGCGGTGGCCGTCATCGGGGTCAGGACGCCGCCCATGCCCAGGCCCAGCAGCGCCAGCCGCCACGCGATGGAGGCGAACGAGGTATCCGCGCCGACGGTGGTCAGCGAGAGCAGTGAGCCGGTGACGACGAGCAGTCCGGCGGTGATCAGGACGCGGGCCGGCACCCGGTGCATCAGACGCCCGACGGGGGCGCCGGCGACGATGGCGGCACCGGTGACCATGAGGAGCCGCCAGCCCGCCTGGAGGGTGTCGAGCTGCTGCACCAGGCCGAAGTAGAGGCTCAGGAGGAAGAAGAAGCCGATCAGCGCCAGGAAGGTGATCATCGCGACGAGTGTGGTGGCGGTGAACGCGGGGCTGCGGAACAGCGCCAGGTCCAGCATCGGGCTGTCGCTGCGCCGCTCGGCCAGGACGAAGGCGACGCCACCGGCCACCGCGACGAACAGCGCCACCAGGACCCGGGTGTCGGTGAACGATCCGGCGCCGCCCTCGATCACGCCGTACACCAGCGCGGTGATCGCGGCCGCGGCGGTGAGCTGGCCCGGCCAGTCCAGGCGCCGGCCGTGCGGGGCGCGCGAATCGGTCAGCAGCCGTGCGGCGACCGCCATCGCGATGAGCGAGACGGGTATGACCAGGAGATAGATCCACCGCCAGGCGGCGTGTTCCAGGATGACTCCGGCGATCAGCGGGCCCACGGCCAGTGCCAGCAGCAGTGAGGTGGCCCAGAGACCGATGAACTTGCCGCGCTCCCGGTGATCGGGCACCGCGTGGCTGATCAGGGCCAGTGTCGTGGGAAGCAGCGCGGCCGCACCGAGTCCGGCGAGGGCCTGGCCGGCCCACAGCACCTGGATCGACTGGGCGGTCAGGGCGACGGCGGCGCCGGCGGCGGAGAACAGCAGTCCCGCCTGGAACACCTTCTTGCGCCCGTGGACCTCTCCGAACACTCCGGCGGTGAGGATGAACGCCGCCATGGGCAGGACGAAGGCGTCCTGGACCCATGCCAGCTGGGCCGTGGAGGCGCCCAGGGCCGCCTGGATGGCGGGCAGGCTCACGGAGACGGTGGTCACCGGCAAGTAGGCGACGAATACGCCCAGGCAGGCCATGGCGAGCGTGGCCGCCCGCCGGTCGGCCGGCCCGCTCGCCGAGGGTGTGACGTTCACGGATGCACTCCTTTGCGGCGCGGGCGCCGCGGTCGATGTCCAGCGGGGGCCCGTCGGCCCCGGTCGCCAGCATCGGTGACGTCAGCCGGAATCAACGAAGCAGCTGCCCGAACCAGGAAGAAACCTCCATGGCCTTCGTGCGACATGGCACACTTCCACCGTGATCGACGCCGTAGACATGCAGATCCTCCGTTCGCTCCAGTTCGCGCCGCGCGCCCCGTTCCGGCTCATCGGTGAGGTGAACGGGGTCTCCGAGCAGACCGCGGCCCGCCGATACCACGCCCTGCGCCGCAGCGGGGTGATGCGCGTGGTGGGCCTGGTCGATCCGGCGGTGTACGGGGAGGCGCGGTGGGTCGCGCGCATCCGCTGCCGCCCCGACCGGGTCGGCCCGCTGGCCGACTCGCTCACCCGGCGCCCCGACATCGCCTACGCGAGCATCGCCTCGGGCGGCTCGGAGATCATCTGCGTCATCCATTCGCCGCTGGACGCCCGGCGCGAGGACATGCTGCTCCAGCAGCTGCCCAGGTCCGCCGCCGTGCTCGACATGAGCATCGACCTGCTCATCCACCCCTTCGAGGACCGGGGCACGTCCGGCTGGACCGGCTACGGCGGACATCTCACGCCCGAGCAGGAGCAGCGGCTGGCGGGCGCCCCGCCCCCCGCCCCGGCCGGCCCGCACGTACCCCCGGACGACAAGGATGCCCCGCTCCTCGACGCGCTCGCCGAGGACGGCCGGACCTCGCACACGCGGCTGGCCGAGGTCACCGGCTGGTCCAAGGGGCGCGTCGCGCGCCGCCTGGAGTCACTGGAGTCCTCCGGCGCGCTCTCGTACGACATCGATCTGCTGCCCGAGCGCCTCGGCTACCACCTCAACGCGACTCTCTGGCTGCGCGTCGCGCCCGCCATCCTGGAACGCGCCGGGCACGAGATCGCCGGACACGAGGAGGTCGCGTTCGCCGGGGCCACCAGCGGCGACCACAACGTGATGGCCATCGTCACCTGCCGGGACGCGGAGGACTTCTACCGCTATCTGACCACCCGTCTCGCGACCGTGCCGGGGGTCGACGCCTACGGGGTCAGCATCCGGGTCCGCCGCCTCAAGCAGGCCGCGTCCCTGATCGCCCACGGCCGCCTGGTGCGTCCCGGACCCGGGTAGGGCGGGAAGCCGGCCGCGGCCGGGCGTCAGATGATGTTCATCGCGGCCGCCGCGCCCACTCCCCCGAGCACCATGAACACCGGCATCAGGATCTTCAGTTCCACCCAGCTGCCGGCCCGGAACCGCATGGCCTTCGGCGGGCCTATCGGGTACCACCGCTTGCGGCCCACCGGGATCGGCCAGAGGATCGGGCAGCCCGAGACGGTCAGCGCGTCCCCGATGTCGTGGACGAGGGCGCCCAGCACGATCGGCAGGCCGAGCCAGAGGTACTCCTGGCCGGGGGCGCTGAAGAGCCAGTCCGAGCCGTTGCCCGGCTTGTCCAGGACGCCGGCGAGGATCCACGCGCTGGTCGCGCCCAGCAGCCAGACGAGCACGTCGCTGGAGACCCGGGCGGCCCGCCAGAGCAGCCCCTCGACGGCGAGCACCAGGTGGACGAAGAGGATCGCCAGTACCGCCCACCGGCCACCGGTGATCGCAGCGGCGGAGGCTCCGGCGCCGATCAGGACCGCCCAGAGCCAGGTGTGGGTCAGGGTCCGGTGGCCGCCGTTGCGGTTGGAGTCGCCCCGCAGCTTGGTCGCCTTGTAGACGGCGTGCGAGAGCGTGTCGACTATTTCGCACAGGCCCTTGGAGACCGGTCCGAAGGCGCGCGAGATGGTCGCGGACTTGTGGTCGAGATCCGGTGCCAGTGCGGCGCCGGCGGTGATCAGCGCGCCGACGACCAGGACGGGCCACGGCATGGTGTGTCCCGCAGCTGCCGCAGCCGCGCCCACCCCCAGCCAGGCCGCCGCCCCTGACAGAGAGTGTGCCGGTCCCATCATGGCTGTTTCCGCCCCCGTAGGTATTGATCCAGGTACTGGTCCGGGTATCGCCCGGTGACCCGGCAAACGCCCCGACAGATGTCACCCCGCCCGTGCTCGGGCCACCGTCGTTGCGCTGTCGTCGAGTTGAGGGGGAAGCGTATCGTCCGTGATCTTCGTGCTGTCGTCCGGTTCCCTCATCCGGGCGGAAGGCAGGCAAGATGGGGGCGTGACCCTAATCGATCAGCTGCCCCCGACCGACGACCCCGACGCCCTCTTCGAGGCATTCTCGTCATGGACCGAGACGCAGGGCATCACCCTCTATCCGGCTCAGGAGGAGGCGCTGATCGAGGTGGTCTCCGGGGCCAACGTGATCCTTTCCACCCCCACCGGCTCCGGGAAGAGCCTCGTCGCGGCCGGTGCGCACTTCACAGCCCTGGCCCAGGACAAGGTCACGTTCTACACCGCGCCGATCAAGGCGCTGGTCTCGGAGAAGTTCTTCGACCTGTGCAAGCTGTTCGGCACGGAGAACGTCGGGATGCTCACCGGCGACGCCTCGGTCAACGCCGACGCCCCGGTGATCTGCTGCACGGCCGAGGTACTGGCCTCCATCGCCCTGCGTGACGGGAAGTACGCGGACATCGGCCAGGTCGTGATGGACGAGTTCCACTTCTACGCGGAGCAGGACCGGGGCTGGGCCTGGCAGATCCCGATCCTGGAGCTGCCGCAGGCCCAGTTCGTCCTGATGTCCGCCACCCTCGGTGACGTCAGGATGTTCGAGGAGGACCTGACCCGCCGCACCGGCCGGCCCACCTCCGTGGTGCGCTCGGCGACGCGCCCGGTCCCGCTCAGTTACGAGTACCGGCTGACGCCGATCACCGAGACGATCACCGAGCTCCTGGACACCCGGCAGTCGCCGGTCTACATCGTGCACTTCACGCAGGCGGCGGCCGTCGAGCGGGCGCAGTCGCTGATGAGCATCAACATGTGCACCAAGGAGGAGAAGGAGAAGATCGCCGATCTCATCGGCAACTTCCGCTTCACCACCAAGTTCGGCCAGAACCTCTCCCGTTACGTACGCCACGGCATCGGGGTGCACCACGCGGGCATGCTGCCGAAGTACCGACGGCTCGTGGAGAAGCTCGCGCAGGCGGGCCTGCTCAAGGTCATCTGCGGTACGGACACGCTCGGCGTGGGTGTCAACGTCCCCATCCGCACAGTGCTGTTCACCGCGCTCACCAAGTACGACGGCACCCGGGTACGCACGCTGCGCGCCCGCGAGTTCCACCAGATCGCCGGCCGCGCCGGCCGGGCCGGCTTCGACACGGCGGGGTTCGTCGTCGCGCAGGCCCCCGAGCACGTCGTGGAGAACGAGAAGGCGGTCAAGAAGGCCGGCGACGACCCGAAGAAGAAGCGCAAGGTCGTCCGCAAGAAGGCGCCCGAGGGCTTCGTGTCCTGGTCGGAGAGCACGTTCGACAAGCTGATCCAGTCCGACCCGGAGCCGCTGACCTCGCGCTTCCGGGTCACGCACACCATGCTGCTGTCGGTCATCGCGCGTCCCGGCAACGCCTTCGAGGCGATGCGCCACCTGCTGGAGGACAACCACGAGCCGCGCCGGGCCCAGCTGCGCCACATCCGCCGGGCGATCGCCATCTACCGTTCGCTGCTGGACGGCGGCGTGGTGGAGCGGCTCGAAACCCCGGACGCGGAGGGCCGCATCGTGCGGCTGACCGTCGACCTCCAGCAGAACTTCGCGCTGAACCAGCCGCTGTCCACGTTCGCGCTCGCCGCGTTCGAGCTGCTGGACGCCGACTCCCCCTCGTACGCGCTGGACATGGTCTCGGTGGTGGAGTCGACGCTCGACGACCCCCGGCAGATCCTCGCCGCCCAGCAGAACAAGGCGCGCGGCGAGGCGGTCGGGCAGATGAAGGCCGACGGCATCGAGTACGAGGAGCGGATGGAGCTCCTCCAGGACGTCACGTACCCGAAGCCGCTGAGCGAACTGCTGTGGCACGCGTACGACGTCTACCGGCAGAGCCACCCGTGGGTGGGCGACCACCCGGTCTCGCCCAAGACGGTGGTGCGCGACATGTACGAACGCGCCATGACGTTCACGGAGTTCACCTCGAACTACGAGCTGGCCCGGACCGAGGGCATCGTACTGCGGTATCTCGCGGGCGCGTACAAGGCGCTGGAACACACCATCCCGGACGACATCAAGTCCGAGGACCTGGAGGACCTGATCGCCTGGCTCGGCGAGATGGTCCGCCAAGTGGACTCCAGTCTGCTCGACGAGTGGGAACAGCTCGCCAATCCCGAGGTGGAGACGGCCGAGCAGGCGCAGGAGCGGGCCGACGAGGTCAAGCCGGTCACGGCGAACGCCCGCGCCTTCCGGGTGCTGGTGCGCAACGCGATGTTCCGCCGGGTCGAGCTGGCCGCGCTGGACCGGGTCCGCGATCTCGGTGAGCTGGACGGCGACGCGGGCTGGGACGAGGACGCGTGGGGCGAGGCGATGGACGCGTACTGGGACGAGCACGAGGAGCTGGGCACCGGTCCGGACGCCCGGGGCCCGAAGCTGCTGAAGATCGACGAGGACGCCGAGCACGGCCTGTGGCGGGTCCGTCAGACGTTCGCCGACCCGAGCGGCGACCACGACTGGGGCATCAGCGCCGAGGTCGACCTGGCCGCGTCCGACGAGGAGGGCCGGGCGGTGCTCCGGGTCACCTCCGTGGGCCAGTTGTGAGCACGTCCGCAGTGGCGGCGCAGCAGCGAGAGTGGAGACGAACAGCATGACGAACCCCGCCGAACGCCTGGTGGACCTGCTCGATCTGGAGCGGATCGAGGTCAACATCTTCCGAGGCCGCAGCCCGCACGAGTCCCTGCAACGGGTCTTCGGCGGGCAGGTGGCCGGGCAGGCCCTGGTGGCGGCCGGCCGCACCACCGACGGCGACCGGCCGGTCCATTCGCTGCACGCCTACTTCCTGCGCCCCGGCCGGCCGGGAGTCCCGATCGTCTACGACGTCGAGCGGGTCAGGGACGGCCGGTCCTTCACCACCCGCCGGGTGACGGCCGTCCAGCAGGGGCGGACCATCTTCAACCTGACGGCGTCCTTCCACCGCCCCGAGGAGGCGGGCATCGAGCACCAGCTGCCCCCGGCGCGGGTGGTGCCGGATCCGGAGGAGCTGCCGACCGTCGCCGAGGAGGTGCGCGACCATCTGGGCTCGCTGCCCGAGGCGCTGGAGCGGATGGCGCGGCGCCAGCCCTTCGACATCCGCTATGTCGACCGGCTGCGCTGGACGCGGGAGGAGATCACGGATGCGGAGCCGCGCAGCGCGGTCTGGATGCGTGCGGTCGGCCCGCTCGGCGACGACCCGCTCGTGCACACCTGCGCGCTGACGTACGCGAGTGACATGACGCTGCTGGACGCGGTGCGCATCCCGGTCGAACCGCTGTGGGGGCCGCGGGGCTTCGACATGGCGAGCCTGGACCACGCCATGTGGTTCCACCGTCCGTTCCGGGCGGACGAGTGGTTCCTGTACGACCAGGAGTCACCGGTGGCGACGGGCGGGCGCGGTCTGGCACGCGGCCGGATCTACGACCGAGGCGGGAATCTGCTGGTGTCGGTGGTGCAGGAGGGGCTGTTCCGGCGGCTGGACGAGCAGCCCTCCTGACGGGCCGGGGTCAGGTGCCGGGCAGCGGGTCCTGTTCGACCTCGTGGCGGCGGGTACGGATGTCGGGCGGAGCCGGGTGGAGTTTGGCGTCGCAGGCGGGGCCGAGGCCGGTGCGGCGTGAGGCCGTGCCGGTGAGGGGGCGTCCGCACAGCCGGCAGCGCACGGTGCGACGGGCCGCCGCCCGCTCGGCCTCGGGCAGCGGTTCGGGACCGGATCCGGGGAAGGGTTCGGGAGACTCCACCCGTCGATCTTCTCAAGCCCCCGGACTACTCTGCGACTTCCCGCCCCGTATCCGGAGGAGTCCGCAGGTGACCAGCGTCCTGACATTGCAGTCCGTCCCCCGGGACAAGAAGGCGGCCGCGCCGGGAACGGTCCGCCCCGTCGGGCATTTCGTCTCCTTCGCCGACACGCCGGAAGGCGTCGGACGGCCGGTCGCGCACGTGGAGCGCGAACTGCCGCCGGGCGGGATACCGGCGTACCTCGCGGCCCGGAAGGAGGGTGTCCGCTCCTTCGTTCTGTGGGCCGATCCCGAGCGCCGCTCCCGGCTCGCCGCACTCGTCACCGCCTCCTCGGCCGAGGGCGTGTCCATGTACCAGGTGCTGGACGGGCAGGGCGGGCCCATCGGAACGATCCTCCGTGAGAGGGCGATGTACGGCCGGGGGCTGCGGACCCGCTGGACGGTCACCCAGACCGGCTGCCCCGAAGCTGTCGGATACAAGGGCCGGATCTTCTGGTGGTACGTGTGGTGGCTGCTGTTCCCCGTCCAGGTGGCCATCGCAGTGGGCAGCGTCCTGTCCGGCGGCGGCGATGTGGCCCGTGGGCCCCGGCGCGTCATCTGGCGGGCGGGCGAGGAGGTCCCGCTGGAGTTCCGGTCGGACGACGACGAGATCCATGTGCACGCGCCGTGGGTCGACTGGCGGCTGGCGGCCGCCCTGGCGGCGTTGATCCGCTCCTTCGACAGCTGGATGGGCACGCCCTGGGACGACAGCCGCTCGTGACCGTCGCGGGAGGAGCGCGGGCGCCGGCGCCGTCCGGAGGCAGCACCCCGTTAGCCCGTCCGGCGGACAGCGGCGGACTCGGCCGCTCCCCGGTGCGAGCCCTTCCCCCTCTGCCGTTCGCCGCCACGGAGGGTGGTCGCGCGGGGTGATCCACGGGGCGGAAGCGCCGGCCCGGCGCTCCCACCGCAGGAGGCGCGGTCATGACGGACGATCAGGTGTTCCTCGGCCTGGGACTGATTGTGGTGCTGGCGGTCGGTTCACAGCTGCTGGCCGGCCGGCTGCGGGTGCCGGCGCTGCTCGTCCTGCTGCCGGTGGGGTTCGCCGCCGGCGCGCTGACAGACGACGTCGATCCGGCGCGGCTGCTGGGCTCCGCGTTCTCCCCGCTGGTGTCGCTGGCGGTGGCGGTGATCCTCTACGACGCCGGGCTGGGGCTGGACATCAGCAGGCTCAAGGGGCACAACCGCCGTGTCGTGATCAGGCTGCTCTGGATCGGGACGCTGCTGACGGTGGTGTCCGCCGCCCTGTTCGCCATGCCGGTACTGGACATGTCGAGGCCCGCGGCCGTGATGCTCGCGTCGATCCTGGTTGTCTCCGGTCCGACGGTCGTCGGGCCGCTGCTCAATTTCGTCCGCCCCAGCGAGCGGTTGCGGCGCATTCTGATCTGGGAGGGCTCCCTGATCGACCCGGTCGGCGGGATCCTGGGGGCGCTGGTCTTCCACGGTGTACTCGCGGGCGGCCGGCCGGGGTTCGGGCATCAGGTGGCGGGGTTCGCCGCCAGCGCCGCAGTGGGCGTGGCCGGCGGTGCGGTCGGGGCGTGTCTGCTGTGGCTGCTGCTGAGCCGGGTGCGGCTGAGCGAGGAGCTGGGTACGTCGGTGCAGTTCGCCGCCGTGATCGGCGTTGCGGCGGCGTGCGACGCGCTGCGCGACGACACCGGGCTGATCTCCGCCGTCGTGATGGGGATGGCCGTCGCCAATCTGCCCGGCCCGGACGTCCCGGCGCGGCGGCCCTTCTTCGACACGCTGGTCTCGCTCACCATCGGTCTGCTCTTCATCTCCATCTCGGCCACGGTCACTCCCGCCTCGCTGCGGCACGTGGTGCTGCCCTCGCTGGCGCTGGTCGCGCTGCTCGTCCTGGTGACCAGGCCCGCGGTGGCGCACCTCGCGACGCTCGGGACCGATGTGCCGCGCGGGGAAAGGTGGTTCACCGGCTGGATGGCCCCCCGGGGCATCGTCGCCGCGGCCACCGCCTCCACGTTCTCCGCCACCCTGGTCGACAGGGGCGTCGGCGGCGCCGAGCGCATCCTCCCGGCCACCTTCGTGGTGATCGTCGCCACGGTCACGCTCTACGGCCTGACGGCGTTCCCGGTGGCCCGGAGGCTGGGGGTGCTGCGCCCCGCGAGGTCGAGGCCGCTGCTGGTGGGCGGCGCTCCGTGGACGGTCGACCTGGCGTGTGCGCTGCGCTCGGCGGGGCCGGACGTCCTGATGTGGGCGGGCGCCGCTCCCGAGCGGGCGCGGATCGAGGAGGCGGGACTGAAACTGGCTCCCGGTGAGCTGCTGGCGTCGGCCACCGGCGCCGGAGCGGAGCTCGAGGGGATCAGCGGTGTACTGCTGCTGACCGGTGAGGACGATTTCAACGCGCTCGCCTCGATGACGCTCCGCGAGACCGTGGAGGGCCCGGTCCACCGGCTCCGTCCCCCGTCGGCGAGCCACGGCGTGGTGGCCCCGTACACGGGTGGTGAGGCGCTGTTCGGACCGGGGCTCACCGGCCCCGAACTGACCCGCAGGTACGAGGCCGGGGCGCGGGTGGTGAACCGGCCCTTCGACGGCGGGGTGCCGGCCGGGCACGAGCTGCTCTTCGTGGTGAGTGCGGCCGGCCGGCTCACACCGGTGACCGGCCCAGGCACGGCCGAGCCGGTCCGGGGCGACACCCTCGTCCTGCTGAGCCCGCCGTCGCGGACCTAAACAGCGCATCCCGGATCAGAGATATGGTCTCTCCTGTGAGAGAGATGGAGAGCGTCGGGCCGGACACCGTGGACGCCCGGCTCGCGGCACGGCTGGCCGAACTCCGTGCCGGGCGCGGCTGGTCCCTGGAGGAGCTGGCGCACCGTACGGGGGTGAGCCGCTCGACGCTCTCGCGGCTGGAGCGCGGCGAGCTGAGCCCGACCGCGGCCCTGCTCGGGCGGCTGTGCACGGTCCACGGGCGGACCATGTCCCGGCTGCTGCTGGAGGTGGAGGCGGAGCCCGTGCACCTGGTGCCCGCCGGGCGCCAGACGGTCTGGCGCGACGAGGAGTCCGGTTTCGTACGCCGGTCCGTTTCGCCTCCGCACCCCGGGCTGCGTGCGGAGCTCGTCGAGGGAGTGCTCGGTGCGGGTGCGTCGATCGCGTACGAGAACCCGCCCGTTGCCGGCCTGGAGCAGCACATCTGGGTCCTGGAAGGGACGGTCGAGATCACCGTGGACGAGACCGTGCACACCGTGCGCACCGGCGACTGTCTGCGCTTCCGGCTCCGCGGCCCTTCACGTTTCCACTGTCCGGGCCCGGCGGGGGTCCGTTACGCACTGATGATCGTTCTGCCCTGAAAGGACCTGTCGCATGACCGAGATCGTCCAGGTGTCCGGACCCGAACTGGTCACGTACGCCGATGAGCTGGCCGCCCTCCTGGTGGAGATCGTGGACGGCGGGTCCTCCGTGGGATTCCTCGCGCCACTGGACCGGGGCGCGTCGGCCGACTGGTGGCGGGAGCAGGCCGCGTCCGTGTCGGCGGGGCGCCTTCAGGTCTGGATCGCCCGGGACGGTGAGCGGATCGCCGGGACCATCGGCCTGGTGCGGGCACCGCTGCCCAACGCCCGCCATCGCGCGGAGGTCACCAAGCTGATGGTCCGTCCGTCCGCGCAGGGCCGGGGCCTGGGCCGGTGGCTGCTGGACGCGGTCGAACGGACCTCGGCCGGGGACGGCGTCACCCTGCTCGTCCTGGACACCGAGAGCGGCAGCGCCGCCGAGCGGCTCTACCGCTCGGCGGGCTGGACCGCGTGCGGCTCCGTCCCCGGCTACGCCGCCGACCCGGCGGGCGTCCTCAGGGCCACCACGTACTACTACAAGGCGGTCGGCCCGGCCGGCGCCGCTCAGGCCCAGGCTCAGGCGGCGAACCCGTCGACGTCCCTGTAGACGACGCCGTCCTTCATCACCACCAGGATGCCGTGAAGCACACCGCAGGCGGCCGGGACCTGCGGATCTCGGCCATGGCCACCGGCTTCGGGGCGCTCTCGCGCTGCATCGTGGACCGGCTCGGCACGATCCCCGGCATCACGGCGACCCGGGCCCATCTGGTCACCCGCAGTCACACGGAGGGCAGCGTCTGGCGGCTGACGAGCCTGAACCGCTCGCGGCAGGAGGCGCCGTCGGCGTCCCGGCGCTCCGCGCTGGGCGGCTCCCAGCACCTGTCCTAGGGCCTGTCACGGCGATCGGCGAGAACCTGGGCAGGCTGCTCGATCCGGACGGCCGTGCGAGCGGCTTCGTCCCGATGAACCTGTGGGCACAAGCCCGATGGCCCTGTGGGTATAAGTGGGGACCTGTCGGCGTAAGAATGGCTGTGAAAGCCATTTACTAGGAGACCCTCATGACGCTGTACGACATTCCCCTCCACACCCTGACCGGCGAGCCGACCACCCTCGGCGCCTACCGTGGCCAGGCCGTCCTGCTGGTGAACGTCGCCTCCAAGTGCGGGCTGACCCCTCAGTACGCCGGCCTGGAGCGGCTGCAGAAGACTTACGGGGACCGGGGCTTCACCGTGCTCGGCGTGCCGTGCAACCAGTTCGCCGGCCAGGAGCCCGGCAGCTCCGAGGAGATCCAGGCGTTCTGCTCCGCGACGTACGGGGTGAGCTTCCCGCTGCTCGCCAAGACGGACGTCAACGGCGCGGGCCGGCACCCTCTCTACACGGAGCTGACGAAGCTCGCGGACGCCGACGGCGAAGCCGGTGACGTGAAGTGGAACTTCGAGAAGTTCCTGCTCTCCCCTGCGGGCGAGCCGGTCGCCCGGCTCCGTCCCGCCACCGAGCCGGAGGCCCCGGAGCTCGTCGCGGCCATCGAGGCCCAGCTGCCCGCCTGAGGCGAAGCCGCCGGGTGGCCTGCGGCCGGATCGCCACCGGCCGCCCGGCGGCGCGGGCGTGGCTCCGACGGGGTCCGCCGGTTGTTCCGACGGGGTTCCGAAGCAGCGCGAGGACGGCTCAGGCGTGGCTGAGCAGGAGCGAGCCCTTGGGGTAGGTGACGCCGCCGTCCACGTTCGTCACCTGGACGCTCACGGGCGTGCCCTCCTTGATGTCGCCGCTCTTCCACGGGCTGCAGTAGGGGGAGTTGTGACCGCGGGTGCTCGCGACCCGGTCCCAGGTCCCGTTGCGGCCGATGTCGAGCTTCACCTCGATGCCCCAGCCGTCCGCGCTCGTGTCGCAGGCACGGATCGAGTCGCCGGGGATGCCGCCGGAGGGGTCGGGGTTCCACTCGCCGTACCCGCCGAAGCTCGCCCCGACCGACTTCGGCGCGGCCGCGGCCGTGCCCTGCGCGGCCACGACGAGGCCGAACGCCGCGACGGCGGCGGCCAGGACCCGCCCTCCGGTGGATTTCAGCATGGTGCGTTCCCCTCCATCGGCCAGGCACGATCTTCACCGGGAATCTACAGGGGCATGGCAGGTGCACACCATCCGCCCAGCACGGAGGAGCACAGCACAGACGACCGGCCCCCGTCCCCCACCGGTGCGCCGGGGGACGGGGGCCGGTCGCGCCGGCCGGTCCGGGTGTCAGCGGATGGGCATCCCCGACAGCGTGCGGGCGATCACGAGGCGCTGGATCTCGCTGGTGCCCTCGAAGATCGTGTAGATCGCGGCGTCCCGGTGCATCCGCTCCACCGGGTACTCACGGGTGAAGCCGTTGCCGCCGAGGATCTGGACGGCCTGGGCGGTGACCTCCTTGGCGGTCTCGCTCGCGTACAGCTTGGACATGGAGCCCTCGGCCGACTCGAACGGCTTGCCGGCGGCCGCCATCCAGGACGCGCGCCAGACCAGCAGCCGGGCCGCGTCGATGCGCGTGCGCATGTCGGCAAGCTGGAAGGCGATGCCCTGGTTGTCGATGATCGGGCGGCCGAACTGGGTCCGGGTCTTCGCGTAGTCGAGCGCGACCTCGTACGCGGCACGGGCGGTGCCGACCGCCATCGCGCCGACGGCCGGGCGGGAGGCCTCGAACGTGGCCATCGCCGCGTTCTTCACCCGCTCGCCGCCACCGGAGGCGGCGCGCTCGCGGGCCCGCGCGATGCGCTGGTCGAGCTTCTCCTTGCCGCCGAGCAGGCAGTGGCCCGGCACACGGACGTCCTCCAGGACGACCTCGGCGGTGTGCGAGGCCCTGATGCCGTGCTTCTTGAACTTCTGGCCCTGGGAGAGCCCGGGGGTACCCGGCGGCACGATGAAGGATGCGTGCCCCTTGGAACCCAGCTCCGCGTCCACGACCGCGACCACGACATGGACGTTGGCGATGCCGCCGTTGGTCGCCCAGGTCTTGGTGCCGTTGAGCACCCACTCGTCCTTCGCCCCGTCGTACACCGCACGGGTGCGCATCGAGGCGACGTCGGAGCCGGCGTCGGGCTCGGAGGAGCAGAAGGCGGCGACCTTCACATCGTTCGCGTCGCCGTACATCTGCGGGATCCAGGTGCCTATCTGCTCCTCGGTGCCGTTGGCGAGGACGCCGACGGCCGCCAGGCCCGTACCGACGATGGACAGGGCGATGCCCGCGTCCCCCCAGAACAGCTCCTCCATCGCCATCGGGATGCCGAGGCCGGTCGGGTCGAAGAACTGCTGGGCGTAGAAGTCCAGGGAGTAGATGCCGACCTTGGCCGCCTCCTGAATGACGGGCCAGGGCGTTTCCTCACGCTCGTCCCACTCCGAAGCGGCCGGACGGATAACATCCGCGGCGAAGCCGTGAAGCCAGTCACGGACCTGCTTCTGGTCGTCGTTGAGCTCGAGCGTGAACTCGGCCATTTTCCCCTCCACGTACTGCTGTCAAAAACCATTCGTTACTTGCGGTAACAACAGTCTGTTACCGGCAAGTAGCCTCTGTCAACCGGTCAGCCGCAGATCCGCGCACCGCTGGGCAGGGTGTTACGTTGCGCAGGCAGGACGGAAAAGCACGGCCAGGGGTGGGAGAAACAGCATGGAGACCACACGACAGGCCGAGCGACAGCGGACCGCGGCCGAGCGCCGCCGCCGCGAGTTGCTCGAGGCCGCCGACCGCGTGGTGCTCAGGGACGGCCCCGGGGCCTCGATGAACGCCATCGCGGCCGAGGCAGGCATCACCAAGCCCATCCTCTACCGGCACTTCGGCGACAAGGGCGGCCTCTACCGCGCCCTCGCGAAACGGCACACCGACGCACTGCTCAGCGCCCTGCGCGCCGCACTCGACGCCCCCGCCGACCGGCGCGCCCGGGTCGAGGCGACGCTCGACACCTATCTGGCCGCGATCGAGGCCCGCCCGCAGGTCTACCGCTTCCTGATGCATCCGTCCGACGACGCGGCGCCCTCGTCCGAGCAGGGCTTCGACGTGGGACGCCACTCGGCCCCGCTGCTGCGCCGGCTGGGCGAAGAGCTCGCCGCGGTCATCGCCGAGCGGGTGGACCTCGGTCCGGACAGCCAGGTCATGGCCCGGATCTGGGGTCACGGCATCGTCGGCATGATGCACGCGGCGGGTGACTGGTGGCTGGGTGAACGCCCCTGCTCGCGCGCCCAGTTGGTGAGCAGCCTGGCCGATCTCCTGTGGGGCCGGCTCGCCGCGGCGGGCGACCGCCCCGGCGGCCCCGGGTTCTGAGGCCGCGAACGGCGCCGCCCGGTCAGCCGGTCCGCCCCCAGGGCGCCCGGCGGGCCGCGCGCAGCGCCCGGGTCCGTCGCAGGCCGGTCAGCCGGTCGGTGTAGACGGTGCCGTCGAGGTGGTCGCACTCGTGCTGGAGGCAGCGGGCGAAGAAGCCGGTGCCGCTGACCCGCACCGGCTCGCCCCCGATCGTGACCCCCTCGACGACCGCGTGGTCGAACCGGGGCGTGCCGGCCTCGATGCCCGGCAGCGAGAGGCAGCCCTCCGGGCCCCGCACGGTGATCCCGTCGGCCTCGACGAGCACGGGGTTGACGAGGTGCCCCAGGTTCCGGACGTCCTCGTCGTCGGGACAGTCATAGACGAACACCCTCAGTGCGACGCCGATCTGGTTGGCCGCGAGCCCGACACCGTTCGCCGCGTACATCGTGGCGTACATGTCCTCGACCAGCCGGGCAAGTGAGGGCCCGAAGTCCGTGACGGGCTCACAGGCCCCGTGCAGCACGGGGTCACCGAGCAGGCCCATGGGCCGGACGAGTCCGGAACTGCCGGGGATCGGGCGGTTTCGCATGGCGGCCATCGTACGGTCCGGAGAAGCGTCGAACACACAGCCGACACCCGGTACGGAAGCGACCACGCTTGCGCAGCCATGGGCGAAATATGAGATTTCTTCTAAATAGGGCAATCCTCCCCCTCGTTGGCCTCGAATTCCTCATAGAGCCACCGAGCGCCGCTCGCATCGGGCCCATTCGGCACCGAGAGCAGCCCGCCACGGGTCGCGTCACCGTGCGTCACCGGTGAGCCATCGCCGCGCAGGGAGCCCCCATGTCAGGAAAGCGAGTCGCCACACTGCCACCGGACCTCCGGGAGGCCGCGCCCCACGACGGCGCCGCTGTCGTCCCCCGGAGTGCCGAAGCGGAGTTCGCGGACGTTCTCGCGGATGTACTGCACCTCGACCGGGTGGCGGCGGACAGTCACTTCTTCGACGACCTGGGCGCCGACTCCTTGATGATGGCCCACTTCTGCGCACGGGTGCGCAAGCGCGCGGACCTGCCGGCGGTCTCGATGCGGGACGTCTACGCACACCCCACGGCCGGCGCACTGGCGTCCGCGCTGGCTCCCCCCGCGCCCTCCTCCCCCACCGCGGACCCTTCGCCGGCAAAGTCCCTGCCCGTCGCCGCGCCTTCGGCGGGCAGGGACTCCGCTCCCGCGCCGCCGGCCCCCACGGGCCGGGCCCGGTACCGGGTGTGCGGGGCGCTGCAGCTCCTGTCCTTCGTCGCCTACTCGTGCCTCATCGCGTCCATCACCGTCCGGGGCTACGAGTGGATATCCGCCGGGTCCGGCGTGCTCTCGGGCTACCTCCGCTCGGTCGTGTTCGGCGCCGGGGCCCTGCTGGGGCTCTCGGTGCTGCCGATCGCCACGAAGTGGGTACTCGTCGGGCGCTGGAGGCCCCAGGAGATCCGGATCTGGAGCCTGGCGTACGTCCGGTTCTGGATCGTCCGGACACTCGTCCGCGCCGACCCGCTCGTCCTGTTCGCCGGGTCGCCGCTGTACACGCTCTACCTCAGGGCGCTGGGCGCGAGGATCGGGAAGGGCGTGGTGATCTTCTCCCGCAACGTCCCCCTCTGCACCGACCTGCTGACCGTCGGGGACTCCTCCGTCGTCCGCAAGGACTCGTTCCTCTCCTGCTACCGCGCCCATGACGGGCTGATCCAGACCGGCACCGTGACCCTCGGCAGGGACGTGGTCGTCGCCGAGGCCTCGGTGCTCGACATCGGGACATCCATGGGCGACGGCGCCCGCCTGGCCCACGCCTCCGCCCTGCACCGGGGCCAGTCCGTGCCCGCGGGCGAGCACTGGCACGGTTCGCCGGCGGAGCCCGCCGGGGCGGAGTACCAGGTGGTGGGAGCTGTGGTCTGCGGCACCCTGCGCCGTGCGGTCCACAGCGGCACCCAGCTGCTGAGCGCGCTCCTGGTGTACCTGCCGCTGGCCGTCGGCGGCCTCGGCATGCTGCTCGCCGGGGCGCCGCAGCTCTCGGCGGTGCTGGACCCGGGGCCCAGCGTCCTCACCACCTGGGCCTTCTACCGCGACACCCTGGCGGCCTCGTTCGTACTGCTCTTCGTGATCGTGCCGCTCGCCTTCCTGCTGCTCGCCACCGTGCCCCGGCTGCTCAGCCGCACCATCCGACCGGACAAGGTCTATCCGCTCTACGGCTTCCACTACGGGGTGCACCGCGCGATCACCCTGCTGACCAACCGGCGCTTCCTCACCCGCCTGTTCGGTGACAGCTCCGGCATCGTCCCCTACCTGCGCCTGCTCGGCTACGACCTCTCCCGGGTCGAGCAGACCGGTTCGAACTTCGGTACCGAGGTCAAGCACGAGACGCCGTACCTGAGCTTGGTCGGAACGGGCACGATGGTGGCCGACGGGCTGTCGATCAACAACGCCGAGTTCTCCAGCACCTCGTTCCGGGTGTCCCGGGCCGCCATCGGGGCGCACAGCTTCCTCGGCAACAGGATCGCCTTCCCCGCGCGGAGCAGGGTCGGGGACAACTGTCTGCTGGCGACCAAGGTCATGGTCCCGGTCGACGGGCGGACGCGGGAGGGCGTCGGTCTCCTCGGCTCACCCAGCTTCGAGATCCCCCGGTCGGTCCGGCGCGACAGCAGCTTCGACCGTATGAAGAGCGGCGAGACCCTGCGCAGCGGCCTGGCGGCCAAGAACAGGCACAACGCCGCCTCCATGGGGCTGTACCTGCTGGTTCGGTGGTTCTACGCCTTCGTGGTCACCCTGGTGATGTCGGGTGCCGCGGAGCTCTACACCTCGGTGGGCGCCTCGGCCGTCGCGCTGGGCAATGTGCTCCTCGTCGTCGTCAGCGCCGGGTACTTCGTTCTCGTCGAACGCCTCGTCACGGTGTTCCACGCGCCGGGCCCGCTGTTCTGCTCGATCTACGACCCGCGCTTCTGGCGGCGCGAACGCTTCTGGAAGGTGCCGTCCGAGACGTACCTCCAGATCTTCAACGGGACACCGTTCAAGAGTCTCGTCTGGCGGTCGCTCGGCGTCCGGATCGGGCGCGAGGTCTTCGACGACGGCTGCTACCTGACGGAACGCACGATGGTCACCATCGGGGACCACGCCACGCTCAACGCCGGCAGCGTCGTCCAGTGCCACTCGCAGGAGGACGGCACCTTCAAGTCCGCCACCACCACGATCGGCTCGCACTGCACCCTCGGCGTCGGCGCCTTCGTGCACTACGGCGTGACGATCGACGACGGGGCCGCCCTCGCTCCGGACTCCTTCCTGATGAAGGGCGAGTCGGTCCCCCGCAACGCGCTGTGGGGCGGAAACCCCGCACGCCAGATCCGGCCGGGCAGCGCCCGGAGCGAGGAGGCGGCACGATGAACACGACCGCACGCACCGGTGCCGAGTACTGGCGCGAGGTGCTGACCGCCGGCGGGTCCACCGCCGTCCCGAGGTGGACGCGCAGCCCGGCGGCGGGCACCGCGGCGGTCGAGGAAGCCGTCCCGGACGCCCTGGTCACGGAGTTGGACGCGCTGGCCCGGTCGATGGGCCTCTCACCCACCGCGCCGCTCCTGGCCGCCCACGCCAAGGTCCTCGCCGCGCTGTCCGGCGAACCCGGTGTCACGACGGGGTACGTCCCCGCCTCGGGCGTCGGGCCGTTGCCCTGCCGGCTGACGACCGCTTGCGTGTCCTGGCGGGCGCTCCTGCGCCACGCGGATCGCACCGAGGCGGAGCTGCTGGCCCACCGGCGGTTCCCGGTGGAGGCGCTCGGCCGGCGACTGCGGCTCCCCACGGCGGTACCGGAGGCGGTCTTCGATCCGGCCGGCGGCGGCGAACCGGCGCCGGACACCGTCTTCAGCGTCGGGTTCCCGCGCCGCGACGGCCGGACCGTACTGCGGCTGCGCTACCGGACCGAGGCGCTCGACGAGGAGGCCGCCACCCGCATCGCCGGCTACCACCTCGCCGCGCTGCGGCTGATCGCCGCCGGCCCCGAGGCGGAGCACGGCCGGCAGAGTCTGCTGTCGCCCGGCGAACTCCGCCTGCAGCTCGACGGGCTCGCGGGGCCGTACCGCGAGCTGCCCGGTCTCCGCTTCCACGAGCTGTTCGAACAGCGGGTCCGCGCTCATCCGGACAGCGTCGCGGCCGTCCACGGCGACCGGCGGTGGACGTACCGCGAGCTCAACACCCGTGCCAACCGGCTGGCACACGCCCTGCTGGACGCGGGGCTGACCAGGGAGGGGGTCGTCGCCCTGGTGGCCGGACGGAGCCTGGAATGGATGGCCGGCGTCCTCGCGATCCTCAAGTCCGGCGGCGTCTACCTCCCCGTCGATCCCCACTTCCCCGCCGGACGCATCGCCGCCGTGCTCACCCGCGCCGGCTGCGGTCTCGTGCTCACCGAGTCCGGCAGCACCGCGACCCTCGACCGCGCCCTGAACTCCCTGCCGGACGTACGGACGTTGCTCATCGGCCCGCTCTGCGCGCCCCGCCCCGGAGGCACCGGATCCGGCACCGACGCCGATCCCGGAGTCCCGGTCGGCGCCGGCGATCTGGCCTACGTCTTCTTCACCTCCGGTTCCACCGGCGAGCCGAAGGGCGCGATGGTGGAGCACGGCGGCCTGCTCAACCACCTCCTCGCCAAGATCGACGACCTGGGGATCGGCGGGTCGGACGTGGTCGCCCAGACCGCCCCGCAGTGCTTCGACATCTCGCTGTGGCAGCTGCTCTGCCCCCTGCTCACCGGCGGAACCACCCTGCTGGTCGGCCAGGAGGACGTCCTGGACGTCCGGCGCTTCCTCGACACGCTGGCCGATGGCCGGGCGGGCGTGGTCCAGGTGGTGCCGTCCTACCTCGATGCCGTCCTGGCCCTCCTGGAACGGCACCCACGCGAACTACCCGACCTGCGCTGTCTCTCAGTCACCGGCGAGGCGCTGAAGAAGGACCTGGTCCGGCGCTGGTTCAGGGCCCGCCCCGGAACAGTGCTCGTCAACGCCTACGGGCTGACCGAGACGTCCGACGACACCACCCACGCGCTCATGCACCGGCTGCCGGATACCGACGGGGTGCCGATCGGGCGCCCGGTCGGCAACGCACGCATGTACCTCCTGGACCAGCACCGGAACCCGGTGCCGCTGGGCGCCACCGGCGCGATCGCCTTCTCCGGGATCTGCGTGGGCCGCGGATACATCAACGACCCCGAGCGGACCCGGGCCGCCTTCCTGCCCGATCCGCACCGCCCCGGGGAGCGGATGCACCTGAGCGGGGACTACGGCCGCTGGCTCCCCGACGGACAGCTGGAATTCCTCGGCCGCCGCGACAACCAGGTGAAAATCCGCGGCTTCCGCGTCGAGACCGGCGAGATAGAGAACGCGCTGCTGGCGGTCCCGGGCGTGCGCGACGGCGCCGTCGTGGTGACCGGAGAGGCGGCAGGCCGGGCGAGGCGGCTGATCGCCTTCTGCAGCGGCACACAGCCGCCGCCGGACGGCTCCGTCGCCGAACGCCTCGCCGAGACGCTGCCCGCGTACATGGTTCCGGCCGCCGTCCACTGGCGGGAGGCCCTGCCACTGACCGCGAACGGAAAGATCGACCGGGCCGAACTGACCCGCCTCGCGGCGGAGTCCGGAGCACCCGGCGACCCCGGGAGCGAGGCCCTCCCCCGCACGCGCACCGAGCGGCGGCTGGCAGCGGCCTGGTCCCGGGCGCTCGGGGTACCGCAGGACCGGCTGGGACGGCGGGACAACTTCTTCGACCGGGGCGGCACCTCGCTGTCGGCGGTCGGCGTCGTGATCTCCCTGGACCGGGAGGTCTCGCTCAAGGACCTCGTCCGCCACCCCGTACTGACCGATCTGGCCGCGCTCGTGGACGAACGCGCTGCCCGGTGAACCGATCACCACCTCGAGGAGAGTGACATGACCTCCATCGAAACAACCACCGCACCCGAAACGACAACCTCACCGCTCGGCCCGCGAACGGAGTCCGGCCACCCCGGCCGCCCCCCGGTGCTGCGGGTCCCGGACGCCCAGGACCCGGCCCGCTGGGCCGACGGTGCCCGCGAACGGCTGCGCGCCGAACTCCTCGCGCACGGCGCGGTCCTGATCCGCGGACTGGGGCTCCGCGACACGGCGGACGTCGCGGCGGTCCTGGCCCACCTGGCCCTCGAACCGGTGACGGAGCGGGAGGCCTTCGCGCCCAGGGAGACCTACGCCCCCGGAGTGCACTCCGCGTCTCCCTGGCCCCCGAACCAGCCGATGTGCATGCACCATGAGCTGAGCTACACGCTCGGCTTCCCCGGACTGCTGCTCTTCGCCTGTCTCACCGGGCCCACCAGCGGCGGAGCCATCTGCCTGGCCGACGCGGCGACCGTACTCGACGCCCTGCCCCGCCACCTCGCCGAGCGGTTCGAGCGGGAGGGCTGGCTGCTGGACCGCAGCTACAACGACGAGATCGGGGCCACCGTGTCCGAGGCGTTCGGCACCGCCGACCGCGATGCCGTGGAGAGCTACTGCCGCGCCCACGCCATCGACTGGGACTGGCAGCCCGACGGCGCACTGCGCACCACGCAGCGCCGCAGCGCGGTGGTGCGCCACCCGGCCGGCGGACAGCGCTGCTGGTTCAACCAGATCGCCTTCCTCAACGAATGGACGCTCGCGCCCGAGGTGCGGGAGTACCTGATCGACGAGTACGGGCCCGCCGGACTGCCGTTCAACACCCGGTACGGCGACGGCGAGCCGCTCGACGAGGAGGCCGTCCGGCTCATCGGCTCCGTCTACGCGGACCACACCGTGCGTCTGCCGTGGCAGGCGGGTGATCTGCTGCTCGTCGACAACATCCGCACCGCGCACAGCCGGGAGGCCTACGAGGGACCGCGCGACGTGGTCGTCGCGATGGCCTCGCCCACCCGGCTGGACACCTGCCCGCCGACGGCCGGGGCGGGGCAGCGATGAACACCGACCGAGACCGCACGAGCGGTCACACCCCGACCGGCGAGATCCCCGTGCCCTCGTTCGCGGTGATCCCCGGCGGCCAGGTCCGGCGCGCCCTGGAGGGGCGCGAGAAGGACATCGTGGACGTGGTCGAGGCGGCCTACCGGCTGCACGGATCGGGCCGGACGGTGAACCCGCCCTCCTCGTTCCTGCGCTTCCCGGACCGCCCGACCGCCAGGATGATCGCGCTGCCCGCCTCGCTGGGCGGCGAGGCGAGGGTGGACGGGCTGAAGTGGATCGCCAGCTTCCCCGGCAACGTGGCCGCGGGCGTGCCCCGGGCCTCGGCCGTCCTGATCCTCAACGACCCTGACACCGGATACCCGTTCGCCTGCCTGGAGAGCTCGATCATCAGCGCGACGAGGACGGCGGCATCTGCGGCGTCGGCCGCCGACCGGCTCAGCCGGGGCCGCCCCCGGCCGACCCGCGTCGGGTTCTTCGGAACCGGCCTGATCGCCCGGTACATCCACACCTACCTCGAAGGCTCCGGCTGGTCGTTCGACGACATCGGGGTGTACGACGTGTCCGCGGAGAGCGCGGCCGGATTCCGCGTGTACGTGGAGCAGTCCGGCAGCGCCGCGGCCGTCACCGTGCACCAGGACCCGCAAGAACTCATCCGTACGAGCGATCTCGTCGTCTTCGCGACCGTGGCGGGATCCCCGCACGTCAGCGACCCGGCGTGGTTCGACCACAACCCGGTGGTGCTCCACGTGTCGCTGCGGGACCTCGCCCCGTCCGTCCTGCTGGCCTCGACCAACGTCGTGGACGACATCGAGCACTGCCTCAGGGCCGGCACCTCGCCCCATCTGACCGAACAGCTCACGGGCAACCGGAACTTCGTCGACGGCACGCTCGACGACGTCATGGCCGGGCGGGTAGACGTCCCGGCGGACCGGCCCGCGGTGTTCTCGCCCTTCGGTCTCGGCGTGCTCGACCTCGCGGTCGGCGCCCATGTCTACGACGAGGTGGACCGCTCGGGCGAGCTTCGGACCGTGGACGACTTTTTCCACGAACGCCGCCGGTACGGGTGACGGAGGCGCCCCCGCAGCACGGACAGCACACCGCCCGGAGGAGGAGTTAGTCGTGTCGGTCATATCCGTTCCCCAGGACTTCAACGAGGAGGATCTCTACGTCGATGTGGAGCCGGTCTTCGGACACTCGCTGCTCCTCAAGTGCGAGGGTTTCAACTTCGCCGGCTCGATCAAGCTCAAGGCGGCCGCCGAGATGGTGGCGGCCGCCGAGCGCGGCGGCTCACTGAAAGCCGGTTCCGTACTGGTCGAGTCCTCGTCCGGGAACCTCGGCGTCGCGCTGAGCATGATCGCGGCGAGCAAGGGATACCGGTTCATCTGCGTGACGGACTCGCGCTGCAACCTCACGACGCGGCTGCTGATGGAGGCGCTGGGCAGCGAGGTGCGCAGCGTGGCCGGTGAGGAGGCCAACGGCGGCTTCCTCGGAGCCCGCCTCGACTACGTCCGCAGTCTCTGCGCCGCCGACGAACGGTGCGTGTGGCTGAGCCAGTACTCCAACCCGGCCAACTGGCGGGCGCACTACCTGACGACGGCGCCGGAGATCGCCCGCTCGTTCCCGGACCTGGACGTCCTGTTCGTCGGCGCGGGGACGACCGGAACCCTGATGGGCTGCGCACGCTATTTCCGGGACCTGCGCCTGCCGGTGCGGATCGTCGCGGTGGACACCGTCGGCTCGATGGCGTTCGGCGGCGCACCCGGCCGCAGGATGATCCCGGGGCTGGGCATGAGCATGCGCCCGCCGCTGCTGGACGAGTCGTACGTGGACGAGGTGGTCCGGGTCGAGGAGGCGGACACGATCCGTGCCTGCCGCCGGCTGGCAGGGCGGGGATTCCTCTTCGGCGGCTCGACGGGCACGGTGGTGAGCGGCGCGGTCGGCTGGCTGAACGGGCAGGGGGCGCGGGAGCTCACCGCGGTCGCCGTGGCACCCGACCTGGGCGAGCGCTATCTCGACACCGTGTACCAGGACACCTGGGTGCGGGACCTGTACGGCCGGGGCCCGCTCGACGCCGTCGGGCCCGTCCCGGCGTCCCCCGGGGCGCCCACTGCCTGAAACGGCGTGACCTCGGTCACGCGCGGCGTCGCCCTCCCGTGCCGCGGGGGGAGGGCACGGGCCGTGCGGCATGACGCCACGTCAGGTGGGCCCCGTCCGGTGCGGCACTGTCCGGATCGCACGGTCCGGCACCGGCCTGTCTCGCCCCGCTCCGTGCGGCAGCACGCCGCCACCGGACCGGACGAAGGCCCCGGCCGCGGGGCGCCCGCCCCCTCCCGGGCCGCCCGCCCACGGGAATTTCGCGCCGGTGGTACGCCACGCGCCCCACATTCCACCGGAACTCCACGCCCCGAGCGGTGCCGCCGTGCCTCCGCCGCGCCGGACATCGATAGGCTGGGCGCGGACCGATGCAAGGAGGATCTAGGACGATGGCAGGCAACACGGAGCCGTTGTCGCCGCGGGCCAAGCTGGCCGTGACGGCGGGCAAGGCCGCTGCGGCGGTGTCGCGGGCAGCCGGGCGGGGCAGCGGATCGGTGATCGGCGGCCGGGTGGCGCTCAGGCTCGACCCCGACCTGCTCGGGCGGCTGGCACAGCACCTGGACGTGATCCTGGTGTCGGCGACCAACGGCAAGACGACCACGACCCGGCTGATCGCCGAGGCACTGCGGGCCGCGGGCCCGGTCGTGTCGAACGCGCTCGGCGCCAACATGCCCGCGGGCATCACCTCGGCCCTGGCCGGCGGCTCGGACGCGCAGTACGGCGTGATCGAGGTGGACGAGAAGTACCTCGCAGGCGTCGCACGCGACACCACACCCAAGGTGATCGCGCTGCTGAACCTCTCCCGCGACCAGCTGGACCGGGCCGCGGAGACCCGGATGCTCGCCGAGAAGTGGCGCGAGGGACTGTCCGGCTCGAAGGCCGTGATCATCGCCAACGCCGACGACCCGCTGATCGTCTGGGCGGCCTCCTCCTCCCCCAACGTGGTGTGGGTCGCGGCCGGACAGGCGTGGAAGGACGACGCCTGGTCCTGCCCGTCCTGCGGCGGTGTGATGCAGCGCCCCGGCGACGACTGGTTCTGCGGCGAGTGCGGTTTCCGCCGTCCGCCCCCCAGCTGGGTGCTGCACGGCGACTACGTCCTGGACCCGCACGGTTCGGCCTGGCCGATCCACCTCCAGCTGCCCGGCCGCGCCAACAAGGCCAACGCCACCAGCTCGGCCGCCGTGGCCGCCGTCTTCGGCGTGCCGCCGCAGGTCGCGCTGGAGCGGATGTACCACGTACAGGCCGTCGCGGGCCGCTACGACGTCGTCACCTTCCTCAACCGCGAGCTGCGGCTCCTGCTGGCGAAGAACCCGGCCGGCTGGCTGGAGACGTTCTCGCTGATCGACCCGCCGCCCACCCCCGTGATCCTCTCCGTCAACGCGCGCGGCGCCGACGGCACGGACACCTCCTGGCTGTGGGACGTGGACTACACCCAGCTCGCTGGTCACCCGATCTTCGTGCTCGGCGACCGCAAGCTCGACCTCGCGGTCCGGCTCGAAGTGGCCGGTCTCGACTTCCGGGTCTGCGAGAACCTCGACGAGGCCGTGCAGCAGGCACCGCCCGGCCGCATCGAGGTCATCGCCAACTACACCGCCTTCCAGGATCTGCGCCGTCGTGTCGGCAACTGACCCCGGCCCCGGCCCCCTCCGGAGAGGACGAAGCATGAGCAACAACAGCCTGCGGCTGGTGTGGGTCTACCCGGACCTGCTGAGCACCTACGGCGACCAGGGCAACGCCCTGGTGGTGGAGCGCCGGGCCCGCCAGCGCGGCCTGGACGTGTCGCGCGTCGACGTGCGCAGCGACCAGCCCGTTCCCACGTCCGGCGACATCTACCTGATCGGCGGCGGTGAGGACCGGCCGCAGCGGCTCGCCGCGGAGCGGCTGCGCCGTGACGGGGGTCTCAGCCGGGCCGCGTCCAACGGCGCGATCATCTTCTCGGTCTGCGCCGGCTACCAGATCCTCGGCCACGAGTTCGTCAACGACCTCGGTGAGCGCGAGCAGGGCCTCGGGCTCCTCGACGTGGTCTCCACCCGCGGCGAGGGCGACCGGTGCGTGGGCGATGTGCTCGCGGACATCGACCCGCACCTCGGGCTGCCGCCGCTGACCGGCTTCGAGAACCACCAGGGCGTCACCCATCTCGGCCCGACGGCACGCCCGTTCGCCCGGGTGCAGTTCGGCCGGGGCAACGGCACCGGGGACGGCACCGAGGGCGCGTACAACGACACCGTGTTCGGCACGTACATGCACGGGCCCGTGATGGCGCGCAACCCGCTGATCGCGGACCTGCTGCTGAAGCTGGCGCTCGATGTGAACGCGCTGCCGCCGACCGACGACCGCTGGTACGAGGCGCTGCGCGCCGAACGGATCGCGTCCGCGACACAGCCCGTCTGATGAGGCGAAATTCGCTCAGCTGAGCGGAGTCCAGCAGGCGGACGCCCGGTTCGGTCCCGCCACCCTGCGCCGGTAGGGTGGCGGGATTCCAGCCGGACGACGTGGTCCGGTCGTCGGTCCACGTTGCAAAGGTTTCCCGGGCAATGCGAATTGGTGTGCTCACCTCCGGCGGCGACTGCCCCGGCCTCAATGCGGTCATCCGTTCCGTCGTCCACCGCGCGGTGGTCGACCACGGTGACGAGGTCATCGGCTTCCACGACGGGTGGCGGGGCCTCCTGGAGTGCGACTACCGCAAGCTCGACCTCGACGCCGTCGGCGGCATCCTCGCCCGCGGCGGCACGATCCTCGGCTCCTCCCGGGTGCAGCCTGCGCACCTGCGCGGTGGCGTGGAGCAGGCCAGGGGCCACGTCAGGGACCTCGGTCTCGACGCGATCATCCCGATCGGCGGCGAGGGCACCCTCAAGGCGGCGAACCTGCTGTCCGAGGCGGGGCTGCCGATCGTCGGCGTACCGAAGACGATCGACAACGACATCGCCTCCACCGACGTGACCTTCGGTTTCGACACCGCCGTCGGCGTGGCCACCGAGGCCCTCGACCGGCTGAAGACCACCGCCGAGTCCCACCAGCGGGTCATGATCGTCGAGGTCATGGGCCGTCACACCGGCTGGATCGCCCTGCACTCGGGCATGGCCGCCGGTGCGCACGCCGTCGTCGTCCCCGAGCGCCCCTTCGACATCGACGAGCTGACCGAGCTGGTCGGCCGGCGCTTCTCGGCCGGCAAGAAGTTCGCGATCGTCGTGGTCGCCGAGGGCGCGAAGCCGCGCGAGGGCTCCATGGAGTTCCAGTCCGGCGTCAAGGACATCTACGGGCACGAGCGCTTCGCGGGCGTGGCGACCCAGCTCTCCATCGAGCTGGAGCAGCGTCTGGGCAAGGAGGCCCGCCCGGTCATCCTCGGCCACGTCCAGCGCGGCGGGACGCCGACCGCGTACGACCGGGTCCTGGCGACCCGCTTCGGCTGGCACGCGGTGGAGGCGGCGCACCGCGGCGAGTTCGGCATGATGACGGCGCTGCGCGGCACGGACATCACGATGGTCCCGCTCGCTGAGGCCGTGGAGACCCTGAAGACGGTCCCGGCCGAGCGGTACGCCGAGGCCGAGTGCGTGCTCTGAGCGACACCACCGTCTGAGGACTGCCCCCGGCCGCAACCGCGGCCGGGGGCAGTTCTACTCTGGTCGGGACAACCGGCACGAAACGGGGACGTCCCGGCGCCCCCATCAGGAGTGAACAGATGGATCACAGCGGGCACGGCATGAACATGGATCTGCCGCCGTTCACGCTGGGACGCGGGCTCCAGTTCTCCGCGGACCCGATCTTCCTGATCGGCTGCGTGCTCGCCGTGCTCCTGTACGGATGCGCGGTGGCGCGGCTGCGCAGGCGCGGGGACGGGTGGCCGGTCAACCGGATCGTCTTCTTCGTCATCGGGGTGCTGAGCATCGCCCTGGTGATGTGCACCAAGCTCAACGACTACGGCATGGTCATGTTCAGCGTGCACATGGTGCAGCACATGGTGATCAGCATGCTGTCGCCGATCCTGCTGCTGCTGGGCGCGCCCGTGACGCTCGCGCTGCGTGCACTGCCGGTCGCGGCGCGTGGCAGGAAGGGGCCGCGCGAGCTGCTCCTGATGCTGCTGCACAGCCGGTACATGAAGGTCATCACGCATCCGGTGTTCACCATCCCGCTCTTCATCGCCAGCCTGTACGGCCTGTACTTCACGCCGCTGTTCGACTTCCTGATGGGTTCGACGGCCGGGCACCTCGCGATGATGGTCCACTTCCTCGGTGTCGGCCTGGTCTTCTTCTGGCCGATCATGGGCATCGACCCGGGCCCGCACCGCCCCGGTTATCTGCTGCGGATGCTGGAGCTGTTCGCCGGGATGCCGTTCCACGCGTTCTTCGGCATCGCGCTGATGATGGCCTCCCAGCCCATGGTCGAGGTGTACAAGAACCCGTCGGCCTCCCTGGGCATCGACGCCCTGTCCGACCAGAACGCGGCGGGCGGCATCGCCTGGGCGTTCAGCGAGATCCCGTCGGTGCTGGTGCTGCTCGCCCTGGTCTTCCAGTGGTACCGCTCCGATCAGCGGACGGCGAAGCGCTCGGACCGGGCGGCGGACCGCGACGGCGACCAGGAGCTCCACGCCTACAACGCGTATCTCGCCTCGTTGCAGGCGCGCGGACAGTAGCGGCGGACACGCCTTCCGGGGGACGATGGGGGCAACGGCCGCGCGGCCGACGAGGAGCGTGCGCGCATGTCCGGATCGACGAAGACCATGGGAGTGCTCACCGTGGGGGCCCTGGTGGCGGTGACCGGGTACACGGCGGCGATGGGAAGCAACGGCTGGCTCTGGTTCGGCTGGGTGGTGCTGGGGCTGACCACGATCGGAATGGTCGCCACCCGCGAGACCTGAGGCGGGCGGAGCGACGCCGCCCCTGCCGAGAGGCTCAGAAGCGGAACACCGGGCCGGTGGCCGCGTCCATGTCGCATGCGCTGGGGTACGTGTGCCGCCAGTCGACGGCCCCGTCCGGCCCGGTGCCCTCGGCGGTGACGGTCACGGGGTCGTACGCGTAGGGGCACGGACGCGGCTCGCCGGCGAGCGCGTCGAAGTCCCCTGCGGCCTCGTCGAGGGCCGCGCAGGCGCCGGCCGCGTCGGGGTGCCGGTCCTCGGGGCCGGGCGGACAGTGCAGGACGACCCCCCGGATCCAGGTGTTCTCGCTGCCGGAGACGGTCAGGAGGATCCCCGGGTCCTGCGCCGTGGAATGTGCGGCCGCGGCGGGCACGGTCGCACCGGGGGACAGCAGGGCCGCAGCAAGGGCGGCGACGGGGACGGCGGTGGCAAGGGCGGCGCGCACGCGCATGTCGGGCTCCGGGGATGAGTGACTCGTGGCTGCGGGGGGGCGGATCAGTCGCCCGCGACTGCGGGGCGGACCAGTGACCCGTGGCTGCGGGGCCAGCCCATCCCGGCGCCGCCGCCATGACAAGCAGCCGCGCCGTGTACGCCATCGCGTACGCGGACCGGCCCGTGCGAGGACACTTCGCCGGCGCTCGCCCCTCGGGCACCGGGCGGAATCCCGTCACTCTGCGTCGCGCTCCGTGCGCACTCGGCCGACGCGCACGCGGGCCTCAGCCGGCGGGACCCGAGCCCTTCCGTACCGCGAGATGCGGGGCCCGCCCGCCCCGCGATCCCCCACCGTCACCCCGCCTCCCTCAGGCCTCCGGGCTGGCACTACTCCCCCGCCGCCCGATGACCGTGCGGCGCCGCCCCGCGCCCGGCAGACCGCCGTCCGGCGGCGCGATCCGGGGCGCCTAAGCACGGGCGCGCATCCAACGCCAGGTGCCCGCCCCGTCACGGAACGCATCCGCCCTGCACGTCACCGCACCCGCCCCACCGGAGGCTCCGCGAAGCCGTCCCGACGCGTGTGCGAACACCGGCCGCCGGGCCCGGCGGCCCTGTCCGGAGATCGCCAACACGGCTTCGTACAGGGCCCGTTCAACGTGTGGCCGAGTTGACGCACCCGTAAGGCAGTTGCGATTTAAGTCTTGACAGGTGCGTATCACCACGCCACTTTGGGAGCGCTCCCACAATCAAGACTTGCACACTCCACCCCCTCCCTTCTCCCCCCGATACCGGGTGACGGGACGGGCCCTTCGGGGCGCAGCCGCGCCCCCGGCCCGTTCCGCGCCGCCCGGCAGCGGAATGCGCAGCCGACCGAGCCCCGCCACTCCCCGACTCCCGATGGCGGGTCGCCCATCCGCCCCGCCGTACCCGCCATCGGGGCACCACCGCTCACCACCGACGGGAAGCCGCGCCCCGACCACCGGGCCGGCCCCTGCAACACCCCCACGAACCGTCTGCGGGGAACCTCCCCGGACGCACGAGAGGAGCACGGAGCCGCAATGAGAACCAGAGGCACCATCACGCACGGGCTACGCCGAAGACTGGCCGCGCTCTCCGCCCTGGCCATGGGCGCGGCACTGGCGGTCGCCGTCCCCGCCCCCGCCTCGGCGGCGGCCCGGGTCGACAACCCCTATGCCGGCGCCACGGCATACGTGAACCCCGACTGGTCCGCCAAGGCGGCGGCCGAGCCGGGTGGCACTGCCATCGCCGACGAACCGGGCTTCGTCTGGATGGACCGCATCGCGGCCATCGAGGGTTCGGCCCAGGCGATGAGCCTGCGCGAGCACCTCGACACGGCTCTGGACCAGGGGGCCAACCTGTTCCAGGTCGTCATCTACGACCTGCCGGGACGGGACTGTGCCGCACTGGCGTCCAACGGCGAGCTCGGACCGACCGAACTGGACCGGTACAAGGACGAGTACATCGACCCGATCTCCGAGATCCTCGCCGACCCGGCGTACGCGAACCTGCGCATCGTCACGATCATCGAGCCCGACTCGCTGCCCAACATCGTCACCAACGCGGGCGGTTCGGCCGGTTCCACCGAGGCCTGCGCGACGATGAAGGCGAACGGCAACTACGAGAAGGGTGTCGGCTACGCCCTGCACACCCTCGGCGCCATTCCCAACGTGTACAACTACATCGACGCCGCGCACCACGGCTGGCTGGGCTGGGACTCCAACTTCGTCCCGGCCGCTCAGGAGTTCAAGAAGGCCGCCACCTCGGAGGGGGCCACGGTCTCCGACGTCACGGGCTTCATCGTGAACACGGCCAACTACTCGGCTCTCAAGGAGCCCAACTTCAAGATCACCGACACGGTCAACGGCGCTCAGGTCCGTCAGTCCAAGTGGATCGACTGGAACTACTACACCGATGAGCTGTCGTTCGCCCAGGCACTGCGTACCGAGCTGGTGAGCCAGGGCTTCGCCTCGAACATCGGCATGCTGATCGACACGGCCCGCAACGGCTGGGGCGGCAGCCACCGGCCTGCCGGCCCCGGGCCGCAGACGAGTGTGGACGCCTATGTCGACGGCGGCCGGGTCGACCGGCGCATCCACGCGGGCAACTGGTGCAACCAGAACGGCGCCGGCGTCGGGGAGCGCCCCACCAGCGCCCCGGAGCCCGGCATCGACGCGTACGTCTGGGCCAAGCCGCCGGGCGAGTCGGACGGCAACAGCGCCCCCATCGACAACGACGAGGGCAAGGGCTTCGACCGGATGTGCGACCCCACGTACACCGGTAACGGCCGCAACGGCAACAACCTGACCGGTGCCCTGCCGAACTCCCCGCTGGCCGGTCACTGGTTCTCCGCGCAGTTCCAGGAGCTCGTCCGCAACGCCTACCCCCCGCTCGACGGCACGCCCGGCGGTGGCGGCGACGACACCCAGGCGCCGACCGCGCCCACCTCGGTGACCGTCACGGCGAAGACCAGCGGCAGCGTCTCGCTGTCCTGGACCGCGTCGACCGATGACACCGGGGTGACCGGGTACGACGTGTTCCGCGGCGGAACGAAGGTGGGCTCCACCACGACCACCTCGTACACGGACACCGGCCTGACGGCCTCGACCGCCTACAGCTACACCGTCAAGGCCAAGGACGCGGCCGGCAACGTGTCGGCGGCCTCCGGCGCGATCTCCGCCACGACGTCCGCCGGCGGCGGCACCGGGACGGGCACGCTCAAGGTCCAGTACAAGAACACCGACTCCTCCGCCACCGACAACCAGATCCGGATGGGCCTGCAACTGGTCAACACCGGCAGCACCGCGGTGAACCTCTCCACGGTGAAGGTGCGGTACTGGTTCACTCCCGAGGCCGGGGCCTCCACCTTCGGCACCGCCTGCGACTACGCGGTGATCGGCTGCGGCAACCTGACCCACGGTGTGCAGTCCTCGGGCAGCACGGCGGCCGGTGCCAGCCACTACCTGGAGGTCGGCTTCGGCAGCGGAACGCTCGCCGCGGGCGCCTCCACGGGTGAGATGCAGCTCCGGCTGAACAAGAGCGACTGGTCCAGCTTCAACGAGGCGGACGACTACAGCCGTTCGACGGCCACGAGCTACGCCGACGCACCGAAGATCGGCGTGTACGTGACCGGCGCGCTCTCCTGGGGTACCGCGCCCTGACCCTCCCTGTCCGCTCCACCGCCTCCCGTCGGATGTCCGGCGGGGGGCGGTGCCGTGCTCGGCCCGCCGGAGCCGTTGCCGAGGCGCCGGCATCGACTCGCCCGGGGGCGGGTAGACGCGACGACAGCTGCACATATGGTGTCCTCTGCCGAGAACTCCACTGACCTGCCGAAACGCAGCTGCGGAGTCGAACTGGGAGCCGCCCCGTGTTCTATTACCTGCTCAAGTACGTCGTCCTGGGGCCGCTGCTGCGGCTGTTCTTCCGCCCCGTCATCGAGGGCACGGAGCACATCCCGGCGGACGGGGCCGCGATCATCGCCGGCAATCACCTGTCGTTCTCCGACCACTTCCTGATGCCCGCGATCATCAAGCGCCGCATCACCTTCCTGGCGAAGGCAGAGTACTTCACCGGCCCCGGTGTGAAGGGCCGGCTGACCGCCGCGTTCTTCCGGAGCGCCGGTCAGATCCCGGTGGACCGGTCGGGGAAGGAGGCGGGGCAGGCCGCGATCCGTGAGGGGCTCGGGGTGCTGAGCAGGGGTGAGCTGCTGGGCATCTATCCGGAAGGCACCCGTTCGCACGACGGCCGGCTCTACAAGGGCAAGGTCGGGGTCGCGGTGATGGCCATCAGGGGGCAGGTGCCGGTGGTGCCCTGCGCCATGGTCGGCACGTTCGAGATCCAGCCTCCCGGCAAGGTAGTGCCGCGCCTCAAGCAGGTCACCATCCGCTTCGGAGCGCCGCTGGACTTCTCCCGCTACGCCGGCCTCGAGGACGAGAAGGCGGCGATCCGGGCGGTCACCGACGAGATCATGTACGCGATCCTCGGCCTCTCCGGACAGGAGTACGTCGACGAGTACGCGGCCAAGGTGAAGGCCGCCGAACAGGGCGAACGCCCGGGAAAGTTCCCGAAACTCCGACGCTGACGGCGGATTCGCGGTCGGTGAACCCCGCTGGTCGGGGCCGCGCATCCCCCATAGCGTGCGGTGCATGACCAAGGGACACGCATGGGTGCTGGGAGCGACCGGCCAGATCGGGCGGGCGGCGGTGCGCTCGCTCGTCGAGGACGGCTGGACGGTGACGGCCGCCTCGCGCGGCGGCGGCCGTGACGACCGCTGGGACGCGGGGGCGCGCACGGTCGCGCTCGACCGCGAGGAGGAGGGCGCGCTCGCGGCGGCGCTCGGTGACGGCTGCGACGTACTGGTCGACATGGTCGCCTACGGCGGACAGCACGCCCGGCAGCTGACGGATCTCGCGGGCCGGATCGGTTCGGCCGTCGTCGTCTCCAGCGGCGCGGTGTACGAGGACGAGCGCGGCCGCAGTTTCGACACCCAGGGCGAACCCGACGGTTCGCCGTGCTACCCGGTGCCGATCCCCGAGTCGCAGCCCACGGTCCCGCCGGGCGAGGCCACGTACGGGACGCGCAAGATCCTGCTGGAGCACGATCTCCTCGCGGCGGGGGACGCGCTGCCCGTCACACTCCTGCGGGCGGGCGCGGTGCACGGTCCCTACTGCCGCTCGCCGCGCGAGCTCTACTTCGTCAAACGCGCTCTGGACGGCCGCACCCGGCGCGTGCTGGCGTACGGCGGAACCTCGCGCTTCCACCCGCTGCACGCCTCCAACGCCGCCGAGCTGATCCGGCTGGCCGCCCTGCGGCCCGGCTCCCGGGTGCTCAACGCCGCCGACCCGCAGGCGCCGACGGTCGCGGAGATCGGGGAGGCGGTCGACGCGGTGATGGGGCGGGAGACCGAGACGGTGCTGATCGCGGGCGCCGCCTCGCCCGAGGGTGTCGGGCTCTCGCCCTGGGGCGCCCCGCATCCCATCGTGTACGACATGACGGCCGCCGAACGGGAGCTCGGCTACCGGCCGGTGACGGGCTATGCCGAGTCGCTCCCGGAGACCGTCGAATGGATCACCGCGCAACTGGCCGGGCGTGACTGGACGGAGGCCTACCCCGCCATGGTCCGGGCCTACGGGACGGGACTCTTCGACTACGCGGCGGAGGACGCCTGGCTGGAGCAGCACGACCATACGGGGTGAACGGCCCGTGGAATCAAGCGGGTTCGCCGGTCTTCAGCTCCTCCCGCGCCTGGTCCAGCACGGCACGCAGCGCCCTCGCGTCGGCGGCCACCGCGGTCACCAGCACGGCCGGGCCGGCGAGCCGGGTGAGCACGGCGGTCGGCCCCAGCAGTCTGCTCTCCGGTCCGCGGTCCCCGAACGACGGATCCACGACGAGCAGTTGTCCGACGGCGCGGTGGCCGCCGAGCACGGCCGGACCGTTCCAGCCGCCGGGGGCACCGGGTCCGTGGGCCGTCTGCTGGTCGAGGAGCGGGCGCCCGGCGCGGCGGACGGTGAGTCTGCTGAACAGGGTGCCGGTGGTCTCGCCGTGCCGGCCGAGTATCTGTTCCTCACGCAGCACCAGGCGTGCGGTGGGGTCGAGTTCGGCGGTGGTCCGCATGACCAGTTCGCTTCCGTGCGCGCAGATGAGCTGTTCCGGCAGCCAGTCGAGAGCGGCCTCCTCCCCCGCCGTGAGCCGTACCTCGTAGTGGGCGGGTCCGTCGCCCGGTCCCGGGCCGGGCAGGGCGACGGTGGCCGCTGCCGAGTCGACGGTGAGCCGGGCCCCCGGCTCGGCCCTGACCTCGATGGCGAGCCGGTCACCGCCGAGGGGCCCGCTCATCGCGCCGACGACGGTGACGCGGGCCGAGCCCGGGTGCAGGGACCTGGTCCGCCGCGGGGCGAGGGGCCCCTCGCTCTCCAGGACGGGCAGCGAGGTGCCGCCCCGGGCGTCGCGTACGGCGGTGACGCGGGCGGTGGCCCGGACGCTCATGCGTTCCAGGAGGCGAGCAGCCCCCGCACCCAGTCGGCCACCGGGCCGACGCCTTCGCCGGAGGTGAGCGAGGTGAGCAGGACGGGGAGTTCGCCGCGCTGCTCGGCGGCGTCGCGGGCCATCCGGCCGAGGTCGGAGCCGACGTAGGGCGCCAGGTCGGTCTTGTTGATCACGAGCAGGTCGGAGGTGGTGACCCCGGGTCCGCCCTTGCGCGGGATGTCGTCGCCGCCCGCCACGTCGATGATGAAGATCTGGGCGTCGACGAGCCCCTTGGAGAAGGTGGCGGTGAGGTTGTCGCCGCCGGATTCGACGAGGATCAGGTCGAGCGGCCCCACGGCGTCCTCCAGGTCCTCGACGGCTTCGAGGTTGGCGGATATGTCGTCGCGGATCGCGGTGTGCGGACAGGCGCCGGTCTCGACGGCCTGGATCCGCTCGGGCGGCAGTACCGCGTTGCGCAGCAGGAACGCGGCGTCCTCGCGGGTGTAGATGTCGTTGGTGACGACCGCGAGGGACAGCTGGTCGCGCAGGGTGCGGCAGAGCGCGGCCACGGTCGCGGTCTTGCCGGAGCCGACGGGTCCGCCGAGACCGATGCGCAGGGCCCGCCGGGTGCCGTCGGGGCGTGCGGCGTCGGCGCCGACGGCGGCCGGTCCGGGGTGGGAGTGGTCGAGGTGCATGGTGCGGCTCCTGTGCTGTGTCGGTGCGGCGAGCGGGAGTGCGGGCGGGGTTACGAGGCGAACAGCCGGACCGGTCGGGCGGCGTGGGCCTCGGCGGCGATGTCGAGCAGCGGGGCCGACGCGGCGGGCAGCTCGTCGATGCTCCCGCGAGCGGCGGCGGCCGCCAGCCCGGCGACATGGTCGAGTTCGGGGGCGAGCCGGGCGAGGACGGCGGTGGCGTCGAAGGGGTCGAGGGAGAGCAGCCGGACCACTGCCGTGGCCGGTCCGCTCACCGCTTCGTAGGCGACGCAGTACGCGGCGTCCTCGGGGCCGAGCCCTGCCGCGCGGGCGGTGAGTCCCAGCACGACGGGCTGATGGGCGCCGCGCGGCCTGGCCCGTGCGAGCGCTTCGAGTTCGCCGCTGGGCCAGGTCGCGCGCGCCGCCCGCATCAGCTGGCGGCCGAGCCTGCGGGCGACCGCGCGCAGGGCGGGTGAGGGGGTGCGCGCGTCGGCGGCCTCGTCGAGGGCGAGCGGGTCGTGCCCGTGGGCGGCCGCCGCGGCGAGTGCCGCGGCGGTCAGCCCGGTGGTGTGGAGGCGGCCCCGGCAGAACGCCGCGAGGTCCGCCGCGTCGCGGACGCGTCCGGCCTCGACGGCAGGCTCGGCGCCGCCCGAGTGGGCGTGGCCGCCGGCGGGGAACCGGCCGTCGGCCAGGACGAGCAGGGCTGCACGGCTCATCGATGGACCGCTCTCAGAAGAGGAAGTAGCGCTGGGCCATGGGGAGTTCGGCGGCGGGTGCCGGTTCGACCGGTTCGCCGTCGATGGTGACGGCGAAGCTGTCGGGGTCGACGTCGACCCGTGGCAGCGCGTCGTTCTCCCGCATGTCGGCCTTGCCGACCCCCCGGGTGCTGGTGATCGGGACGAACCGCTTCCCGAGTGCGAGCCGCTCGGGAAGCCCGTCCTCGATCGCGGCCTGGGCCACGAAGTTGAAGGAGTTGGCGGCCGGGGCCCGGCCGACGGCGCCGAACATGGGCCGGGGCAGTACGGGCTGCGGGGTGGGGATGGAGGCGTTGGCGTCGCCCATCTGCGCGTAGGCGATCTGGCCGCCCTTGATGACGGTCTGCGGTTTCACTCCGAAGAACGCCGGTTCCCAGAGCACCAGATCGGCGAGTTTGCCGCTCTCGACGGAGCCGATCTCCTGGTCGAGGCCCTGCGCGACCGCCGGGTTGATGGTGTATTTGGCGACATAGCGACGGACCCGGCGGTTGTCGGCGCGCCCGTCGCCCGGCAGTGCGCCGCGTCGCCTCTTCATCACGTGCGCGGTCTGCCAGGTGCGCAGGACGACCTCACCGATGCGTCCCATGGCCTGGGAGTCGGAGGAGATGATCGAGATGGCACCGAGGTCGTGGAGGATGTCCTCCGCCGCGATGGTGGAGGGCCGGATCCGTGATTCCGCGAAGGCCAGATCCTCCGGTACCGCGGGGTTGAGGTGGTGGCAGACCATCAGCATGTCGAGGTGTTCCTCGATGGTGTTGACGGTGTGCGGCCGGGTCGGGTTGGTGGAGCTGGGCAGGACGTACGGCTCCGAGACGACGCTGATGATGTCGGGTGCGTGCCCGCCGCCCGCCCCCTCGGTGTGGTAGGCGTGGATGGAGCGTCCGGCGATGGCGGCCAGGGTGTCGGCGACGAACCCGGCCTCGTTGAGGGTGTCCGTGTGGATGGCCAGCTGGGCGCCGGTCTCCTCGCAGACGCCCAGGCAGGCGTCGATGACGGCCGGGGTCGCCCCCCAGTCCTCGTGGATCTTGAACCCGAGTGCTCCGGCCCGCAGCTGGGAGTGCATGGCGTCGCGGGACATCGTGTTGCCCTTGCCGAGCAGCCCGATGTTGACGGGGTAGGCCTCCAGCGCCGCGAACATCCGGGCGAGGTGCCAGGGGCCGGGGGTGATGGTGGTGGCCTTGCTGCCCTCGGCAGGCCCGGTGCCGCCGCCCACGAGCGTGGTGATGCCGCTGGAGAGCGCCTGGTCCATGAGGGTGGGCGAGATGAAGTGCACGTGCGCGTCGATGGCACCGGCGGTGATGAACTTCCCGTTGCCCGCGATGATCTCGGTCTCCGGGCCGATGACCAGCTCGGGATGGACGCCGTCCATGGTGTCCGGGTTGCCGGCCTTGCCGATCCCGGTGATCCGGCCGTCGCGGATACCGATGTCCGCCTTGACGATGCCCCAGTGGTCGATGATGACGGCACCGGTGACGACCGTGTCGGGGGCGCCCTCGGCGCGGGTGGTGCGCGCCTGCCCCATGGACTCGCGGATCACCTTGCCGCCCCCGAACACCGCCTCGTCGCCGGCGAGTCCGGGTCCGCCGCAGCGGTCCTCCTCGATCTCGACGAGCAGATCGGTGTCCGCGAGGCGGATCCGGTCGCCGGTGGTGGGACCGAACAGGTCGGCGTACACGGCGCGATGGAGTTCAGCCATCGAGAGCACCTCCGGTCTCGCCGCGCAGGCCGGGGACGATCCGCCGTCCGGCCAGGGGGACGAGTTCGATGTCGACGGGTATGCCGGGCTCGAAGCGGACCGCGGTTCCGGCGGCGATGTTCAGCCGCAGGCCGCGGGCTGCCGCCCGGTCGAACTCCAGACCTGGGTTGGCCTCGGAGAAGTGGTAGTGCGAGCCGACCTGGACCGGCCGGTCGGCGGCGTTGAGGACTGTGAGACGGGTGACGGTCCGGCCCGCGTTGAGCGGCACCGGTCCGTCGGCGTGGAGGATCTCGCCCGGAGTCATCGGCGGCCCGTCAGACGATCGGATCGTGGACGGTGACGAGCTTGGTGCCGTCCGGGAAGGTCGCCTCGACCTGCACGTCGTGGATCATCTCGGCGATGCCGTCCATGACGTCGTCGCGGCTGAGCACCTTGCGCCCGGACGCCATCAGTTCGGTGACCGTACGGCCGTCGCGGGCGCCCTCCATCAGGTGGGAGCTGATGAGGGCAATCGCCTCGGGGTGGTTGAGCCGCAGTCCGCGGGCGAGGCGCTTGTCCGCCACATCCGCGGCTACGTGAATGAGCAGACGTTCCTGCTCGTGCGGGGTCAGTTGCACGTGTCCACCTCACAGTCGTCCGCCCAGTACCGGCCCTGGGCGCAGCGTGACACTAGCCCTGCTCAACAGACTGTTGAATGCCGAACCGGTGCCGCGCGGCGAGGTATTGCACGTTAGAGCCCAAGTTTTTCCGGCGCGTTAACTGATCTTTTGCATGTTCATGGACATCAGCCCCCGCAGACCGTCCTCCATGGTCTCCGGTCCGGGGTCGCCGAACATGGCCATCTGGATGATGAATCCCTGGGCGGCGGCGATGAGCGTGCGGGCGACCCGCTCGTCCGGCACGTCGGCCGTGAGCACACCCCGCTCCCGGTACACCCTGACCAGCTCGGACCAGGACGTCCGCAACCCCTCGTAGGCCTCGATGAGCGTGGCCGCCAGCCTGTCGCTGCGCAGGGCCTCGGACCACACCTGCACGATCAGCCCGGCGTACGCCCGCCGGTCCAGCCCCCGCCCCCCATCCACCCCTTCCGCGAACAGGGTGCGCACCACGCGGCCGATCAGGACGTCGGGCGTGGGCGGGGGCTCGACCTGGGATGCCCGCTCGAACGCCTGCCTGACGCCGGCGACCGCCTCCCCCGCGATGGCCGCGATCAGATCGTCCTTGCCGGTGAAGTAGCGGTAGACGGCTCCCGCCGACAGTCCGACCTCCTTGAGCACGTCCTGCATCGAGGTTCCGTGGAAGCCGTCGCGGGCGAAGCAGCGCGCGGCGCCGTCGAGGATCTGCCGGCGGCGGGCATCGAGGTGTTCCTGGGATACACGAGCCATACCTCACCTTAAAACGAACGTTCCTTCTTGACAAGGTCCGGCGACGGCGGGACAGTGGCCCCACCAGATAAAACGAACGATCATTCTCTTTGATGTGAATCGAGGTGCGCGGCATGTCCGCTGCCCCCAACCGTCGCCTGGTGGCGGTCGTCCTCCTGATCCCCATCGTGGTGGCCCTCGTCCTGTGGGCCTTCGCCTGGCCGGCCGCCCGGATGGCCCCGCGCGACCTGCCCGTCGGCGTCGTCGGCACGGGGCCCGCCGCCGACCGGCTCCAGGAACAGCTGGAGGCGCGCGACGGCGCCTTCGAGATCCACCGCTACGACTCCGAGGCCGCCGCCCGTACCGCCATCGAGCACCGGGCCGTATACGGGGCGATCACGGTCACCGCGCAGGGCCCCGAGCTGCTGACCGCGACCGCGGCGGGCCCGGTGGTGGCCCAGCTGCTGCACGACGCGGTCGCCGCCCAGGCCCCGGACGGCGCCGCGGCCCGGGTCACGGACGTGGTGGCGGCCCCGGCCGCGGATCCGCGCGGCAGTGTCCTCGGGTCGAGCATCCTGCCCCTGGCCATCGCGGGCGTGGCCACGGGCGCCGTGGTGACCCTGCTGGGGCTGCGCGGCCGCCGGGCGGCGGGGGCGCTGCTCGGGGTCGCCGCCCTGGTGGGGATGGTGGCCGCCGCGCTCACGGACAGCTGGCTCGGGGTCCTGACCGGCGATTGGTGGAGCGAGGCGGGCGCGTTCGGGCTCACCGTGCTCGCGATCGGCGCGACGGTGGCCGGACTCGCCGCGCTGATCGGCACGGCGGGCATCGGCCTCGGGTCCCTGGTGATGGTGCTGGTGGGCAACCCCTTCTCGGGTGTCACCAGCGCACCCGAACTGCTGCCCCGGCCGGTCGGCGCGATCGGCCAGTGGCTGGCGCCGGGCGCGGGCGGATCGCTGCTGCGGTCCGTCGCGTTCTTCGACGGCAACGCGGCGGCCGGGCCGCTCCTGGCCCTCAGCCTGTGGACCGTACTGGGACTGATCGCGGTACTGGCCGGCGGCCGCCGCCGCAGGACCCGGACCGCCGAGTCCGCCGCCGCACCCGGGCGCCGGCCCGCACCGGTCGGCTGACCCGCCCCGCGCGATGCCGTGCACCCCATGCCCTGCGCGGGCAGGGGGTGCACGGCATGCCCGTATCAGTTGCCGGGGCCCTGCTGTCCCCGGTGTTCCGCCGCGATCCCGAAGCGGTGCCGTTCGGCGGGAGCGGACGGGGAGGAGCCGATCGAGGAGACCGAGCTGATCACCTGCTCCCGCTCCGCCGCCTCCTCACCCTCGAGTCTCTCCAGATCAGCGGCCGACACGAACGCCACGAGCGGCTTGCCGTGCCGCGTCACGACCACTCGCTCACCGCCGTAGACGACGCGGTTGATCAGTTCGGCGAGCTCAGCTCGGGCTTGCGTCACCGGAATCTCGTAGGCCATGTCCCCCAGCCTATGCAAGGTCCATCCGGACCGTGGCGGTCCGTCGCGACAGTGATTGCTCGGGCCTGCGACTCTCAGACCCGGCCCTGATTGCACAGACTCCTGTGCACAACTTCCTATGCACAGACTCCTGTGTGGTCTACCTTGAGTGCATGGAACTTCCGCAGCAGCCCTCCCAGGTACATCTGACGGCCCGTAACCTGCGTGGCATCGCCCACCCTCTACGGGTCCAGATCCTCACCAGCCTGCGGACAGAGGGGCCGGCCACGGCCACCACGGTGGCCCGCCGGCTCGATCTGAACACCGGGGCGACCAGCTACCACCTGCGTCAGCTCGCGGAGTACGGCTTCATCACTGAGGCACCGTCACAGGGCGGGCGGCGTGAGCGCTGGTGGCAGGCGGCGCACGCGAACACCGTCGCGCCCGACAGCGAGGCGCTGGACGGCAGCGAGGGACTCGGCATCGCCTACCTCCAGGCGCTCGGCCGGGTCTGGTCGGACGCCCTGACGGCCGCGATCGAGGCGACCCCCTCCCTCACGCCCGAGTGGCACGACGCGCAGGACTTCGGTGACTACGCGCTTGCCCTCACCCCCGCCGACGCCAAGGAGCTGACGGCGGAGATCCACGCCCTGCTCCGCCGGCGCACGGCAGCCGCAGCGGACGCGCCGCAGGACGCGGCGCGGGTCACCTTCCAGTTCCAGTTGTTCCCGACCAGCGAGGACCGGCACGTCACCCAGCGCACAGACATGGAGTAGAGCGATGTCCACTCAGCACACAGCCGCCGGGACGGCGGCGGACAACGGCTTATGCATACCGGCGCCGGACCCGGGCCCCAGGGTCCTGCGCGGCCTGGTCGGCATGCTGTCGGCCAACGCGGCGGCGCTGTCGGCGAACCGCGTGCTGTCGATCGCCCTGCCCTGGTTCGTCCTGACGACCACGGGCAGCGTGGGCAAGACCGGTCTGGTGGCCTTCTGCCAGATCGTCCCGTACGTGATCTCGCAGGCGCTGGCGGGCCCGCTCATCGACCGCATCGGCCCGAAGCGGATCAGTGTGGCGGGCGACCTCCTCTCCACGGTCGCGATGGCCACCGCCCCGTTGCTCTACCTGACGGGCAGTCTGCCCTTCGGCCTGCTGCTCGGCCTGCTCGCGGTCGTCGGCGCGGCCGACGGGCCGGCCAACGGCGCCAAGGGGCTCTTCGTGCCGTCGGCCACCCGCGCCGCCCGCGTACCCATCGAGCGGGGCACCGGCCTCTCGGCCGCCGTCGAACGGACCGCGACCACCGTCGGACCGGCCCTCGCGGGCGTGGTCGTCACCGCGTTCGGAAGCCTGTACGCACTGTGGATCACCGCCGCGCTGTTCGCGGTGTCGGCGCTGATCGTCTCGACGACCCTCACCGACCCGGTGCCCGAGCCGCACGAGAGCCCGGTCGAGGAGGACGGCGGCTACCTCTCGCAACTGCGTCAGGGCGCCACCTTCCTGCGGGACGCGAAGCTGCTGCGGTCCATCGTGGGCATGCTGGCGGTGACGAACCTCCTGGACCAGGCGTTCATGTCGGTGCTGCTGCCGGTGTGGGCGAAGGAGTCGGGGAACGGTGCGGAGGCCATCGGCCTGGTGGTGAGCGTCTTCGCCGCGACCTCGATCATCGCCGCACTGGTGGCCGCCGGAGTGGCCGAACGGCTGCCGCGCCGCACCGTCTACCTGATCGGCTTCTCGCTGGGCGGCCTGCCCCGGTTCGCCGCGATGGCGACGGGGGCGCCGCTGTGGCTGGTGCTGACGGTGCTCGCGGTGGGCGGTCTGGGTTCGGGGTTCGTCAACCCGATCGTCGGCGCGGTGACGTACGAGCTGATCCCGACCCCGCTGCTGGGCCGGGTCAAGACGCTGGCGCAGGCGGTCACCTGGGCGGGCATCCCCTTCGGCGGACTGCTGGGGGCGGGTCTCGTGACCCTGACCGGCACGTCGACGGCGCTGTGGATCGTGGGCGGGCTGTACCTGGTCGCCATCGCTGTGCCCGGCATGAGCCGGGAATGGAACGGAATGCGCAAGCGGACGGCAGCCGAACACGCCGCCGCCGACGCCCCGGAGGACGTCATCGGGGCGGGCCCCGCGAGCGCGTCGGCGCAGACGGTGCCGCAGGAGGAGACCCCGGTCCCGGCCAGGGCCTGAACCGGCAGGGAAACGGCAGGCACGAGCGCGGCCGCCGGGGCACTGCGCCCCGGCGGCCACAGCGCGTACGGGCAGAAGTGGCCACGCCCTGCGGGCAGAAGTAACCAGTTATCTCGTCAAGATCGCTCTGCCAGCATCGAAATCGGCTGAGCATCCGAGGGCCTTCCGTTACGGGTCGACGACGAGGAACTGGTGGACGCATGACTACGAATCCGATGGTGCCGCCGGTGTCGGCCCCCGGTCGGGACGCGGGGCGTGAGTTCTCGCCCGCCGAGGCCCGGGTCGCCGCCGTTTGGCGGTCCGTTCTCGGCACCGGGGTGGAGACGGCGGAGTCCGATTTCTTCCTGCTGGGCGGCACCGGGGAGCAGGCGGCGGAGATGGCCCGCCGGGTGGCGGTGGAGTTCGGCTCGGAGTTCCGGGCCCCTTCGGCTCCGGGTCCCCTGACCGTAGGGAGCGTGGCGTCGTTCCTCGCCGATGAGGCCATGCAGCGGGCCCTTCGGCTGTTCGAATCCATCGACGAGGGCGCGGACGAGGGCACCCTGGCCGCACCGCCGGACCCCGAGGACGCCACCGCGATCCCCGCCGCCGTCCGTGGCGGGCGGCCGCTGCCGCTGTCGTTCGCGCAACGCCGCCTCTGGTTCCTGGATCAGCTGGAGCCGGGCCGGGCCGAATACCTCATCCCGATGGGGCTGCGCATCAGCGGCCCGCTGGACGTGACCGCTCTGGAGGCGTCGCTGTCGGAACTGGTGGCGCGGCACGAGGTGTTGCGGACCCGCTTCGTCACCGACGGGGACGGCACCCCCGGCCAGATCATCGACACGCCCCGGGCGCTGCCGCTGGACGTACACGACCTGCGCTCCGTCGCGGATGACGGGGCCCGGGAAGAGGCCGCCGTCGCGCTCGTGGCCACCGAGGGCTTCCGTCCGGTGGATCTCGCCACCGGTCCGATGGTCCGCGCGCTGCTGATCCGGCTGGGCGAGGAGGAACACCTACTCAACCTGACCATTCATCACATAGCATTCGACGGCTGGTCGGTGGGGGTGGTCTCGCGCGAGCTCACGACCCTGTACACGGCGCGGGTCACGGGCATCGCCGCCGGCCTTCCCGAACCTCCGCTGCAGTACGCCGATTTCGCTGTCTGGCAGCGCCAGTGGCTCACCGGCGACGAGCTGTCCTCCCAACTCGGCTACTGGCGTGACGCCTTGGCGGGCACCGCACCGCTGGAGCTGCCCACCGACCGCAGGCGCCCGGCGCGGCGCAGCGGCAACGGGGCAATGCTCACCTTCAGCATCCCCGCCGCGACCGCCGACGGGGCCCGCAGACTGGCGCACGACACGGGCGCAAGCCTGTTCATGACGCTGCTCGCGGTGTTCCAGGCCGTCCTGTCCCGCTACAGCGGCCAGGAGGACATCGCGGTGGGAACGCCGATCGCGGGCCGCAACCGGGCCGAGATCGAGGACATGGTCGGCTTCTTCGTCAACACGCTCGTCATGCGCACCGACCTGTCGGGCGACCCGACGTTCACCGAACTCGTCGACCGCGTCAAGGACACCGCACTCGGCGCCTACGACCACCAGGACCTGCCCTTCGAGCGGCTGGTGGAGGAACTGGCGCCGCAGCGGGACCTCTCCAGGAACCCGCTGTTCCAGACCATGTTCGTCCTCCAGAACACCCCCGCCGGCCGATCCTGGGAGCTGCCCGGCCTCAGCATCCGCCAGCTGGACGTGTCCGCGCAGGAGTCGAAGTTCGACTTCACGTTCTACGCGACGGAGGCCGAGGACGGCTGCCTCGACGGCACCATCGTCTACTCCACCGACCTCTTCGACGAGGCCACGATGGTGCGGCTCGCCGGGCACTTCGAGACCCTGCTCGGCGCGGCCGTCCACGACCCCACGGCCCGGCTGTCCGCCCTGGAGATGCTCACGGCCTCGGAGCGGCGGCAGATCCTCACCGCGTGGAACGGGGCGGACACCGACGCCCCCGACGCCGTCACCGTGCACCGGCTCTTCGAGGACCGGGCCGCCGAACGCCCGGACTCCCCTGCGGTCAGCTGCGGTTCGGAGCACCTGACCTACCGCGAGCTGGACGAGCGGGCCGAGTGGATCGCCGCCCTGCTGCGCGAGCGCGGTGCCGGTCCCGGCACGCTGGTCGCCGTCTGCCTCGACCGGGGCACCGACATGGTGAGCACGCTGCTCGGCATCCTCAAATCGGGTGCCGCGTATGTGCCGTTGGACCCGGCGTATCCGAGCGATCGGCTCGCCTACATGGTCGAGGACAGCGGGGCCCCGCTGATCGTCACCCGGTCCTCGCACGCCGAGCGGCTGCCCGCCGCCACACCGCTCCTGCTGCTGGGGGACTCCTGGCCGCCGGAACCGCCCGCCCGCCCCGGTGACGCCGCCGCGCCCGGGGCAGGGCCGGACGATCTCGCGTACGTCATCTACACCAGCGGTTCGACGGGCCGTCCGAAGGGCGTCCAGATCACCCACGGCGCCCTGCGCGCACGGATGCGGGAGACCCGGCGCCGGCTCGACCTCACCTGCGAGGACCGGGTGCTGCAGTTCGCGTCGATCTCCTTCGACTCCTCGGTCGGGCAGCTGTTCGCGCCGCTCACCGCCGGTGCCTCCCTGGTGCTGCGCGACGACGCGTGGGACCCGGGGATGCTGGGGCAGGCGCTGCGCACCAACGAGGTGACAGTGGCCTGGCTGACCCCGTCGGCGTTCGGTGCGCTCGCCGCCCAGCTCGACGGGCCGGACTCCCTCGGCCCGGAGCTGCGGCTGGTGCGGCTCGGCGGCGAGGCGCTCCGCGCGAGCAGGTACGCCAGTGGTTCCGCCACACTTCGGTGCCGCTGGTCAACGGATACGGGCCGACGGAGGCGGCGCAGGAGGCGGCGACGGCCCGGATCACCGGCCCCGGCGACCATGTGCCGATCGGGCGCCCGGTCGCCAACACGAAGGTCTTCGTGGTGGACCGCCACGGCCGGCCCGTCCCGGTGGGCGTCCCGGGCGAGATGTGGATCAGCTGCCCCGGCCTGGCCCGGGGGTATCTGGGCAGGCCCGACCTGACCGCCGAGAAGTTCACGGTCGTCACGCTGGACGGCACACCACGGCGCGTGTACCGCACCGGTGACCTGGCGAAGTGGCACCCGGACGGGCATCTGGAGTTCGTCGGCCGGGGCGACAACCAGGTCAAGCTGCGCGGCTACCGCATCGAACCCGGCGAGATCGAGGCGGCGCTGCTCACCCACCCGTCGGTCGCGCTCGCCACCGTCGTACTGCGCGAGGACCTGCCGGGCGACCCGCGGCTGGTGGCGTACCTCGTCGCGGACCCGCCCGTCGGGACGGACGCCCTGCGTGCCCACCTCCGTCGCGACCTGCCGGACTACATGATCCCCGCCGCGTTCGTACCCCTGGACCGCATCCCGCTCACCCCGAACGGCAAGACGGACCGCCGCGCCCTGCCCGCGCCCGCCTCCGACCGGCCCGAACTGGGCGCCGCGTACACCGCCCCGCGCACGGGGACCGAGCGGACGGTGGCCGAGGTGTGGGCGGAGGTGCTCGGCATCGACACCGTCGGCATGGACGACGACTTCTTCGCGCTGGGCGGCCACTCGCTGCTGGCGACGCGGGTCGTGTCACGGCTGCGCCGGCGGCTGGGCGTGGACGTCCCCGTACGGGCCCTGTTCAGCGCGCCGACCCCGGCGCTGCTGGCCGCCGCGGTGGCGGACCTCGATGACGTCGGGATCTCCCGCATCCCCGCCGTGCCGCGCGACGGCGCCCCGCTGCCCCTGAGCTTCGCTCAGCAACGCCTATGGTTCCTGGACCAGTTGGAGCCGGACCGGGCCGAGTACCTGCTGCCGTTCGCCTTCCGCGTCCACGGAGCGGTCGATGTGGCCGCCCTCGACACCGCCTTGACCGCGCTGGTCGCCCGCCACGAAATCCTGCGCACCCGGTTCGGCACGGACGATGCGGGCTCCCCGGTCCAGTCCGTTGCCACCGAGGGGCCGGTGACCGTGCTGCTACGGGATCTGCGCGCCGTCGCCGACGACCGGGCGCGGGAGGACGCCTGCGCGGCGGTCCTGGCCGAGGACGCGCTGCGCCCGGTGGACCTCACCGCCGGCCCGATGCTGCGCGCGGTGCTGGTCCGGCTGGCCGACGAGGAGTCGGTCCTGGCGATCACCGTGCACCACATCGCCTTCGACGGCTGGTCGGTGGGCGTGCTGGTGCGTGATCTGTCGGCGCTGTACGCCGCGGCCCTGGGCACGGGCCCGGTCCCGCCGCCGCAGCCGGTGCAGTACGCCGACTACGCGTTGTGGCAGCGCGGCTGGCTGACCGGCGAACCGCTGGAACGCCAGCTCGGATACTGGCGGGACAGCCTGGCGGGCCTGGAGCCGCTGGAGCTGCCGACGGACTACGCACGCCCCGCGCAGCGGACGGGCAAGGGCGAGGTCGTCCGGTTCTCGGTGCCCGCCGATGTCGCCGCACGTGCCAGGGCGGTGGCCGCCGACGGCGGCGCGAGCCTGTTCATGACCCTGCTGTCGGTGTTCCAACTGCTGCTGGCCCGCTACAGCGGACAGCGGGACATCGCGGTGGGTACCCCCATCGCCGGCCGCAACAGGGCCGAGACCGAGGACCTGATCGGCTTCTTCGTCAACACGCTCGTCCTGCGGACCGACCTCTCCGGCGATCCGGCGTTCACCGAACTGCTGGCCCGCGTCAAGGACACGGCGCTGGGCGCGTACGACCACCAGGACCTGCCCTTCGAGCGCCTCGTCGAGGAGCTGGCCCCCGACCGTGACCTGTCCCGCAATCCGCTGTTCCAGACGCTGTTCGCGCTCCAGAACACTCCCGGAGCGGACGCGTGGAGCCTGCCCGGCCTGACGGCGGAGCCCATGGAATCGCCGGTCCGCGACGCGAAGTTCGACCTGTCGATGTACCTCGCCGAGGCGGCCGACGGGACCCTGGACGGCGCCGTCGTCTACGCCGGCGACCTCTTCACCGAGGCCACGGCGCGAGGTCTCGTGGACCACTTCACCCACCTGCTGGCAGCGGCGACGGCGACTCCGTGCAGCGCGCTCTCGGAACTGGAGATGCTCGGTGCGGACGAGCGCCACCGGATCGTGTCCGAGTGGAACGCCACCTCGGCGCCCGTCCCGGCCGGGGCCACCCTGCACGGACTGTTCGAGACCCGCGCGGCGCTCACCCCGGACGCCGTCGCCGTCGTATGCGGCGCCGATGAGCTGACGTACCGCGAACTCGACGAACGGGCCAACCAGTTGGCGCACCGGCTGCGCGCCGAGCCGGGGATAGGACCGGACGTCCCGGTGGGCGTCTGCCTGGAGCGCTCGCCCGCCCTGGTGTGGACGCTGCTCGGCATCCTGAAGGCCGGCGCCGCCTACGTTCCGCTCGACCCGGAGCATCCGGCGGAGCGGCTGGCCTACCTGGTGGAGGACTCCGGCGCGCCCCTGGTCGTGACCGACACCGCACATGCCGGTCTGCTGTCCGGGGGCCCGGCCTTGCTGGCCGTCGACCGCGCCCCGGACCTGCCGGACTCCCTCCCGGTCACCGCACCCGAACCCGTCGCGGGACCGGGCGACCTGTCCTACCTGATCTACACCAGCGGCTCGACGGGGCGGCCGAAGGGGGTCCGCATCGAGCACCGGGGGGTCGTCAACTACCTGGCCGGGATGCAGGACGCGTTCCCGATCGAGCCGGGCGAGGGCTTCCTCCAGGCGACGCCCCTGTCCTTCGACGTGTCGGCGTACGAGATCTTCTGGCCGCTGTGGCAGGGGGCGAAGGTCGTCCTGGTCCCCGGCTCCGACCGGCTGGACATGGCCGAGGTGTCCCGCCTGATGCGCACCCACGGTGTGGTCGGCCTGCACTTCGTGCCGAGTCTCCTGGACATGTTCGTCGGACAGGCGGCGCCGGAGGATTGCGCACACCTGCGTTACGCCTTCGCGAGCGGCGAACCCCTCCAGCCGACCTTGGTGGCCCGATTCCTCGACCGCTTCCCCGGCGACCTGATCAACCTGTACGGGGCGACGGAGGTCTCCGTCGACACCACGTACTGGCGGGCCTCGCGCACCGACCCCCGGGGCCCGGTGCTCGCGGGGCGGCCCATGGTGAACCAGAGCGTGTACGTGCTCGACGCGGACCGCCGGCCCGTACCGGCCGGGGTGCTGGGCGAGGTGTACCTCGGCGGCGACAGCGTGGGCCGCGGCTACCACCAGCGACCCGAACTGACGGAGGAACGCTTCGTACCGGACCCGTTCACGGGCGGCCGCCTGTACCGCACCGGTGACGTCGGCCGCTTCACCCCCGACGGCGAACTCGACCTGCTCGGACGGCTCGACCGGCAGGTGAAACTGCGCGGCGTCCGGGTCGAGCTCGGCGAGATCGAGGCGGCCCTGCTCGCCCATGAGGCAGTCGGGGTGTGCGCGGTGACCGTCCGCGAGGACACCCCGGGCGACAAACGGCTCGTCGCCTATCACGTACCCGCGCCGGGCTCCGGCACGGCGGACATGGACGCCGGGTCGCTGCGCGCGTGGGCGGCCGAGCGACTGCCCCGGGCCATGATGCCGTCCTCGTTCGTGGAACTGCCGGAACTCCCCCTCAACCGGAACGGCAAGGTCGACCACGCCGCTCTGCCCGCCCCCGAGGAGGCCGACACCGCGGCGGAGTTCGTGGCGCCCCGCGACGACATCGAGGCGGAACTCGCCGACATCATGGCCGGAGTGCTCGGCCGCGAGAAGGTCGGAATCCACGACCGCTTCTTCGACATCGGCGGGCATTCCCTCCTCGCCATCCAGCTCGTCAACCGCATCGAGGCGGTGACCGGGGTCCGGATCGGTCTGCGCCGCCTCTTCCAGGCGCCGACGGTCACCGGCGTCAAGGAGCAGCTCATCGAATTGTTCGACGCACAGGAACAGGCGTCCTGAACCCAGCGGCCCCCTGCCCCTCACGCAGGGCCCCGTTGTCCCCGCGCAGAGACCCGTTGCCCACCCGAAAAGCAGAGGACAGACATCATCATGGGCGAGAACTCGATCGAGGCACGGCTACTGTCCCGGATGCGCCGCCGTGCGGACGCGGACCGGATCGTACGTGCCGACGAAGGCGCCACCGGACCGCTGCCGCTGTCGTTCGCACAGCAGCGGCTCTGGTTCCTGGACCGCCTGGCTCCGGACAGCGCCGACTACCTGGTGCCCACGGCACTGCGGGTACGGGGTTCCCTCGACGTCACAGCGCTGGAAAAGGCGCTGTCCGGCCTGGTGGCCCGGCACGAGGTACTGCGGACGACATTCGCGGCGGGCGACGACGGCACGCCGCAGCAGGAGATCAACGCGCCCTGGCCGGTGACCGTGCCGGTGCACGACCTGCGGGGCGGGGACGGGGCGGACGCCGAGGCGCAGGGCCGCGAGGTGCTGCGCACCGAGGCGAAGCGCCCCTTCGACCTCACGGCGGGCCGGCCGCTGCGGGCCGACGTCGTACGCCTCGCCGATGACGACCACTACCTGCTGCTGACGGCACATCACATCGTGTCGGACGGCTGGTCCTCCGGCATCCTGGCACGCGAGCTCCGCGAGCTGTACGCGGCGGCCCTGTCCGGGTGCGAGGCGTCGCTCCCCGAACAGCCGGTGCGGTACGCGGACTTCGCCGTCTGGCAGCGTGACCGGCTCACGGGGCCGGTGCTGGAGCGGCAGCTCGGGTACTGGCGCGAGCGCCTGGCCCGTGCCACCCCGCTGGAGCTCCCGACGGACCGTCAGCGTCCGGCGCACGCGAGCGGCGCCGGCGACGTGGTCACCTTCGAGATACCGGCCGAGGTGGCGGAGCGGTTGCGGGAGGCGGCGGGGCGGCAGGGGGCGAGCCTGTTCATGGCGCTGCTGTCGTTGTTCCAGGTCGTGCTGGCCCGCTACTGCCGGCAGGACGACATCGCGGTGGGAACGCCGATCGCGGGCCGCAACCGGGCCGAGATCGAGGATGTCGTCGGCTTCTTCGTCAACACACTGGTGATGCGGACCGATCTGTCCGGCGATCCGACGTTCGGTGAGCTGATCGACCGGGTCAAGGACACGGCTCTGGGCGCGTACGACCACCAGGACCTGCCCTTCGAGCGGCTGGTGGAGGAGTTGGCGCCGGAACGGGATCTGTCGCGCAACCCGTTGTTCCAGACCATGTTCGTCCTTCAGGCGCCGGGCAGCGCGGACGGCGAGGCGTGGGATCTGGCGGGCGCGGACGTCGAGCCGGTCGAGATCGAACGGGGTGTGGCCAAGTTCGACCTGACGCTGACCGCGGTCGAGTCGTCGGACGGCCTCCGGGCTGTGCTGGAGTACCGGACGGATCTGTTCGACCGGGCGAGGATCGAGCGCATGGCCGGCCACCTGGCCACCCTGGCCGCCTCCGTCGCCGCCACCCCCGACGCCCGACTTTCCGAGTTGAACATGCTGACCGCCCGGGAGCGGCAGGAGATCCTGGTCGACTGGAACGGGGCGACCGGCCCCTACCCGGACACGGCGACCATCCACTCACTCATCGAGGACCGGACCGCCACCGACCCGCACTCCATCGCCCTCACCCACGGCACCGAACAATGGACCTACGCCCAGCTCAACACCCGCGCCAACCAGCTCGCCCACCACCTACGCGATACGGGCGTCATCCCGGACACCCTGATCGCGGTCTGCCTCGACCGGTCCCCCCAGCTCATCGCGACCCTCCTCGGCATCATGAAGGCAGGGGCAGCCTTCGTGCCGCTGGATCCGGAGTACCCGACCGACCGCATCACCTACATGGTCGAAGACGCCCAGGCACCACTGATCATCACCAGCACGAACCACACCGACCGGCTGCCTGCCAACACCCCGGTCCTCCTCGCCGACACCCATTGGCCCGACGGACCGACCGAGAACCCCCCGCCGCTCGCCTCGCCGGACGATCTCGCCTACATCATCTACACCTCGGGATCGACCGGCAGGCCCAAGGGCGTGGCCCTCGAACACCGAGGCGTCGTCAACTACCTGCACTGGTGCGACCAGAACTACCCCGTCACCGAACCCGGCAGCATCGGCACGATCCTCTACTCCTCGATCACCTTCGACCTCACCATCACGGCACTGTTCCTGCCCCTCATCCAGGGCACCCAGCTCGCCATCCCTCAGACAGAGCCCGGTCAGAGCGCGTTCGACGCGGCGATCGATCTGATCATTACGGACGTTCCGATCAGCTTCCTCAAGGCGACCCCTTCCCACCTGGAAATCCTCGCCGCCCACCTCACTACCCAAAACGCCACCCACCACATCACCACCATCGTCGCCGGCGGCGAAAACCTCACACCCGCCCTCGTCACCCAACTCCTCAACAACAGCACCACCACAACCACCATCAGCAACGAATACGGCGCCACCGAAGGCTCCGTCGCCAACGTCATGAGCCTCACCACCACACCCGACCCCAACGGCCACACCACCACCCTCGGCCGCCCCATCACCAACACCACCACCTACGTCCTCGACCACCACAACCAACCCGCACCCATCGGCATACCCGGACACGCCCTCCTCGGCGGCATCTGCCTCGCCCGCAACTACCACCACCGCACCAACCTCACCACCCAACGCTTCACCCCCAACCCCCTCCACACCCCCAACGACCCCCGCACCTACCACACCGGCGACCTCCTCACCTGGCGCCCCGACGGCACCCTCGAATTCATCGGCCGCATCGACAACCAAATCAAACTCCGCGGCTACCGCATCGAACTCGGCGAAATCGAAAACGCCCTCATCTCTCATCCTCACGTCCACACCACAGCGATAGCCCTCCGCGAAGACACCCCCGGCGACAAACGGCTCACCGCCTACATCACCACCACCCGCGAGGCCGGCCCAGACGCCAACGACCTACGTGCCCACCTCCGGAACCAGCTCCCCGACTACATGATCCCCGCCACTTACGTGACGCTGGATCAGCTACCGCTCACCCCCAACGGCAAGGTCGACACCAAAGCCCTGCCCGCGCCCGACCACCACCGCCCCGAGCTCGATGCGGCCTACACCGCCCCGCGCACCGGCACCGAACACGTAGTCACCAGCATCTGGTCCGAGATCCTCGCTATCGAGACCGTCGGAATCCACGACAACTTCTTCGCGCTCGGCGGGCATTCGCTGCTCGCGACGCGAGTGACGTCCCGGCTGCGGCAGCAGCTCGGTATCGACGTTCCGGTGCGCACCCTCTTCACCTCGCCCACCCCGGCGACCTTGGCCGCGGCCATACGTGAGCTGGCAGCGGCCGACGAGGCACCGCTCGTACCCGTCGACCGCGCCGACGGCTCTCTCCCGCTGTCCTTTGCCCAGCAACGTCTTTGGTTCCTAGACCAGTTGACACCTGGAAGTGCCGAGTACCTGGTGCCCTTCGGCCTGCGTGTCCGGGGCGAGCTGAACGCGGACGCCCTGGGTGCGGCGTTCACGGCGCTGGTGGCCCGGCACGAAATCCTGCGGACCCGGTTCGTCACCGACGATTCCGGGCGCCCTTCGCAGATCGTCGACGCGCCGTGGTCGGTCACTCCGGTGGTGCACGACGTCCGGACCGTCGCCGCCCTCGATGACAGGGACCGCGCCGCACAGGAGATCATGGGAGCCGAGGCGCGTCGACCGTTCGATCTGGACGGAGGTCGGCTGCTGCGTGTGGACCTGGTGCGCGTCGCGGAGGACGACCAGTACGTCTTGATCACGCTGCACCACATCGTGTCGGACGGCTGGTCCTCCGGCATCCTGGCCCGCGAACTGCGTGCCCTGTACGCGGCGGCCCTGACCGGTCGAGACGTGACGCTCCCGGGCCTTCCCGTGCAGTACGCGGACTTCGCCGTCTGGCAGCGCGACCGGCTCACCGGCGACTTCCTGGACGAGCAGCTGGCGTACTGGCGTGAGCGCCTGACGGGTGTGCCGGTGCTGGAGCTGCCCACGGATCACCCACGCCCTGCCGAGCGCGAAGGCGCCGCAGGGGACACCGTGCACTTCACGGTGCCGGCCGAGGTGGCGGAGCGGTTGCGGGAGGCGGCGGGGCGGCAGGGGGCGAGCCTGTTCATGGCGCTGCTGTCGTTGTTCCAGGTCGTGCTGGCCCGCTACGGCCGCCAGGACGACATCGCGGTGGGAACGCCGATCGCGGGCCGCAACCGGGCCGAGACCGAAGATCTGATCGGCTTCTTCGTCAACACACTGGTGATGCGGACCGACCTGTCCGGGGACCCGACGTTCGGCGAGCTGATCGACCGCGTCAAGGACACGGCTCTGGGCGCGTACGACCACCAGGACCTGCCCTTCGAGCGGCTCGTCGACGAGCTGGCCCCGAACCGTGACCTGTCCCGCAACCCGCTGTTCCAGACCTTGTTCGTGTTCCAGAACACTCCGGACGGGGACACGTGGAGCCTGCCCGGTCTCGATGTCGAGCAGGTCGGCGTGGGCGGCCAGGACGCGAAGTTCGACCTTCAGCTGACGGCGGCGGAGTCGGGCGGTGAGGTGCTGGGGGCGCTGGAGTACCGGACGGATCTGTTCGACCGGGCGAGGATCGAGCGCATGGCCGGCCACCTGGCCACCCTCGCCGCCTCCGTCGCCGCCACCCCTGACGCCCGACTTTCCGAGTTGAACATGCTGACCGCCCGGGAGCGGCAGGAGATCCTGGTCGACTGGAACGGGGCGACCGGCCCCTACCCGGACACGGCGACCATCCACTCACTCATCGAGGACCGGACCGCCACCGACCCGCACTCCATCGCCCTCACCCACGGCACCGAACAATGGACCTACGCCCAGCTCAACACCCGCGCCAACCAGCTCGCCCACCACCTACGCGATACGGGCGTCATCCCGGACACCCTGATCGCGGTCTGCCTCGACCGGTCCCCCCAGCTCATCGCGACCCTCCTCGGCATCATGAAGGCAGGGGCGGCGTTCGTGCCGCTGGATCCGGAGTACCCGACCGACCGCATCACCTACATGGTCGAAGACGCCCAGGCACCACTGATCATCACCAGCACGAACCACACCGACCGGCTGCCTGCCAACACCCCGGTCCTCCTGGTCGACACCGAATGGCCCGACGGGCCCAACGAGAATCCGGCACCGCTCGCCTCGCCGGACGACCTCGCCTACATCATCTACACCTCAGGCTCCACCGGCAGGCCCAAGGGCGTGGCCCTTGAACACCGAGGCGTCGTCAACTACCTGCACTGGTGCGACCAGAACTACCCCGTCACCGAACCCGGCAGCATCGGCACGATCCTCTACTCCTCGATCACCTTCGACCTCACCATCACGGCACTGTTCCTGCCCCTCATCCAGGGCACCCAGCTCGCCATCCCCCAGACAGAGCCCGGTCAGAGCGCGTTCGACGCGGCGATCGATCTGATCATTACGGACGTTCCGATCAGCTTCCTCAAGGCGACCCCTTCCCACCTGGAAATCCTCGCCGCCCACCTCACTACCCAAAACGCCACCCACCACATCACCACCATCGTCGCCGGCGGCGAAAACCTCACACCCGCCCTCGTCACCCAACTCCTCAACAACAGCACCACCACAACCACCATCAGCAACGAATACGGCGCCACCGAAGGCTCCGTCGCCAACGTCATGAGCCTCACCACCACACCCGACCCCAACGGCCACACCACCACCCTCGGCCGCCCCATCACCAACACCACCACCTACGTCCTCGACCACCACAACCAACCCGCACCCATCGGCATACCCGGACACGCCCTCCTCGGCGGCATCTGCCTCGCCCGCAACTACCACCACCGCACCAACCTCACCACCCAACGCTTCACCCCCAACCCCCTCCACACCCCCAACGACCCCCGCACCTACCACACCGGCGACCTCCTCACCTGGCGCCCCGACGGCACCCTCGAATTCATCGGCCGCATCGACAACCAAATCAAACTCCGCGGCTACCGCATCGAACTCGGCGAAATCGAAAACGCCCTCACCACCCACCCCCACATCCACACCACAGCCATCACCCTCCGCGAAGACACCCCCGGCGACAAACGACTCACCGCCTACACCACCACCACCCCCGGAACCACCACCCCCACCACACACCAACTACGCACCCACCTCCACAACCAACTCCCCGACTACATGATCCCCGCCACCTACATCACCCTCGACGAACTCCCCCTCACCCCCAACGGCAAGGTCGACACCAAAGCCCTCCCCGCACCCGACCACCACCGCCCCGACCTCGCCAACGCCTACACCGCCCCCCGCACCGACACCGAACGCACCCTCGCCTCGGTATGGGGCGACATCCTCGGGATCGAGACCGTCGGAATCCACGACAACTTCTTCGAGCTCGGCGGCGATTCGATCATCAGTATCCAAATGATCGCCAGGGCGAAGAAGTTCGGCCTGCACCTCACCCCCCGCATGATCTTCAAGCATCAGACGATCGCCGAGATCGCTGTCCACGCCGGTGCGACGACGCTGGTCGACGCGGAACAGGGGCGGGTGATGGGTGACGTACCCCTGACGCCGATCCAGCACTGGTTCTTCGAGAAGGAACTGCCGGCCTTCGACCACTTCAACCAGGCCGAGCTGCTGGCCACCGACGCCCTGGACCCCGATGTCCTCCGGCCGGCGCTGGCCGACCTGATCGAGCACCACGACGCCTTGCGCCTGCGGTGCGAGAGCGGTGAGGACGGCTGGCGGCAGCAGCTGGACGAGTCGGTGGACACGGGCATCCTCGAAGTACACGACCTGTCCGATGTCTCCGACAGCGACCTCGGCGCGGTGTCGCTCGGCATCGCGGAGGAGACGCAGCAGGGTCTCGACCTGGCAAAGGGGCCGCTGATGCGGTGCGCCCTGCTGGAGCTCGGAGCGACGCGGGGGCAGCGGCTGCTCATCGCCGTGCACCATCTGGCGGTCGACGGGGTCTCCTGGCGGATTCTCCTGGAGGACCTGGGGAGTTGCTACGAACAGCGCGCCGCGGGCGGGACACCGCAGCTTCCCGCGAAGACGACGTCGTTCCGGGCCTGGGCCGAGCGACTTCGCGGGTTCGCGACGTCGGACGCGGCACGCGCCGAGTTCGCGTACTGGGCGGAGGCGAAGCCCGGCAAACGGGTGCCGCGCGACCGGGACGGACGCAACGATCTGGGCTCGGCGTCCACCGTCGCCGCGTCCCTCACCGCCCTTGAGACTCGCGCCCTGCTGCGCGACGTGCCGCGCGTCTTCAACACGCGGATCAACGACGCGCTCCTGACCGCTCTCGCCCACGCGCTACGGGACTGGACCGGTGACGACGAGACCCTGATCGGTCTGGAGGGACACGGCCGCGAGGACCTCTTCCCCGACGTGGACCTGTCGAGAACGGTCGGGTGGTTCACGTCCGTGTTCCCTGTCGCGCTGCGGCTGACGCCCGGCGCCGGGCCGCTGGCTTCGCTCGACTCCGTCAAGGAGCAGCTGGGCCGCGTCCCGAACAACGGCGTCGGTTACGGCATCCTGCGCTATCTCGGGGCGCCCGAAGTGGCATCCGTTCTGGGTGAACAGCCCGTCCCCGAGGTCAACTTCAACTACCTGGGGCAGTTCGCCCGAGACCTTCCGGGCATCGGCCGTTACGCCGCCGCGAACGAGCCCAAGGGGCATTCGATCAGCCCCGATGGCATCCGCTGGAACGTCCTCGACGTGACGGCGGCCGTCGAGGGCGACACGTTCGGGGTGTACATCGGCTATTCGGCCGCGCTGCACGACCGGCAGACCGTCGAACGGCTGGCCGACGCAATGATCGACCACCTCCGCGGGCTGATCGCCGGCAGCGCCGAAGGCCCCGCCGACTCCCGGACCACACCGGGCGTCCCCCTCACCGACGTCGGTGACACCGACATGGCCGCGATCCTGAAGAGGTTCTCGATATGAGCACGCACAACGTGGAAGACGTCTACGGGCTCTCGCCCCTGCAGTTCGGGATGCTCTTCCACTCCCTGGAGGACACGTCCGACACCCGGCCGTACATGGTGCAGATGACGGAGGAGGTCGAAGGCGCCTTCGACGACGCACTGTTCGCGCAGGCCTGGCAGCAACTCATCGACCGCCACTCGATCCTGCGCAGCGCGTTCGTGTGGGAGGGGGTGTCCGAGCCTGTACAGGTTGTGCAGCGCAAGGCTCCGTTGCCGTTCGCGGTACGGGACCTGCGCGGCCTGCCCGACCAGGAAGGACAGCTGGACGCTTTCCTGGCGGAAGACTGGACCCGCGGGTTCGATCTGTCCCGGGCGCCGCTTGTGCGGGTGACCGTACTGCGGACGGCGGAGGAACGGCGTTTCGTCGTCTGGTCGTTCCACCACATCCTGCTGGACGGATGGAGCGTGCAGATCCTCCAGAAGGAGCTGTTCGCCCTCTACCGCAGGCTGCTCGACGGTACGCCGGCCGCACTTGCGCCCACCGTGCCGTACCGCCGCTACATCGAATGGCTGAATGCCCAACGGGGCGATGTCTCGGCGGACTTCTGGGCGGACTATCTGGCGGGCATCACCGAACCGACCGACCTGCACGTGGACCGGGACACCGGGGACGCGGGCGTCGGTGAGTTCGAGGTGCACGCCTCCCCCGACCTGTTCGCGCAGGCTCGCGACTACGCCCGGTCCCAGCGGATCACGATGAACACGCTGGTGCAGGGGCTGTGGTCGATCCTGCTCTCCCGGTACAGCCGTCGCAACGAGGTGCTGTTCGGCTCGACCATCTCCGGCCGCTCGATCGCGCTGCCGGGTGTGGACTCGATGATGGGCCTGTTCATCAACACGCTTCCGGTACGCGGCCGGCTCACAGGTGAGCTGGCGGTCGCGAACTGGCTGCGGGATCTCCAGGACGAGCAGTTGGAGATGCGGCAGTGGGAGTACTGCCACTTGGTCGACGTACAGAAGCACAGCAGCATTCCGCGAGGGGAGCCGCTGTTCCGTTCCATCCTGGTCTTCGAGAACTACCCGGTGGTCCAGAAGCCGTCGGACTTCCCCGAGGGACTGACCCGGCGCCTGGTCAACTGCGTGGAGCACACGGGCTATCCACTCACCCTGGTGGCGTCGGCGGGCCGGGCACTGGAGTTCCGGTTCGTGTACGACCGGAGCCGGTTCGACGCGGAGACGATCGAGCGGATGGCCGGCCATCTGCGGACCCTGCTGGAGTCGGTCGTCGCGGCTCCCGAAGCGCGCATCGGCGAGTTGAACATGCTGACCGCCCGGGAGCGGCAGCAGATCCTGGTCGACTGGAACGGGGCGACCGGCCCGTATCCGGACACGGCGACCATCCATTCACTCATCGAGGACCGGACCGCCACCGACCCACACTCCGTCGCCCTCACCCACGGCACCGACCAGTGGACCTACGCCCAGCTCAACACCCGCGCCAACCAGCTCGCCCACCACCTACGCACCACCGGCATCACCCCCGACACCCTCATCGCCGTCTGCCTCGACCGCTCACCGGACCTCATCGCCACACTGCTCGGCATCCTTAAAGCCGGGGCAGCCTTCGTACCACTGGACCCCGAATACCCCACCGACCGCATCACCTACATGGTCGAAGACGCCCAAGCACCGCTCATCATCACCAGCACGCAGCACAGTGCGCGGCTGCCTGCCGACACCCCGCAGCTCCTGGTCGACACCGAATGGCCCGACGGGCCCAACGAGAATCCGGCACCGCTCGCGACGCCGGACGATCTCGCCTACATCATCTACACCTCGGGATCGACCGGCAGGCCCAAGGGCGTGGCCCTCGAACACCGAGGCGTCGTCAACTACCTGCACTGGTGCGACCAGAACTACCCCGTCACCGAACCCGGCAGCATCGGCACCATCCTCTACTCCTCGATCACCTTCGACCTCACCATCACGGCACTGTTCCTGCCCCTCATCCAGGGCACCCAGCTCGCCATCCCCCAGACAGAGCCCGGTCAGAGCGCGTTCGACGCGGCGATCGATCTGATCATTACGGACGTTCCGATCAGCTTCCTCAAGGCGACCCCCTCCCACCTGGAAATCCTCGCCGCCCACCTCACCACCCAAAACGCCACCCACCACATCACCACCATCGTCGCCGGCGGCGAAAACCTCACACCCGCCCTCGTCACCCAACTCCTCAACAACAGCACCACCACAACCACCATCAGCAACGAATACGGCGCCACCGAAGGCTCCGTCGCCAACGTCATGAGCCTCACCACCACACCCGACCCCAACGGCCACACCACCACCCTCGGCCGCCCCATCACCAACACCACCACCTACGTCCTCGACCACCACAACCAACCCGCACCCATCGGCATACCCGGACACGCCCTCCTCGGCGGCATCTGCCTCGCCCGCAACTACCACCACCGCACCAACCTCACCACCCAACGCTTCACCCCCAACCCCCTCCACACCCCCAACGACCCCCGCACCTACCACACCGGCGACCTCCTCACCTGGCGCCCCGACGGCACCCTCGAATTCATCGGCCGCATCGACAACCAAATCAAACTCCGCGGCTACCGCATCGAACTCGGCGAAATCGAAAACGCCCTCACCACCCACCCCCACATCCACACCACAGCCATCACCCTCCGCGAAGACACCCCCGGCGACAAACGACTCACCGCCTACACCACCACCACCCCCGGAACCACCACCCCCACCACACACCAACTACGCACCCACCTCCACAACCAACTCCCCGACTACATGATCCCCGCCACCTACATCACCCTCGACGAACTCCCCCTCACCCCCAACGGCAAGGTCGACACCAAAGCCCTCCCCGCACCCGACCACCACCGCCCCAGCCTCGCCAACGCCTACACCGCCCCCCGCACCGACACCGAACGCATCATCACCACCATCTGGTCCGAGATCCTCGGCATCAAGACGGTCGGCGTGCACGACAACTTCTTCGATCTCGGCGGGCAGTCCATCAGCGCGGTGCGCGTGGCCTCCCGGGTCCGGGAGGCGGGTCTGCCGATCACCCTTCAGCAGATCATGCGGCATCCCACGGTGGCCGGGCTGGCCGCCGTGGTGGACGGCCCGGAGGACGGACCCGACGGCGGACTGGTCGTACTGCTCTCGGCCGCGGCCGACCCCGCCCTTCCCCTGCTGTTCTGCGTACACCCGGGAGGCGGGAGCACCCATCCGTACAAGGCGCTCGCGCAGCGCCTGGCCGGCGCGTTCACCGTGTACGGCATTCAGGCGCCGGGGCTGGAGGCGGGCGAGTCGCCGCTTCACGGCTTCGAGGCCGTCGCGGACCGCTACTGGCGGGAGATCCGCCAGGTCCAGCCGGAGGGGCCGTGCACGATCCTGGGCTGGTCGACCGGTGCCGTCATCGCTCACGCGATGGGGGCGCGGGACCCGCAGGCGGTGGCCGCGCTGCTTCTGCTGGAGCCGGCGGTGACCGGCGACGACCAGCAGGGGCGGTTCGAGCGGCACGCGGAGGTGTACCGCCGGGTGAACGACTTGTGGCGGCGAGGACAGGACGAGTCCGGTGCGCAACGCGCCCGCACCGAAGGCGAGATGAAGCGCCTGGCCCCGGAGATGAACATCGAGGAGGCCGCGGTCACGCTCGACGAGTGGCTGCCTTACGCGGTGCTGGAGGCCGAGGTGGACTCGCTCGCCGCCTACCGGCCTGTGGGGTCGGCGGCCCCTGCCACGCTGTTCGTCAGCGACACCGTGCGCGAGGGCAGCGGCGACGAGGTTCCGTACGCGCGGTACGTCGCGCACTGGCGCGAGCTCTACCCGGTGGGCCTGGACATCCGTCCGATGCCGGGTCGCCACATGGAGATGGTCAAGGGTGCGGAGCAGCTGTCCTTGCTGGTCGCCACGGTACGCGGGGCCGTGACGGACGGCCTCGGCCGGGAGACGGGGGTGCTCCTGCCGGCCTGACGGGTACCACGCCGCCCCGAGCCGCCCTCCGCCCATGCGGAGGGCGGCCTCCCTTCGTCGGGGGCTTTCAGGTCCTTCGTCAAGGTGTGACGATGGGCCCCAGTTGGCCACTCCTGAGGGCTACGGCAACCAATCCGGCTCGGCAGGGGTCCTCCGTACCGGGCCCGTTCGGGGCCATCGGACGCGAGGGTGGAGGAACGTCGTGGGGGTCCGCAGGACAGCGAAGGGCGTCGGCGACTTCCTGAGCGGGACAGTGGGAGATGCCGTCGCCGAAGTGATCCTCAGTCTGCTTGCCTGCGGCCTGCTCGCCGGCCTGGCTCTGATCGGCTACCTGAACTGGCATTCCAGCCCCCGCCTGACCATTGCGGGGGTCGGGCTGCTCAGTCTCTTCCTCGCCCACGGCGCCTGGCAGACCTTCCGCACTCCCGCGAAGGGCCGCCGCCGGGGTCTCGCCGTCCTGACCACTGCCGGCTTCACCCTGATCGCCATGACGGCCGTCTTCCTGCTGCTCTATGCCACGGGCTGCGGCTGCCTGTGAGGCTGTCCGACTCCATGCGCTCAACTGGTCAGGGGCGACAACGGGCTTCGTGGCCGGCCTCCCGACGACCGCCCGCAGCTTCGGCTCACTGTTGGGCAGCTACACGTCGAACATAGCCCCCCATGCAGGCGAGTTGAACGTGCCGTCCCTGGCAAGGGTGCCGGGCCCGCGCGTCTGCGTCGCGCCGAACGCCCCGGCCCCGGGCTCCCTCCGCGTCGTGCGGGAGGAGGCCGGGGCCGGGGCGAGTCGTTGACCGTGGCGGAGCGGTCAGCTCACCACCGTGTCAGCTCCGGGATGAAGTTGGGCACCTCGGTGGCGCGGCCGCTCTCCAGGGCCGTCCGGTAGATGTGGCAGCCGACCGCCAGGTCCAGGACGCCGAGGCCGAACGGGGAGAAGACGGTGGGGCGGTCCCGGTCGAGGATGACCTTGCCTCGCAGGACGTCGGCGAGGGTGCCGTCGATGAAGTCGCGGGTGCCGTACTCCGTCTCGGTGAGGTGGGGCGAGGTCTGGGCGGTGAGGCAGTGGTCGATGTCGTCGAGAACGTTGTGGCACTTGATCATGACCGTCGGGTGAATGTCACGCAGGGACAGGTTGAGGATGAGCTGGTCCGGCAGCAGGGGCTGGCCGTCCGAAAGCCACGGCGCCGGGGCCGTGGTCGCGAGGACCACCAGGTCGGCGGTGGCCAGGGCCGCGTCGATCTCGGAGACCGCTCTGGCCCGCCACCCATGGGCTTCGGCCGCGTAGGTGGCGAACTTCTCGGCGTACGAGTCCACGTGGTCGTGGACGAGACATTCGCGGACGTTGAGTCCGCGGGCCGCGAGGAAGTCGGAGACCGTACGGCCGATGACGCCGGCGCCGACGAAGAGCACGGTGCGGGGCGCGTCGTCGGGGGCCAGGGTCTCCACGGCGAGTGCGGCGGAGGCCGCGGTACGGGCGGCGCTGATGCGGGACGCCTCCAGGCAGGCGAACGGGTAGCCGGTCTCGGCGTCGTTGAGGAGCAGGACCGCCGAGGCGCGGGGCAGGTTGTGCCGCACGTTCTCCGGGTAGCTGGCGATCCACTTCAGGCCGGAGACCGGTGCCTCGCCGCCCAGGTGGGCGGGGAGGGCGATGATGCGGGCGCCGGGGTTCTCGGGGAAGCGGAGGAAGTAGCTGTCGGGGTTCACCGTGTCGCCTCGGCTGTGCTGGAGGTAGGTGTCCCGCACGATCTCCAGGATCTCGGACGGTGCGGAAGTGATGACGTCTCGGGCGACGGCGCCGTCAATCACATGAAATGCGGGCATGGGCGTTCCCTTTCGCGGGCGGGCGCGGGGCCCCGCGGGGCGGTGGCTGCGGTTGAGGCTGTGGCTGTGGCTGTGGCTGTGGCTGTGGCTACGGATGCGGTTGCGGCTGCGGCTGTGCTCACGCGAGGGCGCCGAGGTGTTCCTTCACCCAGGCGTCGTTGTAGACCGTGCCGAGGTAGCGCTCGCCCAGGTCGGGTGAGATGGCGGCGATACGGGAGCCGGCGGGGAACCCGTCCGCGTACCGGCGGATCGCGGCCAGGACGGAGCCGGTGGAGCCGCCGACCAGGAGGCCGTGGGTGCGGGCCAGCAGCCGGCACTCGCGGACCGCGTCCTCCTCGGCGACGAGCACGACGTCGTCAGCGAGGCCCGGCTCGAAGAGTTCGGGGATGCGGCTGGCGCCGATCCCGGGAATGAGCCGGGGTCCGGGCGGTGCGCCGAAGATGACCGAGCCGACGGCGTCCACGGCGACGATCCGGGTCTCCGGGGAGAACTCACGCAGGTAACGGGAGCAGCCGACGAACGTGCCGGTGGAGCCCGCTCCGACGAAGAGGTAGTCGATGTGCTGGAGCTCCTTGAGCAGGGTGCTCGCGGTCTGCGCGTAGTGCGCGTGCGGGTTGGCCGGGTTGGCGTACTGGTTGAGCCACACCATGGCGGGGTCCGCCTCGACGCGGCGCCGGATGTGGGCGATGCGGGACTGGAGGAAGCCGCCGTTGGCGTCCACGGTGTCCACGACGACGACCTCGGCGCCGAGTGCGCGCATGTGGTCCATGCTGGTCGCGTTGGTGTTGGGGTCGACCACGCAGGTGAAGGCGTATCCCTTGGTGGCGCAGATGGAGCTGAGGGCGATTCCGAGGTTTCCGGAGGACGATTCGATGACGCGGGCGCCGGGGGTGAGTACGCCACGGTGCTCGGCGTCCTCGACCAGGCTCAGTGCCGTCTTGAGCTTGACGGAGCCGGCCGGGTTGAGCCCCTCGATCTTGAGGAAGACCTCGCAACCCGGTGCCATCCGTGGCAGGCGGACGAAGAGGTCGTCGGTGACCATCTCGTATGTGTGCTCGTAGATCATGACTCGGGCCTCCACAGGTCCTCGGGGCCGGTCTCGTCCGCCGCGTACCTGCCGAGGGAGCTGACGGCCATGCGCATCTCCAGGGCCATGGCGTCCAGGAGGCGTTCGAGTCCGTGTACGGGGTCCTCGTCGGCGGCCACCAGCGCGGCGCGGCCGAGACCGACCGCGCGGGCGCCGAGGGCGAGCAGTTTCACGGCGCGGATTCCGTCCCAGACGCGGCCGCTGGCGAGCAGGGTGCGGCCGGCGGGTTCGACGCGGCGCAGGCATTCGGCCAGCGGCAGTCCCACGTGCCCCAGGAAGCCGGTGGGGGCCCACCCGGTGCCGCCCTCGGCCCCGTCAACGGTGACGGCATGGGCGCCCGCGTCCCAGGCGATGCCCGCGGCGCGGCCGACGTCCCGGCCGGGGAAGAGCTTCACCCAGCAGCGGGCGCGCGGGTAGTTGTTGCGCATGAGCTGGATCTGCCGGCGGAAGATCTCGTCGGTGAAGGTGCCGGGGCTCGAGCAGCGCAGGACCGCGCCGCCGTCGGTGAGGCGTTCGACCGCGTACTGTCCTTCGAGGTCGGCGGCGACCGCCTCGCTGACCATGGTGAGGCCGCCGAGTCCCGGCTTGGCGCCCTGCCCGACCTTCATCTCGAAGCCGAGGCGGCCCGAGGCGAGGAGTCCGGAGACGGCGGAGTCGCTGTAGACGTGGTTCCAGACCTCGGAATCGGCGTCCTCGGTGCTCTGCTGGACGCAGAGGCCGCCGACGCCGTCGGGCAGTTCCTCGCAGTAGGCGAGGATGCGTTCCAGCAGGCCCTTGCGGTGGTCGTCGCCGCTGCTGCGGAAGCCGTTCATCGGGGCGACGTTCTCGCCGATGACCATGGGGATGCCGAGGCGCCCGGCCTGGCGGCTGAGGGCGAGGCTGGTGCCGGCGACACGGGTGGAGCCGAGGGCGGACACGTACACCGGCAGCGGGGCGTCGAAGCCGCCGAGCCCGGTGGCGAGGTTCACGTCGGAGTAGAGGGGCTCGCGCCCGAGGTCGATGAGCTTGGCGAGGCGGCCGGGCATGAAGACGGGCGGCGCGAGGCGCAGGGCGTCGATCTCGTCGCCCTGCTCGCGCGTCCCGCCGAAGACGGCGGTGCCGTAGCTGTCGAGGGGCGGGAACACGGCGGCGGCCCCGTCGCGGGCACGGGCGCGGATGCTGTCCTCGGGCAGGCCGGGTGCGGTCAGGTACGTCACGGGGACACCACCCCCGCGAGCTTCGGGAAGGCGGTGGCCTGCCAGACGGAGTCGAGGCCGGCGACCCAGCGGGTGAGCCGTTCCAGGCCGATGCCGAAGCCCGCGCTCCGGGGGATGCCGTGCCGGGCGACGTCGAGGTACCAGGCGTACTTGGCGGGGTTCTCGCCGGTCTCCCGCATCCGGGTGACGAGGGCGGCGTACTCGCTCTCGCGCTCGCTGCCGCTGCACAGTTCACCGCAGGACTCGGGTGCGATCAGGTCGAAGTTGAGCAGGGTGCCGGGCTCGGCCGGGCTCTCCTTGTCGTAGAAGCCGCGCGAGCCCTTGGGGTATCCGACGACGAAGAACGGGGCATCGGCCTGGCGGGAGACGCGCTCCTCCGCCTCCCACTCGATCTCCGTGCCCTCGGCCTGCGGGTAGCCGTCGCGGCGCAGCCGTTCGACGACCTCGCCGTGCGGCACTCGGGCGAACGGGCTGGCGACGAACCGGCGCAGGGTGTCGGGATCGCGGCCCAGTACGGCGAGTTCGGCGCCGCACTCGTCGGCTGCGGTGTTGACCGCGTGGCGGACGAGGCCCTCGGCGATGTCCATGGCGTCGTCGCGGGTGGCGCCCGCGTACTCGACGTCGATCTGCCGGAACTCGGCAAGGTGACGGTTGGTCGTGCTGGTCTCCACGGGTTCCAGGCGGACGTTGGGCGCGATGAGGAAGATGCGGTCATACGCCAGCAGGGACGCCTGCTTGTAGAGGATGGCACTGGTCATCAGCTTGTAGCGGTGACCGTAGAAGTCGACATCGACCTGCTTGGCGCCGCGTGAGCCGGGGTCGGTGACGGGTCCGATGATCGGGTGGGCCATTTCCACCGCGTCGTCGGCGCGCAGGTAGGCGCGGGCGCCCGCGACCAGGGCCTGCTGGACGCGCAGGGCCGCCCTGGTGCGCGGATCACGCAGGTGTTCCAGCGGCGAGGGCAGGGCGGGGGCGGCGGGGAACGTGAGGGAGTGATCGATCTGGAGTGTCATGTCGGTCCTTGTCCGGTCGACGTACGGTTCACCGGCCCGGGAGGGGCACCGGAGGGGGTGGAGTGACGGGTGGTCAGCTCGCTCGGGCGAGCGGGCCGGCGGGCGCGTCGTAGCGGGTCTTGACGTGCTGGAGCGCGTACATCAGTCCCGACGAGGTCAGGCGGCGGGAGCTGTGCACGGCGGTGGTGGGGCCGAGCGGCAGGGAGCCGGTGCGGGACCACTCCAGCCGGCCCTGTTCGGAGATGACGCTGCGGGTGCGGCCCGCGTTGTCGGGGTGCAGGCAGAAGGGGACGTCGAGGTAGCCACGGGCGAAGGCCCGGATCAGGGCCTGGCCGATGTCGTCGTGCAGGCCGAGAACGGCCTCCACCAGGGCGCGGGCCTCCTCCTCGATGCCGGTGGACGGCGGTGGTGGGGTTCGCCGGACGGACCGTGCGGCTTCGGTGGCCGTCTCCAGCGCAGTGACGTTCTCGGCGACCGACGGAATGCGGGCGGCCTCGGCGGCCGTCTTGACGATGAGGCGTGCGGCTCCGGTCCTTGCCGCGAGGCGGGCGGCGTCCGCGACGAGGGCGAGCGCGCCGGACCTGGTCTCCGGGTAGACGCCCATGTAGGCGTAGACGACCACGTGCCACGAGGTGTCCGGGAGGTGATCGGCGGCCAGGGCGCGCAGCGCGTGGACGGCTTCCTCGTCCTGCTCGGCGCTGGTCTGCTGGGCGTAGCTCAGGGAGACGCTGCGCAGGCCGTGCTGCCGGAAGAACATTCCTTCCAGTACGGAGAGGGCGATGAGCAGCGAGGGCGGGCAGAGCTGGCCCAGCATGCAGCCGCCGAAGCTCTCCAGGTGCGGTTCGATGCCGGAGGTACGGAGTGCGGCGAGCGTGCGGCAGGCCTCGCGCCACGCCCGCACGGAGGTGGCCAGCGGGGTGCGGCCGTAGGGCAGGCAGTAGGAGACGGGGCCGCCCTCGGTGGCGTCGAGTCCGGCGTCGATCAGTGCCTCGACGATGCGGCCGGGCTGTGCGGAGCCGTGCCGTACCTGGACGGGGAAGTTCTCGCCCCGGACGCCGTCGAGCAGCCCGGTGGTGGTGGTGAGGGGCATGCTCACGAGCGGGTATCCGTTGAGCGGGTGTCCCCGGGCGGCGGCGCGGGCGGCGGCGGCGTAGTCGCCGACGCGGGTGAAGCTGTCGAGGGTGAGGGTGCCGACGGTGGTGGCGGCGGCGCCCCGGGTGGCGAGGAGTCCGGCGCGCATCCTGGCGGGGTCGGCGAACCCCATGCGGGGCTGGACGACGAGCGTGCCGGAGCGTGCGGCATCCGCCATGAAGCGGTGGAAGTCGCCGCCATGGGCGGGGCCGGGGCGCGGTGTCGCGCTGCCGGTGGCGGGGTCAGCGGACGGCATCGGCGTAGGCCCTTCCGTGCCCGCGCTGGGAGAGGGAGTCGAGCAGGGCGAGCAGGCGCGGTACGGCGTTCGGCCCGGTCAGGACGGCGTCGAAGCCGGCCTCGGTGAGCGCGGGGTGGGCGTCGGGGGCGATGGACCCTTCGGTGTCGAGTTTGCCGCCGATGACGAGCGGTACCCGGGCCAGGGCGGGCACGGCACGCAGTGCGCGTGCCAGGGCCGGGGCCTCCTCGGCGCCGTGGCCGTTGACGGTGCTCACGACGACGAGGCCGGGGGGCTGTGCGGCGGACTCGGTGACCAGGGTGTCGACCGGGACGCAGGCTCCGAGGTTGGTGACCTCCCATCCCTGTTCCTCCAGCAGGAGGTGGAGGAACAGCAGGTTCCAGGTGTGCGCGTCCGAGGGGATGGTGCTCAGGACCGCGCGGGGCGGGCTCTCCGGGGGCTGATGACGCTGGTACAAGACCGGCTTTCCTCTCGACGCCGTAGGGGCCGCGATCGCTGCGATCGGGCCGGTCATCCGGGCGTGCCCGGTCCTGGCCGGGTCCCCGAAGCCCCTTTCTTGTTACGGGTGTTCGGCGGAACTTCTGGGAGTCGGCTCCGGACGTCCGGGCTGTCGGCGGGTGACGTCGTCCATCGTGGCCAGCGGTGATCCCCGGCGGCACTGGGCACTTGTGGCCAGCCGCCGGAGCGTCACTTGTGCCCACTGGGGGCGCCCGCGCACGCGTCCTAACGTGCTGAGCGCGGACGTCCTCGGCACCGAACCGCTCACACCGCTTGTGCCGCTTCTGCTGCGACCGCCGCTTGTACCGCTGACAACGTGCTGACGATGATGGGGAGTGAACGGTGGCTGATCACCAGGTTGAGGAGTGGCGACACGCGCTGGAGGGCCTGGAGCCGCTGGAGCTGCCGGCGGACCGGCGGCCGTCGGACGGCGCGCCCGGTCCCCGGGACCGGGTCCTCTTCGACGTACCGGCCACGACGGCACAGGCGCTGTGCGCCACGGCGCACGAGCGGGGGACGGATCTCCCGGCTGCCCTGCTGGCGGTGTTCCAGGCCCTGATCGCACGGCACAGCGGCCGGGGCGACGTCCCGGTGGTCGTGCCGGGTGACGACGGACGGACACGGGCCGTACGGGGCCCGGACGGCGACCCGCTGTTCGAGGACGCGCTGGCACACGTCGCGGCAGCCCTGAGCGCGCGGCGCGGGCTGCCGTTCGCGCAGCTCGCGGAGGCGGCCGGCGGTGCGCTGGACGGCGCCCCGGGCTTCGCGTGGCACCCGGCGGGCGGGGCTCCGGCCGTGTTCGCACCCACCGCGCAGGTGACTCTGGAGCTCACCGCCGACGGCGACGCGCTGCACGGTGTCCTGGGCTACCGCACGGACCTGTTCGACCGGGCCACGGCGGAGCGTCTGACGGACCACTTCGGTGTCCTCGCCCGGTCCGCCGCCGGGGCACCGGACACGCGGCAGTCCGCGCTGGAGATGCTCACGGCGGCCGAGCGGACGCGGATCCTCACCGAGTGGAACGGCCCCCGCTCCGCGTTCCCGGACACGTCCACCGTCCACCGGCTGATCGAGGAGAGCGCCACTCGGCACCCGGACGCGGTCGCCCTGGAGCACGACGGGCACCTGCTGACCTACCGTGCGCTGGACGAACGGGCGAACCGGCTCGCACGCCACCTCGGCGAGCGGGGCGTCGGGCCCGGCGCGCTGGTCGCGGTGTGCCTGGACCACGGCGCCGATCTGGTGTGCGCCCTGCTGGGTGTCCTCAAGTCCGGTGCGGCGTATGTGCCGTTGGACCCGTCCTATCCGGCCGAGCGGCTGCGGTACATGGTCGGTGACAGTGCGGCGCCCGTGGTGATCACCCAGTCCGCACACGCCCCCCTGTTCGCGGCGGGCCCCGAACTGCTGCTCACCGACAGCGGCTGGCCGGACGGCGACGGACCGGCCCCGCTGGTCGAGGCGGGCCCCGACGACCTGGCCTACGTCATCTACACCTCGGGCTCGACGGGCCGCCCCAAGGGCGTCCGGGTGGCACACCGGGGCGTCGTCAACTACCTGCACTGGTGCGACCGCAACTACCCGCCCGCGCCCGGGGCCGAGACCGGCTCGCTGCTCTGCTCGTCGGCGGCCTTCGACCTGACGGTCACCGCGCTCTTCCTCCCGCTGGTGCAGGGGCTGCGGCTGACGGTTCCGAGCCCCGGTCCCGGGCAGACCGTGTTCGACGCCGCCGTGGACCTCGTGGCGGGCGGCGCGCGGATCAGCTTCCTCAAGGCAACGCCCTCCCATCTGGAGCTGCTGACGGCCCGGCTGGAGCGGGACGGGCTGCGGCACGGCATCGCGACGGTGGTGGCGGGCGGCGAGGATCTGACTCCGGCGCTGACGCACCGGATTCTGGTGAGCGGCGCGGACGACACGGCCGTCGTCAACGAGTACGGGCCGACCGAGGCGACCGTGGGCAACGTGGTCAGCCGGACGGTGTCGGTGGACCCCGCAGCGGACCACGTGCCGATGGGCCGCGCGATCGACAACACCGAGGTCTTCGTGGTCGGCGCGCACGGCGAGGTCCAGCCGGTGGGCGTGCCCGGCGAGTTGCTGATCGGCGGGGTGAACGTGGCCCTCGGCTATCTGGGGCGGCCCGATCTGACGGCGGAGCGGTTCGTGCCGCACCCGTTCCCGGCGGACCCGGACGCCCGGGTGTACCGCACCGGGGACCTGGTGAAGTGGCTGCCGGACGGGCGCCTCGTCTACCTCGGCCGGATCGACGACCAGGTCAAGCTGCGCGGCCACCGGGTGGAACTGGGCGAGATCGAGAACGCCCTGCTCGCCCGGCCGGACGTGGCGGCGGCAACGGTCGTGGTCCGCGAGGACGTCCCGGGCGACAAGCGCCTGGTGGCGTATCTGGTGGCGGCGGACGGTGCCGGGCCTGCGGCCTCCGGTCTGCGCCGGGCCCTGGCTCGGGTGCTGCCGGAGCACATGGTGCCCGGCCGGTACGTGACGCTGGAGCGGCTTCCGCTGACGCCGAACGGCAAGGTGAACCGCAAGGCGCTGCCGGCGCCGCAGGGCGACCGTCCGGAGCTCTCCGCCGCGTACCGGGTGCCCGGCACACCGACGCAGCTGGCGGTCGCCGGTATCTGGGCCGAGGTGCTGGGCGTGGACCCGGTGGGCGCCGACGACGACTTCTTCGAGCTGGGCGGGCACTCCCTGCTGGCAGCCCGGGTCGCTTCCCGGCTGCGCCGCGACCTGGGCGTGGACGTGCCGCACCGCACCCTGTTCGAGGCGCCGACCCCCGCGCTGCTGGCGACCGCCGTCGACGCGCTCACCCCGGGGACGGTGACCGCGATACCGCGCGCGGACCGCTCGGCCGGGCCGCTGCCGCTGTCGTTCGCCCAGCAGCGGCTCTGGTTCCTGGACCAGTTGGACCCGGGACGGGCCGAGTACGTCGTCCCCGCCGGGCTGCGTGTCACGGGCCCCTTCGCACCCGAGGTGTTCGGGGCCGCGCTGACCGCGCTGGTGGCCCGGCACGAGATCCTGCGGACCCGGTTCGTGGCGGACGGCACGGGCCGCCCGGTCCAGCTCGTCGAGGCGCCGCGAGAGGTGGCCGTGGAGGTGCACGACGCCCGGGGCCCCGGCGGCGACGCGGCGCTCGGCATCCTGCGCGAGGCGGCGGGAACGCCGTTCGACCTGGCGGCGGGTCCGCTGCTGCGAGCGGTGGCGGTACGTGTCGCCGACGCGGAGTGGCTGCTGCTGATCGCGCTGCACCACATCGTCTCCGACGGCTGGTCGGAGGGCGTCCTGGCCCGGGAACTGCGGGAGCTGTACGGGGCGGCGGCCGCAGGCCGTGAGGCCGCGCTCGTACCGCTGGAGCTCCAGTACGCGGACTTCGCCGCCTGGCAGCGGGCGGCCCTGGACGGGCCGGCGCTGGACGGGCAGGCGGCGTACTGGCGCGAGCGCCTCGCCGGTCTCCAGCCGCTGGAGCTGCCGGCCGACCACCGCCGCCCGGCCGAACGCTCGGGCCGCGGTGACGCGGTCGCCTTCACCGTGCCCGCCGGCGTGGTCGAAGCGGCCCGGCGCACGGCGGCGGGGCACGGCGCCAGCCTCTTCATGTCCCTGCTGGCGGTGTTCCAGCTGCTCATGGCCAAGTACAGCGGGCAGGAGGACATCGCGGTCGGCAGCCCGGTCGCCGGTCGCGGCCGGGCCGAGACGGAGGAGCTGATCGGCTTCTTCGTCAACACCCTCGTGATGCGCACCGACCTGTCCGGCGACCCCGCCTTCGGTGAGCTCCTCGACCGGGTCAGGGACACCGCACTCGGCGCGTTCGACCACCAGGAGCTGCCGTTCGAGCGGCTGGTGGAGGAACTGGCACCGGAGCGGGACCTGTCGCGCACCCCGCTGTTCCAGACCATGTTCGTGCTTCAGAACACGCCGGACGGGAACTCCTGGGGGCTGCCGGGTCTCGAGGTCGAGCCGTTCGCGGTGCGGGCGGAGGAGGCCAAGTTCGATCTGACGCTGTTCCTGACCGAACGGCCCGACGGTTCGCTCGACGGGAATCTCGTGTTCGCCGTGGACCTGTTCGAACGCGCGACGGCGAAGCGGCTGGCCGGTCACTTCACCACGCTGCTCGAAGCGGCGGTCACGGGCCGGGACCAGCGGCTGTCGGAACTGGAGGTACTGGCCGGCGCCGAGCGACGGCGTGTGCTGGACGAGTGGTCCGGGATCTCGTCCCTCTCCCCCGGCGCCGCCATGACGGCGCACCGGCTCGTCGAGGAGCGTGCCGCGCTGCTGCCCGGAACGGCAGCGGTTCTGTCGGAGGCCGGGGAGCTGACGTACCGGGAACTGAACGAGCGCGCCAACCGGCTGGCCCGGCACCTGCGGTCGCTCGGCGCCGGGCCCGACCGGGTGGTCGCCGTCTGCCTGGAGCGCGGGCCCGACCAGATCACCGCGCTGCTCGCGGCGCTGAAGTCGGGGGCCGCGTATGTGCCCCTGGACCCGGAGCTGCCGGCCGACCGGCTCGCGTTCATGATCGAGGACTCCGGAGCCGCGCATGTGGTGACCGACGCCGCGCACACGGACCGGCTGCCCCGCATGCCCCACCGATTCCTCACCGACCGGGACTGGCCGCTCGTCCAGGATCTGGCACCCCACGACCCGGAGCCCGCCGCCGCCCCGGACGACCTGGCGTACCTGATCTACACCAGCGGCTCCACCGGACGGCCCAAGGGCGTGCAGATCGAGCACCGGAGCCTGGTCAACCTGGTCCACTGGACGGTGGAGAGCTTCGGCGCGGCGCCGGGCCGCCGGGTCGCGCACCTCGCGGGGCTCGGCTTCGACGCCGCGGCGTGGGAGCTGTGGCCGGCGCTGTCGGCCGGCGCCACCGTGTGCGTGCCCGACGAAGCGGTGCGGCGCACCCCTGAGCTGCTCCAGCGCTGGCTGGCCGGGCGGCGGGTGCACGGCACGTTCCTGTCCACGCCCATGCTGGAGGCGCTGGCCGCACTCGACTGGCCGGAGGCGACCTCACTGGCGTACGTCCTCACCGGGGGTGACGCGCTGCGTCTGCCGCCGGGGCTGCGGCTGCCGTTCCGCGTCGTCAACAACTACGGGCCGACCGAGGCGACGGTGGTCACGACCTCCGCCGAGGTGGTGCCGGGGGTCGCGGTGCCGCCGATCGGCCGCCCGGTGCGCAACACCGTCGTCCATGTCGTCGACCGGCACGACCGGCCCGTGCCGATCGGGGTCCCGGGCGAACTCCTCGTCGGCGGAGCCGGACTGGCGCGTGGGTACCAGGGGTTGCCTCAGCAGACGGCCGAGCGGTTCGCCGCCCTCGACATCGACGGCACGCCCCGGCGGGTCTACCGCACCGGGGACCGGGTGCGGTGGCTGCCCGACGGGCAGCTGGAGTTCCTGGGACGCCTCGACGACCAGGTGAAACTGCGCGGCCACCGCATCGAACCGGGCGAGATCGAATCGGTGCTGCTGGCCGGTGCCGAGATCGCGGCCGCCACCGTCGTCCTGCGCGAGGACGCCCCGGGCGACAAGCGCCTGGTGGCGTACGTCGTACCGGAGGGGCCGGCGCCGGCCGCCGAGGGACTGCGCGCCAGGTTGCGCCGCGAACTGCCCGCCTCCATGGTGCCGTCCGCCTTCGTGGTGCTGGACCGGCTGCCGCTCACCGCGAACGGCAAGGTGGACCGGCGGGCGCTGCCCGCCCCCCTGGCCCGCCCCTCCGGGGAGCGGACCGCGCCGCGCACACCGGCCGAACGCGCCGTGGCGGCGGCCTGGTCACAGGTGCTGAACACGGAGATCACCGGCGTCGAGGACAACTTCTTCGAGCTGGGGGGCCATTCGCTGCTCGCCACCCAGGTCACCTCGCGGCTGCGGGCGGCGCTCGGCGTGGAGGTACCGGTGCGGTCCGTGTTCGCCGCCCCGACGCTCGCCGCGCTGGCGGCCGTCGTGGCGGACCTGGACCCGGACGAGGCGGGGCGCATCATGCCCGCCCCCCGGACCGGAGGTCCGCTGCCGCTGAGCTACGCCCAGCAGCGGCTGTGGTTCCTGGACCAGCTGGAGCCGGGACGCGCCGAGTACGTCGTACCGTTCGCGCTGCATGTGCGCGGCGTACTGGATGTGACGGCGCTGGACGCGGCGCTCACCGCAATGGTGGCGCGGCACGAGGTCCTGCGGACCCGGTTCGTCCCCCGGGACGGTGAGCCGGGGCAGGTCATCGACCCCCCGGCGCCGGTCGGGGCGACCGTCCACGATCTGCGCCACATCCTCGATCCGGCGGAACGCGGCGCCGAGGCAAGGCGGTTCGCGGAGGCCGAGGCGGGCGAGCCGTTCGATCTCGCGGCGGGCCCGCTGCTGCGCGCCCGTCTCGTACGGCTCGCCGACGACGAGGCCTTCCTCCTGCTGACGGTCCACCACATCGCGGCCGACGGGTGGTCGGAGGGTGTCATGGCAAGGGAGCTGCGCGAGGGGTACCGGGCGGCAGCGTCCGGGGTGGCGCCGGCCGGGCCGGCCGAACTTCCGCTCCAGTACGCGGACTTCGCCGTGTGGCAACGGGAGCGCCTGACCGGTGGCCTGCTGGCGGAGCAACTCGCTTACTGGCGGGACCGGCTCACCGGGCTGGAGTCCCTGGAGCTGCCGAGCGACCACCACCGCCCGGCGGGGCCGCCCGAAGGCGGCTCGACCGTGGCGTTCGAGGTGCCGGCGGGGGTCGCCACGCGGTTGCGGGCGGCGGCGACGGCGAACGACGCGAGCCTGTACATGGTGCTCCTGGCGGCGTTCCAAGTGCTTCTGGCCAAATACACCATGCAGGACGACATCGCCGTCGGCAGCCCGATCGCCGGCCGCAACCGGGCGGAGACCGAGGAGCTGATCGGCTTCTTCGTCAACACCCTCGTGATGCGCACCGACCTGTCCGGCGACCCCGCCTTCGGTGAGCTCCTCGACCGGGTCAAGGAGGCCGCGCTCGGCGCGTACGACCATCAGGACCTCCCCTTCGAACGCCTGGTGGAGGAGCTGGCGCCGGACCGCGACCCGTCGCGAAACCCGTTGTTCCAGGTCCTGTTCGCGCTGCAGAACACGCCGGACGGTCACACCTGGGGCCTGCCGGGTCTTGAGGTGGAGCCGTTCACGGTGACGCTGCCGGACGCCAAGTTCGACCTGAGCCTGATGATGTCCGAAGCGCCGGACGGCAGCCTGCGCGGGACGCTGGAGTACCGCACCGACCTCTTCGAACGGGACACCGTCGACCGGCTGGCCGGTCACCTGGGCACACTGCTCGACGCGGTCGCCGGCGCCCCCGGGGCCCGGCTGTCCCAGCTGTGCCTGCTCACCCCCGTCGAGCGGCGGAAGTCACTCGTCGAGTGGAACGACACCGCCGCCGCCTCTCCCGGCACCGCCACCCTGCACGGCCTCTTCGAGGAGCGGGCGGCCCGGCAGCCGTACACCGTGGCCGTCGAGTGGCCGGGGGCCGAACTGACCTACGGCGAGCTGAACACGCGCGCCAACCGGATCGCCCACCACCTGCGGGCCCGGTACGGGGCACGGCCGGACATGCCGGTGGCGGTATGCCTGGGCCGGGGGGCCGACCTGGTGACGGCGGAGCTGGCGGTGCTGAAGTCCGGGGCGGCGTACGTGCCGCTGGACCCGGAGTACCCGGTCGAGCGGCTGGCGTACATGGTGCGGGACACGCGGACCCCGGTCGTGCTCACCCACGCCGCCTACGCGGACCGGCTCCCGCCCGGCGTACCGCTGCTGCTGCTCGACGAGTGCGATGCCGAAGGGGGCCCGCTGGACGGCGAAGCGGTCACCGACCCGGAGCCGGCCGCGGCCTCGGACAACCTGGCCTATCTCATCTACACCAGCGGCTCCACCGGCCGTCCCAAGGGTGTCCAGGTCGAGCACCGCAGTCTGGTCAACCTGGTCCACTGGACGGCGGCCGAGTACGGCCTGGAACCGGGGCAGCGGATCGCGCTCCTCGCGGGGATCGCGTTCGACGCGGCGACGTGGGAGTTGTGGCTCGGCCTCACCAGGGGCGCGACCTGCTGCGTCCCCACCGAGAAGGTCCGGCTCGCCCCGCAGCTGCTGCGGGACTGGCTGGGCGAGCGCGGCATCCACGCCACGTTCCTGTCCACCCCCATGCTGGAGTCGCTGTCGGCGCTCGACTGGGGGCCGGACAGCACCCTGGACTACGTGCTGACCGGCGGCGACCGGCTGCGCATGCCGCCGCGCGCCCGGCTGCCGTTCCGCGTGGTCAACAACTACGGCCCCACGGAGACCACGGTCGTCGCCACCTCCACCGTGTGCGTCCCCGGGGACGCCGTTCCGCCGATCGGCAGGCCGGTCGCCAACACCCGGTGCTTCGTGGTGAACCAGCACGGCACACCGCAGCCGGTCGGCGTTCCCGGTGAACTCCTCGTCGGCGGGGTGCAGGTGGCGCGCGGATACCTGGGGCGCCCGGACCTCACCCAGGAGCGGTTCGTCACCTTCGGGGCCGAGGAGACGGGCGGGCGGGTGTACCGAACCGGCGACCTGGTCCGGTGGCGGGCGGACGGTCAGCTGGAGTTCCTGCGCAGGATCGACCACCAGGTCAAGATCCGCGGCAACCGCATCGAACTGGGCGAGATCGAGGCCAATCTGCTCAGCCATCCCGGTGTCGGCGAGGTCGCCGTGACCGTCCGCGAGGACACAGCGGGCGACAAGCGGCTGGTGGCCTATCTGGTGGCCGCGGGAGGGGGCGCGCCGAGCGTCGCGGATCTGCACGCGCACCTGGGGCGCCAGCTGCCCGACTACATGATCCCGGCGGCGTTCATGGTGCTGGAGCGGCTGCCGCTGACCGCGAACGGCAAGGTGGACCGGGCGGCGCTGCCGGTCCCCGACGGCAGCCGGCCGGACCTCGGAACGTCGTACACGGCGCCGCGCAACACCGTCGAGCGGCACATCACGGCGGTCTGGACGGAGCTCCTGGGCATCGAACGCGTCGGCGTCCACGACAACTTCTTCCAGTTGGGCGGGCATTCGCTGCTCGCCACCCAGGTCGCGTCGAGGCTGCGCAGGGCCTTGCGGGTAGACGTACCGGTAAGGGCGGTCTTCGACCACCCGACCCCCGCCGAACTGGCGCAGCACATCGCGGACCTGATGATGGCTGCGATCAACGCACAGTTCGCCCCGGCGGGATGACGGAGTACGCCCCCACCGCGACGGCAGCGGCGGGGGCGTACGGTCACGTGGCGCAGGCGTCAGACCATGTCCTCGACCTGGATGCCGCCCTGGGCGATGGCCAGGGCGCCGAGCTGGAAGCGGCTCTGCGCACCGAAGCGGTCGGTCAGCTTCTCGGAGAGCCGGCGGACCGTGCGCAGCGAGACGTCCATCCGCCGGGCGGCGGCGGCGTCGGTGAGGCCCTGGGCCCAGAGCCGCAGGACGTGCTGTTCCTGGAGGGAGAGACCGCCCCGGGTCCGGGGGCGCGCCTCGGCGAGCGGCAGCGCCTCCTGCCAGAGGCGGGTGAACAGGGCGGCGAACGCCTCGGTGACCGACCCGACGCCGCACACCATGGCGCCGACGACGGACCGGGCGCTGACGACCGGGACCACGGCGTGGGTACGGTCGCAGAGGATCATCCACGCGGGCAGCGACGGGAGCGTGCGGATCGAGCCGATCCGCTCGTCGTTGCCCCGCACCCGGCCCATCACCTCGGGGTCGTTACGGACGCTCTCCAGGACGATGGTGCGGGCCGGGGTGCCGCGCCGGCGCAGGATCTCGTCGACGGGCCGGGCGGACTCGGCCAGGGGCGCGGCGAGCCGCTCGGTGGGGCCAACGGTCAGCCACTCCTGCTCGCACCCCTCGGCGAGTTCCGCGACGCGCCGCCATACGACGTCCGCACCGGCCAGCCACTCGACGCCGGGCTTGCTGTCCCGGCCGCCGAGGGCGTGCTCGGACAGCAACCGGGTCACTTCGAGCCGGCTGTCCTCCACCTGGAGCCGGTGGCGGGCGAGTTCGTCCTGCTGTCTGGCGAGCATCGCGGCCAGCCCCACCCCCGGGTCGACCGGCCGCCAGCCGGTGGCGGTGTCGCCGGGGACCAGGAGCAGCAGGGCGGACAGCCGTTCCAGCCGTTCCCTGACCGTGTCCTCGGCCTCCTCCAACTGCTGCGCCAGCTCGGTGACTCCGGCCCCGGGCAGGTCGACCATGGCGAGATAGACACTCCGTGCGAGGGGGTCGATACCCAGAGAGGTCCGCATGTCCTTCACTCCTGTTGTCTCGGCCGTACGGCACCTGTTGGTCACGAGTCGAATCGGACGACGCTCGACGAGCCGGGGCGGAACGGTCCCGTGCCGCTGCGGGAGTCCGTCGGCCTGGTCTCAGTAGAGCGGGGGCAGGGCGGCGGCGGATGCGGGCGGACCACCCACGTTGTGGCGGACGCTCCCCATGACCTGCGTTCGGGGCGGGCGGGGCGCCGCGCGGGGGCGGGCAGGGTTACGATCGCGCGCATGCCTGCCTCCCAGCCGACCGTCCTGGCCACCTCCGGAGGGCATCGCGCCGGTGCCCGCGCGCGGGTGCTGTTCGACTCCCTGGTCCACCACGCGGTCGACCTCTCGGGGGTGCACGGCCGCCGTCCGCGCATCCTGTACCTGGGCACGGCGGTGGGGGACGCGGAGCACGTCACCGCGCGCATGCACGAGGCGGCCAGGGTGGCGGGCTTCGACCTGACGCCGCTGCACCTGTTCCCCATGCCGAACGTGGACGACGTGGAGGGCACCCTCCTCGACCACGACGTCGTGTGGGTCATGGGCGGTTCGGTGGCGAACCTCCTGGCGGTGTGGCGGGTGCACGGCCTGGACCGGGCGCTGCGGCGGGCCTGGCGGGCGGGGGTGGTGCTGAGCGGGGTGAGCGCCGGGTCGATCTGCTGGTTCGAGGGCGGCGCGACCGACTCGTACGGACCGGAACTGCGGCCGGTGGCGGACGCGCTCGGCTTTCTGCCGTACGGCAACGGTGTCCATTACGACTCCGACCCGGGCCGCCGTCCGCTGATCCACCGGCTGGTCGCGGACGGCACCCTGCCGACGGCGCACTGCACCGACGACGGGGTGGGGCTCGTCTATCACGGCACCCGGCTCGTGGAGGCGGTCACGGAGTCGGCGGGCAAGGGGGCCTACGTGGTGACGTGCGAGGGCGACGGGGTGCGGGAGGAGCGTCTGGAGCCGCGCCTGCTGCCGCCGGTCCGGTACTGACCCCTTCCGCGCGGGCGACTGCGCAGCGGGTGGGGGCGGTACCCCCGGCCGGGTGTGCCGACGGGCCGTGCGATCCACGGACGCCACGGGTACGGGCGGTGACCTGCGAGTTCCGCCTCTGCCGCGGGGAACACGGGCCGTGTGCGCACGGGTTCGCCGCGCCCCGCCCCCCCACTACCGGCGGGGGGCGGTCGCAGAACATGGGGGACACTCCCCCATGTGGAGGCCGTGCGGTATCTGGGACGTTCCTCCTGTGACCGAATCAGCCGCACCCCCGATGCCCCGAAGCGCGGACCTGCCGCTCGCCTGGTGGGCCCCAGCGCTCTCCCTCGCCGAGCGCGTCGGCGCCCCCGGCCGTCCGGCGGCGTCATCCACCACCGTCACCTCCGGCCGCGCCCCGTGGGCCGTCGGGGACGCGGCGGGCTTCGCGGCGCGGCTGGCTCACCTGGGCCTCGACGAACTCGCCGTGTGGGCCCTCGCCGGGGAGGCTCCTGAGCGACTCGCGGACCGTGCCGGTACGCCGCGCTGGGCCGGTTACGTCGAAGAGGCCCTGGGCCGTGCCCACGTCGCCGGCCGGCCGGCGCCGGGCGGGGACGCCACCGGGCCCGAGGTGTTCGCACAGGTCGTGGCACCGCTGATGGCGCCGGCCTCGGACGCACTCGACGAGCGGCTGGCGCCGCTTCCCCTGGCGGAACGGGCGGTCCTGCGCGCCTCGTTCGAGCGATCGCTGCTGAGCCGGATGACCAGGCAGGCGGCCCGCACACTCGTCCGCGAGCTGGACGGCGCCCGGCGCGCCGGCCGGCTCGCAGGGGCCACGCCCCGCGACCGCTTCGTCTCCTTCCTCGCCGCCAACAGCGGTGCGGACGGCCTGCGGACGCTGTTCACCGCTTATCCCGTGCTGGCCCGGATGCTGGCGCGGACGGCGCTGGACGCTGCCGACGCGGTCGCCGAACTGGGTCTGCGGCTGCTCACCGACCGCGGGGAACTGGTGAGCGTCCTGCTCGACGGGCGCGACCCCGGCCCGCTCACCCGCGTCGAACTGGGCCGGGGCGACGCCCACTGCGGCGGGCGCTCGGTGGCGGTGCTGGAGTTCGCGGACGGATCGCGGGTGGTCTACAAGCCGCGTCCGCTGGGGCAGCACGCACTGCTGGACGATCTGACGCACTGGCTCACCGGCCGGGTCGACGGACTCGAACTGCGCACCCCGCGCACGGTGCGGCGGCAGAAGCACGGCTGGCTGGAGTTCATCGAGCACCGCCTGTGCGCCTCGGTGACCGAGGCGGACGCCTTCTACCGGCGCCAGGGCGCACTGCTGGCTCTGCTGTACGCGGTGGACGGCGCGGACATGCACTACGAGAACCTCATCGCCGCCGGCGGCCAGCCGGTCCTGGTGGACGCCGAAACCCTGCTGCACACCGGGCTGCCGCAGGCCACCACGGCCGAGGCCGACCCGGCGGCCGACGCCCTCCAGGCCTCCGTGTACCGGACGTGCCTGCTGCCCTACCTGCTGATCGGTGAGCACGGCGCGCTGGACATCTCCGCGCTGGGCCGCACCGAGGAAGGCACGTACCCGAGCGAGGGACTGCGCTGGGAGGACAGCGGGCTGGACACCATGCGCGCCGTACGGGGCCCGGTGGTCAGTCCGGCCGCACAGAACCAGCCGCTGCCCGGCGGGCAGCGCCTCCAGGGCGCCGATCACCGTGCCGCGCTGCTGGACGGCTTCCGCACCACATACGCCGCGATCCGCGCGCACGGCGGGGAACTCACCCGGCCCGGCGGCCTGTTGGACCGGCACGCCGGCAGCCCCGCACGCCTGATCGTCCGCTCCACCCGGCTGTACTCGACCCTGCTGGAGGAGTCCACCCACCCGGCGCTGCTCGGCGACGCGCTCGTCCGGGACGCCGCGTTCGCGGTGCTGTGGACCGAGTCGGCGCACGACCCGGCACGCGGCCGGCTGGTGGAGCACGAGACCGAGGACCTGTGGCGCGGGGACATCCCCCTCTTCGTCCACCGGCCGTCCGGCTCGGCGGTGCGGACGGCCGGTGGGACCTGGGTCGCGGACGTGCTGCCGGTGCCGAGTCTGAACGCGGTCCGCGCCAAGATCGCCCGGATGGACGAGGTCGACTGCCGGGACCAGGAATGGATCGTGTCGGCCGCACTGGCCGCACGCGAGGCGGGCTCCCCGTCGGTCCGGCCGCGCTCCGAGCTGGTGCCGGCCCCCATGCCGGCCGTGGTGCCGGAACCGTCCCGGCTGCTCGCCGCGGCCTGCGGGATCGCCGACGAGATCGCCGCCCGCGCGGTGCGGTCCGGCGGCCGCACCAACTGGATCGGCCTGGAACGCATGCCGGGCGGGCACTGGTCGGTCCTGCCGATGGGTGCCGGACTCGCCCAGGGATACACCGGTGTCGCGCTCTTCCTGGCCCAGGCCGGGCTGCTCGCCGGCGCCGACCGCTACACGGCACTCGCCCACGAGGCGGTACGGCCGCTGCCGGCCCTGCTGAAGATGCTGGCCGCCGACCCCGAACTGTGCGCCGCGGTGGGGCCGGGAGCGTACGACGGGATCGGCGGCATCCTCTACGGCCTGGTACGGCTGTCGGCCCTCCTGGACGCCGACCTCGCCCACTCGCTGCCCGACGCGCTCACCGCACTCGGACACGCCGTGACGGGCTGCGCGGACCCCGGGTTCGCGGACGGCGCGGCCGGCGCCCTGGCGGCAGCGGTCGCCGCACACGACGCGACGGGTCTCCACCGGTCCCTGGAGCTGGCCGACGCGGTGGCCGACGCCCTGGCCCCCGCCGCCGCGCGGGGCGGTGGCACCGCGGAGTTCGCCGAGGGCGCCGCCGGCATCGGCTGGGCGCTGTGGCGCCACGCGGATCACCGGGCGGACGGAACGGGGCACCCGGAGGTGGCGGCCGGGCTGCTGCGCTCGGCCGGCACCGATGGCGCCGCCGCGCACGGCCCCTCGTGGACCACCGGCCTGCCCGGGATCGCCGCCGCCACCGCGCACCTGCCGGTCCGAGGCGACCTCGCCGCCCGGCTGGCCGCCCTCGGCCACGGCCCCGACCTCAGCGCGGGCCACGGTGCCTTGGGAGCGCTGGAGGCCCTGACGGTCCTGGCCGGCCGGGGCGACGCAACGGCGTCCGCCGCTCTGACCCGCACCGCCGGCCGGGTACTCGCGACCGTCGAGGCGCAGCAGCACCGCTGCGCCACTCCGGACCAGGTGTCCTCTCCCGGGATGCTGACGGGCCTCGCCGGCATCGGCTACGGACTGCTCCGCCTCTGTTCCCCCGCACGCGTCCCGTCCGCGCTCCTGCTGGAGCACCGCTGTCCGAGCCCCCTGCCCCTCTGCTGACAACGAGCACTGCGGTCAGCCGGTCCCCGGCTCCCCTCAGCTCCCTCCGCTTTCCTTCCGCTCCTCCTCGCTCTCCCGTGGTCTCCGCTCAACCCCTCACCCACGCACTCCCACACGAAGGAAGTCTCCCCATGAACCAGCACTCCAGCCACGCCGCGTCCGTCACCGCCACCAACGCCGCGGACACCGAGGCACTCCCGTCCGCCGTCGAGGAGCAGGACGTGGCCGGCGGCATCACCCTCTCGGGCCGCAACCGCGCCTGCGCCCGTGCCCGCATCCTGGCCGGGATGGTGCTCACCAGCGGCATCGTCATCACGCTGAGCTCGATCGACACCTCCGTCTCCGCGCCCCAGTAGCCACCCCGTGGCCGATCCCCGGCGGTCTCCGCCGGACAACCGGAATCGAAATCCGAACGGCACACCGCGGTTCCGGAATTTCTGATTTATGCTTCGAGATCATGCGTTCCCAAGCACCTTCCCTCATCGGCCGAGATGCCCAACTGGGTCTGCTCGGGCGCGCGTTGTCGGATGCCCAGCAGGGGCGCGGTGGAGTGGTCTTCCTGGTGGGCGAGGCCGGGGCCGGCAAGTCCCGGCTGGCGGCAGAGGCCGTGGGCAGTGCGCTCGGGGCCGGGATGGGCGTCCTGCGGGGACGCAGCAGCACCACCGGCCCAGTGGTGCCCTTCCGGCCGCTGACCGAGGCGCTGATGTCGCTGTTCCGCACCGGTGAACCACTGGACGAACTGCCGCTCGGACCGTACAGACCCGTGCTGGGAAGGCTGATACCCGACTGGAACACCGGGGCCGGCGACAGCAGTTCCATGGTGATCCTGGGCGAGGCCGTGCTGCGCCTGCTCATGGCCACCGATCACGGCCGGGGCCGGCTCCTGGTGCTGGAGGACCTGCACGACGCCGATCCCGAGACACTGGGCGTCCTGGAGTATCTCGTGGACAACCTGGAGTACAGCCCGGTCCTGCTGCTCGCCACCGTCCGCACGGACTTCAGCGACGCCCTGGATCTCGCCCAGTCGGCCCGCCGGCGCGGCGCGGCCTCGGTCGTGGAACTGCCGCCGCTGACCCGCCCCCAGGTACGCGAACTGGTGGCGGGCCAGTTGGGCACCTCCCCGGAGGAAGTGCCCACGCCGGTGCTGGAGCGGCTGTGGGAGGGCAGCGCGGGCAGCCCGTACCTGGTGGAGGAGTTACTCCAGTCCATGATCAGCGCGGGGACCCTGGTGCAGGGCCCGGAAGGCTGGCGAACGGTCGGTGACCCGCGCGGCGACGTCTCCTCCGCCCTGGCCCGGGGAATCCTGCGCCGCATCGAGCGGCTGGGTGCGGAGGGCCTGACCCTGCTGTCGGCGGCGGCCGTACTGGGCAGACGCTTCCCGCTGACCGTGCTCCAGCGGATGACGGGAGTCGACGACCGGGAACTCCTCAGCCATCTGCACGCCGGCGTCGCCGCTCGCCTGGTGGTCCCGGACGAACCCGCACCCGACTGGTACTCCTTTCGCCACTCACCCACCGTGGAAGCCCTGTTCACACAGCTGACTCCCAGTCAGCGCTGCGAACTGGCACGGCAGGGAGCGGAGGCGGTGGAGAAGCTGCACCCGCAGTTACCCGGCGAGTGGTGCGCGCTCGCGGCGGGGCTGCGGTCCGAGGCCGGCGAGGACGCGGCGGCCGGCAAGCTGTTCACCGAGGCGGGGCGGCGGGCCCTGGCGGCGGGCGCGCTCGGTTCGGCGGTGACCTTGCTCAGCCAGGCCGAAACCCTGCTGGCGCGGGCCGGCGACCCGCAGGAGCGGGCGGGTGCGCTGGAGCACCTGCTGCCCGCGCTGGCCGAATCCGGCGACTTCGACCGGGCCCTGGGCCTGGTCGAGCATCTGCACGCCCTGGACAGCGCGGGGCTGGGCGCGTCACGTCTGGCGGTCCTGCACACCCGGCTGGCCAAGGTGGCGCACACAGCGGGACGCTGGAGCGACGGGAACCGGCAGATCGACCGGGCCCGCGAGGTACTGGGGCCGAGCCCGGACGGTGCCGCGACAGCGGCCGTCGACGTCACCGCCGCCTACCTCGCCCTGGACACCCCGGGCACCGACCGCATACAGCACGCGGAGCAGCTCGCCCGGTCGGCGGCCGCCGCCGCCGACCGTTTCGCGCTCCCCTCGGTCGCCTGCCAGGCGTGGGAGCTACTGGCGACCGTGGCCCGCGAACGGGACCCGTCCGAATCCAGGGCCATGCTCGAAAAGGCCCTGTCGACGGCGGAACGGCACCAGCTCCCGCTGCGGCGGATGTACGCGGCGACCCGCATCGGCGGCAACGACTGGCTGGCGGAGGGCGACACCACCGGGCTGCTGTCCGCCCGGGAGGAGGCCCTGCGACTGGGCTCGATCAGCATCGTCCACACCGTGGACGGCATCCTGGTCCTGGACGGGGTGATGCGGGGCGCCCGCGACGCGACGCGGGAAGCCGCAACCGAGGGCCTGGCGGTCGTGCGCAGGCTCGGGCTCGCCCCCGCCGTCCGGTACCTCCTGATGTCACTGGCGTCACTGGAGGCACACCAGGGCGACCGGCGGGCGATGCAGGCCGCTCTCGACTCCTTCGCCGAATGGGAGGGGGCCGGTTCACAGGAGGAGCCCCTCACGCTGGGCATGGCCCGCGCCTTCTGCGCCCTGATGGAGGAGGACCGGGACCTGGCACGGGCGGAGCTCGGGGCGGTGTCGGCGCTGGAGCGGCACAACCCGACGACCTACCACCTCAGCGGCACGCACGGGGTGGGGCTGCTGCTGGACGTGCTGGCCGGTGACGCGGACCGCGCCCGGCAGGAGCGCGTCGCCGCCACGGCGGTCGGGCAGATGCGCTGGAACCGCCAGTTCGTCGCGCTCGCGGACGCCGTCCTGCTCGGCCGCCGGGGGCAGGGCGAACGGGCGGCCGAGCGCATCGGTGCCGCGCTGCGCGATGCCGCCGTGTACCCGGCCGCCCTGCACCTGGGCCTGCGGCTGGTCGCGGACGCGGCGCACGAGGACGGCTGGGGCGAGCCGGTGGCCTGGCTCAGGCGGGCCGAGCACCACTTCCACGAGCAGGGGGTGCCCGCCGTCACGAACGCCTGCCGCGCCGCCCTGCGAAGACTGGGCGCCCCCGTGCACCAGCACCGCAGCGGCACGGACGGCATCCCCGAGCAACTGCGGGCCCTCGGCGTCACCGTGCGCGAGTACGAGGCGTTCGTGCTCCTCGCCGACCGGCTGAGCAACAAGGACATCGCCGACCGGCTGTTCATCTCCCCCCGCACGGTCGAGAAGCACATCGCCAGCCTGATGAACAAGACGGACGCGGCCGACCGGGCGGACCTGTGTGCGTGGTCGACCCGGCTGACGAAGCCGTGATGCAGGCCCTGGCCTGATTCGCCCGGGTGCGGCCGGGATTCGAGAGCGTCGTCCCTCACCGCCCCACCCCTCCCCCGGCTTCAGCGGGGCTGAGCAGCCTTTCATCAGAACCGCGTGGCGGATCCGCGGGATGTCCACGCTGGGCGAACAGCAACAACGGGCTCCGGCACTGGACTTCAGTGGATCACTGGGCCATGCTCCCATCAGAACGTTCTGTACGTCCTGTACGTTTTTTACGGACGCGCGCGGCGCCCTTCCCAGGCCCCCGCGCGCCCCGGAGGAGAGGTCTTCGCCATGTACCGCCCCGCCGCACGCCACGTACTGCCCGAGTTCACCGAGCGCACGTCCCAGGGGACCCGCACGCTGGACCCGTACTCCAAGCTGCTGGCCGAACGGGTCATCTTCCTGGGCACTCCGGTCGACGACATCGCGGCCAGTGACCTGGTCGCACAGTTCATGTACCTGGAGTACGACGCACCCGACCGGCCCATCCAGCTCTACATCAACTCGCCCGGCGGCTCGTTCGCGGCGATGACGGCGGTGTACGACACGATGGAGTACCTGACCTGCGAGGTGGAGACCTTCTGCCTCGGCCAGGCGGGTGCCGGCGCTGCCGTGCTGCTGGCCGCGGGAGCTCCCGGCCGCCGGCACGCGCTGCCCGGGGCGCGGGTCGTGGTGCAGCAGCCCGAACTCGCCGAGCCCGTGCAGGGACAGCCGTCCGACCTGGAGATCGAGGCGCGGGAACTGCTGCGGATGCGCGAGATGCTGACGGGCATGCTGGCCCGTCACACCGGCCGCCCCGCCGAGGAGATCACCGCCGACACCGATCGCGATCTCATCCTCGACGCCGAGGGCGCCAAGGCGTACGGACTGGTCGACCACATCGTGCAGAACCGCGGGCCCGCGGCGCTGCCGTCCGTCACGAGGTGAACCGCTGATGCAGCCACCGGATTTCCCGCCGCTGCCCGCCCTGACCCGCGCGGAGGGCGAGTTCATCGACCGCTATCTGGAGGTCGTCGACCAGCTGGGCCGGATCAACCCGGCCCGCGCGGACAGTACCTACGGCGCCTTGCGCGCCGCACAGGCGCTCGCCTCGCACGCGGTGGCGCTTCGGGACGCGCTCGCGCTGATGCACGAGCGGGGCGAGAGGCAGATCCACTCCGCCACGTTGACGCGGGCGTTACGGGTGCTGGACGGCGAGCGCCGCGCCGGGCGGCTCACCGTGCCACCCGACCCGCCGAGTTGATCAACTCCCCTGCGCCGACACGCCCGACGGGTGGATCAATTTCTCTCGCTCGTTCGGCGTAGGTGTTACCTCGCACGAGGGACAGGTCAACTTGCGCTTTCGAGGTGGACCATGGGTGAAATCTCCCGTTCCACCCCTGGTACCGCAACGGCTGGAGAAGTGCGGCGACTCCCCAGAAGACCCCCTGTCCACCCGAACGGGTCAGCCGTGACGAGCCTCACATATCACCGTTTCACCTCGGAAATCCGGCGTTCGGTGAGTCAAGATCCCTGGGACGACAAGCCCCCGCCACCGCGGCGGGGCGGTCCGGGCGGACGCCGAGTCCTGCCGCTGTCCGGATGCCTGGTCGACAGGAGTGGATCGGCAGGAGTGGAGGACCCAAGCACAACGGGCCGACCGGACTTCCGGTCGTCCCTCGGGGTGAAGCCGCCTTGTGCGGCCGGGCGACTTCGCCGGCCCGAACCCGACAGGTCATCCTTCACAGGCGGCTGACGAAGGGTTGCGCATGACTGCGCAGGTTCATGTCCCGTCTCTCCTCGCTCGGGCCACGACGGCCTCGATCATGACGCTCGCCGCCGTCGGCGGCACGCTGTTCGTCCCCGGCGCCGTGACCGACGCCCAGGCCGCGACTCATTCGATGAAGGCGCTCAACATCGCCGCGTCGAAGAAGGGATCGCCCTACCGGTGGGGCGCCACCGGACCCAGCCGTTTCGACTGCTCCGGGCTGACGCTCTACTCGTTCAAGAAGGCGGGCAAGAAGCTCCCGCGCACGGCCCAGCAGCAGTACAACAAGACCCGCCACATCTCGGCGTCGAAGCGGCAACGCGGCGATCTGGTCTTCTTCCATTCGGGCCGCAGCATCTTCCACGTGGGCATCTACGCGGGCAGCGGCAAGATCTGGCACTCGCCGAAGACCGGCGCCGTGGTGCGGCTGGAGAAGATCTGGACCAGGAGCGTCTACTACGGCCGGGTCGGCTGACTCCACCGCTCCCCCACCGGACGGACGTCTCCCGTCAGTGCAGCAGGGTGCCGGTCACCAGCACCGCCCCCAGCACGGTGAGTGCCGCGCCGCTGCCGCCCTCGATCGCGCGGGCGGTTCGCGGCCGGCGCAGCCACCGGCCCAGCCGGTCCACCAGGAGCGCCACGGCCGGGAACCAGATCAGGGCCAGCAGCACGACGATCGCGGCGAGCAGCACCGTCCTGGGCAGCGGGGCGGCCCCGGCCGGGACGAACTGCGGAAGCAGGCTGAGGAAGAGCACCGGCGCCTTGGGGTTCAGCGCGTTGGTCAGGAAGCCCTGGCGCAGTGCGCGCCGGGTCCCGACGGCGGCCTCCGCGCTCGCCATGCCGTCGGGGTGGTCCGTCGTGGTCCCGGTGCCGTTCGTCGGCCCCTTTCGGTGCCGGGCCGAGCGCAGCGCGCTGATGCCCAGGTAGAGGACGTACGCCCCGCCCAGGAGTTGCACCGTGCGGAACAGCACCGGCACCGCCACCAGCACGGCGGCCAGCCCGGCCACGGCGAGCGCGGTGTGGACGAGCAGCCCCCCGGCCACGCCGAGCGCGGTCGCCACCCCCGCCGACCGTGAGGCCAGAGCGTTGCGTACGACGACGGTGAAATCCGCTCCGGGCAGCGCGACCATGGCGGCGGCGACTCCGAGGAAGGCGGTCAGCTGGGCATCCATGGCTCCACCCTGGACCCGAACAGCCTTTAGCATGTACTTGCAATCTTGTGGGTCTGCCAAAAGGAATGCTTAATGTACGACCCGACACGGCTGGCGGCGCTGGTGGCGGTCGCCGAGGCCGGTTCGATCACCCGGGCCGCCGCCCGCCTCGGCTACACCGCCCCCGCGCTCTCCCAGCAGCTCGCCAAGCTGGAGCGGGAGGCCGGTGCCGCGCTGCTGGTGCGGCACCACCGGGGCGCCCGGCTGACCGCTGCGGGCGAGCTGCTCGCCGGCCGGGCCCGGCGGGTCCTGGACGAGATGGACCAGGCGCGCCACGAGCTCGCGCGACTGGCCGGGCTCTCCGGCGGGCGCCTGCGGGTCGGCACCTTCACCACGGCCGGCATCCATCTGCTGCCTCCCGTGCTGAGCGCCTTCCGCCGGGCGCACCCGGACGTGGAGCTGATCGTCACGGAGTACGAGCCGCCGGGCGGGGTGGCGGCCGTGGCCGGGGGCGAGGTCGACCTCGCGCTGACGCACGCGTACGAACCGGCCGCCACGGCGCCGCTCCCCTCGGGGCTCAGCGCCGAGCCGCTGCTGGTCGAGGAGCTGGTGCTGATCACCGCGGTCGGTCAGGTGCTGGCCGATGGCAGCGGGCGGCTCCCGGTGACGGACCTGGCGGGCCGGCCGCTGATCAGCAGCGCCCCCACCCATCCGCCTCGGCGCGGGGTGGAGAACGCGCTGGCCGAGGCGGGCGCACTGCCCGCGGTGGTCTGCGAGTCGCCCGGCTACGCCCTGGTGTGCGCACTGGTCAGCGCGGGCATCGGGATCGCGGTGGTGCCGGAGATGGTCGCGGCCATGTCCCCGACGCCGTTGTCGGTGCGGAGGCTGGAGCCGGCGGCGTTCCGGCGGACCATTTCGGTGGTGCACCGCGGTGACCGGTCGAGCGCGGCGGCGGCGACCCTTCGGGCCCTGCTGCGGAGCGGGTTCGGCCGGGCCGCCGCCGCACCCCCGGGGAACCGGGCCGCCGCATCCCAGTGACCCGGGGCGACCTGCTGCGGGCCGGTCAGGTCTGGACGGGGACGCTCCAGGGGAGCGCGATCCAGACGGTCTTGCCGCCGTCGGCGGTGGGTGTGACGGTCAGCCGGCCACCGTACTCCTTGGCCAGCGAGCGGATGATCACCATGCCGCGCCCGTTGTCCTGCTGAACGGCGGCAGGCAGTCGCTGGGGCCAGCGGGGGTGACTGTCCGTCACTCCGAGGTGCAGTTGCTCCTCGCGCTCCAGGCGGAGATCGACGGTGAAGGTCGGCGACTGGCCGAACGTGTGCTGGACGGCGTTGGTCGTGAGCTCCGAGACGATCAGCCGGACGGTGTCGGCGGCCTCGCTCCCGTCCGACAGTCCCCATTCGGCCAATACCCGGGCCACGTACCTGCGGGCCGCGGAGACCGAAACCGGCTCGCTCGGCAGCGTGACGCTCGCCTCTTGATGGTCCGCCATGGCCGGCCGCCCCTTTCCCGCCCGGATCCGACCCGCGATCGGTCCGTGCTGTGCTTCGCGCCAGATTGCCACTGATGCTGCCCTCTGCGACGGCGATCCACCAAGATATGCATATATCTGTCGCTCAAAGCGGTGAACTCTTCGCTGGATACCGTGCGGGAGCGGCACACTGTCCGCTCGGTACGCAGTGGCCGGCAACGGGAAGTGGCCGGCGCGCAGCGGGAGGGAGACACCACATGCAGCACGGCCCTGCGGTGCGACGCCGCAAGCTCGGGGAGGAGCTGCGGAGTCTGCGCCACGCGTCCGGACTGACCAGCCGGGACGCCGCGCAACTGCTCGGCTGGCACCAGTCGAAGGTGAGCCGGATCGAGACGGGTGTCAGTGGGGTGCGGCCGGCGGACGTCACCCGGCTGCTGGACGCGTACACCGTCGAGGACCCGCAGTTGCGCGAGGTCCTGGAGACGCTCGCCGGCTCGGCGGGCGGCGGTGGCGCGGGCTGGTGGCACGCCTATCGCGGCCTCATCCCGCCCCAGTACCGAGACTTCATCAGCCTGGAGTCACAGGCGCGCACCGCCCGCACCCTGGAGACATCGGTGGTGCCGGGCCTGTTGCAGACCGCCGACTATGCCCGCGCGGTGACCCGCGCGGCGCTCGACGGGCTGCCTTCCGGCCAGTTGGACTCGCTGGTGGAGGTGCGGCTCGCCCGGCAGGGCGTGCTGCGGAGCGAGCCGCCGCTGAGGCTCAGCGCGGTGCTCGACGAGGCGGTGTTGAGGCGCGCGATCGGCGGCCGGCGGGTCATGCGGGAGCAACTTCGCCATCTCGTCCGGCTGGCCCAGCTTCCGCATGTGGACCTTCAGTTGCTGCCCTTCTCGGTCGGTGGATATGTCGGCCTCACCGGACCTTTCGTAATCTTCTCTTTTCCGAGCACTTCTGATCTAGATGTGGTCGTTCTTGACCACTTGACGAGTAGCCTCTATCTGGAGCGGAAAGAAGACCTCGAGGCGTACAGCTCGGCCTTCCGCACTCTGCAGGCGCACGCGCTGTCGCCGGAGCACTCGTTGGACCTGATCGCCACGATCGACCGCGGCGGTCAGTAACTACGGACTGCCCGAGGGGGGCGTCATGTCGGATTGCCTCGCACAGCACGCGTTACGTTGGCGGCGCAGCAGCCGCAGCACCGGAATGAACAACTGCGTGGAAACCGCAGCGTTCGGCGGCGGGCGGCTCGCCGTTCGCGACTCCAAGGATGTGTCCAGGCCACCGCTGCAGTTCACGACTGCGGCGTGGACCTCCTTCGTCACCGGTCTGAGCCCCGACCCGGCCCGCTGACCCGACGGCGGACCGCTCAGGCTTCGGGGGCGGTCCGCCGTACGGTCGCGACCGCGGTCGCGATCTGCTCGTCCGTCAGATCGGCGCGGGCCGTCAGCCGCAGCCGGGAAATGCCGTCCGGTACCGAGGGCGGCCGGAAGCACCCGACCGCCATACCCGCCGCACGGCAGTCGGCCGCCCAGCGGACCGCGGCGTCGGCCGAGGGCGCGCGTACCGAGACCACGGCGGCGTCCGGCCGTACGGCGGTCAGACCGGCCTCGGTCAGCTGTTCGTACAGTGCGGTGGCGACCGTACGGGCCCGGCCCGCTCGTTCCGGTTCGCGGCGCAGCAGCCGCAGGCTGCCGAGTGCGGCACCGGCGGCGGCCGGGGCGAGCCCGGTGTCGAAGATGAACGTGCGGGCGGTGTTGACCAGGTGGTCGATGACCCGGGCCGAGCCGAGGACCGCGCCGCCCTGGCTGCCCAGGGACTTGGAGAGGGTGAGCGTGCCGACCACGCCCTCCGCGCCCGCGAGGCCGGTTGCCGCGAGCGCGCCGCGTCCGCCTTCGCCGAGGACGCCAAGGCCGTGCGCGTCGTCGACGAGCAGCCCAGCGCCCCCGTCACGGCAGACCTCGGCGAGTGCGGCCAGCGGCGCGGCGTCGCCGTCGACGGAGAAGACCGAGTCGGTGACCGCCAGCGCCCGTCCGTCGTGCGCGTGCAGGGTCTTGCGCACGGCCTCGGGGTCGGCGTGCGGCACGACGGCGGTCTCGGCCCGGGAGAGCCGGCAGCCGTCGACGATCGAGGCGTGGTTGCCCGCGTCCGACACGATCAGGGCGCCCCGGCCGGTGAGCGCGGTGAGGGCGGCCAGGTTGGCCGCGTAGCCGGAGGACAGCACGAGGGCCGCCTCGAAACCGCAGAAATCGGCCAGTTCCTGTTCGAGCTCGGCGTGCAGCGCGGTGGAACCGGTCACGAGCCGGGAGCCGGTGGCCCCGGCACCCCAGCGACGGGCGGCATCGGCCGCCGCACCGGTCACTTCCGGGTGTCTGGTCAGGCCGAGGTAGTCGTTGCTGGCGAGATCCAGCAGTTCCGATTCCGCGGTCCGGGGCCGGAGCGTCCGGACGAGTCCGGTGTCCGCGCGGCGGCGGGCCTCGTCGTCCATCCAGTCGAACGGGGCGAAGGGCATGTGCAGTCCCTTTGTAGGCAACTCACAGACCTTAACCGGGGGCGAAGCCGGACAGGGTGTGGCCATGCACACACCCTGATGGTGCTCTGTTGTCCGGTTCTTCCTTGGCTCGGAGGCGTGCCGTGCGTCAGGATCATCGCCATGGACCTCCTGAACACGCTGGCGGAGAAGGGGCTGCGGCGCGAGCTGCCGACCCGTGAAGAAGCGCTCGCCGTACTGGCCACGCCGGACGACGATCTGCTCGACGTGGTGGCCGCGGCCGGAAAGGTGCGCCGCCAGTGGTTCGGGCGGCGCGTGAAGCTCAACTATCTGGTCAATCTGAAGTCGGGGCTCTGCCCGGAGGACTGCTCGTACTGTTCGCAGCGGCTGGGCTCCAAGGCCGAGATCCTCAAGTACACCTGGCTGAAGCCCGACGAGGCCTCGAAGGCGGCCGCCGCGGGCGTGGCGGGCGGCGCCAAGCGCGTCTGTCTGGTGGCCAGTGGCCGTGGTCCGACCGACCGGGACGTCGACCGGGTCTCGCAGACCATCGAGGCGATCAAGGAGCGACACGAGGGCGTCGAGGTCTGCGCCTGTCTCGGCCTGCTCTCCGAGGGTCAGGCCGGCCGGCTGCGATCGGCGGGGGCCGATGCGTACAACCACAACCTGAACACGTCCGAGGGGACGTACGGGGAGATCACGACCACCCACACCTACGCGGACCGGGTGGACACGGTGCACCAGGCGCAGGCGGCCGGGCTCTCCGCCTGTTCGGGGCTGATCGCCGGCATGGGTGAGAGCGACTCCGATCTCGTGGACGTCGTCTTCGCGCTGCGCGACCTCGACCCCGACTCGGTGCCGGTCAACTTCCTGATCCCGTTCGAGGGGACCCCGCTCGCCAAGGAGTGGAACCTGACTCCGCAGCGCTGCCTGCGGATCCTGGCGATGGTGCGGTTCGTCTGCCCGGATGTCGAGGTACGGCTCGCGGGCGGCCGCGAGGTGCATCTGCGTTCGATGCAGCCGCTCGCCCTGCACCTCGTCAACTCGATCTTCCTGGGCGACTATCTGACGAGCGAGGGCCAGGCCGGACAGACCGACCTCGACATGATCGCGGACGCCGGTTTCGAGGTCGAGGGGGCGGGCACGACCACGCTCCCCCGGCACCGGGCAGACGCGGGAGGCGGCTGTGGTTCGCACTCCGACGGGTGCGGTTCGCAGTCGGACGCGTGCGGTTCGCACTCCGGCGGGTGTGCGCCCTGCGGCGAAGCGTCCGGGGCGGAGGCGGATGCCGCCGATGCCGCCGCGCCCGCCGAGGTCCCGGCGGCACGGACGGATCTGGTGTCGGTCCGCCGTCGCGGCGCGGGAACGGATCTCGCACCCAATGCCTGAGCCGCTCTCCCCCGCCGCTCTGCGCGACCTGGACCGGGCCCACGTCTGGCACCCCTACGGCCCGATGCCGGGCCGCCAGGAGCCGCTGGTCGTGGAGTCCGCGTCCGGGGTACGGCTCCGGCTCGCCGAACCGGCCCACGGACAGCGCGAGCTGGTCGACGGCATGTCGTCCTGGTGGTCGGCGGTGCACGGCTACAACCATCCGGTGCTCAACGAGGCGGCCCGGGGCCAGCTGGACCGGATGAGCCATGTGATGTTCGGCGGGCTCACCCATGAGCCCGCCGTGCGGCTGGCGGCCCGGCTGGTCGAGATCACCCCTGAGCCGCTGCGGCACGTGTTCCTCGCCGACTCCGGCTCGGTCTCGGTCGAGGTCGCCGTGAAGATGTGCCTCCAGTACTGGCGTTCGGCCGGCCGGCCCGCGAAGCAGCGGCTGCTGACCTGGCGCGGGGGGTACCACGGTGACACCTGGCAGCCCATGTCGGTGTGCGACCCCGAGGGCGGCATGCACGAACTGTGGTCGGGGGCGCTGCCGCGACAGGTCTTCGCGGACGAACCCCCGGCCGGCTTCGACGCGGAACCGGACGCCGCGTACGTGACGCATCTGCGCGAACTGATCGCGCACCACGCCGATGAGCTGGCCGCGGTGATCGTGGAACCGGTGGTTCAGGGGGCCGGCGGGATGCGGTTCCACTCGCCGGGCTATCTGCGCGTGCTGCGTGAGGCGTGCGACGCCAACGGTGTACTCCTGGTGTTCGACGAGATCGCCACCGGATTCGGCCGCACGGGCAAGCTCTTCGCCGCTGGACACGCCGGGGTCTCGCCCGATGTGATGTGCGTGGGCAAGGCCCTGACCGGCGGTTATCTGACGATGGCCGCGACGCTCTGCACGAGCGAGGTGGCCGAGGGCATCTCGCGCGGCGAGGTGCCGGTGCTCGCCCACGGCCCCACGTTCATGGGCAACCCGCTCGCCTCGGCGGTCGCCTGTGCCTCCATCGAGCTGCTGCTCGGCCAGGACTGGGAGCAGGAGGTCAAGCGGATCGAGGCGGGGCTGCGCGACGGCCTGGCCGCCGCCGCAGAACTGCCCGGAGTCCGCGACGTGCGGGTGCTCGGTGCCATCGGCGTCGTCCAGCTCGACCACGAGGTGGACATGGCGGCGGCGACGCGGGCGGCGGTGCGCGAGGGCGTGTGGCTGCGGCCGTTCCGCGATCTCGTCTACACCATGCCGCCGTACGTGACCGGCGACGACGATGTGGCACGGATCTGCCGCGCGGTGTGCGCGGCTGCGCGGGAGGGTTGAGATGAGCGTCCTGGTAGTGACGGGCACGGGCACGGAGATCGGCAAGACGATCGTGACCGCAGCCGTGGCGGCGGCCTCGGCCGGGCGCCGGGTGGCCGTGCTCAAACCGGCCCAGACAGGCCTGGCTCCCGGTGAGCCGGGCGATGCCGCCGAGGTCGTACGACTGGCGGGCGGCCATGTGACCGCCGTGGAACTGGCCCGTTTCCCCGAGCCGTTGGCGCCCGCCACGGCAGCCAGACGGGCCGGCCTCCCGCCTGTGCGCCCCTACGAGGTGGCGGAGGCGGCCGAGAAGCTGGCGGCCGAGCACGATCTCGTCCTGGTCGAGGGCGCGGGCGGGCTGCTCGTACGGTTCGACGACGAGGGGGCCACCCTGGCGGACGCGGCACGGCTGCTTTCCGCGCCGGTCCTGGTGGTGACACCCGCCGGACTCGGCACCCTCAACTCCACGGCGCTGACCTCGGAGGCGCTGCGTGCCCGTGGTCTCGACTGCCTCGGGGTGGTGGTCGGCAGCATGCCCGCCGAGCCGGATCTGGCGGAGCGCTGCAACCTGACGGATCTCCCGGTGGCCGCGGGTGCACCGCTGCTGGGCGTGATCCCGGCGGGTGCGGGCGCGCTGCGGCCTGCGGAGTTCCGTGCGCGGGCCGGTGGCTGGCTGGCCGCCGAGCTGGGCGGGGTCCGTCCGCCGGGCTGAGCGGCCGGGCGGAGCGGGACGAACCACCGGCATCCGGGGCAGAATCGGGGTAGCGGGGGACGACCGGCACGCCGAGGAGGTACGTCATGCGGTTGCGGAGTACGAAGACGCCCCAGGGCCCCCAGGACGCGGTGCACCATCCCGTCTTCGCCCGCTACTACGCCCGGATGAGCGTGGCCGCGGAGACCACCGCGGGCATCGCGCCGGTCCGGGCGGAGCTGCTGTCCGGTCTCTCGGGCCGGGTCATCGAGGTCGGGGCGGGCAACGGTCTCAACTTCGCCCACTACCCGTCCACGGTCCGCGAGGTGGTGGCGGTCGAACCGGAGCGCACGCTGCGGCAGCTGGCGGTGCGGTCCGCGCTCGGGGCCGGTGTCCCGGTCGATGTCATGCCGGGCACGGCGGAGGCGCTGCCGGTGGGCGACGGGCAGTTCGACGCCGCCGTCCTCTCGTTGGTGCTGTGCACCGTGCGGGACGTGCGGGGGTCGCTCGCGGAGATCCGGCGGGTCCTGCGGCCCGGCGGCGAGCTGCGCTTCTTCGAACACGTGCGGGCCGGGACCAGGGGCATGGCCGCCGCGCAGCGGGTGCTGGACCGGACCGTGTGGCCGCTGCTCGCCGGTGGCTGTCACACGTCGCGTGACGCGCTGGCAGCGATCGAGGCGGCCGGGTTCGTGGTGGAGTCGCACCGGGACATCCGCATTCCCGAGACCGGTGTCCGGCTGCCCACCTCGGCCTGCGTGGCCGGGGTGGCGCGACGGCCCTGGGCGGCGGAAGCGGAGGAAGAGGAACCGGTGCGGTCAGCGGACCACTGACCGCGCGGGTCGTCCGTTCCGGATCGCGGGCCCGTGGCTGCGCGAACCGGCGCCGTGTCGTCGGCGGGGCGGTCAGCCGATCACAGGCTCCACTGGCGCAGCTCGTCGGCGATCGCCCGTACGTCCGACTTGCCCTCCTTGACCAGTAGCGCCAGATCGCGCACCTGCTCGGGCGAGGTGATGACCTTCAGCCCCGATGCGACGAGATAGCCGTAGGCCACGGCGGAGGCGAACATCGCGTTGGACCGTTCCAGCGCGGGCACGTGCAACAGCAACTGCAGCAGTGATGCGGCTCTCGAGTGCGGGTCGCTGTAGACGGGGCTGCCGAAGATCTCCGCCTCGTGCCGGGCGACAGCGGCGACGAGTGCGCCCCAGTCGGTGACCTGCGGGTCGCCGGGCGTCTTGTGCTCCGCGACCATGAGCAGCCAGGAAAGATGGATCCGGAGATTCAACGGGTGCCTTTGCGCTCCGGGCCGAACTCCTCGGCGAACACCGATTCGTACTGCTTCATGAAGTCGGCGGCTGCTTCGACGAAGGTGTGTCCCACCTCGCCGGCATCCTGTTTGACGAGCTCCTCTATGTAGCGGTTCACGCTCATCCCCCTCTGGAGCGCGCGCTGCCGCGCGGCCTCGGCGGTGGCCTCGTCCACTCGTACGTTCAGCTGAGTCTTGGGCACCCCATCACGCTAGCGCGGGATCGCTAGCGTCGGCAAGAGGAACCGGCGCGTACGGTTACGGGCCGCGCTCTGTCCGGACCGCGCCGCCGGGACCGTCCGACGGTGGGCGGGGCTCGGGCGGCAGGCCCGCGCACCGGCCGCCCCGGCGCATCCGCGCAGGCCGTCGGGCCCGTCCCGGCGGCCGGGCCGGGCACAGGCGTCGGCGCCCCGGCGCACCTACCGTCGGTAGATAACCGACGGAAACCCCACCCGATCGCCCGATCGCTCGAACAAGTAGTCATAATTCCAGGTCAGGCAGGCGATGCCGATTCGCTCGACCACATCCCGGCGTCGAATCATGTGCCCGGCCGTCCAGATCCCGCGACTACTCATGGAGTGCACATTGAGTACGACGTTCCGTTCTCGTATCACCGCCAGGTTCGGCCGCAGCTACCTGGCCAGGATTCAGAAGCACGGAATCGGGTCCTCCACGATCAGGCTGCTGCCCGAGGATCTCCTGATGCTGCTGCGCAGGGACGGCCTGGATCCGGTCCGGGAACTGGCCGGGGCGCGGGCCACCGCGCCGGTGTCCAGGGTCTCGCTGCCGTTCGGCATGGACGCCTGGGTGGTCACCGGATACGAGGAGTCGAAGGCCGTGCTCGGCTCCGCCGAGGGGTTCAGCACGGACTTCGCCCACCTCGCCACGAACGCCGGGATAGCCGCCGAGCAGAGTCCCGGCGGACTGGGGTTCAGCGATCCGCCCGTGCACACCCGGCTGCGCCGCATCCTCACACCCGAGTTCACCATGCGCCGGCTGCGCCGGCTGGCCCCGCGGATCGACGCCATCGTCGGGGAACGGCTGGCCGCGATGGAGTCCGTGCGGGGCCCGGTCGATCTGGTGCACGAGTTCGCGCTGCCCATCCCCTCCCTCACGATCTGCGAACTGCTCGGCGTGCCCTACGAGGACCGCAACGACTTCCAGCAGCTGGCGATGGACCGCTTCGACCTCTTCGGGGGGACGACAGCGCCCTTCGGCGCCATGTCCGCGTCCCTGGACTACTTCAGGGAGGTCGTCAGGGCGCAGCGCGCCAAGCCGGGCGACGGCCTGCTCGGCATGATCGTGCGCGAGCACGGCGACAGCGTCGACGACGAGGAACTCGCGGGCCTCGCCGACGGCGTGCTCACCGGCGGGTTCGAGACGACAGCCAGCACGATCGCGCTCGGCTCGCTCGTCCTGCTGCGGAACGAGGACGTGCTCACCCGGCTGCGCGAGGACGACACGACGACCGCGCCGTTCGTCGAAGAGGTGCTGCGCTACCTCTCCGCCGTACAGATGGCCTTCCCCCGGTTCGCCCGCCGGGACATCGAGATAGCCGGGGTCGTCATTCCGCGCGGGGACATGGTCCTCTGTTCGCTGAGCGGCGCCAACCGGGACGCGTCGTACGTGATGGACGACGGCCGCTTCGACCTGGACCGCGCCACCCCCTCAGGGCACCTCGCCTTCGGCCACGGCATCCACCGGTGCATAGGCGCCGAACTGGCCCGGATGGAGCTGCGGTCGGCCTACCCGGCGCTGGCCCGGCGGTTTCCCGGTATGCGGCTCGCCGTGCCGCCGCAGGACCTCGCCTTCCGCAAGCTGTCGATCGTCTACGGCATCGAGTCCCTGCCGGTGCACCTGCGCTGAGACCGGTACGGAAACCCGCCCGCACCGCGCGGCAGGGGCGGGTATTCGCTGGCGGCACGGCACGGCACTCTGCTTGGCTCACCGGATGAGTGATCTCCACATCCGGTGTGCCACCCCCTCGGACATCGACGCCGTGCTGAGGTTCTGGCGTACGGCGGCAGAAGGTACGAGCATCAGCGACGACCACGACGGGGTGGCGCGGCTCGTCGCACGCGACCCCGAGGCCCTGCTCCTCGCGGAGCGTGACGGGGTTCTGGTGGGGACCGTCATCGCCGGTTTCGACGGGTGGCGGTGCTCCGCCTACCGGCTGGCCGTCGCCCCGGACTGCCGCAGGCAAGGCATAGCCACCGCCCTGATGGCCTCGGCCGAGCAGCGGTTCGCCGGCCTCGGCGGGCGGCGCGTCGACGCCATGGTGCTGGAGGCCAACGAGCGCGCGCACCACACCTGGGACGCGGCCGGCTATCAGCGCGAGGACCACTGGCGGCGCTGGGTGAAGCCGCTGGGGGAATGAGGCCGCTTCGGGAGCTTCGGACGGTAAACGGCCACGCACTCACGAGCGACTTTGCTGATCCTTTACCATGGGTGTTCCCCTGCCGATCCATACGAAAGGTGTGAGCGTCCGTCCATGGGCGAGCCTCCCAGTAGCCGACATCGCCGATACCGAGCGATCCCCCCGTCCCTGCCCGATCATGGGACGGAGGTGAACCGATGACCGAAGTGCTTCTGCTGCTCGTGGCGGTACTGCTCTCCCTTGCCTGCGGCGCCTTCGTCGCGGCGGAGTTCTCCCTGACCACAGTCGAACGCGGCCAGCTCGAACGGGCCGTCGAGCAGGGTGAACGTGGCGCGTCGAGCGCCATGAAGGCCGTACGCAGCCTCACCTTCCAGCTCTCCGGGGCCCAGCTGGGCATCACCGTCACCAACCTGGTGGTCGGCATGCTCTCCGAACCCTCGATCGCGAAACTCATCCGGGGGCCCATCGAGGCCGTCGGGCTGTCCCCCGGCGTGTCGTCGTCCGTGGCGCTCGTCATCGGTACGGCCCTGTCCACCGTGTTCCTGATGGTCGTCGGCGAGCTCGTCCCGAAGAACTGGGCGATCTCCTCGCCGCTGGCGGTCGCGAAGGCCGTGGCCACCCCGCAGCGGGTCTTCACCGCCCTCTTCCGGCCCTTCATCAGCCACCTCAACAACACCGCCAACCGGATCGTGCGCCGGGTCGGGCTCGAACCCGCCGAGGAACTGGCGACGGCCCGCAGCCCCCAGGAGCTGGTGGCCCTGGCCCGGCACTCCGCCAAGGCCGGCGCCCTGGAGGCGGACACCGCCGAACTCTTCGTCCGCACCCTCAACCTCGCGGAGCTCACCGCGGAGAACGTGATGACCCCGCGGGTCCAGGTCACCGCCCTGGAGGTGCGGGCCACGGCCGAGGACGTCGCGAACGCCACCCGGGCGACCGGCCTGTCCCGGTTCCCCGTGTACCGGGGCAGCCTCGACACCGTCGTCGGAGTCGCCCACATCAAGGACGTGCTGGCGATCCCCGCCGAGCAGCGGCCCCGTAAGCGGATCGGCGACATGCTGCGCGAGCCGCTGCTCGTGCCGGAGACGCTCACCGTGGACCGGTTGCTCGACCGCCTCTCCGGCAAGCTCGCGATGGCGGTCGTCATCGACGAGTACGGCGGCACCGCCGGTGTGGTGACGCTGGAGGACATCGTCGAGGAGGTCGTCGGCGAGGTGCGGGACGAACACGACCCGCACGAGACGCCGGACCTCGCGCCCGCCGGTGAGGACGCAGACGGCCGCACCCTGTGGTCGGCCGACGGCGCGGCCAGGACCGACCAGCTGGAGAGGATCGGACTGCGCGTGCCGGACGGACCGTACGAGACCCTCGCCGGGCTGATCGCCTCGGAGGTGGGCCGGATCCCCGCCGTCGGTGACTCGGTCGAGTTCGCCGGCTGGCGGCTCGATGTGGTGGACGCCTCGGGGCGCCGCGCCGCGAGGGCGCTGCTGCACGCGCCGCTGCCCGGCTCCGACGAGCCGTCGGAGGACGACCGATGACCGCCGTACAGCTTTTCATCGGCCTGATGACCCTGGTCGTGAACGCCTTCTTCGTCGGTGCGGAGTTCGCCCTCATCTCCGTACGGCGCAGTCAGATCGAGCCGCAGGCGGAGGACGGGAACCGGCGTGCGCGCAGCGTCATCTGGGGGCTCGAACACGTCTCCGCGCTGCTCGCCGCGGCCCAGCTGGGCATCACGCTCTGCACCCTGGTCCTCGGTATCGTCGCCGAACCGGCCATCGCGCATCTGCTGGAGCCGGTCTTCAACGCCGTGGGCATGCCGCACGGACTGGTCCACCCGATCTCGTTCGTGATCGCGCTGTCCGTGGCGACGTACCTGCACATGCTGCTGGGCGAGATGGTGCCGAAGAACATCGCGCTCGCCGAGCCCGTGCGGACCGCGCTGGTACTGGGTCCGCCGCTGGTGGCGCTGGCACGGGCACTGCGCCCGGTGATCTTCGCGATCAACGCCTTCGCCAACGCCCTGCTGAAGCTGTTGCGGGTGGAGACCAAGGACGAGGTGTCCGCCACCTTCTCGGACGACGAGCTGGCCCGTCTGGTGAAGGACGCCGGGGATGCGGGCCTGGTCGACGACCGGGCGGCGGAGCGGCTGCACCACGCGCTGGAGCTGGGCCGCAGGCCCGTGCGCGACGTGGTGCTGCCTGTGGACCGGGTGATGTACACGAGGGTCGGTACGAGCCCGGAGGAGCTGGAGCGGCTCTCGTCCGAGACCGGGTTCTCACGTTTCCCGGTGATGGACAGCGAGCAGCGGATCCTGGGCTACCTCCACGTGAAGGACGCCCTCGATGTCACGCCGCGCGACGAGCCCTTCCCGGTGACGGCGATGCGGCCGATCGCCCGGGTACGGGCCTCCACGCCCCTCGACGACGTGCTGACCGCGCTGCGGCGCAGCCGTACGCACCTCGCGGCGGTCGTCGACGAGGACGACCGGCTGGCCGGGATGGTGACGATGGAGGATGTGCTCCGGGAGCTCGTGGGACGGCCGCAGGCCCGCTGACCAGCCCCGCTGACCAGCCCCGCCCCGGTCCCGGCTCGGACCCCCGAGCCGGGACCGGCCCCGGCAGGCCCGGGTCGGGCCTGCCCCGCCCGGCATTCGGGCAGGGCGGGCCGGCTGCGCGATATCATCACATCGCCATGGAATTGAATGCCACCTACACCAGTCTCGTCGCGATCGGCGACTCGTTCACCGAGGGCATGTCGGACCGGCTGCCGGACGGTTCGTACCGGGGCTGGGCGGACGTCCTCGCTACCCGGCTCGCAGCCCGGACTCCCGGATTCCGGTACGCCAACCTCGCCGTACGCGGCAAGCTCATCGGCCAGATCGTCGACGAGCAGGTGGACGTCGCCGCAGCGCTGCGACCGGACGTGGTGACGCTGGTGGGCGGGCTCAACGACACCCTTCGCCCCAAGTGCGACATGGGCATGGTCCGGGGGCGGCTGGAAGAGGCCGTCGAACGCCTCGCGCCGTCGTGCAAGAAGCTGGTGCTGATGCGCAGCCCGGGGCGCAACGGACCCGTGATGGAACGGTTCCGCCCCCGGATGGAGGAGCTGTTCGCCCTGGTCGACGATCTGGCCGCCCGGCATGGCGCGGAGGTCGTCGATCTGTACGGGTCACAGGTCCTGGGCGACCCCCGGATGTGGGACGTCGACCGGCTGCACCTGACCGCCGAGGGCCATCGCAGGGTGGCCGAGGCGGTGTGGCAGACGCTGGGCCTGCCCGCCGAGAACGACTGGCAGACAGTGCTGCCCGCCGCCGTCCCGCCGCGGTGGGCCACCCGGCGCGTCGACGACGCCCGCTTCGCGCGCGAGCACCTGTTCCCCTGGATAGGACGGCGCCTGACCGGCCGCTCCTCGGGGGACGGGCGCTCGGGAGCCCAGTTCAGCGCCGAGCTGGGACGGGCCTTCTGGGTCACCCCTGACGACGCCGCGGCCCCTGGGCCGGTCGCCACGTGGCGCCGGGTGGACGCGGGCGAATAGCCGTCCGGCGACTCGGCGCGGCGGCAGACCGTCGCCCGTACCGGTACCGGGATGCCGCCGGCCGACGAAGGCCCGCGCCGCCATAGCGAGCACCAACGCAGCGCTGCCGCAGCACTGCCGGACGAAGATCACTACAGGGCCGCGCCTCTCTCCCCGCCACGGCGCGCTCAGCCATGCCGTCGCACACCGCCGCACCGAGTCCGGGGCCGGCACGGCAATCCCCCGGAGGAGTGAGCGGCCGCGTCGAACTGATTTCAGCGCCCGCCGCCGCGCCCTGCCCGCCCAATCGGCCCGATCAGAACATGCGTTCACAAAATGAGCCGTGACGGAGCCCGATCCGACGCGTTTTTAGAGCACTAGTGCCACTTCGCCGCTCGGATGGAGCAACGCCGTGATCCCCGCCCCCACTCCCGTGCATCAGCCCTCTGGAATCGAACAGCGACCTGCCGCCGTGCCGGTGGGCCGCACCGACCGCACCCGCCGCTCAACCTGTCCGGATACGGGGTGGGTGGCATGAGCGAGCCGACCGATGAAACGACCGGGAACGTCCCCGGACCGCGCCCCGCCCCCCTTCCGCCCGCTCCTCTTCCGCCCGCCCCGCCGCCCGGGTCGGCGGAGCACGCGACGGCCGCCGCTGCGGAGCAGGCCTCCCCCGCGCCGGAGATGCGGTACGTGGACCTGACCGGCAGCCGTGAAGCAGCCGGACGGTCCATCCGGATGCGTGACATGGCCCGCCGCCTGCCCCAGCTGGTCCGGCGCTCCCTCGCCCTCGCCTGGCGCGTCGACCGGCGGGCCACTCTCGGCCTGCTGCTGTGCCAGTCGGTGGCGGGCGTGATGCAGGCCCTGGGCCTGATCGCGATCAGCGGCACCCTCACGGCCCTGCTGACCGGCGGTGACGTCTACCACCGGCTTCTTCAGGCCTGGCCGTCCGTGGCCCTGCTGGCGACCGCGTCCGGGGTACGGGCCCTGCTGGGGATCACCGTCAGCTGGCTCTCCTCCCGGCTGAGCCCACTGATGTCGCGCGAGGCCGAGCAGATGCTGCTCACCGGCTGCGCCTCGGTGGAGCTGTCCGCCTACGACGACCCCGACTTCAACCGCGACCGGGAAGCCGCCGACCGAGGGGCGCAGGTCACCGGCGACCTGATCAACGAGGGCCAGGACCTGATCGCCTCGACCGCGTCCTTCCTCGCGGGTGCCGCGGTGCTCGCCGGGGTGAACTGGATGCTCCTCCCCCTCCTGGTCGCGGCCAGCCTGCCGCAGGCCCTCGCTCAGGTCAGCGCCGCCCGGGTCCGCTACCTGGCCAACCTCCGCAGCAACGGCGACAACCGCATGCTCTCGGTACTGCGCTGGCACATCTTCACCCGGGATGCCGCCGACCAGATCCGGGCCGGCACGATGGCCGGCTTCCTGTCCGGCCGCTACCGGCAGACAGTCGCCCGGATCAACCACGAGGACCGCGTCGCAGCCGACAAGGGCGCCCGCATGTCGCTGATCGGCGCACTGTGCGGCGGCCTCGGCTCGACCGTCGTGTGGGCGGCGGTGGTGTGGCTGCTCGCCACCGGCCGCATCAGCGTCGGGCATGCCGGAACGGCCGTCTTCGCCCTGCAGACGGTGGGCCAGTCGGTACGGGGGCTCGTCGCCGTCGGGGCCAGAGCGGTGCGCACGGGGCTGTACATGGACGACTGGAGCAGATTCCTCGACCTGGCCGGCGGGTACGCCATGCGCCGCGGCGAGCACCGGCCGGAGCCACCGGACGAGATCGAGATCAGGTCGGTCTCGCACCGCTACGCCGGAAAGGACCAGGACGCGCTGTCCGGCGTCTCGCTCACCCTGCGCCGCGGCGAGGTGACCGCACTGGTGGGCTTCAACGGCTCGGGGAAGTCGACCTTGTCGAAGCTGGTCAGCGGTCTCTACCTGCCCACCGGCGGACAGGTGCTGTGGGACGGCGTCCCCACCGGCGACGCCGACCCGCAGGCACTGTGGCAGCAAGTGGCCCTGGTGCCACAGGACTACGCCCACTGGCCGCTGACGGTGCGCGAGAACGTGACCCAGGGCCAGCCCACCGCCCGGGGCGACGCCGCGGTCCACGAGGCCTGTGAGGCCGCTGACGCGGACGAGGTCGTCGACCAGCTCGGCGCCGGCCTGGACACCCTCCTGGCCCGTGAGTGGCTGAACGGCGAGGAGCTGAGCGGCGGCCAGTGGCAGCGCATCGCCCTCGCGCGGGCATTCTTCCGCGAGGCAGGCCTCCTGGTCCTGGACGAGCCGACCGCGAACCTCGACCCCCGCGCCGAGTACAGGATCTTCCAACGGCTCCGGGACCTGGCACGGGACCGCGTGGTGTTGCTGGTCACCCACCGGATCACGAACGTGGCCGTCGCCGACCGCATCGTGGTCCTGGACGGGGGCAGGGTCGTGCAGGAGGGCACGTACAAGGATCTCGCCGCACAGGAGGGCCTGTTCAGGCAGTTGCTCTCCTACCAGGTCACCTCCGAGGCGAACGACGACACATACGGAACCCACGCGTGACGTGAGACCGGCCGTGGGGCAGCGAGCCGTCAGCCCCGCCGCAAACCGACCCGGCTCCCGGACGAGCCACCCCTCCCACGGAGACACACAGTGATCACACCTCCCGGCGGAATTGCCGCCGACCCCGTCGTACCGGCCCCGGCGCACGTCGATCCGGCCGACGTGAACGCGGCCGTGCTCGCCCGGTGGCCGGGAGGTGTGTCGTGACCCGCGAGCAGCGCTACAAGCAGCCCGTCGACGTCCACCTGATCCTGCGCCGCGAAACACCCGCAGGACCGGAGATCCTGCTGTCGCGCCGCGCCGGAGACGTCTACGCGGCGGGCCTCTGGCATCTTCCGTCCGGGCATACGGAGGACGGCGAGGACATCCGCGAAGCGCTGATCCGCGAAGCGCGCGAGGAGACGGGGGTGCTGATCGACCCGGCCCACGTCAGCTTCGCGGTCGCGGTGCACCACCGTGCTCCGGCCGGCACCGCGGCCCGGGTCGGGTTCTTCTTCGAGGTTCTCAACTGGCAGGGCTCGCCCCGCATTCTGGAACCTGCGGTGTGCGACGGCATGGCCTGGTTCCGGCTGGAGCACCTGGTCTCGCCCATGGTCGCCTACTGCCGGGCCGGGCTCGACGCATACCGCAGCGGCCGGCACCTGGCCCTGCACTTCCAGGACCCGGACGACCTGATCCCGTACGCCCCGGACGCCGATCGCAGCGACCCGGTCCCGACCGCCCGCGCCATCCCGCTCCAGTCGGGCGGGCCGGAAGTCCGGGTCCGCGCGATGGCCGGGCAGGCAGCCGGCCGGATCGCTGAGCCGCGCACCGCCCGCGTACTGCTGCCGCCGGAGGAGTACGCGTCGTCCGTACCCAAGTCGACCGGATCGGCCTTCATCTTCTTCACCGACCGGGACAACCGTCCGGTGCAGTTGCGGGCCACCTACTCCCAGGCGCACCCCTGGCAGTTTCCCGGCGGCACGATGGACCACGGCGAGCGGCCGTGGGAAACGGCCCAGCGCGAATGCCGCGAGGAGACCGGGCTCGACGTGGCAGGGCCGCCCCGACTGCTCGCCTCGGTCTTCGGACCGCCCGGGGGCGGCTGGCCGTTCAGTACGACCGGGTGTGTCTTCGACGGCGGCCGGCTCTCCGACGCGCAGATCCGGTCCATCGTCCTGGACCCGGACGAGCACGACGCGCTGCGTGTCCTCACGTTGAAGGAATGGGAACCGCTCATGCCCTCGCAGGACTACGCCCGCCTGGAGGCGGTGATGACGGCCCGGCTGACCGGCACGACCGCCTACTTCGACTCCTGGGGCTGGGGGAACGGCTGAGCATCGTGCCGCCGTCGGCCGCTGTCCGGCCAGTGCGGGGCGGCTTGCGCGGGGGCGGTCTGTGCGAGGCTGACCGGCATGACGACAGACCGATTCGATGTGCGGCGTCGGATCGCCGCGGCCCCGGACAAGATCTTCGCTGTGCTGAGCGCCCCCTCGGGACACGTCGCGATCGACAGTTCGGGGATGCTGCAGTCCGCCGAGGGCGATCCCGTGCGCGCGGCCGGCGAGGAGTTCATCGTGCACATGGACCGGGAGTCGCTCAACGACTACCCGCTCGGCAAGTACGACGTCACCGTGATCATCACGCGGTTCGAGCAGGACGCCCTCATCGAGTGGACCATCTCCGGCCAGGTGCAGCCTCCGATGCGTCATATCTACGGCTACCAGCTGGAACCCGTCCCGGGCGGCACGCTGGTGACGTCGTACTACGACTGGAGCGAGATCGACGAGCGCTACCGGGAGGCGGGTATCTTTCCGGTCATCCCCGAGGCCGGACTGCGCGCGACGCTCGGCATCCTGGCGCGGACTGTGGAGTAGAGGGCACCGGTCGCTCTCCACCCGGTCCGTGCCCCGTACTCGTACCGCGTCCGTACTCGTAACTCGTACCGCGTCCGTACCTGTGCTCGTACTTGTACTTGTACTCGACGATCTCCATCGGCTGAGCGCCGTCGCCTCGGATCGTCTCGACGCGGCTGCTCTTCTTCCGCTCGTTCGCCTGTACCGACTACTGATCGGACCGTCATGGCGCAGCAGCCAACCCCCGACGATCTGCCCGGCTCCTCCATGACCGACGAGGAGTACGGGGCGCTGCGTGCCTCTGCCGCCCTGTGGGCCGGGACCTCTGTGCTGATCACGAACACGTTCGGACACGTTCTGGTGCAGCACGTGGACTATCTCGCCACCTGTCTCCTGCCGGGAGGCGGTGTTGACGCGGGCGAGTCCCCCGCACACGGTGCCGCCCGCGAGCTGATGGAGGAGCTCGGTGTCACCGCTGTCATCGATCAGGGCCTGGCCGTCGACTGGATCAGCGCCGACAGCACCGGCGCCGCCCCGGCTGTGCGGTTTCCCGGCGAGATCCTGCACGTCTTCGACGGCGGCACCTGGGACGACGCCCGGATCTCCGAGATCCGTCTGCCCCCGAGCGAAATCACCGGCGTCGAGTTCATCGAGCCCGCACGGCTGCCCGAACTGCTCGCGCCGTCCGATGCCCGCCGCGCCCTGTCCGCGCTGCGCGCCCGGATCAACGCCGCCGGCACCGTACTCCTGGCGAACGGTCTCCCGATCGCGCCGACCGTCCTGGACCGCCTCGGCGTCCTGCGGACCGCCCGCCCCGTCTGCCGCTACCCGTGGCACGACGGCGCGACGCCGCAGGATCTCACCGTGAAGCAGGTGTGGGGATGGCTCTTCGCACCGGACGTTATGCAAGCGCTACGTGTGTCCAACCCTGAAGTGTCTCGTCTGAAACGGAGGCGGCGGCGACCCCTGTGTCCAACGCCTGCGAATCCTGCGAGCGGTCACCTATTCACCGACGGCAGTCCGTGCGCAACTCGGCCATGCGCCGGTGCCACCACAACACTTCGTCGACCTCGGCCGCCACCGACTCCTCGCCCGCTGCCAGCCGCTCGACGGTGGCCCGGGCACGCCGGCGATCCCGGCTCAGCGCAAGGCCCGCCGCGAGTACGAGAACCGCGTCAGCACTCTCACGTCCCGGCCATGATCGTTCTCAGCGCCAACCGCTGTACCGATGGGACGACCGCCGCCGGTCGTTAGTTAGCGCACCTGCTCAGCCATTGCTGACGTGACGCCTCCATTCCTTCGTTCCCTCGTCCCAGTAGATAGTCACGGTCCCATTAGCCTCATCAGGGGCTGCCAGGGCTTCGAGGTCAGTTGAGGCCAGGGCGGCCAGCGCCGCGTCGGGGAGACGCGGCGGCACAATGAAGCGCAGACCAGCGGCCGTCTCTTCGACGACTACCTGCGCACGCCGATGAATGGCTGGGGCGTCGTCCGCATATTGGCTGATCACACGGCGGGTAGTCGCCCTTGCTGCTTCAAATGCCCGTTGCCCGGCCTGTGTGGCGAGTGACTGAATGAAGGGCAGAACCGCAGCGGTCACAGTCATCCCCGCAACAGTTGCTGCCACGGTGATGACCCCAGTGTTGTTCTTCCCTCCATAGAGCATGGTTCGGAAGACCGTGTGCGTGCTGACTTCACGCCAAGCCGGGTCCGTACCGGGCGCCGTGAGGTGACCCCGAAACTCTTGGAGGAGGAGCGAGTTCTCGGTTGAGCGGGGTTCGCCGGCGGCCTCTGCTCGATCCAGCCACTCCCAGATATCCCCGCAGGCAGCCGAGCCCGTAAGAAACTCCACGTAGATCGACAGGACATCTCCCCGCTGGGCCAGGGTTTCTTGGCTGTGCGTCATGGTTCCCCTTGTCTCCGGCACCGAGTCTTCATAGTGACGGGGCTCCGCACCAAGTCAAGCGAACGATGACTCGATCATCAGATACTTGCTCACCCAGCCCGCAGACCTGCGGGAGATCACACACAGTGAGCGTTTTCAGCGTTGCCTATCGAGGGTGAGGACGGCTCTGGCGATGACGCTCATTCGGTTGGGGCTGATGCGGGATCTGCGGAAGATCTGCCAGGACTTCAGTCGTGCCATGCCTCGTTCGACGGGTGCACGGGCTGCGGACAGGGCCCGGTTCGCGGTCTGCTCGGTGGGTGTGAGTTCGCCGCCTGGCGGGCGGCGCTTGGCGGTGGTGACCCAGTCGCCGGCACCGATGTAGGCCATGTCGGCCAGGATCGGGACGCCCTGGCGTTCGCAGATCCGAAGGATCTTGTGCGTGCGGGCTGCCGTCAGATCGTGGGTCCGGCCCGGCAGCGCTGGCGACAACCACAGGATCTCCCCGCCGGGATCTGTGACGACCTGCACGTTCACCCCGTGCCGCTTGTGTTTCGACGAGTAGTCGGCCCTGCCGTCCCCGACGCGGTCGCACTCGGCGAGCGTGCCGTCCAGGAGAACGAAGTCCGGATCGTGTGCGCGCAGCGTCTTCAGCAGGCCGGGCGCCTGCTCGGCGAGCAGGCCGGTGACCGCGGTGACGTAGGCATGGGCGGTGCCGACGGATATCCCGAAGGCCGCGGTGATACGAGCCAGCGTTTCATGGCGGCGCAGGTACACCAGTGCGATCAACGCCCGCCGGTGCGGTGGAAGCTTGCACCGGCGGTCACCTTCACGAGTGACGATGAGCATCGTGACCCACTCGACCAGGGCGTGAGGCAGGTCGAGTACGGCAGGATATGGACCCAACAGGGCTCCTGTGCTGCTGAGTTGAGACGTCGAACACCTCCCTCAACGGCACGGGAGCCCTGTCCGTTGCGCACCCCGAACCCACACCGCCCCGTCACCCGATCAGTGGCCACTCCGAAAACGCTCAGTCATCAGCGGGCTGGGGGCGGCTGGGAATTGACGACAGTTGAATACGAGAGCCCACCACTACCGAGGCCGCAGAGGCCGGTGGGTTCAGGGAAATCGAAGCCTATTCAGTGGGAACTCGTGGGTCGGTCCGTCTGCATCAACTCGGCTTATCTGTGGGTTCGGCGGGAACTGTGGGTTGGGCCACGAGGCGGTGGACTTCGGCCGCACTCTCGACCGGGTCACGATTCAGAAGAATCCGGGCGGTCGTCAGCAACTCGCCGGTCCTCGCCGAGGACGCCGCCAGAATGTCCCCAGACCTCATCGCCCGTTCGACGTCGCCGTCTACGGCGTGAGCACGGGCAGCCCGCACCCGCGCCGTAGACGTGAGCCGCGACGGTCCAGCGCGGTTCAAAAGGCGTGGGCTGCCGTGCCATTGTCGCCGCGGGGACCCTTGCGGATCGTGTACTCGGGTACGGGCTTGGTGTACACGCCATAGGGGTCTTCCGGGCCCCTTTTATGGGTGACTGGGCGGATGCTGAAGCTCAGGCCATGAATTCTGTCGGGCGTGGTGTTGTTCAGCTCGGCGAGGCGAGCGCGGATGTGGGGCTCGGCCTCGGCGTGTGCCTCGGAAAGGGTTCCGTGCAGAGCATAGGTGCCCTCATCGGCGTAGTAGGGGATACGTGAGTGGTCACGTCCATCTACGCGGTACCTCGCGGCCCAGGTGCAGCCGAGTAGGTTGGGACCGAGAGGGTAGCGCTCGGAGCCGTCGCAAGCTCCGAAAGGGGCGACCTCATGGTGTACGACCGTGCCGTCTTCCGTAAGTACACGCTCCTGGTAACAGCCTCGGCATCTGCCCGTCTGCTTCTCGGTGGTCAAGGCGCCTCCTGGCAACTGGTGGCTGCTGCTTCGGACGTCGTCACTCGCTCATGATTCCCTTCACGGCGCATCCCGGTCGAGCAGTTTCTTCCGGGCCAGTGCGGTGTGGGCTACACGGCTGGTGTCTGCTGTGTACGTGCGGGTGGACCGGCGTCAGGGGCCATGGCGCGGATGGGTTGGACCGTGCCCCCGGTCGCTTTCTTGATCTGACCGCGCAGAATGGCGATCTCGCCTTCCAGCTCCGTGTTCCGCAGGGTCAGAACCTGGATGTGATTCGCGTAGGCGGCGACCGTTTGTCTGAGTTCGCTGATCTCCTCGGCCTTTTGGCGGCGTTGCCTGCGTAGTTCCTTGCGCAAGCGGGCCGCTTCGCTCCGGAGTTCGTCGACCTCTGGTCGTTGAGTTGCAGGGGCGGCCAGGATCTCCTTGATGGCTGCCGCGGCAGGCGATCGGTAGTACGAGGCCCGGGAGATGCCGGCCTCGGCGGCAATGTTCACCACGGTGACTGAGCCGTCGGAGATTTCCGGGCGGCCGTCCATCAGCTGCTCGAACGCTCGCATGATGACCCGGTCGGTGTCGGTCAGGCTGTTCTCACGGCTGAGCCGAGCGAAGACGGTGCGGGTGTGCTGAGAGCTTGCCATCAAGGGGTTTCCGGTCTCTTGGTCTGTCGAAGTTCGTCGATCAGCGAGTCGAGCGTGGCGATGAAGTGGCCCAGGGCGCTTTGCTGGTGGGCCGGCAGGTCTTTCGCGTCGCCGAGTTCGTTGACCGCGCTGGCGCGCGTCTGGTGGAGCCTAGGTAGGTGGACCGACGAGCGACGCGAGTTCGGGCAGGTCAAGCACATGTTCAGCATGGGCAGCGGACGACCCAGCCCTTTGGATCGCTTCTCGCAGACGGCTGTGGCCGGTTGGTGGAAGCAGTCGTTGAGAACGCCGGGGTGCAGGGTGCGGGTCAGGTGCCGCAACATCGTGCGCAGACGCTCGGGGCTCGCGGCCGTTCCGGGCAGATCGCCGAGCTCTGCCCGGATACGGTCGAACTCGGCCTCGATGCGGGGGGTGGCGCCGCCTGCGGACTGTCCTCCTTCGTTCCAGTCGTGGTACAGGTCTTCGACATAGTCGAGCTTTGCTGTGGCCTTGTCGGCTTCGACCTCGTCGGCGAAGCCTGACGCCGAGGTCCCCGCGTATCCCTCGAAAATCGCGAAGCTGGCGTGTTTGTACTGCCGAGTTCCCGCCACCATCCCGAAGGGCTGGTTCGCGATGTGCCAGGCGAGCGTGCGGCGGAACTGCAGCGTGTCGAACCTCCAGGCCATCGGCTCGGCCGGCACCGTCCCAGTGTCGCTGACCGCCCTCGCGTCGTCCTGCGGATCAGGGTTATCCGTGCCGGTGACGGCAGGCGCCGGAACGAACAGCCCCGCATCGTCGCTGAAAAGCTCATTGAGGTGGTCCCGGAAGTCGTTCAGCCGCTGAGGTATCTGTCTGATCAGCCCCAGGGAGCCGTGGGAAGCGGTATAGCCGAAGAGGTGCGTTGGGTCGTCGTTGACTGCCAGCAGGACCTTCACGGCCCGGTGCACGAGATCGAGCACCACCCAGTCCGCTTCCTCACCGGTGACCTTGCGGTCCTTGTAGACCCGCCCGTGGATCTTGTACCGCGGGCGGCCGTCCGCAGCTGTCTCCACTCGCGCGCAGTCGCGCCGCAGATCCCGTACCTCGGCGTCCCGCATGCCGGAAAGGTAGGCAATCGCCGCCCAGCAGGCCGTGCGCACGTACGAGGTCTCCGCCTCCAGCGTGCTCCGGCTGAACTCGGGCCGCCACGGGCGACCCGTCGACGGCCAGTCGGCGCGGGAGAAGGGCAGGCCCCCCTCTTCGTAGCCCAGCTCGCTTCCCGCCTCCTCGAGCAGAGGAAGCAGGTGGTAAGCGCAGCGGACCTGGGTGAGCAGTTCGGCCATAGCCAGGTTGGGCGCCTGCACGACACCGTCGATGACGGAAGCGGCCGGCCTTCGAGCCAGGCGTTCCAGCGGCAGGGCGGGGATCCCCCGGCCCTGGGCTCTGCGCTCGGCGATGAACTGCTCGAATTTCTGGCGGGCCCCGCCCGGGCTGCTCCTGGGAACTTCGGTCGCGTCGATGCGGGCCAGTTCCCGGCGGGCTGTGATCACATCCTGAGCGGCGGTCTCCACGTAGAAGACCACGCCGGTCAGGAAGGGACGCATGATCTCCTCGGGAATACGTGCGGTGGTGTTCTCCGTCCCCGGCTGCAGCCCGGAGATCTGTCTGGCCGAGCGGTAGGGCCAGGGCACCATGGTGAGCCGGTCGGCGCTGAGGTGGTCGCCGAGCACGGCGATGGTCTTGAGCGTGGCGATCTGGCTTTCGACGGTGCCCGGCCCGAAGGGACGCACGTGGGTGAGGAAGGAGTCGAGGTGTTCCTTGCGGAGGTCCTGCAGTCGGGGTACGCCGATCGCGGAGAGTGTCTGCATGGTCCGCAGGAAGTTGCGTCCGTCCTCCGCGAGCCAGGTCACCTTGATTGGCTTGGCCAGCCGTCCGACCGGAACACGCAGACGTGCGTACAGGTATTCCTTCATGGTGCGGCGATCGAGGTCGCTGGTGGCGCCAGCGAGGTTGACGAACCTTTGCCGGCTGGTTCGGGGGATGAAGTCCCTTAGGTCCCAGGTGTTTTCTCCGAGCCTGGGTCCGCGACTGCGGTGTCCTAGGGTCAGGGCCGCGGGCAGGACGAAGTCGGTGTCGCGGGGGTAGCGGTGGGCGGCGGGCTTCTTCTTCCGCGCTGGGGCGGCGGTCATCGAATCGTCTCCAGAAAGGCCGTCGGCAGAGCCAGACGTGCGCCGTCTGCCTCGGCGATCGCCTTGGCGGTGGCGATCTGGCGGGCGGTGAACCGGTTGAGCACGCCGGTGGTGATGCGCTCGTGGGCCAGGCCGAAGCGGATGGTCCACTCGGCGGTGGGGAACTCCTCGCGTTGCTGCTCGATCGTGTCCAGGATGGAGAGAACGGCGGGCAGGTGGCGGCTGGTGAACACCGCGTTCGTGCATTCCAGGCACACCCACGGCGGCACCGGGCACGGGGCACCCGGCTTGTTCGACCAGGGGGAGGCGAAGAAGTCGGTGCAGGACGACACCCACACGTCCGTCGCTCCGGACAACGCATCGGCGACCGCTTCGGGCGCGAGTTCCCCTTCGCCCTCATCCAGGCGATTGCCCTCGTCGTCGAGGACGACGGGGGCGGGCAGAGTGACGGCGAGGGCCTGGGTGAGCCCGGCCTCGACGGCCGTATCGTGGATCTCGTCGTGGGCGGGGATGTCCGCGTAGTGGCGGCCCGCGATCTGCGGTGTATGTCCGCTGGTGAAGTCCGGCAGCACTCCCCCAGTACTCAGGTACAGCTTCGACTTGTAGGTTTTGCGCAGCCGTCGCAGGTCCACCGACCGGATCGGCGCCCCGTCCCGGTCGGTCAGCGACTCCAGCCCGCACTCGGACAGGAACCGCCTCCGGTGACCCGTCGTCGACGTGGGCCTGTGTCCGTAGACGGGGGCTATCTCGCCGGTCATCTGATTCACGGGGACGAACAGGTCATCGACGCCCGCCATGTCCCGGGCCCGCTGTCCGAGCCGCATCGCGAGCCGGATCACGCCTCCGGGCGTGCGGAGGTTGCCGCCGTCGCGCACGCGCATCGACTTGTCCCAGGCACCGTGCGCCCGCCGTTTGAGGTACTGGACGCTTACGTACCCCTTCGTCGGGCTGATCAGGCAGCCGGCCTTCAGGGTGCCGATGCATTCGGGTTCCATGCCCGTCTGGCAGCCCAGCAGGATCTGGAACCTGATCACATCGTTCAAGCTCAGGTACAGCCTCGCGTTGAGCCGGCGCAGCCTCCCGTGCTCCAGAACCCCGGGGATGTCCTGCTGCCCTGGCACCAGCGGCCCGCGATGGGCGATGTACCAGCAGATGTTCTCCAACGCGTCCCAGCCGTGCAGGTCGGGGTCTCGGCCGGCAGCGGCCAGTCGCTCACCCTCCAGGATGCGGTCTCGGATCCTTCCCACTTCGCCCAGTGCTGCGGCCTCCAGGACGTCGAACACAGTGAAGGGATATGCGTCCAGCGGCCGCTCCGAGCCCTCCTCCACACTGACCGGCAGGTCGAGGCGCTGTCGGAAGGTGAGGGTGAACGAGGCCGGGCTGTACTGCTCGGTGTGCTGCAACAGGCGGCACACCTCCCGCATCCGCCTCCTCCGCGAGGCGCTGTTGGCCTCGCGCCTCACCGGAAGCCTCGCCTCGTAGGCGTCCAGGAGGTCGGGCTCCAGGTCGCCCAGGTCGATCTCCTCGCCGAACTCCGGACACATCACGCGGGTGAACAACACGAAGTCCCGCAGCATCTTGACGTACCGGCGCAGGACTTCCCGCCTCCGGTGTGTCTCGATCCGCTCCACCTCTTCCACGACGGCCTTCGCGAAAGGCCGCACGAGCCGGGGCACCCCGATATCGGAGAGGTCCACCTCCTCGCCTGGTCCAGACGGCATCGGCATAGTGAACGCGATAAGCCCCAGATCCGGCACGGCCGCAGGTGCCTGTGCGGAGTCCGCAGGGCTGAACCTGACACGGCGTGCGCTCACCGGCTCACCTCGTCAACCTGCAGGCCCTCCAGCACGGCGGAATGTTCGTCCCACTCCGCCAACGCTGCCAGCACGATCTCCTGAGCCTCATCCAGCACGTCGAGGTACTGGTGAACCGTGTGCTCGTGCGCATGCCCGAGAAGAAGCTGCAGCTTGCGCATCGGATTGCCGATCAGCAGCCGCTTGATCTGGGCGAGAGTGAAGCGGCGGTCCTCCCTCATCCCCAGCGCACGAACGGTCTGGCGGAGCAACAGCCCCAGCATGTGGACAGCAAACGTGTGCCTTAGCGTGTGCGGATGAACGTCGAAGTCGAGGCCGAGGGCTGCGCATCGTTCGTTCGCGCGGCAAAAGGCCGACTGCCACGTCGAACTCCTCAGCGGAAGTCCGCTCTCCCCCAGCCACAGCCACAGCGGCCCCAGCTCAGCCCCGCGGGCATCCACTGACAGGAGACGGAGCCTGTCCTCGTACGTGAGGCTCGCGTAGGTCCAGGCGCGGGAACGACCTTCGACGGCCAGCGCCTGCCGGCTCGAGCGTACGACTCGGTGGCCGTCCTCCCGCCCGTAGACGCCGGCCGTGCGCTTGCGCTGCACCAACTCGTCGCGTTCGATCGCGATGTAGTGGTGGAGGTCCCGCAGTACGCGCCGACGCGCATACACCGTCCTCGTCCTGGTCCGCTTCGTTGTCGCCTTGGAAAGGCGAAAGCCGCCTTGGCCGTGCGCCAGGGGCGGAACCTCCGGCAGCAGCAAGCACGACGCCTCGGTCAGTCGCATCCCGGTGCAAACCAGGAGGTCCGCGAACAGCGCGTTCCGCTCTCCGTTACGGCCTCGCCACTTCGGGTCCCGCCCGCCGTCAGGAAGGAAGCCGCGCAGTCCCACGTCCCGCCAGAGCAAGTAGTCCTCGTAGGGCAGGAATCGGACCGGCTGGCCGCCCTTGCCGGGTTCCGATTCCGAGTTCATCCGCACCTGCTTGGGTCCGTGCGGCGTCATCACCACCTTGTCGACGTACCGGAACGGCTCGGCGGCCAGGATCTCGGCATCCAGAGACCACGCCACCCACTTGTCCAGGGCCGCGATGTACCGCTGCCATGAGCCGAATTCGATCCGCTCGCCCGGGTCCTCCGCGAAGAGCCGGGACTGTTTCAAGGCGCGCAGGTCCGCGCCGTCCATCTCCCAGATCGTCTTCCCGCCCCTGGCCTCGTGCAGAAAGCGGCAGGTCAACATCAGCTCCGAGCAGTACGCTTCCTGGCCGTTGCGGGAGGGGACGCCCCAGCTCGGCAGATCACGCAGCATCCGATTCAGTGCCAGGTCATACGAGCCGTCAGGCCCCAGAATGAATCGCTGCCCCTCCGCAACACCTGCCCGTCGCAGCACATCGTCCGCGTCCTGCACACCCGCTATCTCACCCAGCTCGACCACCGTGCGATGGCTCGCGACCACCGCTTCCGCAACGCCGCCCTCTTCTGTACGCACCGAACTCACCCCTTGCCACCTGGCAGCATGAGACACACCGGGCAGTCAGATAACCCGGTGATCTTTGAGACACCTCATACTGCCGCGATAACGGACGGGCGCGTTCTCGTGCTCCTCGAACCCGGCACCGGAGTCGCCACGCTTCCCGGCGGCTCACCCGAGGAACAGGACCGGGGCGGTGCCGTCTCCACTCTGCGCCGGGAGGCCGAGGAGGAAGGTGCGGCCACGTTCGCGGCTCCGGTGCTCCTCGGGTACGTCAACGACCCCTCGGCACCACACGGGTACCTGCGTTATGCCGCCGCCCTCACCGAGGCGGGCCCGGAACGGCCCGGTCCGGCCGGTGGCCGAACCCGCACCCGTGTCCTGGCCACCCCGGAGCAGGCTCTGTCGCTCTTCGACTGGGGTGACGCGGCCGCCGGCCAGCTCGCCGCCGTCCACCGGGCCCGCCGGCAGCTCGGCCTGCCCCGCGCCGCCCCTCAGCCCGTCACCGAACTCACCGGCCGCACGGCCTGGTAACCCCCCTGCGCACACCGTCGAGTCACGCAGACGGCAGAGACCTGAAACCCGCAGCAGCACAGGCGGCAAGAGCCGGGGTCAGCTCTCGCTGCGCCCACGGTTGACGGCTTCGATACCGGCCAGGATGAGATCGACGCCGGCCAGGAACTGGGCACGGTCGTCGTGTTCCGGCAGGCGCTTCGCCGCATTGCGCGCCCATGGGTGCTGCACGGGGTCGAGCTGGGCCCACTGCTCTGCGACCTCCGCGAGAAGGCGGTCCCGTTCGGTCTCACTGCCGGCGAGCACGCGGGCGTTCGCGGCGTTCTGCCCGGCGACTCCGAGGATGTAGTTCACGAGCGCGCCCGCCGAGTCGAACACTGCGTCCTCGGGTACGTCGAGTGCCTGCAACTGCTCACCGACACTCTTGTAGACCTCCAGCAGCGTGGGCCGCCAGGGCTCCCGGGTGAGCTGAGCACCGGCCCAGGGGTGCGCGTCAATCGCGTCGAACAGGCCGAGCGCGAGCGCGCGCAGCACTTCCTGGGGCTTCCCGTCGACGGCCGGCCCGGTCATGACCCGAGCGATCACACCGTCGGCGGCCGCCGCGAGCAGATCGCTCTTGTTCGCCACGCGGTGATAGATCGCCCCATAGCCGGTGTGCAGGTGGCGGGTGAGCGCGCGGAACGTCAGTGCCGCCTCGCCCTCGGCGTCCAGAATCTCGGTCGCGGCCTGGACGATCACCTCTTTGGACAGCGCGTCGGTGCGTCGCGCCACCCTGTGGCCCTTGGTTGTCATGGCCTCATTCTGCCACGTTGGATCGTCAATCCAAACGGTGTACGTTTTATTGGAGTGTCGATCCAATCGATTCCGACCACCCGTTCAACTCTGGAGATAGAGATGACGTCACCCGAAGTCACCGTCATCGGAGCCGGCCTCGGCGGTCTCGCACTGGCCCGCGTCCTGCACATCCACGGCATCCCGGCCACCGTCTACGAAGCGGAAGCCTCCGCGAGCGCACGCGCCCAGGGCGGCATGCTCGACATACATCCCTGGAACGGCCGGCGCGCCCTGGCTGCCGCCGGCCTGATCGAGGAGTTCCGAGGCCTCGTCCTGGAGGGGCGCGAGTCCTACCGGGTCCTGGACCGGACGGGGTCCGTACTGCTCGACCTGCCCGACGACGGGACGGGCTCGCGTCCAGAGGTGCAGCGCGGGCAACTGCGCCGGCTGCTGCTCGACTCGCTGCCGGACGGCACCGTCCGGTGGGGGCACAAGGCCACCGGCGTGCGAGCCGTTGACGGCGGTGGCCACGAAGTGCGCTTCGCTGACGGCGGCACGGTCACCGCGAGCCTGCTGATCGGGGCCGACGGGGCCTGGTCAAGAGTCCGGCCCGTTCTGTCGGACGCCACCCCGGCGTATGCAGGCGTCGTCTCCGTCGAGACCTTCCTGTCCGATACGGCCACCCGCCATCCCGCCACCGCGGCCGCAGTGGGCGCCGGCTCACTGTTCGCGCTCGCGCCGGGAAAGGGATTCCTGGCCATGCGGGAGGCCGATGGGAACCTGCACTCCTACGCACAGCTCGTGAAGCCGCTCGACTGGCTCGCCGGCACCGATCTCACCGACGCCTCGACCGTGACGGCGCGGGTCCTCGCGGAGTTCGACGGATGGGCCCCGCACCTCACCGCTCTCCTCACGGAGAGCGACACGGCACCTTTTCTGCGCCGCCTCTACACGCTCCCGGTGGGGCACCGCTGGAGTCCGCGCCCCGGGGTCACACTGCTGGGTGACGCCGCCCATCTCACCCCGCCGAACGGTGAGGGCGCGAATCTGGCCATGCTGGACGGCGCCGAGCTCGGCCGGTCCATCGCCCGGCACCCCGGGGACACGGAGAAGGCGCTGGCCGAGTACGAGCAGGCCATGTTCGCGCGCGCCGCCGAAGCGGCGGGCGAGGACGTCTACGGCATCATGCTCGGCGAGAACGCGCCCCACAGCTGGATCGCCATGATGACCGAGGACGACATGACAGCCGAGGCCGATATGAAGGCCGAGGACGAACAACTGTCATGAGTGCGGCACCGGCGGCCCCCTGCGGGTGGTTCGCGCCGTCCCCGCTGCTCGGCAGCCCATCGCCGACCGGACGTCCCCGGACGTTGGGCGCGCTCCGGCACTGGTGGGCAGGGCGGCGGCTTCGCTGTCGCGCCCCCGCCCCCCGGCTCACGGCTGCGCGCCCTCGCCCGGCTGCCCCGTCCCGCGCAGTGCGAATGCCGCCTCCGTTGTGCGGCACAGCGCCTGCACCGCGTGGCGCAGTGAGCGCCAGGAGGCCAGCCCCAGCAGGACGCCGAAAGGGGCCGCAGGCCACCACCAGGCGCCGAGCACCGTGAAGGCCACGCTCCAGGCGAGGCCTTCGCAAGCCGCGTCGTAGGCGTCGCGGGTCCGGGTCAGTGCCGCGCGGGGCTGCTCGGCCGCACCGAACAGGAGGGCGGTCCAGCCGTCGGCGAGATCCCCGCCGGTCTGTCGTGCGACGTTCTCCTCGGTGCGGCGGAGGCAGTCGCCGCACCAGGTCGGGGACTTCGGCCGCCCGCCCGTTCCGGCCCTGGCGATCCGGGCATCGAGCCGGTCGGCGCGCAGTACGTGGCCGTCGGCGCGGGCGCGCACGGAGCGCCGGGCCAGCACGTCCGGTTCGGCCCAGCGCCGCACCCGCCACTTGGTCACCCGCCGCCCCACCGGCATCAGCCACCACGGCCAGGCCCCAGCAGCAAGAGAGCCGACCGCGGTCGCCGCGTAGGGCACGGTGAACGCGGCTCCCAGCACCGGAACCGCGACGAGTACGAGCGAGGCGAACGTGTCCGCTGTCGGGCCGCCACCCGTACGCAGTGCGTCGGCCATCCGTTGGCGCGCGAGGGCGATGTCGTTCCAGTGGGCGTGGCCGAGGTCCCTGCCGCCGACCACCGCGACAACGACGAACAGCACGGCGGGCAGCAGCCGCCGCAGGAACCAGCCGTCGGGTATGCGCTTCTGCAGCTCGATGAGCAGACCCATCACCGGTCAGCCGTCCACCAGGCGCATCGGGCCACCGGCGAGCTCACAGGCCGGGGCGGCGGTCACCGCCCCGCCGCGCAGTTCGACCCGGGCGCAGCGGCTCGTTGGGCAGACCCAGCCCACCGACTGCGGGGTGGGAGCTCCTGGCCAGTCACCGACCCCCATGGTGGCGGGCAGTCCGAGACCGTTCGGGATGCCGGCCGACTCGACCGCGTCGTGCAGCGCGCGTACGGCGTCCCGCCACTCGGCACCGGCCGGGGCCGCGTCCCGTACGACAGGGAAGGCCGCTTCCCACACGGTGGGCGGGATGAGCGGACGCAGCTCCTCGACGTTGCGGCACAGGTATTCCACGGCGTCCTCGTACACCCTGCGGGCCTTCGCCCCGTCACTCACCCGGTCCTCCTCGAAATCCGGTATTCACCAGGCTCCCTGACTGTTGATCAGACTAATGTAGGTGCGATGTCCGAGTTACGGGTACGAGTGGTCGAGCGTCTCACCGCGGCGTTCGGCACCGGTGACGTCACGCCGTTGCGCGACCAGGAGGCGGTGGTCGAGGCGCTGGCCCTGCTCGCCGAGGCGACGCCTTCACCGGAGGACCCGATCGATCTCGACGCGGTGGCCGCGGTGTTCTGGACGTTCTGGGGCCGCCACCAGGGCGCCGATGATCCGGACGCCGTGCAGAACACGACGGTCGTGGTCTCCGTCTTCGGCTTCCTGTGCCCGCGCCTTCCCGCGGAGGCCGGACTCCCTGATTCCCTGAAGGAGGGCTTCGACGCCGCCGACCCGTCCCACGAAGCACGGTTCGCGCACCTGGTCTGTTCGGTGCATGCCGGCGTCGCGGTGAGCGGAGCGCCTCAGGAGCGGGCGGCGGCGTTGGACCGCGCACTCGCCTGGTCCGATGCCTCTCTTGAGTCGGTGCATGCCGACGACCAGCTCGGCTTCGTCGAGCTCGCCGTCTACGCACACGACTTGTGGATTCTCCGGTTCCAGACGCAGGCCGATCCGGACGGGCTGGCCAATGCCGCCCGCTACGGCCGCGAGGTGTGCAGGCGGCTGGCCGTCGCGCCCGGCCTGTTCGACCCGGAGACAGCGCGCGCCGCGGCCTCGGCCTGTCTGCGTACGGTGATCGACTCCGCCCGGCTGCTCGGCTCTCCCGGGCTCGCACGGGTCGAACGGCTGGTCACGGAGGTCCCGGACGACACCCTCACCCCGGAGGCTGCGGAAGGGCTGCGATTGCTGCGGATGCTGGCTGCCCAGCCCGTCGGCCGGCCAGGTGAGTTCGACCTGCGCATGGGCTCGTTGATCGTTGAAGCGGGTGTGGCCGAGCAGGACGCGGGACGTGTCGCGTGCGGTGTACGCCGGCTGCGGGCGGCATACACCGACACTCCGGCCGGGCACCCCGAACGCGGCGCGGTCGCCTTGGCCCTCGGCAGGGCGCTCGCCGCGCTCGCCCAGGCGTGCGAGGACGAGGACGCGGCCCTGGAAGCGGATCGGCTCCTCGCCTCGGGCGGCGCCCTGAGCGAGGAACGCAGCGACATGCTCGCGACGTACCAGGAGTTCGCGTCGTTGGCCGAGAGCGACGACCCGGACGCCATGAGACGGGCCGCGCCGCTGCTCGACCGCCTCGCCGCGCAGGAGAGGAAGGACGCCGCCCGCGAGGGCCGACAGGTCGACCTCGAAGTCGAAGCCCTGTCGCTGATATTCGGATTCGCCCCCGACGACGACGCCAACGACGGAGGCGGGGGCGCTGGAGGCGAGGGCGAGCGCGCTGAAGGCAGCGACGGTGGTGCTGGAGGCCGAGGTGGCGGCGCTGGAGGCGGGGACGGCTGGGAGGGCGGCTGCGGGGACAGCCGCGGGGACGGCTGCGAGGACGGTGCAGTCGGCGCTGAGGTAGGTGTGGGAGGACCTCCTGGAGAGGGCGCCGATGAGCGTATCGGCCGCTACCGCTCCGCCCTCGCCGTGCTCCCCTCCGACCACCCCAAGCGGCATGCTCATCTCGCGGTCCTGGCCGCCCTCACCGGGCTGCGCGCCGAGGCCCTGCGCCACCGTGCGCCCGCCCGCGCGGGGCTGCTCGAGGCCGAGTCCCGCGGGCTGGCCGAGGAGGCGCTCGCCCTCGCCCCGCCCGGATTCCCCGCGACGGATCTGCTGCGCCGGGGAATCCTCGTTGTCGCGCTGCCCGTTGCCGCCCTCACGATCACGGCGGACATCGCGCGGGACGAGGACATGCCCGACGAGATCCGCCGGGCAGTCGAGGCGTTGTCCCGGATGTCCGAGATCCGCCTCGACAGTCCCGAGGACCTCGACTCCGCCGCAACGACGCTCCGCGAGATCCTCGACGTCACAGACGATGACGACCCCGAGCTGCGCCGTCACCTGTCCGGGGCGCTCGGCAGCATCCTGTCCGCCGGTATCGCGGAACGGCCCGATCCCGCCGTCCTCGAAGAGGTCGTACGGCTGCTCCGTGAGGCCGGAGCCAACTCCGGTGGCTCGCCCAGCGAGTACGACCGGATACTCGCCCACGCCCTCAGCATACTGTCGCTCGGCTCCCACGACGCGGAAGGCGCGCGTGAGGCGGCGGCCCTGCTCGCCTCGGCTCCCGCGCCGACTCCCGAGGAGGCCGCCCTTCAGGAGGGCGCCGGCCTGAGCCGGACCGACCAGGAGGTGCTGGCAGCACGCACGGAGTTCCACAACGCCCTGCAGAACTACGTGTTCGGCCATGAGCCCGCGCAGTTGGAGCGTGCCCGGCGCATCGCCCACGGGCTGCGGGAGACCACCCGGGCCGGGGCGGCCGACGGGGAGGAACCGCCCTGGTTCGACCTGATGGGCGACGCTTATGTCGACCTGGTCGAATCCGTGGGGCCGGGAGGCCCCCGGCCCGACCTCGACGACGGGGTCGTCGCACAGTGCCGCAGGACGTTCGCGGCATGCCCCGTCGGACATCCGATGCGGATCATGGCGACGATGACGCTCGTCAGGGTCCTGATGCAGCGTTCCGCCGCCCTTCGCGCCGTCGAACCGGAGAGGGCACGGGCGCTGCTCACCGAGGCGCGGAGCCTGGAGGGCGTTCTGAAGGATCTGACGCCGGACGGGTCACCGATCGACCTGGCCGACGTGATGGGCCCGATGTTCGACCTCATCGGCCGCGACCGCCTCCCGGATATATCCGTCACGGACGCCCCTGACCCCGTGCGCCGCCCGGATACATCCGTGGCCGGCGACACCGCCTCCGAGCCGGCGCGGGGCGCCGGCCTCCTGCTCGGTCCGCTCGCCGCCTTCGCCGACGGGCTCCGCTCCCGCCTCGCCGGCCGCGAGCCCGCCAAGGGCTGGGACGACCTCGTCGGTTCCGCTTGGATGCGCGCCAACAACGAGATCGGGGCAGCGGCCCGCGCGATCAGCGGCGGGGAGCAGGGGATCGGACCGGCACTGACGCATCTCGAAGCGGCCGTCGAGGCGATGGCGGGGATCACCGACCGAGGCAGCGACCAGGCATCCGCCGAGCACGGCCTGTCCACCTTCGAGGGCGACATCCGAGGGGTCGTCGAGCTGATCCTGTGCGCCCTCGATCTGCGCGAGTCCGCCGTGCGGATCGAGGAGCGGGTGCGGCTGATGGAACGGGACGTGCGCGCCCTGGCCGCGGGGCAGCGGCCCGGCCCCGACAGCCTCCCCGCCCCGGGCCGGACGGTCCGGGGCGCCGACGTCGCCCGTGCCGCCGAACTGCTCGAACGCGGCCGTGGCCTGCTGTTGGCGCGCCGCATCGAGGCCCGCGCGGACATCAGTGACCTGCAGGCCGCGTTTCCGGAACTGGCCGAACGGTTCCAGCAACTGACCGACCGGCTCGACACCCGACTCGACACTCAGTCGGACACGCGACTCGACACCGGACTCGATATGTGGCGCGGCAGCCGGCCCGACTCCCGGCCCGAAGGGGACGTCTCTACGGCAGGGGCCGCCGAGTGGGCCCGGCTCGCGGCCCTGCGCACGTCCAACGAACTGGACGATCTCGTAGCGCACATCCGCACGCGGCCCGGGTTCGAGGACTTCCTGCGGCCACTGACGGCAGCGGGGTGCAGGGCGCTCGCCGTCGATGGCCCCGTCGTCGTCCTCAACCACGGCAAGCGCTACTGCCACGCACTCGTCATCACCCGGCACTCGGTCACCTCACTGCGCCTCGCACCCGGTGCCGACGAGATCGCCGAAGGGGCCCGTCGACTGCGCGATGCGGTCGATGCCATCAACGCCCAGGGGGCGTCCCGCCCCTCACCTCTTCAGCTCGTCGCCGCAGGCAGAGTGGTCCGCGAGACGCTGGCGTGGACCTGGCACAGCATCGTGCGCCCGGTCCTGGAGTCCGTGGGGCCGGTGGCGACCGTCCCGCGCGGTGGTGAGTGGCCGCGTGTCTGGTGGGTGGCGACCGGACCGTTCAGCGCCCTGCCGCTGCACGCGGCCGAGTGCACGGCGTCCGAATGCGCCGAGGACGGCTGCGGCGCCGCGCTCGACACCGTGGTCTCGTCCTACGCACCCGGCCTGCAGACCCTCGCCTACGCGCGGGCCCGCGCCCGCCGGCGGGACACCGCCGACCACGGCAGCGCACTCCTCGTCGCAGCACCCGAGGACGACCTCCCCGGCGTGGCGGCGGCAGCGACCCACGCGGCCGAACTTCTCGGTGCGCGGCCACCTCTGATCGGCCCGGCCGCCACCCGTGCGGCGGTGCTCGCCGCGCTGCACGAGGCCTCATGGGCCCATTTCGGCTGCCATGCGGCGTCGGACCCGGCGGAGCCCTCGGGCGCCCTGCTGCATCTGCCCAGCGGCGAGCCGGTCTCGGTCCTGGAGATCTGCCGGGTCCGCCCGCGCTCGGCACGGCTCGTCTTCCTCGCCGCCTGCGGCACCGCCCGCACCGCCGAACGCCTGGTGGACGAGGCCATCCACATCACGAGTTCATTCCTGCTTGCGGGCTTCCCTACAGCGGTCGGCACCCTGTGGACGATCGACAGCATGCACGCCGACCACATGACGCGCGACTTCTATCGCCGCACGACCGCCCCGGACAGCCCCGGCGCCGCACAGGCCCTGCACGACACGGTCCGCCGGCTACGGCGCCGAATCCCGGACAGGCCCCACATCTGGGCGACGTACGTCCACGCGGGGGCATAGCCGCCTCGGGCAGGAGCGAGCCGGGCCGGGCCGGGCCGGGCCGGCGGCAGGACGAGAGCCGGGGCCCTTGCGCCCTCATTCGGGGCCCAGGCCGCGAGCCCGGAGCGGTCCGGCTCCTTCCCCCAGGCCCGGAAGCCTCCGACCTGGACCTTCTGCGGTCGGCACACGCTCACGAGCCGCTGAAGAAGCCAGGTAAGCTCACGACACGTGACTGCTGTGTCTGCGAAGCCTCGCATCCCCAATGTCCTGGCCGGCCGCTACGCCTCCACGGAGCTGGCCGTCCTTTGGTCCCCCGAGCAGAAGGTGAAGCTGGAACGTCAGCTGTGGCTGGCGGTGCTGCGCGCCCAGAAGGACCTCGGGATCGAGGTGCCCGACGCCGCTCTCGCTGACTACGAGCGTGTCCTCGACCAGGTAGACCTGGCTTCGATCGCTGAGCGCGAGAAGGTCACCCGGCACGACGTCAAGGCCCGCATCGAGGAGTTCAACGCCCTCGCCGGCCATGAGCAGGTCCACAAGGGCATGACGTCCCGGGACCTCACCGAGAACGTCGAACAGCTCCAGATCCGACTCTCTCTCGAACTGATGCGCGACCGGACCGTTGCCGTACTGGCTCGGCTCGGAAGACTGGCCGGCGAGTACCGCGAGCTGGTCATCGCCGGTCGCTCCCACAATGTCGCCGCACAGGCCACGACGCTCGGCAAGCGCTTTGCGACAGCGGCCGACGAGCTGCTGGTGGCCTACAGCCGCCTGGAGGACCTGCTCGGCCGCTACCCGCTCCGCGGCATCAAGGGACCCGTCGGCACCGCGCAGGACATGCTCGACCTGCTGGGCGGCGACGCCGGCAAGCTGGCCGACCTGGAGCAGCGCATCGCCGGCCACCTCGGCTTCGCGCAGGCCTTCACCTCCGTCGGCCAGGTCTACCCGCGCTCGCTCGACTACGACGTGGTGACCGCGCTGGTGCAACTGGCCGCCGCCCCTTCCTCCGTCGCGAAGACCATCCGGCTGATGGCCGGCCACGAACTGGTGACCGAGGGCTTCAAGCCCGGCCAGGTCGGCTCGTCCGCGATGCCGCACAAGATGAACACCCGCTCCTGCGAGCGCGTCAACGGCCTGATGGTGATCCTGCGCGGCTACGCGTCGATGACCGGCGAGCTGGCGGGCGACCAGTGGAACGAGGGCGATGTGTCCTGCTCCGTGGTGCGCCGGGTGGCGCTGCCGGACGCGTTCTTCGCGTTCGACGGCCTGGTGGAAACCTTCCTGACGGTGCTCGACGAGTTCGGCGCCTTCCCCGCCGTCGTCGCCCGTGAGCTGGACCGCTACCTGCCGTTCCTCGCCACCACCAAGGTTCTGATGGGTGCGGTGCGCGCGGGCGTCGGACGCGAGGTGGCCCATGAGGCCATCAAGGAGAACGCGGTCGCCTCCGCCCTGGCCATGCGCGAGCAGGGCACGGAACGCAACGAGCTCCTGGACAAACTGGCTGCCGATGAGCGCATTCCGCTGGACCGTGCCCAGCTGGACGAGCTGATGGCCGACAAGCTCTCGTTCACGGGCGCTGCGGGCGACCAGGTCACGGCACTCGTCTCCCGGATCGAGGAGATCACCAAGCAGCACCCGGAGGCTGCCGGGTACACACCCGGTTCCATCCTCTGATGCTGTCTGCCATCGCGCCATGACACCCGATGAGCTCCAGGCCGCCCGTGACCGCACTGTTCCCGATGTGGTCGCGGGCGGTCTGCGCGTGCTGTTCTGCGGAATCAATCCGAGCCTGATGACTGGTGCCACGGGCCACCATTTCGCTTTCCCCGGCAATCGCTTCTGGCCGGTACTCCATCTGTCGGGTTTCACACCGCGGCAACTGAGGCCTGCCGAACAGTCCGAGCTGCTCCAGTACGGGCTCGGCATCACGAACGTGGTCGCCAGAGCCACGGCGCGGGCCGATGAACTCTCCGCCGAGGAGTTCCGTGCGGGGGGAGACATCCTCACCGCGAAGGTGGAGAAGCTTCGGCCGCAGTGGCTGGCGGTGGTCGGCATCACGGCCTACCGGACGGCATTCGGTGAACGGCGGGCCCACATCGGACGGCAGGAACGGACGGTCGGCGGAGCGCACGTCTGGGCCCTGCCCAACCCCAGCGGCCTCAACGCCCACTGGACCGCTCAGTCGATGGCCGCAGAGTACGGACGGCTCCGCAGGGCCGTCACCGCGGATCCCCACCCCGGCACAGGAACCGGGACCGGCACCGGGAGCGGCACCAAGACCTGACTGCCAGGGCGAGGCTGCCGGTGCCGCCCGCCGCTCCCGCTGCTCCCCTGCGTGCCCGGTCGACCCGCTCGGCCCGGTCGACCCGGCCCGGCCCGGTCTCTGGATGGGTCGGGGCGCAGCCGGCGCAGGGGCGACGCGGTCCGGACGTCAGACGCTTCGCGCGATCCGCACTCGATCCGCACGCCTCACGGCGGGTCTATCTCCGTCACCACGACGGTGAGCTCGCACCCGGGGCCGTGCTCCTCCAGGCAGAGCCCCAGGGCTATCCACCGTTCCTCGATGTGCCAGAGCCGGAAGAATTCACAACCCGCAACCGTCTCGGCCCAGGGATCGGCTATCACCTCGCCGGCCATCATGCGCTCCTGCGCGCTCCACAGACTGACCAGCTGCGGCTCCCCCCAGCGCGCACCGAGCAATGTGATCAGCGCGTCGTGCTCCGCGAGGCACTGCGCCCGGTGTTCCAACCGCGCCGCCTCGTCCTCGTCCCAGCCATCGTCGTCCGCGTGCAGGAAGGCGGTGTGATAGCCGGGCCCGCTGACTCCCGTGCCCGACCGGACACGCTCCGCGGGAAACTCGCGGTTGCGCATCCCATCGATGAGGCGGAGCTGATGTGCGGTGGTCATGCCGTCAGTAAACCGTCCGCCACTGACAATCGAGTCCCCACCCCACGCTTTGGAGAGATTTAAGCCGTTTCATCCATGCCCCTCATCCTCTCGCACCTCGTCTCGCGTCCTCTCACCCCTCGTTCTGCCCTCCGGGTGCCCACGCGTCCTGGTGTCCGGGTGCCGTGGCGTAGTGCCTCCGCTCAGGCGTCGCGGCGTCGGAGCGCCCACCATCCGGCCAACAACGCCACCGCGGCCCACCCGGCGGTGACGGCCAGTCCCGTCCATGGGCCCAGGCTGCCTTCCGGGTGCTGGTGCAGCACCAACTGTCCGGCCCGGTCCGGCAGATAGCCGGCCGCGCTGCCGGCTATGTCACCGACTACGAACGAGACGATCAGGATGAAGGGGATGAGCAGGCTGAGCACCGCCACCGCGCTGCGCAGCAGGACTGTCAGCCCCGCCGCGAAGAGCGCCATCAGGGCCAGGTATATCCCGCCTCCGAACGCGGCCCTCAAGGCACCTGGTTCACCGAGACCGATGGCGTATTCCCCCATGAAGAGCTGCCCCAACAGGAACGAACCAAAGGCTGTGATGAGGCCAACCGCCAGCGCCAATCCTCCGATGAGCGACATCTTGACCGCGTAGAAGTGAGTGCGGCGCGGAACCGCCGCGAGCGACATGCGCAGCGCGCCATTGAGGTACTCGGACGAAATCGCCGTCGCGCCGAAGCTGATGGCCGCGATCTGGCCGAAGTTCATTGCGTAGAAGGCGCCGAAGACGAGTTCGGCGTCCGCCTCGGCCGCCTCGTCCCGGCCGACAGTGGCGGAGGTGAGCACTGTGACGACCATAGTGACCAGGAAGACGGCGATCAGGGATCCTGAGATGGAGCGCACCGATCTGATCTTGATCCACTCGGAGCGCAGGACTGCGGCTGTCGACATGGTCAGGCCTCCTGACGCGTGGTGTGCGCTGCCGCGGAAGCAAATTCCGTGGCGCCGGCGGTGAGGTCCAGGTAGGCCTGTTCCAGCGTGACCTGCTCATCGATGAGCTCAAAGAGCGCAATCCCCTCTCTGGCTGCCATCGCTCCGATCTCCTCCGCCTTTACGCCCTCGACGGTCCAACGACCGTCGTCCCCCTGCGCGGCCCGGTGTCCATTGCGTGCCAGAACCTCGCCGAGCCGGGCGGATTCCGTGGTCCGCATCCGTACCCTGGGGCGGCGACGGGAGTCGAGGAACTCCTGCATCGGCAGGTCGATGAGGAGCCGCCCCCGTCCGAGCACGATCAGGTGGTCGGCAAAAGAGGATGTCTCGTTCATCAGGTGACTGGAAACGAGGACCGTCCGGCCCTCACGGGCGAGCCGCTTCATCAGTTCCCGGATCCAGACGATGCCTTCCGGGTCCAGCCCGTTCGACGGCTCGTCCAGCATGACCACGCCCGGGTCTCCGAGTAGCGCGGCCGCTATACCGAGCCGTTGGCGCATGCCGAGAGAGAAGGTCTTGATCCGGCGAAGGCTCACCTGGGCGAGGCCGGCCTCCTCCAGCACCTCCTCCACTCTTACACGGCCCATGCCGTTGCTCGATGCGAGCGCCAACAGATGGTCGCGGGCAGTCCGCGAACCGTGAGCGGCCTGCGGATCGAGGAGTACACCAACTCGGCGCAGCGGCTCGTTCAGGGCCGCGTATGCCTGACCGCCAATAGTGGCGGTGCCGCCCGTGGGCCGGTCCAGCCCGAGGACCAGCCGCATGGTCGTGGACTTGCCCGCGCCGTTGGGCCCGAGGAATCCGGTGACCCGGCCCGGCCGCACGCTGAAGGTGAGGTGGTCCACAGCACGGGTCGCGCCGTAGTCCTTGGTGAGCTCGTGGACATCGATGCTGTTCATGTCCTCAGCCTGGCCGCCCCGCCGGCCACGGTCCTCCCCCGCGCGAGTGGATCATCTCCCTCCTGCGGGGGAGCCGCTGCCCCCGATCACGCTGGCACGATGGGCGGCATGCTCCGCTTCCTCCACCCGCTGACCGCGCTGGTCACCTATACCCGCTGGCTGCATCTGCTCATGCCGTCCGCCGCCGTGAGCGTGTGGCTGTTCATCTCGATGGACACGCCGTGGGTGCCTCTCGTCCTCGCGGCGCTGGTCGGCCTGATACCCGGTATGCGGCTCGCAGAGGGGATGCAGGCGCAACTGCTGCTCACGCCTGCGGAGCGCGGCACTCCGGACGCGACCATCTCCGTTGCACCGTCCGTCTCTTGGTCCGAGCGCTGGCGGACCGCACTCTGGCTGGAGGTGCGGCTGCTGTGCGCGGGCCTGGCCGGGCTCGCAACGGCATGGCTCTCGGCCACGACAGTCGACCTCGTCCGCTCCACGTTCGGTTCGACACCGAGCGACGAATGGTTCGCCGGCGGACTCGGACCGAACTGGTGGGCTGCTCTCCTCACGCCCGTTCCACTGCTGATCTTGCTTGCGGTGATCGTGGGCTGTGGTGAGCTGATCACCGCGGCGGCCCGCTGGCTGCTGGGCCCGACGCCGGTCCAGCGGCTGACGATGCTGGAGGAACGCACCGAACAACTGCTGGAGCGCAATCGGATCGCGCGCGAGCTGCACGATTCGATCGGGCACGCCCTGACGGTGGCCGTGGTGCAGGCGGGTGCCGCGAGGGCGGCACGTGACCCGGAGTTCACCGAACGTGCGCTGGTGGCGATCGAGGAGACGGGCCGCGACGCGCTCGATGATCTGGAACGGGTGCTGAGGGTACTGCGTGAGTCGGGTACGCCTGCGGGGCAACGACCTTCCCTGGTTGAGGCGGACCGGTTGCTGGACTCCGCGCGGGGGGCCGGGACGGAGGTCGATGCCGAGGTCTCCGGGCCGCTGGAGCAGGTTCCTGGCTCGGTGTCCCGTGAGGGGTACCGCATCCTTCAGGAGTCCCTCACCAATGCCCTGCGGCATTCGCGGGCCGCCCCGGTCCGGGTCCGTATCAGCGTCGCGGAGGGCCGGCTGGAGTTGGAGGTCACCAATCCGTTCACGGGTTCGGCTGGTACGCCCGGGGGTGGAAGCGGGCTGCGGGGTATCCGGGAGAGAGCCGCTCTGCTGGGTGGGAGCGCCAAGACGGGCCTGCACGAAGGGGAATGGATGGTGCACGCGAGCCTTCCGCTGAACCGCATACGCTGACCGGATGCCGGTTACCGTTCTTCTCGTCGACGACGAGCCCTTGGTCCGCGCGGGTCTGCGCGCGGTCCTGGAGGCCCAGCCAGATATCGAGGTCGTCGGCGAGGCGGGTGACGGAGCCGCGGTGATTCCCCTGGTACGTCAGCTGCGGCCCGATGTCGTGGCGATGGACGTACGGATGCCGCTGATGGACGGTATCGAGGCGACCAGGGTGGTGCTGCGCACGGTGCCCGATCCGCCGAAGATCCTGGTGGTGACGACGTTCGAGAATGACGAATACGTCTACGAGGCGCTGCGCGCGGGGGCGGACGGTTTCCTCCTCAAGCGGGCCCGGCCGGCCGAGATCGTCAACGCGGTTCGGCTGGTGGCGGAGGGCGAGTCCCTGTTGTTCCCGGCGGCAGTCCGGCAGCTCGCCGCCGAGTACGGCACGAGCAGGGCACGTGAGGTCATGGACCGGGCCTCGCTCACTGAGCGGGAGGCCGCTGTGCTGCGGCTGATGGCCAGGGGGCTGTCCAACGCGGAGATCGCGGAAAGGCTCGTGGTGGGCGTGCAGACGGTGAAGACCCATGTCAGCGCGGTGCTGGCGAAGTTGGGCGCCCGCGACCGTACCCAGGCCGTCATCGCCGCCTACGAGTCCGGATTCGTCGCTCCCAGCTGACATCGAGCCGAACCCCATACGGAGCGGGCCTAACCCGACTCGGTCCCCGGGCCGAACCCCACACGAAGTCGCCCGAACCCGACTCGGCCCCGGGCAGAGCCCCACACGGAGCCGAGCCGAACCCGACAGGGTGCCTTACCGAACCCGACAGTGCCTGGGCCACCCGGCATGCGCCACCAAGAAGCCGGCGCTGACGCGGCACACAGCACCGGTCCCAGCCGAACGCCCCCACCAAAGCCAGACCGAGGCGAGGATGCAGGAGGACGGCAGCAGGGTCAGAGAGGACAAATGCAGGGCCGAACGAAGGTCGGAGTAGGGCCGGAGCAGGGCCCGAGCGAGGCCGGGCACCGGGTGCTTCCCGTCCTTCCCGGACGGCGTTGTGTCCCGCAGTCGCCCTGCCCCTGTGCAACGAGTACGATCCGCCTGACATGCGCACGAGCTGGGAGGACACACCGTGGGCCGGCTGACCGGTGGAGATCCGTCGTTGCTGCGTCGGATCAATTCCGCGGTGGTGCTGCACGCCCTCAGGGGCGCCGGTTCCCCGACCCTCACGGACCTGACGCGGATCACCGGCCTTTCGCGGCCGACGGTCGAGGGCGTCATGGAAGGACTGTTCGAGGCCGGCCTGGTCGTCGAGTCGGCGCCCGACGGCGCCGAGGCACGACGACAGGGCCGTCCGGCCCGGCGTTTCCGGTTCCGTGCCGAGGCCGGACATCTGCTGGGCATCGAAATCGGCCCGCACCGGGTCTCGGCGCTGCTGTCGGGCCTGGACGGCCGGATCATCGGCGCCGGCTCACGGGCCGTGTCGGAGACCGCCTGCGCCGACGACCGCCTCGAGAAGGTGCGGACCGTGGTCGCCGAGGTGCTGCGGCGGACCGGCGTGGCCCGCAGCAGCCTGCGCGCGGTCGGGGTCGGCAGTCCCGGCATCGTGGAGGCCGACGGCACCGTCAGGCTGGGCACCGCGCTTCCCGGCTGGACCGGCCTGGCGCTGGGTGAACGGCTGCGGCGCTCCTTCCGCTGTCCGGTTCTCGTGGAGAACGATGCGAACGCCGCAGCCGTCGCGGAGCACTGGAAGGGCGCGGCCACGGAGTCCGACGACATCGTGTTCGTGCTGGCCGGGCTGAGTCCCGGAGCGGGGTCCCTGATCGGCGGGCGGCTGCACCGCGGCTTCGGCGGTGCGGCGGGCGAGATCGGCGCCCTGCATCTGCTCGGCCGCGACGTCACACCGGAGAAGCTGCTCTCCACGACGGACACCCCATTGGACCCGCTCGACGAGCATGCGGTGGCCGCCGTGTTCGCGAAGGCGCGGCACGGCGACGAGCAGGCACAGGCTGCGGTCGAGCGCTTCATCCAGCGACTCGTCCACGATGTGGCGGCACTGGTCCTGGCGCTCGATCCCGAGCTCGTGGTCGTCGGCGGATGGGCCGCCGGGTTGGACGGGGTACTGAACCCGCTCCGCGGTGAGCTGGCCCGCTACTGCCTCCGGCCCCCACGCGTGGCGCTGTCACTGCTCGGCGAGGCGGCTGTCGCGACGGGGGCCCTGCGGCTGGCGCTCGACCACGTCGAGGAGCAGCTGTTCGCGGTGGAGGGAACGGTGACGGCCCGCCGCTGAGCGCGACGGGCCGTATGGTGCGGGTCCCGGCTGCCGGCCGGGAGGGACGTCCGGTCAGGATGCCTGGCGCTGCTGGTCGTGGTGGCTGATCTCCACGTCGCCCGAGTCACCGAAGGTGAGCCGGCAGGTGTCGGCCCGGTAGGTGGCGATGGAAACGGCCGCCGTCCCGCCTGCGGCGAGGTACCGGGTGGTGACGACGAGGACGGGAGCCCCCGGAAGCCGGTCGAGCTCCTTGGCGTCGTCGGCGCGTGCCGAACCGAGCTCCACCGAGCGGTCCTGGCCGTCGAGCCCGAGGCGGTGCAGCTCGCGCACGATGTTGCGGGCCCTGGCGGAGCCGGACGGAGTGTCTATCGCCGAAAGCTCGGGGACCGAGGACGACGGCACGTACAGCAGTTCCGCCGCGACGGCCTGCCCGTGGGAGACCCGGATCCGGCGCACGATGTGGACCAGCTCCTCGCCCCCCACGTCGAGCGCGTCGGCGACCGCCGCAGGTGCGGCCGCGCTCCGGCAGTCCACCGGCTGCCACGCCTCGCCCGCGCCGCCTCCGCTCCAGTCGTGCTGAGCGGTGGAGACGGCCACGCCCAGACGCGGCGGCGCGACCGTGGTTCCCACACCCCGGCGGCGCTGCAGCCTGCCTTCGAGTTCGAGCTGCTCCAATGCCTGCCGCAGCGTGGCCCGTGCGACGCCGAACCGGGCGGCGAGCTCCCGCTCGTTGGGAAGGACCTCCCCCACCGCAAAGTCCGAGTCGAGTGCCTCACTGAGCACGGTCTTGAGGTGCCAGTACTTCGGCTCCGGTACCGATTCCAGCTGCGTGGTCCCCACCCTTGTCCTCCGCAATCGCCCAGCGGCTTTTCCGCGACGTTATTTATTAAAGGTTCCTGTCTTAACGTTGCGACCATAGGACGGCGCACCCCCTTGGTCAAGACCAATCCTTAGCCGGTAACCCTGTGAAACGGGGTGCTGTCGCAGAGCGTTCACAGGGCGTTCGTGCACCGGTGCGCCATGCGCAGCACAAAGCCCCACGTCCGGGCGGGTCCGTGGGGCTTCGAGGGCGCTCTGGGTCCTACCGGCCGGCGGCGACCGGGAGGGAGCGAAGGGAAGGAAATGACACGGGAGGCCGGAGGAGAAGTGGAGAAGTACGGAAGGCCTGTGGAGTGCGAGGGGCAGAGGTTCCAGTCGGTCAGGCTCCATCGAAGGTGATGAGCTTGTCGGGGTTTCGGACGATATACACGCATTGGATGCGGCCGTCCCTCACCTCCACCTGCATGACGGAATCGGGCTTTCCGCCGATGAGGACCAGCAGTGCCGGCCCGCCGTTCAACTCCAGGCTCCGGACCTCCAGGTCCGAGACCGGCTCGCGTGCGACGGCGTGGAGGAAGCGGCTGACCTTGTCCGCGCTCTCCAGGATCCGCAGCGGCGCCTTCGACTTCCCACCACTGTCCCCGACGAGCCGCACGTCCGGTGCGAGGAGCGCGAGAAGCGCCTCGATGTCGCCCCCCGCGGCCGCCGCGAGAAACCGCTCCGTCAGGTCACGACGCTGGACGGGGTCGACGTCGTAACGCGGTTTACGCTCCTCCACATGGCGCCGGGCACGCCCGGCGAGCTGACGGACGGCGGCCTCCGTCCGGTCGAGCGTCGTGGCGATCTCGCTGTACGGAAAGCCGAAGGCCTCGCGGAGGACGAAGACGGCGCGCTCCAGCGGGGACAGCGATTCGAGGACGACGAGCACCGCGACCGAGACGGAGTCGGCGAGCACGGCCTGCTCCGCGGTGTCGGGCACGGCGGGACCGAAGTCGGTGACGAGGGGTTCGGGCAGCCAGGGCCCGACGTACGACTCGCGCCGCGACCGGAGGTGCCGCAGCCGGTCGATGGCTAGGCGGGTGACGGTCCGCACGAGGAAGGCGCGTGGTTCGCGCACGTCCTCGCGCACCACGGACGACCAGCGGAGCCATGCCTCCTGGACCACGTCCTCCGCATCGGCGATCCGGCCGAGCATGCGGTAGGCGACCCCGGTGAGTACGGGTCTGTGCTCTTCAAACACGTCGGTCAGGATGTCGGTTGCCACCGCCCCATCCCAGCCGACGTGACGCACCCTGTCCAGTTCGAATCGCCCCGGCCTCTTGAACTCCAAGCTACCTGACGGTAATTCTTGTTGACGACTTGTCTAAGTCGCCTGCGGGCACGGCCGCACCGTGCCGGAACACCCAGGAGCGTCCCGATGGCAACCACGGCCTCGTTCACCGTCGATTCACCGCGCGGGCCGCGCACCGTGTCCGTCGCGTACGAGCGGACGGGGGCCGGGGAGCCGCTGCTGCTCCTCCACGGCATCGGCCACCACCGCCAGGCCTGGGACCCGGTGATCCCCGTCCTCGCCGTGGAACGGGACGTCATCGCGGTCGACCTGCCGGGCTTCGGCGCCTCTCCCGCGCAGCCCGACGGCGTCCCGTACGACCTGACGACCGTGGCACCGCTGCTGGGGGCCTTCTGCGAGGCGCTGGGCCTGGACCGACCCCATGTGGCGGGCAACTCGCTCGGCGGGCTGCTGGCCCTGGAGTTGGGTCGGATGAAGCTCGTGCGCTCGGTGACGGCGCTCTCGCCCGCCGGCTTCTGGACGGAGGGCGAGCGGCGCTACGCGTTCGGCACGCTGCGCGCGATGCGGCTGGCCGCCGGTTCGATGCCGCTGCCGCTCATAGAGCGGCTCTCCCGCACCCCGGCCGGGCGGACGGTACTGACCAGCACCATCTACGCCCGGCCCGGACGCCGTTCACCGGAGGCTGCGGTGCTCGAGACGCTCGCCCTGCGCGAGGCGACCGGCTTCGACCAGACGCTGGCCGCCGGACGTGATGTCATGTTCACCGACGATGTGCCGGGCCTGCCGATATCCATCGCCTGGGGCAGCGGCGACCGGCTGCTCCTTCGCCGTCAGGGAATCCGGGCCAAGCACACTGTCCCCGGCGCCCGGCTGGTCCGGCTGCCCGGCTGCGGCCATGTCCCGATGAACGACGACCCCGCTCTCGTGGCCCGGGTGATTCTCGACACCAGCCGCTGAATCCGTCGCGGGCACGGACCCGCTCCGCCGCAGGAAGCCCGACCCGAGGGCCACGCCCAGCCCGACCAGGCAGCTGCCGGCGGCCTGCGCGACACCGTAGGAACCGGTGCCGACGAGAGGTGCGGTGAGCGCTGCGGAGACCGGGACCAGGCCGCAGAAGAGCGTGGCGCGTTCGGCGCCGATGCGCTGCAGGCCCATGTACCAGCAGACGAATCCGATGACCGTGACGACGGCGGCCTGCCAGAGGAGCGCCACCGCCTCACCGCCCGAGGGCATCGGCAGGAAGCCTCCGCCGTCCAGGAGCAGGCCCAGTACGACCGACTCCACGGCGGCGATCACACAGACCGTGGCGGACAGCAGCCGCGGGCCGAGCGGACGCAGGACGGGTACGGCGATGACCGCGAAGCCGACCTCGCCTGCCAGTGCGCCGACGGAGCAGATGATGCCCGCCAGGTCGGTTCGGCCCCAGCCCTGGACCGTGAAGGCGCCCGCGGCGACCAGTCCCGCTGCGTAGAGCACGGCGCGCGTCGGCCGGCGCCCGTCCAGCAACGGCACCAGCACTGCCACGACGATCGGCGCGCAGCCGACGAAAACTCCCGGAACTGCGGGTTCCGCACTCTGCTCGGCGGTCAGTACGGCCAGGTTGAAGCCGACCATTCCGACGGCCGCGAGCAGGGCCAGCCGTGCCCACTGGCGGCCGGTGAGCGTGCGCAGCGTGGCAGTGGGCGGGGGCGCCCCGCCCCGCCGCAGCAGAGGCAGGAGCAGCAGGGCTGCCAGGCCGTAGCGCAGCGCCTGGCCACCGGCGTACGGGTAGTCGCCGAGGAGACTGTTGGCGGTGAAGGAGGCGCCCACCAGGGTGCAGGCGAAGGCGGCGAGCACAGCGCCGCGCAGAGAGGTCGTATTCATGGTGCCAACGCTATGGAGCCGGGCGGTCCGGTTTAAGGTCCACTTCCATGACGTCTTCGGGGACCAATTCAGTACCGGACAGTGGCGGGGGCAGCGACCGGGAAGCGTTCTCCGCCGCCTGGGAGCTGCTGCTTCCGGCAGCGTCCGCTCCGGCGCGCGGGCGCGGTCGCGCTCTCCAGTCGGCGCTGCGCGACGCCGTCCGCTCCGGCCGCCTGACACCGGGGACACGGCTCCCGTCCAGTCGTGAGCTCGCTGCCGATCTCGGCGTCTCGCGGGGCCTGGTCACCGAGGCGTACGAACAGCTGACCGCCGAGAGCTATCTGCACAGCGGACGCGGGGCGGGGACCTGGGTGAGCGGATCGGCCCGTGCCGCGGCGAACCGGGCCCGCGACCTCGCGCCGCGCGGTCCCGGCACTCTCGTCGACTTCCGGCCGGGTACGCCGGACCTCTCACTCTTTCCGCGCAGCGCCTGGGCCGCCGCGCACCGTTCGGTGCTCGGCAGGCTGCCGCACAGCGCGCTGGGCTATCCGGATCCACGTGGGCTGCCCGAGCTGCGGGTCGCGCTGGCCGCCCTGCTGGCGAGGCGGCGCGGGGTGGTGGCCGATCCCGAGCGACTGCTGGTCTGCTCGGGAGTGGCGCAGGCGACGACGCTGCTCGGGTTCGTGCTGCGCGAACGCGGGATGCGGACCGTCGGTGTCGAGGATCCCGGAAGCCCCGAACACGCCACGTTGTTCGCCTCGACGGGCCTGGCCACGACCGGGCTGCCGCTCGATGACGAGGGCCTGGCCACGGAGCCGCTCGTGCGCTCCCGGGTGCGTGCCGTGATGACCACCCCGGCCCACCAGTTCCCCACCGGAATCGCCTACTCCGCCGCCCGCCGCAGTCAGCTCCTGGACTGGGCGAGGGACGTGGACGGGGTGATCATGGAGGACGACTACGACGGCGACTTCCGCTACGACAGGGCCCCCGTCGGAGCGCTGCAGGGGCTGGATCCGGAGCATGTCGTGTACACCGGGTCGGTGAGCAAATCGCTGGCACCCGGTCTGCGGCTGGGGTGGCTGCTGGCACCGGCGTCGATGACGGAAGAGATCGTCGACCGCAAACGCACGATGGATCTCGGCAACCCCGCCGTCGACCAGGCCGTGCTCGCCGACTTCATCGCCCGGGGAGGCTATGACCGTCAGCTGCGGCGCTGCCAGCGCGCCTACCGCGCACGCCGCGACACCCTGACCGCCGCGCTGGCCGAGCACTTCCCCGGTACCGAGGTCAGCGGCATCGCCGCAGGACTCCACATCATCGCCCGGCTGCCCGAACGGTACGGGCCCGAGGCCGGTTTCGCCGCCCGCGCCGCCGACGCCGGAATCGCGCTGCGGCTGATGAGCGAATGCGGGACCGTGCGTCCCCCGGACCGTTCCGTGAGCCTGGTACTGGGATACGCGCAACTGGCACCGGTGGACATCGAACGGGGCGTTCACCTGCTGGCCGAGGCCCAACAGGGCCTGGGCTGAGCGGAGTCCGTTCGCCTCACCCCCATCCGCCCTTCCACTCGTCGCGCGGCCGCACGGCTGTCCGGCCGGCGTTGCGTACACGGGTGCGCCGACGCCGCTGCGAGCCCGTTGTCAGTGGTGGGTCCTACCGTTTTCCTCATGACCCGATCCGTACAGGCGCTGGCCTACTCACGTCCGTCCGCTCTGCAGTCTTCCCAGGCGGGGCAGTTGCTCGGCCTGGAGACAGCGGGCGGTCTCACGCCGCGCGGCGCCGAGCCCCACCCCCGGTTCTTCGAGGGCTTCCTCAGCTCCCCCGGCATCGCGGCCCGCGGCCTGCTCGCGGTGGCGGACGTGGCGGCAGCGCGATATTACCGGCGCACACTGTTCTCCTCGCTGGACCCGGTGGTGACGGGGAACGGCGACCGGCTGCGCTTCGAGTCGTTCTCCGGCTGTTGCGGGGTGTACGCCCGTCTGGACGTGCTGCGGGACGGCCTGGACGGGGCGGAGACGGGGCACGGCACGACCAATGTCGATGTGAACAATCCGCTGCGCGAGGCGCTTTCGCGGATAGCGGGCGACGACCCGCTGCATCTGCGGGTGGGCCCGCAGGAGATGGCTGTCACCACGTTGGGCGGTCGCGTCGTGGAGAAGAAGGTCCCGCTTCCGGACCGGTGGCTGCGGGGCTTCGCCGAGGCACAGGTCGCCTCCGCCTCCTTCGATCTGCGGGCGGAGCTGCCGGCGGCCGAGGCCGTCCGCTTCCTGCGGTCGTTGCCCCGTTCCTCGGGCACGGCATCGCTGGGCGCCCAGTGGGTGGTTCCCGCCGGAAAGACCCTTCGGCCTACGACGCGGCCGACGCCGGGGGCCGTCTGTCTGCCGGGGCCGCAGCGGCTGGTCACCCTGCAGCGCGTCCTCCGGCACGCGACGGCGCTGCGGGTGTACGGCCCGGTGGCGGAAGGCACCGCCACCGCGAGCGCCTGGGAGGTGGTGCTGCCGGGCATGCGGCTCACTCTGACGCTGTCGCCCGACGCCTCCCGAGGCTTCTCCGGTGAGGGCGGTGTGCTGGAGTCCCTCGCCACCGACGACGCCGCAGCCGACGCCGAGCTGATCTCCGTGCTGCTCGCCTGGGAGCCGAGGATCGACCCCGCCGATCTGGCCGAGCAGTCGGGCCTGCCGGTGGAAAGGGTGCGGGCGGCGCTCGTCCGGCTGGGGACGGCGGGCCGCGTGGGCTACGACCTCGCGGACGCGGCCTACTTCCACCGCGAGCTGCCGTACGACGCGGACCGGGCCGAGCGGCACAACCCGCGCCTGGTGGCCGCACGGCAGCTGGCCGGGGCGGGCGCGGTCACCCTGGACGGCGACCTGGCGTCCGTGGCCTCCGGCGACCGCCGCTACCAGGTCCGCGAGAGCGGCGGTGCGCTGAGCTGCACCTGCCAGTGGTGGGCCGACTACCGGGGCCGGCGCGGTCCGTGCAAACACGCGCTGGCGGTCCGGATGACCCGCCGGGGCGCGGCGGTCACTGCGGGTGCGCGATGAAGGAGCTGCTCGCCGCCGTGCGCGAGGGCCGCCATCGGGACGTGCCCGGCCTGGTGGCACCGCTGGACCGGGCCGAGCGCAGGCTGGCCCTGGCCGAGTTGAAGACGCTGCGCAAGGAGGCGCGGGACCGGGAGTGGCGCGAGCGCACCAGGACCCTGAAGGCCGTCCTGGTGGCCGGTGCCGGCTGCCATGCCGGGGCCGCTGGCTGTGCGGCCTGGATCGGCGCCCGGGAACTGCGCGAGTGGGAGCATTCGCCCTATCCGTGGGTGCTGAAGGCGCTGGCCGACCGCGATCCGGCCTGGCTCGCCGATCTCGCCCACCGGCTGGCCGCCCGCTCCGTCGACTCCGAGGCGGAGTACCGGCTCGTCGTCGAACTGGTGCGGATGGCGGACTGTCCGCTGCCCGCCTCCGACGGCATGGTCCGCGGCTGGGCCGAACGCATCAACGCCGCACGGTGGCGGCAGCGGCCGGCCCCGCCGCTGACCGTTCTCCTGCGCGCCGAACCGTACCTCGGCGTCCTGGCGCCACATCTTCTGGACATGCCGGAGCTGCCCGCCACCGTGGCCTGGGCCGGATACCCGGACCCGGACGACAATTGGCCGTCCGCGCTGACCACCCTCGCGGCGGAGGGACTGCTTGAGCGGACCGTCCTGCTGGAACGCTGCGTCACCCGCATGCTGCGCGGCGGGAAGACCTCCGACCTGCGCTTCTGCACGCTGCTGCTGCGCGGTCTCGAACCCACCGCCCAGGAGGAGGCCGAGCGGACCTCCGACTGGATCGCCATGGCCGCGGACGGCCCCTCGCCGGTCGCCGGACACGCGCAGGAGGTGCTCGCCCGGCTGGACGGTCACGGCAGGCTGTCCGTCGCCCAGCTGGCCGACGCCTCGGGTCCGGTGCTCTTCCGCACGGAGAAGAAGCTCGTCCGTGCTCAACTGGTGCTGCTGGGAAAGGTGCTGCGCCGGAATCCGTCGGCTGCCGGACAGCTGCTGCCCGTGGTGGGCGAGGCGTTCGGGCACCCGGATATCGGAATCCAGGAGCGGGCACTCAAGCTCACCGCCCGCCACCTCCCCTCGACCCCGGCCGACGTTCGCAGCGAACTGGCCGATAGGGCAGCGCAGTTGGGACCGGTGCACCGCCCGGCAGCCGTCGCCCTGTTCGGTGATCTGCTCGACGACGGGCAGGCCGGTGACGTCCACGAGGAGATCCTGCCACCGGCCCCCGTCCCGAGGCGCCTCTCCCCCGCCACGGAGAACACCGCCGAGCTCGTCGAGGAGGTGGTGGCCCTGGTGCGGACCGGCTCGCGGCAGGTCCCCGAGTTCGAACGGACTCTGGACGGGCTCATCCGGTGCGCCCGTACGAACCGCACTGCCCTGGTCGAAGCGCTGCGCTTGGCGCTCGCCGGGGTGTGGTGGGCCGAGGCCGGTCAGCAGAGCGAGATCGACTGGCGGTTCATCAGGCGCCATGACGGCCTGCACGTCGTCGTGGCGTCACTGCTCGAACAGGCCCCGGAGCATGCCTTCGCCGAGAACCGGGCCCGGTCGGCGGCTGCGGGCGCCTGCTTCCATGCCGCGCTCGACGGGGTGACGCACGCACGGCTGTGGGAGGCCGCTGCCGCGATACGGACCGGGGAGCTGCCCTTCCTGCTGGCCACCCCGACCTGGCACACCGGAGCGCTGGACCCGATGGAGCTCGTCGACCGGCTCCACCGCTACCGTGAGCTGCGGGCCGAGCCCGGCCCCGTCGACTTCGCGCAGGCCCTGCTCCGTGTCCGGCGCACGGGCGGCGAGGAAGCCGCCGACCGGGCCGCCGCGCTCGGCACCGCGCAGGGCGACCGGCTGGCCGCCTGGATCCGGGCCGACGAACCGCTTGCACCCGTGCTCCGCCACCATGTGGAGGCCGAAGCGCCCCCGGCCCGGGGCTGGTTGCAGCAGTCCGCGGCCGGAGCGCGGCGCGTCCTGCTGGCCACCAGGGAACGCCTGGTCATCCAGCAGGAGTTTCCCCGCGCGTTCCACTGGCTCGGACGCCCGCACACCCCGGGACCGCAGACCTGTTACCACTGGGGCGGCGGTTCTCCGCAGTGGACAGCCGTACTGCCCGAGGACAGTGAGACGCTGGCGGCGTGGCTGCTGCCCTTCGTCGCCACATGCGCCGAGGACCAGCGCGGCAGCGCGGCACCCCTGCCCGCCCTCGTCGAGACCGCGGCACCCGCCGGCGGCGCCATCCACCTCGCCCTGGGGTACGCGCTCGGCGCCCGCTATCCGGAGGACCGGCTGTCGGCCGTGGACACCCTGCTCACCCTCGCCGCCCGGGGACAGCTCGATGCGGCGCTCCTGGGCGGCGAGCTGACCACGCTCATCGGCCGGGAGCTGGTGAAACCCGCACGGCTGGCGAGCTCGGTGGCTGCCGCCGCCGAGACCGGCGCGTACCGGACCGTTCTCTCGGTGCTGCTCCCGGTGCTGCCCGTACTGCTGTCCCGTGAGCGGGCTCCCCGGGGACTGAGCGATCTGCTGGCCGTGGCCGCGCAGTGCGCGGAGCGCTGCGGCCCGCAGGGAGCCGGGCCGATAGCCGGTCTCGCCGAGACGGCCGCGCGCGGCGGGTCGACGCAACTGGTCCGGCAGGCGGCACGGCTGCAGGCCGCCTGGGGCAAGGAGGAGGCTGCGTGAGCCCCGGCCGGGGCGTGGCTCGGCCGCGCCCCGGCCAAGCGGCCAAGCGGCCAAAAAGCGACGATAGGTGACTAGATCCACACTTAACCCATCGGTCACAAGGCGTTCGTGATCAGGCAACACCGCTCCGTCACAGTGAAGCCATGACTGATGTGACATCCGCCAAGAGCGCCCGCCGCCCCCACCACTGGCGTCGGGATCTCATCGAACTCGCCGCCCTGTTCACCGCGGTCGCCGTCGCCGACGCGATCGCCAACCTGATCGGACACCAGCCGGACGGACCGTATCTGCTCATCGCATCGGCCCTGGCGCTGACCGCGACTGCCGCGTTCCACACCTGGTGGGCACGGCGGCACAGCCACGCGCCACCGCCGGAGTCCGACGGGACGCCGGCTCTCGACGCCTCCGCCGCCCCGCAGCCGAGGACAGCCGTCGCCTCGCCCGGCCCGGCCCACGCGCCGGACCCGGGCCAGGCCCCGGCCCACGGCCACGTGCCGCACCCGGCACCCGGCACCGATTCAGGGGAGACGGCCCTGTGGCGGATGCGCACCACGGTCCGGGACGCCCCCGGCAGCCTGGCAGCGCTCTGCAACGTGCTGGCCCAGCACCGGATCGACATCCTCACCCTGCAGACGCACCCCTTGGCGCAGGGCACCGTCGACGAGTTCCTGCTGCGCGCCCCCGCCGCACTTCCGGCGTCCCGGCTGACCCGGGCGATCTCCGCCGCCGGCGGCAGCTCCACCTGGATCGAGCGCGCCGACGCCCATGACCTGGTGGATGCCCCGACCCGGGTGCTCGGCCTCGCCACCCGCACCGCGCTGGACGCCGCCGAACTCCCGCTCGCCCTGCGACAGCTGCTCGGCCGGTGCACCATCCACTCGCTGCCCGCCGTCTCGGTCACCGGACGCGCCACCGGTGAGACCGCGCCCGTCGAAGGGGTACTGGAGGAGACGGTGATGCGGCTGCGTGACCCCTCGGGCGGCGTCATCACGGTCGAGCGGCCCTATCTCCCGTTCACGCCAACGGAGTTCGCCAGGGCCCGCGCCCTGGTCGAGCTCGACGCCCGGCTCGGCCCCCGCGTCCCGCGCAGCGAGCACGTACTCACCCTGCCCGAGGGCAACGCGATCACCGTGCGCCGGGCGGACCACGCCGACCTCGAAGCGGCCCGCGCCATGCATGACCGCTGCTCGGAGCAGACTCTGCGGCTGCGCTACCACGGCCCGGTCCGGGACGCCGACCGCTATCTCGACCACCTGCTGAGCCCGCGCTTCGGCCGCACCCTCGCCGTGCAGACGGCCTCCGGCCGGCTGGTCGCGCTCGGCCATCTGCTCTGGGACGGCGACGAGACCGAGGTCGCCCTGCTCGTGGAGGACGACTGGCAGCGCCGGGGCATCGGCTCCGAGCTGCTGGCCCGTCTGGTGGCGCTGGCCGTCGAGGCCGGCTGCGAGAGCGTCTACGCCGTCACCCAGGCGTCCAACACCGGCATGGTCGCCGCCATGCGCGCGCTCTCGCTGCCGCTCGACTACCAGATCGAGGAAGGCACGCTGGTGATCACCGCCCGGCTGAGCGCGACTCCGGAACGGTCCCTCCCGCTCGCCCTGCCCCCGCACGAGCAGGCACGTCACTGAAGCCCTGACGCACGGCGGGCTCCCCGCCGCTCAGCGCCTGGCAGAGATCGGCCCAGAGGTCCTCGACGTCCTCCAGGCCGACCGACATGCGCAGCAGCCGGTCACCGACCCCCGCCGCCTGCCGGTCTCCTTCATCCACAATGCGGTGGCTGATCGAGGCGGGATGCTGGATCAGGCTGTCCACGCTGCCGAGACTGACGGCGGGCGTGATGAGCCGTACCGCGCCAATGACCCGGTGCGGGTCCCCGAAGACCTCGAACGACACCATCGCGCCGCCCAGTTCCGGGTAGTGGACGCGGGCGATCCGCGGGTCGGCGGCCAGCCTGCGGGAGAGTTCCGCGGCGCTCGCGGACGCCGCCCGTACCCGTACCGGCAGCGTGGACAGACCGCGCAGCAGCAGGTATCCGGCCATCGGATGCAGCACGCCGCCGGTGGCGAAGCGCACTTGGCGCAGCCGGGCGGCGAACTCCTCGTCGCAGGCGACGACTCCGCCCATCACATCCCCGTGGCCGCCGAGGTACTTCGTCGCGCTGTGCAGCACGATCCGCGCGCCGTGCTCGACGGGCCGCTGGAGAACCGGTGTCGCGAAGGTGTTGTCGACGAGCAGCGGTACGGAGCCGCAGGAGTGCGCGACCGCCCGGACATCCACCTCTTTGAGCGTCGGATTGGCGGGCGTCTCCACCATCACCAGGCCCGTGTCGGGGCGGATCGCGTCGGCGATGCCCGCCGGGTCGGTCCAGGTCACCTCGGTACCGAGCAGTCCGGCGCCGAGCAGATGGTCGCTGCAGCCGTACAGCGGGCGGACGGCCACCACATGGCGCAGTCCCATGCTCGCGCGGGCCAGCAGGACAGCGGTGAGCGCCGCCATGCCGCTGGCGAACGCCACGGCACTCGCGGTCCCTTCGAGCCGGGCCAGCGCCGTCTCGAACCGGGCGGTGGTCGGGTTGTCGAGCCGGGCGTAGACCGGCGGCCCGTCGGGCCGGGCACCGGTGGCGGCGAAGGAGTCGATCCGCCCGGCCTCCGCCCTGGAGTCGTACGAGGGGTAGGTGGTGGACAGGTCGATCGGCGGGGCGTGCAGGCCGAGGGCCGCGAGGTCGTCGCGTCCTGCGTGCACTGCTTCGGTGGCCAGCGCCCTGGACCGGGTTGTCGTCGAGGGCGCCATCGAGGCTTCGGTGTCCATGTCACCACTCTGAACAGCTGCCGGGTGATCGGCGCCAGGAGCCGTGCTACGTTCGGCAGATGACCGATTCTGTCGCTCTGGACACGGTGGATCTGCACATTCTGCGCCTGCTGCAGAACGATGCCCGAACCACCTACCGCGATCTCGCGGCCGAGGTCGGGGTCGCTCCGTCGACGTGTCTGGACCGGGTCACGCGGCTGCGGCGCACGGGCGTCATCCTCGGCCACCAGCTGCGGCTGGACCCGGCCAGGATGGGACGCGGCCTGGAGGCGCTGCTGTCGGTGCAGGTCCGGCCGCACCGCAGGGAGCTCATCGGCCCGTTCGTCGAACGGATCAGGACACTGCCCGAGTCCCGGGCTCTGTTCCATCTGACCGGTCCGGACGACTATCTGGTACACGTGGCTGTCACCGATACCGCCGATCTGCAACGGCTGGTGCTGGACGAGTTCACCTCGCGCCGCGAAGTGGCCCGGGTCGAGACCAGGCTGATCTTCCAGCAGTGGGAGTGCGGACCGCTGCTGCCGCCCGCCGCAACCTCCGCCCGGCCGGCTGCGTGTCAGGTCTCCGAGCCCGGTTGATGGTGACGGGGAGCCCCTCTCCGTACGAGGATGTCCACATGTCAGACACTCCTAGCAGCGCGCTGCCCCGCCAGGTCGCCGACGCCTACGTCGACGCGTTCATCCGGCTCGACCCGATTTCCGGCACCTTCCTGGGTGTCGCGGAAAGCTCGCGCCGCCTTCCCGACTTCTCCCCCGCCGGCCAGGAGGAACTGGCCCGGCTGGCCCGCGCCACGCTGGCCGGGCTCGACCGTGCCGAGCAGCTTCCCGGCGCGGCCGATGACGCCGAACGGCGTTGCGGCCGTCTCCTGCGCGAGCGGCTGACCGCCGAACTCGCCGTGCACGAGGCCGATGAGGCGCTGCGCGCCGTCTCCAACCTGCACTCCCCCGCGCACTCGGTGCGCGAGGTGTTCACCGTGACGCCCACCGAGACGGACGAGGACTGGGCGGCGGTCGTCGACCGGCTCCGCGCCGTTCCGGCCGCGCTGGCCGGCTACCGCGAGTCCCTCGCGCTCGGTCTGGAGCGCAAGCTCTACGGCAGCCCGCGCGCCACCACCACCTTCATCGGCCAGCTCGACGAGTGGATCGGCGACGGCACGACGGGCTTCTTCCAGGACTTCGCCGCAGCCGGTCCCGACGCGCTGCGCGAGGGTCTGGACGACGGCGCCCGGCAGGCCACCCAGGCCCTGGAGGAGCTGCGGCAGTGGATGCGCGAGGTGTACGCGCCCGCCGTCGAGGGGGCGCCCGAGGTGGTGGGCCGTGAGCGGTACGCCCGCTGGTCGCGCTACTTCAACGGCACCGACCTCGATCTCGACGAGGCGTACGCGTACGGCTGGTCCGAGTACCACCGGCTGCTCGCGGAGATGCGCACCGAGGCCGAGAAGGTGCTGCCCGGCGCGGGCCCCTGGGAGGCGCTGGCCCATCTCGACGTGCACGGCAAGCACATCGAGGGCGTCGACGAGGTCCAGGCCTGGCTGCAGGGGCTGATGGACGAGGCGATCGAAGCCCTGGACGGCACGCACTTCGAACTCGCCGAGCGGGTCCGCAAGGTGGAGTCCCGGATCGCCCCGCCCGGCGGCGCAGCGGCGCCGTACTACACGGGTCCGTCCGAGGACTTCTCGCGTCCCGGCCGTACCTGGCTGCCGACCATGGGCGAGACCCGGTTCCCGGTGTACGACCTCGTCTCCACCTGGTACCACGAGGGCGTGCCCGGTCACCACCTCCAGCTCGCCCAGTGGGCGCACGTCGCGGAGAGCCTCTCGCGCTACCAGGCGTCCATCGGCATCGTCAGCGCCAACGCCGAGGGCTGGGCGCTGTACGCGGAGCGGCTGATGGACGAACTGGGCTTCCTGCCGGACGCCGAACGGCGCCTCGGCTACCTGGACGCGCAGATGATGCGCGCCTGCCGGGTGATCGTGGACATCGGCATGCACGTGGAGCTGGAGATCCCGGCCGACTCCCCGTTCCACCCCGGCGAGCGGTGGACGCCCGAGCTGGCCCAGGAGTTCTTCGGCAACCACAGCGGCCGGCCCGCCGACTTCGTGGAGAGCGAGCTGACCCGCTACCTCTCGATGCCGGGGCAGGCCATCGGCTACAAGCTGGGTGAGCGCGCCTGGCTGCTGGGCCGGGAGAACGCCCGCGCGGCGCACGGGGACGCCTTCGACCTCAAGTCCTGGCACATGGCGGCCCTTTCGCAGGGGCCGCTGGGCCTGGACGACCTGGTCGACGAGCTGTCCAAGCTCTGAGCGGAGCGGCGGGCCGGGTGGGGGCGCGTCCCCGGGCCCGGCCCGCCGCCGTCAGAAGGCCGGTCGGCGGCCACCGGTCAGCAGCCGCAGGCCTCGGCGCCGACGGGTGCGGTGAGCGGGTCGGCGCCGCGCCGCTCCGGCCCCCGCACGGTCTCGTACGCGAAGCCCTCGCGCACCCAGTACTCGAAGCCGCCGAGCATCTCCTTGACCCGGTAGCCGAGTCCGGCGAGGACGAGCGCCGCGCGGGCGGCGCCGTTGCAGGCGGGCCCCCAGCAGTAGGTGACCACGGGCACGTCAGGGTCGAGCAGTCCGTGCGCCTGCCCGGCGATGAGCGACGTCGGCAGGTGCACCGCGCCGGGGATGTGCCCCTGGTCCCAGGATTCGGCGGAACGGGAGTCGAGGAGTACGAAGCCGGGGTCTGCGCCCGCCGTCAGTGCGGCGGCGACGTCGGAGGCGTCGGCGTGGAAGGCGAGCGCGGCCGCGAAGTGGGCGGCGGCGACGGCCGGATCGGCGGGCGGCACCCGGAGCACGGGGTGGTCGGCGGTGGTGACGGGCTGTGAGGTCATGGTCGAAAATCTATGGCCGGCGGAGCCGTGCCGGAAGATGAGATCCCCGGCAGTGCACTTGATCCGCCGGGCATTTCCCTGTTCCCTCTGCGTATGACCGACTATTCCCCGGACGACACCGACTGGCGCATCCTCGATGTCCTGCAGCGTGAGGGCCGCGCCACCTACGCCGACATCGCGCGGGCGGTCGCGATGTCGTCGAGCGCCGTGACGGAGCGGGTCCGCAGGCTGGAGGAGGCCGGAATCATCAGCGGGTACGCGGCGGTGGTCGATCCGGAGCGGCTCGGGCTGCCGATCCTCGCATTCGTCCGGCTGCGCTACCCGAACGGCAACTACAAGCCGTTCCACGATCTGCTCGGCACCACACCGGAGATCATGGAAGCCCACCACGTGACCGGCGACGACTGCTTCGTGCTCAAGGTGACGGCGCGCTCCATGAGCCATCTGGAGACGGTGTCGGGGAAGATCGGTTCCCTGGGGTCCGTCACCACGAGCGTCGTCTACTCCTCGCCGCTGCCGCGCCGGGCGGTCAGCCGCTGACTCCGTCCGCCGTCCGGTGACGTACGGCGGATCCGTGGCGTTCCTTCACCACCTCGAGCTGGGCCGGAATGCGTCGGCGCAGATCCGCGACATGGCTGACGATTCCGACGCTGCGGTCCCGCTCCCGCAGCGAGTCCAGCACGTCGAGCACCTCGTCGAGGGTCTGGTCGTCCAGGCTGCCGAAGCCCTCGTCGATGAAGAGGGTGTCCAGCCGTACGCCGCCGGCCTCGTCGGTGACCACGTCGGCGAGGCCGAGTGCCAGGGCGAGCGAGGCGAAGAACGTCTCGCCGCCGGAGAGCGTGGCCGTGTCACGCTCGCGTCCGGTCCAGGCGTCGATGACGTGCAGCCCGAGCCCGGCCCGGCGGCCGCCGGTGCGGGCGTCGGAGTGGACCAGGGTGTAGCGGCCGGACGACATCCGCCGCAGCCGGGCGGTGGCGGCCGCCGCGACCTGTTCGAGGCGGGCCGCCAGGACGTAGGACTCCAGCCGCATCTTGCGTTCGTTGTCTGCCGAGGTGCCGGCGGTGAGGCCGGCGAGCCGTGCGATCCGCTCGTACTCCTCGCGCACCGGTCCCAGGGCCCTTGCCTCGTCCGCCGCGCGCCGGGACAGCCGGGCGAGTTCGCTCCAGCGCTCCCGGGCCGCGGTGTGGGCGCCCGCCCCGTCCCGCAGCAGCCGCTCGGCCGTGTCGTACACCGACTGCGCGCCGCCGGGGTCGGCCGGGGGGCGGCCGGCCGCAGCGCGGGCGTCCGCCTCGGCCAGCCGGTCGGTGACCGCCGAGGCCTCGGCCTGCCAGCCGTCGATCCGGTGCTGCAGCGCCCGCTGCCCGGAGTCGGGGAGCATGGTCGCGGCAGCGTCCTGCGGGGTGTCGAAACCGGCCCGGAACGCCGCGTCCGCGAGCCGGTCGTCGGCATTTTTCAGCCGGTCCGCCGCGTCCTCCTCCGCACGCAGCGCCGCGGCCGCGTCGACGAGCAGGCCGACCCGGCGCTGCAGGAGGGCGGCGTGCTCGGTGACGCTGCCCGACCCGCCGCGCGCCTGGGCCAGCACCTCTTCCAGGGAAGCCTGTTCGGCGTCGAGGCCCTCGCGCCGGGAGGTGCGGGCCGCGGCCCGGCGTTCGGCGTGCTGACGGTTCCCGGCCCGCTGCTCCTGCTCGCGTTCGGCGGCCGCGAGTGCCTCGCGCGCCGCGTGCGTCCCGGTCGCGGTCCGGTAGGCCTCGGCGTGCTCCCGGGTCAGGGTGTCCACGAGGCCGGCGAGCGCTGCGACCGTGGGCTCGGACGTTCCGGCCGGGCCGCCGGTGGCCCCGCCGGACGCGTCCGCGGCCTGCCCGTCCGCGGTGTCCGCGGCCTCCGCGCGCGCCGCCGCATACCCCTCGCGTACGGCTCCGAGCGCGCGTTCCGCCTCGGTACGCGCCTGCTCGGCGCGCCGGTGGGCGGCCTCCGCCGCGTCCTCCGTGGCCTGGTCGACGTGTCCGTCGCCGGTCCTGGCGGGCTCCGGATGGTCGGCCGAACCGCAGACCGCGCAGGCCTCGCCCTCGACCAGTTCGCGGGCGAGCTCGGCCGCGATGTCGCGCAGCCGTCGTTCGCGCAGGCGGAGCCAGGTCTCCCCGGTGGTGAGGGCGTGCTCCCGGGCGGTGGCGAGGCGCTCCTCGGCGTCCGAGGTCTGCCCTGCCAGGGCGTCCCGGCGGCGGGCCGCGGCCAGCCGCCTGCGGGCCGGGTCCAGGCGGCCGGCCAGCAGTTCGGCGCGGGTCGCCGCTTCCTGGGCCGCCTCGATGCGGGTGTGCAGACGGTGCCGGCTGGTCTCCCAGCCGGCCAGCCAGCTCTCGGCGTCCCGGATCAGTTCGTCGTCCGCCCTCGCCTGCCGCTCCAGCGCCGCCCGTTCACTGTCGATCTCGGCACTGCGGCGCTCTGCGCGACGGGCCGCGTCCAGCGCGCCGAGCTCCTCGCGGAGCCGGCGTTCGAGCGCGGTGAGCTGCTCGGCGCCCGCGTCGGCCAGGCCGCCGGGCAGCCCGGCCCGGGAGCGCTCGCGGGCCGCGCCCATCCGACGGTGCGCCCGCTCCGCCTCCTCGCGGAGCTCCAGCGCGGGGGCGACGAGCTCCGCCTTGCGGGCGCGCCTGAGCCGCTCCTGTGCCTGATCGTGTTCGTCCCGGCCGGCCTCCACCGCGGCCGCGCGCCGCCGGGTCTCCGCGTACCGCTGCTGGAGGCCGGCCAGTTCGCGCTCAGCGTCCAGGGCCTGCCGGGCGGCCGCCCGCCTCTGCTCGGCCGCGGTCAGGGCCGACGCGGCGATGTCGAGCCGTTCCCGGGCGCCGGCGCGCGCCGTCGCGGCCCATTCCAGTACGGCGTCGGCGAGCCCGGGTTCGCCGGGCTGGACGGCGGGCAGCGGCTGCTCCTCCGCGGCGGGCCCGGCCGCCTGGGCGATCCGCTGGGCAATGGCGAGGATCCGTTCGTCCCCGGCTCTGACCTGCGTCCCGGCGGCCCGGCGCAGCTCCGCGAGGTGCTCCTCGACGGCGGCGAAGCGGCGGGTGTCGAAGAGCCGGCCGAGCAGCTTCCCGCGTGCTTCGGCGTCGGCTCGCAGGAAGCGGGCGAAGTCGCCCTGCGGCAGGAGGACCACCTGGCAGAACTGGTCCCGGCTCATCCCGATGAGCTGGGTGATCTCCTCGCCGATCTCCTGGTTCGAGCGGCTCAGCGCCCGCCATCCCTCGTCGGGGAGGTACTCGCGCAGCCGGCTCTGGGCCTTCTCCGTGGTGTAGCCGTCGCCCTTCTTCTTCGGGCGGGGCTGGGCGGGGCTCCGGGTGATCTCCAGCCGGCGCCCGCCCACGGTGAGTTCGAGCCGGACCTCGGTCGGCAGGTCCGCCGGGGCGTGGTCGCTGCGCAGCGAGGTGCCGGGGCTCTGCCGGGCGCCGGGCACGGCGCCGTAGAGGCCGTAGCAGACGGCGTCCAGGATCGAGGTCTTGCCGGCGCCGGTCGGTCCGTGCAGCAGGAAGATCCCGGCCGAGGAGAGTGCGTCGAAGTCGATCTCCTGAGTGGCGCCGAAGGGTCCGAAGGCGGTGATGCCGAGTCGGTGGAGCCTCACCGGTTCACCTCGCGCACGCTGTCGTCGACGCGTACGTGGTCGAAGGCGCCGCGCAGCACCGTCCGCTCCGACTCGTCGATGCCGTATCCGCCGCGGACATGGGCCACGAAGTCCTCCGCGATGCTCTGGTCGTCGCGCCCCCGCAGCCGCTCGGCGTAGGAGGTCTGCGGGTCCTCGGGGTCGCGTTCCGGTTCGAAGGCGAGGGCGAGCGTGTGCGGGAACCGCTCGACGAGGCGGGCCATCGGTTCGGCCGGGCGGACCGGGTCGGTGAGGGTGGCCTCCACCCAGGACAGCTCGTGCCGGTCCAGGGCGGGGTCGTCGAGCAGGGTGTCGAACCGGCCGCGGAGCCGGGCGAGCGGGCGCGGCACCGGGCAGTCGATCCGTTCGGCGGCGACGGCGCCGGTGTCGTCCAGGTCGATCAGCCACATCGTCTTGCGGTGGCCGGCCTCGGAGAAGGAGTACGCGAGCGGGGAGCCGGAGTAGCGGACGCGTTCGGTGACGCTCTGGCAGCCGTGCAGGTGTCCCAGCGCCACGTAGTCGACTCCGTCGAAGACTCCGGCGGGGACCACGGCCACCCCGCCGACGGTGATGTCGCGTTCGCTGTCGCTCGCCTCGCCGCCCGCGACGAAGGCGTGCGCGAGGACGACGGACCGGGTGGCGCCGGGCCGAGTCGCGAGGTCCGCGCGGACCCGGTCCATGGCAGCGCTCAGGACGGCCTCGTGCCCGGCCCGTTCGGCATTGAACTCGTCCTTGACGAGGGCTGGTTCCAGATAGGGGAGCCCGTAGAACGCCACGTCGCCGTGGGCGTCGGGGAGTACGACCGGGGTGGCGCAGTGCGCGGGGTCGGTCCGCAGATGGATGCCTGCCCGCCCGATGAGTCCGGCGCCGACGCCGAGCCGGCGGGCCGAGTCGTGGTTCCCGGAGATCATCACGGTGGGCACGCCGGCCTCGGCGAGCCGGTGCAGCGCGTCGTCGAAGAGCTGGACGGCGGAGAGCGGCGGCACCGCCCTGTCGTACACATCACCCGCCACGACCACGGCATCGACGTCGTGGTCACGGACCGTCGCGACCAGGTGATCGAGGTAGGCGGCCTGGGCGTCGAGCAGCGAGACGCGGTGGAAGGACCGGCCCAGATGCCAGTCCGATGTGTGCAAAATCCTCAAGACCCGGCTCCGACCTGCATGTTTCGCTTCCTCCACCCGTGCGGCCGCCGCCCCTTGTGCTCCGGAGCGGCCCGGACCCGGTGCGCTGTGATCGTCGTGCCCGCGCGGCCCCGCACCCGCGCCCCCGCACCACAGTACTCAGGCGTCCCCGTAGGCCTCGCCGCCCAGCTCCAGCTCCGCCTCGCCGGCCGTCGCGTCGGCCAGCCAGCGCCGGAACTCGGCCACGTCCGCGTCCGGCAGCCCGATCTCGATGGTCACCGCCTCCGCGTATCGGACCTCTCGCACGGTCCGCCCGGTGGCCCGCAGTTCGTTCTCGAGCCGGCCCGCCCGCTGGTGGTCCACGGTGACGGTGGCGAGCCGGAACCGCTGCCGGGTGAGTGTGCCGATCGCGTCGAGGGCCTCACCGACCACTCCCCCGTAAGCGCGGATCAGCCCGCCCGCGCCGAGTTTCACCCCGCCGAAGTAGCGGGTGACGACCGCGACGACGTACCTCATCTCGCGGCGGGTCAGCATCTGGAGCATCGGCACCCCGGCGGTGCCTCCCGGCTCGCCGTCGTCACTTGCCTTCTGTACGGAGGCGTCGGCGCCGATCACGTACGCGAAGCAGTTGTGGTTGGCCGCCGGGTGCTCCTTACGGATGCGGGCGACGAATTCCTGCGCTTCCCGCTCGGTGGCGGCGGGGGCGAGCGCGCAGATGAAACGCGACCGGTTGATCTCGGCCTCGTGCACGCCCGCTCGGGCGACTGTCCGGTACTGCTCCTGCATCCGGCCAGCCTATGCGCAGCCCCGGGAATGGTCCGGGGCGGCCGTCCGTTGAGTGGATCATGTACGCAGACACGGAGACGATCCGCAGGATTCTGACCGGGACGGGCGACACCTGGGCGGTGGTGGGGCTGTCGAACAACCGCTCCCGCGCGGCCTACGGGGTGGCCGAGGTCCTTCAGCGCTTCGGCAAGCGCGTGGTCCCGGTGCATCCGAAGGCGGAGCGGGTGCACGGCGAGGACGGTTACGCCTCGCTGGCCGACATCCCGTTCCCGGTCGATGTGGTGGACGTCTTCGTCAACAGCGAGCTGGCCGGCGCGGTGGCGGACGAGGCGGTCTCGGCCGGCGCGTCCGCGGTGTGGTTCCAGCTCGGCGTGATCGACGAGCAGGCGTACGAGCGCACCCGGGCGGCCGGGCTCGACATGGTCATGGACCGCTGCCCGGCCATCGAGATCCCCGCCCTGGAACGATAGGGGCTCAGGCCGCAGGGGCCGGCTGCTGTGGGCCTCGGCTGTCGCTCCGGCTGGGGGCCCCGGCCTCTCACGGGACCGGGGAGGCACCTGGGACCGTCACCGTTCGGCCGAATGTGCGTGGTGTCGCGCTCCGCCACGGGCTGCAAGAATGATCCGCTGTGATTACCGCCCCCGCACCCGGTGTGCTGAGCCTCTCCCAGAGCCGCGCCCGGCTGGCCGGACAGCTGTCCCGGCTCGGTGTGGAGCGTGGCGGGGTCCTCATGGTGCACGCCTCACTGCGTGCGGTGGGGACGGTCCGCGGCGGGGTGCCCGCCGTGACCGCCGCCCTGCGGGATGCGCTGGGGCCTCGGGGCACGCTGGTCGTCCCGGCCTTCACCCCGGAGAACTCCGACACCTCACCGCAGTACCGCGCCCGGGTACGTGGCCTCGGCGCGCGGGAGCTGGACGCCGTGCGGGCGGCCATGCCCGCGTTCGACCCGGCCACCACCGCTGCCCCGTCGATGGGGCGCCTGGCCGAAGCGGTGCGCCGCTCCCCCGGCGCCGTGCGCAGCGCCCATCCGCAGACCTCGTTCGCGGCCGTGGGTCCGCGGGCGGACGAGGTGGTGGCCGGGCACCGCCCGGACTGCCATCTCGGGGAGGACTCGCCGCTGGCCAGGCTGTACGACCTGGGGGCGCAGGTCCTGCTCCTGGGAACCGGCTTCGGCTCCTGCACCGCGTTCCACCTCGCCGAGTACCGCGTGCCCTCACCGCCCCGGCGTACCTACCGCTGCGTGGTGGGCGAAGGCGGCGGGCGGCGGTGGTGGGAGTACGAGGACGTGGCTCTGGAGGACGGCGACTTCGCGGCCCTGGGCGCGGACTTCGCGCGCTCGGCCCGGTCCGGCGCCGTCACCACCGCCCGGGTCGGATCGGCTCCGAGCCACCTGTTCCGCCTGCCCGAAGCGGTGGGCTTCGCCGCGAAGTGGCTGCCCGCGCACCGCCGCGGCGGTTCAGCTCCTGATGCCGAGACCTTCGACCACGACCGCGCCCGGCAGCGCCGCGAGCGCCTTGCCCGGCATGATCAGTTTGCCCCGGCGGCTGCCGCTGCCGACCAGGACCCATTCCTCTTCCACGACGGCGGGATCGATCAACAGGGGCCAGCCGTCCGGCAGTCCGACGGGCGTGATGCCGCCGTACTCCATGCCGGTCTCACCGACTGCCGTGTCCATCGGAGCGAATGACGCCTTCCGGGCGCCGAGGTGCTTGCGGACGGCGTTGTTCACGTCGACGCGGGAGTGGGACAGCACGAGGCAGGCGGCCAGGGTGGTCTCTCCCCCGCGCTTGCCGGCCACGACGACGCAGTTGGCCGACCGTTCCAGCAGTTCGGCCCCATGGTGTTCGACGAACGCGGCGGTGTCGGCGATCGCGGGGTCCGTGTCGACGTGGATGACCTGCTCGGCGGGGATACCGCCCCAGCCCTCGCGGACCGCCGCGGCCACCGGGGCGGTGAGCAGTTCGAGGCGTTCGGCAGCGGGGCCGGCATCCTCGAAGGAGCCGATGGGTGCGTACATGCCGGCCACGCTAACAGCCCCGTGCACCGGCCCGGTCGGACGTCTCATCTGACGGGCGGGATGGACACGGCCATGGTGACTTCGAGGGGCTCGGAGCCCTCGTTGCGGTAGGCGTGGGGGTGGTGCGCCTCGAAGGTGGCGGAGGTTCCGGCGGGCACGGTGTACGAGGTGCCGTCGACGACCAGGGTGAGTTCACCGGTGGTGACGTGGAGCAGCTCGACGGTGCCCTCGGGGTGCGGATCGGACGCGCTGCCCTCGCCGGGCACCAGCCGCCAGGACCACAGTTCCAGCGGTCCCCGGGCCTCGGTGCCGACCAGCAGGGTGGTGGCGCTCCCCGCCTCCGTCGACCACATCCGTACCGCCTGGCTGGCGGGCACCAGGCGGACCGGGGAGCCCTGGTCGTAGTCGAGCAGGGTGGTGATGCTGACACCGAGCGCGTCGGCGAGCTTGACCGTGGTGCCGACGCTCGGGTTGGTACGTGCCTGCTCGATCTGGATGATCATGCCGCGACTGACCCCGGCACGGGTGGCGAGGGCGTCCAGGGTGAAGCCCCGCTCCCCGCGCCAGCGCTTGAGATTGCGCGCGAGGGACTGGGTCAGCTGGTCGAGATCAGTCACATTCCGTCCAATATTCTGGATGACAGAGTCGAAAATACTGCACTACGGTGTGCTGTACCCACCGTTCACCGCACTGTACTGCGAGGCCCGCGCATGTCCGCACTGTTCGCCCTCGCCACCAGCCTGCTGTGGGGACTGGCCGACTTCGGCGGCGGGCTGCTGACCCGGCGCATGCCCGCGCTGACCGTGGTGGTCGTCTCGCAGACCGCCGCCGCGACCGTGCTCGCGGTGATCGTGACCGTCACGGGTGCCTGGAGCGAGGCGGGCGGGCAGCTCTGGTTCGCGGTCGCGGCCGGTGTGGTGGGGCCGGTCGCGATGCTGAGCTTCTACAAGGCCCTGGCGCTCGGCCCGATGGGGGTCGTCTCCCCGCTCGGTTCCCTGGGCGTCGCCGTGCCGGTGAGCGTCGGGCTGATCGCCGGGGAGCGGCCGGGGCTGCTGCAGTTCGCCGGGGTCGCCGTCGCGGTGGCGGGCATCGTGCTGGCGGGCGGCCCGCAGTTGCGCGGCGCCCCGGTCCAGCGCCGGGCGGTGCTGCTGACCCTGGTGGCGGCGTTCGGCTTCGGGGCCGTGATGTCCCTGATCGCGGAGGCGTCCACCACGCTCAGCGGCCTCTTCCTGGCCCTGTTCGTGCAGCGGCTCACCAACATCACGGTGGGCGGCGCGGCACTGTACGTCTCGGTGCGGCGCGGCGGCCGCGCGCTGCCCGACGGGGGCGGGGCCGCCGCGGTGCGGGCCGCGTTGCCGGCGCTTGCGTTCGTGGGCCTCGCGGATGTCGCGGCCAACGGTACGTACTCGATCGCCGCCCAGCACGGACCGGTCACCGTCGCCGCCGTGCTGGCCTCGCTCTACCCGGTGGTCACGGCCCTGGCCGCACGCGGCTTCCTGGGGGAACGGCTGCGCGGCGTACAGGCGGCGGGGGCCGGGCTCGCCCTGGTCGGCACGGTGCTGCTGGCGACCGGCTGACGGGACCCGCCGGCCCCGGCACGAGCCTCAGCTCTCGTCGAGCTCCGCCACGGCCAGCAGCTGCTCGGGGGTCACACCCTCCGGTATCGGCACCGGGGCCGGTGTGCGCATGGGTGGCTGCCAGCCCTTCTCCGGGTCCCAGCTGCGTACGACACGTGCGGGGGCGCCGGCCACGACCGCGTGGTCGGGCACCTCTCCGCGTACCACCGCGCCCGCCGCGACGACCACGTTGCGCCCGAGCCGGGCGCCCGGGAGGACCACCGCTCCGGTGCCGATCCAGCAACCGGGCCCGATGGCGACCGGTTCCATACGCGGCCACTGCCGGCCGACCGGCTGCCGCGGATCGTCGTAACTGTGGTTGGTCGAGGTGATGTAGACGTACGGCCCGCAGTACGTGTCCGAGCCGATCGTCACCGTGGTGTCGGCGACCACATGGCTGCCCCGGCCGAGCACCACACCGTCGCCCAGGGTCAGGATCGGATCGGCACCGAGGTCCAGATCGGGCATGAGCCCCGCCGTGAGGGTCACCTGTTCGCCGATGATGCAGTGGTTGCCGAGCTCGATCCACGGCTCCCCGAAGACCGTGCCCTGCGGGAACGCCAGCCGGGTGCCCTCGCCGATCCGGCCGAACCGCAGCCCGCCGGGATGCGCGGCCGTGACCGCGCCCGTCTCCCGGACCCAGCGCCAGCAGCGGTGGACGGCCCCGGACACGACGCGCCGCCGCCAGGCGGTCAGGGAGGAGACCGTGTCTCTGTTCTTCGGCACTCGCACACGGTAGTCGGGGCGCCCGGGACCGGTATCCGCACCGGCCTGTGATCTTCACCCCACCGGGACCCCGGCCCGCGTGCCCGTCGCATACCGTTTCCCCGGCGGCCGGACGGCTCTCGGCCCGACGACCGCGACCCACAGCACCGGAGCACGGAGGAACGCGCGATGGCAGAGCAGGCGTTGATCACCGCACTGGGAGGTCAGGAGCCGGACATCGACCCGTCCGCCTTCACGGCACCGACGTCGGTCGTGATCGGTGAGGTCACCATGGCGGCCGGTTCCAGCGTCTGGTACCACGCGGTGCTGCGCGCGGACTGCGGCCCGATCGTCATCGGCGCCGGGTCCAACATCCAGGACAACTGCAGCGTCCACGTCGATCCCGGTTTCCCCGTCACGGTCGGCGAGGGCGTCTCGGTCGGGCACAACGCGGTGCTCCATGGCTGCACCGTCGAGGACGACGTCCTGATCGGCATGGGGGCCACCGTCCTGAACGGTGCGCACATCGGCACCGGCTCACTGATCGCCGCCCAGGCGCTGGTCCCGCAGGGGATGCGGGTGCCGCCGGGTTCGCTGGTCGCGGGCGTACCCGCCAAGGTCAAACGACAGCTGACCGAGGAGGAGCTCGACGGCGTGAAGTTCAACGCGGTCGGCTACGTGGAACTGGCCAAGGCACACCGCGAGGCCTTCGAGGACTGAGCACGGGACGCGTCCCGCGGGCAGTTTTCACGGACAGTCCCCACGGGCAACCCTCGCAGGCAGCCGCGCAGGTCCGGCCGGCCCGGGTCCGCGCGGTTCAGTCGGCCGCCGGTACGGCCCCGGGTTCGGGCGCCGGCTGCGCCGCGTCCCGCGCGGCCGCCGCCTTCTTGGCCCGGTTCCTGACGACCAGCATCGAGGCGAGTCCGATCAGGACAGCGATCGCCAGTCCCAGGTACGAGAACCGCTTGAGCCAGTCCTCCGCGACGACACCCACCGTGTAGATGACGGCCGTGGTGCCGCCCGCCCAGGCGATCCCGCCGAGCAGGTTGGCGGTCAGGAACTTCCAGTACGGCATGTGCAGGACGCCGGCGAGCGGTCCCGCGAAGATGCGCAGCAGGGCTACGAAGCGGCCGAAGAAGACCGCCCACATCCCCCACTTGTGGAACGAGCGTTCCGCCGTGGCGATCTGGCTCTCACCGAAGTGCCGGGGGAACTTCGCGCCGAGCCAGGCGAGCATCGGACGTCCGCCCCTGCGGCCGATGGCATAGCCGATCGAGTCACCGATCACCGCCCCGGCCGTCGCGCAGGCACCCAGGATCCACGGGTTGATGCCGTCGTGTCCCGCGGCCAGCAGCGCCGCGCTGATCAGCACGACCTCGCCCGGCAGCGGGATGCCGAGGCTCTCCACACCGATGACTATGCCCACCAGGAGGTAGACGCTGATCGCGGGAACGTTCTCCAGCCACTCCTGGATGTGCAACGCCGGTTCCTCCGTAGTGATGTCCTCTGGGCCGCCGGACAACTCCTCGGCGCACAGAGGTAACCCTACCGGCCGTGTCACCGGGACCGACAGCACCAAGGGGCCGCCCCCGCACCCGTTCCGGGTGGGCGGCGGCCCCTGCCGGGCCCGGCGGAATCAGGCGTTCGGGCGCAGCGTCCAGACCACCGTCATCTCGCCGGTCACAGCGCCGTCCGCACGCTGGATACGGATGGCCACGGGAAACTCGGGGCGCTTGCCCGCGTCCAGTTCGGCGACGACCTCGGCGGCCGGCCTGCCGAGCGTGGCGGTCGCGGTGACATCTCCCATGGCCAGTTTCTGGTATCCGATCTCCGCCTTCACGGCGAGGGGGACGGCGCGCGTCAGCTGATCGCCGAACGCGGCGATGACTATCGCACCACTCGCGGATTCCGCCAGCGTGAACATCGCGCCGGCGTGCGGTCCGCCGACGTGGTTGTGGAAGTCCGCCTGGTCCGGCAGACGGACCACCGCGCGTTCTGCGGTGGACTCCAGGAATTCGAGGTTGAGGGTCCGGACCATCGGAACCGTCGCGGCGACCATCTCGCCCGCGGTCATCTGTTCAGCGCTCATGAGTTCCATGTTACCGACCGGTAGGCAGATTTGGCCATGCCTCGGGGATCACCGGGCACCGCCGGATCCGCACGCGACCCCGCACTCCGGCTTCCGCCGCTCCCGCCCTTCACCGCCCGTTGCCCCTGCCCTTCCCCTGCCGCCGATCCCCTCCTTCACCGTCCGCTCACGGGGGCGGCCGTAGCCGACCGGACGGCGCACCTCTATCGTTACTCGCCATGTGGCCAGGACAGCAGCCGCCCGGGGGCGAGCAAAACCCGCAGGACCAGAATCAGAACCCGTATCAGCAGCCGGGTTACCAGCAGCCGAATCCCTACCAGCAGCCGGGATATCAGCAGCCCGGCGCGTCCGGGCAGCAGCCCGGATACGGCTACCCGCAGCAGGGACAGCCGGGGCAGCAAGGACAGCCGGGCTACCCGCAGGGCAACCCGTACCAGCAGCCGACCGTTCCGCAGCACGCGGTTCCCGGTCCGCCCGGTCCGCCTCAGCCCGGCAACGACAAGAAGAAGACGACCGTCATCGCGATCGTCGCGGCGGTCGCGGTCGTCGCGGCCGCGGTGGTCACCGGCGTCGTCGTGATGAACAAGGACGACGGCAAGGACGGCAAGAACGTCGCCGACGACAAGAAGTCGTCCGCGCCGGCCAAGCCCTCCGGGTCCGCGTCGTCGCCGGAGGCCAACCCGCGCGGCAGCGACGGGGACGCCAAGCCGCTCATCGCCGGCTGGAAGGTGGTGACCAACCCGAAGTGGGGCACGCAGTTCGACGTGCCCGGCGACTGGGAGGTCTCCCGTCCCGGGATCTCCTCGTTCTTCGAGGACGAGAAGAAGGGCGACGGTTCGCCGCTCATCGGCTTCACGGCACCCGCTGACCTCAAGAGCAAGTGGTGCGTCGACGACTCCGACCACGACGGCACCAAGGAGAACAGCAGCCTGGCCGGTACCGGCACCCGCGGCGCCGAAGGGGCCACGGACGCCGATGTGAACGCCAGGAACGAGGCCGGCACCTGGGCGTGGGCCGCCTACGCGCAGCACATGCCGAAGAGCACCATCAAGATCAGCAAGGCGAAGCAGTACACCACCAAGTCGGGTCTCACCGGCAGCCTGGTGACCGCCAAGGCGCCCAATGTCACCAAGAAGACGAAGTGCGACACGGACGGCAAGTCCATCGCCTTCACCTTCAAGAACAGCAACGGGGCCTTCTCCTCCTGGGTTCTGTACGGTGCCGCCTCCGTCCCGGACGAGCTGCCGGACTCGACGATCATGAAGATTCTGAGCACGGTGCGGCTGGTGAAGATCACCGAGTCCTGACGCCCGGCGGCAACCCATTTGGCACCACGGGGTCAAGCCAGCGATAGTCCCCTGGTGACAGCCGCCGACCTCGCACCCCCATCGGACCGCCCCTCCCGGGCGGGCCGCAATTACCGGCTGCTGACCGCCGCCGCGATCATCACGGGCCTGGGCACCAACGGCGCGCTGATCGCGGCGGCGTTCGCGGTTCTGGAGTCGGGCGGCGACGCAGGCGACGTCGGGCTGGTGGCCGCCGCCAGGACCGCGCCGCTGGTGCTCTTCCTGCTGATCGGCGGGGCGGTCGCGGACCGGCTGCCGCGCCACCGCGTGATGGTGGCGGCCAACACCCTCAACTGTGTGTCGCAGGCCGTCTTCGCCTGGCTGGTCCTGGCCGGTGACGCCCGGCTGTGGCAGATGATGGTGCTCACCGCCCTCTGCGGCACGGGGCAGGCCTTCTTCAACCCGGCCGCCGAGGGCATGCTGATGTCCACCGTCAGCGGCGAGCAGGCGAGCCGGGCGTTCGCCCTCTTCCGGATGTCCATGCAGGGCGCCGCGATCGGCGGGGCGGCGCTCGGCGGCGCCATGATCGCCGCGATGGACCCGGGCTGGGTACTGGCCGTCGACGCGGCCGCCTTCGCTGTGGCCGGAGCGCTGCGCTCCTTCCTCGACGTCAGCCACATCCCCGCGCGCGCCCCCGGCGGCGGGCTGCTCGCCGATCTCCGGGACGGCTGGCAGGAGGTCATCGGCCGCACCTGGCTCTGGGCGGTGGTGGCGCAGTTCTCCGTGGTGGTCGCCGCGGTCGGAGCCGCCGAGGCGGTCTACGGGCCGCTGGTCGCCAGGGACGAACTCGGCGGCGCCCGCCCCTGGGGCCTCGCGCTCGCCGCGTTCGGCGTCGGCACCCTGGGCGGGGCGGTGCTGATGATGCGGTGGAAGCCGAGGCGGCTGCTGCTGGCCGGGTCCCTCTGCGTGTTCCCGCTGGCGCTGCCCTCGGCGGGGCTCGCCGTGCCCCTGCCGGTGGCCGGGCTCTGCGCGGTGATGTTCGTCAGCGGCGCCGCCATCGAGGTGTTCGGCGTGTCCTGGATGACGGCCCTGCATCAGGAGATCCCCGAGGACAAGCTGTCGCGGGTCTCGGCCTACGACTGGTTCGGCTCGGTGGCCATGGTGCCGCTCGCCACCGCGCTCGCCGGTCCGGTCGAGTCGCTGGTCGGGCGCAGTCGGGCGCTGTGGGGCTGCGCCGCGCTGGTCGTCCTGGTCACCGGCGCCGTGCTGTGCGTTCCGGACGTGCGCAACCTGACCCGCAGAACCGCCCCCGCCGGGGTGGTGGCGAAGGGTGCGCCGGCGTCAGCCGATGCCGAAGGAGCCGTCGGGCGGCTCGGGTGAGTCCACCGCCTCGTCGTCCCCGACCGGCCCGGCGCCCCTGACGAGCCGGGCCACGGCGGCGCCGTACTCGACACGGGCCGGAAACGCGTCGGCGGCACAACGGCGGGTCAGTGCGGCCGTGTCGAAGGGGGTGCGATCGAAGGGGGTGCGGGAGGCGAGGAGGACGATGTTGCCGAAGCGCCGGCCGCGCAGTACCGCCGGCTCCGCGATCAGCGCGAGCTCCTCGAAGACGGCCGCGAAGGTGGCGAGCTGCGGGCGCAGGAAGTCGAAGGGCGCCCCGTCCGCGAGGTTGGCGGCGTAGATCCCGTCGGCCCGCAACGCCCGTGCCGCGGCCCGCGCGTAGGGCACGGTCGTCAGGTGGGCGGGTACCCGCGAGCCGCCGAAGACGTCCGCGATCAGGACGTCCACGGAGCCGGGTGCGGTCGCCTCCAGGTGTTCGCGGGCGTCCGTCCCGTGTACGGCGATCCGGCTGCCGTCGGGCAGCGGCAGGTGCTCGGCCACAAGGGCGAGCAGCCCCCGGTCGGCCTCCGCGACGTCCTGCCGGGATCCGGGGCGGGTCGTGGCGACGTAGCGCGGCAGGGTGAGGGCGCCGCCGCCGAGGTGCAGCACGTCGAGCGGCCCGCCCGGTTCGGCGGCGCAGTCCACGACGTGGCCGAGCCGTCGCGCGTACTCGAACTCGAGGTGCTCCGGCGCGTCCAGGTCGACGTACGACTGGGGTGCGCCGTCGACGGTCAGCAGCCAGGCCCGCTCCCGGTCCACGTCGGGGAGCAGTCTGGCGGTGCCCCGGTCCACGTCGCGGATGACCGGTATTGACTCGTTCACTCCCCCATTGTGCGGTGCCCGGCCGGCTGCTCGTGACCTCGGCAGGGCGGGCCCCGCAACCAGCGCCGGGTCCGCCTCCCGTGCGGTACGGGAGGCGGACCCGGCCGCGCACGGCCGCTCAGACCAGACCGGTGACCGTGCCCGCGCCGATCGTGCGGCCGCCCTCGCGGATGGCGAAGCCGAGGCCGGTCTCCAGCGGAACGTCCCGGCCCAGTTCGACGGTCATGGTGACCGTCGTGCCGGGGCGTGCCACCGCGGCCGCGCCGAGGTCGACGTCACCGACGACGTCCGCGGTGCGGATGTAGAACTGCGGCCGGTAGCCGGTGGCGACCGGCGTGGTGCGGCCGCCCTCCCGCCCGGACAGGACGTACACCTGCGCGGTGAAGCGCCGGCTCGGTGTCACGCTGCCCGGCGCGGCCACGACGTGGCCTCGGCGCACCCGGTCGCGCTCGACCCCGCGCAGCAGCAGCGCGACGTTGTCTCCGGCCTCGGCGGACTCCATCGGCTTGCCGAAGGTCTCCAGACCGGTGACGACGGTCTCGACACCGGCACCGAGCACCTCGACGCGGTCCCCGACGCGGACGGTGCCGCGCTCCACCGCGCCGGTGACGACCGTGCCCCGGCCGGTGATGGTCAGGACGTTCTCCACCGGCAGCAGGAACGGCGCGTCGATGTAGCGCACCGGCATCGGTACGTACGTGTCGACGGCGTCGAGCAAGGCCTCGACCGCCCCCGTCCAGCGCGGGTCGCCCTCCAGGGCCCGCAGCCCCGACACCCGCACGACGGGCACGGTGTCGCCGCCGTAGCCATGTGCGGACAGCAGCTCGCGCACCTCCAGCTCGACCAGGTCGGTCAGCTCGGGGTCTCCCGCGTCCGCCTTGTTGAGCGCGACGACGATGTGGTCGACGCCCACCTGGCGGGCGAGCAGCACGTGCTCGGCGGTCTGCGGCATGATGCCTTCGAGCGCGGACACGACGAGGATCGCCCCGTCGAGCTGGGCCGCGCCGGTCACCATGTTCTTGATGTAGTCGGCGTGTCCTGGCATGTCCACGTGCGCGTAGTGCCGGGTGCCGGTCTCGTACTCGACGTGCGCGATGTTGATGGTGATGCCGCGCTGCGCCTCCTCCGGCGCCCGGTCGATGCGGTCGAACGGGACGAACGTGCCGGTGCCCCGGTCGCTGAGGACCTTCGTGATGGCTGCGGTGAGGGTGGTCTTGCCGTGGTCGACGTGGCCCATGGTGCCGATGTTGAGGTGCGGCTTGGTGCGCACGTATGCCGTCTTGGGCATGGCTCATTCCTTGGTTCTCGAAGCTGAGAGAGAAGACCCCAGGGCCCTGCCGACCCTCCCCTCACGGGGTCCGCCGGACTGTCGGGGGAGGGTCAGCTTCGGGCGCCGCCGATGGGTGCCGAGGCAGTGGTGAGTGCTGCCGCGACTGCTGCCGTGGTCGTCGATGCGACAACGGCGGTGGTGAGCGCGGGGCTCGCGGCAGCCTTCGGCGCGTCCGCGACTGCGGACTGCGCTGCGAGGAAGGCGAACCGGAACATGCGTCGATCATGTCCGACGGCGGCGGGCCCGTCGAGCGATTTACTGCGGGCGGCAGGCGAGTTGACGGCCGGTCGGCACGCCGCGCCGAGGGGTTGCCCCAGCGGTGCCGAGCGGCCTCGGCCGTGATGTCGACTGTCGCGAATCCGTCCCTGTAACGGTCACATTACGACGATCACACCTGGTGTCGGATACTCTCCCCGAATGCTCGACCCCGCCCCCGCCACCCGGCCCGCCGTTGGTCTGTCCGCGCGCTGCACACGGGTGCTCTTCTCTCCCTGGTCCAGGTTCTCGCTGCTCGTGGCGGTGCTGCTGGCCGCCGCGACGACGATGCTGCTCCTCAAGCCACAGCGGCTGCTGGCCTCCGGCTGGCCGGCCCAGCTGAGCGGCGGCGCCGCAGCGGTCCTGCTGTTCGGACTCGCGTACGGCGTGTGCACGGTGGCGTTCGTACCGCGTCCGCTGCTCAATCTCGCCGCCGGAGCGCTGTTCGGCACGCAGGCCGGACTGGCGGCGGCGCTGGCGGGCACGGTGCTCGGCGCGGGCATCTCGTTCGGGCTCGGCCGGGTGCTCGGGCAGGACGCGCTGCGTACGCTGCTGCGCGGTCGCTGGATGCGGGCGGCGGACGGACAGCTCAGCAGACACGGCTTCCGCTCGATGCTGGCGCTGCGCCTCTTCCCCGGAGTGCCCTTCGCCGCCGCCAACTACTGCGCCGCCGTGTCACGCATGGGGTATCCCCCGTTCCTGGTGGCGACCGGGCTCGGCTCGATCCCGAACACGGCCGCGTACGTCGTGGCGGGCAGCGAGGCCTCCTCGCCGACATCGCCCGCCTTCCTCGCGGCGATGGGCTTCATCGTGCTGACGGGTCTCGGCGCGGCCGTCGTCGCCTGGCGCAGGCGTGACCGGCTGGGCGCCGAGTGACGCGTCGGTACGGCCGGGGGTTGTCGTAATCCTGTTCACCTGGGGGCGATACGCTTCCCGCGACCGACAGACGATCTCCCGGGCCCAGGCGGCCCCGCCCTCACACGACCGCAATCCGCACGCTGCCGACCGGCTCCGATGCCCGGCGGACGATGCATGATCCCTTCAGGATGGCCCAAGCCCCATGAGCTGGTTCGAATCCTTCGTCCTCGGCCTCGTTCAGGGACTGACCGAGTTCCTGCCGATCTCCTCCAGCGCCCATCTGCGGCTCACCGCGGCGTTCGCCGGCTGGCACGATCCGGGAGCGGCGTTCACCGCCATCACCCAGATCGGCACGGAAGCCGCAGTCCTCATCTACTTCCGCAAGGACATCGTCCGGATCGTCGGAGCCTGGTTCAAATCGCTGACGGACCGCTCGATGCGCAGCGACCACGACGCCCAGATGGGCTGGCTGGTCATCGTCGGCTCCATTCCGATCGGCGTGCTGGGCGTGACGTTCAAGGACCAGATCGAGGGCCCCTTCCGCGACCTGCGGCTGATCGCCACCACGCTCATCGTGATGGGCATCGTGCTCGGTGTCGCCGACCGCCTGGCCGCCCGCGACGAGACCGGCGGCAAGCACCGGGCGATCAAGGAGCGCAAGTCCCTCAAGGAACTGGGCATCAAGGACGGCCTGATCTTCGGCTTCTGCCAGGCGATGGCCCTGATCCCGGGCGTCTCCCGGTCCGGCGCCACGATCAGCGGCGGTCTCCTGATGGGCTACACCCGCGAGGCCGCGGCCCGCTACTCGTTCCTGCTCGCGGTCCCGGCCGTGCTCGCCTCGGGCGTCTTCGAGCTGAAGGACGCGGGCGAGGGACATGTGGCCTGGGGGCCGACGATCTTCGCCACGTTCATCGCGTTCGGCGTGGGGTACGTCGTCATCGCCTGGTTCATGAAGTTCATCACGACCAAGAGCTTCATGCCGTTCGTCATCTACCGGATCGTTCTGGGCATTGTGCTCTTCGCTCTGGTCGGCGCCGGCGCCCTGAGCCCGCACGCCGGTGAGTCCGCCGGATGACCTGCTGGGCGATCGCCTTCCGATGTGACGCCTGACGCGCCACTCCCGCCGGACGCGCGAAGGCCACCGGTGAGCGCCTCAGACGGGCCTCACGATGGTGTGCGCCCTCGGCCGGTACAGGCGCCAGATCACTTCGATCCCGGTCCCCGAGGGGGCCGTGGGCGGTGCCGCGCGTTCACGGCGGACCTCGGTGAAGCCCAGCCGGCGCGGTACGGCCGCGCTCGCGGTGTTGGCCGAGTCGTGCGCGATCTCCAGGTACTCCACCGTGGGCAGGGTGAACATCTCGCTTGTCAGGGCCGACATCGCTCTCGTCGCGATGCCCCGGCCGGTGGCGGCGGGGTGCAGCCAGTACCCCATGAACCAGCCCGTGGGTTCGGCGCCGCGGTAGGCCTGGCACATGCCGACGAGGGTGCCGTCCTCGGTGACCGCGTAGTTGTACACCTGCCCGCCGAGCCAACCCGCTCCGGACCTCGCGAGGAAGCCCCGGGTGTTCTCCTCGCTGTGCTGGGCGACCCACGGTTCCCAGGGGCGCAGGTGGTCCAGCGACTCCTCGATCAGCCTGTGTGCCGACGGGAAGTCCTGCTCTCCCCGCCAGCTCCGCAGGGCGACGTCTGCGCACTCGATGACAGGCCTCGGTCGTTCCATGGCAGCCATGATCGTGCGTGAACGGGCCCGCCGCAGCTACTTCTCCCGGCTCGGCGGCTTCACCGGCTCGCTGCCGGTGGCGTAGACCGTGGCGACGATCCCGTCGGGGAAGCGCTCGGTGCGCAGCAGGACCCAGGTGTTCCCGTGGCCGTCCTCGACGGCCGCCTCCTCGGTGCGGGACCAGTGCGGCAGGACGTTGTCGCCGAGGTGGGCCGCGAGTCTCCGCGCGATGTCGTCGATGGTGTCGCGGGTGACCTTCAGGCCGAGGGTGTGCCGGGCGTACAGGTTGAGCACCTTGCCGCCGACGGGCAGGGGGAGGTGTCGGGCAACGGCTTCACGTTTCCAGGCCGCGAGGCCTCCGGGGCCGCTGATGCGCGAGGTGACACCTGTGCGGTACTGCGCCCAGGTGCGTTCCGCGTGACGGGTGCAGTAGCGCAGGACGTGGCTGCGGTCCGCGCTGATGACCAGGCCGTATCCGTGTCTGCGGAAGTAGATCCGCCACGTGCCGGTGCCGCTTCGTTCGGTGTCGGCCTGCTCGGAGATCAGGTCTTCGAGCAGGGAGCGGATCTGCGTCTCAGCGACCTTCGGCACGACGGCGTGGACCCTGCCGTACGTCGCGACGGCGCCCGGGGTGACGTCGATCTCGTACGCCTCGTCGGAGTCCATACCGAGAGTGCCGGGTGTCCAGGTGCCGGTCCCCCAACGCCACTCGGAGCGGCGCGGCGCGGAGACGTCGGGGGTCACGGCGGGCCTGGCGGTCGTGTAGCCGTCGCACCGGCCGCACCATCCGTCGGCGCGGGTGGTGGTCGAGGAGCACGGGGTGCCGTCTGCGCCGTAGCGGCGGCACGGGCGCCGGGGCGGTGCCGGAGTGATCAATCATCTCTCCTGTTCGGTAGGTGTCGCCGGGGCGCTCCCACCTGTTGAGCGTAGGCCGCAGGCGGTCGTTCGGTGCCGGGTTCGATCGGGCTTCCCGGGCCGGCTTCCCACGCGTCAGGTGGAGCACCCACCCTTCGCCCACCATTTGGTCACAAGTTCATCACTAATGGAATGCATGGCTCACACCGGCTCGCACGACCTCGCTACGGTCGTGCCCCACGCATCACCTGGGGGACCCATGTCGCACAACCCGCCGCCGCAACCGCCGCCCTGGGGCGCGCCGCCCGAGCCCGCCGGGCCCAACCCGTACGTACCCCCGGCGCCTTCCCGGGGCAGGCCCGGCTGGTCGCGGAAGCGGATCATCATTCCGGCGGCGGTCGTCCTGCTCTTCGTCGGTGTCGGCATCGGCGCCGCCGACGACGGCACCGGGACGCAGAAGGCCGCCGACGCGAAGGCCGCGCCCGCCGCGACCGTCACGGCAACGCTGACCGCTACGGCCACGGCGACCGCGTCGGCCGAGCCGCTGCCCGCCGTCACGAAGACCGTCACGGCCTCCCCCGAACCGGCTCCGACGGTGACGAGGACGAAGACCGTCAGGGTCACCGTCGCACCCGACCCCGACGGCTCCGGCGGGTCAGGCACCTCCGGCGGCTCCGGGACGGGCGGTGGCTCCGGCTCGGCGTACTACGCCAACTGCACCGCCGTCCGGGCGGCCGGCGCCGCGCCCATTCACGCCGGCGAACCCGGCTACGGGCGGCACCTGGACCGCGACGGCGACGGAACCGCCTGCGAATAGGCGCCCCGTCGGCGGGCGACGCGGGGCCGGCGAAGGCCCGGCGGTACGTCACTCGTGGCGCGCGCCCACGAACTCCCCGATCGCCAGGGCCAGCTGCTCCGGCTGGTCCAGCGGGACGAGTGTGCGGCTGTCGGGGATCTCGGCCGGGCGCCCCTGCGGCAGGAGTTCCGCGAGGCGCCGGCCGTGTTCGGGCGGCATCACGCGGTCGCCGGCCGCCCAGACGACGAGCGCGGGGCGGTCGAAGCACTCCAGGGCGCCGGCGGCCCCGGCCAGCGCTCGGGCGTCCGCGGCCGCCGCCCGCAGCGTCCGGACCGCATCGCGGCGGATATCCGGCCGGGTCATGACGGGCCGCACCCACCGGCGGGTCGCCGCGTCGCCCCGCAGGGTCAGCCATCCGAACGCGACCGGGAGGCGGCGCACCACCCGCAGCCGCATCTGCTGCATGAACAACCCGAAGAGACGGGGCGGCAGCCGGCCGGCGAGCGCGAGAGTCCGGCCCGTCACCCGGGCCGGGTAGTTGTCGAACGCCTCGCAGGAGACGAGCACCACCCGGCCCACCCGCCCCGCGAGGCCGCCGTCCCCGATGAGCAGTTGGACCAGGGCCCCGCCGGTGTCGCTGCCGACGAGCGTGACGTCGCGCAGGTCCAGCCGGTCGAGGAATTCCGCGACCAGCCGGGCCGTCCCGCGCAAGGACAGGTCGGCGTCCGCGCGCATCGCGTGAAGATGCGCGCCGAGGGGCAGCGTCGGCGCCAGGCACCGGTGGCCGGCGGACAGCCCAGCCACCGTCCCGTCCCACAGGGACGCGTCCATCAGCAGCCCGTGCAGCAGGACCACCACCGGGCCGTCGCCTCCGGTGTCCTCGTAGGCGACCGTCCCGGCCGACAGCTCGATCTCCCTCGTGACCGTCGCCCCGGTGGCCCGTCCGGGGCGGCTGGACGCCCCGCGGGTGCCTTCGGCGAATGGGAGCTTCTGGGGTTCCGCGGACGTGCTCATGACGACCTCCGGGTGGGCAGGATTCATCCCTCCCAAAAAGTGAACCACGTGGTTCACATCGTGTCCATCGCCCGCCCGGTCCGGCCCTGCGGCCATCGGCGGCAACACTCATTCACCGGCCGCCTCCTCACGCTCCAGCGCGCGCACCAGGGCCTCGAAACCGGCGGCCACCCCCTCGGTGTCGCCGCTGGTCCGGGCGTCCACCAGGAAGCCGCGGAGCGTCGCAAGGACCATCTCGGCGACCTCCAGCCGGCGGCGCGCGGACCAGTGCTCCGGGCAGACCGCAAGGAGCGTGGGCAGGTACTGCCGGGACGCCTCGCGGCCGAGTGCGGCGTACCGTCCGGAGTCGTACATGGCCAGGCCGATGGCCTGATCGAGCACCGCGGCCTCGTCGTCGTCCAGCAGAATCGGCCAGATCGCGCGCACCCAGTCCCCCAGCGACCTGCGGGCCCCTCCTTCGGTGGCGGCGGCCAGCGCCTTTCCGGTGCGGCGACGGCGCAGCTCGGCGGTGGCCTGCACCAGCAGCTCGTCGGCGCCGTCGAAGTGGTAGAGGAGCACCTTGTGCGTGGTGCCGGCCGCGCGGGCGGCGCGCCGCAGCGAGAAGTCCACGATCCCGTTGGCCGCGAGGTCCTCGGTGACCAGGTCGAGCAGTTCCCTGCGCCTGGCCTCACCGCGCGGCGATCCCGCTGAGCGCCGGTAGCCGGCCCGGTCCGGTGCGCCTTCGTCGGCAGAGATGTTCATGCCGACAGCTTCCATGACGGGCGGCGCGCGCACAGCCGGGGGCCTCCCGGGACGGCTCGATGTCACGGACGGGCGCACATGACAGGGCTGCCCCCGTGCCCGCCTGAGCGGGAACGGGGGCAGCCCTGAGCTCGGCCCACTACGTCACTCGGTCTCGACGAAGGGCGGAAGATCGGGTTCCACGAACAGCCCCTGGTAGCGCGGTGTCGGTAGTGCCTCGACACGGCCCGGGGCCTCGGCCGCCGAGCCGGCGGCGCTCTCGTCCGAGCGCCGCTGGACCTGGCGGGGCGGGGTTTCAGCCATCGGGTCTCCTGTACATCGCAGTTGCTGTGAGAGCCCCGAGGCCGGCCGGTCCGTGGACCGCGGCGACGACGGGGGTGTGGCATCGTCCCGGTCCCACACCCACCAGGGCACCGGTATCCGACGAGGCTTGCAGAGACTATCCGTTGCCGCTGGTCCGGCCGTCGGCACCGTCGCCGGTGCGCCCCCGTGTTCGCCTTCACGGCCGCATCAGCAGGCGGCGACCGCCCACACCAGCGCTGCCGCGACGGCTGCCGCCCAGCAGCCGGCGGCGGCCCGCACGACGGACACGCGGGTGTGTGGGCTCCACGATGTCATGGCCAGGAGGCGTGCCAGTACCGGGAGCACGAGTACGGCGTGCAGGCTGATCCCGTGCAGGGGCTTGAGCGGGGCCGTGGAGGCGTATCCGGCCAACTGATGCCCGGTGCGGGTGAGATAGACACCGCGCGCGATCATGGCCGCGCCCGACAGCAGCCCGATGACGAGAATCCCGCAGCCCGCCCGCAGCGCGAGCGCCATGCCGGGCGGTCCGCCGGGCCGCCGGAGGAACGCGGCTGCCGAGAGCGCGGCGAGAAGGGCGACCAGCCCTGCCCCGCCGACGGCCAGTGTCATGGAGACGCCGGTGTCGAAGGCGGTCTCCATGGTGAAGTGGGACGGCACGTGCCGCCACGCCTGCACGGTGATCCCGGTGACCTCCAGGACGCAGTCCGCGGCGAACAGCCCCAGCAGCACGGTCCGGGCGCGGGCGCCCGTCCGCAGGTACGAGGAGACCCAGGCGATCGCGATGAGCGTCAGGCCGAAGGAGAGCCCGAAGGTGACGGGCTTGCGCCAGGAGACGGGGCCCTCCCAGGAGCCGCCGTCGACGAGCAGGACCACGAGGTGGACCAGTCCCGACACGATCAGCACGGCTGCCGTCACGTAGCAGAGCCGTTCGACCTGCCTTGCCCCTCGCCGGCCCGGGAAGGGCGTGCGCGGACCGGGGGCGCCGCCGCCCGCCCGTCCGGCCGGGGCTGTCGCTGTCGTCCGGTTCTCCATGTGGCGCAGGATCCCCCGGCGCGCGCCGGGGTGTCGTCGTACGCCGGAAGGCGGTGTCCGTACGCCCGGTGGAGTAGCGGCGCTCCCCCGGAGCCGGAGGGCGCCGGGCCGACGAGCCCGCGCTCGCGGCCCGCGCACCGCCTCCCCCTCACCGGGTGCCGCGGTCCTCCTGCCACTGGGCGTACGGGACGCGGGAGATCTCCCGTACGCCTCCGAACGTGCCCCACTCGTCCTTGCCGAGCCGGGTCAGCGGGCGCAGCCTGGCGGCTTCGGGGTGGCCGTCCGTCATGACGTCCTCGTCGACCACGGCGTGCACCACCCGGCCGAAGACGACTGTGGAGTCGCCCAGCAGGACCGTGCTGTGCAGCTCGCATTCGAGGGCGACCGGCGATCCCGCCACCCGCGGCGGCTTCACCCTCAGACTGGGTTCGGGCTCGACACCCACGGCCGTGAACTCGCTGACGCCGCGGGGGAAGTCGGTCGCGGTCGCGTTGATCTGCTCGAAGAGGTGCTCCGGGGCGAAGTTGACCACGAAGGAGCCGGTCTCCTCGATGTTGCGCAGCGAGTCCTTGCGCCCGACCGAGGTGAACTGGACGACGGGCGGGCTGACACAGGCGATCGTGAAGAAGGAGTGCGGTGCGAGGTTGGCCGTCTCGCCGTCGGGGGTGACGGTGGAGATCCAGGCGATGGGCCGGGGGACGACCACGGCGGTGAGCAGCCGGTAGAACTCCGCGGACTGCATGGTCTGAGGATCGAAGTCGACGCGCATGAGTAGCAGTATCCCGTGTGATCGACGGACTCCGGCCGCGCTTCCCGGCGTCCGGTCTCGTCACCCGCCGGACCCTCGGCCGGGAACCTTCGGAGCCCGGCCTGCTCGCCGGTCTGGACAACGGCCATCATTTCTCAGCCGCTTGACGGCGGGGACCGGAATCGCGACGGCCGGTACATGACCAGGGCCCGGTTCTTCCGGAGGGACGGGAGCCCGTACGGGCCGGCCTCGGACGAGCGGGGCAGGCCGGCGAGGACGTCATCCGCGCGGCACCGGCCGCCGCGACGCGGTGCCCGCAGACCGGCCCTCGGGCCACAGCCACCGGCGTTCCCTGATCCGTGGCCCGAGAGCCGAAGTCGATGAGCGTGCCGGTGCGTACCCCGACCGCTCCCGGGGCTTCAGGCGTCCGTCTCCCCCGGTCCCTCGGTGCCGAACTGTTCGGCCCGCAGGGCGAGATCCTGCAGCACATCCGCCGACGTCACATCCGTCTGGCCGGAGTCGTGCACCTGCGCCAGCATCGCGAACGCCAGGGTGAACGCTCCGACCAACTGCTCCACCGCGCCGCCGACCTCCCGGCCGACGAGGCCCACCACGTCCTCGATGGTGGCGTCCTCGGGGATGGCGATCCGTGGCATCGTCTCGTTGAGGAGGGCGGTCACCACGGTCGAGTCGTTGCTGGGGTCACCGCGGTCCGGGCTCTCCTCCAAGAGCCTGCGCATCTCGCCCGCCTCGGTGAGGATGCCGATCACACGCTTCACGACTTCGCTCTGCTCCATCCCGTGAGCATAGGTGCAGGCGCGACGGCAGACGAGGACAAGAGCGTCCATGTCATTCGTGAACTCCGCGGGCGGTCCGGCGCCCGGCGGCACATCCTGACCTGCCGCCGCCCGACCCTGCCGGGAGGCCCCCTGCCGGTGCGCGCCGTAGCGTACGGAGTACGTCCCCGGCGCGCGCGTGCCGGACCGGGACTCCCGCCGGCGCACTCCGGAGCAAGCCATGACCAGCAGCACCGAGCTTCCCGTGATCGCCGGCGTCGACGGTTCGCCGGCCGGTCGCGACGCACTGGACTGGGCGGCCCGCGAGGCGCAAGGCCGGGGCCTCGGGCTGGTGGTCGTACACGCGCTGGCGCCCACCCGGCGGGCCGGCCAGGAGGCGCAGCAGCGTGAGGCGGAGGAGCTGCTCACGGAGTCGGTGGCCCGGGTGAACGAAATCGCTCCCGGGCTGCACCCCACGACCCTCGCACCGCTGGACTTCCCGGCGGCGGCGCTGACCGCGCTCAGCCGCGCCGCGTCGATGGTGGTGGTCGGCTCACGCGGACTCGGCGGCTTCCGTTCCCTGATGCTGGGGTCCAACAGCCTGGCGACGGCGTCCATGGCCCGGTGCCCCGTGGTCGTCGTCCACGGCGGGATGCGGGAGGGCGACCCGGCGGACGAGGGGGAGGCCGAAGCGGAGGACTTCAGGGACGTCGTGGCGGGTGTGGCCGCCGACGAGAGCAGCGGGCCGGTGCTGGAGTTCGCCTTCACGGCGGTCGCGTCGCGGCCCGGCGCGCGGCTGCGGATCGTGCACGGCTGGACGATGTTCTCCTCGATGCTGTCCGGCGGGCCGGCCTTCGACCGGGACGCGGCGGTCGGCTCGGCCGAGCGCACGCTCGCCGAGCTCACCGCGGGCCGGCGGGAGATGTACCCGCAGGCCGAGGTCGTGATGGAGCCCGTCAACGGCTCCGCGTCGCGCACGCTGGTGGCGGCGTCGGCGACCGCGGCGCTGACGGTGATCGGGAGGCGCAGGGGCGGCGAGTCCCTCGGTCTCGGTCTCTCCCCGGTGGCGCAGACCACGCTCACCCACGCGCGGGGCCCGGTGGCCGTGGTCCCCGGCTGACGCCGTCGGTGCACGGCTCTTGGCCCCTGACGCCCTTGGGCCCAGACTGACCCGATGACGCAGCGTGTGGATCTCTCGACCGTGATGGACCGGATCTCCATCGACGCAGTGATCACCGGCTACGCGGTGGCGGTGGACGACGGCGAATGGGCGGACTACCGGGCGCTGTTCACCCCGGACGGCCGCGCCGACTACCGCACCGCGGGCGGTATCGAGGGGCCCGCCCCCGAGGTCGCGCAATGGCTCTCGCAGACCATGCTGCTCTTCCCCGTACGGCAGCATCTGATCGTCAACCGCCGGCTCGACCTCCAGGATCTCGGCGGCTACCCGGGCGACGGCGCCCGGGTCCAGGCCGACTACATGAACCCGATGCGGCTCGGGAACGGCACCGAGGGCGCCGGGGGCGCCCCGGACGAAGCGGCCGCGACGGCACCGAACTTCGTCTCGGGCGGGCGTTACGCCTTCGAGCTGGTCCGTACGGAGGGCGGCTGGCGGATCCGGTGTGTGACCGTTCACGAGAAGTGGCGGAGCATGACGGGCGCTCTCGCCGCCGAATGATCCGCGCCGGTCCGCTTCCGCTGCCCCACACTGGGGGAGAACACGGGAGCGGGCTCCCGAGGGACCCGGTGACACGGGCAGGACGATACGGGCAGGACGAGGAGGCGCTCCATGGGGACCGGGGCCGGGCAGCGGCGCGAGTGGGGCGAGCGGATACTCGGATCCACCCTGTGGCGTGGCGTCGCCGCGCTCCTGGCCGGTGCGCTGCCGGCACTCGCGTTCCCCGCTCCGGCGCTGTGGTGGTTCGCCTACGTCGCCCTGGTGCCCCTGCTGCTGCTGATCCGGTCCGCCGCCACGGGCCGGCGGGCGGCCGTGGACGGGTGGCTCGGCGGCACCGGATACATGCTGGCCGTGCACCACTGGCTGATGCCGAGCCTCCATGTGTTCATCGTGGTGCTGGCGGCCCTCCTCGGGCTGCTGTGGGCCCCGTGGGGCCTGCTCGTCTCCCGTCTGCTGGGCGGGCGACTGTCCGGCACGGCGGTGGTGGCGGCCGTGATCGTGGTGCCCTGCGGCTGGCTGCTGATCGAACTGGCCCGCTCCTGGGAGGCGCTGGGCGGCCCGTGGGGGCTGCTGGGCGCGAGCCAGTGGCAGGTGACACCGGCGCTCCGGCTGGCCTCGGTGGGCGGGGTCTGGCTGGTGAGCCTGCTGGTGGTGGCGGTGAACACCGCGCTGACCGTGCTGCTTGTGGCCTCGGCAGCCCGCACGGTGGCCGTGATCTCGCTCGTGGCGGGTGCCGTGGTGGTGGGCTCGGTGTGGATGTGGGCGCCCCGGCCGGAGCGTTCGGGAGAGGCCCGGATCGCCGTCGTGCAGCCCGGTGTCATCGAGGGGCCAGGCAGTGTGCAGCGCCGGCTCGCCCGCAGTGAGGAGCTGACGCGTTCGCTGGCGGGCCGGGACGTCGACCTGGTCGTGTGGGGCGAGAGCAGCATCGCGGTCGACCCGGTCCGGCGGCCCGAGGTCGCGGCCCGGATCGCGGCGCTGTCGCGGCTGGTGGGTGCGGATGTGCTGGTGAACGTGGACGCCAGGCAGACCGACGCGTCGGACCGGACCGGCATCTTCAAGAGTGCGGTGCTGGTGGGTCCGCAGGGACTGACCGGGGACCGTTACGACAAGATGCGGCTGGTTCCGTTCGGCGAGTACGTTCCGGCCCGCTCGGCACTCGGCTGGGCGACCTCGATGGGCAGGGCCGCGGGCGAGGACCGGCTGCGCGGCAGCCGGCAGGTGACGATGACGCTGCCCGGTGCGGACGGGCTGCGCATCGGTCCGCTGGTCTGTTTCGAGAGCGCGTTCCCCGACATGAGCCGGCAGCTGACAAGGGACGGTGCGCAGGTGCTGGTCGCCCAGTCGTCCACCTCGTCGTTCCAGCACGGCTGGGCGCCCGCCCAGCACGCCTCGCTCGGCGCTCTGCGGGCCGCCGAGAACGGCCGCCCGATGGTGCACGCCACGCTGACGGGCGTCAGTGCGGTGTACGGGCCGCAGGGCGAGCGGATCGGGGCTCCGCTCGGTACCGACAGGAGCGGCGCCGAGGTGTTCGGCGTGCCCATGGCCGGCGGGACCACCCTGTATGTCCGGCTGGGTGACTGGCCGTTGTACGGCGCGCTGGTCGTCCTGGCCGCGTTCTGCGCCTTCGAAGGCGTCCGGTCCGTGCGCGGCAGGCCCGGCCGGTCCGTACCGGCGGGCGCGGTCGCCGCAGGCGTCACGGACGGCGGCGCGGCGTCCGTGCGGACCGCACACCCTGCCGCGGAGCCCCGTGCGTGAGGCATGAGGGGTGGGCGCTCAGAACGTGTTCCGGCCCGGACCGTTCACGGTGATGATGTCGCCCATGGCGTCCACGGTGAGCGCGATCCGTTCGACCTTGCTGGTCACACCGAGCACCAGCCACACGGCGCCCCAGAGGAAACAGCTGAAGACCGTCAGGACAGCGTGCAGCACATGGTTCAGGGGGCGGCCCCTGACCATGACGACCTGGGTCTCGGAGCGGGACTCCACGCGCCAGCCGCACGCGACCCGCTGGCTCACCGCCCAGTCGAGGATCAGGGCGCGCTGCATGGCGTCGGGCGGACGGCCGTCGGCCGAGTAGTAGCCGGGCGGGGGCTGGAGAGCACCCCAGCCCTGGGGCTCGTGGCGGGGTTTCACGAGGTCACCTCCACGGGCCGACGGTCCATCTCCTCAGCCTGCATCGCCCCCGGTCCGCACGCATCCGGAGGAACGACGGCCCCGGCCGAGGCCCGGGGGCGGAGGGCCCTCAGGCGCAGTCGAGGTCGCGCAGGACGCGCTCGCACAGCTCGTGCGTCTCCAGCGCGTCGCGGGCGCTCAGCGTCCGCCCGGCCCGCACGGCGTCCAGGAACGTCAGCACGCTCTGCTCGATGCCGCGCTGGCGGGCCACCGGCACCCAGTCGCCGCGCCGCCTCACGCTCGGCTGGCCCTTGTGGTCGATCACCTCGGCGAGGTTGACGACCTCGCGCTTGGAGTCCTGGCCGGAGACCTCCAGCCGTTCCTCGGTCGAGCCGCTGAGCCGGTTCATCGCCCCGATGGCGGTGAACCCGTCGCCGGACAGCTGGAGCACGACGTGGTGCATCAGGCCGTCGCGGATCCTGGCCCGTACGACGGTGTGCTCGACGGGCCCGGGTGCCAGGAAGCGCAGGGTGTCGACCACGTGGATGAAGTCGTCGAAGACCATGGTCCGGGGGTCCTCCGGCAGTCCCACCCGGTTCTTCTGCATGAGGATCAGCTCGCGCGGGTGCTCGGCGCACTGGGCGTAACCGGGCGCCAGACGGCGGTTGAATCCGACGGTCAGGCCGACGCCTCGGGCCTCCGCCAGCTCCACCAGCCGCTCTGACTCCGCGAACCCGTACGCCAGCGGCTTGTCGACATAGGTGGGCACGCCCGCCTCGATCAGCCGGCCGGCGATCTCCGGGTGGGCCGCGGTCGGGGCGTGCACGAACGCCGCGTCCAGCCCCTGGGCGAGCAGCGAGCCGAGGTCGGTGTGGCACTGCGCGGCGGGGATCCGGTGGGTCTCCGCGACGGCGGCCAGGGTGGCGGGGGTACGGGTCTGCAGATGCAGTTCGACCCCCGGCAGGGCGCTGAGCACCGGCAGGTATGCCTTCTGCGCGATGTCTCCGAGCCCGATGCAGCCGACCTTCACTGGGTCTCCCTCTTTGCTGTTCAGCGCCGTGCGTCGCGGTTCTCGTCCGTGGTGGTCCACCTCGGTCGTACTACCGGCGCGTCGTTCGTCCCGGCAGCATACGTGTGCTGCGGCGGACGCCAGTCGGCGATGCCGTCGAAGGTGCGCAGGACGAGACCGGGCCCGAGGCGGGAGGCCGTGGACATCGCGAAGTCGCGCAGCGCGACGGAGACGGGACCGGACAGGCGCATCAGCCGCGAGACCTGTGCCGCCTTGCGGACGACGGCGGTCGTCCGGGGCAGCCGGTCGGCGGTGTACGCGGCGAGGCCGGCGCCCGGGTCGGCCCCCGGTGCCATGTGGTGGGCGAGCACGACGGCGTCCTCGATGGCCTGGTTGCCGCCCTGGCCCAGGGTGGGAGCCATGGCGTGGGCGGCGTCCCCGACGAGCACCGTACGGCCGCGGTGGAAGGCGGGCAGCGGGTCGGTCATCTGGTGGACGTCGTTGCGCAGGACGGCTCCGGGTTCGGCGGCGTCGATGATCGCGGGGACCGGCCGGTGCCAGTCGCCGAACCGGCGCAGCAGTTCCGCCCGCTCGTCGTCGGCGGCCCGCGCACCCGCCGGGGCGACCGCCGCCGCGTACGCGTAGATCCGGCCGTCCTTGAGCGGCTGGGTGCCCCAGAGCGCGCCTCGGCCCCAGGTCTCGTGCGGGGCGAAGGACTCGGCGGGCGCGGGCACGAGGACGCGCCAGGTGGTGAAGCCCGCGTACGAGGGGCCGGGGTGGTCCGGGAAGAGCGCCTCCCGTACGGCCGAGTGGATGCCGTCGGCGCCGATCACGAGTTCGGCCTCGACGGTCCCGTCCGGAGTGCCGACCACGGCGGGCCGGCCGCCTGCGGTGCCCGGGTCCACGAGGCGGGCCGGGCACCCGGTGCGGATGGCGGAGGCGGGGAGCGCGGCGGCTATGTGGCCGACCAGGGTGGCCCGGTGCAGCAGGACGAGTGGGCCGCCGAACCGCTCGGCCGCCGCGGCGCTGTCGGTCCTGGCGAGCCAGCGGCCGCCCGGTGAGCGCATGCCGCCCTCGCCCTGCCAGGCGGCCAGGGACCTGATCCCGTCGCCGAGCCCGATGACGTCCAGGGCGCGCTGGGCGTTGGGGGCGAGGCTGATTCCGGCACCGACGGGCTCCAGCGTCCCGGCCCGTTCCAGCACGGTGACCTGCCAGCCCGAGCGGTGCAGGGCCACCGCCGTCGTGAGCCCACCGATTCCGCTGCCGATGACAACCGCGCGGGGTGCGTGCATGACTCCTCCTCGATCCCGGAACCGGGAAACTACACCTGTAGTAACAACTCCAACGTACTACACCTGTAGTTCCAGCGGTAGGTTGATCCCATGGCCACACGCACCACCGGCTCCGCACGGGCCGATCTGATCACCGACGCCGCGCTCGGGCTGCTGGCCGAACGCGGCATGCGGGGGCTGACGCACCGGGCGGTGGACGAACGGGCCGGACTCCCCCAGGGCTCGACGTCCAACTACGCCCGCACCCGGCAGTCCCTGCTGGAGGCGACGGTGCGCCGGCTGGCGGAGCGGGAGGCCCGGGTCCTGGCGCCGGGCGAACTCGCGCCACCCGGACCGGCGGCGGGCGGGGCCGTACCCCCCGGGCCGGACGCACTGATCGCGGGTCTGGCGACGGCCCTGCACCGCTATCTGACCCGCCACCCCGAACTGCTCGTCTGCCGGTACGAACTCGCCCTGGAGGCCACCCGCCGCCCCGAGCTGCGGGCCTTCTTCGACGCGGCGGGCCGGCAGTTCCGCGAGCCGCTGGTCGCGCTGATGACGGCGGCCGGGTCGCCCGAGCCCGAGCGCCACGCCCTGTCCCTGGTGGCCTGGTGCGAGGGGATGATGTTCTCGTGCGCGGCCGGCTCCTACAGCAGCTCCGTGCCCTCCGAGGCGGAGCTGCGCACCGGCTTCGGCGAGCTGTTGCGCGGGATGCTCGGACCCTGAGGCGCGGACGGCACGCGGGGCGCGGCGCTGACCGGGGTCACTCGTGCGGATCAATCCGGGGATTCCGGCCCACTCGACGGCGGGTCCGCACAGCAGAGTTGATCAGGTGCATCGAACCAGTACCACCGTGAAGCTCCTGGTCGCCGTGGCGGTCACGGCCCTGTCCGGGTGCGTCTCCGTCCAGCCCCGGCCGAGTGCCCCGCCGCCACCATCGCCCGGCCCCACCGCCCAGGACCTGGCCCCGCAGATCGGCCGCCCCCCGGTCCGCGACGTCCTGGAAGCCATCCCCGGCCCGAAGCGGTCCGCCGCCACCCGCGCCGCCCGGGAGCCGGCCGCCCCGCCCGCCGCTCGTCGCAGCGAGCCCCGCGCCGCACCCCGCGCCCCGCGGCCACGGCGCGTCCCCGGCCCCGCGCTCCCCCGCCCGCCGCGCCGGGCCGCGCCCGCCGCGCCCGTACCGGCACTGCCGCCGCCGGTCACCGGGGCGGATGTCTGCGCACTGGGACGGGGATACGGGCACTGGCCGGCGGGCAGTCCGCAGTCGCGGATCTGCGACCACACCTACGGCCACTGACGGCTGACCGCACACCGAGAACACCGACGACACAGCCCCGGCCGGGCGGCACGCCGGGCGCCGCCCGCCCCAGCCCCTCAGAGTTCCCGCAGGCGCCGCTCCAGGCGCCCGATGGCGGCCCTCACCCCGTCCCCGTAGCCGTCGTCGCCCCCGTCCTGTGCCAGTGCTCCGGAGGCGTCCCTGGCCCGGTCCAGATGGATCCGGGCCGCCGCCGGGCGCCGGAGTTTCACGTAGTCCGCCGCCAGGTTGAGGTAGAGCGACGGGTAGAAGGCCCGTACCGCGAGGGCGTCGTGGTGTTCCGCGACGCGCTCGTCGGTCAGCGTCCGGGCGGCGGCCAGCGCCCGCAGGTCCCAGACCAGCTCGTCACCGGGATCGTCCTGGGTGTCCGCCATGTAGTGCGCGAGGGTGCACCGGTGCAGGGCGTCACCGTCCGCACCGATCTCCGCCCAGAGGAGGCCGAAGCGGTTGCGGGCCTCCTCGCGGTCACCCCCGTGCAGCAGCATGATCGCCTGGCCGATTCTGGTCATGACGACGTCTCGCGACGCCTCCTGCTGCTCCGTCACTGCGGTCTCCCTCGTACCCGTCCGCCTGCGTCCGACCGGATCCATGCGGTTCCTTACGGTTCCGGATGGTTCCGGCCGGTTCGACGCTAACCGCAGTGGCGCGCGCCCGCACCCAGGCTCCGGCGCGCCATCAGCCCAGGTCGGGGATGCGCCAGTCGATGGGCTGGTGCCCCTGCGCCGCGACGGCCTCGTTGATCTGGGTGAAGGGACGGGACCCGAAGAACTTCTTGGCCGAGAGCGGCGAGGGGTGCGCTCCCTTCACCACCACATGGCGCTCCTCGTCGATCAGCGGGAGCTTCTTCTGCGCGTAGTTGCCCCAGAGCACGAAGACCGCCGGGTCGGGCCGGGACGCGACCGCGCGAATCACCGCGTCGGTGACCTTCTCCCAGCCCTTGCCCTTGTGCGAGTTGGCCTCGCCCGCGCGCACGGTCAGCACCGCGTTGAGGAGCAGCACGCCCTGTTCGGCCCACGGCATCAGATATCCGTTGTCCGGGACCGGCAGGCCGAGCTCCTCCTTCATCTCCTTGTAGATGTTGCGCAGGGACGGCGGGGTCTTCACACCCGGCCGCACGGAGAAGCACAGCCCGTGCCCCTGCCCCTCGCCGTGGTACGGGTCCTGGCCCAGGACCAGGACCTTCACCTTGTCGTACGGGGTCGCGTCGAGCGCGGCGAACACCTGCCCCCGGGGCGGGTAGACCGGTCCTGCGGCCCGCTCCTCCTCGACGAACTCGGTGAGCTCCTTGAAGTACGGCTTCTGCAGCTCTTCGCCGAGGACGCCGCGCCAGGACTCGGGCAGCTGGTCGGTGTCGGTCACGTCAACAACCTCCGGTAAGCAATCAGTTCTTGATCTCAGAACCTACCGGCGAGCACTGACAACGGAGCCGGGAGCCTCCCGCCCGCTCCGGGGCGGGGCCGCGAACCGGCCGGCGGGCTACCAGCTGGCCTTGCGGTACAGCTCCCACATCTGCATGACCGTCTGCGGGTCCAGGGCCCGCTCGCCGCCGCCGATGTCCTCGCCGGCCGCCACGTACAGCTTGCCCTGCCACAGCGGCAGCAGCCGGACGTCGTCGACGAGTGCCTTCTGGGCCACCTCGAACTGCTGGCTGACCGCGCCCCGGTCGCTCTCCTTGCGGGTCTGGGGCAGCACCTGCTTCGTGATCTCGTCCTTCGCGTACGGCATGCCCGTGATGCTGTCCTTGCCCACGAAGGGGGCGATGAAGTTGTCCGGGTCGGGGAAGTCCGGGAACCAGCCACGGCCGAAGACGGGGTACTCCCCCTTGGTGAAACCTGCCTGGAACGTGTTCCAGGGCCGGCTCTTCAGCGTGATCCTGAAGAGACCGGAGGCCTCCAGCTGGCGCTTGAGCTCGTCGAACTCCGGAGCCGTCGAGGATCCGTACCGGTCGGTGGTGTACCAGAAGGTCATCGCGACCGGCTCGTCGATACCGGCGTCCCTGAGGATCTTCTTGGCCTTCTTGGCGTCCGGGTCGCCGAAGGTGTCGAAGAAACTGGTCGTGTGCCCCGCGATGCCCTTGGGCACCATCGAGTAGAGCGGTTCGGCGGTGCCCTGGTAGACCTTGGCCACCAGCGCGTCCCGGTCCACCAGCTGGGCGATCGCGCGCCGCACGGCCGGCTTGCCGGCGGCCGGGTCCTTGGGGTTGAAGACCAGGAAGCGGATGTCGGCGCCGACCGACTCGACGAGCTGGAGGTTGCTCTTCTTGTCCTCGTTGTCCTCCAGGCTCACCACCTCCTCGGCGGTGAGACCTCGGTAGGTGGCGTCGATCTCGCCCTTCTTGAGCGCCGCGACCATGGCGCCGGACCCCTTGAAGTACCGGATGGTCACGGCGTCGTTCTTGCGGTCCGCGAAACCCTTGTAGTCGGGGTTCTTCACCAGCTCGGAGCGCTCACCCTGCTTGTACGCGTCCAGCAGGTACGGCCCGGACCCGGTGACCTTGCCGTCGTCACGGATCTTGTGTGCCGAGTACTCGCTCGGCGCGACCAGCGACATGGCGGGCGTGGCCAGGATGAACGGGAAGGTGGCGTCCGGCTTGGTCAGGTGGAAGATGACCTCGGAGTCGCCCTTGGTCTCCACCTGGTCCAGCGAGCCGAGCATGCCGACGGGGCCGCCCTTGACCGCGATCGTCCTGATCCGGTCGATGGAGTACTTCACGGCCTCGGCGTCGAGCTTCTCGCCGTTGGAGAACTTCAGCCCCTCGCGGAGCGTGCACCGGTAGGCGGTACTGGTGGTGTCGGTGAACTTGCAGTGGTCCGCCGCGTCCGGTTCGGGGCTCGTACTTCCGGTGGGGAAGCTGACCAGCGTCTGGAACACGTTGCGCATCAGTTCCCAGGAACCGTCCCACGCCGCCGCCGGGTCGAGGGTGGAGGGTTGGCTGGTCGTCCCGACGGCTAGCTTCTGCTCCACGTCCGAACCGCTGTCGGACAACAGACCGCAGCCGGCCAGCAGAGACAGGGAAGCAAGGGCTGCAGCGGCCTGCAGACTGGCCCGGTAGAACACGCGCACGCTCCTCGATCAGCCATGGGTCGGCAGACCATACCGCAGCGCCCCGTCGGGTCAATCCGCTGGCCCGACGGGGCACTTGAGTCAATCAGGGCCAAACCCGCTCAGGCTGTTCTCAGCCCACGCCCGAGTTCAGGAAAATACCGCCGTCGACCACCAGGGTCTGTCCGGTGATCCAGTCGGACTGGTCCGAGGTGAGGAAGGCCGCGGCGCCGCCGATGTCCTCGGGGACACCGAGCCGTCCCATCGGGTAGGCCGCGGCAGCCTCCTCCTCGCGCCCCTCGTACAGCGACTGGGCGAACCTGGTCTTCACGACCGCGGGGGCGATCGAGTTGACCCGCACGACCGGCGCGAACTCGTGTGCCAGCTGAAGGGTCAGGTTGATCATCGCCGCCTTGCTCATGCCGTACGCGCCGATGAAGGGCGAGGCGGAGACGCCCGCGACGGAGGAGATGTTGACGATCGCCCCGCCGTTGTCCTTCTGCCACGCCTTCCAGGTCTGCTGCGCGAAGCCGAGCGCCGAGATCACGTTCGTCTCGAAGACCTTGCGGGCGACGTTGAGATCGAGTTCGGCCATCGGGCCGAAGACCGGGTTCGTACCGGCGTTGTTGACCAGGAAGTCGACCCTGCCGAAGGCCTCCATGGTGCGCGCGACGGCCACCGCCTGGTGGGCCTCGTCGTGCGCCTTGCCCGCCACACCGATGACACGGTCGGAGCCGAGCGTCTCGACGGCCTCCTTCAGCGCGTCCTCGCCGCGTCCGGTGATGCACACCCGGTCGCCCCGGGCGACGAGCGCCTCGGCGATGCCGTAGCCGATACCCCGGCTCGCGCCGGTGATCAGCGCGACCTTGCCACTGTCCTGCACAGTCATGATGTCCGCAGCCCTTCGGGTCAGTTGAGCGGTCCGCCGGCGACGTACATGACCTGGCCGGAGACGAAGCCCGCCTCGTCGCCCGCGAAGAAGGCGATGGCGTTGGCGATGTCCTCGGGGAAGCCGACGCGCTGCACCGGGATCTGGGTGGCGGCCGCGGCCTGGAACTCCTCGAAGCCCATGCCGACGCGCTCCGCGGTCTGCGCGGTCATCTCGGTGACGATGAAGCCGGGCGCGACGGCGTTGGCGGTGATGCCGAACTTGCCGAGCTCCTTGGCGAGCGTCTTGGTGAAGCCCTGCAGCCCCGCCTTGACCGCGGCGTAGTTGGCCTGGCCGCGGTTGCCCAGGGCGGAGGAGGAGGACAGCGAGACGATCCTGCCGAACTTCTGGTCCACCATGTGCTTCTGAACGGCCTTGGCCATCAGGAACGCGCCCTTGAGGTGCACGTTCATCACGGTGTCCCAGTCGGACTCGCTCATCTTGAAGAGCAGGTTGTCACGGAGCACACCCGCGTTGTTGACGAGGATCGTCGGGGCGCCGAGCTCGGCGGCGACCCGCGCGACGGCGGCTTCCACCTGGGCGCTGTCCGAGACGTCACAGCCGACGGCGAGGGCCCGGCCCCCGGCAGCGGTGATCTTCTCGACGGTGTCCTTGCAGGCCGCCTCGTCCAGGTCGAGTACGGCGACGGCGCGGCCCTCGGCCGCCAGGCGTACCGCGGTGGCGGCACCGATGCCCCGTGCCGCTCCCGTCACGATGGCTACGCGCTGCTCGGTGGTGGACATGCTTGGTTCTCCTCGCCCTTGGATCGCGGCTCAGCGGACGTCAGGCCCACTCGCCGCGGAATGCTTCTTCCCCGCGAGATGGTTCCCGATAACTGAGCAACCGCTTAGTACCTTCAGCAGTCGAGACGCTAGAAGGCCTGGCACCCGGTGTCAACGGCCCGCGGACGCAGCGTCGCATGTCACACCCCGAGGCAGCGGCAACCGGGCGCGGATCAGCGCACCAGAAGGTCGAGCAGCCGTTCCACCTCGGCGGCCGGGTCCGTGGTGAGACCGCTGTGCACGGGGCTCGGCTGGATGACGGTCGAGCGCGGGGCGATCAGCCAGCGGAAGCGCCGCCCGGCGTCGTCGCCCGCCGCCTGGCCGGCGTCCACGCCGCCCCGGCAGATCCCCTCGACGCCGTACAGGGCGGCCCGCACGCCGGTGACGTCGGCGCCGGGGTCCAGCGCCCTGAGCTTCCCCTCGTCGAGTTCGGTGCGGGCGGCGACGAACCCCTTCGCGCGGCAGTAGACGACCACACCGGCGTTGAAGAACTCACCGCGCTGCACGCGCGGCACCACGCGCAGCAGGGCGTACTCGAAGACAACACGTTCGCTCACGGCCGGCCGCTCTCGTCGCTGTTCTTGGTGCCACGCCTCGGGGCGAGGCGTTCGGTGAGCCAGCCCGGGGCCTGGGACGGCTTGTCGGCGGTGGGCGTGTCCAGGACGATCCGCTCGTGGATGGTGGCCGCCCGCGGCAGCAGCGCCTCCACGTAGGCACGCCGGAGCTGATCGGTCGAGTCGAAGCCGGGCTCGTCCACCAGCCACTCGTCGGGCACGTCGGCGGCGACCTCGGTGAGCAGTTCCTCGGTCACCAGCGGCGCGAGTTCGGCGGCGGCCGCGGCGACATCGGGGGCGAAGGGGGCCAGCGCGTGGTCCGAGGCGTTGTAGGGCTTGGCGGCGGAGGCCTGGGCGCCGGGCCAGTTGTGGTGCCAGATCATGGTGGCGCCGTGGTCGATGAGCCAGAGGTCGCCGTGCCAGATCAGCATGTTCGGATTGCGCCAGGACCGGTCGACGTTGTTGATCAGGGCGTCGAACCAGACGACACGCCCGGCCTCGCGCGGATCCACCTGGTAGGCGAGCGCGTCGAAGCCGAGCGAACCGGGGAGGAAGTCCATCCCGAGGTTGAGGCCGCCACTGGCCTTCAGGAGTTCCTGCACCTCCTGGTCGGGCTCGGCGAGACCGATGACCGGGTCGAGCTGCATCCGCACGAGCTCGGGAACGCGCAGCCCGAGCCGGCGGCCGAGCTGCCCGCAGATCACTTCGGCGACCAGCGTCTTGCGCCCCTGACCGGCACCGGTGAACTTCATGACGTACGTACCCAGGTCATCGGCTTCGACGATCCCGGGGAGCGAGCCACCTTCACGCAAAGGCGTGACATAGCGGGTCGCTACCACCTCTTCCAACACTTTCCCAGGCCACCCATCTCTTCAGCCTTGCAATCCACGGACGATCTCTCCGAGACGCGAGGGCGACAACCGGCGGTCAACGACGCTGGGGAGCATCTGGGGAGTTTCGACCGGCGTGCCGCTCTCCCCGCTCCCCAGGCAGTCCGTCGATGGTGCCCCGCCCCTTGCTGCCGGCCTCCGGCAAGAAGTGAGCATAGTAACCGAGGGTGATCGCGGGCGAGGAGTGCCCGAGGCTGCTGCCCACTGCCAGGCTTTCGCCCCCTCGGCACGCGGCGGGATGACGCCGGTCTGAGCCGAGGCGGGCTTCCAGGGCGACCGGGACACTGCCGCCGTCGTCCTTGGTGTGCCCGTCGGGGTGTCGTCACTCCGCGGCCCCGACAGGCACTTTGACATTCCTGGGCGACGCCATAGCACCTTGCAGGACCTCCTCACGATGCCTGCGGCGTTGCGTCCCGCAGCCGCCGCATCAGCCAGAGGGCCACGATCGCGCCGGCTGCTTCGCCTGCGGCGAGTGCCGCCCAGAGCCCCTCGGCCCCCAGTCGGCCCAGCGTCGCGACCAGCGGGATCTTGATCAGGAGGAGGGTGCCGAGGGTGAGGAGGTAGGCGGGAGCGGGGCGGCCCATCGACTGGGAGTAGGCGGCCACAAGCGGTGCGAGTCCCGCGACGGTCATGCCCAGGGCAAGGACACGCAGGGCTCGGGCAGCGTTGTCGACTGCGGCCGGATCATTCAGGAAGAGACCGCTCACAGGGTGCGCCAGTACAGCCAGGGCCGCGGCGGTGACGGCACCGTAGACCAGCGAGCTGCCCAGAGCGAGATTACGAGCCCGCAGGGCCCGGCCCATCAGGCCGCGGCCGGCGTTGTAGCCCACGATCGGCTGCAGACCTTGGCTGATACCGGTGTGCGGCATCAGCACGAAGGTCTGCAGGCGCACGCAGACGGCGTAGGCGGCCAGAGCCGCGGCAGACCCGGTCGCAGCGAGGGTGGAGTTGACGAGGACGGCCAGCAGGGTGAGCCCGATCCGGCCAGGAACGAGGGCAGTCCAATGCCCAGCAGCGCCCGCAGCGTCGGACCGTGGGGCACCAGGCTGCTCGGATCGATGCGGTAGGGGCGGCCGCGCTGCGCGAAGAAGAACCAAAGACTCAGTGCGGCGGACACGGCCTGGCCCCCGACGGTGCCGAGCGCGGCGCCCTCCACGCCCATGCCGAATCCGAAGATCAGCAAGGGGTCCAGGGTGATCTGCACTGCAACGGGCACGAGCCACAACAGCGTGGAGAACCCCATCCGCCCCTCGGCGCGCACCAGACTGGAGAAGCCCGTCGAGACGAGGGCGCCGCACAGCAGTATCACCGCGTACGGGCGCGCACTGTCGCGCAGTTCGCCCTCTGCTCCGAGGAGTGTGAGCAGTGGATCGAGCAGAGCGAGTCCCACCGTGGTGGTGACGACCGCGCACAGCCAGAAGAGGGTGAAGGAGTTACCGGCAGCGCGGGCGGCGGCCTGCCGGTCTCCCGCACCCAGGGCGCGGGAGACCAGGGAAGCGCCGCCCGCGCCGACGGTGGTTGACACCGCGCCGAGCAACAGCAGCAAAGGGGCGACCAGATTGACCGCCGCCATCGCGGTGTCACCGACACCGTGGCCGACGAACCAGGCGTTGGTCAGGGCGTAGATGCCGTAGACGCCGACGGCTCCGGTGGTCTGGGTGCATGCGTGCCACAGCAGCCGGCCGACCGGCTCGGTGCCGAGCCGGGCGGTGTGGTCGGTCGCCGCGGTGTCGGGTGAGCCTGTCACCGGCCGCTGCGGCCGAGCAGCGCCATGGCCTCGTCGAGGAGGGGGCGGGCCCAGTCGTACTGCTTGGTGTCGGTGTGCCCGCGGTACACCGACTCAATGACCATGATCAGCAAGAGGTACAGGCAGTACAGACTGCGGCGTGTCCGCTGGGTCTCGGTGAGCTCGGCATGCCCGTATCCGCGCATGAAGGCCGACGCGTCACCGAACGCGGATATCTGCGTTCCAGTGAACCCGGCCTCGATCAACGGATCACCGTAGAAAGCCCGTTCGTGGTCGATGATGCAGACGATCCTGCCGTCGCGGACCATCACGTTGCTGTCCCACAAGTCCCACTCGACCAGGCGGGGCTCGGTGACCTCGTCCAGACTGCCGGCATGCTGGGCCACTGTCGCGCGGACGGCATCGTAGCCCCAGCCGATCTCGACGCTCCGGTGCTCGCCGTCGGACAGAACGTCCTCGATCATGCCGGTGAACACCCTCCTCCAACTCGTGTCGCCGGGCTCTGCCAGTGGACCGAACCGATCGCCGCGCACCGAGTTGATTTCCCGGTTCGCCGCGCCGAGTTGTTCCATGCAGGACTCGCGCTCCGCATCGGGGAGCGCTCCGGTGATGATGCCGAGGTTGTCGGCATCGATGTACTGCATGAAGAAGTAGTCGGCGTCGCACAGCTCGTGGCTCCGGTCGGCGAAGTCCACGACCGGAACGGGTACGGACGTCTGAGTACGCAGGATGTCCAGCGTCCACAGTTCGATCGCCATGGCACCGCGCTCGTACGTCATCACCTCCACCTGTGGGGGCGGCGCGATCTTCAGCACGACCTCGGCGCCGTCGCCCAGGCGAATCCGGTAGGCGACGTTGAACCAGCCGTGTCCCAGCTCCGTGGCCCACCCGTCCCCCGAAGGGACTCTGCCGGCACCATACGCACGCTCGATCATGGCGCGCAGCACAGCGGGTGACTGGCGGTTCTTGGTGATGCTCTCCACGATTCTGTCCTCTCATCGATGGCATGGGTGCGCTGACGGATGTCCTGTGCGGGATCGGCGTACAGAGCCCGTTCCACGCCGTACATTCGTACGCTTGTGGGGTTGAGGCCATGGCGATGACTCGTGACCCGCTGGGTTGTGCGCATCGGGACTGTGACCGGCCCGTGAGGTCAATGGCGCGCGGTGTGCCGCCCGCCGTGCTCTGAGCCACCTCCCGAACCGATCTTGTGCTGTGCCGTGTGGCGTCAGGTGCTCATGCCTCCTCCGGGGTGGCGCTGAACATGGCCACGAGGTCGTCGACAGCGTTCGGGCCGAAGCAGAGGTCGATGGCGTCGGCGGATTCCCGGGCCTTTTCAGCGCTGCGGGGAAAGAGGGCTTCCTCGTAGGTGATGAGGGCCTTTTCGGGATCGGTGGGGTGGGCGGCGATGGCCTGTCCGAGTTCGGCGCCGTCGAGCATGGCGAGGTTGGCGCCTTCGCCGGCGAACGGTGACATGACGTGTGCGGCGTCGCCGAGGAGTGTCACGCCCGGGACGCGGTCCCACCTGTGACCGATGGGCAGGGCGTTGATCTTGCGGGGGATCAGCGGGGTGTCCGCGTCGGCGACCAGCGCCTTGATGCTGTCGTCCCAGCCCTCGAACTGCCGCAGCACCGCCGTCTTCGCCTCCTCGGTGTCGGTGAAGTCGATGCCGTCGAGCCAGTCCTCGGCGATCTGGAGCGAGGTGTAGATGTGCAGGCTGCCGTCGGTCTGGCGGTGGGCCATCATGCCCTTGCGGTCGGTGAGCGCGAAGAGCTGGCCGCCGCCGACGACGGCAGCGCTGCCCGGGTGCCGGGCGTCGGCGTCCAGCAGGTCACCCTCGACGAACGAGAGACCCGTATAGGTGGGCCAGGCATCGGAGACCAGCGGGCGGATACGGGACCACGCGCCGTCAGCGCCCACCAACAGGTCACAGGTGATGCTCTCGCCATCGGTGAAGGTGACCTCGTGCCGACCGTCGCCGAGCCGGCGGGCGCCGCCGGCCTGGCGGCCCCAGCGGACGGTGCCTTCGGGAACGGAGTCGAGCAGCAGATCGCGCAGCTGCCCGCGGTCGACCTCGGGACGATCGCCGTTGCCGTTGTCGAGCTTCTCCCAGTGGACGGTGGCGTGCTTGTCCAGGACGCGGCAGGCCTCGCCGCCGGCGTGGACGAGGTCGCGGAAACCGTCGTACAGCCCGGCCGCCCGCAGAGCGATCTGGCCGCTCTCCTCGTGGATGTCGAGCATGCCGCCCTGGGTACGGGCGTGACGCGAGGCTTCCAGGTCGAAGACGGCCGCCTCGATGCCGTGCACGTGCAGTGCGCGGGCGAGGGTGAGGCCGCCGAGGCCGGCGCCGATGACGGCTACGGAGTGGTGCGTGGGGGTGGTCATGGTCGTTGCTCCTTGCTGGAATGGCACGCGGTTCCGGGGGTTGTCCCCTGCCGGACCGGGGCGTGGAGTTATGAGGTGGCGGCTCCGGCCGGCTTCTCAGTCGTTGGCGCGGGCTTCTTGCCGGGGCCGGAGCGCAGGGCGACCTCCTGGATGAAGAGCGCCACGACGAAGGCGACCGCCGCACAGACGGCGCCGACGAGGAAGATCTGCTGGGTGCCGTGGGCGGCTGCGTGCAGATAGGTGTCCTTGGCGGCCTGCGTGCTGCCGCCGTGCCCCTGGACGGCGCGGGTGAACAGGGAGCCGAACACCGCTACACCGACGGAGCCGCCGAGGGTGCGGAAGAGGCTGGTGGATGCCGACGCCGCGCCCATGTCCCGCAGCTCAACGCTGTTCTGGGCGATGGTGTTGGCCATCTGGATGGTGAATCCAATGCCCAGGCCGACCAGAACCATGTACGCACTGGTGATGAAGCGGGAGGTATCGACGCCCATCGTGGACAGCAGTCCCATGCCAATGGCGAGCAGGGCGGCCCCCGCCACGGGGAAGATCTTGTACTTTCCGGTCTTCGCCATCGTCTTGCCCGCGATCATGGACGCGACGACGGTACCCGCCATCATCGGCGCCAGCAGCAGGCCCGAGTTGGAGGCTGAAGCACCCTGCACGGTCTGCTGATACAGCGGCAGATACAGGGTGCCGCCGAACATGGCGATGCCTGAGACGGTGAGCAGTACACCGGCGATCGGGAAGTTGCGGTGCCCGGTGAAGATCCGCGGCGGCAGCAGCGGATCGGCGGCACGCCGCTGAGAGGCGATGAACGCGGCGAGCAGGATCACGGCCGCCGCGGCGAGGGTCAGGATCTGCCAGGACCCCCAGGCGTACGTGCTGCCTGCCCACGTAGCCGCCAGTACGACGATGCTGATCATCGAGGTCATGAGGGTGATGCCCAGCCAGTCGATGACGACCTTGCCGGTGCGGCGGGCGGCGGGCAGCTTCAGCAGCAGTCCACACCAGACGAGACAGATCAGGCCGAGCGGGATGTTGACGTAGAACGCCCAGCGCCAGCCCAGGTTGCTGGTGATGAAGCCGCCGACCAGGGGCCCGCCGATGCTGCCGACAGCCTGGACGATGGCGACCATGCCCTGGTACTTGCCGCGCTCGCGCGGCGGCAGCAGGACGCCGATGAGTGCGAATGCCCCCGCCATCAGACCGCCGGCCCCGATGCCCTGCAGGGCGCGGAAGGCGATCAGCTCGCCCATCGAGGACGCCTGCCCGGAGAGTACCGAGCCGATCATGAAGATCACGATGGAGCCCAGGAACATGTGCTTGCGGTTGAAGAGATCGCCGAGCTTGCCCCAGACCGGGGTCGAGCAGGCGGTGGTGAGGGTGTAGGAGGTGACGACCCAGGAGATGTGGTCGAGGCCGCCGATGTCCTTGACGATGGTGGGCATCGCGGTGCCGACGATCAGACCGTCGAGCATGGACAGCAGCATTGCCAGCAGGATGCCGAGCATGACCCAGCGGATGTTCTTCGGGACGACGGGAACGTCGTCGACCGGGGGTTCGATGGACGCGGACATGGCGGATCACTCCTTTCGAATGGGAAGACTCCTCCACCGTAACGAACATGTTCGTCGCGAACAAGTTCGTAACGATCGCCAATCGCGACGATCGACGATCGTCAGCGTAGGTAATGTGAACTTTTGCGGCAATTCGGGACGAGGGCGCTTGGTGCGGATACAGCTTCCGCCGGTGCGGACTAACGTGACCGCTATGTCCGCTCCCTCACGACCCGTGCCGGTCAGCCGTCGCGCCCGCCCCGCAAAGTCCCCGCTGAGCCGGGACGCCATCCTGGCCGCCGCCCAGCGGTTGCTGGACCAGGACGGGCTGTCGGCCGTGAGCCTGCGCAGAATCGCCGTGCAGTTGGATACCGGGCCGGCCTCGCTCTATGCCTACGTCCGCAACATGCAGGAGCTGCACTCCCTGCTCCTCGACCGCACGCTCGGCGAGGTCGACCTGTCCGGCGGCTCGGCGAGCGACCCGCGCGAGCGGCTGCGGTCGATCCTGCATTCCTACGTGCGCACGCTGCTCGACCGTCCTGGGCTGGCGAAGCTCGCAGCCACTACCGTGCCGCACGGCCAGGGCGCGATGCGTCTGACCGAGGCCCTGCTCGACGGCCTGATGGCCGCCGGTGTGGCGCCGGCGTCCGCAGCCTGGGGTGTGGATCTGCTGCTCCTGCAGTTCACGGCGATCGCCTCCGAGCTGAGCTATCGCATCGAGCACGGTCACGAAATGGACGAGGTCGCCGAGGCTTACGCACAAGCACCTGCCCACGACTTCCCGCACATCCATGGGCTCAAGGAGCAGCTCTTCAGTGGCGACGGCCCCGCCCGCTTCCGCTGGAAGGTCGATGCGCTGATCGAAGGCATCAGCCAGGCGCCGCAGCCGTCCTGACCCGCGCACGCGCGAACTCGTTCGCAACGAACACGTTCACTACGCTGGGGCCATGACGACCAACCCACAGCCGCGCAGCCGCCGGGAGCGCCCCGCCAAGCCGGCACTCACCCGCCACGGCATCATCACCACCGCAGTGCGACTCATGGAGGCCGAGGGCCTGCAGCGGGTCACCATGCGCCGTCTGGCCCAGGAGCTCGACACCGGACCGGCATCGCTGTATGTGTACGTGGCCAACACCGCCGAACTGCACGCGGCGATCCTCGAAGAGCTCCTCGGCGAGGTCGATCTGAGCCCGGTCGCGGCCACCTGTGACTGGCGTGAACGCATCGATGCTGTGCTCACCTCGTACATCAAGGTGCTCTACGCGAACCCCAGCCTGGCCCAGTCGGCCCTGATCGCCCGCCCGGCCGGCCCCCACTACTTTGACCTGGTAGAGGCGTTGCTCGCGCTGCTGGCCGAAGGCGGCGTGCCGGACGGCCAGGCTGCCTGGGGAGTCGACGCACTGCTGCAGGCCGCCACCGCCACCGCAGCCGAGCACTCCGCCCGCGCACAGTCCGCCGGGGCCGAGGACGACTGGAACACCGTGCACGAATCCCTGCGCCAAGCCTCACCCACCCGGCACCCGCATGTCGCCGCGCTCCGTGCGGAGCTGATCTCAGGCCCACCGGCCGCGCGGCGCACCTGGATCCTTCAGTCCCTCGTCAACGGCATCGCACACACCCCGCGCGCGAAGTAGTCAGCCGCCAGTTCCCGGACCGTGGCTCCCTTCCTCGCCCATCTCCTTCAGGAACGCCACTGATCGTTTCAGCATGGGATCGGTGTGGGGGCTGGGCAGTTGGGTGTTGTGTCGGCAGGATTTGGCGGGTGTCTGCCGGCCTTGTGCCTGATGACCTGTGGGAACGCGTAGCTCCGCTGCTGCCGGTGCGACCGCCGCGGTGCGCAGGCGCCGGAACGGCCAGGAGGCGCCGTCGGGCGGCCGGCAGCGGGCCGAGGAGCTCGCGGCGCGGACGCGGGGTCACCGTCCGTCCCGGTCGCCCTGGCTGCGGATGACCTCCTTCATCTTGGCCACCGCGAAGCCCCAGCCCTGCTCGACGGTCGGCTTGGCCGGGACAGCGATCTCGTCCGGGTTGGTGAGCACGTCGAGCAGGACCGGGCCCGGGGTGCTGAACGCGCGCCGTACGGACTCCTCCAGGTCGGCCGGATCCGTCACGCGAATGCCGGTGAGGCCGAGGGCCGTGGCGACGGCGGCGAAGTCCGGATTGTCGAGGACCGTGCCGAACTCCGGCAGCCCGGCCTGTTCCTGCTCCAGTTTCACCATGCCCAGGCGGCGGTTGTCGAAGACGACCAGCTTGACGGGGAGCCGGCTGGTCTTCAGCGTCATGAGGTCGCCGAGGAGCATGCTCAGCCCGCCGTCGCCGCAGAAGGCCACGACCTGACGGTCCCGGTCCAGGCACTGCGCGCCGAGGGCGTGGGGCATGGCGTTGGCCATCGAGCCGAGGTTGAACGAGCCGATCAGCCGCCGGTCACCGCGCATCTCGACGAACCGCGAGAGCCAGACCGTCGCCATCCCCGTGTCGGAGGTGAACACGGCGTCGTCGGCGGCGAGCCGGTCCACCACCGCGGCCAGCGCCTCCGGGCGGATGTCGTGCGAGCGGTTGTCCAGCGCCGAGCGGAGCCGCCCGACCAGGCCCTTGTCGTGTGCCGGGTCCGCGAGCCGGGCCTGCCCGGTACGCCACTGCTCGAAGCTCTTGCGCGCTTCCTCCAGGTGCGAGCGGTCGCGGGCACCCCCGGCACCGGGCGGTGCGGCGCCGAGATGGGTGAGCAGGTCGCGGACCGTGGCACCGGTATCGCCGACGAGCCCGACCTCGACCGGGACCCGGCGTCCGATGTGCGCGGCCTCGGTGTCCACCTGGATCACCGTCCGGCCCTCGGGATACCAGTCCCGGTAGGGAAAGTCGGTGCCCAGCATCAGGAGGGTGTCCGCGTCGTGCAGCGCCGAGGCCGCGGCGGGGTTGCCGATCAGCCCGGTCTGGCCCACCTGGAAGGCGTTGCCCTCGCCCTCGAAGCCCTCCTTGGCCTTGAGGGTGAGCACCATGGGCGCGGCCAGGCGTTCGGCGAGGGCCAGCACGTCCTCGCGCGCGGCGCGGGCGCCCCGTCCGACGAGCAGCGTGATCCGTTCCGCGCCGTCGAGCAGCTCCGCGGCGCGGCGCACGGCCGACTCCTCCGGACGGCTCACGGGTGTGCTCAGCGAGAAGCGGGCCGGCCGGTCCGTGCCGAGCTCCTGGTCGCCGAGATCGCCCGGCACGCTGAGGACGGCGACGCCCTTGCGGCCCAGCGCGTTGCGCACGGCCGTCTCCAGCAGCTGCGGCAGCTGGTCCGGGGAGGTGATGGTGGCGTGGAAGACCGCTACGTCGCTGAAGAGGGCGTCGTTGTCGATTTCCTGGAAGGTGTCGCTGCCGAGATCGGCGAGCGGCACCTGGCCCATGATCGCCAGAACCGGGGTGCGGCTCTTGGCGGCGTCGTACAGCCCGTTGAGCAGGTGCACGGAGCCTGGGCCGACGGTGCCCATGCACACCCCGAGGGTGTCGCCGAGCTGCGACTGGGCGCTCGCCGCGAACGCTGCGGCCTCCTCGTGCCGGCAGCCCACCCACTCGATGTCCTCGGTGGTGCGGATGGCGTCGGTCAGCGGGTTGAGTGCGTCGCCGACGACGCCGAAGACCTGGCGTACGCCCAGCTCGCTCAGGGCATCGACGATGGTGCGGGAAACGGTTCGTGCCATGGAATCCTCCAGATCACACGGTGAAGCGGTCGGGATCGGCCGCCCTCCAGTCGGCCGCCCAGGACGCGGGCGGCCCGGCGAGCAGCTGCTCGGGCTCAAGCCATTCGTAGAGCTCCTCGTAGGAGCGTTCGGTGTACGGGTCGATGCGCCGGTGGAGCATGTGGGGGCGCAGCTGTGCGGGGTCGGTGACGCCCATGGACGCCATGATCTGCAGAGCGCTGGACACGGTCGCCTTTTGGAAGCGCTGTACGCGCAGGGTCTTGTCGCCGACGTGGAGGGCGCGGGCACGCCGGGGGTCCTGGGTGGTGACACCGGTGGGGCAGGTGTTGGTGTGACATCGCTGCGCCTGGATACAGCCCACCGCGAACATCATCGACCGGGCCGCGTTGCCGTAGTCGGCGCCCTGCAGCAGGCGTTTGACCAGATCGGTACCGGTGGCGATCTTGCCGCTCGCCCCGATCCTGATCCGCTCACGCAGCCCGGCGCCGACGAGGGCGTTGTGCACGGTGAGCAGTCCTTCGGTGAGGGGGGTGCCGACGTGGTCGGCGAACTCCAGCGGCGCGGCGCCCGTACCGCCCTCGGCACCGTCCACGACGATGAAGTCCGGAGTCGTGCCCTCCTCCAGCATCGCCTTGCACACGGCGAGGAACTGACGGCGCGAACCCGGGCAGATCTTGAAGCCGGTCGGCTTCCCTCCGGACAGCTCGCGCATCGTGGCGAGGAAGCGGACCAGCTCGCGAGGGGTGGAGAACACCCGGTGGTACGGGGGTGAGATCACCGTCCGCCCTTCCGGCACGCCGCGTACCCGCGCGATCTCCGCATTGACCTTCGGGCCGGGCAGGACACCGCCGATGCCGGGCTTGGCGCCCTGGGAGAGCTTGAGCGACACGCACTTCACGTTCTCGTGCGCGGCCTTGTCGGCGAACTGCCGGGGGTCGAAGCCGCCGTCCTGCGTACGGCAGCCGAAGTACCCGGTGCCGATCTCCCAGACGAGGTCGCCGCCGGGGCGCAGGTGGTACTCCGACAGGCCGCCCTCACCGGTGTCCTGGGCGAAGCCCCCGGCGGCGGCGCCCCCGTTGAGGGCGAGGAGCGCGTTGGAGGACAGGGCGCCGAAGCTCATGGCCGACACGTTCAGCAGAGCCATGTCGTACGGGCGGGCGCAGTCCGGCCCGCCGATCCGCACCCGAGGCGGCTCGTGCGGCACCCGGGCGGGTGCCATGGACGGGATCAGGAACTCGTATCCGGGCAGATAGACATCCCGTTCCGTGCCGAACGGCTGCTCGGCGTCGGTGCCCTTCGCCCGCTCGTACACGATGCTGCGGACGTCCCGGTCGAAGGGGCGGCCATCGAAGTTCCGCTCGACGAAGTACTGCTGGAGCTCGGGGCGGATCTTCTCCAGAAGGAAGCGCGCGTGCCCGACCACGGGATAGTTGCGCAGCACCGTGTGCCGGCGCTGCAGCAGATCCCATGCGCCCAGCAGGCCCAGCAGGACGAGCGGAACAGCGGCGCACCACCACCACGGCGAAACCAGCGCCGCGGCGGCGGCCGAGGCGAGCCCCGCGGCCAGGATGAGGAGAACCGATCCGATACGTGTCACTCACAGCTGCTAACCCGGCAGCCCGCCTCCATGCCGCCCCGCCTGGTCAAGAGACCGTCAATGACGTGCCGGCCGATGCGCGCGCCACGCAGCGAGCGGCGCGGCCCGGCGGTGACTCCCCCATGCGTGAGGACCGGCCTCGTCGAGGGGGCACAGCAGTGGGCTGTTGCATACAGGAAGCCCCGGCCGCTCTCGACGAGTCGGCCGGGGCTGGGTGTGGGGGGGCTGTTCAGTGGTGACCGTGAGCAGTGTCGGAGGCTCCACCGAACAGTCGTGCGACGGCACGGAAGGGCAAGGTCACAACGGTGGCGACAGCCCCGCCGATGGACCGGAAGACATCCGCGATCGCCTTCAGCATGTGTTTCCTCCCTTGTCGGTGTCACAGCGGCACCGGCGTAAGCCGCGATGCGCTCTCTCACTGAGGCCCGTTCCCCCTCGATGCAGGAGCAAACGCGTTGTGTCCACGGGCCGGGATTGCGGGAGGGCGGTCCTCGCCGGCCGGCTCGTGCATGCCGGACTGATCTGCGGGCAGCCGTTGCACGTAGAAACGTGTCGTGCGAGGCGAGGAGAACCGTCGTGCTGCTGGCTCACCCTGTTGTGTTGTCGGGCCTGGTCAAGGAGTACGAGGCACTCAAGGTGCTGCAGGGCGAGGAGGGCGGCGCGGCAGCACGTCAGCGCATGGACGACCTGGCCTACTCGCTCTGCCTGTCGACGGGGACACAGGACGTGGACGCGGCGTTGATAGCCGCTCGCTACCGGCTGCCGGGAGCACGGACCGAGGACGATTCCGCAGTGGTCGACTGACTCCGGTCGCCACTGTGCGGGCCGGATACGCCGACGGTGGCCCGGGTTCGCGAAGCCCCGGGCCGAGTCCTCAGCCGTGCTGTCCATGCCGGCCCCCGGTGTGAGAAGTGCGCACCGTGACCGGGGACGGCCGGCGAGGAGTGTGCGCACCACGGGACTCGCGTGGTCGGTCGGGGCACCGAGGCGGATAGCATGGCCGCATCTCGTCTCATTCTCATTGCTGAGGAGCGGGTGGTGTGCCGGGAAGCCTGGTCGGCGGCGTAACAGTCGTGCGCCCGGAAAGGCCTGCCGTGCTTCTTGCCCGTCGGGTCCGCCGGTCCGGCGTGCGACTCGTCGTCGACAGAGCCACGCCCCGCGTGCCGTTCGAGCCGGGTTCTCGGCGCCCTCCGGGCGCCCTCTTCGGTCCGCCCGGCGGCTTCCGACCGGATGAGAGTTCAGAGATGTCCCCGCAACGCCCCTCCGCGCCGCCCCCTTCCATACCGCAGGAGTCAGCGATCGAGCAGGTGCTCGCCTGCTTCGACGCCTATGCCCGCGCCCACGGGACGCGCGACAGCATCCTGCCGGCCTCCCGGGTCACGCCCCGGGAGGAACAGCGGGCCTTCGACGAGCTCAGGCACGCCATCGAGCGACTCCGTGACGCCGTCGGCGAGGACTCCCCCGTCGGGCGGCAGGACAAGGGATAGGGACCGCGGGCGGTGACGGCAGCCCCGCTCGGGCGGGGCGGCGGTTGGGTCCTCGGGGGCGTCCGATCCGGGCTCAGCCGGTCTTCCCGCCGGCCGCGGGCAGCCTGGCCTCGACCGCGTCGAGCAGCAGCTCCAGAGCGAACGGATAGCCGCTGAACCTCATCTCGTGGGCCAGCAGGCGCACGGTGGCGGCGATGTGCGGGTACGAGGCCGCGTCGACTCGGCCGTAGCGCTCCTGCCACACCTGGAGGTCGGCCGCCTGCGCGGGCGCCGGCAGTGCGAGCGCGGCCGCGTCCAGGGCCGCGAAGGCGAGCGCCTGGTCCACGAATGCGTGGTAGATCCGGACCGCCTCCCGGTCGCCGAAGCCCGCCGAGCGCAGCACGCCGAGGATCCTCTCCACGGCCCGCAGCTCGTTGTCCCGCCCGGTCGTCCGGTGCGCGGCCAGCAGCGCTGCCTGCGGATGCGCCTGGTACGAGGCGTGGATGCGCAGACCGAGTTCGCACAGGTCGAAGCGCCACTCACCGGTGGGACTCCAGCCGAGCTGCGACCGGCCGATGAGCTCGTCGGCGACCGCCAGCAACAGGTCGTCGGTGTCACGGAAGTACCGGTAGAGCGCGCTGGGGTCGGCGCCCAGCGCCCCGCCCAGCCGGCGGACCGTCAGCGCGTCCGCGCCGTGCTGCCCGACCAGACGCAGCGCCGTCTCCACGATGACCTGTTCGGACAGCACGGTGCCCTGCTTCGTCGGCCGTCTGCGCCGCCGCTGCGGCTCGGGAACCACCCGTTCAACCATGGCCCGAGCTTATGACAACACCATTGACCTGTGAAGGAGACGGCGGGTTTCATGACTCGCCATCCAGGCTCTCCAGCTCCCTTCCCCAGGCAAGGCGACGATCCGTTGGCAGCAGCAGTGAACAGAGCGAACCCCGGGCCGGGCGGTGGCGCCAATGCGCCCCGGACCGCGATGCGGAAGTCCATAGGCGTCGTGGACGGCGTCGTCCTCGCCGCTTCGAGCACGGCGGCGACCAGCAGTATCGGCATCGGACTCGGTCTGATGGCGGGCATCGTCGGCCTGCACCTGCCGGCGATCATGCTGCTGGCCTTCCTGCCCGTACTCGGCATAGCCGGCGGGTACGGGCGGCTCAACCGCGTCGACCCCAACGCCGGCAGCAGCTACAAGTGGGTCGGCGGGATCTTCAGCCCCTGGCTGGGGTTCCTGACCGGATGGGTCAACGTCGTCGGCACCGTCGTGTTCATGGCGTACACGACGACGGTGACCGGTTCGGCGGTCATCCAGCTCCTGCGCCAGGCCACCGTCCACAGCGTGGCGGGCCTCTCGCTCGACCCGGACTCGACCCTGCAGTCCACGCTCCTCGGGATGGTCGTACTGCTCGCCGCCTCGCTGGTGGCGGTGCGCGGTCTCGACGTCGCCGCGCGTCTCCAGAAGTACCTGCTGGTCTTCGAGTACGGCGTGCTGATCGCCTTCTGCGTCTACGGTCTGTTCGCCGGGGACCAGCCCTTCTCGCTCTCCTGGTACAACCCGTTCGACCTCCCCTCGGCCGAGGCCCTCGCCCAGGGCATGATGCTCGCGGTCTTCTGCTACTGGGGCTTCGAGTCGGTCTTCAGCGTCGGCGAGGAGGTCGGCGACCCGCGCGACGCCTCCCGCGGCGGGTTCATCGCCCTGGTCGTCATGCTGCTGCTCTTCCTGCTGGCCGGCACCGCCTTCCAGCGGGTCCTGCCGCTGGGCGAACTGGCCGACAACGGCGCGCAGGGGCTCGCCTACTTCGGCACGAAGCTCGCCGAGCAGCCACTTGCCGCGCTGCCGCTCATCGCTCTCATGTTCTCCGCGGTGGCCTCGCTCCAGGCCTCGGTCATCCCCACCGCACGCGGGATGTACGCGATGGGCCGCGACGGCGTCCTCGGCCCCGTCTGGACGCGCCTGCACCCCAGGCACGGGACCCCCGCCGCCGGGACCCTGCTGATCACCGCGATCGCGCTGCTCCTCGCCGCGATGTCACTGGTCATCCCCACCGTCAATGACCTGATCTTCGCCGCCGTCAACGCGATCGGCATCGTCGTCGCCCTCTACTACGCCCTCACCGCCACGGCCGCCGCGGTGCGCTTCCGCCACCTGCTGCGCACCTCGCCCCTGGAGTCGCTGCGCGCGGTCGTCGGGCCGGCGCTGGGCGCCCTGGTGCTGCTCGCCACCGGCGCCTACCTCACCTGGACCTTCTACACCTCCACCGATCATTTCGAGGTCTCCGCGGACAACGGCTGGTTCGCGCTGCTCGTCCCGGTACTGATGATCGGCTCCGGCCTGCTGGCCGCCGCGTGGGCCCGCTGGCACCGCCGGTCGCCCTATTTCACCCGTGCCCGCACCCAGGCCACCCCCGGCACCCCCGACCTCCCGGACGCCCCCGAGACCTCACGGAGGACCGGCGCATGAGCGACCTCACCGAACTCGCCCACCTGCCGGCCACCGAGGCCCTGCGCCGCTTCCGCGACCGCAGCCTGTCACCGCTCGGGCTGATGACCGCGGTCCTCGCGCGGCCGAAGCCATTCGAGACGATCGAGGCGGCCCTCCCCGGGAACAGCGTCCCCGCCCTCTGAACCGCCGGCCCGGGTCGTACACCTGACGGCCCAGCCCTCTCCCCTCTCCCCTCTCTGCTCTCTCCTCCTCACGTCTGGAGCACTTATGACCACGGCCGATCTGGTCTTCACCCGCGGCCCCGTCTTCACCGCCGATCCGGCTCGCACCCGGGCCACCTCACTCGCCGTCACCGGTGACCGCATCACCGCCGTCGGACACGACGAGGTCCGTGAACTCATCGGCCCCGGCACCGAAGTCGTCGACCTCGCCGGGAAGCTGCTGCTCCCCGGCTTCCAGGACGCCCACATCCACCCGGTGTCGGCCGGCGTCGAGCTGGCCGAGTGCGATCTGACCGGCACGGTCGGCGCGGCGGAGTACCTGACCCTGATCAGGGCCTACGCGGACGCCCATCCGGAGCGTGCGTGGATCACCGGCGGCGGGTGGTCGCTGGAGAGCTTCGACGGCGGGCTGCCCACCCGGCAGTTGCTCGATTCCGTGGTCCCCGACCGCCCGGTTCTGCTGTCGAACCGCGACCACCACGGCGCCTGGGCCAACACCCGGGCCCTCGAACTGGCCGGCATCACCGCCGCCACCCCCGACCCCGCCGACGGCCGCATCGAGCGGGAGCCGGGGGGCGGGCCCGGCGGGGTCCTCCAGGAGGGTGCGCAGGCGCTGGTCGCCCGGCTGGTGCCATCGACCACCCCGGCGGACCGGCTGGCGGGGCTGCTGCGCTCGCAGGAGCTGCTGCACTCCCTCGGTGTCACCGGCTGGCAGGACGCCCTGCTCGGCGTGTTCAGCGGCAACGCCGATCCCTCGGACGCCTATGTGACCGCCGCCCGCGACGGCTCGCTCACCGCCCGGGTCACCGGCGCGATGTGGTGGGACCGCGGGCGCGGTGCCGAGCAGATCGACGAACTGGCCGCGCGGCGCGAGGAGCTGAGCCACGGACGGTTCCGGGCCGGCTCGGTGAAGATCATGCTGGACGGCATCGCGGAGAACTTCACCGCCGCGATGACCTCCCCGTACCTCGACGGCTGCGGCTGTGCCACTGCCAACAGCGGTCTGAGCTTCGTCGACCCGGAAGCCCTGCGCGGCCATGTCACCCGGCTCGACGCCCTCGGATTCCAGGTGCACTTCCACGCGCTCGGCGACCGGGCCGTCCGGGAAGCGCTGGACGCGGTCGAGGCCGCAGTCGAGGCCAACGGGCACCGGGGGAACCGCCACCACCTGGCCCATCTCCAGGTCGTGCACCCCGACGACATCGGGCGCTTCGCCCGGCTCGGCGCCATCGCCAACATCCAGCCGCTGTGGGCCGCCCACGAACCACAGATGGACGAGCTCACCATCCCGTTCCTCGGACCCGAACGCGCCGCCTGGCAGTACCCGTTCGGGGATCTGCTGCGCGCGGGCGCCACCCTCGCCGCGGGCAGCGACTGGCCGGTCAGCAGCCCGGACCCGGTCCAGGGCATCCATGTCGCGGTCAACCGGAGGGAGCCCGGGGCCACCGACAGCCGGGTCTTCCTGCCCGAGCAGCGCCTGGACCCGACGACGGCCGTCGCCGCGTACACCGCGGGCAGCGCCCATGTGAACGGGGTGGACGACGCGGGCAGTCTGCTCCCCGGCAACCTGGCCGATCTGGTGGTCCTGGACCGCGACATCCTCACCGCGCCGCCGGAGGAGATCGCCGGGGCACGGGTCCTGCGGACCTATGTCGGGGGCGCGCTCGTCCACTCCGCCTGAACGGGGCGCCCCCGCGGGCGGTCCGAGGGGTGCGAGGGAGGTCCGTCGAGGCTTGAACACCCCTGTGCGTCATGCCCCATGACGAGGCGTCATCGCACGCCCACCGCCGGGGCGCCTTTAGCGCGCCCCGTACACCGGCTGCGGTGCCTCGGCGGCCGCGAGCAGTCCGGACGCGGCCGCCCCCGCCTCGGCCGGACTCCAGCGGGCGCCCTTGTCCGCGGTGGGGCCGGGCCGCCAGCCCTCCATCACGGTGATGCGGCCGGCCTCGGCCTCGAAGACCCGGCCGCTGACCCCGGCGCACGCGTCGGACCCGAGCCAGACGACGAGCGGCGAGACGTTCTCCGGGGCCATCGCGTCGAACCCTCCCCCGGCGGGCGCCGCCATGGTCTCGGCGAACGTGTCCTCGGTCATCCTGGTCCGGGCGGCCGGGGCGATGGCGTTGACCTGGACGCCGTAGCGGCCCATCTCGGCGGCGGCCACCAGGGTCAGGGCGATGATCCCGGCCTTGGCGGCGGAGTAGCTGCCCTGGCCGACGCTGCCCAGCAGCCCTGCCCCGGAACCGGTGTTGACGACCCTCGCCGCAGGTGCCCGGCCCGCTTTCGCCTCGGCGCGCCAGTGCGCCGCCGCGTGCTTGAGCGGCAGGAAGTGGCCCCTGAGGTGGACGCGGGTCACCGCGTCCCAGTCGTCCTCGTCCAGGTTCACCAGCATCCGGTCCCGGAGGAATCCGGCGTTGTTGACGAGGGTGTCGAGGCGGCCGAAGGAGTCGAGGGCGGTCGCGACGAGGGAGGCCGCGCCGTCGGCGGTGGCTATGTCCCCGCCGTGCGCGACGGCCTCGCCTCCGGCCGCGCGGATCTCCTCGACGACCTGCTGGGCGGGGCCGGCAGTCGTACCGGAACCGTCGGGGCCCACGCCGAGGTCGTTGACGACGACTTTCGCGCCCTCGGCGGCGAAGGCCAGGGCGTGGGCGCGGCCGAGTCCGCGGCCCGCACCGGTGACGACGGCGACGCGACCGGCGCACAGGGCTGTCGATGAGGTCATGACGAGTGTCCTTTCGAGGGACGAGGGACGACAAGGAAGAGAGGCGGAGCGCGGAGCGAGAGGGCGAGGGGTGGAGGGCGGGGCGCGGGGGCCGGCGGGTGGGACCGGCGCTCTCCCACGGCGCCCGTATCGCTGCTACGTTGAATCTAACAAACGTTTGGTGGAAAGGTAGCTGATCTGCTCATGGGTGTCTCCACCTCCGCCCCGCAAGAGGGCGTCGCCGTCGTCACCGTGGACTTCCCCCCGGTCAACGCCCTGCCCGTGCAGGGCTGGTACGACCTCGCCGCCGCCCTGCGCGCCGCCGGGGCCGACCCGGAGGTCCGCTGCGTGGTGCTCACCGCCGAGGGCCGAGGCTTCAACGCGGGCGTGGACATCAAGGAGATGCAGCGCACGGAAGGGCCGGAGGCACTGATCGGCGCCAACCGGGGCTGCTTCGAGGCGTTCGCGGCGGTCTACGAGTGCGAGGTGCCGGTGGTCGCCGCCGTACAGGGCTTCTGCCTCGGCGGCGGCATCGGCCTGGTGGGCAACGCGGACGCGATCGTGGCCAGTGACGACGCCTCGTTCGGCCTGCCGGAGCTGGACCGGGGTGCGCTCGGCGCGGCCACACATCTGGCCCGGCTGGTTCCGCAGCATCTGATGCGGGCCCTGTACTACACCTCGCGCACCGTCACGGCCCAGGAGCTGCACGGGCACGGCTCGGTGTGGCGCGTCGTCCCGCGTGACGAGCTGTCCCGAGCCGCCCTGGAGCTGGCCGGGGAGATCGCCGCCAAGGACGGATACCTGATCCGGCTGGCCAAGGCGGCCATCAACGGCATCGACCCGGTCGACGTACGCCGCAGCTACCGCTTCGAGCAGGGCTTCACCTTCGAGGCCAACCTCAGTGGCGTCGCCGACCGCGTGCGCGACACCTTCGGCACGGACAAGGAGCAGCAGACGTGACACACGACAAGACGATGACGGCCGATGACGTCGTCGGCCGGCTGGAGAGCGGGATGACACTCGGCATCGGCGGCTGGGGATCGCGCCGCAAGCCGATGGCCCTGGTGCGGGCGCTGCTGCGTTCGGACGTCACCGATCTGACCGTGGTGTCGTACGGCGGGCCCGATGTCGGACTGCTCGCCGCCGCGGGAAGGATCCGCAAGCTGGTCGCGGCGTTCGGGACGCTCGACTCCATACCGCTGGAGCCCCACTTCACCGCCGCCCGGCAGCGCGGCGCGTTCGAGATGGCCGAGCTCGACGAGGCGATGATGATGTGGGGGCTGACGGCGGGCGCACAGCGACTGCCGTTCATGCCGGTGCGGGCCGGCCTCGGCTCGGACCTGATGACGGTCAACCCCGCTCTGCGCACGGTCACTTCGCCGTACGACGACGGGGAGACGCTGGTCGCGGCACCGGCGCTGCGCCTGGACGCCGCCCTGGTCCATCTGAACCGCGCGGACGTTCAGGGCAACGGCCAGTACCTGGGCCCGGACCCGTACTTCGACGACCTGTTCTGCGAGGCCGCCGACCACAGCTACCTCTCCTGCGAGCGGATCGTCCAGACGGCGGATCTGCTCAAGGAGCACGGGCCGCAGACGCTACTGGTCAAGCGGCTGTTCGTGGACGGGGTCGTCGAGACACCGAACGGCGCGCACTTCACCTCCTGCGTGCCCGACCACGACCGGGACGAGAGCTTCCAGCGCGCCTACGTCCGAGCCGCCCGCGACCCCGAGGCGTGGCCCGCCTTCGCCGAACGGTTCCTGTCCGGCGACGAGGCCGCCTACCAGGCCGCCGTCACCGCGTTCCACCAGGAGGAAGCATGAGCGGCACCGAGGCCACCGGGAACGCGGCGGCGAGCCGCGCGGAGTACTGCGTGGTGGCCTGCGCCGAGGCGTGGCGGGACGCCGGCGAGATCCTCGCCAGCCCGATGGGCACCGTCCCGGCCATCGGGGCGCGGCTGGCCAGGCTCACCTTCTCGCCCGATCTCCTGCTGACCGACGGGGAGGCGCTGCTGACCGGCGACACCCCCGCGCTGGGGGCGCGGGCGGCGAGCATCGAGGGCTGGCTGCCGTTCCGTCAGCACCTGACGCTCACCGCGACCGGCCGCCGGCACGTGATGATGGGCGCCAGCCAGATCGACCGGCACGGCAACCAGAACATCTCCTGCATCGGCCCCTGGTCCAAACCGGCGCGGCAGCTGCTCGGAGTGCGCGGCGCCCCGGTCAACACCCTGAACAACCCGACGAGTTACTGGGTGCCCAAGCACTCCTCCCGGGTGTTCGTCGAGCACGTCGACATGGTCAGCGGGGTCGGTTACGAGCGGGCGGCGGCGGCCGGGCCCTCCGCGACCCGCTACCACCGCATCCCCGAAGTCATCAGCAATCTGGGCGTCTTCGACTTCGAGACCCCCGACCGCACCATGCGGCTGCGCTCCCTGCACCCCGGGGTGGGCGTCGAGGAGGTCACCGGGGCCACCGGCTTCGCCCTCACGATCCCCGACGAGGTGCCGCTCACCCGGGACCCCTCGGAGGCGGAACTCCGGCTGATCCGCGAGGTCATCGACCCCAAGGGGCTGCGCGAGCGCGAGGTCCCGGCATGACGGGGCCCGCGCCGCTGCCGACCGCGCTCACCGAACTGACCGGGGTGCGGTATCCGATCGTGCAGACCGGCATGGGGTGGGTGGCCGGTCCCCGGCTGGTGTCCGCCTCCGCGAACGCGGGCGCGCTGGGCATCCTGGCCTCCGCGACGATGACCGCCGGGCAGCTGCGTGCGGCGGTGCGCGAGGTCAAGTCCCGCACGGACGCGCCGTTCGGCGTCAATCTGCGGGCGGACGCGGGCGACGCGGCCGAGCGGGTACGGATCATGATCGAGGAGGGGGTGCGGGTTGCGTCGTTCGCGCTCGCCCCGTCGAAGGAGCTGATCGCGCGGCTCAAGGACGCGGGCGTCGTCGTCATCCCGTCCGTGGGCGCCCGGCGGCACGCGGAGAAGGTCGCCGCGTGGGGCGCCGACGCGGTGATGGTGCAGGGCGGCGAGGGCGGCGGCCACACGGGCGATGTGGCCACCACCGTGCTGCTCCCCCAGGTCGTGGACGCGGTGGACATCCCGGTCGTCGCGGCGGGCGGCTTCCACGACGGCCGGGGACTGGTCGCCGCGCTCGCCTACGGGGCGGCCGGCATCGGGATGGGGACGCGCTTCCTGCTGACCTCCGACAGCACCGTCCCGGCGGCGGTGAAGGCCAAGTACCTGGCCGCCACCGTCAAGGACGTCACGGTCACCGACCGGGTCGACGGCCTGCCGCACCGGATGCTGCGCACCGAGATGGTCGACACGCTGGAGCGGTCCGGACGGGCGGCCTCCCTGCTGGCGGCGGTCCGGCACGCCTCGGCGTTCCGGAAGGAGACCGGAGCGAGCCGGCGCGCACTGGTCCGCGACGGGCTGGCGATGAGACACGGCAGGGAACTGACCTGGAGCCAGGTGCTGCTGGCCGCCAACACACCGATGCTGCTCAAGGCTTCGATGGTCGAGGGCCGCACCGACATCGGGGTGATGGCCTCGGGGCAGGTGGCAGGTCTGATCGACGATCTGCCGTCCTGTGCGGAGCTGGTCGAGCGGATCATGGATGAGGCGCGGACGACGCTGAAGTCGCTGCCGGGGGCGGACCCGGGCCCCTGATGTACGGACGGGCGCAGGGGGCGGTGCGGGACTCACGGCCCCTGGCGGGGCGAACTGGCGTGTTGCGGGCCTGACCTTGGATAACAGTTCACAGCAAAGGCCTGCACCTGCCCGGAATTGTGGCTTCCATCACAGCGGTAGCCGACCTGCTCTGGTGAGATCACCGAATGCTCGGTCTAATCCTTCGCGTCCTGCCCTTCTGGATCCGCGAGCCCATATTCATCCTGTTCGGATCGGTCTTCGGCGTAGGCCTCATATATGCCGCCATCCGCGATCAGGAGTGGATCCCGGCCGGTCTGGGCGTAGCCGTTCTCCTGGTCACCGCGGTCCGCATCCACGAGGTGGTCCGCGTACTGCGCGCACGCCGGACCCTGAACCAGCCGCTGCCCGCGGCCGGGGAGGCCGCGGGTGCGGACGGCACTGTGCCGCAGTCGCAGGCGCAGGTACTGATGCCGGCTCAGACGCAGGCACAACAGCCGCAGCCGCAGCCGCAGCCCGCAACCGTGCCCGCGACGCCGGCGAAGGAGCCCAACGCCTGGGGGCAGGCCTTCGCCGCCGTGGGTCTGCTCGGGGCACTCGCGGCAGCGGTGTGGGTGGTCCCCCATATGACAGAGGGCGGCGACAACACCCCCGCGCCCGTCTCCTGTCCGGGCGAGGACGAGAAGCTGCCGAAGGCGTACGCCAGGACACCGAAGGCCGTGACCGGTGACGAACTGTGCAAGGCACTCAACCGTCCCGACCTGGCGCAGCTCGTCGGAACGCCCGACGAGACGGCGACCTCGGCCTCCGGTTCCAGCGGTACCGCGGCCCTGACCGCCGGGAAGGTCGCCGAGCCCGAAGCCCGGGTCCAGTTCGACACGTACACCGTGAACCTCTCGGCCACGTACAACCACCTGTCGATCGCCCAGTACGTGAAGATGATGAGGACGGGCGGCGAGAACATCAGGACGGACACGATTCTCGGCAGACCCGCGGTCTTCTCCTCCGAGCGCACCATGCAGTTCGAGTTCAGCCTGGGCAGCAAGGGTTCCACCGCGCCCGCCGAGGAAGGTCCCGTCGCCAGGACGCTGTCCGTGGCTCTCGACCGGAAGGACAAGGGCGGCTACTACGACATCACCGTATGGAGCCAGTCCGGGGCCTTCCCCGACGACGGCGCCCTCCTCGACATCGCGGAGAAGGTCCTGCCGACGATCCCGGACCGGACGGCTCGCTGAGGCACCGGGCCCGGCCGGGACGCACCGGTGGAGCGACAGCGGCAGCCCGTGCCACCGGTTCGTCAGGTCCGTCAGAGGCGTTCGATGATGGTCACGTTGGCCTGGCCGCCGCCCTCGCACATGGTCTGCAGACCGTATCGGCCGCCGGTGCGCTCCAGTTCGTGCAGCAGGGTCGTCATCAGTTTTGTGCCGGTGGCGCCGAGCGGGTGGCCGAGCGCGATGGCGCCGCCGTTGACGTTGACCTTGTCCGGGTCGGCGCCGGTCTCCTTCAGCCAGGCCAGGACGACCGGGGCGAACGCCTCGTTGATCTCGATCAGGTCCATGTCGCCGATGGACATGCCGGCCTTCTTCAGGGCGTAGGCCGTCGCCGGGATCGGCGCCGAGAGCATCCGGATGGGGTCCTCGCCGCGTACCGAGAGGTGGTGCACGCGGGCGCGGGGGGTCAGGCCGTGCTCGGCGACGGCCCGCTCCGAGGCGATGAGCAGTGCCGAGGCGCCGTCGGAGACCTGTGAGGAGACCCCGGCGGTCAGCCTGCCGCCCTCGACGACCGGCTTGAGACCGGCCATCTTCTCCAGCGAGGTGTCACGGCGCGGCCCCTCGTCGACCCGGACGTCCCCGTAGGCGACGGTCTCGCGGTCGAAACGGCCCTCGTCGATGGCGTGCAGGGCCCGCCGGTGCGAGCGCAGGGCGAACTCCTCCATGTCCAGGCGGCTGATCCCCCATTTCCCGGCGATGAGTTCGGCGCCGTGGAACTGGTTGACGGGCGCGTCGCCGTAGCGGGCGCGCCAGCCCACGGAGCCCGCGTACGGGCCGTCGGTGAGCCCCAGGGGTTCGGCGGCCCGGCGGCCGGCGTAGGCGATGGGGATCATCGACATGTTCTGGGTGCCGCCCGCGACGACGAGGTCCTGGGTGCCGGAAAGCACGCCCTGGGCGGCGAAGTGGACGGCCTGCTGCGAGGAGCCGCACTGCCGGTCGACGGTGGTGCCGGGCACCTCCTCGGGAAGACCTGCGGCGAGCCACGCGGTCCGGGCGATGTCCCCGGCCTGCGGGCCGACGGTGTCCAGGCAGCCGAAGACGACGTCCTCCACGGCCGCCGGGTCGACTCCGCTGCGCTCGATCAGTGCCTTGATGACGTGCGCCCCGAGGTCGGCGGGGTGGACGGCGGACAGTCCGCCCCCGCGCCGGCCGACCGGGGTGCGTACCGCGTCGACGATGTAGGCCTCGGCCATGACTGCTCCTTCGTTCGGGAGGGCGGTGGGTTGTCAGGTACGGGGTGTGATGCCGTCCAGGACCATGGACAGGTACTGGCGGGCGATCTCCTCCGGGCTGTGGGTGCCGCCGGGCCGGTACCAGGAGGCGGCGACCCAGACGGTGTCGCGGACGAAGCGGTAGACGAGCCTGACGTCCAGGTCGCTTCGGAAGGCGTGCTCGGCCACGCCGCGTTCCAGGGTCCGCAGCCAGGCGTCCTCGAACTTCGCCCGGGAGCCGGTGAGGTAGGCGAAGCGCGGCTGGGCGGAGAGCTGTCCGGACTCCTTCTGGTAGATGGCGACCGCCGGGCGGTGCCGGTCGATCTGCCGGAAGGACTGGGTGACGAGCGCCTCGATGGTCGCCCCGGGCCCGAGTCCGGCGTCGAGGACGCTGCCGTAACCCGCCCACAGCTCGTCCAGGAAGGCGGAGAGGATCTCGTCCAGCATCGACTCCTTGGAGTCGAAGTGGTAGTAGAGGCTGCCCGCGAGCAGCCCCGCCTCGTCCGCGATGCGGCGGACGGTGGTGGCGCTGTACCCCAGGGCGGCGAACACCTCGGCGGCGGTCGCCAGGAGTTCGGCGCGCCGTTCGGCGTTCGCGTTCCCGGCGATGGCGCTCACGCCCTCTGGCTGCTGACGGAGACGGTCTCCCCCGTCATGTACGAGGAGTAGCCGCTGGCCAGGAAGACGATGACGTTGGCGACCTCCCAGGGTTCGGCGTACCGGCCGAAGGCCTCGCGTTCGGTGAGTTCGGCCAGCAGTCCGGGGGTGGTGACCTTCACCAGGTGCGGGTGCATGGCCAGGCTCGGGGCGACGGCGTTGACGCGTACGCCGTAGTCGGCGGCCTCCAGGGCCGCGCACCGGGTCAGGGCCATCACGCCGGCCTTCGCGGCGGCGTAGTGGGCCTGGCCGCGCTGGGCGCGCCAGCCGACGACGGAGGCGTTGTTGACGACGGTGCCGCCGCCCGCCCGGTCCTTGAAGTGGCGCAGGGCGGCGCGGGTGCAGCGGAAGGTGCCGTTCAGGGTGACGTCGAGGACCTTCGACCACTGCTCGTCGCCCATGTCGACGAGGTCGGCGGTGCCGCCGAGTCCCGCGTTGTTGACGACGATGTCGAGGCCGCCGTGGCGCTCGGCGGCGAACGCGAAGAGGGCGTCGACCTGTTCCTGGTCGGTGACGTCGCAGGGCAGTGCGGCGACGTTTCTGTCGCCGAACTCCTCGGCCAGGGCGGTGGCGCTCTCCCCCAGCCGGCGGGCGTGGGCGTCACCGATGACGATCCGGGCGCCCTCCTCCAGGAACCTGCGGGCCGTCGCCCCGCCGATCCCGGCGCCGGCGGCGGCGGTGATCACGGCGGTGCGTCCGGTCAGGAGGGAGTGCCCTGCTACGTAGGACGGCTGGGTGGTCACGGGCGGATCCCCTCGGGCAGGCCGAGGACGCGCTCGGCGATGGTGTCGAACCAGGTGTCGTGGGATCTCCGCGGCTCCGGCGGTGAGGTCTGCGGCCGGCCACGGATCCCGGCGCGGAACTCCTCGACGCTGCTCATGGGGGTACGTTAATCTACCAAACACTTGTTAGGGAAGGAGGAGCCGATGCCCGCTGCCCACGACGAACCGGTGCGCTACGAGAAGCAGGGCCCCGTCGCCACGGTGACCATGAACCGGCCCGACTACCGCAACGCGCAGAACTCCGCGATGACCTACGCACTGGACCGGGCGTTCTACCGCGCGGCCGACGACAGCGAGGTGAAGACCGTCGTACTGGCCGGAGCGGGCGAGCACTTCTCCGCCGGGCACGACATCGGTACCCCGGAGCGGGACGCCCATCTCCCCTTCGAACGCCGGGCGGGACTCTGGTGGGACCACTCGGACAAGGCGGGCGCGGAGAGCCGCTTCGCCCGCGAGTCCGAGGTGTATCTGGGGATGTGCCGGCGGTGGCGGGAGCTGCCGAAGCCGGTCATCGCGTCCGTCCAGGGCGCGTGTGTGGCGGGCGGCCTGATGCTGGCCTGGGTGTGCGATCTGATCGTGGCGGCGCAGGACGCGTTCTTCGCCGATCCGGTGGTCCGCATGGGCATTCCGGGTGTCGAGTACTTCGCGCACCCCTGGGTGATGCCGCCCCGGATCGCCAAGGAGTTCCTCTACACAGGCGACCGGATGAGCGCGCGGCGCGCCTACGAGATCGGAATGGTCAACCGGGTGGTGCCCAGGGCCGAGTTGCCCGAGCGCACCCGCGAACTGGCGCTGCGGATCTCCGAGATGCCGCGTCTGGGCCTCGCCCTGACCAAGCGCGCCGTCAACCAGGCCGAGGATCTGCAGGGCATGCACGCCGGGATGGACTCGGTCTTCGGCCTGCACCACCTGGCACACGCCCACAACGCCGCGACCGCGCCCGACGCGCTCGGCGGCATGGACATCCGGGCGATGAAGGAGGCGGGTGCCTGATGGACCTCGATCTCGACGCGGGCGACGAGGAGTTCAGGACCGAGGTGCGCGACTGGCTCGCCGCCCACGTACCGGCCGCTCCCCTGCCGTCCCTGGAGACCGCCGCCGGATTCGCCGCCCACCGGGAGTGGGAGGCGACCTTGGCCGCCGACCGCTGGTCGGTGGTGTCCTGGCCCGAGGAGTTCGGCGGGCGCGGCGGCTCGCTGCTGCGCTGGCTGGTCTTCGAGGAGGAGTACTACGCCGCCGGCGCGCCCGGCCGGGTCAGCCAGAACGGCATCAGCCTGCTGGCCCCCACCCTCTTCGAGAACGGCACCGCCGGGCAGCGGGACCGGATCCTGCCGGCGATGGCACGCGGCGAGGTCATCTGGGCGCAGGCCTGGTCGGAGCCGGAGGCCGGATCGGACCTGGCCTCGCTGCGTTCGAAGGCCGTACGCACCGAGGGCGGCTGGCTGCTCAGCGGCCAGAAGACCTGGTCGTCCCGGGCCGCCTTCGCGGACCGCGCCTTCGGCCTGTTCCGCAGCGACCCGGACGCGGACCGGCCGCACCGGGGACTGACGTATCTGATGTTCCCGCTGGGGGCCGACGGGGTCACCGTGCGGCCCATCGGGCGGCTCGACGGGAAGCCCGCCTTCGCCGAACTCTTCCTGGACGAGGTGTTCGTCCCGGACGAGGACGTCATCGGTGAGCCCGGACAGGGCTGGCGGGTCGCGATGAGCACCACCGGGAACGAACGCGGACTCACCCTGCGCAGTCCGGGCCGGTTCACCGCGGCTGCGGACCGGCTCACCGCCCTGTGGCGCGAACACGGCGACCCGGCCGACACGGCACTGCGCGACCGGGTGGCCGATGCCGTGATCGGCGCACGCGCCTACCGGCTGTTCTCCTACCGGGGCGCCTCCCACGTACTGCACGACGAGGGCGGGCCGGCCGCGGCCGCCTCCAGCCTCAACAAGATCTACTGGTCCGAACTGGACATCGCTCTGCACGAGACGGCGCTCGACCTGCTCGGCCCGTACGGCGAACTCGCCGACCACGCGGGCGAGTCGCCCGAGGACGGGGCCTGGGCCGAGGGGTACACCTTCTCCCTGGCCGGTCCCGTGTACGCGGGCACCAACGAGATCCAGCGCGACATCATCGCCGAGCGGCTGCTCGGACTGCCGAAGGGACGCCGGTGATGCGCTTCTTCCCCGACGCCGAGCAGCGGGAGTTCGCCCGCTCCCTCGACGCACTGCTCACCTCCGGCGGCACCCCGGCCGCGGTCCGCTCCTGGGCCGAGGGCGACCACGGCCCGGGGCGGGCCCTCTGGACCCGGCTGGCCGAGGCCGGGGTGTTCGCGCTCGCGGTCCCCCGGGAGCACGAGGGCTTCGGCCCGCTGCCCGTCGAACTCGCCGTCGCCTTCGAGGTGCTGGGGCGCCACGCGGTTCCCGGTCCGCTGGTCGAGACGGTGGCCGCGGCCGCGCTGCTGGACCGGCTCGGGGACGCGGAAACGGCCGCCGCCCGGCTGCCCGCCATCGCCTCGGGCAAGTCCCTCGCCTCGCTCTGTATGACCTCCTTCGGCCCGTACGCCCTGGACGGCGACGTGGCCGACGCGGTGTTCGTGGTGGACGGCGACACCCTGCGCGTCGCCGCCGGGCCCGGCCCCGTGCAGCCGTCGGCCGATCCGGCGCGGCGGCTCTCAAGGCCGTCCGGCGGCGCGGTCGTCGCCCGGGGGCCGGCGGTCACCGCCGCGGCGACGTACGCGGCCGACGTCGCCGCGCTCGCCACGGCGGCCCAGGCTCTCGGGGTCGGCCGCACCCTGCTCGCCCGTACCGTCGCCCACGTCACCCGGCGCACCCAGTTCGGCGTGGCGATCGGCTCCTTCCAGGCGGTCAAGCACCGGCTGGCGGACACCCTGCTGGCCCTGGAGTTCACCGAACCGCTGGTGCACGGCGCCGCGCTGGCGCTCGCCGCCGGTGACGACGGGGCGGGGCGGGAGATCGCCGCGGCCAAGGTCACGGCCGGCGAGGCCGCGTACCGGGCGGCGCGGGCCGCCCTCCAGCTGCACGGGGCGGTGGGCTACACGGACGAACTCGACCTGTCCCTGTGGATCCGCAAGGCCCGGCCCCTGCGCGACGCCTGGGGCACCCCGGCCGCGTGCCGGGCCCGGGTGCTGGCCGGCTGACCGCGCCGCGCCGGCCCGACGGCGTACGCCGGGCACTGAACACGGCACACCGGCACACTCACAGAGAGAGGCACCGACGTCATGCACATCGACACCCCGCCGGCCTTCACCGGGCGCGTCGTGCTGGTCACCGGCGGCACCAAGGGCATCGGGGCCGCCATCGCCGGGGCGTTCCTCGGGGCCGGGGCCGACGTGGTGGTCTGCGGCCGCACCGCCCCGGACTCCCTGCCGTCGGCCGGGGACCGGGAGGCCGTCTTCGTCGCCACCGATGTGCGCGACCCGGCGGCGGCGGCCTCGCTGGTGGACACCGCGGTGGAGCGCTTCGGCCGGCTCGACGTACTCGTCAACAACGCGGGCGGCTCCCCGGACGCCGACGCGGCCACCGTCTCACCGCGCTTCGTCGAGAAGGTCGTCGCGCTCAACCTCCTCGCACCGTTCTACGTGGCGCAGGCCGCCAACCGCGTCATGCGGGCCCGGGACGGCGGCGGTTCGATCATCAACATCGGCAGCGTCTCCGCCCACGACCCGCAGCCCGGCACCGCCGCGTACACCGCCGCCAAGGCCGGTCTCCTGGCGCTCACCAAGGCGCTGGCCCTGGAGTGGGCGCCCTCGGTACGGGTCAACCACATCACCACGGGGCTGGTCCGCACCCCAAGCGCGGCCTCGGTCTACGGCGCGGACGGCGGGGCCTCGGTGGCGGGCCTTGTCCCGATGGGCCGGATGGCCGTGCCCGAGGACGTCGCCCGCGCCTGCCTCTTCCTGGCGAGCGAACTGTCGGGCTACGTCAACGGGGCGGACCTGGCGGTGCACGGCGGCGGCGAGTTCCCCGCCCGCTACCTCGCCGCGAAGGCGGCCGGCGAACCCGGGTGAGCACGAGCGGAGGCCCAGGGACCGGCCGGCCCACGGGCACTTCGAGGCCGGCAGGCCGGTCCCGGCGAACCTCCAGGAACCGGGAGATCACGGGACACTCGGCACGTGACGCAGGCCATCTCGTGTGTCCGCCAACTGTGGGTAGGTCTCCGGTACGGTGTCGAACGCTTCGGGCCCGAAAGGGCACGGAGAGGTTCGCCGCAGCCGAGTGACCACGGGACACCGAACGGTGCACCCGTGCGACATCGCCCGTCCTGACGCCACGCGCTCGTGACACGACTGGGGAGTTTGATGTTCGACAAGGTATTGGTCGCCAACCGCGGTGAGATCGCGATCCGCGCGTTCCGCGCCGCGTTCGAGCTCGGGATCTCCACGGTGGCGGTGTATCCCCACGAGGACCGCAACTCACTCCACCGGGCGAAGGCCGACGAGGCGTACCGGATCGGGGAGCCCGGACACCCCGTGCGCGCCTACCTCTCGGTCGACGAGGTCGTCAAGGCGGCCCGGAAGGCGGGCGCCGACGCGGTCTACCCCGGCTACGGCTTCCTGTCGGAGAACCCGGACCTCGCCGCCGCGTGCTCCGAGGCCGGCATCACGTTCGTCGGACCGCCCGCCTCGGTGCTGAACCTGACGGGGAACAAGTCCCGCGCGGTCGCCGCCGCCCGGGAGGCCGGCGTACCGGTGCTGAAGTCGTCCGAGCCCTCCGAGGATGTCGACGCGCTCGTCGCCGCGGCCGACGACATCGGCTTCCCCGTCTTCGTCAAGGCCGTCGCGGGCGGCGGCGGACGCGGCATGCGCCGGGTCGCCTCGGCGGGCGAACTGCGCGAGTCGATCGACGCGGCCATGCGCGAGGCGCGCTCCGCGTTCGGCGACGCGACGGTCTTCCTGGAGCAGGCGGTGATCAACCCCCGCCACATCGAGGTGCAGATCCTCGCCGACGCCGAGGGCAACGTCGTCCACCTGTACGAGCGGGACTGCTCGTTGCAGCGCCGCCACCAGAAGGTCATCGAGATCGCGCCCGCCCCGAACCTCGACCCGGAGCTGCGGGCCCGGATCTGCGCCGACGCCGTCGCCTTCGCCCACCACATCGGGTACGTGAACGCGGGCACGGTCGAGTTCCTCGTCGACGAGCGCGGCAACCACGTCTTCATCGAGATGAACCCGCGCATCCAGGTCGAACACACCGTCACCGAGCAGGTCACCGGCCGCGATCTGGTGATCGCCCAGCTGCGCATCGCCGCCGGCATGACTCTGCCCGAGCTGCACCTCTCCCAGGACGACATCACGCTGAACGGCACCGCGATGCAGTGCCGCATCACCACCGAGGACCCGGCCAACGGCTTCCGGCCGGACACCGGCACCATCTCCGCCTACCGTTCCCCCGGCGGACCCGGCGTGCGCCTGGACGGCGGCACCGTCCACACCGGCGCGGAGGTGTCGGCCCACTTCGACTCCATGCTCGTCAAGCTCACCTGCCACGGGCACGACTTCACCAACGCGGCCCGCCGGGCGCGCCGGGCGATCGCCGAGTTCCGCATCCGCGGGGTGGCGACCAACCTGCCGTTCCTGGGCGCCGTACTGGACCAGCCGGACTTCCGGGCGGGGCGCATCACGACGAGCTTCATCGAGGAGCACCCGGAGCTGATCCGGGCCCGTCCCTCGGCCGACCGGGGCAGCCGCATGCTCGGCTACCTCGCCGAGACCACCGTCAACCGGCCCTACGGGCCCCGCCCGTCCGTCATCGACCCGGTCGACAAGCTGCCGGCCCTGCCGGCCGGGACGCCGCCCGCCGGTTCCCGGCAGCGCCTCGCGGCCCTCGGACCGGAGGCCTTCGCCGCCGAGCTGCGCGCCCAGTCGGCCGTGGCCGTCACCGACACCACGTTCCGCGACGCCCACCAGTCGCTGCTCGCCACCCGGGTGCGCACCCGCGACCTGCTGGCCGTCGCCCCGCACGTGGCCAGGACCGCACCGCAGCTGCTGAGCCTCGAATGCTGGGGCGGGGCCACCTACGACGTGGCGCTGCGCTTCCTGGCCGAGGACCCGTGGGAACGGCTGGTGAAGATCCGGGAGGCCGTGCCCAACATCTGTACGCAGATGCTGCTGCGGGGCCGCAACACGGTCGGCTACACGCCCTACCCCACCGAGGTCACCGAGGCGTTCGTCGCCGAGGCCGCCACCGCCGGGATGGACATCTTCCGGATCTTCGACGCCCTCAACGACGTGTCCCAGATGCGCCCCGCGATCGACGCCGTGCGCGCCACCGGCACTTCGGTCGCGGAGGTGGCCCTCTGCTACACGGCGGACCTCTCCGACCCCGGCGAGACCCTGTACACGCTGGACTACTACCTGCGCCTCGCGGAGCAGATCGTGGACGCGGGCGCCCACGTCCTCGCCATCAAGGACATGGCCGGGCTGCTGCGCCCGCCGGCCGCCCGCACCCTGGTCACCGCGTTGCGCGAGCGGTTCGACCTGCCGGTGCACCTGCACACCCACGACACGGCGGGCGGGCAGCTCGGCACACTGATCGCCGCCATCGACGCGGGCGTGGACGCGGTGGACGCGGCGGTCGCCTCGATGGCCGGCACGACCAGCCAGCCGCCGCTGTCCGCCCTGGTGGCCGCCACCGACCACACCGAGCGTGCGACCGGTCTTTCGCTGCAGGCGGTCGGTGACCTGGAGCCGTACTGGGAGGCGACCCGCAAGGTCTACGCCCCCTTCGAGTCCGGTCTCGCCTCGCCCACCGGCCGGATCTACCACCACGAGATCCCCGGCGGGCAGCTCTCCAACCTGCGCCAGCAGGCGATCGCCCTCGGCCTGGGCGACCGCTTCGAGCTGATCGAGGACTGCTACGCCGCGGCCGACCGGATGCTCGGGCGGCTGGTGAAGGTGACTCCGTCGTCCAAGGTGGTGGGCGATCTGGCCCTGCACCTGGTGGGTGCGGGCGTCGAGGCGGCCGACTTCGAGTCCGACCCCGGCAAGTTCGACGTACCGGACTCCGTGATCGGGTTCCTCCGCGGTGAGCTGGGTGACCCGCCCGGCGGCTGGCCCGAGCCGTTCCGTACCCGCGCGCTGAAGGGCCGCCCCACGAGGGCAAAGACCCCGCACCTCTCGGACGAGGACCGCGAGGGCCTGGAGAAGTCGCCCCGCGCGACCCTGAACCGGCTGCTCTTCCCCGGCCCGACCAAGGAGTTCGAGGCCCACCGCGAGGCGTACGGCGACACCTCGGTCCTGCCGACGCAGGACTTCCTGTACGGGCTGGAGACGGAGACCGAGCACACGGTCACGCTCGACCCGGGTGTCACCCTGCTGATCGAGCTGGAGGCCATCTCCGAGGCCGACGAGCGCGGCTTCCGCAGCGTACTGGCCACCCTCAACGGCCAGTTGCGGCCGGTGTCGGTGCGGGACAGGTCCGTCGCGACGGAGGTCAAGGCCGCCGAGAAGGCGGACCGCTCCAACGAGGGCCATGTCGCGGCGCCGTTCGCCGGGGTCGTCACCCTCCAGGCGGAGGAGGGCGCGTCGGTGTCGGCGGGCCAGACCGTCGCCACCATCGAGGCCATGAAGATGGAGGCGTCGATCACCGCCCAGTCCGCCGGGGTCGTACGCCGTCTCGCGATCGGCCGGGTCCAGCAGGTCGAGGCGGGCGATCTGCTCATCGAGATCGGCTGAGTGGCCTCCCTCCCTCGCGGGCACGGCCGACGCCCTCGGTGACACGCCGGACGCCGTCCGGTACGGGGCCGAGGCCGAGAAGCTCTTCACCGCCCTGGGAGTGCCGGCGGAACGCCGTCGCGGCTGAACCGGTGTCCACGGTTCAGCCGCGTCCGGCGGTGTTCACCGCCTCAGCCGGTCTCCAGGTTCTCAGCCGGTCCCCACCGCCTCAGCCGCCGGTCCGCGCCGCCCGGCCGGACGCGTACCCGGCGACGAGTTCCGCGACACGGTCCAGGTGGTCACCCAGGAAGAAGTGGCCGCCGGACAGCACCCGCAGTTCGAAGGCGCCCACGGTCTCCCGCTCCCAGGCCCGCGCACCCTCGACGGAGACCCGGGGGTCGCGGTCACCGCTCAGCGCGACGACCGGGCAGCGCAGCGGCGGCCCGGGAACGTGGGTGCGGGCGGCGAGCATCGCGTAGTCGGCCCGCAACGGCGGCAGGGCAAGCCGGAGGATCTCGGGGTCGGCCAGCAACTGTTCGTCCGTGCCGGACAGCATCCGCATGTCCCGGATCAGGTCCTCGTCGTCCGGCGGACCGGCCGTCCGGACCGGCCGGGGCAGTGACGGGGCCTCGCATCCCGAGACGAGGAGCGCCGAGGGCGGCCGTCCTTCGGCCGTCAGCCGGCGCGCGGTCTCGAACGCGAGGAGTGCGCCCATGCTGTGACCGAAGATCACGAGTGGCCGGCCGCCGCTCGCGGGCAGCGCGGCCAGCACCGCGTCCACGACGTCCCCGAGCCGTTCGGCGAACGGTTCGGCGAGACGGTCCTGCCGCCCGGGGTACTGCACGATCAGTGTCTCCGCCGTCCCCGCGACCTCGGCCGACAGCGGATAGTAGCCGCTGGCCGAACCACCCGCGTGGGGGAAGCACAGCAGCCGGGCCCCGGCATCGGGGTCCGGGCGGAAACACCGCAACCAGTTGCTCACAACCATCCCTTTCCGGCGACGGGAGCCGCAGCAGCGGCAGCCGTACGAATGCTGTGGTTCATACCCGACTCCAGGACGTCGGACCCCGCTCGACGGAGTTGACGGCCCCTATTCCGTCCGGTCGCGACCGGCGGATACGGCTGCGCCCTGCGCCGTGCCGGCCGGGCCCCTCCCCCGTTTCCCATTCCCCCCGTTCCCGCCGGGACACTTCCCCGTCCGGGCCCCGGTTCAGACCTGTCGGCCCAGGTCCACTCGTTCGGGTCGGGCCGGGCTCGCCGGATCCGGCACGCTGCCCGGTCCGGCCTGGTACAAACGAAAGACCCCGGCCCGGCGCCCCCCTGCCACGGGGGAACTGGAGCGCCCTGTTGAACCGGTGGACTGGAGAGCCCTGTTGAGCACGGAGCCGATGGAACCCGCAGCCGCTCGCCCGCACCGCATGGACCCGGCGGGCGGCTGTCCGCACGCGGCCAACGCCCGGCTGCTGGGCAGGGGGCCCGTCGCGTCGGTGATCCTGCCCGGTGAGGTGGAGGGCATGGCGGTGCTGGGCCACGAGGCGCTCAGGGAGTTCCTCTCGCACCCCGATGTCGCCAAGGACGCCCGGCACTTCGCGGCGCTCCAGGCCGGTGCGATCGACGACGGCTGGCCGCTGCGGACGTTCGCCACGGTGCAGGGGATGACCACCGCCGACGGGGCCGATCACCGGCGGCTGCGCTCGCTGATGAGCAAGGCGTTCACCGCGCGCCGGGTCGAGGAACTGCGTCCGCGCACGGAGGCGTTGACGGCCTCCCTGCTGGACGGCCTCGAAACGGCGGCCGGGAGGGGTGGCGGTATCGTCGATCTGCGGGCGCACTTCGCGCTGCCGTTGCCGATGGGCGTCATCTGCGAGCTGCTCGGCGTGGATGCCGCGCTCCACGACCGGCTGCACGAGCTGTCCAACCGGATCGTCGCCACGGACATCGGCCCGCAGGAGGCGAAGGCGGCCAACCGGGAGATGGTGGAGATGCTGGGCGCGGTGGCCGCCGCCCGGACGCAGAATCCGGGGGACGACCTCACCAGCGCTCTGATCGCGGCCCGCGAGGAGGGCGGCGACCGGCTCGGCCCGCACGAGCTGATCGGCACCCTGATGCTCACGATCATCGCCGGCCACGAGACGACGCTCAATCTGATCACCAACGCCGTGCGGGCGCTGTGCGCCCACCGCGACCAGCTCGACCTGGTGCGGTCGGGCGGCGCGAGCTGGGCCGACGTGGTCGAGGAGACGCTGCGCTGGGACAGCCCGGTCAGCTACTTCCCGTTCCGCTACCCGACCCGCGACCTCGACATCGGCGGCACCGTGATCCCCAGGGGGACCCCGGTGCTCGCCGGGTACTCGGCCGCCGGCCGCGACCCGTCGGCCCACGGCCCCGACGCCGGGCGCTTCGACCTCACCCGCGACCGCGGGGTCCGCCATCTGTCCCTGGGACATGGCGCGCACTACTGCATGGGCGCCCAGCTGGCCCGCATGGAGGGCGTCGCGGCACTGGAGCAGCTCTTCGCACGCTTCCCCCACCTCGATCTCGCCGTGCCCGAGTCCGAACTGCCCCGGCACGCTTCCTTCGTGGGCAACAGCGTGCGGCGGCTGCCAGTACGGCTGCACGGCTGAGGAGAGGCCGGTGGCTCCGGCCGATTCCGGCCTGTCATGGTGTCGCCATGACTCCCCCCGCCGGCTCCCCGGCCGATGACCGCGCCACCGCCGCCGAGCGGTTTCCCCAGCAGTTCGCCCGCACCCGGCGCTTCTCGCTCGGGGTGCCCCGGCAGTTCACCGTCTCTCCGGACGGCGAGCGGGTGCTGTTCGTACGCGGCACCTCGGGCACCGACCCGGTGAGCCGGCTCTGGCTGTACGAGAACGGCGCGGAGCGGATGCTCGCCGATCCCGTCGGGCCGGACTTCGCGGACGAGGCGCCGGGCGAAGTGCCGCCGGCGGAGCTGGCGCGGCGGGAACGGGCCGGGGAGACCTCGTCCGGCGTGGTCTCCTACGCCACGGACGCGGCCGCACGCCTGGTGGCCTTCGCGCTTCGGGGCGCCCTCTGGGTGGTGCGCACCGACGGCGGGGCGCCGCGCCGGATCAGCACGGCGGGACCGGTGGTGGACCCGCGCCCCTCGCCCGACGGTTCGCTGATCGCGTACGTGTCGGGCGGCGCGTTGCACACCGTACGGACCGACGGGGCGGCCGGCCGTGTGCTCGCCGTCCCGGAGGGCGAGCACGTGACGTACGGGCTGTCGGACTACGTGTCGCAGGAGTCGATCGGGCGCTCGCGCGGCTACTGGTGGTCGCCGCGCGGCGATGGGCTGCTGGTGGCCCGGGTGGACACCGCCGGGGTCCGGCGCCGGTACATCAGTGACCCGGCGGCCCCGGAGCGGCCGCCGCGAGCAGTGCCGTATCCGGCGGCCGGCACACCGAACGCCGAGGTGACACTGCGGCTGGTCCGGGTGTCCGGGGAAGGGACCGATGTCCGGCTGCCCCCGGCCGCCGGTGCCGGTCACCCCGAGGGTGCCTGGACGGACCGGGCCTTCGAGTACGTCGTGACGGCGGGCTGGGACAGCGTCGGGCCCCTGGTCTCGGTGCAGACGCGTGACCAGCGGTCCGTCCAGGTCCTGGAGGTGGACGAGCGGACGGGCGCCACCCGTCCGGTGCACGTGTCCCACGACACCGCCTGGGTGTCACTGCGGCCCGGCACTCCGCTGCGTCTCCCCTCGGGCGCGCCGGCCGTTTCCGCCCGGCCGGGCGGGGACACCCAGGGCCTGGACATCGGCGGCGTCGAGACGCCGCCGGGGCTGCAGGTCCGTGAGGTGCTCGGCGCGGCGGGCGCCAGGGTGTACTTCACCGCGTGCGAGGAACCGACCGAGACCCACGTCTGGTCGTACGCGACCGACGCGCCCGAGGAGGGTTTCGTACGCGTCAGCGGCACACCGGGTGTGCACACGGCGTCGGCCGGCGGGCCGACGGTGGTGCTCGACAGCAGGACTCCGGACGGCCATACCGTGACGGTGCTGCGAGCGGGCGTGCCGGTGGGCCGGATCGCCGTACTGGCGGAGGAACCGCTCGTCACGCCCCGGCCGCTGGAGCTGAGCCTCGGGAAACGGGAGCTGCGCAGCCGGCTGTATCTGCCGTCCTGGCACCGGCCGGGCGACGGTCCGCTGCCGGTGCTGCTCAGCCCCTACGCGGGCCACGGCATGCAGGTCGTCCTGAAGGTGCGCACCTGGTGGACCGCGGTCGCCCAGTGGTTCGCGGAGCAGGGTTTCGCGGTCCTGGTGACCGACGGCCGGGGTACGCCGGGGCGCGGCGAGGCCTGGGAGAAGGCGGTGCACGGCGACCGTCTCACCGCGGTCCTCGATGACCAGACCGACGCCCTGCACGCGGCGGCCGAGCTCCACCCCGACCTGGACCTGACCCGGGTGGCGATGCGTGGCTGGTCGTTCAGCGGCTATCTGGCGGCGGCCGCAGTGCTGCGTCGTCCGGAGGTCTTCCATGCCGCGATCGCCGGTGCGGCGTCGATCGACCGGCGGCTCTACGACACCCATTGGGAGGAACGGTTCCTGGGCCACCCGGAGGTGTTTCCGCTCCGGTACACCCGTAGTTCCCTCCTGGCGGAGGCCGGGGCCCTGGTCCGCCCGCTCATGCTGGTGCACGGTCTTGCCGATGACAATGTGGCCGTGGCCCACACGCTGCGGTTCTCCGCAGCGCTGCTGGCCGCCGGCCGGCCGCATACGGTGCTGCCGCTGTCGGGCGCCGGCCATCTGGTCAGCCAGGAGCGCGCAGCGAGCGGTCTGTTGCTGCTGGAGCGGGATTTCCTGAGGAAGTCCCTGGGGCTTTGAACACGGGGCGCCTGCTGCGCGTGCCCGGGTACGAAGCGCCGGAGCCAAGTACACCGTGGAAGGGAAAGCCAGTATGAGCGCATCGCAGGACCACGAGGGCCGCCCCGGCCGCCGCGCCGTCGTCACAGCGGCCGGCGCCGTATCCGTGGCCGCCGTACTCACCGCGTGCGGCGGGTCCACGGAGGCGTCCGCCGGATCCGAGACCGTCAAGCAGGGCGGTGAGGGCGGGGCCGGCGGCGGCTCCGTCCTCGCGAAGACCGCCGACATTCCGGAGGGCGGCGGCAAGATCTTCACGGAGCAGGGGGTGGTGGTGACGCAGCCCGCCGCCGGTGAGTTCAAGGCGTTCTCGTCGAAGTGCACGCACATGGGCTGCGCGGTGTCGAGCGTCGCGGACGGCACCATCAACTGCCCCTGTCACGGAAGCAAGTTCGACGTGGCGACGGGTGACGTGAAGGCCGGCCCCGCCACCGAGCCGCTGCCGGCCGCCCCGATCAGTGTCCAGGGCGACTCGATCAGCCTCGCTTCCTAGGGCGCCCGGCCAGCCAGCAGCCGAGCACGTCGTCCGTGGTGGCGACGGTGGCGACCAGGGCGAGGGTGTTGCGGATCATCGCGGGGGTGTAGTCGGCGGGCACCCCCGCGATGGCGTCGGACGCCACCACCGCCGTGTAGCCGAGGTTCACGGCGTCGAACACCGCGTTGGGGATGGCCACGTTGGCCGACACCCCGGTGACGACGAGCGTGCGGCAGCCGAGGTTGCGCAGCAGCGCGTCCACGTCGGTACCGGCGATGGGTGAGAGCCCGTGGAGTCTGCGCACGACGAGGTCCTCGTCCGCCACCTCGATCGGCTCGGCTATCCGTACCGCCGTGGTGCCGGAGTGCTGTTGCACGGGCAGCCGTCCGGCGGCGCGGAAGAGCCGGGCGTTGTGGTTGGCGCCGCGCCCGTCGGGGCGGCGTTCGGCCACGGCGTGCAGCACCTGGACACCGGCCTCGTGCGCGGCGGCGACCAGCCGGGCGACGTTGTGCAGCGCCCCCGACGACCTGGCCTCCTTGGCGAGTTCGGGCAGTGCGCTGTCGAGTCCCACCACACCCTGCTGGCACTCCACCGTCAGCAGGACGGTGGAGGCCGGATCGATCTGCTCGGCGAGCTGTTCCCTGGACGGCACGGGCTGCCCCTCTCGATGAAGGAACGGGCGCGCGAGGCTAACCGCCATTGCGTGATGAGGGAAGAGGCTCCATGATTCCTGACACACAGTCAGCTACCAGGAGGGGGCTCCCCATGGCCGTCATTCAGCGACGGGGCCGTCGGATCATGATGACGGACGAGGAACGCGACACCTACCTCGCCGAGCAGCGCACCTGCCGGGTCGCCACCATCGGCCCTGACGGCCGCCCCCACGTCGGGGCCCTCTGGTTCTGCTGGGACGGCACCTCGCTGTGGCTGTACTCCATCACCCGGAGCCTGCGCTGGTCGCAGCTCGGCCGGGACCCGAGGATCGCGGTCGTCGTCGACGACGGCGTGGAGTACGGGGAATTGCGCGGCATCGAGCTGTCCGGCGAGGCCGTGTTCGTCGGGGAGGCGCCGCGGACCGGCGAGCCCTGCCCTGAACTGGCCGTCCCCGAGCAGCTGTTCGCGGCGAAGTACTTCGGCATGGAAGTGATGCCGCACGACGGCCGGCACGCGTGGCTGCGGCTCACACCGCAGGCCGTCACCTCCTGGGACTTCGGCAAACTCGCCACTCTTCCCGGTGCCTGACATCGAAGGGGGTCGTTTCCGCCCCCGCCCCTACCCGCCCTCCGGCGCCGCACCCTGGGCCCGGCCCCGCGCCCCTTCCAGCGGCTCGTCCAGGGCCCGGCCCGCCACCCGCAGCGCGGCGACCGCCGCCCTGATCGAGGGCCGTCGGTCCGCGTCGGCCCGCCAGACGGCATGGACGTGCCGCCGCATCCGCTGCCGTACGGGCACCAGCCGCACCCCGTCCGGCACCGGGCCGCGACCGAGCCTGGGCGCCACACATACCCCCATCCCTGCCGCGATCAGAGCGAGTTGGGTGTGGTGCTCGCCCGCGAGATGGGCGATACGCGGCTCGATGCCCTTGGAGCGCAGGGTGAACATGAGCCACTCGTAGCAGAACTCGCCCTCGGGCCAGGAGACCCAGTCGTCGTCCGCGAAGTCCTCCAGGTCCACCTCCGCCCGGCCCGCGAGCGGATGCCCGGACGGCATCGCGATGTCCGGTACGTCGTCCAGCAGTTGGGCCGTCGCCAGACCGCCGGGCACGGGCAGCCGCTTGTTGCTCCAGTCCAGCACCACCGCGAGGTCGATGTCGCCCCGGAACACCGCGCGGATCCCGGCCTCGGGCTCCAGCTCACTGGTCCGCACCCGCAGTTCGGGGTGATCCGCGCGCAGGGCGAGCAGCGTGGCCGGGAAGAGGCCGCGCGCGGCGGTGGGGAACGCGCCCAGCCGGATCTCGCCCACCACCTCACCCCGCTGCGCCTCGATGTCGGACTGGGCGAGCTCGACCTGGGACAGGATCCGGGCCGCGTGATCGGCGAGCAGCTGACCCGCGTCCGTGAGCCGGACCCCGCGGCCGTTCTTGGCGAGCAACTGCTGCCCGACCTCGCGTTCCAGCTTGGCCATCTGCTGCGAGACGGCCGAGGTCGTGACATGCAGCCCCTCGGCGGCGGCACTGACCGAGCCGAGCCTGGCCAGGGCATCCAGGGTACGGAGGCGCTCCAGATTCAACATGTAAGGGATACTACGCGGACCACCGCACAAACTCTCACTTGTGCTACGAGATCGCTTTCGTCATCGTTGGCCCATGAGCGCACCGCCCGCACCGCCGCCGGTATCCCCCGAATCGCCTCCCGCGACGCCGTCCACGACGGCTCCCGCAGCAGGGGCGCCCGTCCCCCGCCCGGCCCTGGACTGGCGGCTGCGGTTCGCGGCGCTCTCGCTCATCTGGGGTTTCAGCTTTCTCCTGATCAAGGTCGGCACCGACGGGTACGCGCCGTTCCAGGTGACCCTGGGCCGACTGCTGTCGGGCACGGCGGTACTGGCCGTGGCCATGGCGGTGAAGCGGGAGCGGCTGCCGCGGACCGCCCGCACCTGGGGTCATCTGGCCGTCGCCGCCTTCTTCCTCAACGCGCTGCCGTTCTCGCTCTTCGCCTACGCCGAGCTGACCATTCCCTCGACGCTGGCCGGGATCTGCAACGCGACCTCACCGCTGTGGGGCATGGCACTGTCGCTGGTCGCGCTCTCGGAGGACCGGCCGACCCGCCGCCGGGTGGCGGGCCTGGGGCTCGGGTTCCTCGGGGTGCTGACCGTGCTGGGCGCCTGGCAGGGCTTCTCCGGCCTGGACCTCACCGGTACGGCGATGGCGCTGCTGGCCTCCCTCAGCTACCCGGTCGGCTGGATCTACGTCCGCCGGACGCTGGCGGGCAGCGACTCATCGGCCCTCGCGCTCACGGGCGGCCAGCTCTTCCTGGGCACCGTGCAACTGGCCCTGATCACTCCGCTGTTCACCGCCGCTCCGAAAGCATTTCCGCTGCTGCCGACCCTGGCCGTGGCCGCCCTGGGAGCCCTGGGCACAGGGCTCGCGGTGCTCCTCCAGTACGGGCTGGTCACCGAGGTCGGCCCGACGACCGCCCAGATGGTCACCTATTTCATTCCGGTGATCGCCACCGCCGCCGGGGTCACCGTGCTGGGCGAACAGCTGAACTGGAACACCCCGGTCGGCGCCCTCGTGGTCCTGGCGGGGGCCGCACTGACCCAGAGCCGGCCCCGGGCCCGCAGAGCCGCACCCGCCGCGACCGGCGCAAGCGTCCCGGAGCGGCGTCACTGAGCCGGGATCGGCCTGGTGAGGTTCACCGGGTTGCCGTCGGGGTCCTGGATGTGGGCGACGCGCTGTCCCCACGGCATGTCGTTCGGACTGCCGGCGACCGAGCCGCCCAGCGCCGCCACCCGGCCGAGCGTCTCGTCGACGTCGTCGACACCGATGCTGAGCAGCATCCGCGGCGCCGCCCCGGTCTCCGGGTCCGTCCCGGCCACCAGCCCGAGGTCGGTGTCGCCGATGCGCAGGCCGAGGTAGAAGGCCGGGCCTTCCTCCGGTACCCGGAAGATCTGCTCGGCGCCGAACAGTTTCCTGTAGAAGCCGGCCAGGCCCTCCGGGTCGGCAGTGATGATCACTGGCTGGATGGTGGACATGGGCACTCCTGTCGAGAACGGTCGTGTCGATGGGTAGACCGTTCGACGACGGTGAACTCATCGGCGGAACGACTCCGCCGGACGATCCGCACCCCGGACCGCCGCCCACAGCCGGCACGGGCACCCCGGAACGCGGTCATGCCCGCCCCTGCCGGCCACTCCGGGGCTCCGCCCGCTCCCGCGCCGCGTCCGTCAGCCCGCCTCCGTCAGCTCGCCACCGCCTGTCGCACGACCGAGGAACGGACAGGCTCAGCCGTAGCTCGACGGCCGGTCAGCCGTAGCTCAGCGGCCTGGCGGGGCCCGCCGCTGCCGCCACCGCGTCCGCCAGCGGCCCGATGTCCGCGTCGACGAGCGGGGAGACGGTGATCCGGATGCCCTGGGGCGCGGACAGCCGGAACCGGGCGCCTGGCGCCACCGCCCACCCCGCGTGCAGCAACCGCGCCACGGCCCCGGTCTCGTCGCTCACCGGAACCCAGACGTTCATCCCGCTCCGGCCGTGCGCCTCGACCCCCCGGGCCGCGAGCGCCCGCACGAGCGCATCCCGGCGAACCGCGTACGACCGGGCCACCTCGCGCGGATCGACGGCGCCCGTGGTCCACAGGTGCACCATCGCCCGCTGCAGCAGCTTGCTGACCCAGCCGGGCCCCAGCCGCTGCCGCCCCGACACCCGGTCGGCCGTGACGGCGTCACCCGTCAGCACGGCGACCCGCAGGTCCGGCCCGTACGCCTTGGCCACCGAACGCACGACCGCCCAGCGGTCCGTGGCGCCCGCCAGGGTGTGCAGCGGCAGGTCCACGATGGCGTGCCCGTGGTCGTCCTCGATCAGCAGGACGCCCCGGTGGCCGGCGAGCACCGCGCGCAGTTCGGCCGCGCGTCCGGCACCGATCGCGGCCCCGGTCGGATTCTGCGCCCGGCCCGTCACGACGACCGCACGGGCGCCCGCTCGCAGCGCCGCGTCGAGAGCGTCCGGCAGCGGGCCGTCATCGTCGAGCGCCACGGGGACGGGGCGCATCCCCAGCGCGGGCACGAGATCCAGCAGGCTGCCCCAGCCCGGATCCTCGACGGCGACCGCGTCACCCGGTCTGAGGTGGGCACTCAGCACCCGCTCGATCGCGTCGAGCGAGCCCGAGGTGGCGATCACCGGCCCGGCCGGAACCCCGTCCGCGTCGAACGCGCTCCGGGCGAGCGCGGCGAACTCCGGGTCCACGGGCGCCTGCGCGTACATCCCGGGCGCCTGCGCATACGCCTCGGTGACCGCCGCGAACGCCTCGCCGAGGGCGGGCAGCAGCGCCGGATCCGGATCCCCCGTACCCAGATCCCGCGCGCCGGGCGGCGCCTCGATCCGCAGCGATCCGCGCGCAGTGCTCGCTGGGCGCGGCCGGACCCGGCTCCCCCTGCGCCCAGCCGTCTCGATCACCCCGCGCTCGCGCAGGGTGCGGTAGGCGGCCGCAACCGTATTGGGATTCACCTCCAGCAGTGTCGCCAACTCCCGCATGGGTGGCAGCACTTGACCGGGGGCCAGCTCCCCCGAGCCGACCGCCCGCTCCACGCTGGCGGCAATTTCTGATGCACGCCGTCCGGTGATCCGATACTCTCCTAGCACAAACAACAGTATGCACTAGTGCAATGGAGTACGCAATGCCGGACACCCAACCGCCGCAGACCACGGGCCCGGACGCCGCAGCCGCCTACGAACCGACCGGCCGCACGGTCCCGACGCGCTCACGTGAACGGGCCGCGTACGACCGCGAGCAGATCCACTCGATACTCGACGAGGCCTACGTCTGTCATCTCGGCTTCGTGCGCGACGGCGCACCCGTCGTCCTGCCTACGCTGTTCGGCCGGATCGGCGAGCGGCTCTACGTACACGGCTCAACCGGCTCCCGGCCGCTGCGGACGGCGGGCGGGAGTTCCGACGGACTCGCCGTGTGCCTGACCGTGACGCATGTCGACGGGCTGGTACTGGCCCGCTCCGCCTTCCACCACTCGCTCAACTACCGCTCGGTGGTCGTCCACGGGACCGCGTACGCGGTGACGGACCCCGAGGAGCGGCGCACCGCGCTCGACGCGATCGTGGAACAGGTGGTTCCGGGGCGCTCACGGGACTCACGGCCGGCCAACGAGAAGGAACTGGCCGCCACCGCCGTGCTCCGGCTGGATCTGCGGGAGGTGTCCGCCAAGGTCCGCACCGGCGGTCCGAACGACGAACCCGAAGACCTCGCACTGCCCCACTGGACGGGCGTAGTCCCGCTCACGCAGGGGTTCGCCGCCCCCGTCCCCGCGGCGGACCTCGATCCCGCCATCACGGTGCCGGATTACATCGAGGCCCTCTGAAGCACCCGGAGCGGCGGGCCGGCCCATCGGAAGCGACCCGGCCCGCCACCCTCGGTCAGGCGTGGGCGGCCGCTTCCCGGCGGGCGTTCGCGGCGTCGCGGGTCTCGGTCACCGCGAGTCCGGCCACCGCGGTGAGCAGCAGCAGGGTCCCGGCGACGGTGGCCGCGGTGAGCTCCTCGCGGAGCACCACGACGGCGATCGCCGCCGCGCTCACCGGTTCGAGAAGCATGATCACCGAGACGGTCGCGGCGCGCACCACCGCGGCGCCCGCGAAGTAGAGCGCGTAGGCGAGTGCGGTCGAGATCGCGGCGACATACGCCATGAGGACCACCACCTGAAGCGGGTGCGCGGTCCCCGGCACGATTCCCTCACCGGCCGCCATCGGCAGCAGCAGCACCGACGCGACGGCGAACGCCCAGGCGCTCGTGGCGAGCGCGTCGGTGCCGCCGCCGTCCCGGCCGAGCCACCGGGTCAGCAGGGTGAGCGACGCGTATCCCGCCGCGGAGAGCAGGGCCAGCGCGATCCCGGCGGGCCGCACCGTGCCGGCGTCGCCGCCGAGCACCAGCACGGCGAGCCCGGCCAGCGCGCCCGCCACCGCGGCGATACCGCCGCCGCCCAGCCGCTCGCCCATGGTGAGCCGGGCACCCACGGCGATGAGGACGGGGCCCGCCCCGAGTGTGACGACGGTCCCGACGGCGAGGCCGGTGACCTGGACCGCGGCGAAGTAGGCGGTCTGGAAGACGGTGAGCCCCGCACCGGTACCGACGGTGCGCAGCATCCGGCGACGGCGGGGCTCGGCAGCGACGGCAGGCCGGGCGGGCCGTAGCGCCAGCGCGCCGAGCAGGAGTACGAGGCCGCCCGCGCAGCGCCAGAACGACAGCGCGAGAGGGCCGAGATCACTGGCCTCGTAGATCAGTGAGGCGGCGGCACCGGCCGTACCCCAGGCCACTCCGGCGATGATCAAATAGCACAGGCTCCGCCCGGTGGACAGGCCGGAAGCAGGATTCGACACGTGACTTCTCCAAGGAAGACGGGAAGGTGGTCGCTCCGCACGCGGGCAGCGACGAACCGCTCGGGGACTGCCCGAGCCCGGTCTTCGTCAGAGGTGGCCGCCCGCGCTAAGCGACGGGAGGCGGAAGTACGGTCAGATGCATGATCGCCACACTACGAGGCGGCACGGTCCGCGGACAACTCCCCCTCGGTCCCGGCGAGCTCACCGCCCGGCCCTGAAGCGACGGACCCCGAAGCGAGGGGCCCCGAGGGTGCCTTCGGTGTCGAGGACTGCGCGATGAAGGCGCCGAACAGCACCAGGAACCCGCCGATGAGCTGCGGGGCCGCCAGGTGTTCCCCGAGCAGCACCCAGGCGAGCACGGTCGCGATGACCGCTTCCAGACAGGCGACGACGCCCGCGACCGCCGGGGAGAGCAGCCGCACCGAGACGACGCCGGTGACGTACGCGATGACGGTGGCGAGCAGCACGATCCAGACGAGCAGCAGCCAGGCGGGCACATCCGTGCCGTTCATGACCGTGTTCCCGCCGAGCAGGGACCAGTCCATGCCCCACGGCCTGGCCACCGCGGTGAGGACGACGGCGCCGACCAGCAGCCCGTAGGCGATGACGCCGACCGGGTGCGGCGGCTCGGCGCCGGCCGCCTGTTCGCCGCTGCCCTGGGCGGAGAGGACGAAGTAGCCGACCTGGCAGCAGGCGGCACCGAGTGCGAGCAGCAGTCCGACGGCGTCGAAGCTCAGCCCGGACCACACCTCGACCACGCACGTCAGACCGCCCACGGCCAGGACCACGCCGACGGCGGCGGCCCGGGTCACCGGGCGTCGCTGGACGAAGCGCACCCAGCCCAGGACGAGAGCCGGTGCGAGGTATTCGACCAGCAGCGCGACGCCGACCGGGATGCGCGAGATAGCCGCGAAGTAGCAGGCCTGGACGCCCGCGACGGCGAGCAGGCCGAAGCCGAGCAGCAGCACGGGCCGGCTCCGCACCAGTGAGCGGTGGTGCCAGGCCACCGGCAGCATGACGAGCGCGGCGCCCGCCACCCGGAGCCACACCACATGGAGCGGGTCGAGCCCCGCCTCGATCAGCGGCTTGGCCGCCACTCCGGAACCGCCGAATGCGAAGGCCGAGGCGAGGGCGAGTCCCAGGCCGGCGCTTCTCCCCTGAGACGCGTGCATCGGCACATCATGACAGCTGCCGTCAGGAGCTTCATCCCGGTGACGCCTGACGCGGGTAACACTCCGATGTCACCGCCACCCCTGACCCGCACCCCCGTCCGGGCAGTGACGGACCCGGGCCCGTTCAGACAGTCAGCCCTGGCCGGAGGCGCCGATGATCCGGTCCGCGAGCAGCGCCGCGTCCACTCCCGCCCGCTCCAGGACCTCGACGGCCCGGCACTGCCGGTCCGCGGCGAGCGCGGCGAGCAGATCGAGGCCGCAGGCCCGCTCCCGGCCGAGGAGCCGCGCGCGCCGGTGGGCCTCCTCCATCGCGGCTGCGGCGCCCGGCGACCAGCCCTCGGCCGACGCGTTCGGTGCGGCGGGGACCAGCGGGATCGCTCCGGAGTCCTCGATCGCGCCCTGCCAGCGGAGCCCGTAGCCGATACTGCGCTGGACGAGATAGCCGAGCACCCTGGCCAGCTGCGGTCCGCCGTCGAAAGCGGTGCGGACCGCCGGGTCGGATTCGATCAGGGAGTGCAGCAGATGAGCCGTGTCGATCTGCTGATCGCCGTCGCGGAGGGCGCGCCTGCGCGCACCCGTCACCACGGCGGCCAGCTCATCGGTGAGTTCGGCGTCCGTCTCGGCACGGTGGTTCGGTGCGGGTTGCTGAGGAATCCGCGGTGTCCGGTTCTGCACACTCCTACCTCATCAGCCCTGACGGGCCGGAACGTCCCCGGAGAGGCCCATTGACGCATCCCACCCGAGTTGGGCACAGAAGCGCGACTCCTCCTCCTTACGGATGAGATCACGCCGTTCCGGTGTCCGATCCCGGGAATCGGCGCGCGCCGCCTTGCCTTGCGCTCCCGGAGCAACCGGAAGCCTCCCCGCGCACGTCCCACAGCCAGGAGCGCTGTTGCGGCGGCGGGAGGGGAGCCGGAGGTGAGCTGGCTGGTCGCGCTGCCCGCCCTCGACGGGCGTGATTACGTCTACCGGGTCCACGCGCCCTGCGACGCGCTGCCCGCCGATCTGTTCTGGGCGGCGTTCCACTGCCACGACGACGGACCGCATCCGCGCGCATCCGACCGCTTCGACTCCGCGCTGATCTGGCGGGCAGGAACCGAACCCATAGATCTGACAGTTCATCAGCATTGAATGTTCACGGCTCTGCGGCTACGTTCCGCGACACCGTAACCCGTCGAGAAGGGGTGGTCGCATGGCCGAAGTCAGTGCAGAGGCGCGCATCGAGGCGCCGGCCGGGAAGGTCTGGGCCCAGCTGACCGACTTCAGCACGTACGGGGAGTGGAACGCCACCCACACCAGCTTCCCCAAGGGCGGACCGGCCACGCTGGAGCTCGCGGGCACCTACGAGGAGAACATGAAGCTCATGGGCTTCCCGGCCGAGGTGACGTGGACGATCGCCGAGCTCGACGAAGGCCGCCTGCTGACGACCACGGGAAAGGGTCCGATGGGCGTCAACCTGAAGATGCGCTATGCGCTGACGCCGGACGGGGACGCCACCACGGTCCGCATCGACGGCGAGTTCACGGGGGCCGCGGTCTCCCTGATGGCCGGCAAACTCAAGGACTCGGCCACCGCCGCCCTCATCGAGTCGCTGCGCAAACTGGACGGACTGATCGTCGCCTGAGACGCGGCGAACCGGCGACCGGCGGACCGGCCGTCCGCACACGGACATCGAGAAGGCCCCGCGGGACATCCGCGGGGCCTTCTCGCACTACAGCTCCTCAGTCTTCGCACCGGCCGGCTCAGTGCTCGTCGGCGAGAATCAGGTAGAGCTTCTTACGGGCGTCGTTGATGACGGTGAGCGCCTTCTCGCGCTGGTCGGCCGACCCGGTCTTCCAGACCTGGCCGAACGCCTCCATCAGGCCGAAACCGGCCTGCCGGATCTCGTTGACGCCTTCCCAGTCGACGCCGCGGCCGGCCTCTTCCCAGGGCGCCTCGGGGCCCGACTCCGCCTCGGTGCGGCCGGTGTCGGTCAGCGTGAACAGCTTCTTGCCGCCCTCGCTGGCACTGACGATCAGGCCCTCGTCCTCCAGGAGCTGGAGGGTCGGGTACACCGAGCCGGGACTGGGCCGCCAGGCCCCGCCGCTGCGCTCGCCGATCTCCTGGATCATCTCGTAGCCGTGCATCGGCCGGTCCTTCAGCAGCGCCAGGATCGAGGCGCGTACGTCACCGCGGCGTGCCCTTCCCCGGCCGCCGCCCCTGCCGCGCCCGCCCCCGAAGGGGCCACCGCCGAAGGGCCCGCCGCCGAACGGCGGTCCGAACTGCCCGAAGGCCGCCCGGCGCCCCTCGAAGTCACCCCGTCCGCGCTCGCCCGGCCCGCAGGGACCGTGCCCGTGTCCATGTCCGTGTTCGTGTCCATGTGATCGCATGACTTAACTCCTTCTATCGTTGATCGGTCGCGATGCGTCAACGATATATCGGAACCGGTCGTTTGACAAACCCCTCCAGGAGGCCGACCGGTCCGCGCATGCGAAATTGGCCTTGGCCTGCGGCTTCGCGACATGCCTACGGTCGGTGGCATGAGGATTCGAATCGTCGACGCGTTCACCGACCGCCCCTTCACCGGCAATCCCGCAGGCGTCCTGCTGCTGGGCCCGGAAGGCTTCCCGGACGACAGCCGGCTCCAGCAGATCGCGGCGGAGCTGAACCTGTCCGAGACCGCTTTCGCCCACCCGCTGCCGCCGGGCGGCGCCGCCGACTGGGCGCTGCGCTGGTTCACCCCGGCCACCGAGGTCGACATGTGCGGCCACGCCACCCTCGCCACCGCCCACGTCCTGCACACCACCGGCGCCGCGAGCGGCACGGTGCGCTTCACCGCCCGGTGCGGCATCCTCACCTCGACCGCCCGGCCCGACGGCTCGCTCACGCTCGACTTCCCCACCGCACCGCTGACCCCGGAGGCCGCGCCGCAGTGGCTGGCCGCCGCGCTGGGCGCGGAGCCCGTCTCCGTGCACGACACGGGCCCGCACACCGGCGACCTGCTGGTGGAGCTGGCCGACGAGGCGGCCGTACGGGCACTGACCCCGGATTTCGCGGCACTGGGCGCCCACTCGCGGCGCGGCGTCATCGCCACGGCCGCGGCCACCGGGTCCGGCTACGACTACGTCTCCCGCGGCTTCTTCCCGGCCGTGGGCATCGACGAGGACCCCGTCACGGGCAGCTCCCACACCGCCCTGGCGCCGTTCTGGTCGGCCCGGCTCGGCCGCGACGACCTGACCGGCCTCCAGGCGTCCGCCCGGACCGGCCTCGTACGCACCGCGCTGCGCGGCGACCGGACGCTGCTGACCGGTGACGCCGTCACCGTCCTGGACGGAGAACTGCTCGTCGCCCAGTAACAGGGCCGGGTCCCGGCAAGCGCCGGCCTGCCGGACGGTGCGGGGAAAACGCGGGGAGGGGGTGTGCGGATCACCCGCACACCCCCTCCCGGACGCCCGGCCCCGCGGCCGCTCACGGAGTGGGCAGCCAGCCCACCTTCCCGGCGAGCAGCGCGTATCCGACGAACGCGCCGATGTCGAGCAGGGCATGCGCGGCCACCAGCGGCCCCACGCGCTGCCAGCGGCGGTACAGCAGTACGAAGACGATCCCCATCACCATGTTCCCGATGAACCCGCCGATCCCCTGGTACAGGTGGTACGAGCCGCGCAGCACCGAACTGGCCACCAGGGCGGCCATCGGGGTCCAGCCCAACTGCCCCAGCCGGCGCAGCAGGTATCCGACGACGATCACTTCCTCCAGGACGGAGTTCTGGATCGCCGAAAGGATCAGTACCGGGAACTTCCACCACACGTCCGGCAGCGACTCGGGAACGACCGTGAGGTTGAATCCGGCGGCCCGCGCCAACAGGTAGAAGGCCAGCCCGGCGCTGCCGATGCCCGCCGCCACCAGCGTGCCGCGCCCCAGGTCCGATCCCGGCCTGGTCCGGTCGAAGCCGATCGCCCGCAGGCCCGTCCCCTCGCGGATCAGGAGATGGGCCACCAGGGCGACGGGCACCAGCGCGGTCGCGATACCGAAGAGTTGCCAGGCGAGATCCAGCCAGGGACGGCCAGGTGCGTAGGAACTGTTGAGCGTTGCCGCCTGATCCTTCAAACCCCCTGGTTTCGTCAGCGATCCGACAAAACTGATCAGGGCAGACACCCCGCTGGCGCCCAGCGAGAGCGCCAGCACCAGCACCGTCTCGGACCGCAGGATCCGTCGTGACACGGCCTCCTGAGGATAAGAATCAGCCACACGCCCCGCCTCCACCTGTACACCTGCCTTGAGTTGTGCATTCACGTCCCATGCCGCTCCCCGCCCCACTAGGGTCTCGAATACAGGTACGAAGATCATGCGCGACAGGCCGGGGGACGAGCACCATTGCCGATGGTGTGGTCCCCCATTTCCTTGTTCATCCTCAAGGAGGGGCACCACCGACATGGGACGTCACAGCTTGCCCGACGACTACACGGCGGACGGAAGCGGGGACCGTCCACGGAACCGCCGTCGTACCGTAGCCATCGCCACCGCGCTCGTTCTCGCCGTGGCGGCGGGAACGGCGGTAGCGGCCCAGGGGGGCTTGCTCTCGTTCTCGAAGTCCTGCGAGGACTCCGCGGTGCACCTGTCCATGGTGGCCTCGCCCGACATCGCGCCCGCCGTGCGCGCGGTGGCCGACAAGGCCCGCAAGGACGATCTGAGATCCGACGGCCACTGCGTCGACGTGGAAGTGCTGGCCCGCGACTCGTACAAGGTCGCCGACGCACTGGCCGCCGGCACCGGCAAGCCCGACTACCAGATGTGGCTGCCGGACTCCGACCTCTGGCTGGGCCGCGCGAAGGGGACCGGCGACGCCGTGCCGGTCACCCCGGGCGACTCCGTGGCCTCCTCCCCCGTGGCCCTGGCCATGGTGCCCTCGGCCGCCAAGACCCTCGGCTGGCCGAAGAAGAAGTACACCTGGGCCGAGCTGATGGCCTCGGCAACGGAGTCCGACAAGGTGCGGCTGGGCTCGGCCGACCCGGCGCGCAGCGCCACCGGTCTGCTGGCCCTCACCAGCATCGGCGCGTCCTTTGACAAGCTGGGCGGGGACAGCGACACGAGGGTCGCGGCCACCGCCAAACTCCTCGCCCAGCGGATGTCCGACAGCGACACCCAGGTGCCCGGGACACTGGCCGGCGACGGCTCGGGCGCCGAGGAGGGCAATCCCTCCCGCAACCAGGCGGTGCTGCTCTCCGAGCAGGCCGCCTTCGCCCACAACGCCGAGTCGACCGATGCGGGCAAGCTCGACCTCTTCTACCCCACGGACGGCACCCCGCTGCTCGACTATCCCTTCGCGCTGGTCAACGAGGACCAGCTGAGCACGGAGAAGAGCCGGGCGGCCCTGCGGTTCATGACCCTGCTGTCCGAGGACAGCGCGCAGCGCACGCTGGAGGAGCACGGTTTCCGGACCGTCGACGGCACGGCGGGCGAGACGCTGGTCGCGTCGGCGGGCGGCAGGTCGCCTCAGCCGTACGCCACCTCACCCGCCACCGCGCCCTCGGACGACACGCTTCAGGAAACACTCGGCATGTGGACGATCACCGTGCAGAGCGCGCGGCTCACCACGGTCGTCGATGCCTCGGGGTCGATGGCCACGATCGTGCCGGGCCGCAACCAGTCCCGGATGGACGTCACCAAGGCGTCCCTGATCGAGGCCCTGAACCAGTTCACCCCGAACGACGAGATCGGCCTCTGGGAGTTCGCCACCAGGCTCGACGGCGACAAGGACTACCGCCGGCTGGTGGCGACCAGCCGGCTCGGGGAGAAGACGAAGGGCGGCGGCACCCACCGCGCGAAGCTGGCCGACGCGTTCTCGGCGCTGCAGCCGGTGCCGGACGGGGCGACCGGGCTGTACGACACCACGCTGGCCGCCTACAAGGAGGCGCAGCGCACCTACGTGAAGGGCAAGTTCAACGCCGTGGTGATCCTGACCGACGGCTCGAACCAGGACGACCGTTCCATCTCGCGCAGCGCCCTGATCGCGGAACTCACCCGGATCGCCGACCCCGAGCGGCCGGTTCCGCTGCTCGCCATCGCGGTCGGCCCCGACGCCGACCGCGAAGAGGTGAACCAGATAGCCAAGGTGACCGGTGGGGGCGGCTACCAGGTCAACGACCCGGCCGAGATCCAGGCGGTGATCCTTCAGGCCGTCATGACCGCGGGGCAGAGCGGCCGCGCCGCCCGGGAATAGCGCTCGCGTCGCCGAGCTGGACGGTGACGCGAGCGGGCGGGGCCGTCCCCGGACCAGGGGCCCGGCCCCGTCCGCTCATGCGCCCGGGATGCCCACCGGCCAGCTGTGCACGGGCTCGCCGGACTGCATCAGTTCGGCGTACCGGCGGGTCATGGCGGCGAGTGCGGCGTCCCGCCCCAGCCCGGCCTCCCGCGCCCGGTGATAGGTGTCGGCCTGCCAGGACGCCCCGTTGGTCCGGCGCTTGCAGCGCTCCTCGATGATGCCGAGGTAACGGTCGCGGTCGGCGGGCTCGATGTTCCAGGCGTCGAGCCCGGCGGCCGCCAGCGGAAGCAGTTCGTCCCGTACGAGCTTGACGGCCGGCACCCGGGTCAGCCCGCCGGCGCGGCCGGGCCTGGGCCAGAGCAGCTCGGCGTCGATGCCCCGGCGACAGGCGGTGTCGAAGTTCTCGGCTGCCGCGGCGAACGGCATCCTGGTCCACACCGGGCGGGGCTCCTCGGCGAGCGCCCGCACGAGCCCGTAGTAGAGCGCGGCGTTGGCGATCACGTCGGCGACCGTCGGCCCTGCGGGCAGCACCCGGTTCTCCACCCGGAGGTGGGGGACGCCGTCGGACAGCCCGTACACCGGGCGGTTCCAGCGGTAGACCGTGCCGTTGTGCAGGACGAGTTCCTGGAGCCGGGGCACCCCGCCCTCGTCGAGGACCCGCAGCGGTTCCTCCTCGTCGCAGATGGGCAGGAGCGGGGGGAAGTAGCGCACGTTCTCCTCGAAGAGGTCGTACACCGAACCGGTCCACCGCTCCCCGAACCAGGTCCTGGGACGCACCCCCTGGTTCTGCAGTTCGGGCGGCCTGGTGTCCGTGGCCTGCTGGAAGAGTGGCGGACGCGACTCCCGCCACAGCTCCCGGCCGAACAGGAAGGGCGAATTGGCCCCCACTGCCACCTGGACCGCGGCGACGGCCTGGGCGGCGTTCCACACGTCCGAGAACCGCTCCGGGGTGACCTGCAGATGCAGTTGGACGGAGGTGCAGGCGGCTTCCGGCGCGATCGACCCGGAGGTACAGACCAGTCGCTCCACACCTTCGATATCCAGGGAGAAATCCTCGCCGCGCGCCGCCACCATTTGGTCGTTCAACAGTGTGTAGCGATCCCCGTCGGAGAGGTTCCCGCGGACCATGTCCTCGCTGCCGACGGTGGGCAGTATTCCGATCATCATGATCCCGGCATCGACCTCGCCGGCCTTCCGGTCGGCATATCCCAGGCCGGTCCGCAGCTCCTCGGCCAGCTGATCGAGAACGCGGCCGTCCAGGCGATGGGGAACAATGTTCACTTCCAGATTGAACATCCCGAGTTCTGTCTGGAAATCCCGGCTCGCGATGCGCTCGAGTACCTGTCCATTCAACATCTTCGGCATGCCGTCGGAGCCCGCCAGATTCAGCTCGATCTCCATGCCCATGAGGTTGCGCGGCCGGTCGAATCGCCGCTCCGCCAGGAGCCTCTCCAGCCCCTCCAGGCACTGGTGGAGCTTCCGTCGGTACTTCTGCCGATCGGACAGGTCAAAGGCGCCCGCAACGACCTTCTCCCCCATCGAAGTGTCCCTCCTCGAGTGGGCAGCCCGCGGCCCAGGCCGCTCGCGTCACGATCGATAATGCCCAGACGGAGTGATCTATAACGCCTCGCGGACGGTGCGCAGCCGCTAATCTGATGACCACGACCCGGGGCACATTCACTCGGCATGACGCAGCACGCAGTTTCCGCCGCTCGACGCGAGGAATGCACCGACGCGTTTCAGCCTACCGCGTCACACGAAAAACCCGAGGCGACGGCTGCGCCGCTCACGCCGAATCAGCATAATCTCCGCATAATAAAGTCCGGATACCGTCTTGCCGGCAATAGTAGTGATGGCTAGTGGAATCACCGCGTGAACACCTGTCGTATAAACTCCGCGGACGAGGCAGAGAGTTGACGCACCGGCTCAGTCACCGGCCTCCTCTGGCCCCGCACGCCGACAGCGCCGTCTGCACCCGCCCACGCTCCACCGTGTCTCCGAAGTGAGAGGCGACCCACTATGCCCCTGCATGTTCCTCCAGCTCCCGCGCCCGCGCTGAGAAGTGTTCTCGCGGCGCTCGGCTCACCCACCGCGGTCCGCGAGGCCCGGACACCTGCCCTGCGTTCGGCCCAGGGACCCCTGAGCCCCGAACACCCGCTCCCCGTACACGTGCTGGACCGCATCGGACCGGGCGGGCTCACATCCACCACCCGGCTCGCCGCCTGGCGCTTCCAGATCTGCGGCCCGGATCGGGCGGTCGCCGCGGCGGACACCATGCTCACCCCCGACGGCTGGACGTTCTCGCACTTCTTCGAGGGCCCCTACATCGCCTCGACCGAACTGGCCCTGCGCCAGGCGGAGGCCGCGAGCACCCACTACCAGCCGAGGCTGCTGTCCATTCCCGAGCTCTACATGCTGGCACTGTGGCTGCACGAGGACACCGGGGCCGACGCGGCCGGCGGGTCCCCCGCCCCCGCCGACCTGCTGGTTCCGCTGGCTCCCGCCCCACCGGGTATCGCGGCACACCGTCCGCACCAGGTCGCCGATCTGCTTCCCGTGATCACCACTCGCATCACGCCCGGTCCCGGCCCCCTGCTCGGCTCCCCGGCCTGACCTACGGCCGCCCCCACTTCACTGTGCCCCGCCGCCGACTCCGGCGGCGGGGCACGGCGCGCTGCGAGGGCGCATCCGGGACCCATCCGGACTAGCCCCATCCGGCCACCCCGAACCACCCGAAGTGACAGGGCAGTTGCGCCGAACCGTCCGGCTGGGTGACGCGTCATGAGAGGAGTAGCAGCGCTCCCGCGAAATCCCTGCGGATTGACGCCCGTGGGGCAACACTGGGACCGGACCGACAGATACGGGGGGCGGCCATGAACACCTCTTCAAGCCGCAGGACACTCAACTCAACGCAGCGAAAGAACCCAGCCATGTGTCAGCACCAGCCACCCTGCCCCACAGCCGACTCAGCCGACCGGGAGGCCGCCCGCCTGGTGGCACACCACCCGGAACAGGGCTGGAGCCTGCTGTGCAACGGCGTCCTGCTCTTCGAGGACACCGGTGAGCTGCTCCCGGACGGGCAGATCATCGCGCCGCACCGGCCGCTGGGAACGGGCCGGGTGATGAAGGCCGCCTGACCGCGGCAGGTAACGGAAGGGGCCGGCCCGGAGAGATCTCCGAACCGGCCCCGACGCAGTTCCGCGTCACCCCACGACGTCCGGGACGTCGGTCCCGTCAGTTGTCGTACTCGTCCAGCGGCGGGCAGGAGCAGACGAGGTTACGGTCACCGAACGCACCGTCGATGCGGCGCACCGGCGGCCAGTACTTGTCGGCCGCGGTGACCCCGGCCGGGAAGACCGCCACCTCACGGCTGTAGCCGTGCGCCCAGTCGCCGCCCAGCGCGGCGGCGGTGTGCGGGGCGTTGCCCAGCGGGTTGTCGTCCGCGCTCCACTCGCCGGAGGCCACCTTCTCGATCTCGCCGCGAATGGCGATCATCGTGTCGCAGAAGCGGTCCAGCTCCGCGAGGTCCTCGCTCTCGGTCGGCTCGATCATCAGCGTGCCCGCGACCGGGAACGACATGGTCGGTGAGTGGAAGCCGTAGTCGATGAGCCGCTTGGCCACGTCGTCGATGCTGACGCCGGTCGCCCTGGAGATCGGCCGCAGGTCCACGATGCACTCGTGCGCGACGAGCCCGGCCGGGCCGTTGTACAGGATCGGGTAGTGCGGCTCGAGGCGCTTGGCGATGTAGTTCGCCGCGAGTACGGCGACCTGCGTCGCACGCTTCAGGCCCTCGCCGCCCATCAGGCGTACGTACGCCCAGGAGATCGGCAGGATGCCGGCCGAGCCCCACGGGGCGGCCGAGATCGGGCCGACCCCGGTCTCCGGACCCGCTGCGGGCTGCAGCGGGTGGTTCGGCAGGTACGGCGCGAGGTGCGCGCGCACGCCCACCGGGCCGACGCCGGGGCCGCCGCCGCCGTGCGGGATGCAGAAGGTCTTGTGCAGGTTCAGGTGCGAGACGTCGCCCCCGAAGTGGCCCGGCTTGGCCAGGCCGACCAGCGCGTTGAGGTTGGCGCCGTCGACGTAGACCTGACCGCCGGCGTCGTGCACCTCGGCGCAGATGTCCGCGACGTGCTCCTCGAAGACACCGTGCGTCGACGGGTAGGTGATCATGAGCACGGCGAGCTGCTCGCGGTACTGCTCGATCTTGGCGCGGAGGTCCTGGATGTCGACCTCGCCGTCGTCGGCCGTCTTCACCACGACGACCTTCATCCCGGCCATCACGGCACTGGCCGCGTTGGTGCCGTGCGCCGAGGACGGGATCAGGCAGACGGTCCGCTCCTCGTCACCGTTGGCACGGTGGTACGCCCGGACGGCCAGCAGCCCCGCGAACTCGCCCTGCGAGCCCGCGTTCGGCTGGATGGACACCGCGTCGTAACCGGTGACCTCGGCCAGCCGCTCCTCCAGCTCCCGGATCAGCGTCAGGAAGCCCTGCGCCTGCTCGGCCGGCGCGAAGGGGTGCAGGGCGCCGAACTCGGGCCAGGTGATCGACTCCATCTCGGCGGTCGCGTTCAGCTTCATGGTGCAGGAGCCGAGCGGGATCATGCCGCGGTCCAGCGCGTAGTCGCGGTCGGCGAGCTTGCGCAGGTAGCGGAGCATCGCGGTCTCGGAACGGTGCTGGTGGAAGACCGGGTGGGTCAGCACGGCGTCGGAGCGCAGCAGCCCCTCGGGCAGCGCGTCGGCGGTCGTGGCGTCCAGCGCCTCGATGTCGCCGGTGACGCCGAAGGCCGCCCAGACGGACGCGATCTCCGTACGCGTGGTCGTCTCGTCGCAGGCGAGCGAGACGAGGTCGCCGTCGACGAGCCGCAGGTTCACCCCGCGCTCGCGGGCGTCGGCGACGACCTCCGCGGCCCGGCCCGGAACCCGGACGGTGAGCGTGTCGAAGTGGGCTCCGGTCACCACGTCCGCACCGGCGGCGCGCAGCCCCTCGGCCAGGATCGCGGCGTAGCGGTGGGTCCGGCGGGCGATCGTCCGCAGCCCTTCCGGGCCGTGGTAGACGGCGTACATGCCGGCCATCACGGCGAGCAGCACCTGGGCGGTGCAGATGTTGCTGGTGGCCTTCTCGCGGCGGATGTGCTGCTCACGGGTCTGGAGGGCCAGCCGGTAGGCCTTGTTGCCGTCCGCGTCCACGGAGACGCCGACGAGGCGGCCCGGCAGGCTGCGGGCGAACTTCTCGCGCACGGCCATGAACCCGGCGTGCGGTCCGCCGAAGCCCATCGGCACACCGAAGCGCTGCGTGGTGCCAACCGCGATGTCCGCGCCCAGCTCACCGGGCGAGGTGAGCAGGGTGAGCGCCAGCAGGTCGGCGGCGACGGTGACGATCGCGCCGAGCTCGTGGGACTGCTCGATGACGGGAGCGAGGTCGCGCACGGCTCCGGAGGCGCCCGGGTACTGCAGCAGGACGCCGAAGACACCGCGCTCGGCGATCTCGGCCGGGATGCCGTCGGCCAGGTCGGCCACGACGACCTCGACACCGGTCGGTTCGGCGCGGGTCCGGATCACGGCGACGGTCTGCGGGAGGGCGTCGGCGTCGACCAGGAAGACGCCGTTCTTCACCTTGCCGACGCGCCGCGCGAGCGCCATCGCCTCGGCGGCGGCGGTGCCCTCGTCCAGCAGCGAGGCACCGGAGGTGGGCAGCCCGGTCAGGTCAGCGACCATCGTCTGGAAGTTGAGGAGGGCTTCGAGGCGGCCCTGCGAGATCTCCGGCTGATACGGCGTGTAGGCCGTGTACCAGGCGGGGTTCTCCATGACGTTGCGCAGGATCACCGGCGGGGTGAACGTGCCGTAGTAGCCGAGCCCGATCATCGGGGCCAGCACCTGGTTGCGGTCGGCGAGCGACCGCAGTTCGGCCAGCACCTCGGCCTCGGTACGGGCCGTCGGAAGCTGCAGCGCCTCGGCGCTCCGGATGACATCGGGCACCGCGGCCGCGGTGAGCTCGTCGAGCGAGCCGTAACCGACCTGGGCGAGCATCTTCGCCTGCGCCGCGGCGTCGGGACCGATATGACGCTGCTCGAAGGGGATTCCCTGTTCGAGCTGGGAGAGCGAAGTGCGACGGGGGGTCATGGTGGAGGCCTCCTGGTCTGTCACGACCTGCGAGGGGCACCGCGGCGCGGGGTGCCCGAACGGCCTCCCCCTCTGTCATCTCAACCTGAGAGCTTCACCGGTGCCCACTGCGCGCACCGGCTTTCACCGTCGGTGAGGGAGGGACCCACTCGGCACCCGGCCGTGCGGAACCCGCCCTGCTTTCCAGAGTGACCTCGTCCGTGCGGTACGGGGGCCTGAGAGATTCCGGGGAGGATTTGCTCCTTCGGCGCCTCCGGATTCGCTCCGGAGGACTCTCCCGCACGGGGTAAGCAGCCGCCCCCAGCCTACCAGCGGGGTGCCCGGCGGAGTTTTCGAGTGGCCAACCGCACGGATCTGCACTTCTGTGGTTCCTGTGGAGTACCCGCGACCCGTGGGAGGGACCGTGCAGACCGACATCGATCCGCGCAGCCTGATCGGCCGCAAGGCGTTCGACCGCGAGGGCACCAAGATCGGAACGGTGGACGAGGTGTACCTCGACGACGCGACCGGCGTGCCGGAGTGGGCGGCCGTACGCACCGGCCTGTTCAGCCGGGACGCCTTCGTCCCGCTGGAACCCAGCGAATTCGTCAAGGACACGCTTCGCGTCCCCTTCGACCGCACGCTGATCAAGGACGCTCCCGACTTCGGGGTCGGCCGCCACCTCTCGCCGGAGCAGGAGCTCCAGCTCTACCGGCACTACGGCCTGGACGCCCCGCCCGAGGCGACCGCCCCGGACCGGGACTTCGGCAGGCTGGCCGGCCAGGACGAGTAGTCGACCGGGTCCCGCACGAGCGGCAGCGGATCGGCCGGCTGGAGTTCCGGATCGTCGATACGGAACGTACGGACCCGGCCGGGTGCCGATTCCGGCTCCTCGAAGCGCACCGTGACCCGGCCGACCCCGCTGCCCTGCACCCAGCCGTGGCCGTGGGTGTCGTGCCGCACGTCGTGTCCGGCGGGCCAGCGCCGGGCGGCGAGCTGCTCGGCGCTCTCCTGTTCCGACGCCTCCTCGGACTCCGGCCGGCCCTCGCCCGCGGCGGCGTCCACCCCGGCCTCCGCACCGCCGGCCGAGCCCATGGCGGCAGGGCCGGCGGCGAGCTCGGCCGCAGCGAGTCCTGCGGCGGTGCGCTCATCGGCCGCCTGCGCGAACAGGTCCTCCTGGGTGTAGTCGGCGAGCCCGGTGACGCCCACGCCCAGCAGCCGCACTCCCCCGGTGGTGTCCACGGACTCCAGGAGCCGGGCGGCGGCCTCCCGGACCACCGTGGGGTCGTCGGTGGGCCCGCGCAGCGTCTCGGACCGGGTCAGCGTCGAGAAGTCGTACCGCCGCACCTTGAGCACCACGGTCCGGCCCGAGCGCTCCGCCGCCCGCAGCCGCTGGACGCACCGGTCGGCGAGCCGCTCGACCTCGCCCCTGACCCGGACCCGGTCGTGCAGGTCCGTATCGAAGGTGTCCTCCACCGAGACCGATTTCGCGTCCCGTTCGGCGACGACCGGCCGGTCGTCCCGGCCTGAGGCCATCCGGTGCAGCGAGGCGCCGTGCGCCTTGCCCAGCAGCCGTACGAGCTCCGCCTCGCCCGCCTCGGCCAGGTCGTTCACCGTGGTCATCCCGGCGCGCCGCAGGTGGTCCGCGGTGGCCGGTCCGACGCCGGGCAGGGTCCGTACCGGCATGGGCGCCAGCAGCTCCCGCTCCGTGCCGGGCTCGATCAGCATGATCCCGTCCGGCTTGGCCTCCTCCGAGGCGATCTTCGCCAGCATCTTGGAGCCCGCGAGACCGACGGATCCGCTGAGTCCGGTGACCGCCTCGATCGCCTCCCGCAGCTGCTCACCGATGGCGAGGGCGGAGGCGGTGTCGTCCGCTGTGCCGCCCGCCTCCAGGTCGACGAAGGCCTCGTCCAGGCTCAACGGCTCCACCAGCGGTGACAGCCGGCCCAGCAGCTCCATGACCTGGTCGCTCACCGTCCGGTACAGCGCGAAGCGCGGCACCAGGTAGGCGGCGTTCGGCGCCAGGCGCCTGGCCTGCGCCATCGGCATGGCCGAGTGGACCCCGAAACGCCTGGCCTCGTACGAGGCGGTGGCGACGACCCCGCGGGGCCCCAGTCCGCCCACCACGACGGGCTTGCCGCGCAGACTCGGCTTCGCCGCCTGCTCCGCAGAGGCGTAGAAGGCATCCATGTCCAGATGCAGGATGGTCGGCGCGGCTCTCACATCAGTCGATGCTGCCCCATGGCACTGACAATCGCCGGGCGACGGCTGTCTGCGGGCCCGGGATTCCCCGGGCCCGGCCGGGGCTCACCTGCTCAGCCGGCCCGGTTGCGCCGTCGGGCGAGCTCGTCGGCGGGGTTGTTCCCGACCAGTGTCTCGCCGGTGTCCACCCGCTCCCCGTGCAACTGTGACAGCGCGGCGTCGACGTCCCGCCAGACCACCCCCACAGCGATGCCGAAGACGCCCTGGCCGCCTTGGAGCAGCTCCACGACCTCGGCGGGCGAGGAGCACTCGTAGACCGTCGCCCCGTCGCTCATCAGGGTCATGCGCTCAAGATCCTGGAACCCGCGGGCCCGCAGGTGCTGGACCGTGGTGCGGATGTTCTGGAGCGCCACCCCGGTGTCGAGGAAGCGCTTCACGATCTTCAGCAGGACGACGTCCCTGAAGCTGTAGAGCCGTTGCGTGCCCGACCCGTAGGCCGGACGGACGCTCGGCTCGACCAGACCCGTACGGGCCCAGTAGTCGAGCTGCCGATAGGTGATCCCCGCCGCCGCGCACGCCGTCGGCCCGCGATAGCCGATGTCCTTGGCCGATGTCACGCCGTCCCCCGACACCGCAGCCGGCGCAGCCGGCTGCCTGATGGTCTGGTCGGCCGTACTCCCCTGCTGCGGATACGGCCCACCCACTGCCGCACCGTCGCCGCTGCTTCCCACGCCGACCTCCGTCCTTGACCTGCCCACTCGAAGGTAGGCAGTCACTCGGGGTGCGTCAACGATCGCCACACTCGGCACGCCGAGTGATAATCACCCTGAGGGTGGTTTCCCGTGACCCTCGATGGGGAAAGGCTTGTCGGATGCGCTGACGACGACCCCTCGGGACGTCACTGACTGTTCGTACCGAAGTCCTCCGGCGAGATCTGATCGAGGAATTCGCGGAACTTCTCCACCTCGTCCTCCTGCTCGTCGGGAATCGCGATTCCCGCGTCGTCGAGCACCCCGTCACTGCCGTAGATCGGCGTTCCGGTTCGCAGGGCGAGCGCTATGGCGTCGGACGGCCGTGCGCTCACCTCGACTCCGCTCGCGAAGACCAGCTCCGCGTAGAAGACCCCTTCACGGAGGTCCGTGATCCGGACCTCGGTGAGCTCCTGGCCCACGGCCTCGAGCACATCCTTGAAGAGGTCATGGGTCAGCGGCCTGGCCGGAGCCATGCCCTGCTGAGCGAAGGCGATCGCGGTCGCCTCACCAGGACCGATCCAAATAGGGAGGTACCGGTCGCCTCCCACTTCACGCAGGAGCACGATCGGCTGGTTGGAGGGCATTTCCACCCGGACACCCACAACGTCGAGCTCGTTCACACAGCAACCCTAGGACTTGCTCGGCAGGTTTGGGTAGTCGGGGCCCACGCGGATCAGTGGAGCCTGATCTGGAGCGCGGTCTGTACGAGGGCCGAATGCAGGCGTACAGAGAGCTCCGCGAGCTCCTTGGCGGTGGCCTCGGCATGGGCTCTGGTCTGCGGATTCCGGTGCCGGCGCAGTGGCGCGACGACCTGTTCGATCAGTCCGGCCTCGCGGTCCGCGGCCGCCCGCATGGCGCGCAGGTGCCGCGGTTCCAGGCCGAACCGGCCCAGATCCGCCACGAGCCTGGCGACGGTGACCGTCTCGGCGTCGTATCCGCCGTCGGCCGACGGAACGACCAGACCGTAGGACTCCCACGCATCGAGGTCACTCTCGGTCACCTCCGCGGCAGCGAGCAGCTCGGCCCGGCCGATGCGGGCGGCCGTGGACCGGCCCGTCCCGCCCATCCAGCTGCCGTCGGAGAGGTCCCGCTCGCCGTCCGGAGCCGGCAGGGGCGCCCGCTCGCCCCGGGCGACGGCGTCCAGGTGCTCGCGGATGACCTTCAGCGGAAGATAGTGGTCCCGCTGCATCCGCAGCACCTGGGCGAGCCGCTCGACGTCGTCGGAGCGGAACTTGCGGTAGCCGGAAGGCGTCCGCTGCGGTTCCACGAGCCCTTCCGCCTCCAGGAACCTGATCTTGGAGATGGTGACTTCGGGAAACTCGTCCCGCAGCTGCAGGAGCACCGTGCCGATGCTCATCGGGCGGTCGTCGGCCGTGGCGGTGCCGTTTCCGGCACCGCCCGTCGGTGTTCTCAGCATGGACCTTCCTGGGGGTCCCCCCGGACGGAGTCCGGGGACGGGTCAGATGGCCCGCTGGCTCGCGTAGAAGACCAGCCGGTACTTGCCGATCTGCACTTCGTCACCGTTGGAAAGCGCGACGGAGTCGATGCGCTCACGATTGACGTAGGTGCCGTTGAGGCTGCCCACGTCCCCGACCGTGAAGCTGCCGTCGGGGCTCCGGCGGAACTCCACGTGGCGGCGCGAGACCGTCACGTCGTCGAGGAAGATATCGCTCTGCGGGTGGCGTCCGGCCGTCGTCAGCTCGCCGTCCAGCAGGAAGCGGCTGCCCGAGTTCGGACCGCGTCGCACCACCAGCAGCGCCGAGCCCAGCGGCAGGGCGTCCACAGCGGCCTGCGCCTCGGGCGAGAGCGACGGTGCCAACGTCTGACCGGTCGCCTCCGCCTCGTAGGCCTCGAGGCCCGAGATGGAGATGGTCGACGTCGTCTCCGAGGCCCGCTCGGGAACCCCGCCCCTCAACGGCGCACCGCAGTTGGAGCAGAAACGGCTGGCTTCGGCATTGCGGTGACCGCACCTCGTGCAGACCGGCATGGACGAACCCTCCTGCCTCGGGGTGAACCCTCCACCCGTACTTGAGGTTGACGGTTCTCCGAAACCTATGCGGCCGGGACCGGCGGGGTCAACAGACGACGCGCCCGAATTGTCACCCCCCGGGCCCGACACCTGATCGCGGAAGAGCGGGCGCTCGGAGCCCTGCTCGTCGGCTTGACCACTGCGCGGCGCGCGATGGCGGGCTGCCTCATCGCGTGCGCTCTTGCCGAACAACTTTCCAAACAACTTCACGGGCGATTCCCCTTGACCGAAACAGACCCGCCCGTGGGGCAGGACGAACCCTGAATGAACACACCTGCCGACCCGGACATCTTCACAACGTCCGTATCTACTCGACAGTTTCCACCACGCACCACGATTACGATGCGGCGACCCCCCGCAACCTTGTGCCCGTGTCCCCCGACGCCCACGCGCCCCGGTTTCACTGGGCCGACGACCGAGCGTAGTCAGGCCGCTCCGCCGGTCGCAAGGCGTTCACGACAATGTCCTCGGCCTGCGACACATGCACGGTGGCCTGCTCCTTCTCCAGAGTCTGCACCACGCCGCCCGGGATGTTCAGCGCCGGTTCCAGATCCTGCGGCTTGCCGATGACCTTGAAGACGTACGGAGCCGAGATCTTCCGCCCGTCCACCCTGATGGCGCCACCGTCGCCGGAGAAGTACGTATTGGCCACCACCCGCACACCGTTGACCTCGATCGCCTCGGCGCCGGCGGCCCGGAGCTCCTGAAGCGCGTCGAGCAGCTTGTCCGCCTCGACCGCGTCACCGGGGTCGTTGATCGTCATGGTGATACCCGGCCCGTGCGCAGCCACCGTACCCGCGAGGATGCCGAGTTGACGCTCCTTCTCGACCGTCTGCTTGCGGGCCTCCTCCGCCTGGTCGGAACTGTTCTCCAGCTCCGTGCGCTGGTCCTCCAGGCGCTGCTTCTCGTCCTCCAGCCGCTGCGAACGGTCGTCCACCTCGTCGAGGATGCGGACCAGGTCCTCCTGGCGCGCACCGCGCAGGGCGCTGTTGTCGCTGTTGGACCGCACCTGAATGGCGAGCCCCAGACCGAGGACGAACAGCAGGACCGCGACGATGAGTTGGGCACGGGTGACCCTCGGCGGCCAGACGCCTGCGATCAGCCGCTGGCGTCCGGTCAGTTCCTTGGGCGGGCCCGCGGGCCGCTCGCCGGGCTGTTCCCGGCCGCCGGTGAATTCCTCGTCGTTGCTCATCGGCCTCAGGCCCGGAAGACGTGCCGGCGGATGGCGGCGGCGTTGGAGAAGATGCGGATGCCGAGGACGACCACCACTCCGGTGGAGAGCTGGGCGCCGACGCCGAGCTTGTCGCCCAGGAAGACGATCAGGGCGGCCACGACCACGTTCGAGAGGAACGAGACCACGAAGACCTTGTCGACGAAGATTCCGTCGAGCATGGCGCGCAGGCCACCGAAGACGGCATCGAGGGCGGCCACGACGGCGATCGGGAGATAGGGCTCGACCACCGCCGGCACTTCGGGCCGGACCAACAGTCCGACCACGACTCCCACGACGAGGCCCAGTACGGCGATCACGATGTGCCCTTCCCTGTGTCTGCCGCACCACTGCCGGTGTCTGCGGCCTTATAAGGCTCTGCTGTCCGTACGATCAGGCTCGGGGCGGCCGGGAGGCTCACCTTCTCCTGGACGGAGATGCTCGTCCTGATGTCGAAGGTGTCCTTCAGCGCTTGCAGGTACTGGCCGTCGGCACTGTCGCGGAAGGCGGCGCCGAGCTTCTTCCCGTCCCCCACCGCGAGCACCGAGTACGGCGGCACGAGCGGTTTGTTGTCGACCAGTATGGCGTCGCCCGCGGCCCGGATCGCCGACAGGGCGGTCAGACGCTGCCCGTTGATGGCGATCGCCTCGGCACCGGACTGCCACAGGCCGTTGACGACCCGCTGCATGTCGCGGTCCCGGACCCGGCCGGTGTCGGAGAAGCCGCTGGTCTCACGCGGGCCGCCACCGCCCTGGTCGGTGTTCTTCGCATCGTCGACGACCAGCTTCACTCCGGGCCCGTGCACGGCGGTCGCGCCGGAGAGCAGGGCCACCAGCTCCGCCTGGTCCCCACCGTGCTTCTCCAGAGCTTTGCGCTGGCGTCTGCCGACGTCGTCGCGGACCTTCTCGACCTGTGCCTCGAGGGTGTCGGCCGCGTCGGTCTCCGCGTCGATCCGGTCGATCAGTTCCTCGCGCTCCTTGGCGAGGACCGGTGCCGACACCCGTGCCTGCGCGGCGCCCAGTGTGACAACGAGCGCGGCCAGCACGAGGCACGCGGCGAAGCCCAGCTTCGCCTTGAGCGTGCGGGGCATGCCGGCACGGCCGTCGGCCTTGCGACGAGCCGATGCCTCGGCGTACCCGTCGTCCAGGCTGTGGTCCATCACGTTGGTCAGCAGCGACATGGACGCGTCGGGGCGCGCGGGCGGCGAGGCCGTACTCCGATCGGGGGGCTGCTGCGACATGCCGCACATCGTCGCACGTCGCAGCTGCTACCGCCGAATGGCCCCACCGGTGTGACCGGAGCCGCCGGGCGGCTCGTTCCGGCGGACCGCCGGAAGGCGGACGGTCCGGCCGCGGCGACAGCGTTGCTCCGCAGTCGCCGCGGCCTGACGGCTCAGTCGCCCGCGCTCTCGACGATCGTCGACCACTCGTCCAGAAGAGCCTGCGCCGAGGCGTCGTCCGGCCCCTCGGCCCACAGATGGGTGACCGCTTCCGCCCGGTCGGGCAGCACCATCACCCAGCGTCCGTCCGCCTCGACGACCCGCACGCCGTCCGTCGTATCGACATCACGGTCTCCGGCGGCCTCGACGACGCGGCGCATCACCAGCCCCTTGACGGCCCACGGGGTCGCCACATCGCGGCGCAGAACATGGGCACGCGGGATACGTGCGTCGATCTGGCTGAGGGTGAGCTGGGTCCTGGCCACCAGGCCGATCAGCCGTACGAACGCGGCCGAACCGTCGAAGACGCTGCTGAATTCGGGAACGATGAAGCCGCCGCGCCCGTCTCCACCGAAGATGGTGCCTTCCTCGCGTCCGACCCGGGTCAGGTCGTCGGGCGAGGTCGTCGTCCACTCGACCTGGGTGCCGTGGTACGCGGCCACCTGCTCGGCGATACGGGTGGTGGTCACCGGCAGCGCCACCCGGCCGCTGCGCCGCTCGGCGGCGACGAGGTCGAGCATGACCAGGAGCGCCCGGTCGTCCTCGATGATCCGCCCGCGCTCGTCGACGAGGGAGAGGCGTTCACCGACCGGGTCGAACCGGATGCCGAAGGCTGCCCTGGCCGAGGAGACGATCTCCCCGAGTCGCACGAGCCCGGACCGCCGGGCTTCGGCGGACTCGGTGGGGCGCGATTCGTCGAGTCCCGGGTTGATGGTCAGCGCGTCCACGCCGAGCCGTCCCAGCAGGCTGGGCAGAACAAGCCCGGCGCTGCCGTTGGAGGCGTCCACGACGACCTTGAGCCCGGCGTCGGCGATTCCGGCGGTGTCCACATTACGCAGCAGCGACCCGGTGTAGGAGTCGAAGACGCTGGACGGGAAGTGCAGGTCCCCGATCTCCCCGGGGAAGGCCCGGCGGTATTCCTGCCGGGCGTAGACGCGGTCCAGCTTGCGCTGCTGCGCCTGCGAGAGGTCGGCGCCGCTCGCGTCGAAGAACATGATGTCGACGGAGTCGGGGACGCCCGGCGACGTCCGGATCATGATGCCGCCGGCGCTGCCGCGTGCGGTCTGCTGGCGGGCCACGGGCAGCGGTACGTTCTCCAGGTCGCGGACGTCGATGGCGCTGGCCTGGAGCGCCGAGATCACCGCACGCTTCAGCGCTCGGGCGCCCCGGGAGTGGTCACGCGCGGTGGTGACCGTGGATCCCTTCTTCAGCGTCGTGGCGTAAGCGCCGGCCAGCCTGACCGCCAGTTCCGGCGTGATCTCGACGTTCAGGATCCCGGAGACGCCGCGTGCTCCGAAGAGGTGGGCCTGTCCGCGCGACTCCCAGATCACCGAGGTGTTGACGAAGGCGCCGGCTTCGATGGTTTTGAAGGGGTAGACGCGGACGTTGCCCTGGATGATCGATTCCTCGCCGACGAGGCATTCGTCGCCGATGACCGCGCCGTCCTCGATGCGGGCCGCGCGCATGATGTCGGTGTTCTTGCCGATGACGCAGCCGCGCAGATTGCTGTGATCACCGATGTACACGTTGTCGTGCACCACGGCCTTGTGCAGGAACGCCCCGCTCTTCACGACGACGTTCGAACCGATGACGGTGTGTTCACGGATCTCGACGCCTGCCTCGACCTTGGCGTAGTCACCGATGTACAGCGGGCCCCGGAGCACGGCGTCAGGGTGCACCTCGGCGCCTTCGGCCACCCATACACCGGGCGAGATCTCGAAGCCGTCGATCTCCACGTCGACCTTGCGCTCGAGGACGTCGGCCTGGGCCTTGACGTAGCTCTCGTGCGTGCCCACGTCCTCCCAGTAGCCCTCGGCGACATAGCCGTAGATGGGCTTGCCTTCCTTCATGAGCTGAGGGAACACGTCTCCGGACCAGTCCACGGAAACGTCGGCCTCGACGTAGTTGAAGACCTCGGGCTCCATTACGTAGATGCCCGTGTTGACGGTGTCCGAGAAGACCTGTCCCCAGGTGGGCTTCTCCAGGAACCGCTCGACCTGGCCCGCCTCGTCCACGATCGTGATGCCGAATTCCAGCGGATTCGGCACACGGGTGAGGCAGACCGTGACGAGGCCGCCCTTTTCCTTGTGGAAGGCGATGAGGTCGGTGAGATCGAAGTCGGTGAGAGCGTCACCGGAGATGACGAGGAAGGTGTCGTCCTTCAATGCCTCTTCGGCATTTTTCACACTGCCCGCGGTGCCGAGCGGTTTCTCCTCGTTGGCGTAGCTGAGCTCCATTCCGAGCTCTTCGCCGTCCCCGAAGTAGTTCTTCACCAGGGACGCGAGAAACTGGACGGTCACAACCGTCTCACTGAGCCCGTGCCGCTTGAGCAGCCGGAGCACATGCTCCATGATCGGCCGATTGGCTACGGGCAGGAGCGGTTTGGGCATGCTTGAGGTCATGGGGCGAAGGCGAGTGCCTTCACCACCAGCCATCACGACGGCCTTCATGTCGGAAACGTCCTCCTCGAAGAGACGACGGTCTAGCCGACTTCACCCGTCAGGGCAGCTTCTGTGTCATCAGCCGCGGGCCGGCCACGCTGCGCGGCACCGCATCAACAGGCTCAGTCGGCTACTGCATCCGCCTTGACAAGCCGGCGGACCTGAACCACGTAGAGGATCCCTGCCCACCAGTAGAGGGTTGTACCCCATGCTGCGAACGCCCATCCGAAAACAGTGGCCAGTCCTGCAAGCCAACCATCTCCGTCGCTGAGCAGCAACAAGGGGAACGCGTACATCAGATTGAACGTGGCCGCCTTGCCCAGGAAGTTCACCTGGGGCGGTGGATAGCCGTGACGGCGCAGGATTCCCACCATCACGAGAAGCATCAGCTCGCGCGCGAGAAGGGCTGCGGTGAGCCAGAGCGGAAGAATCTCCCGCCAGGTCAGCCCGACAAGGGTCGAAAGAATGTAGAGGCGGTCAGCGGCCGGGTCGAGTAGTCGTCCGAGGCTGCTGATCTGGTTCCAACGACGGGCCAGCTTTCCGTCGAGGTAGTCGCTGACACCGCTGAACATCAGCACGAGCAACGCCCAGCCGTCGCTCTTGGGCCCGCCGAACTCGGGGCGGAGAATCAGCCACAGGAAGACAGGCACGCCGACGAGGCGGGCCATGCTGAGGATGTTGGGGATGGTGAGTACCCGGTTCGTCTGAACGCGAGTCTCCTGGACCTCCACCCGGGGGCCTCCTGTGAAGAACGTGCCAATGATGCTTCCTGACCCTACCCTCAGGGGCGGCCGGCGGGTGCACGGGGGTGCACGAAAGCTGTCGGGAACGCAGAAAAGCCCCGTGCCACAAGGGCACGGGGCTTAACTATTAAAAGGAGTTCGGCGGCGTCCTACTCTCCCACAGGGTCCCCCCTGCAGTACCATCGGCGCTGAAAGGCTTAGCTTCCGGGTTCGGAATGTAACCGGGCGTTTCCCTAACGCAATGACCACCGAAACACTATGAAATTAACCAACACCGGAACACAACACGGCCGTTCGTTATTTCAGAACTAACACAGTGGACGCGAGCAACTGAGGACAAGCCCTCGGCCTATTAGTACCAGTCAGCTCCACCCGTTACCGGGCTTCCACATCTGGCCTATCAACCCAGTCGTCTACTGGGAGCCTTAACCCTTCAAGAGGGTGGGAATACTCATCTCGAAGCAGGCTTCCCGCTTAGATGCTTTCAGCGGTTATCCTTTCCGAACGTAGCCAACCAGCCATGCCCTTGGCAGGACAACTGGCACACCAGAGGTTCGTCCGTCCCGGTCCTCTCGTACTAGGGACAGCCCTTCTCAATATTCCTACGCGCACAGCGGATAGGGACCGAACTGTCTCACGACGTTCTAAACCCAGCTCGCGTACCGCTTTAATGGGCGAACAGCCCAACCCTTGGGACCGACTCCAGCCCCAGGATGCGACGAGCCGACATCGAGGTGCCAAACCATCCCGTCGATATGGACTCTTGGGGAAGATCAGCCTGTTATCCCCGGGGTACCTTTTATCCGTTGAGCGACAGCGCTTCCACAAGCCACTGCCGGATCACTAGTCCCGACTTTCGTCCCTGCTCGACCCGTCGGTCTCACAGTCAAGCTCCCTTGTGCACTTACACTCAACACCTGATTGCCAACCAGGCTGAGGGAACCTTTGGGCGCCTCCGTTACTCTTTAGGAGGCAACCGCCCCAGTTAAACTACCCATCAGACACTGTCCCTGATCCGGATCACGGACCCAGGTTAGACATCCAGCACGACCAGAGTGGTATTTCAACGACGACTCCACAACCACTGGCGTGGCCGCTTCAAAGTCTCCCACCTATCCTACACAAGCCGAACCGAACACCAATATCAAACTATAGTAAAGGTCCCGGGGTCTTTCCGTCCTGCTGCGCGAAACGAGCATCTTTACTCGTAGTGCAATTTCACCGGGCCTATGGTTGAGACAGTCGAGAAGTCGTTACGCCATTCGTGCAGGTCGGAACTTACCCGACAAGGAATTTCGCTACCTTAGGATGGTTATAGTTACCACCGCCGTTTACTGGCGCTTAAGTTCTCAGCTTCGCCGACCCGAAAGTCAGCTAACCGGTCCCCTTAACGTTCCAGCACCGGGCAGGCGTCAGTCCGTATACATCGCCTTACGGCTTCGCACGGACCTGTGTTTTTAGTAAACAGTCGCTTCTCGCTGGTCTCTGCGGCCACCCCCAGCTCACGGAGTAAATCCGATCACCAGTGATGGCCCCCCTTCTCCCGAAGTTACGGGGGCATTTTGCCGAGTTCCTTAACCATAGTTCACCCGAACGCCTCGGTATTCTCTACCTGACCACCTGAGTCGGTTTAGGGTACGGGCCGCCATGAAACTCGCTAGAGGCTTTTCTCGACAGCATAGGATCATCCACTTCACCACAATCGGCTCGGCATCAGGTCTCAGCCTCAATGTGTGACGGATTTACCTACCACACGGCCTACACCCTTACCCCGGGAACTACCACCGCCCGGGTTGGACTACCTTCCTGCGTCACCCCATCGCTTACCTAGTACAAGTCTGGTTCGTCGGCTCCACCACTACCCTCAACTCCGAAGAGATCGGGCCGGCTTCACGGACTTAGCATCGCCTGATTCAGTATTGGGCGTTTCAAAGCGGGTACCGGAATATCAACCGGTTGTCCATCGACTACGCCTGTCGGCCTCGCCTTAGGTCCCGACTTACCCTGGGCAGATCAGCTTGACCCAGGAACCCTTAGTCAATCGGCGCACACGTTTCTCACGTGTGTATCGCTACTCATGCCTGCATTCTCACTCGTGAACCGTCCACAACTCGCTTCCGCGGCTGCTTCACCCGGCACACGACGCTCCCCTACCCATCCACACAGGCGTTGGCCCTATATGTGTGAATGACACGACTTCGGCGGTACGCTTGAGCCCCGCTACATTGTCGGCGCGGAATCACTTGACCAGTGAGCTATTACGCACTCTTTCAAGGGTGGCTGCTTCTAAGCCAACCTCCTGGTTGTCTCTGCGACTCCACATCCTTTCCCACTTAGCGTACGCTTAGGGGCCTTAGTCGATGCTCTGGGCTGTTTCCCTCTCGACCATGGAGCTTATCCCCCACAGTCTCACTGCCGTGCTCTCACTTACCGGCATTCGGAGTTTGGCTAAGGTCAGTAACCCGGTAGGGCCCATCGCCTATCCAGTGCTCTACCTCCGGCAAGAAACACACGACGCTGCACCTAAATGCATTTCGGGGAGAACCAGCTATCACGGAGTTTGATTGGCCTTTCACCCCTAACCACAGGTCATCCCCCAGGTTTTCAACCCTGGTGGGTTCGGTCCTCCACGAAGTCTTACCTCCGCTTCAACCTGCCCATGGCTAGATCACTCCGCTTCGGGTCTTGAGCGCGCTACTAAATCGCCCTATTCGGACTCGCTTTCGCTACGGCTTCCCCACACGGGTTAACCTCGCAACACACCGCAAACTCGCAGGCTCATTCTTCAAAAGGCACGCAGTCACGACGCACCGAGTAAACTCGGCGCGCGACGCTCCCACGGCTTGTAGGCACACGGTTTCAGGTACTATTTCACTCCGCTCCCGCGGTACTTTTCACCATTCCCTCACGGTACTATCCGCTATCGGTCACCAGGGAATATTTAGGCTTAACGGGTGGTCCCGCCAGATTCACACGGGATTTCTCGGGCCCCGTGCTACTTGGGTGTCTCTTAAACGAGCCGTTAATGTTTCAGCTACGGGGGTCTTACCCTCTACGCCGGACCTTTCGCATGTCCTTCGCCTACATCAACGGTTTCTGACTCGTCTCACAGCCGGCAGACCGTGAAAAAGAGATCCCACAACCCCGCATGCGCAACCCCTGCCGGGTATCACACGCATACGGTTTGGCCTGATCCAGTTTCGCTCGCCACTACTCCCGGAATCACGGTTGTTTTCTCTTCCTGAGGGTACTGAGATGTTTCACTTCCCCTCGTTCCCTCCACACTGCCTATGTGTTCAGCAGCGGGTGACAGCCCATGACGACTGCCGGGTTTCCCCATTCGGACACCCCCGGATCAAAGCTTGGTTGACAGCTCCCCGGGGCCTATCGTGGCCTCCCACGTCCTTCATCGGTTCCTGGTGCCAAGGCATCCACCGTGCGCCCTTAAAAACTTGGCCACAGATGCTCGCGTCCACTGTGCAGTTCTCAAACAACGACCAGCCACCCATCACCCCACCCTTACCGGGCGAGTTCACTGGGGCCGGCAACCGAAGGACGACCATGACGGCCGTACCTTCAGATACCCAACAGCGTGCCCGACCCGATCAACCAATTCCCATTTTCCACGCCGAAGCAGTACTCACGAAAACCAGCCAACCGTGCCGAATAGTCAACGTTCCACCCATGAGCAACCAGCACCGAACATTCGCCGGTGTACTGGCCTCTGACCAAAGCCCGTAGACCCTGGTAAGAAGTGCTCCTTAGAAAGGAGGTGATCCAGCCGCACCTTCCGGTACGGCTACCTTGTTACGACTTCGTCCCAATCGCCAGTCCCACCTTCGACAGCTCCCTCCCACAAGGGGTTGGGCCACCGGCTTCGGGTGTTACCGACTTTCGTGACGTGACGGGCGGTGTGTACAAGGCCCGGGAACGTATTCACCGCAGCAATGCTGATCTGCGATTACTAGCAACTCCGACTTCATGGGGTCGAGTTGCAGACCCCAATCCGAACTGAGACCGGCTTTTTGAGATTCGCTCCGCCTCGCGGCATCGCAGCTCATTGTACCGGCCATTGTAGCACGTGTGCAGCCCAAGACATAAGGGGCATGATGACTTGACGTCGTCCCCACCTTCCTCCGAGTTGACCCCGGCAGTCTCCTGTGAGTCCCCATCACCCCGAAGGGCATGCTGGCAACACAGAACAAGGGTTGCGCTCGTTGCGGGACTTAACCCAACATCTCACGACACGAGCTGACGACAGCCATGCACCACCTGTATACCGACCACAAGGGGGGCACCATCTCTGATGCTTTCCGGTATATGTCAAGCCTTGGTAAGGTTCTTCGCGTTGCGTCGAATTAAGCCACATGCTCCGCTGCTTGTGCGGGCCCCCGTCAATTCCTTTGAGTTTTAGCCTTGCGGCCGTACTCCCCAGGCGGGGAACTTAATGCGTTAGCTGCGGCACCGACGACGTGGAATGTCGCCAACACCTAGTTCCCAACGTTTACGGCGTGGACTACCAGGGTATCTAATCCTGTTCGCTCCCCACGCTTTCGCTCCTCAGCGTCAGTAATGGCCCAGAGATCCGCCTTCGCCACCGGTGTTCCTCCTGATATCTGCGCATTTCACCGCTACACCAGGAATTCCGATCTCCCCTACCACACTCTAGCCTGCCCGTATCGACTGCAGACCCGGGGTTAAGCCCCGGGCTTTCACAACCGACGCAACAAGCCGCCTACGAGCTCTTTACGCCCAATAATTCCGGACAACGCTTGCGCCCTACGTATTACCGCGGCTGCTGGCACGTAGTTAGCCGGCGCTTCTTCTGCAGGTACCGTCACTTTCGCTTCTTCCCTGCTGAAAGAGGTTTACAACCCGAAGGCCGTCATCCCTCACGCGGCGTCGCTGCATCAGGCTTTCGCCCATTGTGCAATATTCCCCACTGCTGCCTCCCGTAGGAGTCTGGGCCGTGTCTCAGTCCCAGTGTGGCCGGTCGCCCTCTCAGGCCGGCTACCCGTCGTCGCCTTGGTAGGCCATTACCCCACCAACTAGCTGATAGGCCGCGGGCTCATCCTTCACCGCCGGAGCTTTTAACCTTCCCCCATGAGAGGGAAAGTATTATCCGGTATTAGACCCCGTTTCCAGGGCTTGTCCCAGAGTGAAGGGCAGATTGCCCACGTGTTACTCACCCGTTCGCCACTAATCCACCCCGAAGGGCTTCATCGTTCGACTTGCATGTGTTAAGCACGCCGCCAGCGTTCGTCCTGAGCCAGGATCAAACTCTCCGTGAATGTTTTCCCGTAATCGGGACCACACCACGAGAGCGGAACAGTCGAGTCGGAATAAGACCGACTGTTCACTATGTCCTCGCTATGTGCATTGCCTGGTAGAACCACTAGTGTGGTCTGCCAGGACTTTCAAAGGAACCTCGAACCTACCGAAGTAGGTCGGGGTATCAACGTATCTGGCGTTGACTTTTGGCACGCTGTTGAGTTCTCAAGGAACGGACGCTTCCTTTGTACTCACCGCAGAACATTTTCTGCGACTTTCCTCCGGGCGCTTCCCTTCGGTCTTGCGTTTCCGACTCTATCAGACTCTTTCGTGTCCGATTCCCGGTCGAAGCGGGCCTCGCATTTCCGCTTTCCAGTTCTTCGCTTTCGCGTTTCCCTTTCCGGCGAGTCCGACTCTATCAGGCCTTTCCTGTCCCTTTGACCAAGGCCCAGCAGACATGCCGGTGCCGATCTCGGGTTAGGGTTTGGGCTAATTAGTCGCCGCCGACCCCCGACTCAATGTCGCGTTGGGGTCAGGCAGGAGTACGACAGTACAGGCTGCCGGGAGACGAGGCAAATCGTTTCCGGTGCACCCCTAGGTCCTCGAACCGCCAGGACTCAGGCGGAACCGGGACTTCTCATGACTTACTCTGCTGAGCAGTACGCCGCCGTCCTACAGGCCGCGGCGGCGCCATTGAAGCTCCACTCTGGGAGGCTCCCCCCATGACCACTGTGACGTCCCCTCTTGCCGGACGCGCCATCGGGCTCGCTGCGGTACCCGACCCGGTCTTCTCCGGTGCGATGGTCGGTCCCGGCACCGCCATCGACCCCGTACGCGAGCCGTCGGAAGCCGTGTCGCCGGTCGACGGAATCGTCGTCTCCCTGCACCCCCACGCCTTCGTGGTCGTGGACGGCGAGGGACACGGGGTTCTCACCCACCTCGGTATCGACACCGTCCAGCTCAATGGTGAGGGCTTCGAACTCCTGGTGAACAAGGGTGACACCGTCACTCGCGGCCAGAGCATCGTGCGTTGGGACCCGAGCGCCGTCGAGGCAGCCGGCAAGTCCCCGATCTGCCCCGTCGTGGCACTGGAGGCGACGCCCGACTCGCTCTCCGACGTCATCGAGAGCGGCGAGGTCAAAGTCGGCGACGCACTGTTCGGCTGGCAGTAATGCGTTCGGCGCAGTGACAGCCGACCGGATAACCAACGCGGCGGCATCGACCACCGCACAATCGGAGACAGGTGAAATGGAGACAACGCTGCGGGGCGTAGGCGTGAGCCACGGTGTGGCGATCGGCGAGGTACGGCACATGGGCACGGCAGTGCTCGAACCGCCGGCCAAGCAGATCCCGGCCGAAGAGGCTGAGCGCGAGCAGGGACGGGCGCGGCAGGCCGTGGAGGCGGTGGCGGCCGACCTCGTCGCTCGCGGCAACCTGGCCGGTGGCGAGGCCCAGCACGTGCTGGAGGCCCAGGCCATGATGGCCCAGGACCCCGAGCTGATGGCCGATGTCGACCGGCGCATCGCTGTCGGCAGCACCGCCGAGCGCGGCGTGTACGACGCGTTCGCCTCCTACCGCGCGCTGCTGGCGGGTGCCGGAGAGTACCTGGCGGGGCGGGTCGCCGACCTCGACGACGTGCGCAACCGGATCGTGGCCCGGCTGCTCGGTGTGCCGATGCCGGGTGTGCCGGACAGCGACGAGCCCTACGTGCTGATCGCACGGGACCTGGCCCCCGCCGACACGGCTCTCCTCGACCCGGCTCTGGTGCTCGGCTTCGTCACCGAGGAGGGCGGACCGACCAGCCACAGCGCCATCCTGGCGCGGGCGCTCGGTGTGCCCGCCGTTGTGGCACTCCCCGGCGCGGGTGAGCTGGCCGAGGGCACCGTCATCGCGGTGGACGGCAGCACCGGCGAGATCTTCGTCGAGCCGAGCGCGGAGAAGCGGTCGGAGATGGAGAGCGCCGCCGCCGAACGGAAGGCCGCGTTGTCCAAGTCGACCGGTCCCGGCGCGACGTCCGACGGTCACAAGGTGCCGCTGCTCGCCAACGTCGGCGGGCCCGGCGACGTGCCGGCGGCCCTCGAGGCGGGCGCCGAGGGTGTGGGCCTGTTCCGCACCGAGTTCCTCTTCCTCGACGACAGCAAGCAGGCGCCGTCCGAGGAGAAGCAGATCACGGCGTACCGCGCGGTGCTCGAGGCGTTCCCCGAGGGACGTGTCGTGGTGCGGGTACTGGATGCCGGGGCGGACAAGCCGCTGGACTTCCTGACTCCGGCGGACGAGCCGAACCCCGCACTGGGTGTGCGCGGGCTGCGCAGTCTGCTGGACCACCCCGATGTGCTGCGGACCCAGCTGACCGCGCTGTCGAAGGCGGCCGAGGGGCTGCCCGTCTATCTCGAGGTCATGGCCCCGATGGTCGCGGACCGCGCGGACGCCAAGGCGTTCGCCGACGCGTGCCGGGAGGCCGGGCTGAACGCGAAGTTCGGTGCGATGGTCGAGATCCCGTCGGCCGCGCTGCGCGCCCGTTCGGTGCTTCAGGAGGTGGAGTTCCTGTCGCTGGGCACCAACGACCTGGCGCAGTACACCTTCGCGGCCGACCGTCAGGTGGGTGCGGTGTCCCGGCTGCAGGACCCGTGGCAGCCCGCGCTGCTGGATCTGGTGGCGATGTCCGCCGACGCTGCCAAGGCCGAGGGCAAGAGCTGCGGCGTCTGTGGTGAGGCTGCCGCCGACCCGCTGCTCGCCTGTGTGCTGACCGGTCTTGGAGTCACGTCGCTCTCGATGGGTGCCGCCTCCATTCCTTATGTACGCACCACGTTGGCGAAGTACACGTTCGCCCAGTGCGAGCGGGCCGCCTCCGCGGCGCGTGCGGCGGACTCCGCCGAGGAGGCGCGGGTCGCCGCGCAGGCGGTGCTTTCGGGCGAGTAGGGCCGCACCGCCCGGACGTTCCGGACGATGACGCGAAGGGGCTTCCCGCCGTTGGTGGCGGGGAGCCCCTTCGGCCTGTCAGTGGTGGGACTCCGGCTCATCGGCCCCGATGTTGAAGCCCGCGCAGTACTCCACGCCGGATTCCGGGGAGACCGGCTCTCCCGTGTCGGCATCGGTGCAGTAGGCGCTGAAGACCTCGCCCGCGGTGAGCGGGACCAGGGCGCCCCGTGCCAGCCGCCAGCCGTGCACCCGGTCCGGGGCCCCGGGCGCAGTCGTCCGCAGGACGACTCCGCCGCGGCGTTCGAGGGCGATGCCGACGGCGAGGACGGTCACGAATTCGGCTCCTTCCGCCGAGTCGAGGCGGGCGGGTCCGGTCGTGTCGCGGTCCGTGTGCAGGGCGGCGAGCAGCTGTTCGTTCTCCGTGGGGGTGCTGCAGACCAGGTGATGGGTGCCGGGGCCCGCCGACTCCAGGACGCGCAACAGGAGATGGGACGCCCGGTCGAACGCCGCGCGGCCGACGTCCTGGCCGCAGTCGGCGCACTCCCCCAGGCCGGCCAGGAGCATCGTGCCGTACTCCCAGGTGGCCCGGCGGACCGACCTGGAGACGAGGAGCGGGATCAGACCGTCGAGCGGCTGTCCCGTGTAGGTGACGGTGGCCCCGATCCCCGCGATCTCCGCGGTGAAGCGGCTGCGGCTGGCCGGGGAGTCGGCCGCGATGTCCGATTCGGCGCAGAACTGCGCGTACTCCTCCGGGTCGAAGAGTGCGACCGTCGTGTGCACGCCCTGCGCGGTGAGGGCTTTGAGCAGGCCTTCGACCTGCTGGAGGTAGACGGAGTGGTCGTCGAAGGTGAAGGTGGCGTAGTGCCGCATCGCCGCGAAGTCCTGTTCATCGGTCAGGAGGCCGATGGTGCTGGGTGCTTCGCGGCGCAGCGAGCGTCGCATCGTGGTGCCGGTCCGGCCGCCGGGCGCGGACCGCTTGCTGCCGGCCCGGCTGTTCCCGGTCCGCTTGTTGCTGGACTGCTTGTTACTGGTCTGCGCCATGATTCCCCCAGTGCGCTGTCGATCATTGCTCACTCAGAGTAATCACGGGCACTGACAGTGCCGTCGGTCAGCGGCGCCGGCGCGCCAGCTCCTCGTAGAAGTGGAGGAGTTCCAGGTTGTCGATGGATCCGGGGTTGACGGCCTTGGCCAGGGCCGTTCCCTGGAGCAGGCGCTTGACCGGAACCTCGATGCGCTTGCCGGTGAGGGTGTGCGGGATGCCGGGGACCTCGATGACCTCGTCCGGGACGTGGCGCGGTGAGAGGTTCTCGCGGATGGTGCGCTTGATGGCGGCGCGCAGTTCGTCGTCGAGCGTGGCGCCCTCGGCGAGGTGGACGAAGAGCGGCATCCAGTACCCGCCGTCCGGCTCCTCCAGTCCGATGACGAGCGATTCGCGGATCTGCGGGAGCCGTTCGACCGCTTCGTAGATGTCGGCGGAGCCCATGCGTACGCCCTGGCGGTTCAGGGTGGAATCGGAGCGGCCGTGGATGACGACGGAGCCGCGGGAGGTGATCGTGATCCAGTCCCCGTGGCGCCAGACTCCGGGGTACACGTCGAAGTAGCTGTCGTGGTAGCGGCTGCCGTCGGGGTCGTTCCAGAAGCGGATCGGCATGGACGGCATGGGTTTGGTGACGACGAGTTCGCCGACCTCGCCGGTCAGCGGCTTGCCGGCCGGGTCCCAGGACTGGAGGTCCGTGCCCAGGCCTGGGGCCTGGAGCTCGCCGATGTGGACGGGGAGGGTGGGGACCGCTCCGGCGAAGCAGCTGCAGACGTCGGTGCCGCCGCTGACGGACGCGATCCACAGGTCGTCGGCGACTTCGTCGTGGAGCCAGCGGAACCCGTCGGGCGGGAGCGGGGAGCCGGTGGTGGCGACGCACTGGACCCGGGAGAGGTCGAAGTCGCGCCCCGGGTGGATGCCGGCCTTGCGGCAGGCCATGACGTAGGCGGCGGAGGTGCCGAAGAGGGTGGCGCCGGTCTGTTCGGCGACGCGCCACTGGGCGCTGACGTCCGGGTAGCCGGGGCTTCCGTCGTACAGCACGAGTGTGGTGCCGGTGAGGAGGCCGGAGACGAGGAAGTTCCACATCATCCAGCCGGTGGAGGTGTACCAGAAGAAGCGGTCCTCGGGGCCGAGGTCGCAGTGCAGGCCGATCTGCTTGAAGTGTTCGAGCAGGATGCCGCCCTGGGACTGGACGATGGCCTTGGGCAGGCCCGTGGTGCCGGAGGAGTAGAGCACCCACAGCGGGTGGTCGAAGGGGACCTGCTCGAAGACGGGTTCGGTGTCCGAGGCGGTGAGGGCGGACCAGTTCAGGGCGCCGTCGGGTGCGTCGGTGCCCAGCAGCGGGATGTGGACGACGGCGCGCAGGGTGGGCAGTTCGCGGCGCAGCTCGGCGACGGTGTCGGCGCGGTGGTGTTCCTTGCCGCCGTAGCGGTAGCCGTCGACGGTGAACAGGACGACGGGTTCGACCTGCTGGAAGCGGTCGAGGACGCTGCGGGCGCCGAAGTCGGGGGCGCAGGAGGTCCAGACGGCTCCGACGGCGGCGGTGGCGAGGAAGGCGACGACCGCTTCCGGGATGTTGGGGAGGTAGCCGCTGACGCGGTCGCCGGGGTTGACGCCCAGTGCGCGGAGTTCGGCGGCGAGCGAGCCGACCCGGCGGCGGAGCTCGGACCAGGACATGGGCGTCTGGGTGTGGGTCTCGTCCACGTGGAGCAGGGCGGGCGCGTCGGCGCGCAGGGGGTCCTCGGCGGCGCGCAGCGCGTGTTCGGCGTAGTTGAGGGTGGTGCCGGGGAACCACTGGGCGCCGGGCATGGCGCGGTCGCCGATGACGGTCTCGTACGGGGTGGAGAACCGTACGTCGAACCATTCGGCGACGGCCTGCCAGAAGGTGTCCAGCTCGTCGACCGACCAGCGGTGCAGCGCTGGGTATCCGCCGTCGGCCGGTGCTCCGTGGCGCTCGGCCGCCCAGTTCTGGAAGCGGGTGACGGCCGCGGTCGCGATGCGGTCCGGGCCGGGCTGCCAGAGGGGGGCTTCGTCGGCTGCTGAGGTCATGGATCGGCTCCTGGCTTTCCGGGTACGCGGGTCGGCGTGGGTCGCGCGCACGTGCTGGGGTGTGCGCGTGAGGCGGCTTTCACGGACGATGCCATGTGATCGTCTTTCGCACCAGGGCCGCCCCTCCATGACCGCGTGTCCGGATATGTGGTCCGGCCACGCTTCGTGGCGCACGGCCGTGCGGTGGTCCGTGAATGAACGGAAGTTGAACAGAGCCCGCTGCCGCGTCGCCTGATGGCAGGGTGTGCCGCATGAACGGTCGTGACCTGGTGCGCTCGGTGAAGTCGGTGGGTTCGAAGCAGGGGCTGCGGGCGGTGCGCTCGGCGTGGCGGCGCTCACGGCTGGACGCGCGGGCGCTGCCGTCGCGCGGTCCGGAGCGGGCGCGGGTGCCGGGGCCGGTGGTGGGGGCGGAGCCGGGGCCGGGCGGCGGTGTGGTGCGGTTCGCGCGCTCCGAGCTGAGTGTCCGGGTCGCGGTGGGGGGTGCGGTGTTCTGGGGGTGGGACGGGGCGGAGCCCTCGCCGTCGTACGCGCTGCCGGGGTCCGTTCCGGACGCCGATCCGCGGGCCGTTCTGGAGCCGGACAAGGACGGCGGGTGGCAGGTGGTGTCGGAGCGGCTGACCTTCGCGGTGTCCCGGCACGGGGCCGTGGAGCTGCGGACCCCCGGGGGCGTGGTGCTCCGTCGTGAGCTGCCGCCCCGGTGGTGGGAGCCGGTGGCGGGCGGGCCCGCGCGGTGGGTACAGCGGTCCGAGGTCCCGGCGGACGCACGGTTCTTCGGGCTCGGCGGGCGGGCGGCGGGTCCTCGGCTGACGGACGGCGGGTACGGGCTGTGGAACACCGATCCGGGCGGCCGGTTCGGTCCCGGTGACGATCCGCTGTACGTGACGATGCCGGTGCAACTGGTGGTGTCGGACGCGGGGACGCATCTGGCGTTCCACGACAACTCCTGGGCGGGGCGGGTGACGCTGCGCGAGGGCGAGGAGGGGGCCGGCTCCGGTCATGACCGTCCGGGGATGTCCGAGGTGCGGATGGCGGGCGGGCCGCTGCGCTGCTGGGTGGTGGCGGGCACACCGGCCCGGGTGCTCCAGGGCTGGACGGCCCTGACGGGCGCGCCGGCGCTGCCGCCGTCGTGGGCGCTGGGTGCGCAGCACGCCCGCTGGGGTTTCGGGAGCGGGCGGGAGGTGCGGCGGATCGTGTCGGGGTACCGGGAGCGGGGACTGCCGCTGTCGGTGTTGCATCTGGACATCGACCACTACGACGCGCACCGGGTGTTCACGGTGGACCGGGAGCGGTTCCCCGATCTGCCGGGGCTTGCGGCGGATCTGCGCGCGCAGGGGGTGCGGCTGGTGTCGATCGTGGATCCGGCGGTGCCCGCGGCTCCGGGTGACGCGGTGTTCGACGCGGGCCGGGAGGTGGGGGCCTCGGGGGCGTTCGTGCGGGACGCCGGGGGGCGAATCGTGCGCGGGGAGGTGTGGCCGGGTGAGTGCGTGTATCCGGACTTCACCGATCCGCAGGTGCGCGAGTGGTGGGGCGGGCTGTACGCGGAGCGGCTGGCGCAGGGGTTCTCCGGTGTCTGGCACGACATGAACGAGCCGGTGTCGTTCGCGGCGTTCGGCGACACGACGCTGCCCCGTTCGGCGCGGCACTCGCTGGAGGGGCGCGGCGGTGATCACCGCGAGGCCCACAACGTGTACGGACTGGCGATGGCGCGTGCCGGGTACGAGGGGCTGGCCCGGCTGCGTCCGCAGGAGCGGCCGTTCCTGTTCTCGCGTTCCGGCTGGGCGGGGATGCAGAGGTACGGGGGCACCTGGTCCGGTGATGTGTCCACGGGCTGGCCGGGGCTGCGGGCCTCGCTGGCGCTGGTGCTGGGCCTCGGGCTGTGCGGGGTGCCGTATTCGGGTCCGGATGTGGGTGGTTTCGACGGGTCGCCGTCGCCGGAGATGTATCTGCGGTGGTTCCAGCTGGGGGCGTACCTGCCGTTGTTCCGCACGCATGCGGCGATCGGCGCGGGACGCAGGGAGCCGTGGGAGTTCGGGCCCCGGGTGCTCGAGGCCGCGCGTGAAGTGATGGTGGAGCGGGAGCGGCTGCGCCCGTACTGGGTGACGCTGGCGCACCTGGCCCGGCTGACGGGTGCGCCGTACGTGCGTCCGCTGTGGTGGGGCGCGCCGGGTGACCGGGCGCTGCGGGACTGCGAGGACGCGTTCCTGCTGGGGGACGCGCTGCTGGTGGCGCCGGTGCTGGTGCCGGGGGCCGGTGAGCGGGCGGTGCGGCTGCCGCCGGGGCGCTGGTACGACACGGTGAGCGGTGCGGTGCACGAGGGGCCCGGTCAGGTGGTGGTGGAGGCGCCGTTGTCGCGGGTGCCGGTGCTCGCGCGGGCCGGGTCGGTGATTCCGGTGCGGGGTGCGGACGGCGGGCTGGAACTGGAGGTGTGGGCGCCGGTGGAGGGGCGCGGCGGTGGCGGATCGGTGGTCCGTGACCCGGGGGACGGCTGGGAGGAGGCGGTGGTCGAGCGGTACACGACCCGGCTGGTGGACGGGCGGGTGGTGGTGGAGCGGGACGGCGAGGAGGGGCTGGTGTCGTGTCCGGTGCGGGTCCGGGGGCTCTGACCCCGGTCAGCGGTAGCGGCCGGCGAACCAGGAACGGACGGCCTCCGTATGGAGGGGGAAGGCGAGCTCCTCGGGGGTGCGCAGGATCTCGTATCCGGAGGTCTCGTCGGTGGGGACGGACGGGGGAAGGGCGGCGGCCGGGCGCGGCGGGAGCAGGCCGAACAGGAGCAGGTGGCCGTCGGGTGAGCTGAGGGCGTCGGCGAGCCGGACGTCGTCGCGGTGGGCCTCGATGCCGGTCTCCTCGCGGAGTTCGCGCACGACCGCGTGTTTCCAGTCCTCGGCGTGGTCGACGAAGCCGCCGGGCAGGGCGCGTCCGCCTAGGCGGGGTTCGATGGTGCGGGTGATGACGACCAGTCCGGTGCCGGGCCGGCCGGTGACGGGGAGCAGGGCGACGGCGACCGGCAGGGGGTTGCGGTAGGCGGTGGCGCCGCAGACGGTGCACGTGCGGGGCCAGGCGTCCGGGGAGGCGAGGGCGGTGTACGGGGCTCCGCAGCTGCCGCAGTGGGAGTCCTTCACGGGATGTGCCGGACTCACGGGGTGCACCGGATTCACGGCGTTACCGTGCTGATCGGGATTCACGGGCTCGTCGGGGTCTCTCGTCGTCGCGGACACGCGCGGACTGTATCCGATCGCCTGTGCCGCACGGCCGCACTGGTGGACGATGTGCTCATGACAGGTCTCGCTTCCGCTTTCCGTGCCCTCGCGGCCACTGCCGCCACCCTGCTCGCCGTCACCGTCGCCGCCCCGGCGGCACAGGCGAAGCCCGAGCCGAAGGCTCCCGCGGAGTTCGTCTCGCTGCGCGCGGTGGATCCCACGATCATCCAGGAGATGCGTTACCCCACCGGGCACGACTTCATGGGTGAACCCGTGGACGGCTACCGCGACCCCCTCTGCATCCTGACCCGGCCCGCCGCCCAGGCGCTGCACCGGGCCCAGCTCCGGCTGCTGCGCCGGGGCTACTCGCTCAAGGTGTACGACTGCTACCGGCCCCAGCGGGCCGTCGACCACTTCGTACGGTGGGCGAAGGATCTGGACGACGAGACCATGAAGGGCGAGTTCTACCCGCAGGTCGACAAGACCCGGCTGTTCGCCGACGGCTACATCGCGGAGAAGTCCGGCCACAGCCGGGGCAGCACCGTGGACCTGACGCTGGTGAGGCTGCCGGCCCGGCCCACCCCGCCGTACCGGCCGGGTCAGCCGCTGGTGCCCTGTTACGCACCGCAGGCCGAGCGCTTCCCTGACAATTCGGTCGACATGGGCACCGGGTTCGACTGCTTCGACACCCTCTCGCACACGGACGATCCGCGGATCCACGGAGTGCAGCGCGCCAACCGGCAGTTTCTGAAGAAGACGCTCACCGACGCCGGATTCGTCAATCTGGCCGAGGAATGGTGGCACTACACCTTCACGCCGGAACTGTTCCCCGACACCTACTTCGACTTCCCGGTGGCCCGACGGTCCGTCGCGGGCCACTGAAACCGAGGGGACGAGCGGGCGACTGGGACCACCCCCGTGGGTTCCAGCCGCCCGTTCTTCTTCTCGGACGCGAACCGGCCGTATCCGGTTGCCGTTCCAGCCACTACCGTGCCCGTATGTCACAGCAGACGTTCGATTCGTACGAGGAATTCTGGCCCTATTACGTCGCGATGCACTCCAGGGCCGCGACCCGCTGGGTCCATCTGACCGGCACCCTGACCGGTCTCGCCCTCACGGCCTACGGGCTGGCTCGCGGCCGCAAGCGGTACGCAGCGGCGCTGCCGCTGATCGGGTACGGGACCGCCTGGCCCGCCCACTTCCTGATCGAGAAGAACAACCCGGCGTCCTTCGGGCATCCGGCCTGGTCCCTGCGCGGCGACGTGCAGATGATCCGGATGATGCTGGCCGGCCGCGACCGGGAGCTCGCGGAGACGGCCGCCAAGTGGCTCGCCGACAGCAGCTGACCGTGGCACACTTCTGACGTTCCGTCAGATTCAGTGCTGGGGAGGGCCTTTGCCGCGCAAACGCATACCCGTGGTCGCCGGGTGGTTCACCGAGGAGGGCGCCGGGGAGTTCCGGCTCCTGGGCACCCGCTGCCCGCTCTGCTCGTCGGTCTTCTTCCCCCGCCAGGACGGCTTCTGCCGCAATCCGGGCTGCACGGGCGGCAAGCCGGCCGAGGTCCCGCTGTCGCCGCGCGGGACCGTCTGGTCGTACACCGACGGCCGCTACCGGCCGCCGCCGCCCTATCCCAGCGACCCGGACGCGCCCTGGGAGCCGTACACGCTGGTGGCCGTGGAGCTCGCCGCCGAGCGGATGGTGGTGCTCGGACAGGCCGCGCCCGGGGTCGGTGTGGCGGACCTGGCGGTCGGGATGACGGTCGAGGTCGTGCCGGGGGTGCTGGGCCCGGATTCGGGCTCGGGCTGCGGAGCGGACGACGACGGCACGGTATGGACGACATGGCACTGGCGGCCGGTGGACACCGGCTCTGAGGACACCGGCGCCGGGGGCGGTGCGCGATGAGCGGGGATGTGGCAGTCCTCGGGGCTGGGATGCACCCCTGGGGCAAGTGGGGGCGAAGCTTCGTCGAGTACGGCAGGGTGGCGGCCCGCGAGGCACTCGCCGACGCCGGCATCGGCTGGCCGGAGGTGCAGTCCGTGGTCGGCGCGGACACCGTGCGCGGCGGATATCCGGGGTACGTGGCCGGGGCGACGTTCGCGCAGGCGCTGGGGTGGCAGGGTGCCCGGGTCACCAGCGTGTACGCGGCCTGCGCGTCGGGGGCCCAGGCCGTCGGCACCGCCAGGGCGCAGATCCTGGCCGGCCTGGCGGACGTCGTGCTGGTGGTGGGGGCGGACGCGGCGCCCAAGGGGTTCTTCGCCCCGGCGGGCGGCGACCGGCCCGACGATCCGGACTGGCTGCGCTTCCGGGTGCTGGGCGCGACGAACCCCGCCTACTTCGCGCTGTACGCCCGTCGCCGGATGGCGGTGCACGGGGACACCTCGGAGGACTTCGCGCTGGTCAAGGTGAAGAACGCGGCGGCCGGCGCCCTGAACCGTAACGCCCGCTACCGGGCACCCGTCACCGCCGAGCAGGTCGCGGCATCCGCTGTGGTCGCCGACCCGCTGCGGCTGCTCGACATCTGCGCCACCTCCGACGGGGCGGCGGCGCTGGTGCTGTCCAGCATGGAGTTCGCCCGGCGTCACGGGGCCGCGGACCCGGTCCGTATCCGTGCCGTCTCGACCGTGACGCCGACGTATCCGAAGGCGGTGCTCGATCTGCCGGACATCGCGACCGATTCGGCGGTCGCCGCGGAACCCGCGACGGAGAGCTTCCGTGCCTCGATCGCCCGCGCGGCGTACGAGGAGGCGGGGATCGGGCCGGCGGACCTCTCACTGGCCGAGGTGTACGACCTGTCCACGGCGCTGGAGCTGGAGTGGTACGAGGACCTCGGACTGTGTCCGCCGGGTGAGGGTGCCGCGCTCCTGCGGGCGGGGGCGACGGCGCTCGGCGGGCGCGTCCCGGTGAACCCGAGCGGCGGTCTGGCGTCCTTCGGGGAGGCCGTGCCCGCGCAGGCGATCGCCCAGGTCTGCGAGCTGACCTGGCAGTTGCGCGGCGCGGCGGGCGAACGTCAGGTGGAGGGTGCGCGCGCCGGAATGACCGCGAACCAGGGACTGTTCGGCCACGGCTCGGCGGTCGTCGCGGTCCGCTGACCCGCCGCCCGGACGCCCGGAGCGCGGCACGTACCCCTGTGGGCAGGTGCCGCGCTCCGCCGGTGCGGGCCCGTCAGGTCGTGGCCGGCTCGCGGGGCGCGGCCGCGCGGGCCAGCGCGTGTTCGACGACGGCCACCAGCACGTCCCGCACCGACGAGCGGTCCCGGGCGTCGCACAGCAGCAGCGGCACCTCCGGGTCCAGGTCGAGCGCCGCCCGTACCGTCGCGGTGGGGAACCGGCCGGCTCCCTCGAAGCAGTTGACGGCGACGGCGAAGGGGATCTTCCGGCGTTCGAAGTAGTCGACCGCCGCGAAGCTGTCCTCCAGGCGCCGGGTGTCCGCGAGGACGACCGCGCCCAGCGCGCCCTGCGCGAGTTCGTCCCAGAGGAACCAGAACCGGTCCTGCCCCGGGGTGCCGAAGAGGTACAGCACCAGGTCCTCGCGGAGGGTGATCCGCCCGAAGTCCATCGCCACCGTCGTGGTGGTCTTCCCCTCGACCCCTTCCAGGTCGTCGACGGGACGCCCCGCCTCGGTCAGCCTCTCCTCCGTACGCAGCGGCCTGATCTCACTGACCGCTCCCACCATGGTCGTCTTGCCCACTCCGAAGCCGCCCGCCACCAGGAGTTTCAGGGTAACGGGCTCCACGGGCCGCCTGCTGCGGCTAGAGCGCCCGAAGGCCATTGATCACCTCGCGAAGAATGTTCACGTCCGGCAGCTCGGCCGGCGGAACGGGACGGGTCACATGCACCAGCTCGTCCTCGACGAGATCACCGACCAGCACCCGGACCACCCCGACGGGGAGGTCCAGACCGGACGCGAGCTCGGCGATCGACTGGGGCATGCCGCTGCACAGTTCGACGATCTCCACGTGTTCCGGGGAGAGCATCTGGTCCCGGCCGGGATCGTCGGCCGCAGGTTCGGGGACGACGATCGCGATCAGGTCGAGACGATGACGGGACGCGCTGCTGGTACGGCCCCGCGTCATCGCGTACGGACGGACGACCGGCCCCGCGTCGGCGTCGTACCAGCGCGAGGACTGCGGGCCGCCGGCGGCGGGGGTACGGGGGTCGGCGCTCATGCCATCCACTCACCCTCCGGAGGTCAGACCGGTCGTCCGGGGGGAGTTGGCCAGGTGGGCGCCCACTCGCTTGACCATCAGCGTCATCTCGTACGCCACCTGCCCGACGTCCGAGTCGGAGTCCGCGAGCACGGCCAGACAGCTGCCGTCACCTGCCGCCGTGACGAACAGGAACGCCTCGTCGAGCTCGACGACGGTCTGGCGGACCCGCCCGGCGTCGAAGTGCCGCCCGACGCCCTTGGCGAGGCTGTGGAACCCGGAGGCCACGGCCGCCAGGTGTTCACCGTCCTCCCTGGTCAGGTCCTTGGAGGCGCCGGTGGGGAGTCCGTCGCTGGAGAGCACCAGCGCCTTGCGGATGCTGGCGACCCGCTCGACGAGCTCGTCGAGGAGCCAGTTGAGTTCGCCGGACCCCTGGCCCGCTGAGTCGATTGCTGCGGCGTTCGGTGCGGTCATGGACCGTCCCCTCCCGGAGTGGTTCCTCGTGCTGTGTCGCCGGGGCCGGTCACGTCCTCGGCGTTCTGCTGGCGGCCGCGCTGCCAGCCGCGCTGGAGCGACGCCATGCGGCTGCGTACCTCATCGGCGTCGCGCTCGATGTCCTCAACGGTCTCCACCGGGTCCGGCTCCGCGGTGCGGCCGGCGGAGCCCTCGCGGAGCTGCGGGGCGAGACTGGCCTGCCGGACCCTGCGGGGCAGCCCGCCGATCGTCCCGGGGCCGGGCGCGGTGCTCCAGGGCGCCGGCGAACGGGGAGCCGGCACCGACGGCGTGACTGCCGCGGGCGCGGCGGGCTCGCTGCGGGGCCGGAAGCCGTTGTCCGGCCTGATCGCGGCGGGCCTGATCTCGGCGGGCCGGACGCGGTCGGCGGAACGGACGGGTCCGGACGCCGGGCGCGCGGCCTCGGGGTCAGTGGCCGTGGGGTGGGCCCGGCCCGCCTCGTCGATCCGGCGGCCCCGGTCGGTGACCAGGGTCGGCGGTTTGCGGCGGGGCAGCGGCCTGACGCCGTCGGGGCGCAGCTCCCGCACCCCGTCGGCGTCCGCGATCTGGTCGGCGGCCTGCTGGTGCTGGTCGCGGTCGCCGTCGCGCCGGAGCTCACGGGCCCGGAAGATGCCGCCACGTTCGCTCTCGGTGTCCTCCAGGTCGGAAACACCGTCGAGTACGGGGTCGAGCCCGGGTCCGGCCACGGCTTCGAGTACCGGGTCGCGGGTGAAGTCCACGGGGCCGAGCGGGCCTTCGAGCTCGACCGGTCCGTCCAGCGGCGCCGGGTCCGCCAGGCCGGTGGGCACCGGTGAGAGGCCGCCGGTCCTGCCGCCCTGGGGACGGCCGCCGTCGGGGCGCTCGAACGCGTCGCCCTCCTCGCCGCCGCCTGTGCCGGAACCCGTGACGCGGCCCTTGCCGCCGCCCGGACCGCTGCCGGCTATGGCCTTCTCCGACCTGCGGTCGAGGCGGAATCCGGTGCCGTGCGCCTCCGGGGCGTCGGTGAGCAGCGCGGCCGGGATGAAGACGACCGCGGTGGTGCCGCCGTAGGGCGAGGTCTGGAGCGACACCCTGACGTTCTGCCGCTGGGCCAGCCGGCTGACCACGAAGAGGCCGAGCCGGTCGGTGTCGGACAGTTCGAACTCGGGTGTCTCCGCGAGCCGGAGGTTGGCGTCCAGCAGGAGTTCCGGGGGCATGCCGAGCCCCCGGTCGTGGATCTCGAGGGTGAACCCGTTGGCGACGCGCTCGCCGTGGACCTGGACCGCCGTGTGCGGGGGCGAGAACACCGTGGCGTTCTCCAGGAGCTCGGCTATCAGGTGGGTGAGGTCGGCGACGGCCGGTCCGCCCACGCCGATCCTCGGCAGCCTGCGGACCTCGATCCGTTCGTAGTCCTCGACCTCGGCGACCGCGGCGCGCACCACGTCCATCAGCTGGATGGGCTTGCGCCACTGCCTGGACGGAGCGGCTCCCGAGAGGATCACCAGGCCCTCGGCGTGGCGCCGCATGCGAGTGGTGAGGTGGTCGAGGCGGAACAGGTCCGCGAGCTCCTCGGTGTTCTCGGTGCGGCGCTCCATCGTGTCCAGGAGCGTCAGCTGGCGGTGCAGCAGCACCTGGTTGCGGCGGGCGAGGTTGACGAACACCTCGGACACGCCCCGGCGCATGTCCGCCTGCCGGACGGCGGCCTCGACGGCGGCACGCTGCAGGATGTTGAGGGCCTGTCCGACCTGGCCGATCTCGTCGCGTTCGTAGTTGAGGTGCGGGGACTCGGTCTCGACGTCGATGTGTTCGCCCGCCGCGAGGCGGCGCATCACACTCGGCAGGCGCACCCCGGAGACCTCGTGGGCGTCCTTGCGCAGGCGCGAGAGGTCGCGGATGAGTTCGCGGCCGATCCGTACGGAGACGAAGACCGAGACGAGCAGGGCCAGGAATCCCAGTACCCCGGCGACGCCCGCCTTGATCAGGACCCCGTAGCCGGCGGGCCTGCCTCGGTCCTGGAAGCGGTTGTTCATCTCCGTCGAGTCGTTGGCCAGCCGGTCCAGGACCGGCGGGGCGACCTCCTGCCAGCGTGCGGCGTCCAGCTCGCGGGGGTCGTGGGTGGGCCCCTGGGCGATGAGCTTGTCCTCGGCCGAGCGCAGGGGCTCGCTGTCCGGGCTCTCCCAGTACTGCTGGACGCGGCGGCGCTCGGAGGCGGGGAGCGCTTCCAGGTTGACCTCGTACAGCAGCTCGCGCTTGGCGATGAGGTCGGAGATCTGGCGGAGTTCGGGGGCCGTCAGCCGTCCCGCGAGGAGCCCCGAGGCCGCGAGCGCGTCTTCCTGGGAGAGCATCTCCCTCGCCCGCGAGATGCCGGCCAGGGCGCGGACCTGCTTGTCCATCGACACGTTCTCCATGACGTGGAGGCCGGTCAGGAAGCGGTAGCAGGGGTCGATGAGGCCGTTGTAGTACTCCATCGCCTTGGCCCGGCTGATGGTGCGCTTGTCCACGGAGTCGCGGAGCGACGTCAGCCCCTCGACGGCGCCCAGAACGGAGCTGAGCTGGGTCTCGTCCTGCGGACGCAGCGCGTCGCGGATGTCCTTCTGCCGTGCGCTGCTGTTGACCTGGTCCACGACCCGGTCGGTGGCGGCGCGCTGGCGGCGCAGGACCGGCAGGGCGTCGGAGGCGCGCGGGTCCGCGAGGTAGACGAGAGTCTGTCTGCGCTCGTTCTGGACGACCCGGACGGTGTCCTCCAGGGGGTGGCCGATCTTCTCCACCACAGCGCTCGCGCTCATCAGCTGGCCGGCCTCGCGGCCGGTCAGATAGGTGGCGAAGCCCCATAGCGCGGTGAGGGAGACGAGCGGCACAAGCAGCAAGGCCACGATCTTCCTGCGGATGGACTTTCCGCGAAAGCGCATGGCCTCCCCCAGCTCGTCCCCGCAGGGCGGTGATGGTGTTCCGTCAACAAACGGCGCGAGCCTACTACCGACGCCCAGACAACTCGAAGGCATGTCCGGGCGATTTTCGGCCGCCTTACTGGGAGTTGACCATGAGTTGTCCTGGTATTCCAGGAGATGGAATTCGTGAAAGCGACAGAAGAGACCAGCCAGAGCCACACATTCCTCCCCACATCAGTTGGCTGGAATTCTTCGTTCCGTGACGGTTCGGGGGAATCTTCACAGCGCGGTACTCGTCTGTCTGTACGGGGGTAGGGGGACTGCAGGGGCGTATTCGGCAGGTGAGGGCGGCTCGTCCGCGTAGAAACCGCTCATGCCGGGCAGCAACCCTGAAGTCGGACAGTGGTGGGGAGTTGAAGGTCCTTGGACACGGAAGAACGTCGTGGCACTGCCAAGCCGGCGCGGGGCCGCCCGGAGATTCCGCGGCAGCCGCTCTGGGTGGAGGAGCCGGCGCTGCGGCGGCGGATGCCGGACCCGGTGCGCAGAGCGGCGGTACGGGCCGTTCTGATCCTGTCGCTGACGATCATCCAGGCGATGGTGGCGTTCCTGTCCACCATGACAGGTTCCTGGCTGGCCTTCCCGATGGTGCTGAGCAGTGTGGCGAGCACGGTGGGCGCGACCTGGTCGGTGCTGGACGTGTGGGTCACCCGGCAGGTGTGGAACCAGCGCAACGGCGTGGTCTCGATGCCGAGCAGTTCCGCCCGGCAGCTGCGCCGCGAGCGGCGCAGGGCGAGGCGGGCCGCCCGGACGGCACAGCGGGACGGGGCGCGGATACGCCGCCGCTCCGCGGACCGCAGGCTGTCCCGGGCCTGACGCCCCGCGCGTGAACACCGCGCGCCGGGCCGCACCGGGCTGGTGCCGGTACGGCCCGGTCCCCGCGGCCGGCTCAGCCGGTCCCGGTATCCGCCGCCTCGGTCCGGCCCGGGAGGGCGTCGGGCGCCGGTGCGCCACGCTTGAACATGCGGGTGGCGGTGATCTCCCCGTGCACGGTCTCGGCGCCGGGGTCCTGCTGCGGCAGCCCGGGGCGCAGATGCTCCTCGACGCTGATGTACTTCAGCCCGGCCCGCAGGTCCGCGTCGTTGCGCAACCTGATCACCAGCGGGAACTCGGCGAGCGCCGTCGTATCGAACAGCCCGGTGGTGTAGAGCAGTTGTACGCCCAGCGCGTCCGACACCGCTCGCTGGAGCTCCAGCAGATAGGTGGCGTTGGCGCGGCCGATGGGGTTGTCGAGGAAGAGCGTGCCCGCGTGGTGGTGCTGGTGCCGGTCGCGGCCCCGGTCGTTGCTGCGCAGCGCGGCCATCGTGCAGTACAGGGCGATGGCGGCGGTCAGCAGCTGACCGCCGGAGAAGACGTCACCCATCTGCCCGACGGGCACGCGCTCGGCGCGCAGCACCGCGTCCGGCTTGAGGATCTCCACGGCGATGCCCTTGGGCTCCAGCGCCGCCTGCACGCCTCGCAGCAGCAGGGACATGCCGTCACGGCGCAGGTCGGAGTTCTTCTTCAGGGCCGCCTTGGTGGCCTCGTCGATGACCTCGCCGAGCCGTTCGGTCAGGGTGGCCTGGTCGGGCTCCTCGAAGCGGATCCGGAGGAACTCCTGCCCGGACCACTCCCCCAGGCCCTCGGGCAGCCGGGAGAGGCGCTGGGCGGAGCGCAGCGTGGTGAGCGCGGAGTCGACCAGGCCGCGCAGCCGGTCGACGATGGAGTCGCGGTTGCGTTCCAGCTGGGTCAGCTCGTCGGTGAGGACCCGCAGCCTGGGGGCGAAGGCGATGGCCCACTTCTCCGCGTGCTCGGGCAGCGCGGCGGCCGGGAGTTCCCGGATCTGCTGGCGGGCCGGGGTGCGGACCTGCTCGTAGCGGGTGGAGTTGGCGTGCCGGACCAGTACGTCGCTCGCCTCCCGGACGGACGCTTCCGCGGTGGACAGGTCGGCGGCGCAGCCGCGCAGTGAACGGCGGGCCTCGGCGGCGGACTGCCGGGCCTCGTCGAGGCTGCCGGGGTACGGCTCGGGGGCCTCGGGCTCGTCGTCGCCGTGGTCCCTGAGGAGGTCGCGCAGCAGGGCGGCGGTCTCGTCGAAGCCGCCCGCCGAGTCCTCGGCGGTGCGGTGGGCGTGCAGCAGCTCGGCGTGGGCGGCCCTCGCGGTGTCCAGGGACGCGGTGGCGGAGGCCAGTTCGGCGGTGGCGGTGCGCAGGAGGGTCTGGGCCTGTCCGGCGTCGGCGGGGACCTGCGCGTCGGGGAGCTCGGTGTGGAGGTTCTCGCCGTCGGCGGGGGCCAGCCGCTCTGCCTCGCCGCGCAGCCGGCCGAGCTGCTCGCTGGCGGCCGAGGCGCGGGTCTCCAGGAGCTGGACGAGGGACTCGGCGCGGGCGGCGGCCGCCTGCCGGGAGGGGCCGTCGGCGCCGTCCGTTCCTTCCAGGAGCTGAGCGGCCCGGGTGCGGACCTTGTTGGTCAGCCGGTCCAGCTCGGCCAGGGCTGCGCTCTCGTCGCTCTCGGCGCGGGCCTGTTCGGCGCGCAGGTCGGCGCCGACCCCCACCTTCTCGTAGAGCTGGGACGCCGCCCGGTAGGCCTCGCGCAGGGCCGGCAGCGCCCGGCGCGGGGCGTCCGTCGCGGGCTCGGGCAGGTGCTCGGGCGCACCGGCGATCTCGGCCCGTTCGGCGCGCAGGGCGCGGGCGGTGCGGCGGGCGTCGTCGGCGGCGCGCTGGGCGGCCCTGCGGTCCTCGTCGGCGGCTCTGGCGCGGTCCAGGCAGACGGTGGCGCGGGCCTCGGACTCCGCGGCCTCGTCGGCCAGTTCGCGGAGCTTGGCCTGCCAGCCCGCGCGTTCGCGGAGGCGGAAGGCCAGTCCGGCCAGCGCGTCGGCGGCCCGGCGGGCGCGCTGGGCCGCTTCCTGGCGCTCGTCCCGGACCCGGGCGGTGTCCGAGGCGGCCTCGTCGGCCTCGGCGCGGACTGTACGGGCCTCCGCGAGTGCGGCCTCGGCCGTCTCGGCGGCGGTGCGGGCGGTCGCGGCGGCCTCCGCGAGTTCGGCGAGCGTCCCGGGCGGGCAGTCCACCCGCCAGGAGCCGATCCGGGCGGCGAGCGAGCGGTCAGCGGTGAGCCGGGCCGCGAGGGTGCGGATGTCCTCGTCGCGGGCGGCGGCCCGGCTCCTGAGCGCGTGGCGCTCCTCGTCGGCGGCGTGCTCGTCGTGCATGGCCGGGTTCGGCGGGACGAGGAACACCCCGGCGGCATCGTCGTTCGCGCCGGTGCCGGGCGCCGGGACGGGCGCGAGCAGGGCGGCGGCGGTGCCGACGGCCACGGCCGAGCGCGGCAGCAGGGCGGCGGCGCCGAGGACCTCACGGGCGCGCACGTGCGCGTCCGGGTCGGTGATCACGACGCCGTCGACGAGTTCGGGCCGGGCCGCGAGCACGGACGCGTGGTCGGCCGGGTCGACGGCCTGGGCGAGATAGCGCCAGCCGGGCAGGGCGGGGATGCCGTGCTCCCCGAGGTACTCGACGGTGGCGAGTACGTCGGGGCCGGGCGGGAGCAGTCCGCCGTCGCCGAGCGCGCCCAGGATGCGGGAGTCGTCGGCGGCCGCAGTGCGCAGTTCGAAGAGGCGTCGCTCGGCGGTGCCGACGGCCTGGTCGAGGAGCTCGCGCAGCTCCTCGGCGTTGCGGTCGAACTCGGCTGCGGTGAGCGGCTGTTCGGCCGGGCGGGGCCGGCCTGCGGTGACGGTGTGGGTGCCGTGCGCCGCCGGTTCGCTTCCGTCGGCGCCGGGAGCGGTGGCGGGCGCCTCGGCGTCGGGGGCTTCGTGCTGCGGTCCCTCGTCGCCGGTACCGGCCTCCGCTCCGGATTCGGGGCCGGCCGCGCCCCGCCGCGGCCTGGGTACGCCGCCGCTCTGCGGCGTGGGCAGGCCGAGCAGGTCCGCGAGGCGGTGCTCGGCTGCGATCGACTCGGCGGCCCTGAGCTCGGCCTCGTAGGCCTGTTCGGCGGCGCGCGCGCCGTCGGAGGCCCGCGCCGCGGCGAGTTCGGCGCGGCTCTCGGTGGCCGCCGCCTGCCGGGAGCGGTCCGCGGCGGACCCGGCGGCCTCGCGGGCGGTGTCCCAGGCGGCCACCGCGGACTTCTCGGCGTCGTTCGCGGCGAGGGCCGCGCGGGCGGGGTCCGCGTTGGGCGCGGTGTCGTCGAGCCAGCCCGCCCGTACCGCCTCGGCGGTCTCCTGCTCGACCTCGGCGAGGCGCTGGCGCAGGTGGCCGGCCTCGCTGCGGGCGCGCTGGGCCTCGGTGGCGGCCGTGGTGGCGTCGCGGTGTGCGGCCTCGCCCGAGCTCTGAAGGGTCTCGGAACGCTCCTCCTCCTCGTTGGCCACGCTCTCGCCGGCCTCGGCGGCGGTGTGCAGGGCCCGTACGAGATCGGCCGCCGCGGTGGCGCGGGCGGCCAGCGCCGGGGCGGCGTCGCGCTCGGCCTCGCGGATCGCGACGGCGACGCGCGCGGCGCGGTCGGCGGCGGCGCGGTGGCGCAGTACGGCCTCGGCCGCCTGCCAGGCGGAGTGCAGGGTGCGGGCGTCGACCAGCTCCTTGCGCTGGGCCGCGGCGCTCTTCTCGGCCGCTGTGAGGGCCAGGGAGGCGTGTCGGTAGGCGAGTTCGGCGGCGATCAGGCCGGCCCGGCCGCGGGTCTCCTCGGCGCCGGTGACGGTGTGGGCGGCGCCGGTGACCTGCTGGGCGAGCTCCGCGGTGCGGCCGCGCTCCAGGCCGGCGCGTGCGGAGAGCCTGCGGGCCAGGGTGCGGGTGCGGCGTTCGGCGCCGGCGTGGATGTCCCGGGTCCGCGAGCGCGTTCCGGCGGCCTCCACGATGCGGCCGAGCAGATCGACCGAGCCGGCGGTGAAGTCCCGCTCGGCGGTGAGTTCGGCGCGGCGGCCCAGCTTGTTGCCGAAGCCGCTGACGAGGTCGGCCAGGCCGTCGGTGTCGCGGGTGTCGGTGACGGCGCGCAGCAGCAGGTCGGTGAAGTCGGAGTCCTTCTTGACGGCGAAGAGCCCCGCTGCCTCTCCTTCGTCGGCGTTCATCTCGCGCTGGTAGCGGAAGAGTTCGGGGTCGAGCCCGAGTTCTCCGAGGTGCTCGTTCCAGCGGTCGTGGATCTCTTCCCAGTGCACGTCGAGGTGCTGGTAGAACTTGCCCGCCTCGGTGAGCGCGTCGCGGAAGCCCTTCATGGTGCGGCGCCTGCCCCGGGCACCGGAGACGCCTTCGACGGGGCGGCCCACCGAGGTCGCCTCGGCCACCGGCAGCGAGTCGAGGCTGAGTCCGGGGCCGGGCCGGAAGGAGTACCAGGCCTCGGCGAACTTCCTGGGGTCGTTGGAGACCTGGCGGCCACGCCATTCGCTGACCTTGCCGACGACGACGCACTCACCGGTCAGGGTGTGCTGCCACTCCAGCGCCACATGACCGCAGTCCTCGGCGAGCAGGAACTTGCGCAGGACGCCGGAGCTGGCGCCGCCCAGGGTGTTGCGGTGGCCGGGCAGCATCACCGAGAAGATCAGCTTCAGCAGGACGGACTTGCCGCCGCCGTTCTCCAGGAAGAGCACTCCGGCGGGGGCGGGACGGCGCGGCGGGCCGACCGGCTCCTCCTCGAAGAACTCCGCCTGCGCCGGTGCGGGGTGGGGCACGGGCTCGCCCACCCCGCGCAGGTCAAGCACGGTGTCGGCGTAGCGCGCACCGGCAGGCCCGATGGAGTAGAGGCGGACCCGGGACAGCTCGTACATGGCGGCGGACTCTCGTCGTTCAGGCGGCGGGAAGGAGACGTCGGTGGCGGGGCGGACACTGCGGTGGGCGGCCCCGGCGGTGGGGCCGGTCAGCCGGGGAAGGGCCGGTCAGCTGTGGAACGGCAGTCCGGCGTCGGCCGCCAGCTCCAGGTCGTCCGGGTCGGGTGGGGGCAGCAGCGTGGCCGATCCGTCGGTGACCGGCACCACTCCCAGTTCCAGCAGTTCGGCCATGGCGGCGCTGCCTGCCATGTCGCGTACCTGGAGCTGGTAGCGGGCGGTGGTGCGGAAGGCGCCTCCCGCGTCGTCCCCGGTGCGCTGGAGGAAGCCGGAGTCGGTGAGGAAGGCGACGGCCTTGCCGACGATGCCGGTGGTGGATCCGGCCAGCCGTCTGGCGTCCTTCGTCGCCCCGGTGGAGCTGCGCCGGGCGTAGATCCGCCAGCCTGCCTCCAGGCCGGGGGCGTCACTGGCCGGGTCGGTGTTGTCGCCGTGCTCGTCGGCGCGCTCCTCCAGCCGGTGGCACGCCTGGCGCACGAAGGCGTCGACGCCGTTGACGGTGATCCGGCCGATGTAGGCGTCGTCGGCGAGGTCCTCGGGGCGCGGGAAGGCCATCGCGGCGACGGCCAGGTGGGCGAGGCCGTGCAGGAAGCGGTCGGCGGAGTCCGGCGAGGCCCGGCGGGCGTAGTCGCCCATGCGTACGGCGAAGACCGAGTCCTCGCCCGCCGTGACGGCCATGCCCGCCCGGGTGGAGACCTCCAGCACGATGAGGCCGAGCCCGGTGGCGACGGCGTCCGCGAGGCGGCCGAAGGCGGGCTCCTCCCGGTAGCGGCGCAGCAGTTCGGCGTACTCGGCGTCGCGGGCGGGCAGCAGCTTGGGCTGCAGCCCGAACGCGACGAGCCGGGCCGCGTCGGCGGCGTCGGCGGGGGTGACCGGGGCGGGGGCGGACGGCGGGGCGGACACGGTCCGGTCGGCGGGGTACGCGGCGTTCTGCTCGCTCCACGCGTCGGCGTGCTCTGCGCGGTGGTCGCTCACGACGGACGCTCCTTGCTGCGGACGGACTTCGGTACGGGGCGGACGGACTTCGGTACGGGGCGGACGGACTTCGGTACGGGGCGGACGGGGTGCGCCGGCTGCGCTGCGGGGTGGCGGGGCTCCGGCGGCGGGTGGGCGCCCCTGCCGTGTCCCGCCACCGCCCCCGCGTCCGCGTGGTGGGCGGCGGCGGAAACCGGCGCTCTCACGCCGCCTCCGTGCGGTCTGCGGCCGTACCGGCCGCGTCCAGCAGGGCGGTGCCCACGATCAGGTCCGCGCCGCCGAACTCGGGGTCCTCCAGCTGGGTCCCGTCGTCGACGGAGAAGAGCAGGCGGCGCTCGCCCTGCCGGTAGGCGGTGCCGACCGGCGGGCTCGCCGCGTGCACGGCGAGCAGCGCGACCAGGTAGGGCAGGTCCGCGTCGCGTCGTCTGGCTTCGGCCAGCAGCCCGGAGAGGCGGCGCGGCGCGTCGGGCTCCAGATCCAGCAACTGCATGGCGCTCGCCAGCTGTTCCTCGCTGAACCGGCTGTCGGCCGGGGTGGCGATCAGATCGGGTTCGGGCATCTCGGCGCCCAGGTGTTCGCGCTCCAGCGGCGGGGCCAGCAGCATGTCGACCAGATCGCCCACCCGTACCGAGGTGGGGGTACGCAGTCCCGTGCCGTGGGCGAAGAACGCGTCGGTGGCGCGGATCGACTGTTCGACGGGCAGGGGCAGCAGCGGCGCCAGCAGCTGTCCGTAGAGGTCGAGGCCGGTACGGGCGGCCGGTGCGGCGAACGCCTGCCGGTCCTGCTCGGCGCGGAACAGCGGCCCGGCCTCCAGCAGCCGGGACTGCAGCTGCGTGTGGCGGCGGATGCAGTCCTTGACGATGTCGACGAGCTCGGCGGCGCGCCGCTTGTGCTCGGGCTCCTCGGCCTCGTCGCGGGCCTTGCGGATGTTGGTGAGGATGGCGTTCTCGTGGCGGTAGCGGTCGGCCACGTGGTCCAGCGCCTCGGTGATCATGTCGGGCACGGCGTTGAGCCAGTCGACCGCCCGGACGTTGCGCCGGGTCGCGTCGAGGGTCTTGCGGAGGGTCTCCGCGTACTGCACGGTCCGGTAGCGGGCCTGTTCGGCGGCGAGCTGTGCGTCGGCGAGGCGGCCGCGGCTGATCAGGACCTCCAGCTTCACCTCGGCGGCGATCTGGGCGCTGGTGACGTCCGTGTCGAGGGCGCCGACCAGGACGTTGACCGCCTCGTCGGTGGCCCGCAGGTAGACGCTGCCGCCGTAACCGGGGACTTCCTCGATCAGCTTGAAGTCGTAGTCGCGGCGGACGTACGTGCCGTCCGGCCCGAAGGTGCCGTAGACGGCCCGGAAGCCCCGGTCCACGCTGCCGACGTTGATCAGGTTCTCCAGCACCCAGCGGGCGACCCGCTCGTGCTCGGCGGCCGGGCGGCGCGGGGCCTGCGCGGCGACACGCGGGAGCAGCCTGGCCACTATCTGGTCGTGGTCCGCGCCGGTGTCGAAGTCCATGTTGAGCGTGACGTGGTCGATCGCGGCGAGTGCCACCTCGGCCATCGCGTAGATGCTGTACTCACCGGCGAGGTTCGCCTTGCGCACGTCGAGGTCGTGCAGCGGCGCCGTGCAGGCGAGGGCGCGCAGCCGGCGCGAGAGCCCCTCGTCGGCGGCCGGGCCCGGTGCGGGCCGGGGCCCCGCGCTGAGCTGGGGCGCAGCGTTTTCCGTGTAGGCAGGCGAAGTCACGCTGCACAGATTAGGTCCTCGCACGGACAAGGGTCGAAACGGCGCAGAAGCGGCCGGTTGCCCCGGAGTCGGTCACGCCCTGCCGGGCGGCTCCACGGGACCTGGGCGGTGTCGTGCCACGGACAGCTCGCGGTGCCGCGCCGCGCGCCCCCGACGCGCAACGCCCCGCTGTTCACCGCCCGGTCAGACGGCGGACGCGTCCGGGCCGATCCTGCTGCGCACGGCTGTCTGCACCTCGGCCTCCTCGGCCGGGTCGGCGGCCAGCCGGCGCAGCCGTTCGGCCACCCTGATGTCGCCGGTCTCCGCGTGGCGTGCGGCGACTTCCCGGGTCGTCTCCTCGCAGTCCCAGAGGCACTCGACGGCGAAACCGGTGGCGAAGGTGGGGTCGGTGGCGGCCAGTGCGCGGGCAGCTCTGCCCCGCAGCTGTGAGGAGGACGTCTCGCGGTAGACGTGGCGCAGGACGGGGGCTGCGCAGGCGATGCCCAGCCGTCCGGTGCCGTCGACCAGGGTCCAGAGCCGGAGTGCGTCGGGCCCGTCGCCGCGTACGGCCTCGCGCAGGGCGCCCAGGACCAGCGAGGCGTCCTGCGCGCCGCCTCGGCCGGCCAGCACCCCGGCCGCCGATGCGCCGAGCGCGTCGGGCCGACGGGCCCAGCGCCGGGCGCGGTCGACGGCCGCCTCCCCGCACATCCGCTCGAAGGCGGCGACGGCCGCGTCGGCGACCGTGCGCGAGGAGCTGACCGCCGCGGCCTCGATCAGGTCGAGCACGACCGGGTCCCGGGCCTCGGCCAGGTAGTGCAGAGCGGCGCAGCGGGCGCCGTCGGGGCCGCTGCGGGCGGCCTCGACGATCACGGGCCGGTCCTCCGGTCCCGCGACGGCGGAGAGGCAGCGGGCCGCCGGTACGTGGAGGTGGCTGCCTCGGTCGAGCCCCTGTTGGGCCCAGTCGAAGACGGCCTGGACGCTCCAGCCCGGCCGGGGCCCGCCGGGTCGCATCTGCCGCTGCCAGCGGTCGAACGAGCCCTGTTCCGAGGCGGCCCGGACCCGGGCGCCGACCTCTTCGCGCGGATCGTCGGCCCACAGCCGCCAGGGCCGGGGCTCGAAGGCGTCGCGCACGGTGGTGGCCAGCTCGGCGGAGCCCTCGGGGTCCGTGGCGAAGCGGGCGAGCACGGGCACGGCCAGGGACCGCAGGCCGGCGTCGTCGTCGCGCAGGGCCAGCTCGTCCAGGGCCCAGGCCCAGTTGGAGCCGGTCGCGGCGTAGCGGCGCAGCAGGGCCAGGGCGTCGTCCCGTCCGTAGGAGGCGAGGTGGCCGAGTACGGCGAGGGCGAGGCCGGTCCGTGACTCGTCGGTGTCCAGGTGGTCGTCGGGATCGACGAGGTGCCGCTCGATCTCCTCGATGCCGCCGTCGAGGTCGAGATAGAGGCGCGCGTAGTAGAGGGAGCGGTTCTCCGCCTGCCAGTCGTGACGCGGATCGCTCAGGACGCAGTGGTTGAGAGCCGCCAGGGCCTCGGGGCGCGGTGCGGCGAGCGCGTGGAGCGTGCCGTCGCCGCGGCCCCTCTGCAACAGGCCGAGCAGGGTGCCGCTCGGCGCTATGAACGGATCGAACATGGAAAAAGCCTCACATCAAGCTGTCGACGCAACCGGGGACTGTGCAGTTCCGTGTGCCGGACAGGCACGGGTGCCGTGTCCGGGGAGTCCCGCCCGGCCCGCCTGTCGTACGGCGGAACCTCGCGGACAAGGACTAGGGCCTTTCGTTTGGATCAGGCCCTAGTGCGCGTTTCGAAAGTCCCGTCTGCGTGGCGGCGTCCGGCACTTCCCCGAGCTCTCGGCTTCGCCTGAGGAGGGGAGACCCCGCCTCTCGCCGCGTTGCCGGGATCGCCTCGGTACATCCGATATGGAGGTGACCCTCCGCCTTGCAATCGCACGCACCGGACGCCGCTGCGCCCGCCCTGCGGGCGGACGACGCTACTTTCGAAACACGTCCTAGACCGCGCAGCAACATGATCGGCCGACCGCCGTCTTCTGCCTGGTGCAGACCATTGTCCCGCCTCTCGTCGGTGGCCCGAATCGGGCCCGCGACGTCATGATGACCCACCCATTTCGCCACCGCGACCACATTTACGGCGGACCCGGTCAGCGGGAACCGAAGAGTTCCAGCAGGTCGGCCTTGCCGAACATGCGTGCGGTGTCCAGGGCGGAGGGTGTTCCGGCCGTCGGATCGGCGCCCGCGGCGAGCAGTGCGGCGATCACCGCGTCCTCGCCCTTGAAGACGGCCCCGGCCAGCGGCGTCTGCCCCCGGTCGTTGGCCCGGTCCGGGTCCGCGCCGCGTCCGGTCAGTGCCGTGACCGCGGGGGCATGCCCGTGATAGGCGGCGAGCATCAGCAGCGAGTCGCCCCGGTCGTTGGTGAGGTTCACGGGAACTCCGGCGTCGACATAGGCGGCGAGCGTGTCGGTGTCGCCGTGGCGCGCCAGGTCGAAGACCTTGGTCGCCAGCTCAACAACCTCGGGATCAGGGGTTTCGCTCATCGGGGGGCCGCCCTTCCTTTAACCGTTGTCTCCGCCGCCGGCCTGCGGGGGGATGCGTCTTGAGGCCGTACGAGTGAATCGACAGAGTACTGCCCGGACGCGGTCATGACCCGGCCCGCCCATGGCAGAAGATCACGTCGGGTGACGACGGGGTGAGGTGCGGCACCGAAATCCGCCCCGGCCCCGGCCCCACTGTCTGCCAGTCCAGTGAAAAACTCCACTTTTCACCCAGTTGCACCTTTTATCCTATAGATACTTCCGGTGAGCCTGGAAGGACTCATGGTGACTGTCCCCCCAACCAGGAGAACCACTCATGATCCTTTCCATGTCAGGCGTCGTCATCCTCGGCATCATCGTCTTCCTGTTCTTCAGGAAGGACGGCCTCAAGGCCTCGCACGCCCTCGTCACCGCCCTGTTCGGCTTCTACCTGGCCGGCACCGCCATCGCACCGAGCATCACCGCGGGCGGCGCGAGCCTGGCCGGACTCCTGGGCGGGATCAAGTTCTGACCCTCCGCTCCCGACCCCACCCCCTTCAGGAGACAGACGTGGCCCGGCGACCACTCCCCCGCATTCTGAGCAGCGGCAGCGCTTCGATCACTCGCAGTCGAGAGTTCGCGCGCACGGCCGCCGACAGCGCCACCGATGTGCTCCATCCGCTGATCATGATCACCCGTGGTCTGCGGCTGTTGGCAGGTGCAGGACGGCAGAAGTGGGCCGCGACGCCCAAGGACCGGCGTGGTCCCACGCTGTTCCTCGTCGCGGCCTGCGTTCTCGTGGTCGCGCTCGTCCCCTACGGGTCCGTGACGGCCCTGGTCACGGTGATGGGCGCCGCCGCATGGAAGGGACGGGCGCGCACTCCCGTCAGGACCGGCCCGGACGAGGCGGAGACCGGGCGGCTCCAGTCCCTGTACGAGGCGCTCGTGCCGTATTTCTCCACGGCCGACGACCCCGGTGCGCTGTTCGCCCACGGCGGCGACTGGAACCAGGTCTTCAGCGAGTACGCGTTCGACGGCGACGGCCGGATCACCCGGCTCAAGGTGGCGTACCCGGCCTACTTCACCGACAGCGAGGCCGCCTCCCGCGCCCGGATCGAGCAGTTGCTGCACGCCAAGTCCGGCCGCGGCCGGGAGTACCGCTTCCGCTGGGACGAGGAGGGGAACCGGCTCGTCATGAGCGTGCTCGACGCCCTGCCCACCTCGATCACCGCCCAGCGCTTCGTCATCGCCCCCGGCGAGACCGTCCTCGGCTTCACGGACGACGACGCGGTGCAGCGCACCGTTCCGGTGAGTGACGGCGAGGAGACCCGGGACGCGCCGGGGGTCGTCTGGCGGACCGGCGCACGCACCACCGAGCCACATCTGCTGGTCGTCGGACAGCCCGGCAGCGGCACCACCACCCTGCTGCGCTCCATCGCCCTCCAGGCACTCCAGCAGGGCGACATCCTGATCATCGAGGGCAGCGGCACCGGCGAGTACGCCTGCTTCACCGGCCGCGAGGGCGTGCTGGCCGTCGAGTGCGGGGCGGCCGGGGCTCTGGCCACCCTGGAATGGGCGGCGCAGGAGACGGAGCGCCGGCTGATCGAGGCCAACCGGGCCCGGCAGTCGGGCGACGCGGTCCCCGAGGACACCAGGCGCCCGCTGTGGATCCTGCTGGACCGGCCCAGCGTGCTCGGCCACCTGGCCGCCGCCGGCGGCGGGCCCGACCCGCAGGAACTGCTCCAGATCCCGCTGCGGCACGGCAGGGCCGCCAACGTCACCGTGGTGATGACCGAGCAGTTCGACGGCCTGGACGGCCTGAGCGACACCGTGCGTACCCACACCCGGGCCCGGGTCGTCCTCGGCCACTGCTCCCCCGCCGAGATCGAGTCCGTCCTCGGGCTCGAACCGCACACCACCCCGACCCCGGACGTCCCGCCCGGCCGGGGATACGCGCGCCTCGGCACCGGACCGGTGCTGCGCATCCAGGTCCCGGCCACACCCGATCCGTACGACGACGCGACCGGCGAGGCGCAGCGTCATACGATGCTCGGCCTGCTGCCCGAACGGCGGACCGCGATCGAGGCGAACGCGCCCGATCCGGCACCGGTGGAGGCCCCGGCGATCTCCGTCGCCATGGAGTCGGTGGCCGTCAGCGACTGACAGACCCGGCGGTTGTACGGGAGAGGGTCCGCAGATCAGGTGATCTGCGGACCCTCTCCCGTACAACCGCGCCGGCGCACCGGTCGGCGGCTCAGGCCACGAACGTCCGGGGGGCCTCCGCGCCCGCTCCCGCTCCCGAACCGACCAGCTCGGCGGCGGCCGCGAGCCGCAGGGCCGCCTCGTCCGCGACCGGCCCGCCGACCGTGAACGGCAGCCGGACGTAGCCCTCGAAGGCGCCGTCGACCCCGAACCTGGGCCCGGACGGCACCCGTACCCCGACCTGCTCCCCGGCCACCGCGAGCCGCGATCCGGAGAGGCCGCCGGTGCGCACCCAGAGCGTCAGACCACCGCGCGGTACGACGAACTCCCAGTCGGGCAGCTCCCGCCGCACGGCCGTGACCAGCGCGTCCCGGTTGCCGCGCGCCTGCTCCCGGCGGATCTGCACCGCCGCCTCCCAGCCGCCGGCGCGCATCAGCCAGTTGACGGCCAGCTGCTCCAGGACCGGGGTGCCCATGTCGGCATAGGCGCGGGCCGCGACCAGGCTGCGGATGACGTCCGGCGCGGCGCGCACCCAGCCGATCCGCATGCCCGCCCAGAACGCCTTGCTGGCCGAGCCCACGGTGAGCACGGTGCTGCCCGCCGGGTCGAAGGCGCAGACCCGGCGGGGCATCCGCACGTCCTCGTCCAGGTGCAGTTCGTGCATCGTCTCGTCGACGACCAGGACCGTACCGGCCGAGCGGGCGGCGTCCACCAGCGCGCGTCGCCGGTCCTCGTCGGCCAGGGCCCCGGTGGGGTTGTGGAAGTCCGCGACGACGTACGCGAGCCGGGGAGCGGCGTCCCGCAGCGCCTGGCGCCACCGGTTCAGGTCCCAGCCGCCGAGCCCCTCCTCCATGGCCACCGGCACCAGCCGGGCGCCCGCCTCCCGCATCAGCTGGAGGATGTTGGCGTAGCTCGGGGACTCCACCGCGATCCGTTCGCCGCGTCCCGCGAAGAGGTGGCAGATGGCGTCGATCGCGCCCATCGCGCCGGTGGTGACCATGATCTGCTCGGGCATCGTCGGAATGCCGTCGGCGGTGTACCGGTCGGCGATCGTCTGCCGCAGCGCGGGCAGCCCCGCCGGGTAGTCGCCGTGCGTGTGCGCGTACGGGGCGAGCTCCTCCAGAGCGCCCTGGACCGCCCGGGTGAGCCACGGTTCGGGGGCGGGCAGCGAGGCGCAGCCCAGGTCGATCATCGATCCCAGCGCCTCCGGGGGCAGCGGCTCCAGGCCCCGGGCGGGCAGCGGGTTGCCGGCCGGCACCGCTGTCCAGCTGCCGGCGCCCCGCCGGGACTCCAGGAACCCTTCGGCCCGCAGCGCCTCGTAGGCGGCGGCGACCGTCGTACGGCTCACGGCCAGGGCGAGCGCCAGTTCGCGTTCGGCGGGGAGCCTGGCGGCGACCGGGACCCGGCCCTCCAGGACGAGCAGCCGGATGCCGTCGGCGAGCGCGCGGTAGGCCGGTGGCCTGCGGTTGCCGGGGCCGGCCGGCCTGGGCTGCTGCGTGTGGAGCTGCCGGGCCAGCTGAGCCGCACCGACCGCCGAAGTCCACTGGGCCATGAGAATCAGTCCACCTTCCTCGGATTGGCCATGGTTGGCAGCCAATCCCCTGCCACAGAGTGACACGCAGCAGTCCACTACCACCACACCAGGGGGCACCACTTGTCCACCACCGCCGCCCGGCAGCGCACGCACCTCACCCGCCGGCTGATCCAGCTGTACGCGGGTCTCACGCTGTACGGGGCGAGTTCGGCGCTGCTGGTGGTCGCCGGGCTCGGGCTGGAGCCGTGGGGGGTGCTGCACCAGGGGCTCGCCGAGCGGACCGGGATCACCATCGGCGTCGTCTCGATCATCATCGGCGCGATCGTGCTGCTGCTGTGGATTCCGCTCCGCCAGCGGCCGGGTCTCGGCACCGTCTCCAATGTCTTCGCGGTCGGGATCGCGATGGACGGCACGCTGGCCCTCGTCCCCGATGTGCACGGGCTCGCCGCGCGGGCCGGGGTGATGGTGGCGGGCATCGTCCTGAACGGGGTCGCGACGGGGCTGTACATCGCGGCCCGGTTCGGTCCGGGGCCGCGCGACGGACTCATGACCGGGCTGCACCGGCGCACCGGCCGCTCCATCCGGCTCGTCCGCACGGCGATCGAGGTGGCGGTCGTGGTGACCGGCTTCCTGCTCGGCGGTTCCCTCGGTATCGGCACGGTGCTCTACGCGCTGGCGATCGGCCCGCTCGCCCAGTTCTTCCTGCGCTTCTTCGCGATCCCGGACAACGGCGGCCCCACGGCCACCGCCCCGTCGTCCGGGCAGGCGATACTGCCGCAGTGACTTCCGTACGCCATCCCTATCTGGACCACCCCGGCCCGCTCGCGTTCGCCCACCGGGGCGGCTCGGCGGACGGGATCGAGAACACCGCGGCGGCGTTCCGCCGGGCCGCCGACGCCGGGTACCGCTACTTCGAGACCGATGTGCACGCCTCGGCGGACGGCCGTCTGGTGGCCTTCCACGACACCACGCTGGACCGGGTGACGGATGCCCGGGGCCGGATATCGGAACTGCCGTGGAGCGAGATACGGCGGGCCCGGGTGGCGGGCCGGGAGCCGCTGCCGCTGTTCGAGGAGCTGCTGGAGGCGTTCCCGCAGGCGCGCTGGAACGTGGACATCAAGGCCGCGCCCGCCCTCGGACCGCTGGTGGACCTGATCCGCCGGGCGGACGCCTGGGACCGGGTGTGCCTCGGCTCGTTCTCCGAGGCCAGGGTCGCCAGGGCGCACCGGCTGGCGGGGCCCCGGCTGGCCACCTCCTACGGAGTGCGCGGTGTGCTGGGCCTGCGGCTGCGCTCCTACGGCCTGCCGGCGGCGCTGCGCGCGGGTGCGGTGTGCGCGCAGGTGCCGGAGAGCCAGGGCGGTGTCCGGGTCGTGGACCGGCGCTTCGTGCGGGAGGCGCACGCGCGGGGGCTCCAGGTGCACGTCTGGACGGTCAACGAACCGGAGCGGATGGCCGCGCTCCTGGACCTCGGCGTGGATGGCATCATGACCGATCACATCGAGACGCTGCGTACGGTGCTGAGCGAGCGGGGGGCCTGGGCCTGAGACTCCGGGCCCGGTGGCGTCCGCACGGGGAGAGACAGGGGGGCGCAATGAGCGCCGAGACCGCGGACAGCGCCGAACCGGCCCAGAGCACGCCCGGGGCGGCCGACCCCGCCGAACGCCGGCGGGAGCAGCGCGGCTGGTACTTCTACGACTTCGCCTGTTCCGTGTACTCGACGAGCGTCGTCACCGTCTTCCTGGGGCCGTACCTGACCTCGGTCGCCAAGGCCGCCGCCGACGCCGACGGCTACGTCCGTCCGCTCGGCATCCCGATCCGCGCCGGCTCGCTGTTCGCGTACACGATCTCCGCCTCGCTCGTCGTCGCGGTGATCCTGATGCCGATCGTGGGCGCCGCCGCCGACCGCTCGGGCCGCAAGAAGCCGCTGCTGGCGGCCGCCGCGTACGTGGGCGCCACCGCCACCGCCGCGATGTTCTTCCTGGACGGCACCCGCTATCTGCTCGGCGCCTTCCTGCTCATCGTGGCGAATGCCGCGATATCCGTGTCGATGGTCCTCTACAACGCCTATCTGCCGCAGATCTCGGAGCCCGACGAACGCGACGCGGTCTCCTCGCGCGGCTGGGCCTTCGGCTACACCTCGGGGGCGCTGGTACTGGTCCTCAACCTGATCCTCTACACCGGCCACGACTCCTTCGGCCTCTCCGAGTCGGATGCCGTCCGGATCTGTCTGGCATCGGCCGGTGTCTGGTGGGGCGCCTTCACCGTCGTACCGCTGCGCCGGCTGCGCGACCGGCGGGTGGCACCCAGCGGCGACGGGGCGGTCGGGTCCGGATGGCGGCAGCTGATGGCGACCCTGCGCGACATGCGCCGCCATCCGCTCACCCTGTCCTTCCTGCTCGCCTACCTCGTCTACAACGACGGCGTGCAGACGGTGATCTCCCAGGCCTCGGTGTACGGCTCCGAGGAGCTGGGCCTCGACCAGACCACGCTCATCACCGCGGTCCTGCTGGTCCAGATCCTGGCGGTGGCCGGAGCGCTGGGCATGGGCAGGCTGGCCCGGGTCTACGGGGCCAAGCGCACGATCCTCGCGTCCCTGGTCGTCTGGACGCTGATCCTGGTCGCCGGATACCTCCTGCCGGCCGACGCGCCGGCGTTCTTCTACGCGCTGGCCGCGGCGATCGGCCTGGTCCTCGGCGGCAGCCAGGCCCTGTCGCGCTCGCTCTACTCGCATCTCGTGCCGCGCGGCAAGGAGGCCGAGTACTTCTCGGCGTACGAGATGAGCGACCGAGGGCTGAGCTGGCTGGGGCCGCTCGTGTTCGGGCTCGCGTACCAGCTGACCGGCAGTTACCGGGACGCGATCATCTCGTTGGTGATCTTCTTCGTGGCCGGTTCCGTACTACTCGCGAGGGTGCCGGTCCGGCAGGCCGTGGCGGCGGCGGGGAACCCCGTCCCCGAACGGATTTAGGCGTTGAAGTAAAAGGCCGGTAGTGTACGCCTTTGGCCTGCCCGGAGGACCGTTACTGCCAGTGGAAGAATCCAAACCGTTGGGTGACAACTTCTGCCAGATGTGACAAACCGGGCATTGGCGGGTACTTGAACCCTGGCAAACCTGAAAACTCAGCGCCACGACGGGCGACGCATGACCGGCAACGGGAATCTTTGCCGCCGACCGGGCGTTGAGCCGGATGACGACGACAGCGACACCTGTCCTGTGGGCGACAAGCCCGGGAGGCACGATTCATGAGTGAGCGAGCTCTCCGCGGCACGCGACTTGTGGTTACCAGCTACGAGACGGACCGCGGCATCGATCTGGCCCCGCGCCAGGCGGTGGAGTACGCATGCCAGAACGGACATCGATTTGAGATGCCGTTCTCGGTAGAGGCAGAAATTCCGCCGGAGTGGGAGTGCAAGGCGTGTGGCGCCCAGGCACTCCTGGTGGACGGGGATGGCCCCGAGGAGAAGAAGGGCAAGCCTGCGCGCACGCACTGGGACATGCTCATGGAGCGGCGCACACGCGAGGAGCTGGAGGAGGTGCTGGCCGAGAGGCTGGCGGTTCTGCGCTCCGGAGCCATGAATATCGCCGTGCATCCGCGGGACAGCAGGAAGTCTGCCTGACCGCGTAGCACAGCACTGAGACAGAGCCGCGGGCCGCGACACCTTGTGTGTCGCGGCCCGCGGCTCTGTCGTGTTGCCGGCGTTCGGGTGTCGGCCGACCGGGGTACGTGGGCCGGCCGAGCGGGTCCGTTACGGCGTCAGGGGCGGGCGGTGGTCGTCGTCGGGACGGGCGGGGTCGTCCCGGATCACCTCGCCCTGGACGACCTTGCCGTCGGGCCTGTGCATACGGGCCTGCTGGAAGGCGTCCGAGAGGCCGCCGGGGGCCGCCCTGCGCATCCGGCGCTCCAGCGAGCGCTCCGTGTACTTGCTGAGCGCCGACCGGAGCGGCGGCACCAGGAGCAGCAGTCCGGCGACGTCCGAGATCATCCCCGGAATCATGATCAGCAGTCCGCCGAGCATGAGGTAGCCGTTGCCCCTGCTGCCCGCGGGAGCGGGCGACGAGCCCTCGCCGGCGCCCGGCTGCCCCGGCATCTGCTGGAGCGTCTCGGTGAGATTGCGGAAGGCACGGCGTCCCGCCGACTTCATCACCACGGCGCCGAGCACGACGCCCGCGGCCAGGAGCAGCAGGACGGTGAACCCGCCCGCCACGTCCGCCACCACGATGAGCAGCCAGATCTCCAGCACCGCCCAGGCGGCGATGGCGAGAGGTACGAAGGTCCGGGCGCGCGAGCGCTTGCGGGCGGTCGGGGGCGGTGTGCCGGTCGTCATGCCCCCAGTGTGCCTGGCCGCGCGTCCCGGCGCGGTAAGGGGGCGAAGATCATCCGGTCCGGGGCGTCAGGGCGTCCGGCGTCCGAGCACCCGGTTCGTGCGGGTGGTGACACCCCAGGCGGTCACCCGCCAGAGTGCCTCGACGAGGATGTCCCGGCTCATCTTGGAGTCGCCGACCTCCCGGTCCACGAAGGTGATCGGGACCTCGACGACGTGGTAGCCGGCCTCGATCGAGCGGCGTGCCAGGTCCACCTGGAAGCAGTAGCCCTGCGAGGCGACCTCGTCGAGGCCGATGCCCTTCAGGGTCTCCGTGCGGAAGGCCCGGTACCCGCCGGTGACGTCCCTGGTCCGCAGCCCGAGCATCAGCCGCGAGTAGGTGCTGCCGCCGCGGGAGATCATCTCGCGGGACTTGGGCCAGTTGACCACCCGCCCGCCCGGGACCCAGCGGGAGCCCAGCACCAGGTCCGCGCTCTTGAGGGCGGTGAGCAGCCGGGGCAGTTCCTCGGGCTGGTGGGAGCCGTCCGCGTCCATCTCGACGAGTACGCCGTAGTCGTGGTCCATGCCCCAGCGGAAGCCGGCGAGGTAGGCCGCGCCGAGCCCTTCCTTGCCCTTGCGGTGCAGCACGTGGACCTGGTCGTCCGCGCAGGCCAGTTCGTCGGCCAGCTTGCCGGTGCCGTCGGGGCTGTTGTCGTCGGCGACCAGGATGTCGGCCTCCGGTACGGCGGCGCGCACCCGGCTGACGATCGGCTTGATGTTCTCGGCCTCGTTGTAGGTCGGAATGATCACCAAGGTTCTGCCGAGCGGGCCGTATCGCCTCTGACCGCCGTCGTTCACTAACTGCCCCTTAAGTCCGTACGCAGACACACACCATATCCAGCGCGGCGGGGCCGCCGGGCGACCCGGTCGGGGCGGTTCGGCGGTGGCGGCGGACAGAAGCGCGGAAGTACGGACAGAACTGCGGATCGGGGCCCGGCGTCCTTCGGGCCGACCTGGGACCCGCCGGCTGCGGGTCGACCTAGAGCCGTTGTCTACTGAACGTCCGGGCCCCACCCGGGTCGCACCCTCCGTCCGGCTGAAACCTTCCCTCGCCCCCGAGGCGCGGGCGCTGAACCTGGCTGTCAGCGGTGGTGCGCCGGTGCGGCACACCACCTCATGACCCAGCGGCGTTCGACGACTGCGTGGAGGTTTAACCGGTCGGACGTCCTGTGGTGGACTCGGCCGAACCTACCGGCCAGTGGGCGCATTCTGTCAATAGTTGCCTGACCTGCACCCTTTACCGAACTTGCCTGGTCAGTACCGGAGATCCCCAGGTCGCGGGAGAACCGGGGCACCTTCGATCGGCGGTACGAAATGTCCGCACATCACTCGTTCGGCCGTACGTAGACAGTTTGTCCGAACACCACGGTGCGCAGGCAGACGGGAAGTTCGGCCCCCGGGCTGAGGTCGGGCAGTCCCGGCGTCCCCGACCTGGGATCGGTCGACCAGCGGGCGACCCGGTCGTCCGGGGCCTGGACCACCAGGTCATCGGTGCGCCAGACCGCGTAGTCGGCGGGGGCGCCCGGCACCAGGGTGCCCGCGTCGTCGCGGCCGACGGCCCGCCAGCCGCCCCTGGTGTGGGCGGTGAAGCCGGCCCGTACGGAGATCCGGTGCTCGGGCGTCCGGTGGAACGCGGCGGCCCGCACGGTCCCCCACGGGTCGAGCGGGGTCACCGGGCTGTCGGAGCCGAACGCGAGGGGCACACCGGCCCGCAGGAGGGCCGCGTAGGGGTTGAGGGTCCTGGCCCGCCCGGCACCCAGCCGTTGGGCGTACATGCCCTCCTCACCGCCCCAGGCGGCATCGAAGGCGGGCTGGACGGAGGCGGTGAGCCCCAGTTCCGCGAAAGCGGCGACGGTTTCGGGGGTGAGCATCTCGGCGTGCTCGATCCGGTGCCTGGCGGCCCGCACCCTGCCCAGGCCGACCTTCTCGGCGGCCGCCGCGACTCCTTCGACGACCGCACCGAGCGCGGCGTCGCCGATGGCGTGGAAGCCCGCCTGCAGCCCGGCCTCGGTGCAGGCCGCGACATGGGCCGCGATCTGCCCGGCGTCCAGATGGGCGGCGCCGGCCAGCGGGGCGTCCGCGTACGGCTCGTGCAGGCAGGCGGTGTGCGAGCCGAGCGAGCCGTCGACGAAGAGGTCCCCGGCCGCGCCCACCGCGCCGAGCTCGCGGATGCGCCGGGCGTCCTTCTCGTCGGCGACCTGCTCGGCCCAGTAGCCGAAGACCCGCGGTCCGGGCCGTGCGGCGGCGAGCTTCAGCAGCGCGGTGAAGTCCTCCTCGTCGGAGATCTCGGGGCCGCCGCACTCGTGGACCGTGCCGATGCCCAGGGACGCGGCACGGTCCAGCGCGGCGCGCTGGGCGCCGGCGCGCTGGAGCGGTGAGACGGCGCCGTGGGCGGCGGAGCGCACCGCGTGGTGGGCGGCGGCGGTCAGCGGCGCCTCGGGGTGGTAGCCGGCCATCGAGGTGACCGAGGGGACCAGGTCCAGCAGCGCGGTGCTCGCGACCGCCGAGTGCACGTCGATCCGGGGCAGGTAGACCGGCCGGCCGCCGGCCGCGGCGTCCAGCTCGGAGCGCGAGGGCGGACGCCCCTCGGGCCAGCGCGTGGCGTCCCAGCCGTGTCCGAGGACAACCCGGTCGGCGGGGTGCGCCACCACGTACGTCCGTACCAGGGCGAGGGCCTCGCCGAGGGAGCGGGCACCGGAGAGGTCGAGGCCGGTGAGGGCCAGGCCGGTCGACGTGGTGTGGACGTGGGCGTCGGTGAACGCGGGCGTGACGAGCGCCCCGTCGAGGTCGATCACCTCGTCGACGCCGCCGGCGAAGGCGTCGGCGGCCCCCTCGGAGCCCACCCAGGCGACATGGCCCCGTTCGACCACCATGGCGGTGGCGAAGGGGTCGGCGGGGCTGTGGACGTCTCCACCGCGCAGCAGCACGGTGCGGTGTTCGCTCTGGGGGGCGGTGCTCTCGGTCATGGGGACCAGTCTCCCGCCTGCCGGGTGCCGCCCCGTGCCCGGCCCCTCAGATCTGCGGCGGCCGGGCCTCGTACGGTGTGGAGAGGACGACGGTGGTGCGCGTGGAGACACCGGCGAGCGAGCGGATGCGCGTCAGCAGGTGCTCCAGCTCGAGCGGGGTCGCGACGCGCACCTTCAGGATGTAGTTCTCGTCACCCGCGACGCTGTGGCAGGCCTCCAGCTCCGGGACCCCGGCGAGCCGCTCCGCGATGTCGTCCGGGGCGCTCGGGTCGAAGGGCTTCACCGAGATGAACGCGGTCAGCGGCAGGCCGACGGCCTCGGGGTCGACGACCGCGGCATAGCCCCGGATCACCCCGCGCTGCTCCAGCCTGCGGACTCGCTGATGAACCGCCGAGGTCGACAGGCCGGTGGCCTTGCCCAGGTCGGTGTAGCTCATCCGCCCGTCCCTGACGAGCAACTCCACGATTTGACGGTCCAGCTCCTCCATATGGATCAATCTATGGCCCCGGGCCCCTCCAGGCACAGCCGCAGGAGCCACCGAAGGGCGCCCCGAGGTGGTCATGTGATGAATGCCACAGGTTTACGGGCCGGTAGCCGAGCACCTCGCGGTTACGGCCGATCCGCGACGGGAAGTGCTTGCTTTGGCCGAGGCCGCGACGCCGTGCCGGCCCACCCGAGGGGGGAATTTCCATGCAGAACGTCAAGGTCACCGAACGTACCGAACCGGAGCCCGTTGATCCTTTCGAGGACACCGATCCCGACGCGTACGACACGCTTGAGATGTACCGGGTCACCTGCCCGGACTGCGCACAGCCGATCGCCCTCCTGGCGGACGAGACCGCGCTGCCGGAGCACGCGCTGTGCCCGACCCCGTGGAATCCGTTCGTCCTCACGGTGTGCGCCGGTACCGGCCGCCCGGCGTCGAAGGCGCTGCCCGCGGACGAGTCGACCGACGTCCAGGAGCAGGAGACGGCCCTGCTGCTGACGCTCCCTCAGGGGCTCGACTGGAGGATGCAGCCCTTCTCGCACGCCGGGGGCAGCGGCTCCCGCCCCTTCCGGATGCCGCAGCAGCTCCGGCGCGAGGCCGCCTGACCCCGCGCTCCCGCCCGTGCGGGAGCGCGTACCGCCCGGCACGGCAGCACCGCTCCGCACCACGACGGCCCGGCCGGCGTGGTGCGCCCGGCCAACGGCGCCAGTGCCGCCGCGGAGAACCTGGCGAACGGGCGCCCGAATCAGCCGGACAGTGACCCGGCCCCGCCTCACGGCGTTGGCCTGGCATGACCCTGCTGCATTCCACGGCCGGCCCCGGTCGACGACGTCTCGCCGTTCCGGCCTCCGAAGAATCGGTTCCGCAGCCCGAGGCCTCACCGCTCCCGCAGTCCGAGCCGCCGCGCCCGGTGCCCCATTCGACCGATCCCCCCATCTACCGGGCGATGCTCCGGCACTGGGAGGGGACCGGGCGGACCATGCCGGGCCGTCATGACCAGGAGTGGAACCGGATCATGACGACGCCCGTGTGGTCGGACCGGCCGCTGCGGGTCAGTGCGTCTCAGGACCCGCGAGGTGGCGCGCGATGACCATGCGCTGGATCTGATTGGTGCCCTCGACGATCTGCAGCACCTTCGCCTCGCGCATGAGCCGCTCGACGGGGAAGTCCAGCGTGTAGCCGTATCCGCCGAGCACCTGGACGGCGTCCGTGGTGACCCGCATCGCGGCGTCCGTACAGAACAGCTTGGCCATGGCCGCCTGCCGCGAGAACGGGCTGCCCGCGTCACGCAGCCTGGCCGCCTCCAGGTAGAGCGCCCGGCCCGCCTCGATCTGGGTGGCCATGTCCGCGAGCATGAACCGCAGCCCCTGGAAGTCCGCGATGGGACGGCCGAACTGCCGGCGCCCGGTGGCGTAGGCGACGGCCTCGTCCAGCGCCGCCTGGGCCACACCGATGGCACACGCGGCGATGCCGAGGCGGCCGGAGTCGAGTGCGGACAGCGCGATCGCGAAGCCCTGCCCCTCCTCGCCGATCCGGCGCGCGTCCGGGACCCGTACCCCGTCGAAGTGGAGCTGGGCGGTGGGCGAGCCCTTCATCCCCATCTTCTTCTCGGGGACGGCCGCGCTCAGCCCGTCGGCGTCGCCGGGGACGAGGAAGGCGGTGATCCCGCGCGCGCCGTCGGCGCCGGTGCGGGCGAGCACGGTGTAGAAGTCCGCGACGCCGCCATGGGTGATCCATGCCTTGGTGCCGGTGATGACCCAGTCGTCCCCGTCCCGTACGGCCTTCGTCCGCAGCGAGGCGGCGTCCGAGCCCGAGGCGGGCTCGGAGAGGCAGTAGGCGCCCAGCAGGCCGCCGGCGAGCATGGCCGGAAGGTGTTCGGCCTGCTGCTCCTTGGTGCCGTACCCGGCGACCGCGTGGCAGGCCAGGGAGTGGACGCTCACGCCGAGCCCGACGGTGAGGCGGGCGGAGCTGAGCTCTTCGAGTACCTGGAGGTACACCTCGTACGGCTGGTCGCCGCCGCCGTGGGCGGAGTCGTAGGGCAGTCCGAGCAGGCCGGAGCCGGAGAGCAGCGTGAAGACGTCGCGCGGGAACCGGCCGGCGTCCTCCTCCTCGGCGGCCCGCGGCGCGATCTCACGCTGGACGATGTCGCGGACGAGCCCGATCAGCTGCCTGGACTCCTCGGTGGGCAGTCGGCGTTCCACTGACTGCGGGGCACGGTCGGGCATGACGGCGCTCTCCTCCCTGTCGGGCGTTGCGGCGGTCGCGCGCGCGGGGTGGGTGCGGCGCCGCCGGGTGATCTCCGGGCGGAGCCCGAAAAGACTGCGGTCCAGCCGATGTTGCCCTCCCGGATTACGAGAGGCGCCGGTCAGCGGCCGTGGCGGCTTGAGTATGCCCGATAGGACGGTATCCGTCACTGGGCGATGGGGCACTTCGGCCACGGCGCGCGATCACGGGTCCTCCTGGCGGACGATCAGCGGAATTGGTCCGAACCATTGACCCAACTGGTCTAGTCCTTCTACGGTTCACCGCGAACCGGCTTTCCGCGTTCATGCCAATTCTGCGCAAGCGCCGAAAGCCGGTCGCCCACCGGTAAGCCCCCTCCCCCACGAGGAGCAACGATGATCGGACTGCATCGCCCGGGAGCGCGTCTCCGGGCGCTCGCCGCTGCCGCCTGTACCGCCGCCCTGGGCGCCGCCCTGCTGGGCGTCGCGGGCACCGGGTCCGCCGGCGCGGCCCCCGCCGACCTGCAGGCCGCCGCCCCCGCGGCAGCGCCCGCCGCCCCCACAGCGGCCGGCAGCAAGGTGGTCGGCTACTTCACCGACTGGGGTGTCTACCAGCGCAATTACCACGTCAAGAACATCGAGACCTCGGGCTCGGCCGACAAACTCACGCACATCAACTACGCCTTCGGCAACGTCCAGGGCGGCAAGTGCACGGTCGGCGACTCCTACGCCGACTACGAGAAGGCCTACACGGCCGACCAGTCGGTCGACGGGGTGGCCGACACCTGGGACCAGGAGCTGCGCGGCAGCTTCAACCAGCTGCGCAAGCTGAAGAAGCTGCACCCCGACCTCAAGATCCTCTGGTCGTTCGGCGGCTGGACCTGGTCCGGCGGCTTCGGCGAGGCCGCGAAGAACCCGGCCGCGTTCGCGGACTCCTGCTACAGCCTGGTCGAGGACCCGCGCTGGGCCGACGTCTTCGACGGCATCGACATCGACTGGGAGTACCCCAACGAGTGCGGGCTGACCTGCGACACCAGCGGCCGTGACGCGTACGGCAACCTGCTGTCCGCCCTGCGCTCCAAGTTCGGCACGGACAACCTGGTCACCTCGGCGATCAGCGCGGACGGCTCCGACGGCGGCAAGCTCGACGCCGTCGACTACGGCGGCGCGGCGAAGTACGTCGACTGGTACAACCCGATGACGTACGACTTCTTCGGCGCCTGGGACGCCAAGGGCCCGACCGCACCGCACTCCCCGCTGAACTCCTACCCGGGCATCCCCAAGGAGGGGTTCAACAGCGACGCGGCCATCTCCAAGCTGAAGGCGGCGGGCGTCCCCGCCTCCAAGCTGCTGCTCGGCATCGGCTTCTACGGCCGGGGCTGGAGCGGCGTCACCCAGGACGAGCCGGGCGGCACGGCGACCGGCGCGGCCCCGGGTACGTACGAGGCGGGCATCGAGGACTACAAGGTCCTCAAGAACAGCTGCCCCACCACCGGCACCGTCGCGGGTACCGCCTACGCGCACTGCGGCACCAACTGGTGGAGCTACGACACCCCGGCCACCATCGGCACGAAGATGGACTACAAGAACCAGCAGGGCCTGGGCGGCACCTTCCTCTGGGAGCTCAGCGGTGACACCACAGACGGCGAGCTGATCAAGGCGGTCAGCTGACCCCGGCGCGGCGGTCATGACGGTGGGCGGGGAGCCGGGCGGGCTCCCCGCCCACCGTCACGTGCGCCCGGGGCTCACATCAGACCGATCTGCGTGACGAACATGGCGATGACCACGACGAGCGTCCAGCCGAGGATGTTCTCCAGCAGCCCGGAGCGGTCCCCGGGCCCGCCGGTCCGCGTACGGCGGCGGGCGGGGGTGGTTGTTGCGGCGGCAGTCGCGTTCATGGCATCTCGTTCGGTCGGCCGGCAGTGTCCCCCGAGGACCCGACCACAGTGCCAGCCGGAGCGGCCCCCGGGGTAGAGAGCTGCGTCACTGCCCCGGGGAGCCGGGCCGCGTCAGCGGACGCCGACAGCCGCCAGAGCCCGGCGCTGGGCGGGTGTCGGGTGTGCGGGGAAGTAGAGGTAGCAGACGCCGCCTGTGCCCGAGACCACACTGCCGCTCGCGTTGTAGCGCTTGGTGCGGAGCCAGATCGTCTCCCACTCGTGCCGCTTGTAGACGCGGCGCACCGCCTCGTCGTCCGGGGAGGCGGGGTCGTTGGCGATCACGTCGCCGTCCGCGGTGAAGCCGATGACGGTCATCAGGTGGCCCGAGGTGCCGTACCCCGCACCTGTCAGCTCCTCCTTCAGGAACGACTGGGACGTTATGGCCGGGATTCCCGCCCGGACCAGGGTCTCCAGGTCCTTCAGCGAGCCGAGCCGGGTCACCACGGCGCTCATGTCCTCGTACGTGGCCGCGTAGGCGGCGTTGAAAGGCCAGTTGCCGCAGCCCTCGTACTGGTTGTCGTAGGTGAAGCGCGCCGCGTGGCAGACCTGCGGGTCGGCCAGCCCCGGCTTCACCCAGGAGAGGTCCTCGGCGCTGGGGTGGCGGCCCCAGTACTCGATGATCATCTGCGAGGACGTGGGGCTGCACCACGCCTCGCCGCCGTTGTCGTACTCGGGGTACTGGCCCGCGTGCACGTTCTGGGAGTAGCGCGGCACCGGCAGTTCCCGGACCAGGCCGGGGACCGAGGCGGGCACGGTGAAGCGGTCGGGGATGTCCGAGGCCATCGCGCCCAGGCGCCAGACGGTGGGGGTGAGCCGGGTTCCGGGGGTGCGGTACAGGGTCAGCCGCAGCCGGTAGGAGACGAGCCGCAGGCCGCTCGCCGCGTCGTCCACCGAGAAGGTGTCGGTCCAGATCGAGCTCTTGCCGTCGCTCTGGTCGTCGACGGAGGTGCGGCGGATGTCGCCGTCGCCCGCCGCCCATCGCCCCATGACGTACCAGGGGGTGTCGGTGCCGTCCGAGTAGGTGCCCCGCAGTTCGATCTGGATCCAGGTGCCGGCCGGCGTGTGCGCGTTCCAGGAGGCGATCACCTCGGTGGCCGGGACGGCGGAGCGGTGGACGGGCGAGGTCCAGGTGGCGTACTCCCAGGCCGCCGTCGTACCGGTGTGCGGATCGGTGTAGTCGGTACGTCCCAGCGGGTGGCCGATCACCAGGCCCGCGCGGCGGCCCGCGACGGCGCGGGTTCCGGCGCCGGAGCCGCAGCGCCAGTCGGTGTACGTAGTCCAGGAGTGGTTGTCCACGGAAGCTGCCGCCGTCGAGGGTGCGTGGTGCGGGGCGGAAGAGGGCGCTGCGGCGGCAGCGGAAGCGGTGGACGACACCGCTCCGGCTCCGGCCGCCGCCGCGATGGCGGCGGCGAGCACGGTTCGGCGTGAGGTCGGACTGGGCATGGGCGAGACCCCCGGTCGTAAGCGGAATGGGGCTTCAGGTGCACGACAGTGCGCCAACTATTGCGGGTCGTCCCCCGGTTCGGCCAGCGATTCGCCTCGCGCCGCAGGACCAATATTGGTCTCGACCACTGGCGTGACCTGCGAGGGCTTCGGGCCGGCTCGTAGGGTGGACGGATGAGCGACCTCTCGCCGCACACCGCGCGGCTGCGCACCCTGCCACCCTCCTGCGGGCCGGTCCGGCTGATCGCCGTCGACGGCCACGCGGGATCGGGCAAGAGCACCTTCGCCGCCAGGCTCGCGGCCGAGCTCGGCGGCGCACCCGTCCTCCACCTGGACGATCTGGCCAGCCACGACGAGATGTTCGACTGGACGGACCGGTTCCGGAGCCAGGTCGCCGGACCGCTGTCGCACGGGGAGCCCGCACGCTACGAGCCCTACGACTGGACCGCCCGGCGCTTCGGCCCGCCGCGCACCCTGGACCCCGCCCCGGTGGTCCTGGTGGAGGGGGTCGGCGCCGGGCGACGGGCGCTGCGCCCCCTTGTCGCGCACCTGTTGTGGATGGATCTGCCCGCCGCCGAGTCCTGGGAGCGGGGCCGACGGCGCGACGGGCCGGCCCTGACGGCGTTCTGGGACGACTGGACCACCGCCGAATCAGCTCACTTCTCGGCCGATCCCTCCCGCGCCTGGGCCGATGTGCTGGTACGTCAGTTGCCTGTGGGGTACGAGTGGTTGGAGGGATCCGGCGCGACAGCGCGAGCGAGTCATTCCGTCACCCAAAGTGATCGTTCGGTACCGCCATACTGAGCAGTCGGAAATCGGCCCGGAAGTGCCCCGGCTCTGCTTGACCCGGGGCGGTACAGGTCTTACGTTCTCAATGTGCGGCTTTTCGGAGCCCCCGCAGACACGAAGCCCCCGGTTGTTCCCCCGTGATCGGGGGCTTCGTCCTGTGCCCGGCGCCCGGCGGCGGCCATCTCGCACCCCATTGCGCTCACCCTCGGTCACGGCTCTCCTTCGGCCTGCGGCGCCCTTAGTCGGACACTCCCTGCGCAGGTACGATGCCTCTCGGTGCGGTCAATTCCCGTCCACGGCACAGCGGTTCGGCACGCCTCGGCGGGCAGCCGTGCGGCGGGACATCCTGGGGGCACGGTTTGTGGGGGACCAGATGGACATCGGCACGCAGGGCGCACAGGCCCCGGCCGACCTCGCCTGGCTGCGCGGCGTGGACGCCTACACGATGGGCGCCTACCCGCAGGCCGAAGAGGAATTCAGAGCTGCGGTACAACTCGATCCCGGCATGGCGGACGCCTGGCTGGGCCTCCACGCGCTGCGGGTCGACACCACGACGGCGCTGCTGCATATGTACAGCCACCGCGACCGCTTCGGGGAACAGCGCGGCCGTCACCGCCGCACGCTGAACTCCTGGTACTGGCTGGGCTGGTGGGTACAGCCGGTGCTGGAGAGCCCGCGCGACCTGCTGCTGGCGCACGCCTCGCACTGGCTGGACGGGCGCCATGTGCCTGAGCTGGACCGGGCACTGGCCGGGCTGCCCCCGGTGGACGCCGACGCGCAGGTGCGCTTCCTGCACGCCTGCCGCTCCTACCTGGTCAAGGACTGGGAGCAGCTCGTACGCCATACGGAACAGCTGATCGAGGACCCGCTCCTGGGCATCGAGGCGGGGCTGTTCGGCGGGATGGCGCGGGTGCGGCTGGAGATGTACGGGCAGGCCGAGCCGCTGCTCTCCACCGCGCTGATGCGCTGCCGCAGCGAGCAGCCGCAGCGCAAGGAGCTCCGCTACTGGCTGGCACGGGCGCACGAGGGAACCGGTCGCAGCGCGGCCGCGCTGCCGCTGTACCGGGCGGTGCACCGGATCGATCCGGCGTTCATGGACACCTCGGCCCGGCTGGCGGCGATCGCGGACTACGACGGGCTGGACGGCGCCGACGAGCTGTCCGGGCTGGCCGCGGTGTCCCTGACGGGCCTGGGCGGCGACGGCACCTTCGTGGAGGGCCAGCCGGACGGCGACTCGATGCTGGGCACCGATCTGGTGGACGGCCGGGAGCTGCGCCCCGGCGTCGTCGAGCCGCAGGACCTGCCGGGGGTCGGGGTCTCACCGCCGCCGGGCGGGGCGCGGGAGAAGACCGCGGTCCCGGGCCAGTCGGCGCCGACGCTGTTCCCGGCCGGTCCCAGCGATCCGGTGCTGCTGGCCGAGGCCTTGGCGGAACTGGAGCGAATGGTCGGGCTGGAACCGGTGAAACGGCAGGTCAAGGCCCTGTCCGCACAGCTGAACATGGCGCGGCTGCGGGCCGGCCAGGGGCTGCCCGTACAGCCGCCGAAACGCCATTTCGTCTTCTCCGGGCCGTCCGGTACCGGGAAGACCACGGTGGCCCGCATTCTGGGCCGGGTGTTCTACGCGCTGGGTCTGCTCGGCGGGGACCATCTGGTCGAGGCCCAGCGGGCGGACCTGGTCGGCGAGTTCCTGGGCCAGACAGCGGTCAAGGCCAATGAGCTGATCGACTCGGCGCTGGGCGGGGTGCTGTTCGTCGACGAGGCGTACAGCCTCTCCAACACGGGCTACAGCAAGGGCGACGCGTACGGGGACGAGGCCCTTCAGGTCCTCCTCAAGCGGGCGGAGGACAACCGGGACCACCTCGTCGTCATCCTGGCGGGCTATCCGGAGGGCATGGACCGGCTGCTCGCCACTAATCCCGGGCTGTCCTCGCGGTTCACCACCCGGGTGGACTTCCCCAGCTACCGCCCGCTGGAGCTCACCTCGATCGGAGAGGTGCTGGCCGCGGAGAACGGGGACGCGTGGGACGAGGAGTCGCTGGACGAGCTGCGGGCCATCAGCGGCCATGTGGTCGGCCAGGGCTGGCTCGACGAGCTGGGCAACGGGCGGTTCCTGCGCACGCTGTACGAGAAGAGCTGCGCCTACCGCGATCTGCGGCTCTCCGGTTACGCGACGGTGCCGACGCGGGACGACCTGGCGACGCTGCGGCTGCCGGACCTGATGCAGGCGTACGGCGAGGTGCTGTCGGGGCGCCGGCCCCCGGAGCGGCCGGCCGGGTGAGACCCGGACGCCGGGCGGGCCGTGGTGACCCGCCCGGCGGCCGGGGACGGTGCGGGGTCAGCCGACCAGCGCCGTCAGTTCGTCCGAGCCGGACTTCCGCTCCCCGGTGCGGCGCGGCTCCGAGACCCGGTGGGCCGGGTCCCGTACCTCACCGACGAGCATCTCCAGGACGTCCTCCATGGCGACCAGCCCGAGCACCCGGCCCGAGGCGTCGGCGACCTGGGCCAGGTGCGTCGCGGCGCGGCGCATCACGGTCAGGGCGTCGTCCAGCGGTAGCTCGGCCCGTACGGTGGCCATCGGGCGCCACACGTGCTGCGGGACCGCCCGCTCACCGTCCTCCAGGTCGAGGACGTCCTTGACGTGCAGGTAGCCCATGAACGGGCCACCGCCCTCCGCGCAGACGGGGAACCGCGAGTAGCCGGTCCGCACCGTGAGCGCCTCGATCCGGTGCGGGGTGACGGACGGGTCGACCGTCACCAGGTTCGCCCGGCGCAGCAGCACATCGGTGACGGGCCTGCTGCCCAGCTCCAGCGCGTCCTCCAGGCGTTCCTGGGCGTCGGGCCCCAGGAGTCCGGCCTGTCCGGAGTCCTCGACCAGCCGGTTGAGCTGCTCGCTGGTGAAGACGGCCTCCACCTCGTCCTTCGGCTCGACGCCGAAGAGCCGGAGCACCAGCCGGGCGCAGGCGCCGAGCGCGGAGGTGACCGGGCGGCAGAGCCGGGCGAAGCCGACCAGGCCGGGGCTGAGCCACAGGGCGGTCTTCTCCGGGTCGGCCATCGCCAGGTTCTTCGGGACCATCTCGCCGATGACGAGATGAAGGAAGACGACGAAGACCAGTGCCAGCACGTAGCCGAGGGGATGGATCAGACCCTCGGGCAGGTGCACCGCGTGGAAGACCGGCTCCAGCAGCTGGGCGACGGTCGGCTCCGCGACGGCGCCCAGGGTCAGCGAGCAGACGGTGATGCCGAACTGGGCGGCCGCCATCATCTGCGGCAGGTTCTCCAGGCCGTACATCACCTGGCGGGCCCGGCCGGACCCGGTTGCCGCGAGGGGTTCGATCTGGCTGCGGCGTACGGAGACGAGTGCGAACTCGGCGCCGACGAAGAAGCCGTTCGCGAGGACCAGGAGTCCGGCGAAGAGCAACTGGACCAGGCTCATCGCGCCGCCTCCAGGACGCCGCGGCCCGCCGGTTCGGCGGTGACCTGGTCGGCGGCCCCGGCAAGCCGCACGAAGCGGACCTTCTCGGCCCGGTAGTGGCCGACCTGGCGGACCGAGATCCGCCAGCCGGGCAGTTCGGCCCGGTCGCCCGGGGCGGGGATCCGGCCGAGCAGGTCGGCGACGAGACCGGCCACGGTCTCGTACGGTCCGTCGGGTACGTCGAGCCCTATCCGGCGCAGGGTGAGGACGCGGCAGCTGCCCTCGGCGTCCCAGGCGGGCCGGCCGTCCTCGGGGGCGGCGGGGGCCAGTTCGGGGCGGTCGGCGCCTTCGGCGTCGTGCTCGTCCCTGACCTCTCCGACGAGTTCCTCGATGATGTCCTCGAGGGTGACGACACCGGCGGTGCCGCCGTACTCGTCGACCACCACGGCGATCGGCTGCTCCTTGCGGAGCCGCTGGAGGAGCTGCTCGACGGGCAGGGTCTCCGGGACCAGCAGCGGGGGCACCGCGATCCGGCCGGCCGTGGTGCGCAGCCGGTCCCTGGCGGGAACCGCGAGCGCGTCCTTGAGGTGGATCATGCCGACGACCTCGTCGATGCGCTCCCGGTAGACGGGGAAGCGGGAGAGGCCGGTGGCGCGGGTGAGGTTGAGGACGTCGGCCGCGGTGGCGGACGTCTGGAGGGCGCTGACCTTCACGCGCGGGGTCATCACGTGCTGGGCGGTGAGCCCGGCGAGCGACAGGGTCCGCACGAAGAGGTCCGCGGTGTCCTGTTCGAGGGTGCCGGCCTCGGCGGAGTGCCTGGCCAGGGAGACCAGCTCGCCCGGGGTGCGGGCGGAGGCCAGTTCATCGGTCGGCTCCACGCCGAGCAGCCGCACCAGCCGGTTGGCGACGGTGTTCAGCAGGCCGATCACCGGCCGGAACACCATGGTGAACCGGTGCTGGGGACCGGCGACGAACCGGGCGACCTGGAGCGGCTTGGAGACCGCCCAGTTCTTCGGTACGAGTTCGCCGATCACCATCTGCACGGCGGCCGCGAGGAGCATGCCGATCACCACGCTGATGCCGGGAACGGCGCCGTCGGGGAGTCCGGTCAGGGTGAGCGGACTCTCCAGCAGCTGGGCGAGCGCAGGCTCGGCGAGCATGCCGACCACCAGTGAGGTGATGGTGATGCCGAGCTGGGTGCCGGAGAGCTGGAAGGAGAGTTCGCGCAGGGCGTCGACGACGGTACGGGCCCGCCGGTCGCCCTCGGCGGCGGCGCGTTCGGCGTCCGCCCGTTCCACGGTGACGAGCCCGAATTCGGCCGCCACGAAGAATCCGTTGGCGAGGATGAGAAGGAATGCCGCACTGAGAAGCAGCAGGGGGGTGGTCATGCCGCCGCCTCCACGGAAGGGGCGGCGCAGGTACTACCGGAAGATCCGTCCATTGCTGGAGGGAGTCACTCCTTGGGTCGCAGGAAAGCCCCGCGGGTCTCGGGGACCTCTGGTGGGGGCGGGGCGCCACAGGGCGCCGCCGCCCACCAGAGTAATCAACAAGAGGCCCTGCGGGGCAGGGGGCTCAGCCGTTGTCCGTGCCGGCGCCGTGGTTCTCGGCCAGGGCGCGCAGTGCGCGGGCGTCGCGGATGGCCTGCTCCTTGGCGATTCCGGGCTGGATGCCGAGGGCGGGCATGCTGGTTCCGTCGCTGAGGTCGAGGAAGACCCACGGGTCACCGACACGCAGGTTGACGCGCACGATCTCGGCCCAGGACAGGCGCCTGGTACGGGTGAGATTGACCACGGTCACCCCGCTGTCGTCCGCGACGATCTTGGGCCGGCTGAGCAGGGCCAGGACGCCGAGGAAGACCAGCGCGGTGAAGACGAAGCTGGCCCGCTCCCCCGTGCTGAGCTGCTCCAGTGTGAAGGCGACGACGGTGATGACGGCGAACATCATCACTCCGACGCTCAGCAGGACCACCCGGGTGCGGGTCGGCCGGAAGGTGACCGGGAGGGCGGGGGCTCCGGTCCGGGGTGCGGGGGCTGACATGGTCTTCTTCCGTGTCCCGCCGTCAGAGCCGGCAGGCGTGGATGGCGGTGGTGAGGATCGCGCGGGCGCCCAGGTCGTACAGGTCGTCCATGATCCGCTGCGCCTCCTTGGAGGCGACCATCGAGCGGACGGCGACCCAGCCCTCGTGGTGCAGCGGGGAGATGGTCGGCGACTCCAGGCCCGGTGTGAGGGCGACCGCGCGCTCCAGGTGCTCGACGCGGCAGTCGTAGTCCATCATCACGTAGCTGCGGGCGACCAGGACGCCCTGGAGGCGGCGCAGGAACTGCTGGACCTTGGGCTCGTCGTCCGGGGCGCCGGTGCGGCGGATGACGACCGCTTCGGACTTCATGATCGGTTCACCGATCACTTCGAGGCCGGCGTTGCGCAGGCTGGTGCCGGTCTCGACGACGTCGGCGATGATCTGTGCGACGCCGAGCTCGATCGCGGTCTCGACGGCGCCGTCCAGGTGGACGACGGAGGCGTTGACCCCGGTCTCGGCCAGGTGCTTGGCGACGATGCCCTCGTAGGAGGTGGCGATCGTCAGCCCGTCGAAGTCCTGCGGGCCGGCGGCCGTGCCGGGCTTGGTGGCGTAGCGGAAGGTGGAGCGGGCGAAGCCGAGCTGGAGGATCTCCTCGGCCTCGGCGCCGGAGTCCAGGAGCAGGTCACGGCCGGTGATGCCGATGTCGAGCCGGCCCGAGCTGACGTAGATCGCGATGTCGCGCGGGCGCAGGTAGAAGAACTCCACCTGGTTCTCCGGGTCGACGAGGACGAGCTCCTTGGACTCCTTGCGCTGCTTGTAGCCCGCCTCATGGAGCATCGCCATCGCAGGCCCGGAGATAGCACCCTTGTTGGGGACGGCGATGCGCAGCATGAGGTCGGGTTTCCTTTGCGAAAGGGGTGTGCGGAGCGTTCGGACGGGTGCGGAGGTCGTGCTCAGAGATGGGCGTAGACGTCGTCGAGCGAGATTCCGCGCGCGACCATCATCACCTGGACGTGGTAGAGCAGCTGGGAGATCTCCTCGGCCGCCGCGTCCTTGCTCTCGTGCTCGGCGGCCATCCAGACTTCGGCGGCCTCCTCCACGACCTTCTTGCCGATGGCATGCACACCCTTGTCCACCAGTTCGGCGGTACGTGAGGTGGAGGGGTCGCCGTCGGCGGCCTTGAGCTGCAGCTCGGCGAAGAGCTCTTCGAAGGTTTTGTTCGCCATGATGTCCTTAGAATACGGGGTGCCCGGCGCGCACTCAGCGCCAGGGTTCGCTGACCGAGCGCAGTGTGGCCGCGGTGGCGACGGCGGCGGTGACCGCTTCGTGCCCCTTGTCCTCGTTGGACCCTTCGATGCCCGCGCGGTCGAGTGCCTGCTCCTCGGTGTCACAGGTGAGGACGCCGAAGCCGACGGGCACACCGGTGTCGACAGCGACCTGGGTGAGGCCGTTGGTGACGCCGTGGGACACGTATTCGAAGTGCGGGGTGCCGCCCCGGATGATCACGCCGAGGGCGACGATCGCATCGTAGCCGCGGCCGGCCAGCACCTTGGCGACCACCGGGAGCTCGAAGCTGCCGGGGACCCTCAGCAGGGTCGGCTCGTCGATGCCCAGCTCGTGCAGGGCGCGCAGCGCGCCGTCGACGAGTCCGTCCATGACCTTCTCGTGCCACTGCGCGGCGACGACCGCCACACGCAGGTCACCGCAGTTGCGTACGGACAGTTCGGGTGCGCCCTTGCCGCTCATGTCTCTCCTACCGCTCGTTTCCTTGATGGCTGCCGGCAGTGCCGGTGGTGCTGTCTACTGGTTGCCGCAGGTCGACACCTTGGCGGCGTCGAGCCAGGGCAGGTCGTGGCCCATGCGGTCCCGCTTGGTGCGCAGGTAGCGCAGATTGTGCTCGCCGGCCTGGACGGGCATCGGTTCCCGGCCGGTGACGGCCAGGCCGTGCCGCAGGATCGCGGCGGTCTTGTCGGGGTTGTTCGTCATCAGGCGCAGGCTGCGGACGCCGAGGTCCTTGAGGATCTGCGCGCCGGCCGCGTAGTCGCGGGCGTCGGCGGGCAGCCCGAGCTCCAGGTTGGCGTCGAGGGTGTCGACGCCGCGCTCCTGGAGTTCGTACGCGCGCAGCTTGGAGACCAGCCCGATGCCGCGTCCCTCGTGGCCGCGCAGGTAGACGACGACGCCGCGTCCCTCGTCCGTGATGCGCCGCATGGAGGCGTGCAGCTGGGGGCCGCAGTCGCAGCGCTCGGACTGGAAGATGTCGCCCGTCAGGCACTCGGAGTGGACCCGTACCAGGACGTCGTCGCCGTCCCCGATGTCTCCGTGGACCAGGGCGACGTGCTCGACGCCGTCCACGGTGGAGCGGTAGCCGTACGCGGTGAACGCGCCGAAGTCCGTCGGCAGCCGGACCTCGGCCTCGCGGCGGACGGTCGGCTCGGAGGTACGGCGGTAGGCGATCAGGTCCTCGATGGAGATGATCGTGAGGCCGTGCTTGCGGGCGAACGGGACGAGCTGGGGAAGGCGCAGCATGACGCCGTCCTCGCCCGCGATCTCCACGATCGCCCCGGCGGGCCGCAGTCCGGCGAGCCGGGCGAGGTCGACGGCGGCCTCGGTGTGCCCGTTGCGCACGAGCACGCCGCCGGTGCGGGCGCGGAGCGGGAAGACGTGGCCGGGGCGTACGAAGTCACCGGGGCCCGCGACGCCGCCGGCGAGCAGCCGGAGTGTGGCGGCCCGGTCGGCGGCGGAGATGCCGGTGGTCACGCCGTGCGCGGCCGAGGCGTCGACGGAGACGGTGAAGGCCGTCTTCATCGACTCGGTGTTGTGGCCGACCATCTGCGGGAGTTCGAGCCGTTCCAGCTCGTCGTTCTCCATGGGCGCGCAGATCAGTCCCCGGCACTCGCTCATCATGAAGGCGACGATCTCGGGGGTGGCCTTCTCGGCCGCGATGACGAGGTCGCCCTCGTTCTCCCGGTCCTCGTCGTCGACGACCACGACGGGCCGGCCGGCCGCGATGTCGCGGATTGCCTGCTCGACGGGGTCGAGGGCGAGGTCGTCGGCGGGTGCGTGCTGTTCCCGGTGCAACCAGGTGGGCTGGGCAGTCATGCCGTGGCTCCTTCCAGAGCGGGTGTCCGCGTACGCAGCCACCAGTCGCGCATGCCCCACAGGACGAGGGCCCCGTAGACGACGTAGATGAGACCGGAGAAGGCGAGACCGCTGTGGAAGTTGAGCGGTACGCCGACCAGGTCGACGAGGAGCCAGGCGAACCAGAACTCGACCATGCCCCGGGCCTGGGCGAGCATCGCCACGAGAGTGCCGGCGAATATGTACGCGTCCGCCCACGGGCTCCAGGAGAGCGAGGGGAAGGCGGTGAACAGGCCGCCGACCGCGAGGGTGCCGACCGCGGCCCCGCCGAGCAGGTAGCCGCGCTCGCGCCAGGTGGCGAACCGTACGGCGATGGTGCCGTCCTGGGCCTGCTGCCTGCCCCGGGTCCACTGCTGCCAGCCCCAGACGGCCACCGCGATGACGATGACCTGCTTGCCGACGCTGCCCGCCTGGTGCACGGAGACGTTGGCGGCGACCAGGACGACGCCGGACAGCAGCTGGGCGGGCCAGGTCCAGATCGAGCGGAGCCAGCCCAGGGTGAGGGCGATCAGACCGATCGTGTTGCCGATCATGTCGGACCAGATGATGTGCTGGTCGAAGACGGTGAACGCCTCCGAGTTCAGCCAGTGCAGGGCGCTCACTTCACCGGCTCCTCGGGCTCCTGCGCGCGGTGGCCGAGCAGCCGCTCGACGTACTTCGCGATGACGTCCACCTCCAGGTTGACCGGGTCGCCGGGCTGCTTGTGGCCGAGCGTGGTCAGGGCGAGGGTGGTGGGGATGAGGCTGATGGTGAAGTAGTCGGGTCCGGCGTCCACCACGGTCAGGCTCACGCCGTCGACGGTGATCGAACCCTTCTCCACCACGTACCTGGTGAGCTCGGCGGGGAGGGAGACCTTCACGATCTCCCAGTTCTCGGAGGGCGTGCGCTCGACGATGCGGCCCGTGCCGTCCACGTGGCCCTGCACGATGTGCCCGCCGAGCCGGCCGCCGACCGCCATGGGCCGCTCCAGGTTGACCCGGGAGCCCGCCCGCAGAGCGCCCAGGCTGGACCGGTTCAGCGTCTCGGCCATCACATCGGCGGTGAACTCCTGCTCGCCGTGGTCGACGACGGTCAGGCAGACGCCGTTGACGGCGATCGAGTCGCCGTGCTTGGCGCCCTCGGTGACCACGGGCCCGCGCAGGCGGAATCGGGAGGAGTCGCCGAGGTTCTCGACGGCGGTGACCTCACCCAGTTCTTCGACAATTCCGGTGAACACTCAGTTTCCCTTCGGAGCAGGGCCGGGGACGGCGGTGATGCGCAGGTCGGGGCCGATTCGCACGGTCTCGGTCACCTGGAGGCGCAACGCCTTGGAGATGGTGGGGATTCCGGCGTCGGCGAGGGCCGCGGGGCCGGCGCCGAGGAGCACGGGGGCGAGATAGCCGACGATCCGGTCGACCGCTCCCGCCGCGACGAAGGCCCCGGCCAGGGTCGGTCCGCCCTCGAGGAGTACGGAGCGGATGCCGCGCCCGTGGAGGGCGGCGAGCAGTGCATGGATGTCGAGGCCGCGGCCCGCCCCGGCCCGCGGCAGCCGCAGGACGGCCCCGTCGGGGAGGTGGCGGGCGTCGGCGTCCTCGGCGACCGCGATCAGGGTGGGCGCGACGTCGTCGAGGACCCGGGCTCCGGGGCGTACGGCGGTGGCGGCGGTGTCGACGACGACCCGCAGCGGCTGGACCGCGCCGTCGATGCCCCTGACCCCGAGCTGGGGGTCGTCGGTGCGGGCGGTGCCGGAGCCGACCAGCACGGCGTCCGCCTCGGCGCGCAGCCGGTGGACGTCGGCGCGGGACTCGGCGGAGGTGATCCAGCGGCTGGTGGCGTCGGCGGCCGCGATCCGGCCGTCCAGGGTGGCCGCGTACTTCCAGGTGACGTGGGGGCGGCCCAGCCGTACGGAGGTCAGCCAGGCGGTGTTGCCCTGCTCGGCCTCCTCGGCGAGCAGCCCCTGCTCGGCCTTGACGCCGGCGGCGCGCAGGGTGTCCCCGCCGCCGGTGGCCTGCGGGTTCGGGTCACCGACCGCGTACACGACGCGGGCGATCCCGGCCTCGATCAGCGCCTGTGCGCAGGGGCCGGTGCGTCCGGTGTGGTTACAGGGTTCGAGGGTGACGTAGGCGGTACCGCCGCGCGCCTTCTCGCCGGCCGCGCGCAGGGCGTGGACCTCGGCGTGGGGCCCTCCGGCGCGCTGGTGGAAGCCCTCACCGGCCGGCCGGCCCGAGGCGTCGAGAACGACACATCCGACCACCGGATTGGGGCTGGTGGAGCCGAGACCGCGGGCTGCGAGCGCGATGGCTCGGCGCATTGCGGTGGTGTCGGCTGCGGTGTCCACCGGGTCCTCCTGCCTCTTCGGGCACGGACTCCGGGGCCTGTCGATGACGACAGATGAAGCGGTACGCAACACGGGGAGGACGCCGGATGCCGGAAAAACGGATGGATCGGTCGCCCGAAAACCATCCGCCGACGGCGGCGTACCCGTGAAACGGCCCGCCGCGCACTGCCTCCCATCCGGACTTTAACCGTCGGTCCAGGAATCCCACCTGGTCAACCGGCCGCTGGCTGCGGACGGGTCGCGGACTATAACCGCCGGTTCGGAATTGCACCGACCCCGGAGTGCGCTGCTACTGGTACCCGAACAGTGTGCCACGAGTGGGCGTGACCCATACGGGTGAACGCTGTGGAGTGGCTCACAGACAGCCTGTGACAAGGGCTGTTTCCGCCAATTCTCCTTGGCCCTGTGCGGGGTGCGGGGTGCCGTCCTCAAACGCCGGACGGGCTGGATCTGTCCGGCATGAACAGCGCGTCCTGCGCCGCCTCCCGTGCCGCGAGCAGCGCGCCGCGCAGGACCGCGGTGCCGCCGAGCAGGCCGGCCCTGACCTCGGTGCGCAGCGGGGACATCATGGCCAGCCGCTCCTCGACCCGGGCGGCCAGCGCGTCGCCGCCCGCGAGGCCGACCTCGCCCGAGAGCAGCACGCACCCCGGGTCCAGGACCGAGACGACGGAGGACGCGCCCAGGGCGAGCCGGTCGGCGAGCGCGTCGAGGAACGCCTCGCTGTCGCCCTCCCCCGCGAGGGCGGAGCGGACGGCGGCCGCCGAGCCCGGCTCCCGGCCGCCGGCCGGGGCGCCGATGCCGTGGGCGGCCGCCAGTTCGCAGAGCGACGCCGATCCCACCAAGGAGTGAAAGCCGCCGTCGCAGTTGACGGCCGAGGGGGTGCCGACGGTGCCGGGGACCGGCATGAAGCCGATCTCGCCCGCCCCGCCCGAGGCCCCTCGGCGCAGCTTCCCGTCCAGCATGACGGCCGCCCCGACGCCGTGTCCGAGCCACATCAGGACGAAGGTGTCGTGGTCGCGGGCCGCGCCGGCGCGGTGTTCGGCGACGGCGGCGAGATTGGTCTCGTTCTCGACGAGCACGGTCGCGGGCAGCCGCTGCTGGAGCGCGCGCACCAGGGTGCGATGCCAGGCGGGCAGCCCCGTGGTGTCGCGGAGTTCCCCGGTGACCGGGTCGATCAGGCCGGGGGCGCCGATGCCGACGCTGTGCAGGGGTGCGGTGCCGGCCCGTCGCGCGGTGCGTTCCAGGAGGGCCACGGCCTGTTCGACGGCGTCGTCCGTGGCGGTCTCGTCGCCGATCGGCAGCGTGGCCTCGGCCAGTGTCTCGCCCAGGAGGTCGGCGACGACCACGGCGAGGCTGCCGGTGCGGACGTCGAGCGCGGCCAGGTGGGCGCGGTCCGAGACGATCCCGTAGAGCCGGGCGTTGGGTCCGCGGCGCTCGGCGCCGGCCTCTCCGACGACCCGGACCAGGCCCGCGCCCTGAAGCCGTTCGACCAGGTCGGCGACGGTGGGCCGGGAGAGTCCCGTCAGGGTCTTCAGCTGCGTGGCCGTCAGCGGGCCGTCCTGCTGGAGGTGCCGCAGGGCGAGCCGGTCGTTGATGGCCCTGGCGGTGCTCGGTGATGCGGGCATGCCGGGATCCTTCCAGACCGCGGCCGCGAACGAGACCGGCACGGCCTATTTATCAGGCAGGGTTCCTGATAGTTTACTGCCCGCATCGTGGAGAAGGGCGCCGGGGAGCGCCGGAACCGCGGCATCGCAGAATTTCCAGGGGAGGGCACGGCGGTATGACGACGGATTCCACGACAACGGTCTTCAGTACGGAGCAGGTGAGGCGCGCGAGGTACGCCGTCGCCACCGTCTTCGCGGTGCACGGGGCGGTGACGGGCAGTTTCGCCACCCGGGTGCCGTGGATCCAGGACCACGCGGGGCTCAGCGCCGGACAGCTCGGCATAGCCCTGGCCTTCCCGGCGATCGGCGCCTCGCTCGCGATGCCGCTGGCCGGCGCGATCAGCCACCGCTTCGGCTCCCGGACCGCATTGCGCGGGCTGCTGATGCTGTGGACCCTGGCGCTGGTCCTGCCCGCCCTGGCCCCCAACCTGCTGACGCTGTGCGCGGCGCTCCTGGTGTACGGGGCGTCGGCGGGCATGTCGGACGTGGCGATGAACGCGCTCGGCGTCGAGGTGGAGAACCGCCTCAACAAGTCGATCATGTCCGGGCTGCACGGGATGTGGAGCATGGGCGCGCTGATCGGTTCGGCGGCGGGCACGGTGGCCGCCCATGTGGGGGCCGACGCGCGACTGCACCACGTCATCGCGGCCCTCGTCCTCACCGTGCTCGGCCTGATCGCCTGCCGGCGGGTGCTGGACCTGCGCAGCGAGCCGGACGCGGAGGCTCCGCCCCGGTTCACGCTGCCGCCCAGGTCGGCCCTGGTCATCGGCGCGGTGGGCTTCTGCGCGGTGTTCGCCGAGGGCGCCAGCCTGGACTGGTCGGCGGTCTACCTCCGGGACGTCCTGGACAGTTCCGCAGGCCTGGCGGCGGCGTCGACGACCGCGTTCGCGCTGACCATGGCGGTGGCCCGGATCGCCGGTGACCGGGTCGTGGACCGCTTCGGCGCGGTACGGACGGTGCGGACAGGCGGCGTCCTTGCCACCGTCGGCGGCGTCCTGGTGGTCACCGCGCCCAGCGCACTGCTGGCGATGTGCGGGTTCGGGCTGATGGGCCTCGGTATCGCCGTGGTCGTGCCGCTCGCCTTCGCGGCGGCCGGGCGCAGCGGGTCGAACCCGAGCCGGGCGATCGCGGGTGTCGCGACCATCACGTACACCTCGGGGCTGATCGCTCCGTCGGCCATCGGCTCACTGGCCGAGGCGACCTCGCTGATCGTCTCCTTCGGGCTGGTCTCGGTGCTGGCCTTCGGGCTGGTGCTCGGGGCCGGTGTGCTGCGGGCGGGCGACCGCAAGGTGTCCTCGTCGGCCGCCGGTGTGCCGGGCCCCGCGCCGGCCGAGCCGCGTCTCTGAGCCGACAGGGGCCCCGCCCGGACCGGCCCCCGGCCGGCCGGGCCGGTGCGCCGTCCGGGTCACCGGGTGCGGCGGGCGGTGACCCCGCGCCTCCGTGCCCGGCTCCCGGCCGGAGGCGGGTGACGAAGCGGGATTAACATGGCGCTGATCATTTCCGCGGTCCGCGCCGTGCCCCGTGAGGCAACGGCCTGCCGCACCTACACACAGGGAGCAACCATGGGCGGCCTCGGCGTGCGCTGGACCTTGCACGGCGACGGGAAGACGCCCGCACCGGGAGCGGTGGTCCGCCCCGACGAGCGGCTCTCCTGGCCCCGTACGTTCGGGCTCGGTGCCCAGCACGTGGTGGCGATGTTCGGGGCCTCGTTCGTGGCCCCGGTGCTGATGGGTCTCGACCCGAACCTGGCGATCATGATGTCGGGTGTCGCGACGGCCATCTTCCTGCTGGCCACGCGTGGGCAGGTGCCCAGCTACCTGGGCTGCTCGCTCTCGTTCGTCGGGGTGGCCGCGACCATCCGGGCCAGCGGCGGCAGCAGTGCCGTGGTCACCGGCGCGGTCTTCGTGGTGGGCGCGGTGCTCTTCCTCGCCGGTCTGGCGGTGCAGCGGTTCGGCGCGCGGATCATCCACGCGGCGATGCCGCCGGTGGTGACGGGCGCGGTCGTGATGCTGATCGGCTTCAACCTGGCGCCGGTCACCGCGTCCACGTACTGGCCGCAGGACCAGTGGACGGCGCTGCTGGTGATGCTGTTCACCGGACTGGCCGTGGTCTGCCTGCGCGGGTTCCTCTCCCGGATCGCGATCTTCCTCGGCCTGGTCTTCGGCTACGTCCTGTCCTGGGTCCTGGACCGGGTGTTCGGGAAGATCCACTCCCCCTCGGGCGGCGCCGAGGCCGTGGACCACTGGCGGCTGGACCTGGGCGGGGTCTCGAAGGCCGACTGGATCGGGCTGCCGACCTTCCACGCGCCGAGCTTCGAGTGGTCCGCGATCCTGGTCGCGCTGCCCGTCGTCATCGCGCTGATCGCGGAGAACGCCGGCCATGTGAAGGCGGTCGGCGAGATGACGGGCCGCTCGCTCGACGGCAAGCTCGGCACCGCGATCGCCGCGGACGGCGCCGCCTCCATGCTGTCGACCGCGGTGGGCGGTCCGCCGAACACCACGTACTCCGAGAACATCGGCGTGATGGCCGCGACCCGCGTGTACTCCACCGCGGCCTACTGGGCGGCCGCCTGCTTCGCCCTGCTGTTCGGCCTGTGCCCCAAGTTCGGCGCGGTCGTGGCAGCCATTCCCGGCGGGGTCCTCGGCGGGATCACGGTGATCCTCTACGGCATGATCGGTCTCCTCGGTGCCCAGATCTGGCTGAACGCCAAGGTCGATCTGCGCAATCCGCTGAACCTGGTGCCGGCCGCCGCGGGCATCATCATCGGGGTCGGCGGCGTCAGCCTCAAGGTGTCCGACAACTTCGAGCTGAGCGGGATCGCGCTCGGCACCATCGTCGTGATCACCGGCTACCACGTGCTGCGGGCCTTCGCCCCGGCCCACCTCAAGACGCAGGAGCCGCTGCTCGACTCGGGGACGTCCGGCTACGACGGGAAGCCGCCGGCGGACGGGGCCTGACCGCCGGGTCCGCACCGTACCGGCCGGGCAGCACACCGCTTCCCCGGCCGCCGGGTGCATCTCCAGTAGTCGGAGTGCACCTCGGCGTCGGTCTCGACGTGGAATGTGGCGATCTGCCAGGCGCCTGAGCCGTCGTTCGTCATCTGCCTCTCGGCGGACCGGACTTCGCCTCCGGGGTGCAGACACAGCGCCGAGGCGAACAGATCGACGACGGGGGGCGCCATCATGAGTGTGTTCCTTCCAACTCGCTCTCTGTGGAGCCGGTGGGCTGTGGGAGGGGTGTGACGGTCCGGCGGCGCGGCAGCACACAGACGGCCACGACCGCCGCGAGCACGAAGACGGCGGCGGCAAGGGCCAGACCCAGGGCGTAGCCGGCGTTGAGCGCGGCGGCGCCGGTGCCCGCGCCGGTGCGGTGTGCGGCGACGGTGGCCAGGGCTGCCAGGCCCACGGAGCCGCCGAGCTGGCGGGAGCTGTTCATCAGGCCGGAGGCCGTGCCCGCCTCGCGCGGGGCGACACCGGTGGTCGCGGCGGCCGCGACCGGGGCCAGGACCAGTCCGGCGCCGACGCTGGTGACGAGGGACGGGCCGAGCACGTCGGTGAGGAAGGTGCCGTCGGGGCTGATGAGGGCGAACCAGGCCAGGCCCGCGGCGGCCAGCAGGGCGCCGGGCACCAGCGACACCCGGGGGGTTCGGGTCGCGGTGACGCGGGTCGCGACGACGGTTCCCGCGACCAGGCCCAGCGAGAAGGGCAGGAACGCCATGCCGGTCGCCGCCGGGCCCATGCCCAGGACCTGCTGCATGTACAGGGACACGAAGTAGAAGGCCGTGAACTGCCCGGCCGCTGCCAGGAACACCAGTACGTTCGCGCCGGCGACCCAACGGCTGCGCAGCAGGCCGAGGCGGAGCAGCGGTGCCCGCACCCGTGACTCGACGAACACGAAGGCGGCCAGCAGCGCGGCCGCGGCGGCGAGGGACGCCCACGTGACCGGGGAGCCCCAGCCGAGGGTGTCGGTGCGCACGACACCGAGCACCAGCAGCCCGGCTCCACCCGTCGCCAGGACGGCGCCCAGCCAGTCCAGCCTCTCGCGCCGGGCGGGCGGGGTTCCGGCGGGCACCCCTGCGGGGATGAGCGCGAGAGCCGCCGCGACGACGGGCAGGTTGATCAGCATGACCCAGCGCCAGCCCGCGTACTCGGTGAGCACTCCGCCCGCCAGCACGCCCAGTGCGCCGCCCGCCGCGTTCACCCCGCTCCACACCCCGAGGGCGCGCACGCGCTGGGGGCCTTCGGTGAACGTGGTGGTGAGCATCGCCAGCGCGGCCGGCGCGGCAGCTGCGGCGCCCAGGCCCTGCCCGGCGCGGGCGACGATCAGCTGCCAGGGCGCCTGGGCCAGTCCGCCGGCCAGCGAGCACAGGCCGAACACGGTCAGCCCCAGCGCGAACATCCGGCGCCGGCCGTACAGGTCGCAGGCGCGTCCCCCCAGCAGCAGGAAGCCGCCGAAGGTGAGCGCGTACACGTGGACGACCCACGACAGGTCGAGCGGCGCGAATCCCAGGGCGGTGTGCACCGCCGGCAGCGCGACGTTGACCACGGACATGTCCAGGGCGAAGACGAACTGGGCGACGGCGGCAGCCGCCAGCACCACGCCCGGCCTCTCGCGGGAGTTTTTATACATGTACGAAAATTAGCGTCAGAGGACCACCCTTGTCGACACCGGGGCATGACGAAGCCGCGCGGCACCGTCGGTACTGCGCGGGAGCCGGCCCGCCCGACCGGGCCAGCCAGGACGGGCCCGGTCAGAAGCAGTCGCCGTACCAGTGCACCGCGCCGGGCGCCGAGACGGTGGCGCGCACCGACCCGGCCGGGGCGTGCAGCGGCCGCGCCATCCCCACGTGCTCCGTGACCCGACCGGCCTCCGTCAGCAGGACCGGCAGCGCGGCGCGCACGCCGGCGGTGACGGGAATCCGGACCCGGACCCGGGTCAGTCCCGCCGCCCGGCCCCGGGAGGCGACCGCCGCGAACAGGGACCCCAGGCACGCGTCCGTACCCGCGAACTCGCGCACCTCCACGCGGTCCCCCTCGTGCCCGGCGGCCAGCCAGCCGGCGAGCGCGCCGGAGACCGGATCCTGCGCCACGAGCGACCGGTCGACCGCTCCGTACCAGGCGGGCACGCGCACCGCCCAGTCCTCGGGCGCCCGCAGCGAGCTGAGCGGCCGCTTCGCGTTGTACGCGTGGTGCAGAGCGGCCACCTCGACCGCGTCCTGCGCGGTGGCGGCGCGGACCCGGAAGGCTCCGGTTGCGGACGGCGCGGCGAGTGCCCCCTCGGTGTACGTGCTCGCGAACTCCCGCCACCCCGAGCCCCGGTAGACGCCGGGGGTCCCGGTGAACAGCAGGGACCATGCGCACTGTTCGGCCGTCATGGTGCGCTCCGCCGCCGCCAGCAGCCGTCGCACCAGCCCCTGCCCCCTGGCTTCGGGGCGGGTCGCCACGCTGCCGATGCCGCCGACGCGCTGCGGGGTGCCTTCCGCGTCGCGGATCAGCCTCGGTACGTAGACGACGACCGCGTCGATCCCCTCCCCCGCGTCGTTCTGCGCGACGAAGGTGTGCCGGTGGCGGTCCGGGTCGAGCGCGTGCAGCGCGACGAGGTGCGGGGAGTCGAAGCACCGCTCCCACAGGGCGGCCAGCGCCGGTCCGTCGGCCTGGGTGGCGGTGCGGACGGTGGCGCTCACAGGATCAGGTTCCCGTCCGTGCGCACCCGTTCGCCGTCCTCAGGCATCGCGCCGCGCCGGGTGCCGTCCTCCACGCAGCCGGTGTGCAGGACCGAGTCCATTGCGTCGGGGGCGAGGTGGAGGAGGCCGCCGGTGAAGCGGCTGCCGGTCGCCGCGTAGTGGTTCACGCCGTCGGCGATCCGCACGTGCGCGGTGTCCGCCGAGGCGGCGGTGCTGCTGAGACCGGTGAGGTCCCAGGTCGTGGTGCCGGGGCCGGCCGCCCGGCCGAGCAGCGTCCCGGCCTTGTTCCCGCCGGTGAACCTGGCGCCGCCGGTGACGCTGATCCGCTGGTCGCGCACGCCGCTGAGTTCGATGCCGGTGTTGTGGAACGTACCGCCGTCCAGGCGCAGATCGGCCGAGCCCACCGAGAGGGGGGCCGCGCCGTCGGCGCCGGTGACGGTGCAGTCGGTGAGGTGAACGGGCCCCGCCCCCCGCAGGACGAGGCCGTCAACGCCCTTGAACGTGCAGCGCACGAAGTGGACGGGCGCGGTGACGGGAGTCTGGACGAGTACGGCTCCGGCGGGAGGTTCGAAGGAGCAGTCACTGATGGTGGTCGGCCGGGTGGAGCGGTCCGAGCGCTGGGCGACGGCGAAGGTCTTCGCGGTGCAGCCGCGCACCTGCGCCCCGTCGGCGTTCACGGTGAGGGTGCCGGCCTGGTCGAACGTGGGGCGGGCGATCACCGTGATGTCTTCCAGGGTCAGGTCGGTGATCTTGGTGTTGGCGGTGAACCAGGAGCAGACGTGTCTGCGTACGGTGATCCGCTTGGCGGAGATGCCCCACTGGGCGCCCGAGTTGGCGATGTCCATGAGCCCGGAGTTGCCGTCGAAGAGCAGGTCGTGCTCGTACTGGCCGTGGGTGGTGAAGGGGTTGCCGCCGGCGTCGTCGCCGTCGCCGTGGCAGTTGACGACGGTGCAGTAGGCGGAGGCCGTGAGGTCGTTGAGGTGGCGCACGTTGCTGGTCGTGCAGTCGGCCACCCGTCCGTACAGGCAGTAGATCTGCTGGGTGAGGTAGCCCGCGCCGCCGTACTCGACGGTGGGCGGGTTCTTCAGCGAGCACTCCTCGGTACGGAAGCGGGTGCACCAGCGGCGCATGACGACCGGCCAGAAGGTCCCGGTGGCGTGGATGCCGGAGACGTCGCAGCCGACGGCGTACTCGAAGCTGACGGGGTGGGAGCCGGTGTACTCGTCGGGTCCGGCGCCCTCGAAGAGCATGTTGCGGATGTGGGTGTTGCGCACCGGCTCGGTCCGGGTCCAGGTGAGGGTCCGGCCCTCGGCGAGTTCCCAGCCGTTGAGGTAGCCGATCCGGATGTGGCCCGCGTCGACGATCTCGGTGATCTCGACGAGCTTCTGCAGTTCGCGCTCGTCCCCGCCGCCGCCCGCGACCGGGTCGACCTGCACCTTCCACCACTGGCCGACCGCGAACGCCTTGGCGTCGGGGACCGGGAAGGTGTCGGTGAGCTCGATGACCTTGCCGGAGAGCGTGTGTTTGACGGTGGTGTCGGTGACGGTGCCGCGGAAGGAGAGGACGGCGCCGAAGGGGTTGTCGTGGGTGTTCTTCTCGATGCCGGTGGTGGTGATGTGGTGGCCGCCGAAGTCGAGTTCGATGTTCGAGCGGTCGAAGAGGTGGCGTCGGGTGAACAGGAGGTCGGTGTGGGCTTCGATGCGGTGGACGCTTGTGTCGTTGACCATGGCGTCGAGTGCGGCGTCGGCGGGGGTCTTGGCGTCGAGGTGGCCGAAGGTGCGGAAGTCGAGCGTTCCGGTGTGGAGCTGGTGCCAGCGTCCGGTCTTCGCCGTGGTGGGGGCGATGACGGTGCCGCCGTTGTGCGCGGCGGTGGACTTCTTGTGCCAGCGCAGGGCCATGGCGCCGCCGTCGCCGGGGGCGTGGTAGCCGGCCAGCAGGATCTGGGTGCCGTCGGTGAGCGGCTCGGTGTTCAGGGCCCGCAGCGCGGCGACCGTGTCGAGGTTCAGGACGTCACCGGTGCGGGCGGGGGCGGCCTGCGCGGAACCGGCGGCCACGGCCGAACCGGCCATGACCAGACCGGCGAGACCCGAAACCCGCAGCAGATTCCGGCGGGACGAGGCGTGTGCGGACATGACGGAGGTGCTCCTCGCGTTGTCGATGCGTGCTCGGGGAACCGGCCACCGGTCGGGCGCGGCAGGACGGAGCGGTCAGATCGTGTTGCGGTACGGCGGCATGAAGCGCATCCGGGGCATCTGGTCCGCCAGCACCCCGCCGTCCACGACGATCCGCGCCCCGGTCAGATAGGCACCCGCGTCCGAGGCGAGCAGCAGCAGGGCGCCCACGCACTCGTCGGGCCGCGCGTACCGGCCGAGCGGGATGCGCTCGCGGTACGCGGCCTCGAAGGCCTCCCGGTCGAAGGGGAACTCACCGTCGATGGGGGTCTCGACCATGCCGGGGGCCAGGGTGTTGGCGGTGATGCCGTGCGGGGCGAGCTCGACCGCCAGGGTCTCGGTGAGCAGCTGGGCGGCGGCCTTGGAGGCGTTGTAGTGCGCGAGGCCGGCCTCGGCCACCAGGGCGTTCTTCGAGGTGATGGTGATGATGCGGCCGGGCACGGAGTCCGCCGTCATGTGTTCGGCGACGCGCTGGCTGAGGAAGAACACCGCGTCCACGTTGACCCGCATGATGTGCGACCAGCTGGCCGGGGTGATCTCGTTGAAGCGTTCCAGCGCGGCCGTGCCCGCGTTGTTGACCAGGATGTGCAGCGGCCCGTTCTCGGCGCGCACCGTGTCGGCGAAGCCGGCCAGCGCGTCGATGTCCGCGAGGTCCTGGCCGTACACGCGGCAGCGCCGCCCGAGCGCCTCGGCCTCCGCCGCCGTCCGCTCGACGCCCTCGGCGCCCGGCAGGTCGACGAGCACCAGGTCGGCGCCCGCCTCGGCCAGCCCCACGGCGAAGGACCGTCCGAGACCCCGGGCGGCCCCGGTCACGAGCGCGGTGCGCCCGGTCAGGTCGAAGCGGTCGGTGCCCCGGGGCGGAACGGCTGCGGTCATGGCGGGAACTCCTCCAGGCGGAGAGATACGGAACAGGGCCTGCCCGGCCCTGCCTCCGGTCGGGGTCGGGCCGCCGCGCGAGGGGACACATGGGTGATGCGCGGCGGCCCTGCTGCCGGCCGGCGCCCCCGGACAGGGGGATGAACCGGGGCGCCGTACCGGCAGTTCGGGGGAACGGCGGGTCAGCCGTTCAGGCCCAGCAGATCGAGCGAGGGCCGGTGGATGATCTCCTCGATCGCGTCCGCGTCCAGCGGCGGCAGCCCGGGGATGCCGGGGATGCGGGCGATCTCCCGCAGCCCCTTCACCGAGTCGTCGACCGTCGTGAACGGGTAGTCGCTGCCGAAGAGCACCTTGTGGAACACCCCGTAGTCCTGGACCAGCCGCAGGCTGTGCCAGAGCTGGAAGGGCCGGTAGTGCAGGGCGCTGAGGTCGGCGTAGACGTGCGGGTGCTTGCGGATGACCGCGATGCACTCGCCCTCGAAGGGGTGGCCGAGGTGGGCCAGCACCATCCGCAGCTCGGGGTGGCGGATGGCGACCGCGTCCAGGTGGCGGGGCATCGCCCACTCCAGCGGCGCACTGGAGACGAAGGTCGTGCCGGTGTGCACCAGGAGCGGCAGCCCGTGCCGTTCGGCGTAGGTGTACAGCTCGTCGTACTCCTCGGCGGCCGGGTCGAAGCCCGCGTACATCGGCATCAGTTTGATGCCGCGCAGGCCGAGCTCCTGGTGGCCGTAGCGCAGTTCCTCCTGCCAGCCGGGCTGGGTGGGGTCGAGCGCCAGGTAGCCGATCAGCCGGTCGGGCTGCTTGCCGACGTACGCGGCCACGGCGGCGTCGTCGACCCAGAGGCCGCTGCGCCTGGCCTTGCCGCCGACGACGATCGTGCGGGTGGAGTCGGGCGCGGTGGCGGCGTACTCCTCCCACTTCACGGTGAGGTCGACCTCGCCCGCGTGGGCGCGGGCGGAGTCGGACCTGAACGGGTCGGTGAAGTCGTGGCTGTGCCGGAAGAGATGGGAGTGGACGTCGGTGATCATGTGCGGTTCCGCTTCTCCCAGCCGTCCGCGAACATGTTCCAGAAGCGGTGGCTGGGCGGGTGTTCCTCGAAGACCTCGTCGACGAGTTCGACGCCGAGCCCGGGGGCGGTGGGCAGCCCGATGCGGCCGCCCTCCATCGGGAGGGTGCCCTTGAGCGCGTCGAAGACGAACGGCTCCAGGAGCCCGTCGAAGGTTTCGAGGATCTTGAAGTTGGGGATTCCGAGCGCCGCGTGCACCGAGACGGTGGTGCAGAGCGGGGAGTTGGAGTTGTGCGGGGCCACCAGCATGCCGTGCGTGTCGGCGATCGCGGCGATCTTCCTGACCTCGGTGAAGCCGCCGGCCATGGACAGGTCGGGCTGGATGATGTCGACGGCGTTCGTCGCGAACAGCTGCTTGTACTCGTAGCGGTTGTGGAAGTGCTCGCCGCCGGAGATCGGGAAGGCCGCGCGCTGCCGCAGCTCCGCGTACCGCTCGATGTGGGTCCAGGGCATCGGCTCCTCGAACCAGCCGATGTCGAAGGGCTCCAGCTCCCGCACGAGGCGGGCGGCGGTCGGCATGGCGAACCGGGCGTGGCCCTCGATGAAGAGGTCGATGTCCGGTCCGATGGCCTCGCGGACGGCGGCGACCAGATCGATGGAGCGGCGCAGTTCGGCGCGCTCCAGCTCGTGCAGGCCGGGGCCGAAGGGGTCGAACTTGAGGGCGGTGAAGCCCTTCGCCACGGTCTCCTTCGCCTTGGCCGCGAAGGTCTCGGGCTCACGTTCGCCGGTGTACCAGCCGTTGGCGTAGACGCGTACGTCGTCGCGGCAGGCGCCGCCGGTCAGCCGGTAGGCGGGGACGCCGAGCGCCTTGCCCATCAGGTCGTACATCGCCTGGTCCAGGCCGGACAGGGCGACGCCGCCCATGTCGCCGCCGCGCAGGAAGTCGCCCTGGTAGACGCGGAGCCAGAGCTCCTCGACGTCGAAGGGGTCGGCGCCGATCAGGTGCCGGCCCGCGATGGCCTCGGTGAGCGCGCAGACCTCGGCGACGCGGTAGGGGTGGGTGATCTCCCCGATGCCGCTCAGGCCCTCGTCGGTGTGGACCCGGACGTAGCCGAAGTCGCGCCAGGAGGTGCCGAGCATCAGGGTCTCGACGCGGGTGATCCGTCCGGCGGGGCCGGCGGGGCGGGTGCGGTTGACGGTCAGCATCAGCGGTTCGCTCCGCCCATGGTCGAGGTGTTCTCCAGGTCGCGGGCGCCGCCGTCGGCCAGGACGGCCTTGACCGCGGCCTCGGTGCCCTCGATGAGACGGTCCACGTCGGCGTCGCTGTGCGCGTAGCTGATGTGGCTGCGCTTGAGGTTGAGCGGCAGCTCGAACAGGCCGTGCTCCAGGAGCTTGCGGCGGTAGCCGACGAACAGCGAGGCGTCGTTGGCCAGCAGGTCCGCGTAGGTGCGGGGGGCCTCGCCCGGCATGAAGTAGCTGACGAAGACGGAGCCGTAGCCGGTGACGACGGCGGGGACGCCGAGCCGCTCGTACAGTGCGGCCAGTTCGGTGCGGACGCGGCCGCCGAGCCGGAAGACGTGGTCGTGGACCGGTTCCTCGCGCAGCTTGCGCAGCGTGGCGAGGGCGGCGGCGACGACGGAGGGGTGGCCGTTGTACGTACCGGCGAAGAAGGCCGGGGCGCCGGGGCGGGTGGAGAAGAGGTCCATCAGGTCGGCGCGGCCGCCGATCGCGCCGACGGGGGCGCCGTTGGCGATGGCCTTGCCGAGGGTGGTGAGGTCGGGGGTGACGCCGGAGATCTGCTGCCAGCCGCCGAGGCTGTGGCGGAATCCGGTGATGACCTCGTCGAAGATCAGGACGCTGCCGGCCTTCGTGGTCTCCTCGCGCAGCGTGGTCAGGAACTCCTGGTACGGCAGGAGCGCGCCGACGTTGTGCGGGACGGGCTCGACGATGACGGCGGCGATGTCGGAGCCGTGGTCGGCGAAGGCGGCCCGCACGGCCTCGCTGTCGTTGAACGGCAGGACGAGGGTGGCGTCGAGGACCTCGGGCAGGATGCCGGTGGAGATCGGGTCGTGGCCGCCGACCTTCTCGGGCGCGGAGATGACGTTGAGGCTGACCGAGTCGTGCCAGCCGTGGTAGCAGCCCTGGAACTTGACGACGAGGCGGCGGCCGGTGGCGGCGCGGGAGACCCGCAGCGCGTGGAACGTGGCCTCGCTGCCGGTGCTGGTGAGCAGCACCTTCTCGATCGAGGGGATCAGCTCGGTGAGCTGCTCGGCGAGGAGGACCTCGCCCTCGGTGACGCCGACGCCCATGTGGCCGAGGGTGGCGCCGGCCTGGGCGGTCGCGCGGGCCACGTCGGGGTCGTTGTGGCCGAGCAGCGGCGGGCCGAACGCCGAGTGGAAGTCGGTGTACTCGCGTCCGTCGGCGGTACGGAACCGTGCGCCGTCGGTCCCGGTGACGACCAGGTCGGTCAGTCCGGGAACGCTGCGCTGACCGCTGTTCACGCCGCCGGGTACGACCTGGCGGGCGCGTTCGGCGAGTCGGGCTCCGGATTGGTTGCCTACCGGGCCTGAACTCATGGTGCTTGCTCCTTGCGTCGAGAGTCGTCGGTTTTCGCGGGCCCTGCCCGGCCCGTGAGTCCCTGGCGCCATCCGCCCGGCAGTCGCCGCAGGAAGAGGTGATCCGTGGTGCTCGGTACTGCGTTTCGCTTTTTCAGAACACTGTTCTGTAGAGCCGAACAGTGCCTGGATATTACGTCCGCCTCCGAAACCGGTCAACCCCCTTCCAGCCACACAGAGCCCCGATTTCCAGGTTTTCTTGGCTCTCACGTACATCCAGGCACCCCATAGGCACTACGCTGTTCTGCTATGACGAACAGTGCTGCCCCTGAGGAACCGAAATACTGGGTCAAGAGCGTGGCCAGGGCAGCCGACATCCTCGAAGCTCTCGCCGCCCCCTCCCAGGGCAACGGCCTGAGCGTCACCGAGGTCGGCCAGGTCTGCTCCATCTCCAAGAGCGCCGCGTTCGGCATGCTCCAGACCCTGCGCGCCTACGGCCTCGTCTCGGACGACGGCGAGGGCATGAACCGCCGCTACCGGCTTGGCATGAGCCTGGCCAGGCTCGGGGACCGGGCCAGGTCCCAGGTCTCGCTGCGCGGGGTCGCCCACCCCGTCCTGCGCGAACTCACCCGCACCACCGGCATGGCCTCCAGGCTCGCCGTGCCCGAGGACGGCCACGCGGTCGTGGTCGACCAGGTCGAGCTCGACCAGCGCGTCCGGCTCGATCTGCGGATGGGCCAGCGCGAGCTGCCGCACTGCACGGGCCTGGGCAAGGCGCTGCTCTCGGCGGTGCCGGCGGCCGAGGCCGCCTCGATCGTCGAGCGGTTCGGGCTGCCCCGGCGCACGTCGCGCACGATCACCGACCCGGCGACCTTCATGTCCCACCTCCGCGACATCGCCAGGGTCGGCTACGCCCTGGACGACGAGGAGGACGCCGAGGGCATCATCTGCATCGGCGCCCCGGTCTTCGACGACCGTTCGGTGTGCGCCGGGGCCGTCTCCATCACCGGCCTCAAGACCGGCCTGCCGGCCTGGCGCTACCAGGAACTGGGCGGCCAGGTACGGGACTCGGCCCGCCGGATCAGCGTCTCGCTGGGCTGGGTGGACGACCCGGAGACCGACACTTCGGACACCGCTGCCTCAGATTCCGACGAAATCAGGTCTTGACCGATCGGCACAACCCGCCGTAGGTTCCCTGCCAACCCCGGAGGCGCTCACCCGTCACCGGCGATTTACCCCTCCCGGTCCGATTCCGACGCCTGCCCACCGCGTCGTGAACATCCGACGGCCGGACCCTTTTCAGCCATCCGCCTCATGGCAGTCCACCGCAGGAACGCTCCCTCACTTGTCGCGCTTCTTGGAAGGCGAAGTCCGCATGAGCGTTCCGCACCACTCCACCTCTGCCTCGTCCCGTCGCAACGTGCTGCGGGTTTCGGGTCTCGCCGGTCTGGTCATGGCCGGTTCGGCCATGGCCGCCGGTTCCGCGCAGGCCGCCCCCGCCCGCACCGGTGACGTCCTGAACCTGGACACGGTCGCCGCGCTGCGGGCCCTGAACACCGGGCCGCTCACCGACGGCACCCAGATCCTGCTGGCCGGCTACCACGCCCCCGGCGACGGCGGCGCCATGGCCCTGCGCTGGCACAAGAAGTCCACCGCCGCGCACAACGGCGGCACCGTCATCGCCCCCACCACGGCGAAGACCGGACGCTGGCACCAGCTCCACACCGGAACGCTCGACTTCCGCACCTTCGGCCACCTCGACGCCAAGACCCCCGCCGACGCCGCACTCGACGCCATGGTCAACGACACAAGCGTCCACCGCATCGAAGCCCACACCGACCTCCTGTTCACCCGACGCCACCTCTTCGACCGCTCGAACATCGAACTCGACTTCGGCGGCCACCACATCACCACCACCGGCATCGAGAAGAACACCCACGACAACCCCTTCGGCGCCGTCCTCTCCTTCCGCGGCACCGTCACCGACACCACCGTCAAACACACGCTGAGCGCGGCGATGCCGGACCTCTCGGACCTCTTCGAGGTCGGGGACTCCTCCGAGTTCGCGGTCGGCCAGTGGTGGGCGGTGGAGATCAACGCCCTGTCGGGGCAGTACGAGAAGGAGATCCAGCGACTCGTCCAGGTCACCGGTGTCGTCGACGCCACGCACATCCGGGTCAACTACCAGATCGGCTGGGACCTGGCCGCGGGGCGCACCCTGACCTGGACCCGGATCGAGCCCGTCGACCGCGCCCATGTGCGCAACATGGTCTTCGAGGGCTGGGGCGAGGACGAGATGACCGGCTCGCACCCGGTCGCCTACGAGTACGCGGTGCGCTGCGACGTCTCCGGCATCGAGGCCATCGGCACCTTCTGGCCGGTGGTGATGCGCCGCTGGTGCACGTACTACCGCACCGAACAGTGCTCGCTGACCAACCCGAAGTCCGTCACCTACGGCGGTGCGGGCTACCTCACCCAGCAGATCTACTGCCTCTACGGGCACGTGGAGGACTGTCACACCTCCAACGCCCGCCACCTCAACGACTTCACGGCCTCGGCCTACTGCTACGTCACCAACTGCCACGGCGACGGCGACGACGAGGGCCCGTTCGTCACCCACGGCCAGTTCGAGCACGACCTCACGTACACCGGCAACTCCGGCCTGATGACCTTCGCCAACTCGGGTACGCCCTGGGGCGGCCGGGCCAAGCGGATCACCGTGCGCCGGCACGCCTGCTCCTGGTTCGTGGCCCGCGTCAAGATCACCGATCTGACGCTCGAGGACGTCCTGGTCATCGGCAAGAAGTCCCTGGACGGCTCCGGAATGCTCTGGGTCAACGCGGACGGCGTGCAGATGCGGGGCTGTACGGCGACGGGTCCGCTGATCGTCTCCCGGGCCTCCGACCTGTCCGCCCGCCCCAACGTGATCGCCGACTCCGCCTTCGCCTTCGCGGCGGGCGCGGAGATCACCCAGGCGGGCGTCAGCGCCCCGCTCACCCTCCAGCGCACCACGCTGAAGGGCGTCGACGGCGCGGTGTTCAACGGCACCGGGCCGCTCACCCTCGACCAGTGCACGCTGACCGGCTCGAAGGACACCGCCCCGGTCTCGCTCGCCCACTCCGACGTCAGCGTCCTGGGCGGCGAACTCCGCGACACCGGGCTCAAGCTGACCTCGGCCGGGGACCAGCGGCTGCGCATCGACGGCACACGCCTTTCCGGCACCAACAAGGACGGCGCCCTGCTCGCCCGTACCGGAGCCGGCCGGACCGTCGACTGGCAGCTCAGCGGCCTCGACTCGGCCGCGCCCGGGGGCACCGCCCATGTGCTGCTCACCGAAGGCACCAACCGCTACCGGGCGACCGGCTCCACCTTCACCGGGGGCCGGCTCGAACTGCGGCCGGCGGCGTTCGGCGGCTCCAGCCATCTGCTGCACACCGGCTGCGTCGAGGACGGCACCGAGCGCACCGCGCTCCCGGACGAGGGCGACCGCGTAGCCCACACCGCGGCCACGCTGCGCTTCTGACCACCTGGGCCCCCGCGCCCATCGAGCACCAGGGATTCCCCGTGTCCACGCATACCCCGATCACCGGCAGGCCCGTACGCGTCGCACTCGTCGGCGCCGGCAACCGCGGTCTGACGTACGCCGAGTGGATCAAGGCGCACCCCGAGCGCGCCGAACTCGTCGCCGTCGCCGATCCGCGCCCCGCGGCGCGGGCGGCGGCCGGCGCGCCCGTCGAGTTCGACGACTGGCGGCCGCTCGTGGAGAACCGCATCGCGGACGCCGTCATCGTCGCCACCCAGGACCGCTTCCACGTCGAGCCGGTGCTGGCCCTGGCCGGGGCCGGTTACGCGATCCTCGCGGAGAAGCCGCTCGCCCCGACCGAGGAGGAGACCCGGCGGATCGTCGAGGGGGTGGAGCGGGCCGGGGTGCTGTTCGCCGTCTGCCACGTCATGCGGTACACGCCGTACACCGACCTGGTGAAAGAGGTGGTGGACTCCGGTGTGCTCGGTCAGCTGGTCTCCCTCGACCATCTGGAGCCGGTCGGCTGGTGGCACTACGCGCACAGTTACGTACGCGGCCCCTGGCGCAGCGAGAAGGACTCCTCCCCGATGCTGCTGGCCAAGTCCTGCCACGACCTGGACTGGATCACGTACGTCATGGGCGGCCGGATCGAGCAGGTCACCGGCTTCGGCGGGCTGAAGCACTTCCGGCCCGAGAACGCCCCGGCCGGGTCCGCCGAGCGCTGCCTGGACTGCGCGGTCGAGGCGGACTGCCCGTACAGCGCGCTGAAGCTGTACATGCCGACGCTGCGCGAGAAGGGCGCGGTCTGGCCGGTCACCCATGTCACCGGGGCGACCGACGAGGCCGGTCTCGTGCAGGCGCTGCGCGAGGGCCCGTACGGGGTCTGCGCCTACCGGAGCGACAACGACGTGGTGGACCACCAGGTCCTCGCCATGCAGCTGACGGACGGGGTGACCGCGACCTTCCAGATGGTCGCGTTCACCGAGCAGACCCATCGCCAGACCCGGATCTTCGGCTCGCACGGCTGGCTCATCGGTGACGGTGAGCGGGTCACGGTGCAGGACTTCCGGACCGGCGAGTCCACCGTCCACGAACTCGGCGCGTCCGGTTCGAACGCGGCCGACGGGCACGGCGGCGGGGACGCCGCACTCGTCGAGGCGTTCGTCACCGCCGTCGCCACCGGCGACCCGGGGGCCGTGCGCTCCGGTCCCGCCACCTCGCTCGGCAGCCACCTCGCGGCGTTCGCCGCCGAACGCGCCCGGCACACCGGCACCGTCCAGACGGTCCCGGCGCAGTGACTTCCCCTCTTCCCGCCCTCAGGTTCCCGGAGGACCACCTCATGTCCCGTCTCCTCACCCGCCGTTCCAGAGTCCGCGCCCTCGCCGCCCCCGTCCTGGCCACCGCGCTCGCCGCCGGTGCGCTGGCCGGCTGTTCCGGCAGCGGCGGCGACGACAACACCGTGACCATGTGGACCTACCCGGTCATCTTCGACGAGGCCAAGAACAAGGCGTACTGGGACGGCCTGGTCAAGGCGTTCGAGAAGAAGCACGACGGCGTCACGGTGAAGGTGGAGACCTTCCCGTGGGCCAACCGCGACACCGCCCTGGCCACCGCGATCGCCTCCGGCAAGGGCCCGGACGCCGTCTACCTGATCCCGGACCAGCTGCCGAAGTACACCAAGAGCATCGTCCCGGCCGGCGACTACATGCCGGCCTCCGCCAAGTCGGACTACACGGACTTCGCGCTGAAGTCCGTCACCGTGGACGGCAAGCCGCTCGCCACCCCGATCCTGACCAGCGCCAATCCGCTGATCTGCGACAAGCGGGTGTTCGACGCGATCGGTGAGAAGACCTACCCGTCGAGCTGGGCGGACCTGGAGGCGCTGGCCCCGAAGCTGAAGAAGAAGGGCTACTACGCCACCAGCTACAGCGGCGACACCCAGCAGACCCTGAACATGACCTTCTACCCGCTGCTCTGGCAGGCCGGCGGCGACGTCTTCTCCGAGGACGGAAAGAACGTCACCTTCAACGACGCGGCCGGCGTGAAGGCGCTGACGTACCTGAAGAAGCTGGTCGAGGGCGGCTACACCGACAAGGACCTGGTCACGACCACGCCCAAGCTGGAGCAGACCCCGACCGCCAAGGGCAAGGTCGCCTGCACCTGGCAGAACACCCCGGCGGACGTCGAGCCGTTCTGGGGCAAGGAGAACATCGTCGTCCGGCCGCCGCTGAAGGACACCGCCTCGGTCGGCTACGGCACCGTGGGCGCCCTGGCGATGCTGAAGGGCGCCGACAAGAAGTACACCGGCGACTGGCTGAACTTCGTCGCCGAGTCGAAGAACTCGGCCGGACTGCAGAAGGCCGCCGGCTACTTCCCGGCCCGCAGGTCCGGCGGTGACCTGTACCCGGACGACAAGCTCCAGACCGCCGTCGGCGCCACGCTGCCGAGCATGGACGTGGGTCCGCTCCAGGACAAGGCGCGTGAGGTCCAGGGCGTGCTCGCCCCGGAGATCCAGGCCGCGCTGCTCGGCAAGAAGAGCCCGCAGGACGCGCTGGACACCGCGCAGAAGGCCGCGCAGGCGATGCTCGGCCGCTGATCCACGGTAGGCGGGGCCGGTCTCCGGCCCCGCGACCCCACGGGGGCCGACACCCCCGAACCCCCCGCAATTCCCCCGTACCGCAAGGAGATCCCCGTGGCAGTCGTCGCGGAACCCACCCGCCGGGGCCGTCGCAGCGGGCCGCAGGCGCGCCGCGAGGCCCGGATCGGCCTGCTCTTCGTGCTCCCGTGTTTCCTGCTGTTCCTCGCCTTCCGGTTCGGTCCGGGCGTCGCCGGTGTGCTGATGAGCTTCACCGACTACTCCCTCACCGGCGGCGGCAGCTTCATCGGGTTCGACAACTTCACCCGCCTGTGGGCCGATCCGCTGTTCTGGCAGGCCCTGAAGGTCACGGTCCTGTACACCGTGATCGCCGTACCGGGCACGCTCGCCGCCTCGGTCTGCCTGGCGCTGATCACCCGCCGCGCGTTCCGCGGCGCCAAGTTCTTCCGGTCGGTGTTCTTCCTGCCGGTCGTCACCTCGCTGGTGCTGGCCGCCACCGTCTTCGTCTGGATCTTCTCGACCGGCGGCCCGTGGTCCACCCTGATGGGCTGGTTCGGGCTGTCCGAGGGCTCCTGGCTCTCCGACGACGTGCTGGTGCTGCCCGCGCTCGCGCTCGTCGGCGTCTGGTCCCGCTTCGGCTACGGGATGCTCATCCTGCTCGCCCGGATGCAGGACATCCCGCGCGAACTGGAGGAGGCGGCGCTCACCGACGGGGCCGGCCCCTGGCAGCGGTTCCGGTACATCGTGCTGCCGCAGCTCAAGCCCGCCCTGTTCTTCCTCGCCGTGATCGAGACGACCGCCTCGTTCCAGGTGTTCGACGCCGTCTACACCATGACGGGCGGCGGTCCCGCCAACGCCAGTTACACGCTCGTCTTCCAGCTCTACGACGCGGGCTTCAAGTACTTCGACCTGGGCTACGCCTCCGCCATCGGTGTCGCGCTCTTCGTGCTGACCGTGGTCGTCGCGGTGATCCAGCGGCTCGTGATCGGGAAGGACCAGTGACCATGACAACGGCACCCGAAGAGACGAAAACGGCCCCGCCCGTCCGCAAGGCCCCCGCTCCCCCGGACCGGGCGGAGCGCCGGGAGGTCCGCAGGCTGCGCAAGCTCTCCGAGCAGGACACCGTCCCGTACGGCATGCGCCCGACCCGGGCCGGCCGGATAGCGCGAGGCGCACTGCTGACGGTCGCCGCGCTCGTGACGGTCTTCCCGTTCTACGCGATGGTCGTGCTCTCCCTGAAGCCGTCCGCGGCGGTCGACTTCCCCGGCAGCCTGCTGCCCTGGCCGCTGACCGGCGAGGCGTACGACACCGTCATGGGCGCCCAGGACGTACCGCGCTGGCTGTTCAACACGCTGATGTACTCGGTCGTCTCGGTCGTCGGCGTGCTGCTGCTCGCCTCACTCGCCGGGTACGCGTTCGCCAAGAAGCGCTTCCCGGGCCGGGAGGCCATGTTCTGGTCGTTCCTGTCGATGGTGATGGTCCCGTACCACGTCACGATGATCCCGACGTTCGCGATGATCGCGAAGCTCGGCGGCGTCGACACGTACTGGGGACTGATCGTGCCGACCCTGGCCAACGCCCAGGCGGTGTTCCTGATGCGGCAGTTCATCCAGGGGCTGCCCGACGAACTCTTCGAGGCGGCCCGGCTCGACGGGTGCAGCGAGTGGCAGATCTTCTACCGGATCGTGCTGCCGCTGCTCAAGCCGATCCTCGCCACGCTCGGAGTCTTCGTCTTCCTGTGGCACTGGAACGACTTCCTGTGGCCCCTGGTCATCGGCCAGTCCACCGACATGCGCACCCTCACCGTCGGCATCGCCTCGCTCCAGCAGCAGAACGTGCCGCTCAATGTGGTGCTCTCCGGCTCCGTCATCGCGTTCGTGCCCATCTTCGCCGCGTACATGGTGGGCCAGCGCTACTTCACCGAGGGCGTCACCGCGTCCGGAATCAAGGGATAGCCAGCCATATGTTCACCGATGAGGCCGCACTCGAAGAGCGGCTCGCCACCCCCTCCCCCGCGCTCGTCGCCGACCTCGGCCGCCTGGAGGGCGATCTGCTGGTCCTGGGCGCGGGCGGCAAGATGGGCCCCAGCCTGTGCCGGCTGGCCCGCCGGGCGCTGGACGCCGCGGGCCGCACCGACGTGAGCGTGTACGCGGTCTCCCGCTGGTCCGACAAGGCCGCCGCGGACGAGCTGGAGGCCGCCGGGGTCCGCACGGTCGCCTTCGACCTGATGGACCCGGCCGCCGATCTGACCCGGCTGCCCGACGCCGGGAACGTCGTCTTCATGGTCGGCGCCAAATTCGGTTCCGCCGGGGCGCCCTCGCTCGCCTGGGCGGTGAACGCCGCGATGCCGGACCGGGTGGCCCGGCGCTGGTCCGGCGCCCGGATCGCCGCGTTCTCCACCGGCAACGTGTACCCGCTGGTGCCCGTCTCCTCCGGCGGCTGCACCGAGACCGACCCGGTCGGCCCGGTCGGCGAGTACGCCATGTCGTGCCTCGGCCGGGAGCGGATCTTCGGCCACGCCGCGCTGACCCTCGGCACCAGGGTCGCCAACATCCGGCTCAACTACGCGGTCGACCTGCGCTACGGCGTCCTCGCCGACATCGCGTACCGCGTACAGGCGGGCGAGCCCGTCGACGTGACAACCGGTCACGCCAACGTGGTGTGGCAGGGGTACGCCAACGAGGTCGCCCTGCGCGCACTCCTGCACGCCACCGGCGGCGAGCCGTTCACCCTCAACCTCACCGGCCCCGAGTCCGCCTCGGTGCGCCGTATCGCGCAGTGGTTCGGCGAGGAGTTCGACCGGGAGCCGGTCCTCGCCGGGACCGAGGCGCCCACCGCGCTGCTCTCCGACGCGAGCCGCTGCCACGCCCTCTTCGGCTACCCGGACGTCTCGCTGCGCACCCTCGTCGGGTGGCAGGCCGACTGGCTGCGGCGCGGACTCCCGCTGTCCGGCAAGCCCACCAAGTTCCAGGTACGCGACGGAAGGTTCTGATCCACTCCATGTCCACTCCCTCCCACCCGTCCACCCCCGCGCTGGATCTGCTCGCCCGGGGTGCGGCGATACCCGCCCACCCGCTCGCGCTGCATGCCGACGGCACGTTCGACGAGCGCCGCCAGCGCGCGCTGACCCGCTACTACCTGGCGTCCGGGGCGGGCGGCGCCGCCGTCGCCGTACACACCACGCAGTTCGAGATCCGCGAACCCGGAGTCGGGCTGCTGCGGCCCGTCCTGGAGCTCGCGGCCGAGACGATCGACGCCGAGGCCGGCCGCCCGTTCGTCAAGGTCGCCGGTGCCTGCGGCTACACCGCGCAGGCCGTCGCCGAGGCCACCACCGCCGCAGAGCTCGGCTACGACGCGGTGCTGCTCTCCCCCGCCGTGCCCGGCGCGGACGAGAAGGGGCTGCTGGAGCGGGCGCGGGCGGTCGGCGAGGTCCTGCCCGTCATCGGGTTCTACCTCCAGGAGGCGGTGGGCGGACGGTACTTGTCGCCGGGCTTCTGGTCCGCGTTCACCGACCTGCCGAACACGGCCGCCGTCAAGATCGCCCCCTTCGACCGCTACCGCACCGCCGACGTCCTACGGGCGGTGTCCGCCGCCGACCGGGCCGGCGAGGTGGCGCTGTACACCGGCAACGACGACGACATCATCGGCGACCTGCTCACCCCGTACGGGGCGGCGGACGGCCCCCGGCGCTGGTTCGCGGGCGGGCTGCTGGGCCAGTGGGCGGTGTGGACGAGCTCCGCGGTCACCCTGCTGGACGACATCCGGCTGGCCCGCGCCGGGGACCACGACGCGACGGTCCGCTGCCTGGCCCGCCGCACCGAGCTGACCGATGCCAACAGCGCGGTCTTCGACGTCCGGAACGCGTTCCGGGGCTGCATCGCCGGGGTGCACGAAGTGCTGCGCCGTCAGGGCCTGTTGGCGAACATCCGCTGTCTGGATCCGGCCGAGACGCTCTCCCCCGGACAGGCCGAGGAGATCACCCGGGTGGCTGCGGCCTACCCTTGGCTGACCGATGACGCCTTCGTTGCGGAGCACCTCGATGCCTGGCTCTCCTGAAACCGCCGACCGCTCCTCCCGGGTGGTCGTCGCCGTGCCCCCACACCTGCGCGAGCAGTTCTTCACCGCCGAGGTGTGGCAAGAGCTGGAGCGGGCCGCCGCACTCACCGTCCTCGACGACCACAGCGACCGGGAAGCGCTCAAGGCGGCGCTGCCCGGCGCCCGCGCGCTGATCCTGTCCTGGCGGGCGCCCAAGGTGGACGCCGGACTCCTCGCGCACGCGGACCGGCTGGAGCTGGTGGCGCACACCGGTTCGGCGGTCGCCCCCTATGTCACCGAGGACGTGTTCCGGCGGGGCATCCTGGTCACCCAGGCCGGTGACGAGATGGCCCGCCCGGTCGCCGAGGTGGCCCTCGCCTTCACCCTCTCGCTGCTCCACCGCATCCAGCGCTTCGACCACGCCCTGCGCGGCGGCCAGGACTGGGCGGCGGCGAGCGAGGCACCGCCGCGCCACGAGATCCACGGCAGCGACATCGGGGTGCTCGGCGCCTCCCGCACCGGGCGCGCCTACATCCGGATGGTGCGGGCGATGGGCGCACGGGTCAGCGTCACGGACCCGTACCTCTCCGAGGCCGGTGCCGAGGAGCTCGGCGTGCGGTCCGTACCGCTGGAGACGCTGCTCTCCGGCAGCCGGATCGTGGCCGTGCACGCGCCGGTCACCGAGGAGACCCACCGGATGATCGGCGCGGAGCAGCTGGCGCTGATGCCGGACGGGGCGGGCCTGGTGAACACCGCCCGCTCGTGGCTGGTCGACGAGGACGCGCTGCTGGCCGAACTGACCACCGGCCGGCTGGACGCGGCGATCGACGTCTTCGACGCCGAGCCGCTCCCGGCCGGCCACCCCTTCCGCTCCCTGCCGAACGTGCTGCTCACCCCGCATCAGGCGGCCGGGAGCGTCGAGTGCCGGCAGCGTCTTGGCACCAGTGCCGTCAACGAGGTGCTGCGGCTGCTCGCCGGGCGCCCGCCGGTCCACGCCGTCACCGCCGAGGCGCTCGTCCGGCTGCGCTGACCGCCACCCGTACCGAACCCGTACCCGCACCTGTACCCGTCAGGAGATCCACCCGTCATGCGACTGATGCGCATAGGCGAGCCGGGCCACGAGCGCCCGGTCGTCGTCTGCCCCGAGGGCCGTCACTACGACCTGTCGGGCATCACCGACGACATCGACGGCGCGTTCCTCGCCGCGCTGGCCGACAACCCGCACCTGATCCCCGCCGAGCCGAAGCTCCCGGAGACCGACATCACCGGGGAGCGGGTCGGCGCCCCGGTGGCCCGGCCCTCCGCGCTCCTGTGCATCGGGCAGAACTACGCGGCCCACGCGGCGGAGTCCGGTGCCGAGCCGCCCGAGCAGCCGATCCTCTTCTACAAGTCCCCGAACACGGTTGTCGGTCCGTACGACGACGTGCTCATCCCCCGTGGTTCGAAGAAGACCGACTGGGAGGTGGAGCTGGCCGTCGTGATCGGCCGCCGCGCCTCCTACCTGGACTCCCCCGCCGACGCGGCCGCCCACATCGCGGGCTACGCGGTCAGCAACGACGTCTCGGAGCGCGCCTTCCAGCTGGAGGAGTCGGGCGGCCAGTGGTCCAAGGGCAAGAGCTGCGCCACGTTCAACCCGCTGGGCCCGGTCCTGGTGACGGCCGACGAGGTCGGTGACCCGCAGCGGCTGCGGCTGACCAGCCACGTCAACGGCGAGCCCCGGCAGGACTCCTCCACCGCGGACATGATCTTCAGCGTGGCGCATCTGGTGCACCATCTGTCGCAGTACCTGGTGCTGGAGCCCGGAGACATCATCAACACCGGTACGCCGCAGGGCGTGGCGCTGTCCGGCCGCTTCCCCTACCTGGGTCCGGACGATGTGATGGAGGTCGAGATCTCCGGCCTCGGCCGGCAGCGCAGCGTCTGCCGGCCCGCGTAACCGGCCTCAGTCCTCCGGGAGTTCGACCGGGGCGATCTCGTCGAAGAGGTCTCCCGGGCCGGGGTTGGCCGCGTCGGTCGCGCCGCCGAACTGGGCCATCACGCCCCAGACGGCGTTCAGCGCGGTCTGCACGGCCCCCTCGGCCCAGCCGGCCGTCCAGGAGATGTCGTCGCCGGCCAGGAACAGGCCCCGCTTGTCGGCGGGCAGCCGGTCCTGCATGAAGTGGGTGAACAGCCGCCGCTGGTAGCGGTAGTGGCCGGGCAGATTGGCCTTGAACGCGCCCATGAAGTAGGGCTCGTTCTCCCAGGAGACCGTCACCGGGTTGCCGGTGATGTGCTTCCTGATGTCGACGCCCGGGTAGATCTCGCCGAGCGACTTCAGCATCACGTCCATCCGCTCGGCCGCCGACAGCGGCAGCCATTTCAGGCTGTCGTCGCACCAGGTGTACGAGAGGCAGATGCTGGCGGGCTTGTCCGGGCCGTCGTCGAGCAGGTAGGTGCCGCGCGTCATCCGGTCGGTGAGCGTCATCGACATGGCATCGCGGCCGGTCACCTCGTCCTTGTCGAGCCAGAACGGCCGGTCGACCGGGACGAACAGCTTGGACGACTCCATGTAGTGGGTGCGCTCCATCGCCGTCCAGTGGTCGATCGGGAAGAGCGCGTCGTCGCAGTCGATCTTGGAGAGCAGCAGCCAGGACTGCCCGGTGAAGACGGCCGCCCGGAAGGTGCGGATGTCGCCGGTGGCGTCGGTGACGGTGATCCGGTTCCCGGCGGTGCGGTTCAGCCGGGTCACCGCGGGACGCGGCTCCCCGTCGTGCAGCGAGGCCAGCGAGGTGCCCAGCGGCCAGTGGATGATCTTCTCCGGCTCGCGCTCCCAGAGGCGCAGCGGGAGCTGCTGGCTGCCGCCGACGATGGAGCGGTGGTGGTCGTCCGCCTCGGTGTAGACGACGCGCAGGATCTCCAGGATGGAGTTGGGGAAGTCGGTGTCCCAGCCGCCGGTGCCGAAGCCGACCTGGCCGAAGATCTCGCGGTGCCGGAAGGACTTGAAGGCCTCGGAGTCGCAGAGGAAGCCGTAGAAGGTCTGGTTGTCGAGCTTGTCGACGAGCCGGGCCCAGATCTCGCGGATGCGCGGCACGTCGCGCTCGCGCATCGCCCGGTTCATGTCGGAGAAGTCGGCGCCCTCCTCCAGGCAGGCGTTCCAGGCCTCCATCACGTCGCGGTAGACCTGGGGAAGGTCGTCGATGGTGCGGGCGTAGTGCGACTCGCCCTTCAGGTCGACGACGGTCGACGGGGTGACCGGGGAGAGCGGGTTGGGGAACGGCTTCGTCTCCAGCCCCACCAGGTCGATGTAGTGCTGGAGTGCGGTCGAGGACGGCGGGAAGCGCATGGCGCCCATCTCGGCGGTGAGCGGTTCCCCGTCCACGGTGCAGCCGTCGAACTCGACCGTGCGCAGCCGCCCGCCGATCCGGTCGGCCTCGTACAGGACGGGGCGCAGGCCCATCTTCATCAGCTCGTACGCGGTGATGATCCCGGAGAGCCCGCCGCCGATGACCGCGACCTCGCTGCCGTGCTCGGTCGCCGGTATCTGTCCGAGCCCGGCGGGGTGCGCGAGGAAGTCGTCGTACGCGTACGGGAAGTCCGGCCCGAACATGGTGATCGGCGGGGCCGCCTCGGTGTGCTGGACGGCGGTGGGCACCGTGGACGTCATGGGGTACGGACTCCTTGCGGGGAAAGGTGAGGGTGAGCGGGGCGGCGGGCTCAGACGAGGGAGCCGTACAGGCCGGGGCGGCGGTCGCGCAGATACGGGTTGGCGGCCCGGGAGGCGCTCAGCAGCGCCGGGTCCACGTCCGCGAGCGCGAGTTCCTCGCCGCGTCCGGCCCGGGTGCGGACCGTGCCGTCGGGTCCGGCCAGGCAGCTCAGCCCGACGAACTCGAACTCGCCCTCCGGCCCGGTCCGGTTGACGTAGGCGATGTACAGCTGGTTCTCGAAGGCGCGGACCGGGACGAGCGATTCGGCGACGAACTGGAAGGGGTGCATCTGGGCGGTCGGGACCAGCAGCAGATCGGTGCCGGCCAGCGCGTGCGCCCGGACGTTCTCCGGGAACTCGACGTCGTAGCAGATCATCAGGCCGATGCGGATGCCGTCCAGCTCCGCCTGGACGACCGGCTGCTCGCCGGGGGTGAACCAGTGCTGCTCGAAGCCGCCGAAGAGGTGGGTCTTGCGGTAGTTCGCGAGCGGGGTGCCGTCGGGGCCGATGAGCTGGGCGGCGTTGTACAGGGTGTCGCCGTCCCGCTCCGGGTAGCCGTAGTGGACGGCGATCTCGTGCCGGGCGGCGATCGCCGCGACGGCGTGCGCCGCGGGCCCGTCGGCGGCCTCGGCCAGCCGGGGCACGTCGTCCCCGATCGCGTACCCGGTCAGGAACATCTCGGGGCAGACGAGCAGCCGGGCCCCGCCGGCGGCGGCGCGGCGTGCGGCGTCGTCGAGCACCTCGGTGTTACGGGCCACCGAGCCCGGGATTCCGGAGCTCTGGAGCAGGGCGGTGCGCAACGGCGGCATGGCTGACCTCGGGCGGTGCGGGCGGGGCGGGGACGTATTGACGGTACGGTCCGCGATTCCCCCCGGACAAGGCGCGAGCGTTGCGCATGGACCATTGATCCATTGCGTCCGGTCGCCCCGGCACAGCGATTCATTGCGCGACCGGCAGAAACAGGTCCGGTCCGGCGTTCGAGGACGGAACCGCTTCCGGATGCCCCGGCTACGCGGGCGAGCCCGACGAGTACCGTCGCAGCAGCGGCGAGAGCACCAGTACGGACTTCGTCCGCTCCACGTACGGCTCGCCCGCGATCCGCTCCAGGACCTGCTCGAAGTGGCGCATGTCGGCCGCGAACACCTGAACGATCGCATCGGCCTCCCCGGTCACGGTGGACGCCGAGGCGACCTCCGGATACCGGGCGAGGCCGTGCTTGATCGACTCCGGGGAGGTGTTGCGGCTGCAGTAGATCTCGATGAACCCCTCGGTCTCCCAGCCGAGCGCCGCCGGATCCACCCGCACGGTGAACCCGGTGATCGCGCCCTCGGCGCGCAGCCGGTCCACCCGTCGCTTCACGGCTGGCGCGGACAGCCCGATGATCGAGCCGATGTCGGCGTAGGAGCGACGGGCGTCTTCGGCCAGTGCGTGGACGATGCGTTCGTCGAGGTCGTTCAGTCGCACGTCGTACGGGTCACTTCTCTGCGATGGCGATGGCCGGGTGGCGGCCAGGGCGCGAGGGCCGGTTCGGGGGCGGCGGTGCCGCCCCCGAAGTAGACCACGGGCGCGCCCCCCGGGCGCGCTCACCGCAGGTGGGGCGGGGTCAGAACGGGAACTGCGAGCGCCCGTGCTGTACGGAGATCCACTTCTGGGTGGTGAAGGCGTCGAGCATCGAGTCGCCGTTCAGCCGCCCGAGTCCGGAGCTCTTCTCGCCGCCGAAGGGGACGATCGGCTCGTCGTGGACGGTGCCGTCGTTGATGTGGATCATGCCGGTGCGGATCCGCTGCCCGACCCGGACACCCCGCTCGACGTTGCCGGTGTGCACCGCGCCGCTCAGCCCGTAAGGGGTGTCGTTGGCGATCCGGACGGCCTCGTCCTCGCCGTCGAACGGTACGAGGAGCGCGACCGGGCCGAAGATCTCCTGGGAGAGCACCGGGGAGTCGGCCGCCAGGCCGGTCAGTACGGAGGGGCTGACGAGGTTGCCGACGGCCTGCCCGTGCAGCAGCGCGGTCGCGCCGGCCGCCACGGTCTGGTCGACGAGCGCGGTGATCGCCTCGGCCTGGGTGGAGTTGATCAGGGGGCCGATCTGGGTCGCCGGGTCGGCCGGGTCGCCGACGCGCAGCGAGGCGACCTTGGCCACGAACTTCTCGGTGAACTCCCGCTCCACCGACCGGTCGACGAGAATCCGGTTGGCGGCCATGCAGACCTGCCCCTGGTGCACGTACCGGCTGAACACCGCCGCGTCGACCGCGTAGTCCACATCGGCGTCGTCGAGCACGATGAGCGCGCTGTTGCCGCCGAGTTCGAGCACGGAGCGCTTGAGGTTCGTGGCGCACACGGTCGCGACGTGCCGCCCGACCTTGTCGGACCCGGTGAAGGAGATGACCTGCGGAACGGGGTGCTCCAGGAGCGCGTCGCCGATCTCCGCGATGTCGGTGACCACCACGTTGAGGAGCCCGGCGGGCAGCCCGGCGTCCTCGAACACCTTGGCCACCAGGGTGCCGCCGCAGATCGGCGTGTTCTGGTGCGGCTTGAGGACCACGGCGTTGCCGAGCGCCAGGGCGGGGGCGACCGACTTCAGCGACAGCAGGAAGGGGAAGTTGAACGGGCTGATGACACCGACGACCCCGGCGGGCACCCGGTAGACGCGGTTCTCCTTGCCCTCGGTCGGTGAGGGCAGGATCTGTCCGGTGGACCGCAGCGCGAGGTGACCGGCCTCGCGCAGGAACTCCTTGGCCAGGTGCAGCTCGAACGCCGCCTTGAGGCGGGTGCCGCCGAGCTCGGCGACGATCGCGTCGGCGATCTCGGCCTCGCGGTCCTCGACGATGCGCAGCGCCTTCTCCAGCACGGCCCGCCGCGCGTAGGGGTTGGTGTCGCCCCACGTCTGCTGGGCGGTCTCGGCGGCCCGGTAGGCCTGGTCGACCTCGTCGGCCGTGGCGACCGTGATCGAGGCGAGCTTCTCCCCGTCGAAGGGGTTGAAGTCGATGATGTCCCACGAGCCCTTGCCCGGCCTCCACTCGCCGTCGATGTACTGATGGGCCAGGTCGGTGAAGAAGGACATGAGATCCCTTACCGCAGAGAGGCGGGCAGCTGATTGGGGTTCATGTTACTTAATTCTCAACTGAGTTGGATAGCGTGAACGCGTTCACAGGCACCCGGATCCGGACACCGCGACGGCCCTCGCGAGCCCCCCGTAAAGGTCCCTGAGCTGCCTCGGAACGCCGCTGCCCCTTCCGGCGCGAACGGCCGGAAGGGGCAGCGGGACGGTGCGGCGGCGCGGGTCAGCTCCAGCTGGAGTGCAGCGGCTTGCCCTCCGCGTATCCGGAGGCGCTCTGCACCCCGACGACGGCCTTCTCGGCGAACTCCGCCAGCGAGCCGGCGCCGGCGTAGGTGCAGGAGGAGCGGACGCCCGCGATGATCGAGTCGACCAGGTCCTCGACACCGGGGCGGGTCGGGTCCAGGAACATCCGCGAGGTGGAGATGCCCTCCTCGAAGAGCGCCTTGCGGGCCCGGTCGTACGCCGACTCGTCGGAGGTGCGGTTCTTCACGGCGCGCGCGGACGCCATGCCGAAGGACTCCTTGTAGTAGCGGCCGTCGGCGGCCTGCTGGAGGTCGCCGGGCGACTCGTACGTCCCGGCGAACCAGGAACCGATCATCACGTTGGACGCGCCCGCGGCGAGCGCCATGGCGACATCGCGCGGGTGGCGGACGCCGCCGTCCGCCCAGACGTGCTTGCCGTACTTCTTCGCCTCCGCGGCACACTCCAGGACCGCGGAAAACTGCGGCCGGCCGACGCCGGTCATCATCCGGGTGGTGCACATGGCGCCGGGTCCGACGCCGACCTTGATGACGTCGGCGCCGGCCTCGATGAGGTCGCGCACGCCTTCGGCGGCGACGATGTTGCCCGCGACGATCGGCACCTGCGGGTCCAGTGCGCGGACCGCGCGGACGGCGTTGATCATGGACTCCTGGTGGCCGTGCGCGGTGTCGACGACCAGGGTGTCGGCGCCGGCGTCCAGGAGCTGCTTGGCCTTCCCGGCCACGTCACCGTTGATCCCGACGGCGGCGGCGATCCGCAGCCTGCCGTTGGCGTCGGTGGCGGGGGTGTAGAGAGTGGCGCGCAGTGCGGCCTTCCGGGTGAGTATGCCGACGAGACGGCCCTCGGCGTCGACCGCGGGGGCGAGCTTGCGGTTGGCGCCGTCGAGCTTGTTGAACGCGTCTCGCGGGTCGATGCCGGCGTCCAGCAGCACCAGGTCCCTGGACATGACCTCGGAGAGCTGGGTGAAGCGGTCGACACCGGTCAGGTCGTGGTCGGTGACCACACCGACGGGCCGCCGCTCGCTGTCGACGACGACACCGGCGCCGTGGGCGCGCTTGGGCAGCAGGGACAGTGCGTCGGCGACGGTCTGGCCGGGGGCCAGCTCGATGGGCGTGTCGAGCACGAGGTGGCGCGTCTTGACCCAGGCGATGACCTCGGTGACGACCTCGATCGGAATGTCCTGCGGAATGACGACGAGACCGCCTCGGCGGGCGATCGTCTCGGCCATCCGGCGGCCCGCGATCGCCGTCATGTTCGCGACGACCAGCGGGATGGTGGTGCCGGTGCCGTCGGGCGAGGACAGGTCGACCCCCTGGCGGGATCCGACCGCCGACCGGCCCGGGACCATGAAGACATCGTCGTACGTGAGGTCGTACGGGACCGAGGGGGACTCTGTGTATCGACCGGTGCCGGGCTCAAGAAAACGCATAACACTCATTTTTTCATACGAAATGGCGCAGGTCGTTTCCACGAAGACACAACAAACGACTCCCGCCTTCGTATGTTCCTCCGAGGAACAAGATCGGGAGTCCCGGGCAAGTGGAACCTGCCTTACCCACAGACCCTACCCGTACGGCTTGCCGATCATTCGGGATCATCATCCCTGGACCTGGTGACAAGGGGTCAGGTAGCTTCAAACGCGCAGGTCCCGCCGGTCAGCCAGCTGCCCCGGAGGCGCTGGCGCAATGCTCACAACTTCCGTCGCAGGCACGACCGGAGAGGATCACGACCCGCCCGTGGAGAGCGAACTGCCGGACATCTACTGCCCGTTCCCCCAACGCACGAACCCGCACGTCGGGCACGTACGGGCGCACCTCGACAGCTGGACCCGCAACACCGGTCTGGTACACCGGGATTCAGCCAGGGAGCGCTTCGAGCAGGCGGACTTCGGGGCCTTCGTCGGCATGGTGTACCCGACCGCCGACCGCGAGAACCTGGACCTCGTCGCCGACTGGTTCGTCTGGCTGTTCCTCGTCGACGACCAGCTGGACGACGGCCACCTCGGCCGCAGCCCGCACCGGGTGCGCAGCGTGGTCGAGACGATGCGCTCCGTCGTCGAGGGCGGGGGCAGGCCCTCGGGCGAGGAGCTGCCGGCCGCCGTCGTGGCCCTGGTCGATCTGTGGGATCGCACGGTGCCGGCCGCCGCACCGCAGTGGCGGCGCCGGTTCACGTACCACCTGATGACCTACCTCACGACCGCCACCACCTGGGAGGCGGGGAACCGGGCCGAGGGCGTGGTTCCGGCCGAGGCGACGTACATCGAGAAGCGCCGCCACACCGGAGCGATACACGTCTGCATGGATCTGATAGAGATCGTGGCCGGTATCGAGGCGCCCGAGTCGATCCACAACGATTCCCGGTTCATCACCGCCCTCGAGGCCTCGTGCAACGTCGTGTGCTGGGCCAACGACGTGTACTCGTACGAGAAGGAACAGGTCCTGGGCGAGATCCACAACCTCGTCCACCTGGTCCGGCACCACCGCGGGTACGGCAAGCAGCAGGCGCTCGAACACGTCTGCGCGGAGATCGCCACCGAGACCGAGCGCTTCCTCACCGCGGAGGCCGAACTGCTCGCGGCGTATCCGCAGCTCGGCCGGCTGCTGGAGCCGTATCTGGACGGGATGCGGAGCTGGATGCGCGGCAACCTCGACTGGTCCCGGCAGACTCCGCGCTACAACCCGGCCGACGTCAGCCAGTACAAGGAGCCCGAGCAGTACCTGGAGGCGACGGTCCTGGGCGTCCGGCAGGACTGATCCCCGGGCACGAAGGGGGGCGGGGGCGGTGCTGCCCCCGCCCCCCTTCGCTCACTCCCCGTCCGGGTCGGTCCGCTCCAGTGCGGGCCTGCGCGGCGCGGCCGAGTCGGTCAGCAGGTAGTCGGCGGCGGCGGTGTCCGTCACCAGGCTGGTGACGAGGCCGGACCGCAGCACCGCTCCGATCGCCGCGGCCTTGCGCTGGCCGCCCGCGATCGCCACCACCTCGGGGATCCGGCGCAGCCGGTCCGCCTCGACCGTGATGCAGCGCTCACCGAGGTCCCGGCCGACCCGCCGGCCCTCCGAGTCGAAGAGGTGCGCCGACATCTCGGCGGCGACGCCGAGCGAGGCGTAGTGCTCGCGCTCCTCGTCGGACAGCATGTCGTGGACCGTGGAGATGCCGGGCTCCCAGGAGCCGATGGACACCGCGGCGACCGTCACCTTGTCGAAGTACTCGAAGGCGCGGGCGATCCCGGTCTGGTGGCGCAGCGCGGCGGCCGTGGCCGGGTCGGGCAGCAGCATCGGCGCGTAGATGGGGTGGGCCTCGCCGCCGGAGACCTGTGCGGCCCGGCGGACCGCCTCGACCGAGCCGCGTTCGGCGGTGCCCGCGTCGTACACCCCGGTGAGCTGCACGACCGTGCACGGCGGGAGCCGGTCCAGGGCGGCGGCCATGTGGATGGTGGACCGGCCCCAGGCCAGCCCGAGCACATCGCCCTCGTTCACCAGCTCACCGAGCAGGTCGGCCGCGACCTCGCCCAGGTTCTCCGGATCGGCGGCGTCGTCCTGCTCCTCGGCCGGGGACTCGACCACGACCGCGTGGCGCAGCCCGTAGCGGGCGCGGAGCGCGTCGGAGCGCTCGGCGTCCAGCTCGGCGGGGACCCGGATCTCGATCCGTACGAGGTCACGCTCCAGCGCCGTCTCCAGGACCCTGGCGACCTTGAAGCGGCTGACGCCGAACTCCTCCGCGATCTGGATCTTGGATTTGCCCTCGAGGTAGAAGCGGCGGGCCATGGCCGCCGCCTGCACCAGCTCCGCGGGCCCCATCCGCAGGGCGGACCGGCCCGCCGACATTGCAGACACCGCGTTCTCCTCACTGCTGTTCACGCTCTCGATACGCCGTTCATCCTGTCAGATACGGCGATCCTTGATCGGTCCCGTCGGACCGCGTTCATCTGCCCTTGGCCGGACCGACCGCTGATCGGAGGCCGGAGCGGCCGGCTGCCGCGCCGCCCGCGTCAGTGGCCGCACGCCCACTGCGCCGAGGCGGTGGCGCCGTCGGCCTTGGCGCGCAGTGCCCGCACCGCCTCGGCCGGGTCCTTCGCGCCGTAGACGGCGGACCCCGCGACGAAGACGTCGGCCCCGGCGTCGGCGCACCGCTCGATGGTGGACTCGGAGACCCCGCCGTCGACCTGGAGCCACAGTTCGAGCCCGTGCCTGGAGATCAGCTCACGGGTGCGGCGGATCTTCGGCAGCATGATGTCCAGGAAGGACTGGCCCCCGAAGCCCGGCTCCACCGTCATGATCAGCAGCATGTCCAGCTCGGGGAGCAGGTCCTCGTACGGCTCGATGGGCGTCGCCGGCCTGAGCGCCATGGAGGCGCGGGCGCCCTTGGCCCTGATCTCCCGCGCCAGCCGTACGGGAGCGGCCGCGGCCTCCACGTGGAAGGTGACGGAACCGGCGCCCGCCTCGACGTACTGGGGAGCCCAGCGGTCCGCGTCCTCGATCATCAGATGGCAGTCCAGCGGGGTGTCCGTGGCCCTGCTGAGCGACTCCACGATCGGCACGCCGAGGGTCAGATTGGGCACGAAGTGGTTGTCCATGACATCGACATGGAGCCAGTCGGCGCCTTCGACGGCCTTCGCCTCATCGGCGAGACGTGCGAAATCGGCGGAGAGAATGCTGGGGTTGATCTGGGCCATGGGCCAAGCCTGCCATGTTCTGCGGCACTTCCCCGCTTCGGTGCGCTCCAAAGCCTCACGGGATCATTACGGTTCGCACATTCCCGGCTTTTTGCCCCCGGTCCGGGGGCGGCCGCTCCGTCGGTGGTCCTGATCAGCCGGTACGCCGCAGCACGGCGAGGTACATCGCGTCCGTGCCGTGCAGATGCGGCCACAGCTGGACGTCCGGTCCGTCGCCGAGGGCGGGCACCCCCGGCATCAGCGGGCGGGCGTCCACCCACTCGGCCTCGACCGGCGCTCCGCCCCGGCCCTTGAGCACGTCCTCGACGACCACCCGGGTCTCCGCGAGGTGCGGGGAGCAGGTCGCGTATCCGACGACGCCGCCGATCCGTACGGCCTTCAGCGCCTCGCGCAGCAGCCCGCGCTGGAGCGGCGCGAAGCTCTCCAGGTCCTCCTTGCGGCGCCGCCAGCGGGCCTCCGGCCGGCGTCGCAGCGCGCCCAGGCCGGAGCACGGGACGTCCATCAGGATCCGGTCGAAGGTGCCGGACCGCCACGGCGGGCGGGTCCCGTCGGCGGTGATCACCTGGTACGGGCCGGGGTTGCCGGCCAGCGAGCGCTCGACGAGACGGGCCCGGTGCGGCTGCTTCTCGGCCGCCAGCAGGGCGGCGCCGCGTCCGGCGGCGAGGGCGGCCAGCAGGGCGGCCTTCCCGCCGGGCCCGGCGCAGCCGTCCAGCCAGCGGGTGTCGCTGCCCTCCAGCGGGGCGTTGGCGAGGGCCGCGGCGACGAGCTGGCTGCCCTCGTCCTGGACCCCGGCGCGGCTCTCCCGCACGGCGGTCAGGGCGCCGGGCTCGCCGCCCTCGGCCATTCGCACGGCGTAGGGCGACCAGCGGCCCGGGAGCCCGTTCTCCTCGCCGAGTGCCTCCAACAGCTCATCGGTGGTGGAGCGGCCGGGGCGGGCGACGAGCGTGACCTCGGGCCGTTCGTTGTCGGCCTCCAGCAGGTCCTCGATGCCTGCGCGGCCGCCGCCGAGGGCATCCCACAGCGCGGAGACGATCCAGCGCGGATGCGAGTGCACGAGGGCGAGGTGGTCCTCCGCGTCGTCCTCGTACGAGGGGGCGACCCGCGCGACCCAGCCGTCGAGGTCGTCGGCGGTCACCTTGCGCAGCACGGCGTTGACGAATTTGGCCCGCCCCTCACCGAGCACCACCCGGGCCAGCTCCACACTGGCGGAGACGGCGGCATGGGTCGGGATGCGGGTGCCGAGCAGCTGGTGCACGCCCATGTTGAGCACGTCCAGGACCGGCGGGTCGACCTCGCGCAGCGGCCGGTCGATGCAGGCGGCGACGATCGCGTCGTAGGTGCCCTGCCTGCGCAGGGTTCCGTAGACCAGCTCGGTCGCCAGCGCAGCGTCCCGGCTGTCGAAGTCGCCCGCCGCGCGGGCCTTCTTCAGCAGCGGGGGCAGGACGAGGTTGGCGTACGCGTCGCGTTCGTCGACGGCTCGCAGGGCCTCGAAGGCGAGGAACCGGACCGGGTCCTTCTTCGGGCGGCGGTGCGGGGTGGCGGGACGGCGACGCGGCTGGTCGTTCACGTGAAAGGTGCTCCGCTGATGGTGAGAGGGCGAACCGTCCCAGCCTACGTCCCCGCCCCGGCCCGCCGGTCCGTCAGCTGCCGACGAGCTCGCCGGGGACGATGCGCACCCCGCGCGCCCAGTCCGCCGCGCGCATCGGCTTCTTGCCCTGCGGCTGGACCCAGAGCAGCTCGATCGCGTGCGATCCGGTGCCCACGTAGACGTTGTTCTTGGCCACCGCCAGCTCGCCGGGCGCCAGGTCGGCGCGGTCCAGGACCGGCGCGGCCTGGACCAGCTTGAGGCGCTCACCGCGGAAGAGCGTCCAGGCGCCGGGAGCGGGGGTGCAGCCGCGGACCACCCGGTCGACGCGCAGGGCGGGCGCCGACCACTGGACCCGGGCGTCCTCGACGGTGATCTTCGGCGCGAGGGTGACCCCCTCGGCGGGCTGCGGCACGGCGTGCAGGGTGCCGTCCTCGATGCCGTCCATGGTCGCGGCGAGCAGCCCGGCCCCGGCGAACGCCAGCCGGGTCAGCAGGTCACCGCTGGTGTCGGTGGGCCGGACCTCCTCGGTGAGGACGCCGTACACCGGTCCGGAGTCGAGCCCCTCCTCGATCAGGAAGGTGGAGGCACCGGTCACCTCGTCGCCGGCCATGACGGAGTGCTGCACGGGGGCGGCGCCGCGCCAGGCCGGGAGCAGCGAGAAGTGGAGGTTGACCCAGCCCCGGGCGGGCACGTCGAGTGCGGCCTTGGGCAGCAGGGCCCCGTAGGCGACGACCGGGCAGCAGTCCGGCGCGATCTCCCGCAGCCGCGCCAGGAAGTCCTCGTCCCTCGGCCTGGCCGGCTTGAGCACCTCGATCCCGGCCTCCTCGGCCCGCTCGGCGACGGGACTGGCCACCAGCCGGCGGCCGCGCCCGGCAGGGGCGTCGGGCCGGGTGACGACGGCGGCGACCTCGTGCCGACCGGAGGCGATCAGTGCGTCCAGTGCGGGTACGGCTACCTCGGGGGTGCCTGCGAAGACGAGCTTCATGGGTGGCTGACTGCCTCTCAGGCCGGAACGTTACGGTGACGAGCAACGCACAAGTATATGGGCCCGGCGGCCGGTACCCACCCAGGGGGCGTACGCACGGTTGCGCGCCCCTCGCAGGTGCGTATACGCCCCCGGAGCGTGACCAGATCCCCGGCTGAGGCGTTGGTCAAGTGAGATTGACCGAAGCGAGCCGCCACGGTGCGGCCCGATCCCTTTCAACGCCGGTTCGAGAGGCTTCTTCATGGCCGACCACGCAACCCACGACGCCCAAGCGCGGGCCAGCCTGCATCTTCTGGTGCGGGACATCGAGCGGGTCCGGCGGCAGGTGGACGCGCTGCGCACGCTCACCGCCCAACTGGGCAACGTCTACCGTCCGCGCCGCTCCGGCCCGTCCGCCGGCTTCGTCGTCTACGGCAGGGCCCCGGCCCCCACCGTCAGGCTGGCGCAGGAACTGCGGGACAGTGTCGAGACCCTGGTGACGGCCGCGGTGGACTTCGACCGTTCACTGGGCTTCTCCTGGGACGCGGTGGGCTCCGCGCTCGGAGTCACCAAACAGGCGGTCCACCGCCGTTACGGCACGCGGCGCGCGGCGCCCCAGCCGCTGGCGGCCGAGGCCGCCGAGTCCGTAGTCCAGCGACCGGTGCCGGTGGTGCCCGGCGCCACCGCCGCTCCCGCGCTGCCCGCCGTTCCGGCCGCGCGCTCGATGCCGCCGCAGCCCTCGGCGGAACGCCCCTCGCTGCGCGAGGACCTGCGCCCGGGAGCCTTCCCGGGCCCGCGCAACGGCTGACGGCCACAACTGACGGCTGTTCCTACCGGGCCTGTCCCGCCGCGCCTCGGCCCGGCGGGACAGGCCCGTTCAGCCCTTCAAGGGCCCATCAAGCCCGCCCCGCGTCATCAGCCCGCCCTGCGTCATCAAGCCTGTCCGGCACTGTCCAGCCCGTCCGGCGATTGAGGACAGAGCGCCGAGCGGGTGCTTCCGTGCCCCCTCCGCCCCCCGCCCGCCGTCACCCGATATCGGGCGGGTCCACCCGAATCCGCACCGGCCCGCCGCCGCCACCGCCCCGGGACATCCGTGCCGCCTGCGCCGCCTTCAGCGCGGCCGCCAGCGCCGCACCGCTGCCCGGACGCACCCGGACCAGGGCCCGCTCCCAGGTCTCCCCCGGCGGTGCGTCGAAGGGCCTGCGCGGCCGTCCCGGCTCACTGCCGGGGACCGGCACCGGGCCGAGCACCTCCGCGTCCGGCGGCAGGTCCGCCGCCGCCAGGAACGCGGCGAGTGCCTGCGGCTCCCCCGTCACCGAAGCCATCCGGGACACCGGCGGAAAGCCCAGCTCGGCCCGTTCCGCGAGCTCACGGCGCGCGTGCCCGACCGGGTCCCAGCGCACCAGGGCCTGCACCGGCCGCAGCGTCGGCTCCGCGACGACCACCACCGTGCCGCCCTCGGGCTGTCCGCGCACCAGCGCGGCGGCGGCCGTCCAGCGGCGCAGCGCCTCCTCACCGGCCCGCAGGTCGGGGCGGCCGACCATCGCCCAGCCGTCCAGCAGCAGCGCGGCCGCGTACCTGCCCTCGGCGACCGGCTCGGCGCCCGGGGTACTGACCACGAGCGCGGGCTGGTCCGGCACCGAGTCCAGCACATGGTCACGTCCGGAGGTCCGCACCGGGACGGCGGGAAACGCCCGGCCGAGCTCCTCGGCGGTCCGGCGGGCGCCGACGATCTGCGCCCGCAGCCGACGCGCACCGCAGGCCACGCAGTGCCAGGACGTCTCGGCCCTGCCGCACCACGCACAGTTCAGGTCCTGCTGGTCGGGCGCCTCCAGCGGCCCCGCGCAGTGCCGGCATCGCGCGGGCTCCCGGCAGCGCTCGCAGGCCAGCCGCGGGGCGTACCCGCGACGCGGCACCTGCACGAGCACCGGGCCGCTGCGCAGTCCGTCGCGCACGGTCTGCCAGGCGAGGCTCGGCAGCCTCGCGGCCCGAGCGGCGCCGTCCCGCGCGAGCTCGCCGTCCCCGACGGTCCGCACCAGCGGCGCCGCGATCCTGGTCTGCTCCCGGTCGGCGCGCAGCGGCAGCGCCCAGCCGCTCTCCACCAGCTGGGCGGCCTCCACGGTGCAGTTCGTACCGCCGAGCAGGAAGGCGCATCCGCTGTGCGCGGCCCGTAGTTCGAGGACCTCGCGGACGTGCGGGAAGGGGGCGTTGTCGTCGCTGTGGCTGGAGTCCCCGTCGTCCCAGACGGCGACCAGGCCGAGGCCGGCGACCGGCGCGAACATCGCGGCCCGGGTCCCGACGACCGCCCGGACTGCCCCGCGCCGCACGGCGAGCCACTCGCGGTACCGCTTCTCGGGCCCCGAGCCGGCGGTCAGCAGGGCGTGCCGGCCCTCTCCGAGGATCCCGGTGAGCGCGGCGTCGACCCGACCCGCGGTCCGTCCGTCGGGGACCACGACCAGTGCGCCGCGCCCCGAGGCGAGGGTCGCCGCGACGGCCCTGGCGATCTCCTGCGGCCAGTGCGGGCCCGGCAGGGCGGTCCACACGGCCCTGGGCGCACCGCCCGAGGCCAGCGCGTCCAGGAACGCCGCGCCCTGCCCGTACCGCGTCCAGGTGCCGGGGGCGGGCGCGGGGGGCGGCGGCAGCGGTTCGGGAGAGGGCTTGGACTCGGCGCGTGCGTTCCTCGGCGGCACCGCGAGCTGCAGGACGTCCGCGAGGCTGCCCGCGTACCGGTCGGCGACGGCTCGGGCGAGACCGAGGAGCTCCGGCCCGAGCACCGGTTCGGGTGACACGACGGAGGCGAGCGCGGCCAGGGCGCCGCCGTAGTCGGACTCGGCCAGCCGCTCGACCAGGAATCCGTCGATCAGGCCGCCGCCCTCGCGGCGCCCGCCGCGGACATTGCGCCCGCCCGCACCGAAGCGCACCCGCACCCGGACGCCGGGCCGGGCGACGGCGTCGAGCTCCTCGGGGACCGCGTAGTCGAAGTACTGGTCGAGGTGGAGGGCGCCCTTGTTCACCAGGACGCGGGCGACGGGCAGCTCACCGGCGAGGGCGGCACCGCGCCAGGTCCGCGGTTTGGCGCGGGGCACCTTGGCCTGCCGCACCGTCTCCCGAATCAGCGCAAGCTGCTCCGGAGCCCCGGTGCCGGGCTCGTCGGGCCGCTCGTTGTCGCTGTTCACAGCCAAATTCCTACCAGACGCCACTGACATTCCGGCCGTCGCCGGCATTGCGGCCGCGGCCGGACGCTGACCCGACGCCTGAGCCCGGACACCTGGGAAGGTGTCCGGGCTCAGGTGAAGCGGTGCCCCGCGCGAGGGGCTTGCTGCGGACCTACAGGCCCGCGGCGGCGCGCAGTGCGTCCACCCGGTCCGTGCGCTCCCACGTGAAGTCGGGAAGCTCGCGGCCGAAGTGGCCGTACGCGGCGGTCTGGGCGTAGATCGGGCGGAGCAGGTCGAGGTCGCGGATGATCGCGGCCGGGCGGAGGTCGAAGACCTCGCCGATGGCGTGCTCGATCTTCTCGGTCTCGATCACGGCGGTGCCGAAGGTCTCGACGAAGAGGCCCACCGGCTCGGCCTTGCCGATCGCGTAGGCGACCTGGACCTCGCAGCGGGCCGCCAGGCCGGCGGCGACGACGTTCTTCGCGACCCAGCGCATCGCATAGGCGGCCGAACGGTCCACCTTGGACGGGTCCTTGCCGGAGAAGGCGCCGCCGCCGTGGCGGGCCATGCCGCCGTAGGTGTCGATGATGATCTTGCGGCCGGTGAGGCCGGCGTCGCCCATCGGGCCGCCGATCTCGAAGCGTCCGGTCGGGTTGACCAGCAGGCGGTAGCCCTCGGTGTCCAGCTTGATGCCGTCCTCGATCAGCTGCCCGAGAACGTGCTCGACGACGAACTCGCGGATGTCGGGCGCGAGGAGCGAGTCGAGGTCGATGTCGCTGGCGTGCTGCGAGGAGACGACGACCGTGTCGAGCCGGACGGCCTTGTCGCCGTCGTACTCGATGGTGACCTGGGTCTTGCCGTCGGGGCGCAGGTACGGGATGGTCCCGTTCTTGCGGACCTCGGACAGCCGGCGCGAGAGCCGGTGCGCGAGGTGGATCGGCAGCGGCATCAGCTCGGGCGTCTCGTCGCAGGCGTACCCGAACATCAGGCCCTGGTCGCCGGCGCCCTGCTTGTCGAGTTCGTCCTCGTCGCCCTCGACCCGCTTCTCGTACGCGGTGTCGACGCCCTGCGCGATGTCGGGCGACTGCGCGCCGATGGACACCGAGACGCCGCAGGAGGCGCCGTCGAAGCCCTTCTTGGAGGAGTCGTAGCCGATCTCCAGGATCTTGTCGCGCACCAGCTGGGCGATCGGGGCGTAGGCCTTGGTCGTGACCTCACCCGCAACGTGCACCTGACCTGTGGTGATCAAGGTCTCGACGGCTACACGCGACGTCGGGTCCTCGGAGAGGAGTGCATCGAGAATGGTGTCGCTGATCTGGTCAGCGATCTTGTCGGGGTGACCCTCGGTGACGGACTCCGAGGTGAAGAGACGGCGGGACACATCGCTCCCTGGGGTTGCAGCGGCTGCTGGCTGATCATTTGGCGGACGGGCCGGGAGCTGCGCCCGGTAAGGTCCAGGACCAGTTTATCGGTCGGCTCCGGCTGCCGGACAACGTGTCTCGCCCTTTGGGAGTTCTGTGACATGCCGCACGGCCGGACGGATACCTTCCACAAGCCCCGAAGAACCCCGTTCTGCCCCGTTTCCCAAGGGATCGGGGCCGTCGGGGCGAGGACACACGAAATTCACGCAAGACGCGGCGACACGAGGTCCCAGACCGTGTCGGCGAGCGCTTCCTTGGGCCCGAACGGCACCGGGGTCTCCTCGCCGTCGGCCGCGAGCACCACGGCCTCGTTCTCCTCGGAGCCGAAGGTCCTGCGCTCCCCGACCTCGTTGACCACCAGCAGGTCGCAGCCCTTGCGGCGGAGCTTCTCGCGCCCGTTGGCCAGGACGTCGTCGGTCTCGGCGGCGAATCCGACGACGATCTGTTCCGGGCGGGCGCGCCGCCCGGCAACCTCCGCGAGGATGTCCGGGTTGCGGACCAGGGTGATCGGCGCGGGCTCCTGGCCGTCCTTCTTCTTGATCTTCCCGGTGGCGTATTCGGCCGGGCGGAAGTCGGCCACCGCCGCCGCCATGACCACGACGTCCGCGTCCGCCGCCGCCTTCAGCACCGCCTCGCGCAGCTGCATCGCGGTGCCGGCCCGGACGACGTCGGCCCCGGACGGGTCGGGCAGGCCGGTGTTGGCCTCCACGAGCGTGACCCGCGCGCCGCGGGCGACCGCGGTGCGGGCCAGTGCGTAACCCTGCTTCCCGGAGGAGCGGTTGCCCAGGAAGCGGACCGGGTCGAGCGGTTCCCGGGTGCCGCCGGCGCTGATCACCACGTGGCGGCCCGCCAGGTCCGGGGCGACGGGCCCGCGGGCCAGCACGCGCCGGCAGACCTCGAAGATCTCCGCCGGGTCGGGCAGCCTGCCCTTGCCGGTGTCGACGCCGGTGAGCCGGCCCACGGCGGGCTCGATGACGACGGCGCCCCGGCGGCGCAGCGTGGCGACGTTCTCCCGGGTGGCCGGGTGCTCCCACATCTCGGTGTGCATGGCGGGCGCGAAGACGACCGGACAGCGGGCGGTGAGCAGGGTGTTCGTCAGCAGGTCGTCGGCCAGGCCGTGGGCGGCCTTGGCGAGCATGTCGGCGGTGGCGGGCGCGACGACCACGAGGTCGGCGTGCTGGCCGATCCGCACGTGCGGGACCTCGTGGACGTCGTTCCAGACCTCGGTCGACACCGGGTGGCCGGAGAGCGCCGACCAGGTGGCCGCGCCGACGAAGTGGAGCGAGGCCTCGGTCGGCACGACCCGTACGTCGTGGCCGGACTCGGTCAGCCGCCGCAGCAGCTCACACGCCTTGTACGCGGCGATGCCGCCGCTGACGCCCAGTACGACCTTCGGCTTCTCCACTGCGTCTCCCCGCACTCGGGCACGTGAATCGGACACGTACGCACCCATGCTGCCTCACTGCCGCGGACACCGGTCCGCCGCCCCGGACACACCACGGGCCCGGCGGTGGTGACCGCCGGGCCCGTGGTGAAGGTGCTTCTCCTGCTGCTACTGCGCGGGGCCCTCGATGGCCTCGGAGGTGAGCAGGCCCGCGTTGATCTCGCGGAGTGCGATCGAGAGCGGCTTCTCGTGCACGTGGGTGTCGACGAGCGGGCCGACGTACTCGAGGAGTCCCTCACCGAGCTGCGAGTAGTACGCGTTGATCTGGCGCGCGCGCTTGGCTGCGTAGATCACGAGGCTGTACTTCGAGTCGGTTGCTTCGAGGAGCTCATCAATCGGCGGGTTGATGATGCCCTCGGGCGTGGTGATGGAAGAGGACACTCTCTGCCTTCCGAAGGGGGTGAAGATCAAAGAAATCTTTGACACTCAGGGGCTGTGTGGGTGCGGTCCCGTGTCGGCGCGACCCGTTCGTTCAGTCGCCGGCGGCACGGTGGCCGGAAGCCTCCAGCATCAAGGCTAGCAGCTCACGTGCCACATCCTCGACGGAGGTATTGACAAGCGTCGTATCGAACTCGGATTCGGCGGCCAGTTCGATCTTGGCCGCGCCGAGCCGGCGCTCGATCACGGCGGGCGCCTCGGTGCCCCGGCCGGTGAGCCGGCGGACCAGCTCGTCCCAGCTCGGCGGCGCCAGGAAGACCAGCTGCGCGTCGGCCATCGACTGCCTGACCAGCCGGGCACCCTGGAGATCGATCTCCAGGAGTACCGGCTCGCCCGCCTCGAGCCGCTCCTGCACGGCGCGGCGCGGCGTGCCGTAGCGGTTGCCGGCGAACTCGGCCCACTCCAGCAGCTCGCCGTTGGCGATCAGCTTGTCGAACTCCTCGTTGTCCACGAAGAAGTAGTGGACACCGTTGCGTTCGCCGGGGCGGGGCTTGCGGGTCGTCGCCGACACGGAGAGCCATACCTCGGGGTGGACCTTGCGCATATGCGCGACGACCGTGCTCTTGCCGACCCCCGAGGGGCCGGAGAGCACGGTCAGCCGCGGACGTGCGTCCGGGGGTACGGGGGACGTCCCCCGGGATGTTGCAGCCATGGAGCGATTATCCAGGTTCTCAGGAGTGCCTGAGAACGTCAGGCGGGACTGCCGCCGAACTCACGCTCCAGGGATGCGATCTGGTTGGAGCCAAGACCCCGCACTCGGCGGCTCTCGGAGATGCCGAGCCGCTCCATGATCTGCTTGGCGCGGACCTTGCCCACGCCGGGCAGGGACTCCAGCAGGGCGGAGACCTTCATCTTCCCGATGACGTCGTTCTCCTGGCCCGACTTGATGACCTCATGGAGGGAGGCGCCGGAGTGCTTGAGTCGATTCTTGACCTCGGCCCGCTCCCGGCGAGCCGCGGCGGCCTTTTCGAGCGCGGCTGCGCGCTGTTCAGGGGTAAGGGGCGGAAGAGCCACGCCTACGTCACCTCGGATGTCGATCTGTCGGATACGGACCGGTGAGGCAACGGGATCGCCCCTCACCTGGTGAGCAACGAACAACCTGTGCGCGTTGGCTCTCGACGGAGACTAGCGGCCAGGGCCGCCGGAGTCAGCGAGAACAGACGAAAAGTCCTGGTCAGCCTTTGCCGACCAGGACATTCCTGGCATAACAACCGAGTTTTTTGGTCAGGATTACGTCAACACGCTGTTACGTGGGATGGTCAGCCCTCCGAGACGGCCGCGCGGACCTCGTCCGCGAACCGCTCGGCCGCTTCGCGCAGCCCTGCCGCGTCCGGACCGTGGCGCAGCACGCCCCGGCTCACGCTGGGCAGCACATTGCGCACGGTGTCCCCGAAGACCCCCGGCAGATCTGCGGGGGTCGCCCCCTGCGCGCCGATGCCGGGCGCGAGCAGCGGGCCGTTGATCGCGAGGTCCGCACCCGCCTCCCCGAGCGTGGCTCCGACGACCGCGCCGACCGAGCCGAGCGGGGTGGCGCCCTCGTTCTCGGCGGCCATGTGGTCGAGCATCAGCTGGGCCAGCGAGCGGCCGTCGGCCGCGGTGGCGCGCTGCACCTCGGCCCCCTCCGGGTTGGAGGTGAGGGCGAGCACGAAGACCCCCGAGCCGGAGACCTCGGCCGCGTCCAGCGCCGGCCGCAGCGAGCCGAAGCCGAGGTACGGCGAGACGGTGACCGCGTCCGAGAACAGCGGCGAGTCCTTGTCCAGGTAGGTGGCCGCGTAGGCGCCCATGGTGGAGCCGATGTCGCCGCGCTTGGCGTCCATCAGGACCAGCGCGCCGGCCGCGCGGGCCTCCTCGACGGCCTTCTCCAGGACGGCGGTGCCGCGCGAGCCGAAGCGCTCGAAGAACGCCGACTGGGGCTTGAGCACGGCGACGCGGTCCGCCAGTGCGTCGACCACTGTGCGGGTGAACCGCTCCAGGCCCGCGACGTCGTCGTTCAGCCCCCAGGAGGTGAGCAGGGAGGCGTGCGGGTCGATGCCGACACAGAGCGGGCCACGGGTGTCCATGGCGCGGCGCAGTCGTGCGCCGAAGGGTTCCGGGGTCATTTCACGGCCTTCCGGGTTTCCGCGCCGACCGCGTCGGCGAGGGTGGCGTACGGGGAGGCGGCCAGGCGCGCGGCCAGTCCCTTGTGGATCGACCGGGCGTAGAACGGGCCCTCGTAGATGAAGGCGCTGTAGCCCTGGACGAGCGTGGCACCGGCGAGGATGCGCTGCCAGGCGTCCTCGGCGTCCTCGATGCCTCCGACGCCCACCAGGGTGATCCGGTCCCCCACGCGCGCGTAGAGGCGGCTCACGACGTCCAGGGAGCGTTCCTTGAGGGGTGCGCCGGACAGCCCGCCGGTCTCTGCGGTCAGCGACGGCGAGGACTTCAGGCCCAGGGTGTCGCGGGCGATGGTGGTGTTGGTGGCGATGATGCCGTCCAGGCCCAGCTCGACGGCGAGGTCCGCGACGGCGTCGATGTCCTCGTCGGCGAGGTCGGGGGCGATCTTGACGAGCAGCGGGACCCGGCGGCCGGTGACGGTCCGGTCGGCGGCCTCGCGCACGGCGGACAGCAGCGGGCGCAGCGACTCGGTGGCCTGGAGGTTGCGCAGGCCCGGGGTGTTCGGCGAGGAGACGTTGACGACGAGGTAGTCGGCGTGGGCGGCGAGCCGCTCGGTGGACTTCACGTAGTCGGCGGCGGCCTCCGCCTCCGGGACGGTCTTGGTCTTGCCGATGTTGACGCCGACCGTGGTCCGGAAGACCGGCACGCGGGCGGCCAGGCGCGCGGCCACGGCGGCGGAGCCCTCGTTGTTGAAGCCCATGCGGTTGATGAGTGCACGGTCCGCGACGAGGCGGAACAGCCGCTTCTTCGGGTTGCCCGGCTGCGCTTCGCCGGTGACCGTGCCGATCTCGATGTGGTCGAAGCCGAGCATCGACATGCCGTCGATCGCGACGGCGTTCTTGTCGAAGCCGGCGGCCAGACCGAAGGGGCCGTGCATCCGCAGCCCGAAGGCCTCGGTGCGCAGTTCCTCGTAGCGGGGGGCGAGCGCGGCGGCGACGAAGGTGCGCAGGACCGGGGTCCGGGCGGCGAGGCGGATCCAGCGGAACGCGGCGTAGTGGGCCCGCTCCGGGTCCATGCGCTTGAAGACCAGTCGGAAGAAGAGTTCGTACATCGGGGTGTCCTCGGTGTTCTCGCGGAGAGGCGGTGGTCTCGCGAAGAGGGGGACACCGTTTCCGGTGTCCCCCTGGGAGCGGGCTAGTCGCGGGCCGCGGTCAGATGTTCCGCGTGTTCCTGGAGGGAGCGGACCCCCACGTCGCCGTGGTTGAGGGCGTCGATGCCCTGGACCGCAGCGGCGAGCGCCTGGACGGTGGTCAGGCACGGTACGGACCTGGCCACGGCCGCGGTGCGGATCTCGTAGCCGTCGAGCCGGCCGCCGGTCCCGTACGGCGTGTTGACGATGAGGTCGACCTCGCCGTCGTGGATCAGCTGGACGATGGTCTTCTCGCCGTTGGGGCCCTCGCCCTCGGACTGCTTGCGCACGACGCGGGCGTTGATGCCGTTGCGCTTGAGGACTTCGGCGGTGCCGGAGGTGGCCATCAGCTCGAAGCCGTGGGCGACCAGCTCGCGGGCCGGGAAGATCATCGTGCGCTTGTCGCGGTTGGCCACCGAGATGAAGGCGCGGCCCTTGGTGGGCAGCGGGCCGTAGGCGCCCGCCTGCGACTTCGCGTACGCGGTGCCGAAGACGGAGTCGATGCCCATGACCTCGCCGGTGGAGCGCATCTCCGGGCCGAGGACCGTGTCGACGCCCCGGCCCTGGATGTCGCGGAAGCGCGACCACGGCATGACGGCCTCCTTGACGGAGATCGGCGCGTCCAGCGGCAGCGTGCCGCCGTCGCCGTGCCTGGGCAGCAGGCCCTCCTCGCGCAGCTCGGCGACGGTCGCGCCCAGCGAGATCCGGGCGGCGGCCTTGGCGAGCGGCACCGCGGTGGCCTTCGAGGTGAAGGGGACGGTGCGGGAGGCGCGCGGGTTGGCCTCCAGGACGTAGAGGATGTCTCCGGAGAGCGCGAACTGGATGTTGATCAGTCCGCGGACGCCGACGCCCTTGGCGATGCCTTCGGTGGAGGCGCGCAGCCGCTTGATGTCGTAGCCGCCGAGGGTGATCGGGGGCAGTGCGCAGGCGGAGTCACCGGAGTGGATACCGGCCTCCTCGATGTGCTCCATGACGCCGCCGAGGTAGAGCTCGGTGCCGTCGTAGAGCGCGTCGACGTCGATCTCGATCGCGTCGTCGAGGAAGCGGTCGACCAGGACCGGCCGGGTGGGGCTGATCTCGGTGGACTCGGAGATGTACGCGGCGAGCCGGGTCTCGTCGTAGACGATCTCCATGCCCCGGCCGCCGAGCACGTACGAGGGGCGTACGAGGACGGGGTAGCCGATCTCGTCGGCGATGGCCTTGGCCCCGGCGAAGGTGGTGGCGGTGCCGTGCTTGGGCGCGGGCAGTCCGGCCTCGGCCAGGACCTGTCCGAAGGCGCCCCGGTCCTCGGCGGCGTGGATGGCCTCCGGCGGGGTGCCGACGACGGGCACGCCGTTGTCCTTGAGCGCCTGCGCCAGGCCCAGCGGGGTCTGGCCGCCGAGCTGGACGATGACGCCCGCGATCGGGCCCGCGAGGGACTCCGCGTGGACGATCTCCAGCACGTCCTCGAGCGTCAGCGGCTCGAAGTACAGGCGGTCGGAGGTGTCGTAGTCCGTGGAGACGGTCTCCGGGTTGCAGTTGACCATCACGGTCTCGTAGCCGGCGTCGCTGAGCGCGAAGGAGGCGTGGACGCAGGAGTAGTCGAACTCGATGCCCTGGCCGATGCGGTTGGGGCCGGAGCCGAGGATGATCACCGCCGGCTTGGTACGGGGCGCGACCTCGCTCTCCTCGTCGTAGGAGGAGTAGAAGTACGGCGTCTTCGCGGCGAACTCGGCGGCGCAGGTGTCGACCGTCTTGTAGACCGGGCGGATGCCGAGCGCGTGCCGCACCTCGCGCACGACGTCCTCGCGCAGGCCGCGGATCTCGGCGATCTGGACGTCCGAGAAGCCGTGCCGCTTGGCGTCGGCCAGCAGCTCGGGCACCAGTTCGTCGGCGGCGGCCAGCTCGTCGGCGATCTCCTTGATGAGGAAGAGCTGGTCGACGAACCAGGGGTCGATCTTCGTGGAGTCGAAGACCTCCTCCTGGGTGGCGCCGGCCCGGATCGCCTGCATGACGGTGTTGATGCGGCCGTCGGTCGGGCGGACCGCCTCGGCCAGCAGCTCGGCCTTGTCGCCGGGCTCGCCGGTGAAGGCGAACTGCGAGCCCTTCTTCTCCAGCGAGCGCAGTGCCTTCTGCAGCGCCTCGGTGAAGTTCCGGCCGATCGCCATGGCCTCGCCCACCGACTTCATGGTGGTGGTGAGGGTGGAGTCGGCGGAGGGGAACTTCTCGAACGCGAAGCGCGGGGCCTTGACGACGACGTAGTCGAGGGTCGGCTCGAAGGAGGCCGGAGTCTTCTCGGTGATGTCGTTGGGGATCTCGTCGAGCGTGTAGCCGACGGCCAGCTTGGCGGCGATCTTGGCGATCGGGAAGCCGGTGGCCTTGGACGCCAGCGCCGAGGAGCGGGAGACGCGCGGGTTCATCTCGATCACGATGACCCGGCCGTCGGCCGGGTCGATGGCGAACTGGATGTTGCAGCCGCCGGTGTCGACGCCGACCTCGCGGATGATCGCGATGCCGATGTCGCGCAGCCGCTGGTACTCGCGGTCGGTGAGCGTCATCGACGGGGCGACGGTGATCGAGTCACCGGTGTGGACGCCCATCGGGTCGAAGTTCTCGATGGAGCAGACGACCACGACGTTGTCGTTGCGGTCGCGCATCAGCTCCAGCTCGTACTCCTTCCAGCCGAGGATGGACTCCTCCAGGAGCACCTCGGTGGTCGGGGAGAGCGTGAGGCCCTGTCCGGCGATGCGCCGCAGCTCCTCCTCGTCGTGGGCGAAGCCGGAGCCGGCGCCGCCCATCGTGAAGGAGGGACGGACGACGACGGGGTAGCCGCCGAGCGTGTCGACGCCCTTGATGATGTCGTCCATGGAGTGGCAGATGACCGAACGGGCGGACTCGCCGTAGCCGATCTTCGCCTTGACGGCCTCGACGACGCCCTTGAAGAGCTCGCGGTCCTCGCCCTTGTTGATGGCCTCGACGTTGGCGCCGATGAGCTCGACGCCGTACTTCTCCAGGACACCGTTCTCGTGCATGGAGATCGCGGTGTTCAGCGCGGTCTGGCCGCCCAGGGTGGGGAGCAGCGCGTCGGGGCGCTCCTTGGCGATGATCTTCTCGACGAACTCGGGGGTGATCGGCTCGACGTAGGTGGCGTCGGCGATCTCCGGGTCGGTCATGATCGTCGCCGGGTTGGAGTTCACCAGGATGACGCGCAGGCCCTCGGCCTTGAGGACGCGGCAGGCCTGGGTGCCGGAGTAGTCGAACTCGGCGGCCTGGCCGATGACGATCGGACCGGAGCCGATGACCAGGACGGACTGGATATCGGAGCGCTTAGGCACGCTGGTCCTCCATCAGGGATACGAAGCGGTCGAAGAGGTACGCGGCGTCGTGCGGGCCGGCGGCCGCTTCGGGGTGGTACTGGACGCTGAAGGCCGGCCGGTCGAGGAGCTGGAGGCCCTCGACGACCTGGTCGTTCAGGCAGACGTGGGAGACCTCGGCCCGCCCGTAGGCGGTGTCGGAGACCTTGTCGAGCGGGGCGTCGACGGCGAAGCCGTGGTTGTGCGCGGTGACCTCGACCTTGCCGGTCGAGCGGTCCTGCACGGGCTGGTTGATGCCGCGGTGGCCGTACTTCAGCTTGTAGGTGCCGAAGCCGAGCGCGCGGCCCAGGATCTGGTTGCCGAAGCAGATACCGAAGAGCGGGGTCCTGCGCTCCAGGACGCCCCGCATGACGGAGACGGGGTGGTCGGCGGTGGACGGGTCGCCGGGGCCGTTGGAGAAGAAGACGCCGTCGGGGGCGACCGCGTACACCTCCTCCAGGGTGGCGGTGGCGGGCAGGACGTGCACCTCGATGCCGCGTTCGGCCATCCGGTGCGGGGTCATGCCCTTGATGCCGAGGTCGATCGCGGCGACGGTGAACTTCTTGGTGCCGATCGCGGGGACGACGTAGGCCTCCTGGGTGGCGACCTCGGCGGAGAGGTCGGCGCCGCTCATCTCGGGAGCCCGGCGCACCTTGGCGAGGAGCGCGCCCTCGTCGGCGAGCGCGCTGCCGGAGAAGATGCCGACGCGCATCGCGCCGCGCTCGCGCAGGTGGCGGGTGAGGGCGCGGGTGTCGATGCCGCTGATCCCGACGACGCCCTGCGCCGTGAGCTCGTCGTCGAGCGAGCGCCGCGAGCGCCAGTTGGAGGGGGTGCGGGCGGGGTCGCGCACGACGTAGCCGGAGACCCAGATCCGCTTCGACTCGGGGTCCTCGTCGTTCACACCGGTGTTGCCGACGTGCGGGGCGGTCATCACGACGACCTGGCGGTGGTACGAGGGGTCGGTCAGCGTCTCCTGGTAGCCGGTCATGCCGGTGGAGAAAACCGCCTCGCCGAAGGTCTCCCCCACAGCCCCGTAGGCGCGGCCGCGGAAGGCGCGGCCGTCCTCCAGGACGAGTACGGCGGGAGCCTTGCCGGCTCCCCGGGTGGAGATCGTCATCGTGCGGTGCCTTCCGTAGAGCTGGTGAGGTGGTTGACGGCCTCGACCCAGGCAGGGTGTTCGGCCGAGTGGTCGGAGCGGAATCCGGAGTCGATCAGCCGGTCGCCGAGCGCCCAGGTGATGACCAGGAGGCCGCCCTCGGGCAATACCTTGCCGGCGAGTGCCTTGTCGGTCCTGGCCTCGCGCAGGTCGGCGGCGGGGACGAAGAAGTCCGCCGCGCCGGGCCGTACGACGTCGAGGCCCTGCTCGGTGAGGGTGAGCTCGACGCGGCTGCGGGTGCCGAGGCCGTGGGCGACGATGCGGTCGAGCCACTGCCCGGCCGTCGTCGAGGCGTGGTAGCGCCCGGTCAGGGTGAGCAGCTTCTCGCCGTCCGCGAAGCCCTCCGGGCGGGTCGCGAGGTCGGAGAGACCGGACTGGAGGCTGCCGCGCCACTTCCATCCCTGGCGCATCAGCCAGTAGACGAAGGCGACCAGGACGGCCAGTGCGATCACCCAGCTGATCCGGGCGGACCAGTCGGTGACCTCCGCCGACTTCCGCTCGGCGGCCAGTTGGTACAGCTGAAAGTTGGGGCTGAGTGTTGTCACGCGAGCTTCCCGTCGACGACCGTGGCACGGCCCCGCAGGAAGGTGTGGGTCACTCGGCCCGGCAGCTCGCGTCCCTCGTAGGGAGTGTTGCGGCTGCGGGAGGCGAAGCCCGCGGGGTCCACCGCTCCACGGTAAGCCGGATCGACCAGGGTGAGGTTGGCGGGCTCACCGGCGGCGACGGGGCGGCCGTGGCCGTCCAGCCGGCCGATGGCGGCCGGGCGCAGCGACATCCGGTCGGCGACGCCGGCCCAGTCGAGGAGTCCGGTCTCCACCATCGTCTGCTGGACCACGGAGAGCGCGGTCTCCAGGCCGACCATGCCCATGGCGGCCGCGGCCCACTCGCAGTCCTTGTCCTCGTGCGGGTGCGGGGCGTGGTCGGTGGCGACGCAGTCGATGGTGCCGTCCGCGAGGGCCTCGCGCAGGGCCATGACGTCGGCCTCGGTGCGCAGCGGCGGGTTCACCTTGTAGACGGGGTTGTAGGAGCGTACGAGCTCGTCGGTGAGGAGGAGGTGGTGCGGGGTGACCTCGGCGGTGACGTTCCAGCCCTTGGACTTGGCCCAGCGGACGATCTCGACGGAGCCGGCGGTCGACAGGTGGCAGATGTGCACCCGGGAGTCGACGTGGGCGGCGAGCAGGACGTCGCGGGCGATGATCGACTCCTCGGCGACGGCGGGCCAGCCGCCGAGGCCGAGCTCGGCCGAGACGATGCCCTCGTTCATCTGGGCGCCCTCGGTGAGGCGGGGTTCCTGGGCGTGCTGGGCGACGACCCCGTCGAAGGCCTTCACGTACTCCAGGGCGCGGCGCATGATCACCGCGTCGTCGACGCACTTGCCGTCGTCGGAGAAGACCTTCACTCCGGCGGCCGAGTCGTGCATGGCGCCGAGCTCGGCGAGCTGCTTGCCCTCCAGGCCGACGGTGACGGCGCCGATGGGCTGCACGTCGCAGTAGCCGGACTCCCTGCCGAGCCGCCAGACCTGCTCGACGACTCCGGCGGTGTCGGCTACGGGGAAGGTGTTGGCCATGGCGTGGACGGCGGTGAAGCCGCCTGCCGCGGCGGCCCTGGTGCCGGTCAGGACGGTTTCGGAGTCCTCCCGGCCGGGCTCGCGCAGGTGGGTGTGGAGGTCGACCAGGCCGGGCAGCAGGATCTGGCCCGCCGCCTCGATGACCGTGGCGTCGCCGGCGTCGAGGCCGGTGCCGACGGCCGCGACGGTCTCGCCGTCGATGAGGACGTCCTGCGGCTCGCCGCCGAGGATCTTCGCGCCGCGGATAAGGATCTTGCTCATGGTTACTTGTTCTCCTCGGTACGGGCGGCGGGCGACGGGGTGGGCGGGGCGGCGGGTCCGGAGCCGCCCAGCAGCAGGTAGAGCACGGCCATCCGGATGGAGACCCCGTTGGCGACCTGCTCGACGACGGTGCAGCGGTCGGAGTCGGCGACCTCGGCGGTGATCTCCATGCCCCGGACCATCGGGCCGGGGTGCATGACGATGGCGTCCCCGGGCATCCTCGCCATCCGCTCGCCGTCCAGGCCGTAGCGGCGGGAGTACTCGCGCTCGGTCGGGAAGTACGCGGCGTTCATCCGCTCACGCTGCACACGCAGCATCATCACCGCGTCCGACTCGGGCAGCACCTTGTCGAGGCTGTAGCTGACGTCGCAGGGCCAGTGCTCGACGCCGACCGGGACCAGGGTGGGCGGGGCTACCAGGGTGACGTGGGCGCCGAGGGTGGTCAGCAGGTGGACGTTGGAGCGGGCGACCCGGCTGTGCAGGATGTCGCCGACGATCGTGATCCGGCGTCCGTCGAGGTCCTTGCCGAGTCCGGCGTCGGCCCCGACCAGCCTGCGGCGCATCGTGAAGGCGTCCAGCAGGGCCTGGGTGGGGTGCTCGTGGGTGCCGTCGCCGGCGTTGACGACCGCGCCGTCGATCCAGCCGGAGGTGGCCAGCCGGTAGGGGGCGCCGGAGGCGCCGTGCCGGATGACGACGGCGTCGGCGCCCATCGCCTCCAGGGTCAGGGCGGTGTCCTTGAGGGACTCGCCCTTGGAGACGGACGAGCCCTTGGCGGAGAAGTTGATGACATCGGCGGACAGCCGCTTGGCGGCCGCCTCGAAGGAGATGCGGGTGCGCGTCGAGTCCTCGAAGAAGAGGTTGACGACGGTCCGGCCGCGCAGGGTGGGGAGCTTCTTGATCGGCCGGTCCGCAACCCTGGCCATCTCCTCGGCGGTGTCGAGGATCAGGACGGCGTCGTCGCGGGTGAGGTCGGCGGCCGAGATGAGGTGACGCTTCATCTGGGTGTTCTCCGGGTGGCTGGAGGGTTCAGGCGTGCGGGCGTGCGGAAGCCGCCGTACAGCGGGCGGGCCGTACGTGATGTGCGGTTACTGCTCGCCCGCCGGGGCGGTCCGCCCGGCACCGAGCAGCACGGCGTCGCGGCCGTCCTCCTCGTCGAGCTGGACCTTGACCGTCTCCCGCAGCGACGTGGGGAGGTTCTTGCCGACGTAGTCGGCGCGGATCGGGAGTTCGCGGTGTCCTCGGTCGACGAGGACCGCGAGCTGCACCGCGCGGGGCCGGCCGATGTCGCCGAGCGCGTCGAGCGCGGCGCGGATCGTGCGGCCGGAGAAGAGGACGTCGTCGACGAGGACGACCAGGCGGCCCTCGATGCCCTCGCCGGGGATCTCGGTGCGGGCCAGGGCCCGTGCCGGGTGCATCCGCAGGTCGTCGCGGTACATCGTGATGTCGAGGGAGCCGACCGGCATCTTCCGGCCGGTGATCTCTTCGAGCTTGTCGGCGAGCCGGCGGGCGAGATAGACGCCCCGGGTCGGGATGCCGAGAAGCACCACGTCGTCGGCGCCCTTGGCGCGTTCGACGATCTCGTGGGCGATACGGGTCAGTACTCGGGCGATGTCGGGAGCCTCGAGAACGGGGCGTGCCGCATTGCCGGTGGCGTCGTGCTGTGCGTCCATAAGAAACGGACCTCCTTCTCCGCCTCACCGGACGGATCTTAAAGGACGTCGAAATTGCGTCATCCACGTTACCAGGGCTTGTGCAGGGCCCTCGTCGCACCCCCGGGAGGTACCGGCACCGACCCTTTCAGCTTGACGCACCCAAGTAACGCTGCGTAACCTCACAGTGAGTTACCAGCCACGCGGCGGAGCCGCGAAATGTTCCAGCGTCCCGGGAGCCTTATGTCCAGCGAATACGCAAAGCAGCTCGGGGCCAAGCTCCGTGCCATCCGCACCCAGCAGGGCCTCTCCCTCCATGGCGTCGAGGAGAAGTCCCAGGGCCGCTGGAAGGCCGTCGTAGTGGGCTCGTACGAGCGCGGTGACCGTGCCGTGACCGTGCAGCGCCTCGCGGAGCTGGCCGACTTCTACGGGGTCCCCGTGCAGGAGCTCCTGCCCGGTACGACGCCCGGTGGCGCCGCCGAGCCGCCGCCGAAGCTCGTCCTGGACCTGGAGCGCCTCGCCCACGTCCCGCCGGAGAAGGCCGGACCGCTGCAGCGCTACGCGGCGACGATCCAGAGCCAGCGCGGTGACTACAACGGCAAGGTCCTCTCGATCCGCCAGGACGACCTGCGCACGCTCGCCGTGATCTACGACCAGTCCCCGTCCGTGCTCACGGAACAGCTGATCAGCTGGGGTGTGCTGGACGCGGACGCGCGTCGCGCCGTCGCCCACGACGAGGGCTGAGCGCCCCCAGCAGAAACGTACCGCCGGATCGGCGGGGTCCTTTCCCGGATGCCCCGCCGCTCCGGCGTTCCTGTTTCCGGCGGCCCGTTCCCCGCGGACGGACCGCAGTACGACGAAGGGCCCCCGGTCTGCTGACCGTGGGCCCTTCGTCGGCTGAGCGCCGCCGGTGGCTACTGCTCCCGGCGGAGGTTCGGCTTGAGGTCCTTGAAGCGGGCCAGCAGGCCGTTCACGAAGGACGGGGAGTCGTCGGTGGAGAACTCCTTGGCGATCTGCACCGCCTCGTCGATCACCACCGCGTCCGGTGTCGCGTCCACCCAGATCAGCTCGTACGCACCGAGCCGCAGGATGTTCCGGTCGACGACCGGCATCCGGTCGATCTCCCAGTCCACGGCATAGGTGACGATGAGGTCGTCGATCCGGTCCGCGTACTGCGCGTACCCCTCGACGAGCTCCATCGTGTACTCGGTGACCGGCGGCTGACGGGTGTCGGACCGCGAGTGCCGCACCCAGTCCGCGAGGACCGTCTGCACGGACTCACCGCGCTGGTCGGCCTCGAAGAGGATCTGGAAGGCACGCTTGCGGGCCGTGTTCCGGGCAGCCACGGTTAGCTGTTCACCCGGCCGAGGTAATCGCCCGAGCGGGTGTCGACCTTGATCTTCTCGCCCGTCGTGATGAAGAGCGGGACACCGATCTCGTAGCCGGTCTCCAGCGTGGCGGGCTTGGTGCCACCGGTGGAACGGTCGCCCTGGACGCCCGGGTCCGTGTGCTGGATGACGAGCTCGACGGCGGCCGGCAGCTCGACGTAGAGCACCTCGCCCTCGTGCTGCGCGACGGAGGCGGTGAAGCCCTCGATCAGGAAGTTGGCGGCGTCGCCGACGGACTTGCGGTCGACCATCAGCTGGTCGTACGTGTCCATGTCCATGAAGACGAAGTACTCGCCGTCCATGTACGAGAACTGCATGTCGCGTCGGTCAATGGTGGCCGTTTCGACCTTCACACCGGCGTTGAACGTCTTGTCGACGACCTTGCCGGAGAGCACGTTCTTGAGCTTGGTGCGCACGAAGGCGGGGCCCTTGCCGGGCTTGACGTGCTGGAACTCGACGACGGACCAGAGCTGGCCTCCGTCGAGCTTGAGCACCAGGCCGTTCTTGAGGTCGTTCGTGGAAGCCACGGTTGCGGAATCTCCTGGACTGAAGCTGGTGGAACGACCGAGGATGCGCGCTAGAGCGCGAGCAGCTCCTTGGTCGTAATGGTGAGTAGCTCGGGTCCGCCGTCCGCCTCGGGGCGCACGACGAGCGTGTCATCGATCCGGACCCCGCCCCGGCCCGGGAGGTGGACCCCCGGTTCGACGGTGACCGGCACGCAAGCGTCCAGTTTACCCATGGCCGCAGGTGCCAGTTGCGGGTCCTCGTCGATTTCGAGCCCCACCCCGTGCCCGGTCCTGGTCGGAAGGCCCTCACCGTGGCCCGCCGAGTCCAGGAGGTGGCGGGCCGCGCGGTCCACGTCGCGGTAGGCGGCGCCGGGCACAAGTGCCTCCCGTCCAGCCCTCTGAGCGGCGAAAACCAGGTCGTAGAGGTCGATCTGCCAGTCGGCCGGAGCGGTGCCGATGACGAAGGTACGGCCGATCTCGCACCGGTAGCCGCGGTAGTTCGCACCGAGGCAGACGGAGAGGAAATCTCCTTCCTCCACCCTCCGGTCCGAGGGCCGGTGACGGCCCCGGCCGGAGTTGGGACCGGTCGCGACGGAGGTGGCGAAGGCCGGGCCGTCGGCGCCGTGGTCCACCAGCCGGCGCTCCAGCTCCAGCGCCAGATGGCGTTCGGTGCGGCCGACCAGGATCGATTCGAGGAGTTCACCGAGCGCCTGGTCGGTGATCTCGGCGGCGATCCGCAGGCAGCCGATCTCCTCCTCGTCCTTGACGATGCGCAGCTGCTCGACGGTGACCCCCAGGTCGGCCAGCCGGAGCTTCGGGGCGACCGCGCCCATGGCACGGTGCCGGGCGACGGTCAGATCGTGTTCCTCGACGGCCAGCGACTCGGCGCCCCGGGAGGCAGCCAGATCCGCGGCGGCGACCACCGGATCGCCACCGGTGCGCGACAGCAGGTCCAGCCGGAGCTGTTCGTCGGTACGTCCGTCGGCCGGATCACCGGTCGGCGGTCGCGGGCAGAGCAGAACGTCCTCGTCGGGGCCGAGCAGCAGCACGGCGCCCGGCGGCGCTCCCCCTGCCAGATAGCGGACATTGGCGGGGCGGGAGACCAGGGCGGCCGCGGATCCGACGGCGGCGCACCGGTCGCGGAGCAGCCCGCGTCGGACGGCGTACACCTCTGACATGCATCGAGCGTACGAGCGCTGCCACGGGCCCGCGCGGTCAGCGCACCCGACCGGGGTGCGGGGCGGGCTGCGTGGCCGCGGGGCGGCCACCGGGCAGGGCGGCCACCGGGCAGGGAGCTACCAGGCCGGGAGCTACCAGGCCGGGAGCTACCAGGCCGGGGGGCTGGCTATGGAGCGGGCGAGTATGTCGTCCAGGACGCGGGCGGTGGTCTCCACGTCGTACGTGGAGTTGTCGATGATCGGCAGCCCGGAGCCGTACCAGCCGGCCATCCGGCCGTGGATCCGGGCGACCTCCTCGTCCGAGAGCCGGCGGTTGCCGCTGCGGGCGGCGTTGCGCTCCAGGACGACCTCCAGGCCGGGCAGCAGGACGACGGGCAGCAGCCCGGGGCCCACGTGCCGCTTCCAGCCGCCGAGGCCGACCACGGGGCGGTCCGGGAAGACCGCGTCGTCGAGGATGCAGGAGATGCCGTTGGCCAGGAAGTTGCGGGCGGAGAAGCCGCAGGTGCGGCGGGCCAGCCGGTACTGGGCCTCCGACTGGTCGTTCCACCCCGCCTGCGGGTCCGCGAAGCCGGAGCAGACCCACTCCCGGACGTCGTCGAGGCTGACGTGGGCGGTGGGGACCCGGCGGCGGCTCGCCCAGAGCTTGGCCACGGTGGTCTTCCCGGCGCCCGCGGGTCCGATCAGGAGCACGGCGAGGGTCGCGGTGCCGGTGCCGGGCTCGGCGGGCGGCGCGGGCAGCGGTACGGGCCCGCCGGGCGGCAGCTGGATGTGCCCGGTGCTCTCCCGGGAGACCGGCGCCGGTGCCTGGTGCGGTGCGGGCCCGCTCCAGCCCTGGCCCTGCGCCTGCTGGGCGGCCGGGGGCCGGGGTGGCCCGGCGGGGCGTCCGGCCGGGGGCGGCGGGACGGGACGGCCCGAGGGGGGCGGGCCGGGCGGACCGGCCGGGGGCGGGACCGGCGGTCCGGGATGGCCGGGGTGCTGGGCCTGCTGCGACCATCCGACAGGCCCGGTTCCGGGTCCGTGGGGCGGCGGCAGCGGTGCCCCCACTGCGTGCTGCATCCGGTGGCACTCCGTCTCGTACAGGCAACTGGCGCTGGTGGAACGGCAACCGTACCTTCCCCGGCCGCCACACAGGGAACGGCCGGGGGCGGCGCGAAGTGCCCCGACGGCCGAGTCGGGGCTCCGGTGCGACGGTCCGTCAGTCCGTCGGCTCGTCCGCCAGTGCCCGCAGCGCGAGCCGGTAGGAGCCGATGCCGAATCCCGCCACGGTCCCGGTGGCGACGGGCGCGACCACGGAGTTGTGGCGGAATTCCTCCCGCGCGTACGGGTTCGAGATGTGCACCTCGATCAGCGGGGCGGTGCGCTGGGCCGCCGCGTCCCGCATCCCGTACGAGTAGTGCGTGAACGCGCCGGGGTTGAGAACGACCGGAATCGAACCGTCCGCGGCCTCGTGCAGCCAGCGGATCAGCTCCCCCTCGTCGTTGGTCTCCCGGACGTCGACGTCGAAGCCGAGCTCCTTGCCGAGCGTGCGGCAGGCCTCGACGAGTCCGGCGTACGAGGTGGCGCCGTAGACATCGGGCTCGCGGGAGCCGAGCCGGCCGAGGTTGGGCCCGTTGAGGACGAGGACCCGTCGGGTCACGCCGACACCTCCCCGTAGGCGGCGAGCAGGACGGCCGGGTCGGGGCCCTCCAGGACGGTGGGCTTGCCCAGGCCGTCCAGGACGATGAAGCGCAGCAGGTCGCCGCGGGACTTCTTGTCGACCTTCATGTTCTCCAGCAGCTTGGGCCACTGGTCGCCTCGGTAGGTGAGCGGCAGTCCGACGGACTCCAGGACGGCGCGGTGCCGGTCGGCGGTCGCGTCGTCCAGCCGTCCGGCGAGCCGGCCCAGTTCGGCGGCGAAGACCATGCCGACCGAGACGGCCGCCCCGTGCCGCCACTTGTAGCGCTCGTTCTTCTCGATCGCGTGCGCCAGGGTGTGGCCGTAGTTGAGGATCTCGCGCAGCCCGGACTCCTTGAGGTCGCTGGAGACGACCTCGGCCTTGACCCGGATGGCCCGCTCGATGAGCTCGGCGGTGTGCGGTCCGGCCGGCGAGCGGGCGCCTTGCGGGTCCGCCTCGACGAGGTCGAGGATCACCGGGTCCGCGATGAAGCCGGCCTTGATGATCTCGGCCATGCCGCTGACGTAGTCGTTGACCGGCAGCGAGTCGAGGGCGGCGAGGTCGCAGAGCACCCCGGCGGGCGGGTGGAAGGCGCCGACGAGGTTCTTGCCCTCGGCGGTGTTGATGCCGGTCTTGCCGCCGACGGCCGCGTCCACCATGGCGAGCACGGTGGTGGGGACGGCGATCCAGCGCACTCCGCGCAGCCAGGTCGCCGCGACGAACCCGGCGACGTCCGTGGTGGCGCCGCCGCCCACGCCGACGATGACGTCCGTGCGGGTGAAGCCGGTCTGGCCGAGCGCCTTCCAGCAGTAGGCCGCGACCTCGACGGTCTTGGCCTCCTCGGCGTTCGGCAGCTGGATCGCGATGGCCTCGTAGCCCTGGTCCGCGAGGTCCTGGCGGACGGCCTCGCCGGTCTCCGCGAGTGCCTCGGGGTGCAGGACCGCGACGCGCTTGACGCGGTCGCCGATGAACGAAGGCAGCTCGCCCAGCAGCTGCCGGCCGATCACCACCTCGTACGGGTCGGTGCCCGCGCTGCCGGCGATCTGGATGCGAGTGGGTCCCTGGTCGGTCATCGTTGCGTTCTCCCGGCCGGACGACGGCGCGTCCGGCAGTTCCAGTGCTTCGAGGACCGCCTGGGCGACCTCTTGCGGTGTGCGCTCGTCGGTCGCGACGACCGCGCGGGCCACGTCCGTGTAGAGGTGGCGCCGGGCCTCCATGAGTTCGCGCCACTGCCGGCGCGGATTGACGGCGAGCAGCGGGCGCGCGGTGTTCAGCCCGACCCGCTTGACCGCCTCGTCGACGTCCATCGAGAGGTAGACGACCGCGTGGCCGGCCAGCAGGGTCCGCGTCGTCTCGTCGAGGACGGCGCCGCCGCCGAGCGAGAGCACGCCCGTGTGCTCGGCGACCGCGTCGCGCACGGCCGCGCGCTCCAGCTCGCGGAACCGCTCCTCGCCCTCGTCGTAGAAGATCTCCGCGATCGGCTTCCCGGCCGTGGCGACGACATCCGCGTCGGTGTCCCGGTAGGTGGTGCCGAGCCGACCGGCGAGCAACTCGCCCACGGTGGACTTGCCGACGCCCATCGGGCCGACCAGGACGATCAGCGGGGCGCTCATCGGATCTGCAGGTTGTCGAGGTACGACTGCACGTTGCGGTGGGTCTCGGGGACGCTGTCGCCGCCGAACTTCTCCGCGACCGCGTCGGCGAGCACCAGCGCGACCATCGCCTCCGCGACGATCCCGGCGGCCGGGACCGCACAGACATCGGAGCGCTGGTGGTGTGCCTTGGCGGCCTCACCGGTCACCACGTCGATGGTGGCCAGTGCGCGCGGCACGGTCGCGATGGGCTTCATCGCGGCGCGCACGCGCAGCAGCTCGCCGGTGGTGAGACCGCCCTCGGTGCCGCCGGAGCGGCCGGAGGCGCGCTTGATGCCGTCCTCGGTCGCCAGGATCTCGTCGTGCGCCTGCGATCCCGGCACCCGGGCCAGGTCGAAGCCGTCGCCGACCTCGACGCCCTTGATGGCCTGGATGCCCATGAGCGCGGCGGCGAGGCGGGCGTCGAGCCGCCGGTCCCAGTGGACGTGCGAACCGAGGCCGACCGGCACCCCGTACGCCAGCACCTCGACCACACCGCCGAGGGTGTCGCCGTCCTTGTGGGCCTGGTCGATCTCGGCGACCATCTGCTTGCTCGCGTCGGCGTCGAGGCAGCGCACCGGGTCGGCGTCGAGCCTGTCCACGTCGGCGGGGACGGGGTAGACCCCGTACGGCGCCTTGGCCGCGGCCAGCTCCACGACATGGCTGACGATCTCGATGCCGGCGGTCTCCTTGAGGTACGACCGGGCGACGGCGCCGAGGGCGACACGGGCCGCGGTCTCCCGGGCGCTGGCGCGCTCCAGGATCGGCCGGGCCTCGTCGAAGCCGTACTTCTGCATACCGGCGAGGTCGGCGTGGCCGGGCCGGGGGCGGGTCAGCGGGGCGTTGCGGGCCTGCGCGGCCAGCACGTCGGGGTCGACCGGGTCGGCCGACATGACCTGCTCCCACTTGGGCCACTCGGTGTTGCCCACCATCACGGCGACCGGCGAACCCATGGTCAGCCCGTGCCGTACGCCGCCGAGGAAGGTGACCTCGTCCTGCTCGAACTTCATCCGGGCGCCGCGGCCGTAACCGAGCCGCCGCCGGGCGAGCGCGTCCGCCACCATCTCCGTGGTGACCGGGACACCGGCGGGAAGACCCTCCAGCGTCGCCACCAGTGCGGGGCCGTGCGACTCCCCCGCGGTCAGCCAGCGCAACCTGCTCAACGGTGCTCCTCATGCTCGCGCCTGAAATCCAACGGCGCGACCGGGTGCGCGGCCCTGGCCCGCCGCCCCCGATCCTCCCACGGACGGGACCGCCGTCCCGCCTCCGGTCCAGCAGACGGACGGATCAAACCGCCGCGGGCAAGGTCAGCGGGCGGCCAGCGCCTGCTCGCCGGCCTGCCGCATGGCGGCGGGAGGCACGGGCGCACGGCCCGTCATCTGCTCGACCTGGAGGACCGCCTGGTGCACCAGGAGGTCGAGACCTCCGATGACTGCACCCTCGCGGGCCGCCCAGGCGGCTGCGAGTCCGGTGGGCCAGGGCTCGTACAGCACGTCGAAGAGCGTGCCCGGAGCCTCCGGCACCGCCGCCGCCAGCGCGTCCGTGGCACCGGCCGGGGTGGTCGCGATGACCAGCGGGGCCCGCAGCCCCTGCTCGGCCTCCGCCCAGTCCGCGATCCGTACGTCGACGCCGAGCCGTTCGCCCCAGCCGCGCATCTCGTCACCGCGTTCCCGGCTGCGGACGTAGGCCGTGACCGGTCCCGCGCAGATCTCGGAGAGGGCGGCGAGGGCGGAGGAGGCGGTGGCCCCGGCGCCGAGGACGGCTGCGGACTCGGTCTTCTCGACGCCCCGTTCACGCAGGGCGGCGATCATGCCGGGGATATCGGTGTTGTCGCCGGTGCGCCGTCCGTCCTCGGTGAAGACAACCGTGTTCACGGCCTCGACAGAGGCGGCGGTCTCACTGACGGAGTCCAGCAGCGGAAGAATCGCCCGCTTGAGCGGCATGGTCAGCGAGAGCCCGGCCCAGGAGGAGTCCAGCCCCTCGATGAACCCGGGCAGCGCGGCTTCGTCGATCTCGAAGCGGTCGTAGGACCAGTCGTCGAGTCCGAGTGCGGCGTAGGCGGCCCGGTGCAGCACCGGGGAGAGCGAGTGGGCGATGGGCGAGCCGAGAACGGCTGCCCGGTGACGCCCGTCAGTCGATGCCATGAATTTTATTGAATTTCTCTGTGAGTTTCGCGTGCTCTGCGGCCGTCTTCGTGAAATCGGTCTTCTTGCCGTCGAGCGAGATAAAGAACATCCACCCGTCACTGGTGGGACTGAGCGTCGCACGCAGAGCCTCGTCCCCGGGATTACTGATGGGGCCCGGCGGCAGACCGGCGTGGTAATAGGTGTTGTACGGATCCGAGTTGGTACGGATCTCGGACAGCTTGATCTTGATCTTGCTCTGCTTGTTCAGGTAATTGAACGCGGAGTCGAATTCGAGTTTACGATTCGTTGCCGTGTTGTCCGGCTTCAGGCGGTTGTAGACGACTTCGGCCATCTTGCGGAAGTCGTCGTGCGTGAGCCCCTCCGCCTGGACCAGGCTGGCGACGGTGAGCACCTGCCACGGGCCGTCCAGCTTGTACTTCTTGGCGGCCGCTTCGAGGTCGAGCTTGTCGTACTCGTCGTTGGACCGCTCGACCATCTTCTTCAGGATCGCCTCCGGCTTGGTTTCCTTCGTGACCGGATATGCGGCCGGGTAGAGGAAGCCTTCCAGCGGGTCCTTGATGTCCTTGTTCTTGCTCGCCCAGCCGGGCAGGCCCAGGTCCGACTTCTTGGACTTGGCGATGCCCTCGGTCGTGCCTTCCTTGAGGCTCAGCTTCTTGTCGATCACCGCGTAGACGGCGGCGTTGCGGGAACCCTCGGGAATCACCAGCAGGTTCTGGCTCTTCGGGTCGACCATCATCTTCACGGCCTCGGCCGCGGACATCTTCTCGTGCAGGAGATAGACGCCGGCCTGGATCGACTTCCCCTTCGGGTTCTCGCTCTGCGCGGAGACGAAGGCGTCGACGCTCTTGACCACACCCTGCTTCTTCAGGATGTTGGCGATGTCGTACCCGTACGAGCCCTTGGGAATCTCGATCTCGACGGTCCCCGAGCCGCTTCCCGCGTAGTCCTCCGCCGGGCCGAACTTGTCCTGGTAGTACGAGTAGCCGAAGTAGCCCACTCCGCCCACGCCGCCGACCAGGACAACAGAGATGACCAGGCAGGCGCAGCCGCTGCGGCCCTTCTTCTTCTTGCCCTTGCCCCGGCGCTCGTCCCCGCCCCCGCGACGGGAGTCGCGGGCGTCATCGTCGTCGTCGTAGTCGTCGTCCTTGCCCTCGCTGTCGTCCACGCCCGTGAAGAAGGGGTGGGTCTCCTCCGGCTGGACCTCGGGGTCCCAGTCGGGGTTCTGCGCAGGCGTCTGTTCGGGTGCCTGCTCGGGTACGGCCTGGCGGCGGCCCGGAGGCTGCGGAGGCGGGTAGGCATCAGGGGTGCCGTAGTAGTCGTTCGTCTCGCCGTAGCCGTACCCGGCCGCGGGCTGCCCCTCGTACGGCATCGAGGCCGGCTGCTGTCCGGTGTCCCAGCCGCCGTTGTAGGCAGGCTGCTGGCCGTACGGATCCTGCTGGGTTCCGTACTGGGGCTGCTGCTGGTACTGCTGCTGCGCGTAGGGGTCGTGCTCCTGCTGATGCTGCTGCTGCGCGTAGGGATCCTGCACCTGCTGGTGCTGCTGCGCGTACGGGTCGTGCGGCTGCTGCTGGGCGGCGTACGGGTCCTGCTGCTGCGCGTAGGTGCCCTGCGGCTGCTGGTGCTGCTGCGCGTACGGGTCGTGCGGCTGCTGCTGGGCGGCGTACGGGTCCTGCGGGTAGGGCTGCTGCTGGCCGCCGTACTGGCCCTGGCCGTGGGCAGGCTGCTGGCCCTCCCATCCCTGGTCCCCGTACAAGGGGTCCTCGGGATGCCACGGTTCGGAGCCGGGGCCCCGGCCATACTCAGTCATCGATCCCCTTGAGCCGCGAGACGACGTTCCGTCTCTTTGCTGTGCGGTGTTTGTTCGAACACCGCCGCATCGCGCGGAACGTTACCGTATCGCGATCAGACAACCACTTCGACGCCCTCACCGGGAGGATTACCCGAAACCCGTTCGGACTCCAGAGCGTTCTGGAGGATCACCACAGCGGCAGCCTGATCGATGACGGAACGGCCCTTTTTGGACTTCACGCCTGATGCGCGCAGGCCCTGACTCGCCGTCACTGTGGTCATCCTCTCGTCCACCAGCCGCACCGGAATGGGTGCGACCGCGCGGGCGAACACATCCGCGAAGGCGCGGACCTTGGCGGCGGCCGGCCCCTCTCCCCCGCCGAGTGAACGGGGCAGCCCGACGATGACCTCGATCGGCTCGTACTCCGCCACGATCTGGCCGAGCCGCCGGTGGGCGGCCGGGACATCGCGTCCCGGCACGGTCTCCACCGGCGTGGCGAGGATCCCGTCGGGGTCGCACGAGGCGACCCCGATCCGGGCGTCCCCGACGTCGACCGCCAGCCGGCGGCCGCGGCGCATCTGCGTCATGTCCGGCGTCACGCCGTCTCGGTGACGAGGCGTTCGACAGCGGCGACGGCGTCACCGATGGCGTTCGGGTCGGTGCCGCCGCCCTGGGCGACGTCCGGCTTGCCGCCGCCTCCGCCACCGAGCGTCTTGGCGGCGGTGCGGACCAGGTCACCGGCCTTGAGACCGCGCTCGCGGGCGGCCTCGTTGGTGGCGATGACGGTCAGCGGGCGGCCGTTGGCCGTGGTGAACAGGGCCACGACGGCCGGGCGGCCGCCCTGGATGCGGCCACGGACGTCGAGGACGAGCTTGCGCAGGTCGTCGGCGGTGGTGCCGTCCGGCACCTGCCCCGTGACCAGGGCGACGCCCCGGACGTCCTGGGCGGACTCGACCAGTCCGGCGGCGGCCGCCAGGACCTTCTCCGCGCGGAACTTCTCGATCTCCTTCTCGGCGTCCTTCAGCTTGCCGAGCATTCCGGCGATCTTCTCCGGGAGCTCCTCGGGACGGCCCTTGACCAGCTCCTGGAGCTGGGCGACGACCGTGTGCTCCCTGGCGAGGAAGTTGTAGGCGTCGACGCCGACGAGGGCCTCGATGCGGCGCACGCCGGAGCCGATGGACGACTCCCCGAGCAGCTTGACCAGGCCGAGCTGGGCGGTGTTGTGGACGTGCGTGCCGCCGCACAGCTCCTTGGAGAAGTCCCCGATGGTCACGACCCGGACCCGCTCGCCGTACTTCTCGCCGAACTCGGCGATGGCGCCCTGCTTCTTGGCCTCGTCGATGGACATGACCTCGGCCTGGACGTCGAGCTCGCGGGAGAGCACGGTGTTGATCTTCTGCTCGACGTCGGTGAGGACCGTGCCGGGCACGGCGGCGGGCGAACCGAAGTCGAAGCGGAAGCGGCCCGGGGAGTTCTCCGAGCCGGCCTGGGCGGCCGTCGGGCCCAGTGCGTCGCGCAGGGCCTGGTGCGTGAGGTGGGTGGCGCTGTGGGCGCGGGCGATGGCCCGGCGGCGGGTGTTGTCGATGGAGGCGAGGACGGGGGCACCGACCGTCACCTCGCCGACCTGGACGACGCCCTTGTGGACGTGGACGCCGGGAACGGGCTTCTGGACGTCGCGGACCTCGATCACGGCGCCGGTGTCGAGCCGGATCCGCCCGGTGTCGGCGAGCTGGCCGCCGCCCTCGGCGTAGAACGGGGTGCGGTCCAGGACGACCTCGACCTCGTCGCCCTCGGAGGCGGCGGGCGAGGGAACGCCGTCGACGAGGAGGCCGACGATCGTCGACTCGCCCTCGGTCATGGTGTAGCCGGTGAACTCGGTGGCGCCGGAGTTGTCGGCGACCTCCCGGTACGCGGACAGGTCGGCGTGCCCGGTCTTCTTGGCGCGGGCGTCGGCCTTGGCCTTGTCCCGCTGCTCCTGCATGAGGCGGCGGAACCCGTCCTCGTCCACGGACAGGCCCTGTTCGGCGGCCATCTCCAGGGTGAGGTCGATCGGGAAGCCCCAGGTGTCGTGGAGCAGGAACGCCTTGTCGCCGGCGATGACCCGGCCGCCGGTGGCCTTGGTCTCGGTGACGGCGGTCTCGAGGATGTTGGTGCCGCCCTTGAGGGCCTTGAGGAAGGCGGCTTCCTCGGCGAGGGCGACGGTCTCGATGCGCTTGCGGTCGGTGATGAGCTCCGGGTACTGGAGCCCCATCGTCTCGATCACGACGCCGACCAGCTCGTTGACGACGGAACCGGTGGCGCCCATCAGACGCATCATCCGGATGGCGCGGCGCATGATGCGGCGCAGCACATAGCCCCGGCCCTCGTTGCCGGGGGTGACGCCGTCTCCGATGAGCATGACGGAGGTGCGGATGTGGTCGGCGACCACGCGCAGCGAGACGTCCGTGCCCTCGGCGGCGCCGTAGCGCACACCGGTCAGCTCGGTGGCCTTGTCCATGACGACGCGCAGGGTGTCGGTCTCGTACATGTTCTGCACGCCCTGCAGGATCATCGCGAGGCGTTCGAGGCCGAGGCCGGTGTCGATGTTCTTGGAGGGCAGGTCCCCGAGGATCGGGAAGTCCTCCTTGCCGTCGCCGGCGCCTCGCTCGTACTGCATGAAGACCAGGTTCCAGATCTCCACGTACCGCTCGTCGTTGACGGCCGGGCCGCCCTCGATGCCGAACTCGGGGCCGCGGTCGTAGTTGATCTCGGAACAGGGACCGCAGGGGCCGGGGACGCCCATGGACCAGAAGTTGTCCTTCTTGCCCAGGCGCTGGATGCGCTCGGCCGGGACGCCGATCCTGTCGCGCCAGATCTGCTCGGCCTCGTCGTCGTCGAGGTAGACCGTGATCCACAGCCGCTCGGGGTCGAGGCCGAAGCCGCCGTCCGCCACGGAGCCGGTGAGCAGCTCCCAGGCGTACTCGATGGCGCCTTCCTTGAAGTAGTCACCGAAGGAGAAGTTCCCGCACATCTGGAAGAAGGTGCCGTGCCGGGTGGTCTTGCCGACCTCTTCGATGTCCGGCGTACGGACGCACTTCTGCACGCTGGTGACACGCGGGGCGGGCGGCTTGACCTCGCCGAGGAAGTACGGCTTGAAGGGCACCATGCCCGCCGGGACCAGCAGCAGAGTCGGGTCGTCCGCGATGAGCGACGCCGAAGGGACGACGGTGTGACCGCGCTCCTCGTAGAAGCTCAGCCAGCGGCGACGAATTTCAGCCGACTCCATCAGTGGTCCTCATTCCGGTTGTACGAGTTGTACGAGTTGTAGGGGAGCGTGCGGTTGCGGGCGGGCGCCCCGCGCCTGCGAGGCGGCGCCGGCTCGACGGCGACATGGGGCAGCACGGGGAGTTCGGGGTCGACCGGGGCTTCGAGACCCAGCGCCTCGCCCAGTTCGGCCTCGCGCCTGACCATGCCCTCGCGGACGTCCAGCGCGAAGTCCTTGAGCCGGTGACCGGCCACGACCGCCTTGTCGGCGGCCTGCGCCGCGAGGCTCTCGGGGGTCAGCTGCTTGATCTTCCGGTTGACCTTGGCGGTGGCCCATACCCCGGCGGCTGCGCCGGCGGTGAACCAGAACGTACGGCGGAACATCGCTGCGTCAGTCCTTCGATCCGCGGGAGTTTTTACCGTTGCGCTTCCTGCCACGCGCGGACGGCACGGTCCGGCCGACGATCACCGATCGCCGGGAGCGCGCCTCCGGTTCGGGAGCGGTCTTGCGGCCGATGGCCTGCCGGACCCCGTAGCCGAACGCGGCGACCTTGACGAGCGGACCGCCGAACGTGGAGGCCACGGTGGTGGAGAGCGCCGAGGCGTTGGAGGTGACCTCCTGGACGTCCGTCGCGATCGCGTCGACCTTGTCGAGCTGGGTCTGCGCGGAACGTACGGTCGCGGAGGCGTCCGCGAGCAGCGGGACGGCCTGTTCGGTCACGTCCGCCACGAGTCTGGTGGTCGCCCTGAGCGTCTGGGCGAGCCTCACCAGCACGACGGCGAGGAACGAAACCAGGATCGCCCAGAAGACGGCCACCAGGATCCCGGCCACCTCACCACCGGACACAGTGCACCGCTCTCTCTGGCTTGTCGTCTGTCTCTGCGTTGTTCCGCGTTGTTCGTTGTTCCGCGTTGTTCTCTGCTCCGGCGGCGGCCCCCGTAGCGGCCGGTCACCGCCTCCGAGCCTATCGCGCCGGGGCTCACGCCCTGTACCGCATTACCGCCTGGCAGGGCGGCAGTTCCGGGAACGAGATTGTACGGAGCGCTTTCGGGCCAGTACTCTGCGTGTTTCATGCGACGCTCTCAGCGCCCCTTCCCCTCCTCCGACGACCCGGGTACGCCGCCGGCCGCACGCAGCGGGCCGGTGCGCGCTCCTGCGGGCAATCTCCCGGCGGAACTGAACAGGTTCGTGGGACGTGACGAGGAGTTGGCCGATCTCGCCGGACTCCTGGAGGAGTCCCGGCTCGTCACCGTCGTGGGGGTGGGCGGGGTCGGCAAGACCCGGCTGGTGACCCGGGCCGCGGCCCTCCTGGAGAAACGGTACTGCGACGGGGTCTGGCTGCTGGAGCTGTCCGCGGTCCACGATCCGGAACTGCTGGAGCACGCGCTCGTCGACGCGCTGGGCCTGACCGACCACACCAGCAGACCGCCCCGCACCACACTCCTCGAACACTGCGCCGGGCGTCGGCTCCTGCTGGTGATCGACGGCTTCGAACATCTGGTGGACCCCTGTGCGGAGTTGGTACGGGCCCTGCTGCGCCGGGCCCCCCGGCTGCGGGTGCTCGCGGCCGGCCGGCTGCCGCTGGAACTCGACGGCGAGGCCACCTATCCGCTCGCGACCATGACCGAACGGGACGCGCTCCGGCTCTTCGCGGAGCGCGCCACCGCGGTGCAGCCGGAGTTCCGGCTGACCGAGCACACCCGGGGCGCGGCGCGGGAGCTCTGCCGACGGCTGGACGGGATCCCGCTCGCCCTCGAACTGGCGGCCGGGCGGTTGCGGGCGCTCTCGGCGGAACAGGTGCTGGAACGCCTCGACGACCGCTTCCGGCTGCTGACCGGCGGCAGCCGAAGCGCGCTGGCCCGCCACCAGACGCTGCGCACGGCCATCGGCTGGAGCCATGAGCTCTGCGCCCCGGAACAGCGGCTGTTGTGGTCACGGCTCTCGGTCTTCGCCGGGCCGTTCGACCTGGAGGCGGTCGAGTACATCTGCAGCGGCTCGGACCTGCCCGCGGACTCGGTGCTCGACGTGCTCTCCGGGCTGCTCGCGCAGTCCATCGTGCTGCGGGAGGACTCGGCGGCCGGCACCCGCTACCGGATGCTCGACACGGTGCGCGAGTACGGCGCCGAGTGGCTGACGGCCACCGGTGAGACGGAGCGGCTGCGCCGGCGCCACCGCGACTGGTTCCTGGGGCTGGCGACCTGGTGCGAGCTGGACTGGTTCAGCCCGCGCCAGAGCGAGGTGGCGGCCCGGGTGGAGAGCGAACTGCCCAATCTGCGGCGGGCCATGGAGTGTTCGCTGGAGTGCCCGGAGGAGGCACACCTCGCCCAGTACCTGGCGGGCACGCTCTGGTTCCTGTGGGTCGGCTGCGGGCGGCTGTCCGAGGGGCGGCACTGGCTGGACCATGTGCTGGAGGAGGAGACGCCGTACGACTCCTCGCGGCTGAAGGCGCTGTGGGTGCTCGGCTATGTCGCGGTGCTGCAGGGGGACCCGGTGGGGGCGATCTCGGCCCTGACCGAGTGCCGGGAGGAGGCGGATCTGGCCGGTGACGCGACGGCATCGGCATACGCGCTGCACCGCACCGGCTGCCTGGCGCTCGTCACTGACGACACGGCGCGCGCGCAGGAACTGCTGCATGAGGCGCTCGGCCGTTACCGGGAGCTCGGGGAGCTGAACAGCAATGTGCTGATGGCCCAGGTCGAACTGGCGATGTCGGTCGGGTTCCGGGGCGAGCTGGACCGCGCGGTCACGATCTGCGAGGAGGTCCGGGAGATCTGCGAGGACCACGGGGAGCGATGGGCCCTCAGCTACGCGCTGTTCGTGCTGGCCTTCGCCGCGCTGGAGCGGGGCCGCCCGGTCCGGGCCAGGGAGCTCCTCGGGGAGTCGCTCTCCATCAGCCACGCCTTCCACGACCTGCTCGGCACCGTGCTCTCACTGGAACTGCTGGCGCTGGTCACGGTGGTCGAGGGCGACGCGGCCGAGGCCGCGCTGCTGCAGGGGTCCGCCGAACAGATCTGGCCGTCGGTGGGTCTGCCGCTCTTCGGTTCCGCTCACTACGGGGCGCCGAAGGCCCGGTGCGAGGAGCTGGCCCGCCGTGAGCTGGGCGAGGAGCGGTACGCGTCGCAGCGACGGGCCGGCGCCGCACTCGGCACCGACGCGGTGGTGGCCAGGGCGCTGGCCGGGCGCCCAGGGCAGCGGCGCGGTGATGCGGAGACCGGCGCGGCGGAGGCGCCGGGGCCCGTTCCCGAAGCCGGGAAAACGCGAAAGCCCGCCGCCTCCCCGGCTTCGGGAAGGGGCGGGCCTGAGCGCTGGTGAAGAGCGGCTACGCCTGGATCAGCGGGCGTAGTACTCGACGACGAGCTGCTCGTCGCAGATCACGGGGATTTCCTTGCGGTTCGGGTCCCGGTCAAGGCGGAAGGCCAGGGCCTTCAGGTTCACCTGCAGGTAGCGCGGGGTCTCACCGTCGGTGTCGTAACCACCCTCGCGGGCAACCTGGAAGGGGTGCTTGTCGCGGCTGCGCTCGCGGACCATCACGATGTTGTCGGGACGGACACGGAAGGACGGCTTGTCGACCTTGTGGCCGTCGACCTCGATGTGACCGTGCACGACCATCTGGCGCGCCTGGTAGATCGTCTTGGCGATGCCGGAACGCAGGACCAGCGCGTCGAGGCGGCGCTCGAGCTCGACGACGAGAGCCTCGCCCGTCTTGCCCTCGGCCTTCTTGGCGCGGTCGTAGGCACGCGCCATCTGGCGCTCGCTGATGTCGTACTGGGCGCGCAGACGCTGCTTCTCGAGCAGACGGACCTTGTAGTCCGAGTTCTGCTTGCGGCCGCGGCCGTGCTCGCCCGGCGGGTAGGGGCGGGCCTCGAAGTACTTGACCGCCTTCGGCGTCAGCGCAATGCCGAGCGCGCGGCTCTTCTTGACCTTGGGACGCGACTGATTAGGCACGTTCTCCAGACCTCCGTTGTAGGTTAGGTTAGGCTCACCTTACTCAAGGAGATCGCATGTCTCGCCCTGGGAACACCACACACGTCACGGACAGCACAGACAGCGGCAGCACGCATAAAGGTGCTGCTACGACGGAAGGCCGATCTGATCGTGGTCAGCCGCGTCCCAGCGGGCTTGAAAACACTCGGATGCCGTCAGCAGCCGAGCGCACACGAACTCTCGTACAGAGTACCTGCTCTTCGGTACTGCTCATCCCCGGCCTCGACTCCGCGGGCTGGGACCAGCTCATGCCGCTGTCCCGCAGCGTGGGTCCTGACGGGGACCTCTTCCTCGAATTCCCCACGGATTCCCCGGCGGTACGGGCCGCGACGCACGCCCAGGGCGACGAGCTGACGGCTGTGCTGGAGATCACCGACGTGGCCCCGGTCTCCGTACCGCACCGCATCCGCGGCCGCGCCCGGGTCCTCGGCCGGCTCACCACGGTACCGGGCATGGCCGGACCCGGCCGGATGCTGCTCCGGCTGGAGACGGGCGAGGCCTACGTGGACGACCTCTGGGGTGCGCGGAGCGTCGAGCCCGAGGAGTTCCGGGACGCATGCGCCGACCCGCTCGTCATCCACGAGGCGGAGCTGCTGCAGCACCTGCACGCGGCCCATGGCGAACAGCTGGACACACTGTGCGGTCTGCTCGGCGAGCGGGCCCCGGGAGAATGCCCGACGCACCGGCCGGCCGTCGTACCGCTCGCACTGGACCGGCTGGGACTGCGGGTGCGGGTGTGCGAACAGGACGGCAGGTGCTTCGACGCACGCTTCGATTTCCCCGAGCCGGTGCGCGATGTGACCGAGCTGCGGCACGCCATGCACACGCTCTTCGAAGCGGCCGCGCGCTGAGGGGCCGCAGGGCCTGGACCCGCTATGCCCCGGACGGGCCCGCTTCGCCGTCGCCGCCGGTACGGCCGAGCCGCTCGCGGACCCGGTCGGCCACATCCGCGTAACGCGCCTCCGCGCCGTACCGGGTGGGCTGGTAGTAGCGCTTGTCGCGCACGGCGTCCGGGGCGTACTGCTGGGCGGCGATACCGCCGGGGACATCGTGCGGATAGACATAGCCCTGCGCGTGCCCCAGCTTGGCGGCCCCCTTGTAGTGGCCGTCGCGCAGATGGGCCGGGACGGGGCCGGCCAGGCCCTTGCGCACGTCCTCCTGGGCGGCGGAGATCGCCATCGTCGCCGCATTGGACTTGGGGGCGAGGGCCAGGGCGATCGTGGCGTGGCTGAGGGTGAGCGCCGCCTCCGGGAAACCGATCATCGCGACGGCCTGGGCCGCCGCGACCGCTGTGGGCAGCGCCGTGGGGTCCGCGAGCCCGATGTCCTCGCTGGCCGAGATCATCAGCCGCCGGGCGATGAACCGGGGGTCCTCCCCCGCCTCGATCATCCGGGCCAGGTAGTGCAGCGCGGCATCGACGTCCGAGCCCCGGATCGACTTGATCAGGGCGCTCGCCACGTCGTAGTGCTGGTCGCCGTCCCGGTCGTACTTCACCGCGGCGCGGTCGACCGTCTCCTCCAGGGTCAGGAGGGTGATCTCCGGCTCCCCCTTGGAAATCGCCGCACCCGCCGCCGCCTCCAGCGCCGTCAGCGCACGGCGTGCGTCGCCGCCCGCGATGCGCAGCAGATGTTCCTCGGCGTCCTCGGGCAGGGTCACCGCGCCGCCCAGTCCGCGCTCGTCGGCCAGGGCCCGGCGCAGCAGACCGCGCAGGTCGTCGTCGGTCAGCGATTCCAGGGTCAGCAGCAGTGAGCGCGAGAGCAGCGGCGAGATGATCGAGAAGTAGGGATTCTCGGTGGTGGCGGCGATCAGCGTCACCCAGCGGTTTTCCACGGCGGGGAGCAGTGAGTCCTGCTGCGCCTTGGAGAAGCGGTGGATCTCGTCCAGGAAGAGGACGGTCTCCTTGCCGTAGCCACCGGTGGCGCGCCGGGCGCCCTCGATGACCGCCCGCACTTCCTTGACGCCCGCGGTGATCGCGGAGAGCTCGACGAAGCGCTTGTTGGTGGCCTTGCTGACCACGTACGCCAGGGTCGTCTTCCCGATGCCGGGGGGACCCCAGAGGATCACCGACGAGGGGCCCGCCGGTCCCCCGCTGCCCTCTCCGACGAGGCGGCGCAGCGGCGAGCCCGGCTTGAGCAGATGCTGCTGGCCGACGACCTCGTCGAGGATACGGGGACGCATCCGGACAGCGAGGGGGCTGCTGGACGGGTCCTTCTCCTGGCGGTCTTCGGCTGCTGCGGTAAAGAGGTCGGGCTCCACGTTTTGAAGCCTATGTCACCGCACTGACAACCCGGCCGGGCCCCGGGGGGAGCCGGGGTGTGCGAGGGCCGCTCAGCTGGTCCAGAAGTCCCACCAGCGGGTCAGGATCAGCATGCCGATGATGCCGACCCACAGGATCGGCGGCACCCAGTGGAACTCGGTCAGCCCGTTGCGCAGCCAGCTGGGCGCGGGAATGATCCGGTGCTTGATGTTGTGCGTGGTGACGTAGCAGAACATGAAGATCGTGGCGACCCAGGCCAGGCAGCACCACAGGCAGAGTGAGTTGATGTTGTAGAGCGACTGGTACTGGAGCCAGGTGCAGAAGCCGACACCGAACAGGGTGCCGGCGTTCATCCCGAGCCAGTACCAGCTGCGGAAGCGCGCCCCGGCGAGCAGCGCCAGGCCGATGCCGATGATCACGGGGTAGGTGGCGAGCCCGAGCCACGGGTTCGGGAAGCCGAAGGCGGCGGCCTGCTCGCTCTTCATGATGTTGCCGCAGGAGACCACCGGGTTGAGGCTGCAGCCCGGGACGAAGGTGGGGTCCTCCATCAGCTTGAGCTTGTCGAGCGTGATGACCCACGCGGCGAGGAGTCCGGCAGCGCCCGTGATCACCAGCAGCACCGCGAGCGCACGGCTGCCGCCGATGGTCCTCTTCCCGCCGTCCTCGTCCTGGTCGGAGGAGGGATGGTCAACCGCTGCAGTCGTCATATCGCCGATCCGTCACTGAGTAGCCTGCTGGGCACGGTCATTGTGCCGTACCGTTCCGCCGGTCTTCCGTTCGATGAACATAAAGATGCGCGCAAAATCAGCGTGCGGTTCCGGGTGCGGAAGGCGCCAACGGCACCGGGGGCAGGCGCTCTTGATGCCGGCGTGCGCTCCGGCGTCCGCCTCCCGGAACCGGCGCTCCCGGACCGGAACCCTCCGGCAGGATGAACCCAGGTACGCCGGGTTGACGCGGCGGGACGGGGCGGGGTGGCACCGGTCGCAGGCGGCCGGGGCCACCCCGCCCGCCTGCGACCGGTGCGGCGCTCTACGCGAGGCGCGCCTTGATCACCTCGGTCACCTCGGCCAGCGGGACCGCCGTCTGCTCGCCGGACTCCATGTCCTTGAGCTGCACGAGGCCCTCGGCGAGATCGCGCTCGCCGGCCACCACGGTGAACCGCGCACCCGACCGGTTGGCGCTCTTCATCGCGCCCTTGAGACCCCGGCTCCCGAACGCGAAGTCCGCGGCCACGCCCTCGCGGCGCAGCCGCGTCACGACACCGAACAGCACCCGGCGCGCCTCCTCGCCGAGCGGTACGGCGAAGACGCTGGTGGTCGAGGGCAGTTCGAGCTCGATGCCCTCGGCCTCCAGGGCGAGCACGGTGCGGTCCACACCGAGCGCCCAGCCGACAGACGGGAGCGCCGGCCCGCCGATCATCTCGGACAGGCCGTCGTACCGCCCGCCGCCGCCGACCGCCGACTGCGAGCCCAGACCGTCGTGGACGAACTCGAAGGTGGTGCGGGTGTAGTAGTCGAGGCCGCGGACGAGCCGCTCGTCGTCCTCGTACCCCACCCCTGCCGCGTTGAGCAGGTCCCGGACCTCCTCGTGGTACGCCTTGCAGGCGTCGCAGAGGTAGTCGCGCAGCACGGGGGCGCCGGTCAGCTGCTTCTGGACCTCGGGGCGCTTGTCGTCGAGGACCCGGAGCGGGTTGATCTCGATGCGACGGCGGGTCTCCTCGTCCAGGTCGAGCTCGCGCAGGAAGCCCTGGAGCGCGTCACGGTAGACGGGCCGGCACTCCTTGTCGCCCAGCGAGTTCAGCAGGATGCGGAACTCGCGAAGGCCCAGGGCGCGGTACGCCTGGTCGGCCAGGATGATCAGTTCGGCGTCCAGCGCCGGGTCCTCGGCACCGATGGCCTCGGCACCGACCTGCGAGAAGTGGCGGTAACGGCCCTTCTGCGGGCGCTCGTACCGGTAGTACGAGCCGGAGTACCAGAGCTTGACCGGCAGGTTGCCGAGCTTGTGGAGGTTGGCCTCCAGGGCGGCGCGCAGTACGGACGCGGTTCCCTCGGGGCGCAGGGCGAGCTGGGAGCCGCCCTTGGTGGTGAGGGTGTACATCTCCTTGGACACGATGTCGGTGGACTCACCGACGCCCCGGGAGAAGAGGGCCACGTCCTCGAAGCCGGGGGTCTCGATGTAGCCGTAGCCGGAGTTCTTCAGCGGTGCGGCGATCGCCTCGCGCACCGCGAGGTACTTCGCGGAGTCGGGCGGGGTCAGGTCGTACGTGCCTTTGGGGGCCTTGAAGGTGCTCACGATTTCGCTCTCGTCACATTCCTCGTCGGGGCGCGTCCATACCGTGCAGATACGGATTGGTGGCGCGCTCGCGGCCGATGGTCGTCTGGGGGCCGTGGCCGGACAGCACCACGGTCGAGTCGTCGAGCGGCAGGCACACGCGGGCCAGCGACTCGAGCAGCTCGGCATGGTCGCCGCCGGGCAGGTCGGTGCGTCCGACGGAGCCGGCGAAGAGCAGGTCGCCCGAGAAGAGGACCTGCGGAACATCCGCGGCCTCGGGCATCCTGAACGTCACCGACCCCTTGGTATGGCCGGGCGCATGCGAGACGCCGAACTCCAGACCGGCCAGCGACAGCCGTGCGCCGTCGCTCAGCTCCTTGACGTCGTCCGGCTCCCCCACCGTCAGCTCGCCCATGAGCGGCATCCCGATGGAGCGGCCGAGGGCCTTCTCCGGGTCGCTCATCATGTAGCGGTCCTCCGGGTGGATCCAGGCGGGGACGTCGTGCGCGCCGCACACCGGGACGACCGAGGCGACGTGGTCGATGTGGCCGTGGGTGAGTACGACGGCGACGGGCTTCAGCCGATGCTTGCGCAGTGCGTCCTCGACCCCGGACGCGGCCTGGTGGCCCGGGTCGATGATCACGCACTCCTCACCCGCGGCGGGGGCGACCAGGTAACAGTTGGTCCCCCAGGCCCCTGCGGGGAACCCGGCAATGAGCACGATCGTCCTTAATGGTCGTCCGACGAGGGATGGCGGCTGCGAGGTCGCAGCAGTTCAGAGCCTACCGGCGCTCCTCATTCCACAGCTAACCCATATACGGTACGGGGCAACTCAGGCCCGATCACACGACGTACAAGGAGATCACCCGGTGGTCAGCAGCGATCAGCGGCGGCGGCAGCTCGCCAGGGAGAAGTTCGAGCGGCAGCAGCAGCGCCGGGAGGAGGCCCGTCGCCGGACCCGGCGGCTGACGGCCATCATCACCTCCGCGGTGGCCGCGGTGGCCGTCATAGGCGGCATCACGTACTTCGCCACCGGCGACGACGGCAAGAAGGACAAGACCGACGCGGCCGCGAGCGCCAGTCCGTCGGCGTCCCCCTCGCCCTCTCCGTCGGCGAGCGAGAAGAGCGCGCCCGAGCCCGCGATGAAGATCGACAAGAAGGCGAAGTACACGCTGTCCCTCAAGACGGGCCAGGGCGACATCGCCTTCACCATGGACGCGGCGAAGACCCCGCACACCACGAACTCCTTCAAGTCGCTCGCCGACAAGGGCTTCTTCGACGGCACGAAGTGTCACCGTCTGACCACGCAGGGGATCTTCGTCCTCCAGTGCGGCGACCCCAAGGGCGACGGCACCGGCGGTCCGGGCTACACGATCCCGGACGAGAACCTCACCGCCCTGGGCAAGCCGGGCAAGGACGGCACGGTGACCTACCCGGCGGGCACGGTGGCGATGGCCAACACCGGCCAGGCGCACACCGGCGGCAGCCAGTTCTTCCTGGTCTACAAGGACAGCAAACTGCCGCCCACCTACACGCCGTTCGGCACGATGGACAGCGCCTCGCTGAAGGCCGTCCAGGCCATCGGCAAGGCGGGGGTCACCGGCGGCGCCGCCGACGGTGCGCCCAAGAAGGCCGTGAACATCTCGAAGGCGGCCGTCGACAAGGCGTGAGCACGGCGGGCCCGGCGTGATCCGCACGACGGCACCGGGCGCGGGCCGGATAATTTCGGCCGCGCGGAGTGCGGACAGCCGGGTGGCCCGTCGCCTAGATTGGCGTTGTGCAGGGCGGGCGCTGCCCGCCCCAGGAAACTGTGGACGATGCCAGGGGGGTGAACCCTCTCGCGGGCATCAGGTGGAGGAGGCGCTGTGAGCAGCGACCCGTGGGGCCGTGTCGATGAGACAGGCACCGTGTACGTGCGTACCGCCGACGGCGAGCAGGTCGTCGGATCGTGGCAGGCCGGTTCTCCGGCGGAGGCCCTGGCCTACTTCGAGCGCAAGTACGAGGGCATTGTGGTCGAGATCGGCCTCCTGGAGCGGCGGGTGAAGACCACCGATCTGTCCGCGAAGGACGCGACGACCGCCATCGAGCACCTGCGTGCGCAGGTCGACGAGCATCACGCCGTCGGGGACCTGGACGCGCTGCGCAAGCGGCTGGACGCCCTGGTGGCGACGGTCGACTCGCGGCGCGAGGAGCGCAAGGCCCAGAAGGCGAAGCAGACCGACGAGGCGAAGCACGCCAAGGAGGCGCTGGTCGTCGAGGCCGAGGAGCTGGCCCAGAGCGAGCAGTGGCGCTCTGCGGGCGAGCGGCTCCGTGCGCTCGTCGACACGTGGAAGGGCCTGCCGAGGCTCGACCGCAAGTCGGACGACGAGCTGTGGCACCGCTTCTCCCACGCGCGCTCGGCGTTCTCCAAGCGCCGCAAGGCCCACTTCGCCTCGCTGGACGCCCAGCGCGAGGAGGCCCGCAAGGCCAAGGAGAAGCTGGTCGTCGAGGCCGAATCGCTGTCCCGTTCCTCGGACTGGGGCACGACGGCCGCCCGCTACCGCGACCTGATGACGGAGTGGAAGGCCGCCGGCCGCGCCCAGCGCGAGGCCGAGGACGATCTGTGGAACCGTTTCCGCGGCGCTCAGGACGTCTTCTTCGCGGCCCGCAGCGAGGTGTTCGCCGAGCGCGACGCCGAGCAGGGCGAGAACCTCAAGCTCAAGGAGGAGCTCGCGGTCGAGGCCGAGAAGCTGCTGCCGGTGAAGGACCTGAAGGCCTCCAGGGCGGCCTTCCGGGCCCTCAACGAGCGCTGGGAGGCCATCGGCCACGTGCCGCGTGACGCCCGCCCGGGGATCGAGGCGCGGATGCACACGGTGGAGCGAGCGCTCCAGGAGGCCGAGGAGTCGGAGTGGCGCCGGACCAACCCGGAGGCACGTGCCCGTGCCGCGGGTCTGACCGGACAGCTCCAGTCGGCCGTGGACAAGCTGCGCGGCCAGATCGACACGGCGCGCGCCTCGGGCAACAACGCCCGTGCGGACAAGCTCGCCCGTGAGCTGGAAGGCAGGCAGGCGCTCCTGGACCAGGCCCTGAAGGGGCTTGAGGAGTTCGGCGGCTGAGATATCCGTGCCGTACGTGAAGGGCCCCTCCGCCGGTCGCGGAGGGGCCCTTCACGTGGTGCGCGGGTCCGGCAGGACCCACCACAGCCCCCCGCGTACTCACGCGAGGGGCTGCAGGGCCCCTTGCGCGGCCCGGATCAGGGCCGGCGGGCCGAGGTCACCCGGTAGACGTCGTAGACGCCCTCGACGCCGCGTACGGCCTTCAGGACGTGGCCGAGGTGCTTCGGGTCGCCCATCTCGAAGGTGAACCGCGAGGTGGCCACCCGGTCGCGGGAGGTCTGCACGGCAGCGGACAGGATGTTGACGTGCTGGTCGGACAGGATCCGGGTGACGTCCGAGAGCAGCCTGGACCGGTCCAGCGCCTCGACCTGGATGGCGACCAGGAACACCGAGGACTGGGTGGGCGCCCATTCGACCTCGAGGATGCGCTCCGGCTCCTGGGAGAGCGAGTCGACGTTGACGCAGTCCGCGCGGTGCACGGAGACTCCGCTGCCCCTGGTGACGAAGCCGATGATGGGGTCACCGGGCACGGGCGTGCAGCAGCGGGCCAGTTTGACCCAGACGTCCTCGACGCCCTTGACGACGACGCCCGGGTCGGCGTTGGAGCGGCGCTTGTTGCGGCCGTGCGAGGGCGGCGAGCTCTCCGCGAGGTCCTCGTTGGCCTCGTCCTGGCCGCCGAGCGCCTGGACCAGCTTCTGCACGACACCGGCCGCCGCGACATGTCCCTCACCGATCGCGGCGTACAGGGACGAGATGTCGGGGTAGCGCATCTCGTGGGCGAGCGTGACCAGGGAGTCGCCGGTCAGGATCCGCTGGATCGGCAGGTTCTGCTTGCGCATGGCCCGCGCGATGGCGTCCTTGCCCTGCTCGATCGCCTCGTCGCGGCGCTCCTTGGAGAACCAGGCGCGGATCTTGTTGCGCGCCCGCGGCGACTTGACGAACCCGAGCCAGTCGCGGGAGGGACCCGCGCCGGCCGCCTTGGAGGTGAAGACCTCCACCAGGTCGCCGTTGTCGAGCGTGGACTCCAGGGGTACGAGCCGCCCGTTGACCCGTGCCCCTATGGTCCGGTGGCCGACCTCCGTATGGACGGCGTACGCGAAGTCGACCGGGGTCGCCCCTGCCGGCAGCGCTATGACGTCGCCCTTGGGTGTGAAGACGAAGACCTCGTTGCGCGAGAGGTCGAAGCGCAGGGACTCCAGGAACTCGCTGGGGTCCTCGGTCTCCTTCTGCCAGTCCAGGAGCTGGCGCAGCCACGCCATGTCGTTGACCGTGTCCTGGCCGCGGCCGGTGTTCCTGGGGACGTCGGTGCGCACCTTGGAGGCGCCCGCGACGGCCTCCTGCTTGTACTTCCAGTGCGCGGCGATGCCGTACTCGGCGCGGCGGTGCATGTCGAAGGTACGGATCTGCAGCTCGACGGGCTTGCCGCTGGGGCCGATCACCGTGGTGTGCAGCGACTGGTACATGTTGAACTTGGGCATCGCGATGTAGTCCTTGAACCGGCCGGGGACCGGATTCCACCGCGCGTGGACGGTGCCGAGCGCCGCGTAGCAGTCGCGGACCGTGTCGACGAGGACGCGGATGCCCACCAGGTCGTAGATCTCCGCGAAGTCCCTGCCTCGCACGATCATCTTCTGGTAGACGCTGTAGTAGTGCTTCGGCCGGCCGGTGACGGTGGCCTTGATGCGGGCGGCGCGCAGGTCGGACTGGACCTCGTCGGTCACTATGGCGAGGTATTCGTCGCGCTTGGGCGCCCGCTCCGCGACGAGGCGGACGATCTCGTCGTACATCTTCGGGTAGAGGATCGCGAAGGCGAGGTCCTCCAGCTCCCACTTGATGGTGTTCATGCCCAGGCGGTGGGCCAGCGGGGCGTAGATCTCCAGCGTCTCGCGGGCCTTCTTCTCCTGCTTCTCCCGCTTGAGGTAGCGCATGGTGCGCATGTTGTGCAGCCGGTCGGCGAGCTTGATCACCAGGACGCGCGGGTCCTTGGCCATCGCCACGACCATCTTGCGCACGGTCTCGGCCTGGGCGGCCTCACCGAACTTGACCTTGTCCAGCTTGGTCACGCCGTCGACCAGCAGGGCGACCTGGTCACCGAAGTCGCGGCGCAGGGTGTCCAGGCCGTACTCGGTGTCCTCGACGGTGTCGTGCAGCAGCCCGGCCATCAGAGTGGCCGGATCCATACCCAGCTCGGCGAGGATGGTGGTAACGGCGAGCGGGTGGGTGATGTAGGGGTCGCCGCTCTTGCGCTTCTGGCCCCGGTGCCAGCGCTCCGCCACCTGGTAGGCGCGCTCGATCTGGCGCAACGTGGAGGTCTCGATCTTGGAGTCGTTGCTCCGGACGGTACGCAGCAGCGGTTCCAGCACCGGGTTGTACGGGCTTGAGCGCTGGACGCCGAGGCGGGCCAGCCTGGCCCGCACCCGGTTGGAGGAGCCGCCGCCGGTACGGGCCACCGGCCCCGCAGGGGCGGCCGCCGGCTTCGCCGGGGGCTTCGGCGCCGTCGGCGGCGGCGAGGCGGGCACGGCCGGCTGGGCGGGGGAAGCGGGCGCGGGCCCGTTCGCCTCGACGGGGGCCGGGCCCGTGCCGGGCTCGGGCGCCGGAGGCTTCGGCTTCTCCGCGGGCTGCTGCTTCGCGGGCGTGGCTGGGGCCGCCGCGGGCTGGTCGGGCTGCGGGGCGGCGACTGGCTGGGCCTCGTCTGGCAAGAGCGCTCCTCGTGCGGATCCGGACACCCGGAAAGGCCATCGTAACGACCCTGCGGCCGCTCCTCCCCCGGGGACCGCGGGAGCCCCCACAACGCGAAGCGGGCACCCGGTTGTTCCCGGGTGCCCGCTTCGGTGCGTGTCATGCGGTGCCGCGTGCGGCCCGCCGGGGCTCAGACCGTGATCAGAGCGTCCAGCGGAGCGCCCTGGAGGCTCTCCTCCAGGCGTGCCCGGCCGGCCAGGAATCCCAGCTCCATGAGGACTGCGACGCCCGCGACGCCCGCACCGGCCCGCCGGATCAGCTCCAGCGAGGCGGCGGCGGTGCCTCCGGTGGCCAGTACGTCGTCGATGACCATGACCCGGTCGTCGGCCGACAGGTCTTCGGCATGGATCTCGATCTCCGCGCTGCCGTACTCCAGCTCGTACGTCTGGGCGAGCGTGGCTCCCGGCAGCTTCCCGGCCTTGCGGACGGGGACGAAGCCGAGCCCGGCCCGTACCGCGACCGGTGCGGCCAGGATGAAGCCGCGGGCCTCCAGGCCGACGATCTTCGTGGCACCGTGCCGTACGCACAGCTCCGCCAGGGCCTCGGTGAGCGCGGTGAACGCCACCGGGTCCGCGAGCAGCGGGGTGATGTCCTTGAACATCACCCCCGGCTTCGGGTAGTCGGCCACGTCACGGATCCGGCTGAGCAGGAGTTCCCTCGTGCTCTCGGTGGTGCCGCTGGTCATCGGCGCTTCCCCGGGGTGCGGCCGTGGCCCCTGGGGGGCTCCTGGCGCTGTCCGACGACCGCGCCGGCGGGTGCGGCGTCCTCTGCGGCGCCCTGGTGCTCCTGGTCCGACAGCTCCGCCTCCGAGGGCTCGCCCTTGGCGGCGGCTGCCGCGCGCTTGGCGAGGACCCGCTTCTTCAGGGCCTTCATCTGCGGTTCGCGTTCCTTGAGGTCGGCGACGAGCGGAGTGGCGATGAAGATCGAGGAGTACGCACCGGCGGCGAGGCCGACGAAGAGTGCCAGCGAGATGTCGTTCAGCATGCCGGCGCCGAGGACACCGCCACCGATGAACAGCAGACCGGCGACCGGCAGCAGGGCGACGATCGTGGTGTTGATCGAGCGGACCAGCGTGCCGTTGATGGAGCGGTTGGCGATCTCGCTGTACGTCCACCGGGTCTGCTTGGTGATCCCCTTCGTGCCCTCCTTGAGGCTGTCGAAGACGACGACCGTGTCGTAGAGGGAGTAACCGAGGATCGTCAGCAGACCGATCACGGTGCCCGGGGTGACCTCGAAGCCGACCAGGGCGTAGATGCCGACCGTGATGGTGATGTCGTGGATCAGCGCGACCAGGGCCGCGATGGCCATGCGCCACTCGAAGGCGATGGCCAGGTAGATCACGACGAGGACCATGAAGACGCCGAGTCCGGTCCACGCCTTGTTGGCGATCTGCTCACCCCAGCTGGGGCCGACCAGGTCGGCGGCGATCTTCTCCTCGGAGACGTCGAGGCCCTTGGCGAGGTCGCCCTTGATCGCGTCCGACTTCGAGGTGTCGACCTCGGTGATCTGGATGCGCAGTCCGCCGTTGCCCAGCTTCTGGACGATGGCCTGGTGGCCCGAGGACGTCGAGGCCAGCTCCTCCGCCTTGTCGACGGAGACGCTCGTCTTCGGAGTGGTGAAGACCGCGCCGCCCTTGAACTCGATGCCCATGTTCAGGCCGCTGACCGCCAGGCCGACGATGGCCGTGATGGTGATCAGGATCGAGATGCCGTACCAGATCTTGCGCTTGCCGATGAAGTCGTAGCCGACCTCGCCGCGGTAGAGACGGGCGCCGAGATTGCCGAGTCGCGACATCTCACGCCTCCTTCGGGTCGGTGGGGGCGTTGACACGGCGTGAACGGCGCAGCGGCGGCTTGGCGCCGAGCCGCTTCGGGTCCAGGCCGGACCACGGGTGACCGCTCGCGAAGAACTTCTTGCGCGCCATCAGCGTCATGACGGGCTTGGTGAAGAGGAACACCACGACCACGTCGAGCAGGGTGGTGAGCCCCAGCGTGAACGCGAAGCCCTGCACCTTTCCGACGGTGACGACGAACAGCACCGCCGCGGCCAGGAACGACACGAAGTCGGAGACCAGGATGGTGCGCCGGGCGCGCGGCCAGGCCCGCTCGACGGCGGGACGGAGCGTGCGGCCCTCGCGGATCTCGTCACGGATGCGTTCGAAGTACACGATGAACGAGTCCGCGGTGATTCCGATCGCCACGATGGCGCCGCAGACAGCGGGCAGGTTCAGCGCGAATCCGATGGCCGGGCCGAGCAGCGACATGATCGTGTACGTCAGGATGCCGGAGACCAGCAGGCTGAGGAGCGCGATGAGCGCCAGCCCGCGGTAGTAGGCGACCAGGTAGATGATGACCAGGGCCAGTCCGATGGCACCGGCGATCAGGCCCGCCTTGAGCTGCTCCCCGCCGAGTGCGGCGGTGACGGTGGTGACGCTCTGCTCCTGGAAGGAGAGCGGCAGCGCACCGTAGGACAGGACGTTGGCCAGGTCCTCGGCGGACTGCTGGGTGAAGCTGCCGGAGATCTCGGCGTTGGCGCTCAGCGCCTCCTTCACGGAGGGTGCCGAGACCACTTCGCCGTCGAGCGCGATGGCGAACTGGTTCTGCGGCGACTGCTGCTGGGCGAGCTTGCCGGTGGTCTTCTGGAACTTCTTGGCGCCGCCGCCGGTGAACTCCATCTGGACGATCCACTGACCGGTCTGCTGGTTGATCGCGGCCTTGGCGCTGTCCACGTCCGTGCCGTCGACCTCGGCCGGGCCGAGGACGTACTTCGCGGAGCCGTCCTGCTCGCACGCGACCACGGTGTCGGTGGCCTTGGAGCCCTGGGACGCCTTGGACCGGCCGGCCTTGGTGGAGCAGTCGAGCGCCTCGAACTGCTTCTGCAGCTTGGCGGCGGCCGCCTGCTCCTCGGCGGACGGCGTCGGAGTGCCGCTCGCCTTCGGCGTCTCGCTGGCCTTCGGGGTGGGCGTGGAGTCGGCCTTCAGGGCGCCGGTGACCGCGCGACCCTGGGTGGTGGCGCTCGGGCTCGGCTTCCCGGACGGGCTCGTCGCCTTGTCGGAGGCGGAGGAGCTCGGCGACGGACTGCCCTTGCCGGAGGGCGAGGCACTGGGGTCAGGGGTGGGCGTTCCCTGGGCGACGGTCAGCACCGGCCGGAAGTAGAGCTTGGCCGTCGTACCGACCTGCTGCCGGGCCTGGGCGGAGTTCGTGCCCTTGGGGATGTTGACGATGATGTTGCTCTTGCCCTGCGTCTGAACCTCGGCCTCGGAGACACCAAGACCGTTGACGCGGCGTTCCATGATCTGGACCGCCGTGTCCATGTTGGTCTTGTTGATCGCCGACTCCTGGCCGGGCTCGGCCTTCGCCTCGAGCGTGATGGACGTGCCACCCGCCAGGTCGATGCCGAGTCGCGGCGTCGGCTGATCGGCCAGGAACATCCCGCCGGTGAGCGCGACCATGGCGATCAGGATCAGAGCCAGGGCACGCCCCGGCCTGCCCTGACCGCCGGCCGGCCCTCGGCCCTTCTTCGGTGCTGCCACCTTCTCGTTTCTCCCTGTCCAACCGCCCCGCGCCGGGTACGCGCCCAAGCGGCCACGAAGTGTAGTGGGGACCCGCCCCCGCAGAAGACCGCACGGTCCGGGGACAGCCGGATGCCTGTGGGCTCACGGCATCCCCGGGTCGTGTGCTACTTCGCGTCGGCCTCGCCGTCGGACTTGCCGTCGGACTTCTTGTCGGCCGGCTCGGTGTCGTCCGCCTCGGCCTTCTTGCCCAGGTCGATCTTCGCGACGTCGTCGGCGTCGGCGTCGGCGGAGTCGTCCGCGACGTCGAGCTCGGTCAGCGAGGAGGCGTCGTCGGGCACGACCGCGCCGTCGACGTCGAGCTCCTCCTCCTCGTCACCGTGGACGATGCGGTTGTACTCCGCGTCGTCGAGGACGGCACCGATGGAGTTCTTGGCGTAGACGGCGTGGACGCCGGGAGCAATCTCAAGGAGGACCGAGTCGTCGTGAAGCTCCTTGACGGTGGCGTACATGCCCCCGATCGTCCGGACGCCGGTACCGGGCTGCATTTCATTGCGCATGTTCGCAGCCGCCGCCTGCTTCTTCTTGGCGGACCGCGTCATCAGGAACATGGCCCCGATGAGCACGATGAAGGGGAGGAGAGTCACGGGATTCACGGGACGAGTTTCCTTCGCACGACCGCACTGGAGAGCGGCCTGATCTACGGGGGTGGGTACACCGACCTTTAAGGGCGGCATCGGCGGAGTCTAAGCGAGTCCGCATCGATGGAACAACGCCCAGCATGGCACCCGGGTTCCGCTGCGGGCCAACCTGTGACTCATCACGCCCCGAACAGGCCCTGTTGTCCCTTTCCGCCCTGCTGCGGCGGAACGAGCCCGAGGTGGGCCCACGCGGCCGGTGTGGCGACCCGCCCCCTGGGCGTCCTGGCCAGCAGTCCCTCGCGCACCAGAAAGGGCTCGGCGACCTCCTCGACCGTCTCGCGCTCCTCCCCCACGGCGACCGCGAGCGTGGACAGCCCCACCGGGCCGCCGCCGAAGAGTTTCATCAGGGCGCCGAGCACCGCACGGTCCAGCCGGTCGAGGCCGCGGCCGTCGACCTCGTAGACCTTCAGGGCCGCTCCGGCGATGGCCCGGTCGATCCGGCCGTCGGCCTTGACCTGGGCGTAGTCCCGCACCCGGCGCAGCAGCCGGTTGGCGATACGGGGGGTGCCCCGGGAGCGGCCGGCGATCTCCGCGGCGCCCTCGGTGTCCAGCTCGACGTCGAGGAGCCGGGCCGAGCGATGAATCACCCTTTCCAGTTCGGCCGGGCTGTAGAACTCCATGTGGCCGGTGAAGCCGAAGCGGTCGCGCAGCGGGGGCGGCAGCAGCCCGGCCCTGGTGGTGGCGCCGACCAGGGTGAAGGGCGGCAGCTCCAGCGGGATGGCGGTGGCCCCGGGCCCCTTGCCGACGATCACGTCGACCCGGAAGTCCTCCATCGCCATGTAGAGCATCTCCTCGGCGGGCCGGGACATGCGGTGGATCTCGTCGAGGAAGAGGACCTCGCCCTCCTGGAGGGAGGACAGGATCGCCGCGAGGTCGCCGGCGTGCTGGATGGCGGGGCCCGAGGTGATCCGGATCGGTGCTCCCATCTCGGCGGCGATGATCATGGAGAGGGTCGTCTTGCCAAGGCCCGGGGCGCCGGAGAGCAGTACGTGGTCGGCGGTGGCGCCGCGGGCGCGGGCCGCCTTGAGGACCAGGTCGAGCTGTTCGCGCACCGTCTCCTGGCCGACGAACTCGTCGAGGTCCTTGGGGCGCAGGGCGGCCTCGACGGCGGTGTCCTCGCCGTCCGCGCCGGCGTCGACGAGCCGCTCGTCGAGCAGCTCGTCGGTGTCGGGTCCGGTCTCGTCCCAGTTCATCTCGTCAGTCCCGCCTCGGGTGTTTCGGTGCCGTGCCGTGAGGTGCCCGGCCGGGCGTCAGGGGTGTTGCCCGGTTCCGCTCAGCGCGCGCGGTTGAGGGTCTGCAGGGCGGCGCGCAGCAGCTGGGGCACGGGCGGCTGGGCGCCCTCGGCGATGGCCGTCTCCGCCTGCGGTGCCACGGCGGAGACCGCTTCGTCGGCCTCGCGGGTGGCGTAGCCGAGGCCGATCAGTGCGGCCTGCAGCTGGTCACGCCAGGAGGAGGTGACCGCGGTGCCGATGCCCTGCTGGCCGATGTGGGCGCCGACCGGCTCGCCGAGCCGGTCCTTCAGTTCGAGCAGGAGCTTCTGCGCGCCCTTCTTGCCGATGCCGGAGACCGCGGTGAGCGCCTTCTCGTCACCGGTGGACACGGCGATGCGCAGGGCGTCCGGGCTGTGGGTGGCGAGCATGGCCTGGGCGAGCCTGGGGCCGACCCCGCTGGCGGTCTGGAGCAGCTCGAAGGTCTGCCGCTCGTCGTCGTCGGCGAAGCCGTAGAGCGTGAGCGAGTCCTCCCGTACGACGAGGGAGGTGGCGAGCCTGGCCTCCTTGCCGATCCGCAGGGCGGCGAGGGTGTTCGGCGCGCACTGGACGGCCATGCCGATGCCGCCGACCTCGATCACGGCCGTGGTGGGGGCGATCGCGGCCACGGGGCCGGTGATGAAGGCGATCATCGGGGGACCTTCCGGACGGGAGCTGCTGCGGTGCGCGGAACGCGCGGGGTACGGGCCGCGGTCGCTGCCGCGTGCGCCTGCTGGAGGCGGTTGGCGGCCGGGGCGCGCCAGATGTGACAGATGGCGAGGGCCAGCGCGTCGGCGGCGTCGGCCGGCTTCGGCGGGGCGTCCAGCCGAAGGAGCCGGGTGACCATGGCGCCGACCTGCGCCTTGTCCGCGCGGCCGCTGCCCGTGACGGCGGCCTTGACCTCGCTGGGCGTGTGCAGGGCGACCGGAATACCGCGGCGGGACGCGCAGAGCATGGCGACCGCGCTGGCCTGGGCGGTGCCCATCACCGTCCGGACGTTGTGCTGGGCGAACACCCGCTCGACGGCGACGTATTCGGGGCGGTGCTCGTCGAGCCACTCCTCGATGCCGCGCTCGATGGCCACCAGCCGGTGTCCGAGCTCCGCGTCGGACGGGGTGCGCACGACTCCTACGCCGAGCATCGTCAGGGGACGGCCCGCGACGCCCTCGACGACTCCGACGCCGCACCTGGTCAGCCCGGGGTCCACACCGAGTACCCGCACCGGGTCGTCCCCTCCCTGCCGATCGGTCAACTGTTCTGGCAGGCTATCGGCTCGCACTGACAATGCGACGGGCCGACGGGGTGTGTCCCCGTCGGCCCGTCCGCGAAAGCTGCGCCGGTCGGCGACGGCTCAGGCGTCGACCTTCTCCATGACCTCGTCCGAGACGTCGAAGTTCGCGAAGACGTTCTGCACGTCGTCGCTGTCCTCCAGCGCGTCGATCAGCTTGAAGATCTTGCGGGCGCCCTCCTCGTCGAGGTCGACCTGCATGGTGGGCAGGAAGTTGGCCTCGGCCGAGTCGTAGTCGATGCCCGCCTCCTGGAGCGCGGTACGGACCGCGACCATGTCGGTGGCCTCGCTGACGACCTCGTACGTCTCACCGAGGTCGTTGACCTCCTCGGCGCCGGCGTCGAGGACGGCACCCAGCACGTCGTCCTCGGACAGCTCACCCTTGGGGACGATCACGACGCCCTTGCGGTTGAACAGGTACGAGACCGAGCCCGGGTCGGCCATCGAGCCGCCGTTGCGCGTCATGGCGACACGTACGTCGGACGCGGCACGGTTGCGGTTGTCGGTGAGGCACTCGATGAGCACCGCGACACCGTTGGGGCCGTAACCCTCGTACATGATCGTCTGGTAGTCGACGCCGCCCGCTTCGAGACCGCCACCGCGCTTGACCGCGGAGTCGATGTTCTTGTTCGGGACCGAGCTCTTCTTCGCCTTCTGGATCGCGTCCACAAGGGTCGGGTTGCCCTCGGGGTCCACACCACCGGTGCGGGCCGCGACCTCGATGTTCTTGATCAGCTTCGCGAAGAGCTTGCCGCGCTTGGCGTCAATCACGGCCTTCTTGTGCTTCGTCGTAGCCCATTTAGAGTGGCCGGACATCTGCCTTCTCCTTCGCGTCACCAAATTCCGTACGAACCCGAGAGATCCTACCGGGGTCGAGTCAGCCCGCTGCGCGCACCATGTCGACGAAGTACGCGTGAAGTCGGTGGTCTCCGGTCAGTTCCGGGTGGAATGACGTGGCAAGGGCGTTTCCCTGCCGTACTGCCACGATGTGGCCCCCGTGCTCGGCCACCACCTTGGCCCGCGCGCCCACGGACTCGACCCAGGGGGCCCTGATGAAGACGCCCTCGACGGGCCCGCCCTCGATCCCGGCCACCTCGACGGCCGCCTCGAAGGACTCGTTCTGCCGCCCGAAAGCGTTACGGCGCACGATCATGTCGATGCCGCCGATCGTCTCCTGACCCGAGCGCGGGTCCAGGATCTTGTCCGCGAGGAGGATCATTCCGGCGCAGGTGCCGTAGACCGGCATCCCCGCGGCGACCCGCTCGCGCAGCGGTTCCAGCATCCCGAACAGCTCGGCCAGTTTGGACATCGTGGTGGACTCGCCGCCGGGGACGACCAGGCCGTCGACCTCGGCGAGTTCCTCGGGCCGCCGGACCGGCCTGGCCAGGGCGTCCGCCGAGGCCAGGGCGATCAGGTGTTCCCGTACGTCGCCCTGGAGAGCCAGGACGCCGATCACAGGGGTGTCGCTCATCAGTGACTACCAGCCGCGGTTGGCGTAGCGCTCGGTCTCGGGCAGCGTGTCGCAGTTGATGCCGACCATGGCCTCGCCCAGGTTGCGGGAGGCGTCCGCGATGATCTTCGGGTCGTCGAAGAACGTGGTGGCCTTCACGATGGCGGCGGCGCGCTTGGCCGGGTCGCCGGACTTGAAGATGCCGGAGCCGACGAAGACGCCCTCGGCACCGAGCTGGCGCATCAGCGCGGCGTCGGCCGGGGTGGCGACGCCACCGGCGGAGAAGAGGACGACGGGCAGCTTGCCGAGCTCGGCGACCTCCTTGACCAGCTCGTACGGGGCGCGGAGGTCCTTGGCGGCGGCGTACAGCTCGTTGTTGTCGTAGCCGCGCAGCCGGGCGATCTCGTTCTTGATCTGGCGCAGGTGGCGGACCGCCTCGACGACGTTGCCGGTGCCGGCCTCGCCCTTCGAGCGGATCATGGCCGCACCCTCGGCGATGCGGCGCAGGGCCTCGCCCAGGTTGGTGGCGCCGCAGACGAACGGGGTGGTGAAGGCGAACTTGTCGCTGTGGTTGACCTCGTCGGCCGGGGTGAGCACCTCGGACTCGTCGATGTAGTCGACGCCGAGGGACTGCAGGACCTGGGCCTCGACGAAGTGTCCGATGCGGGACTTCGCCATGACCGGGATGGAGACGGCCTCGATGATCTCCTCGATCATGTTCGGGTCGGACATCCGGGCCACGCCGCCGTCCTTACGGATGTCGGCGGGCACCCGCTCCAGGGCCATGACGGCCACGGCGCCCGCGTCCTCGGCTATCTTCGCCTGCTCGGCGTTGACGACGTCCATGATCACGCCGCCCTTGAGCTGCTCGGCCATGCCGCGCTTGACGCGGGCGGTGCCGGTCGCCGGGGAGTCAGCGGACTGCGGGGTGCTGGGAAGCGTGGACACGGATGGACCTCACTGGGAGAAGGGGCGCTGAGCGTGCGGAGTGATGCACTGCTGAGCAAACTCTCCGGGGCCGGTCCACAGCAAGGGCCAATAGGAGGCCGGTGGATCGTTTTGGTCCGGCCGGCGGTCGCGGCACGGGGTCTCGGTGCTCGGGTGTCAGCTGACCGGGCGGGCGGCGAGGGCGACCGGCGGCTCGTCGTCCATCTCGAAGGCGAGCGGGAAGGGCGCGTGACCGGCCAGCCGGAACCAGCGCACCGTGCGGTGGCGGCGCAGCGCACGGGCGGCCCGCACCGCGTCGTTGTGGAACCGGCGCGCCATCGGGACCCGGCGGACGGCGGCGGCCAGTTCGGACGCGGCGTCCTCGCCGCCCGGGATCTCCTTCACCGCGTCCACCTGTGCCGGTTCACCGAACACGGCGCGCAGGGCGGTGCTCAGTTCGCTCTCGGCCACCTCGCGGTGCTCCTCCTCCGACTGACGGGCGGCGTGCGCGGCCTCGTACAGGACGATGGAGGCGGCCGGGTCCAGCACGCCGGACGTGGCGAGTTCCTGGGTGACCGAGGCCCGGCGCAGCAGTTGCGCGTCGAGCGCGGCCCGCGCCGCGTCGATACGGGTGTGGAGCCGGTCGAGCCGCCCGGCGGTCCAGCTGAGGTACAGGCCGATCGCGACGAGCACGACGACGGTCCAGATGAGGGTTTCGGTCACGGGCCGAAGGCTACCGGTGACCGGGCACCACCCGGCCCCCGGTCACCCGCGTCGGCGACGCTCCGGGCCGCCCTAGGTGTACTGACCCGTGAGGTTGGGGACGCGGCTGGCGGGTGGCTGGCCCTTGAGTGCGGTGTGTCCGCGGTGGTGATTGTAGGTGTGGAGCCATCGCGGGTAGGCGTCGCGTCGCTCGGTCTCGGTCCGGTAGGTCTGGGCGTAGGCCCATTCGTCCAGAAGGGTGCGGTTGAACCGCTCTACCTTCCCGTTGGTCTGGGGCCGGTAGGGACGGGTCCGCTTGTGTGAAATCCCCTGTCCGGCAAGGGAGTTGCGCCAGAGGTATGACTTGTAGCAGGAACCGTTGTCGGTCAGGACCCGCTGGACGGTGATGCCGGCAGCGGCGAAGTAGGCGTGGGCCCGTTGCCAGAATCCGACGGCGGTTTCCTTCTTCTCGTCGGTGAGGATCTCGCTGTAGGCCAGGCGGGAATGGTCGTCGACAGCGTTGTGCAGGAAGCTCATGCCGGCCTTCGCCCGGTTTTTGCGGCCCGCTTGCCGGCCGAGGACCTTGTGGCCTCCGCCGTCGGGGATGTTGCCGAGCTTTTTGATGTCGACGTGGACGAGGTCGCCGGGGGCGGCGTGCTCGTAGCGGCGGATCACCCGGCCGGTGGCCCGGTCGAGGTGAGCCAGGCGGGCGAGTTTGTAGCGGGTCAGGACACGGTGGACGGTCGCCGGGTTCAGCCCGAGGAGATACGCGATGCGGGCCGGGCCCCAGCGCCGCAGGACGCGGACCCTGATGATCCGCCGCTCGGTCCGCGTCGGTGTCCGGCCTGGGCTGTGGTGGGGCCGGGAGGAGCGGTCGGCCATCCCGGCCTCGCCCTGCTCGCGGTAGCGGACTGCCCACCGCTGAGCGGTGGTCGTCGAGACCTGGAAGCGCTCGGCGGCCCGGCGCAGCGGCCAGCCGTCGTCCACGACGCAGCGGGCCAGACGCAGACGTCCGGTCTCGGTCAGGGGTGCATTACGGTGGGACATGAGGGCCTTCTGGTCGTTCGTGTAGATGTCGCAATCCACACCGAACCCGGAAGGCCCTCACTCGTTCAAGATCCCCAAGCCGTGGAATCCGTCACCAACCTCCGTGGACAGAACACCTAGGTGTTCTGTCCCGTGAGGTTGGGGACGCGTCTGGCACGCACGCTCGCGGCGTTGCGGAAATGCCCCAGTAGCTCCGCTACGAGACCATGTCCGCGCCTTGCGATCGCACGCACCAGACGCCGCCGGCCCGCCCTCCGGGCGGACGACGCTACTTGCAAAACACGCCCTAAAGGTTGTTGCACAACGGCGATCACGCCCGGATTCGGCCATCTCGGGCATGATCAACTGCCCGTTTGTGCACCGTTTTCCACCGGCCTGGGCGGCGACCGCAGGCTGGCCCTGGAGATCGTTCGGGCCTTGTACAACAACCTTTAGTCCCGCGCCAGCCCGAACCGGGCCCGCAGCCCCGTGCGTTCGTCCGTGGCCACCGACGCGGCGCCGTCGGCCACCGTCTCGTACACCGCGAGGATGTCCGCGCCCACCGTCGACCAGTCGAAGCGCCGCACATGTGCGCTGCCGCGCTCCCGCAGCTCCGCGCGCCGCTCCGGGTCACCCAGCAGCCGGACCGCCGCCTCGGCCAGCGCGTCCGCGTCCTCGTTGGCGAACAGCTCACCGGCGCCGCCCAGGTCCAGGACCTGGGCGAAGGCGTCCAGGTCGCTGGCCAGGACCGGTGCGCCCGCGGACATCGCCTCGACCAGGATGATGCCGAAGCTCTCGCCGCCGGTGTTGGGCGCGATGTACACGTCAACGCTGCGCAGCAGCCGCGCCTTGTCCTCGTCGCTCACCATGCCGAGGAACTCGACCCGCTCGCGCATCTCCTTCGGCAGCGAGGCGACGGCCTCCTCCTCGTCGCCCCGGCCGGCCACCAGGAGCCTGGTGTCCGGGCGGGCGGCCAGGATCGCGGGCAGTGCCCGCATCAGGACGGGCAGGCCCTTGCGGGGCTCGTCGATGCGGCCGATGAAGCCGATCGTGCCGCCCTGCCACTCGGGCCTGGGCTCGGCCGCGGCGAAGAAGTCCACGTCGACACCGTTGGGGATGACCACGGCGTCGCCGCCCAGGTGCTCGACCAGGGTGCGGCGCGCGTACTCGCTGACCGCGATGCGTGCGCTGATCTTCTCCAGGGCGGGCTGGAGGATCGGGTAGGCGGCGATCATCGCCCGGGAGCGCGGATTGGACGTGTGGAACGTGGCGACGATGGGTCCCTGCGCCGCCCAGCAGGTCAGCAGCCCCAGCGACGGCGAGGTCGGCTCGTGGATGTGGATCACGTCGAACGTGCCGTCGTGCAGCCAGCGCCGCACCCGTGCCGCCGACAGGAAACCGAAGTTCAGCCGGGCCACCGAGCCGTTGTACCGGACGGGCACGGCCCGGCCGGCCGAGACCACGTACGACGGGAGCGGTGTCTCGTCGTCCGCCGGGGCGAGCACGGACACCTGGTGGCCGAGCCGGATCAGGTGCTCGGCCAGATCGCGGATGTGGAACTGCACACCGCCCGGTACGTCCCAGGAGTACGGGCAGACGATGCCGATCTTCACTGCTGGTCTCCGAGGGGTTCGAGGTCGGCGAGCCAGAGCCGTTGCAGCATGTGCCAGTCCTCCGGGTGCTCGGCGATGCCCAGGGCGAACGCGTCGGCCAGGGCCTGTGTCATCACAGACGTCCTCTCCGCACGGTCACCTGAGCCGGGGACCTCGACGGGCGGATGGATCCGCGCCTTCATCACCGGCGTGTCGTCGTAGTTGAGCGTGACCGGCAGCAGCAGCGCCCCAGTCTGCTGGGCGAGCAGCGCCGGGCCGGCCGGCATCCGGGCCGTGTCACCGAAGAACGTCACCTCGACGCCGGAGGCCGACAGATCGCGGTCGGCGACGAGGCAGACCAGGCCGCCCGCGCGCAGCCGCTGGGCCAGCGTGCCGAAGGCGGTCCCGCCGTTGTGCGCCAGGACCTCCATGCCGAGGCCCTCGCGGTAGGCGACGAACCGGTCGTACAGCGACTCCGGCTTCAGCCGCTCCGCGACCGTCGTGAAGGGGACCTTCAGATCCGTGGTGACCCAGGCGCCCGCCAGGTCCCAGTTCCCCAGGTGCGGCAGGGCGAGGATGACACCGCGCCCGGCGTCGAGCCCCTCGGTCAGCCGGTGGGCGTCGCTCACGTCGATGGAGTCCTTGATCCGCCGCGCACTCCAGGTGGGCAGCCGGAACGACTCCATCCAGTACCGCATGTACGAGCGCATCCCGGCCTTGGACAGTGCCGCGAGGCGGGCGGGGCTCGCGTCCGGGACCACCCGCGCCAGATTCGACTCCAGCCGCAGCACGCTCTTGCCGCGCCGCTTCCACACCTGGTCGGCGATGGTGCGGAAAAGGGCGCGAGCGGCCGGTTCGGGGAGCGTCTTGACCGCGGCCCAGCCGAGTCCGTACAGGCCGTCGCTGATCCGTTCCCCGGGGCCGGGCCGGGGGTTCCCGGTCGCGCGGCTCACTAAGCGGCCCCGCTCCCGGCCGCGTCGGCCTCCGCCGACTCGCGGCGCACCGTCACGACGCGCTGCACCAGCGTCACCAGGCTGCCCGCCGCGACGATCCACAGCGCGATCGGCAGGAGCACCTGGATGCCGGGTACACCGAACGCGTGCAGGCCCGCCAGACCGGCGGCCACCAGCGAGATCACCAGCCGCTCGGCACGCTCCACGAGCCCGTTGACCGCGACCGGCAGACCGATCGACTCACCGCGCGCCTTGGTGTACGAGACGACCTGGCCGCTCGCGAGGCAGAAGATCGCGACGGCGCACAGGACGTTGTTGTCGCCGCTGCCCGCGTACCAGAGGGCGAAGCCGGCGAAGATCGCGCCGTCGGCGACCCGGTCGAGCGTCGAGTCGAGGAACGCGCCCCACCGGCTGGAGATACCGGCCTGCCGCGCCATGTTCCCGTCGACGAGGTCGGAGAAGACGAAGATCGTGATGACGATCGTGCCCCAGAAGAACTCCCCCATCGGGAAGAAGACCAGCGCACCTGCCATCACCCCGGCCGTGCCGATCAGAGTGACCGCGTCGGGGCTGACGCCGAGACGGAGCAGCAGTGCGGCGAACGGTGTGAGGACACGCGTGAAGAATGCACGCGCGTACTTGTTCAGCATGGCCTTCCCGAGGGTTCGGTGGGCCGAGCGGCCCCATCGGCCACCGGCTGACCCATCGTAGTCACGACGGCCGCGCTCCACCGTCCGGGCACCCCGGCCCGCCATGCCGGGCGGCCCGGATCGCGGAGCGGCGCGCGACGTATGGACGGGACCCGGACACAGTGGAAAGCTCGGAAGTACCGCGGGCGTCGCCGAAGCCGCCGCGGCGGCTCCCCTCTGCCCGTGCAGCCACTCCCCACCCCGCGCCCGGCGGTTCTCCCGCCCCGCGCCATCACCTGGGAGGCACGCACCATGGGCGACAAGGCACACGCACACACCGGGGCCGCCGGAAGAGCGCCGGCGGCCGGCCACCCCTCCTCCATACGGAACGTGGTACTGGTCGGCCACAGCGGCTCGGGCAAGACCACCCTCGTCGAGGCCCTCGCACAGACCGCGGGCGCGGTCAGCCGGGCGGGCCGGGTCGAGGACGGCAGCACGGTCTCCGACCACGACGGGATCGAGCACCGCCGGCAGCGCTCCGTACAGCTCTCCGTGGTCCCCGTCGAATGGGGCGGGGTCAAGATCAACCTGCTGGACACCCCGGGGTACGCGGATTTCGTCGGGGAACTGAGGGCCGGTCTGCGGGCGGCGGACGCGGCCCTCTTCGTCGTCTCGGCCGCGCAGGAGGCCGACGCCGTGGCCGGCGCCACCCGCGCCGTCTGGGAGGAGTGCGCCGCCGTCGGCATGCCGCGCGCCATCGTCGTCACCCACCTCGACACCGCCCGCACCTCGTTCGAAGCCATGACGCGGATCTGCGGCGAGACGTTCGGCGGCGACGATCCGGACGCCGTGCTCCCGCTCTATCTGCCCCTGCGCGGCCCGGAGGGCCCCGACGGCCACGCCCCGCTGACCGGGCTGACCGGACTGCTCACCCAGCGCGTCCTGGACTACTCCGGCGGCGAGCGGGCGGAGAAGCCGCCCGCCGACGACCAGCGGGCCCCGCTCACCGACGCCCGCAACCGGCTCATCGAAGGGATCATCGCCGAGAGCGAGGACGAGACCCTGATGGACCGCTACCTGGCCGGCGGGGACATCGACACAGCGACACTCATCGGCGACCTGGAGCGCGCCGTCGCACGCGGCACCTTCCACCCGGTCCTGGCCGCCGCCCCCGCCGCCGAGGGCGCCCACCGGGGCGTCGGCACCGTCGAACTCCTCGACCTGGTCACCGGCGGCTTCCCGACCCCGCTCGAACACCCGCTGCCCGCCGTCACCACCCTGCGCGGCGCCCCGCTCCCCGCCCTCGGCTGCGACGCCGGGGGCCCGCTGGTGGCCGAGGTCGTGAAGACGTCGTCCGACCCCTATGTCGGCCGGCTCTCCCTGGTGCGGGTGTTCTCCGGCACCCTGCGCGCCGACGACACCGTTCACGTGTTCGGCCACGGGCTCACCGGCCCCGGCCACGAGGACCGCCCCTTCCACGAGGCCGAGATCCGCGTGGGCGCGCTCTCCGCCCCCTTCGGGAAACAGCAGCGCCCGCTCACCGAGTGCATCGCCGGGGACCTCGCCTGTGTCGCCCGGCTGGGTACCGCGGAGACCGGCGACACCCTGTCCGACCCGGACCATCCGCTGCTGATGGAGCCCTGGACGATGCCCGACCCGTTGCTGCCGCTCGCCATCGAGGCGCACGGCAAGGCGGACGAGGACAAGCTCTCCGAGGGCCTCGCACGGCTCGTCGCCGAGGACCCCACGATGCGCCTGGAGCAGAACCCGGACACCCATCAGGTGGTCCTGTGGTGCCTCGGCGAGGCCCAGCTGGACGTGGCGCTCGACCGGCTGCGCAGCCGGTACGGGGTCCAGGTCGACGCCGTACCGCACCGGGTCGCGCTGCGTGAGACGTTCGCGGGTCCGGCCACCGGACGCGGCAGGCACGTCAAACAGTCCGGCGGCCACGGCCAGTACGCCATCTGCGAGATCGACGTCGAACCCCTGCCGCCGGGGTCCGGCATCGAGTTCGTCGACAAGGTGGTCGGCGGCTCCGTACCGCGCCAGTTCATCCCGTCCGTCGAGAAGGGCGTCCGCGCGCAGGCCGCCCGGGGCGTCGCCACCGGGCACCCGCTGGTCGACCTGCGGGTCACCCTGCGGGACGGGAAGTCCCACTCCGTGGACTCCTCGGACGCCGCCTTCCAGACCGCCGGCGCCCTGGCCCTGCGCGAGGCCGCCTCGGAGACCGGCATCCAGCTGCTCGAACCCGTCGCCGAGATCAGCGTCCTCGTCCCCGACGACTGCGTCGGCCCGGTGATGAGCGACCTCTCGGGCCGGCGCGGCCGGGTGGTCGGCACCGAGCAGTCCGGACCGGGACGCACCCTCGTACGGGCGGAGGTGCCGGAGCTGGAGATCGGCCGGTACGCCGTCGACCTGCGCTCGCTGTCCCACGGCACCGGCCGCTTCGACCGCGCGTACGCGCGTCACGAAGCCATGCCCGCACACCTGTCGGACCGTATGCGCGAGGAACAGCACATCGCCGCGAACGGCACGTAGCGCCCCACGCCCCGCGGTTGTCCACGGTTGTCCACAGGGCCGGACAGCGTATCGATTCGGACGATACGCTGTGGTCCCAGCTCAGAAAGTGTGCCGGGCACGGCAGTTGGGAAACAGCCGCAGGAGCGGTTTCTTGGCGGGCGAGTGGGGGCGACAGTGGCCAACGACGGATTCGATTTCTCTCCCGGAGCGCAGATTCCACTCCAGGGAGCTGCGGGAGCGGCGGTGGCGACCAACGCCCTCGCCTCTGCCGCGTACCGCGACAGCCCGGTGGACGAGATCCTCAAGGCCAACAGCGAGTGGCACAAGTCCGAGGTGAAGGCCGGCCGGTCCAAGTTCATCAAGTCCGACTACTTCAAGCCCAACCTGGGCGAGGCCTTCTCCCGCGCCGTTCAGGAGCGCACGCTGGGCGGAGCCCGCGGTGCACTCATCCAGTCCTTCGGCAGCGACCCTCAGACCGTCGTCGAGCACTGCCTGTCCGCCTCGCGGCTCCGCAAGGCACGCGACACCAAACTCACCGTCGTGACGGCGGTCTTCGGCTTCCTCTTCCTGCCCGGAATGCTGCTGTGGGTCATCGCCTTCCGGCTGCGCGACATCCTCGCCAAGACGAAGGACAAGGTGCTCTCCGTCCTCGGCAGCATCGTGTTGCCGGTCATCGGGATCGTCGCGGTGTACTTCCTGATCAAGATGCCCCTCACCGGATTCCTGGGGCTCTACGTACGGGCGATGGTCATTGCCCCGGTCATCGGATGGCTGATCGCCAAGCGGATCGCGGAAGCCTCCGCCCAGGACATGCGCGCCCGCTGGGAGGGGCTCCTCTCCGGCGGCGGTGTCGTCGCCAAGATCCCCGAAGCCGTACCGAAGAACCCGAGCGAGACCGCCCGGGAGGCTCTCCGGCAGGGCCTGGAGAAGCTTTCGGCCGAACAGCAGTCCAATTCGGTCTTCTACGCCGGCCCCAAGGGCATCCTCGGCATGGGCACCCGCTGGGGCAGCTGGCAGCTCGCCGAGGACCTCGTGTCCAAGGACCCCGGCAAGGAGTTCCACCAGTTCCGCAGCTGGGATCTGATCCGGGTCATCCACGACCAGCTCAAGATGCTGGAGCGCGGCCCGCTGAACACGGGCGGCTTCCCCAAGCCGTCGGTGACCCACTGGATCGTGTCGGCCGTCGGCGAGAACGCCGGCTCGGTCTCCCGCCCTGAGGGCGAGGACGTCGCCACCTTCCAGGTGAAGCCCCACGAGATACAGCGGATCTGCAACCAGCAGCAGTTCGGCAGCGGCGACCGCCACTACCTCGGCGTGCAGTTCACCCTCTGGGACGGCCAGTTGGTGATCACCATGATGATCACCGTCACCGTGCTCTTCGAGACCCTGCGCATCGAGGTCACCGGGCACGCCCTCGGCCCGGTCCACTCGCTCTTCACGAGCAAACCCGCCGCCAAGAAGAGGACGGTCAACAAGACCGTGAAGTTCTGGGAGACCCGCGACATAACGCTGGCGCTGGTCGAGTCCAGCGAGGTCGTCCGCCTCGCCCTGCGCGCCCCGTTCACCTGGTACCCGCCGCTGCTCGACTACCTCGGCGGCAAGATCGCCCTGCCGGAACCCTTCGGGCTGCGGCACGCCTGGGCCGAGAAGCCCTGGCGCCACCGCTTCATGGCGGACGACGCGATGCGCGCGGCCACCCCCGTCCTGCGCGTGGTGCACAGCGCCGTCATCAAGGTGCTCGACGAGAACGGTGTCGACACCGAACGCTTCGGGAACCGCTCGTCGATACTGAGCGGCATGGTCCAGGACCCCTCGCCGCGCAAGGCCGACCTGTACGACGCCTAGGACGTGTTCTGAAGGCCCCGTCCGCCCGGCGAAAAAAGGGGCGCCCCCGTTCCACCGGGGCGCCCCGCACGGACCGGCCTGCTCAGACCGGCCAGGCGTCGGCCAGCATCTTCCGGGTGTCCGCCAGCAACTGCGGCAGCACCTTGGTGTGGCCCACCACCGGCATGAAGTTGGTGTCACCGCCCCAGCGGGGCACCAGGTGCTGGTGCAGGTGCGCGGCGATACCGGCACCGGCCACCGCGCCCTGGTTCATCCCGATATTGAAACCGTGCGCACCCGACGCCGCACGCAGCGCGGTCATCGCCCGCTTGGTGAAATCGGCCAGCTCGGCCGTCTCCGGGCCGTCCAGCTCGGTGTAGTCCGCGACGTGCCGGTAGGGCACCACCATCAGGTGGCCACCGTTGTACGGGTACAGGTTCAGCACGGCGTAGACCTGCTCACCGCGCGCCACGACGAGCCCGTCCTCGTCCGACATCGACGGAATGGCACAGAACGGACAGCCGTCGCCGGCCTCCGGACCGGTCGGCTTGTTCTCGCCCTGGATGTACGCCATCCGGTGGGGCGTCCACAGGCGCTGGAACGCGTCGGGCGTCCCCACTCCGATCTGCTGCTCCGGCTCACTCGTCATGCCGATCAGCATATTGCTTACCCCGTGCGACGCGTGTCGCCGGGGCCGGACCGGTTCCCGCACCGCGATGCTTGGCCGATGAGCGACCGCACCACAGCCCGGTCCACTCCGGCACTGACCCGGTGGGAGGAGCGCGCCGAGGCACCGCTCTTCGTCGCCTCGATGCTGTTCCTGCTCGGCTACGCGGCCCGGGTCCTGGCCCCGCGCGACGCCGAGCCCTGGCGCGACATCTCGCTGGCCCTGGTGGGCTTCACCTGGCTGCTCTTCGTCGTCGACTACGCGGTCAGGATCCGGCTCAGCGGTCTCGGCCACCGCTTCGTCCGGGCGCACTGGCTGGACACGCTGGTGCTCATCCTTCCGCTGCTGCGGCCGCTGCGGATGGTCCAGGTCTACACGGCCGTCCAGAAGCGCCGCGACGAGCCCCGGCTCAGCCTGTACGCACGCGTGATGTCGTACGCCGGAATGACCTCGCTGCTCCTGGGCGTCTCGGCCGCCCTGGCCGTCTACCGCCTGGAGCGCGATGCCCCGGGCACGTCGATCCGGACCTTCGGCGACGCGGTCTGGTGGGCGTGCGCGACGCTCACGACGGTGGGGTACGGGGACGCCGTACCGGTGACACCGGGAGGCCGGGTGGTGGCGGCGTGCCTGATGGTCTGCGGGCTGGCGCTGCTGGGGGCGGTCACGGGCTCGTTCTCGTCGTGGCTGATCCAGTCGTTCCGGCGGGAGGACGAGAAGGGGCCCCCGGCGGCCGGATAGCTCGCCGGGGGCCCCTGTGCCGACCGCTCAGACCTGGACGCGGTCCTCGACGGCCTTAGCGATCTTGGCGATGGCGTCCTCGACCAGGATGCCGTTCTCCTGCGAACCGTCGCGGTACCGGAAGGAGACGGCGCCGTTGGCCATGTCCTCGTCGCCCGCGATGATCATGAAGGGGACCTTCGCGCGCTGCTGGTTGCGGATCTTCTTCTGCATCCGGTCCGACGAGGCGTCCACGTCGACCCGCAGCCCCTGCTTACGGGCCTTGGCCGCGAACTCCTGGAGGTACGGGATGTGCGCGTCGCCGATCGGGATGCCGACCGCCTGCACCGGGGCCAGCCACACCGGGAACGCACCCGCGTAGTGCTCGAGCAGCACCGCGAAGAAGCGCTCGATGGAGCCGAACAGGGCGCGGTGGATCATCACCGGGCGCTGCTTGGTGCCGTCGGGTCCGGTGTACTCCAGGTCGAAGCGCTCCGGCAGGTTGAAGTCGAGCTGGATGGTCGACATCTGCCAGGTGCGGCCGATGGCGTCCTTGCACTGCACGGAGATCTTCGGGCCGTAGAACGCGGCGCCGCCCGGGTCCGGGACCAGCGGCAGCCCCTGCTTCTCGGCGACCACGCGCAGCGTCTCGGTGGCCTCTTCCCAGGTCTCGTCCTCGCCGACGAACTTCTCCGGGTCCTTGGTGGACAGCTCCAGGTAGAAGTCGGTCAGACCGTAGTCGCGGAGCAGGTTCAGGACGAAGGTCAGCGTCCGGTCCAGCTCGTCGGCCATCTGCTCACGGGTGCAGTAGATGTGCGCGTCGTCCTGCGTGAAGCCGCGCGAGCGGGTCAGGCCGTGCACCACGCCCGACTTCTCGTACCGGTACACGGTGCCGAACTCGAAGAGGCGCAGCGGCAGTTCGCGGTAGGAGCGGCCGCGCGCGTCGAAGATCAGGTTGTGCATCGGGCAGTTCATCGGCTTGAGGTAGTAGTCCACCCCGTCGTCGAGCTGCATGGGCGGGTACATGCCGTCGGCGTACCAGTCCAGGTGGCCGGACTTCTCGAAGAGCTTGCCCTTGGTGGCGTGCGGCGAGTAGACGAACTCGTAGCCCTCCTCCTCGTGGCGGCGGCGCGAGTAGTCCTCCATGGCCCGGCGGATGACGCCGCCCTTGGGGTGGAAGACGGCGAGGCCGGGGCCGATCTCGTCCGGGAAGGAGAAAAGGTCCAGTTCGCTGCCGAGCTTGCGGTGGTCGCGCTTGGCGGCCTCCTCCAGGAACTCCAGGTGCGCCTTCAGCTCGTCCTTGGTGGGCCAGGCGGTGCCGTAGATGCGCTGGAGCATCGGGTTCTTCTCGCTGCCGCGCCAGTAGGCGGCCGCGTTGCGCATCAGCTTGAACGCCGGGATGAACCGGGTGGTCGGCAGGTGCGGGCCCCGGCAGAGGTCCTTCCAGCACAGGTCGCCGGTCTTCGGATCGAGGTTGTCGTAGATGGTCAGCTCGCCGCCGCCCACCTCGACGTCCGCGCCGTCGTCCGTGGAGGCGGAGCCCTTGATGCCGATGAGCTCCAGCTTGTACGGCTCGTCGGCCAGCTCCTCGCGGGCCGCCTCGTCCGTCACGACCCGGCGGGAGAACTTCTGGCCCCGCTTCTGGATCTCCTGCATCTTCTTCTCGATGGCCTTGAGGTCCTCGGGCGTGAACGGCTTCTCGACGTCGAAGTCGTAGTAGAAGCCGTCCTTGACCGGCGGGCCGATGCCGAGCTTGGCCTCGGGGTGCAGCTCCTGCACGGCCTGCGCCATGACGTGCGCGGTGGAGTGCCGCAGGATGTTGAGGCCGTCCTCGGACGAGATCAGGACGGGCTCGACGGTCTCGCCGTCGGCGACGACGTACGCGAGGTCCTTCAGCTCGCCGGCGATGCGGGCGGCGACGACGGTGCGCTCGCCGGGGAAGAGCTCGGCTGCCGTAGTGCCCGTCGTCACCACGCGCTCTTCCCGCTCGGAATCGCGTTGGATGGTCACACGGACGTCTGACACCGGTCTCTCCTGACTCAGGGGCTGCGCCGCATTCACATGGCGTACGCAATGGGAATGCTACCGAGCCGACGGCCCCCTTAGCGAAATGGGCCGCCCGCGACCCCTACTCCCCCGCACACGCCTCCTCGAAATAGTCGACGTTCTCCTGGAGGGACTTCATCAGCCGGTCCCGTTCCGCCTCGTCGACCTGCACCGGCACCACCTGCGAGGTCCTGGTCAGCCGCCGGAAGCCGCCCCGGCTCTCCAGCCGGCCCTCCACCCGTACCGGCAGCCCCACCAGATGGGCGTGGCCCGCGATCCGGTACGCCTCCTCGTCGAGCTCAAGGCGCACGTGCGGGACCTCCGCGCCCGCCAGCACCCGCAGCCGTACGATCCCGGCGCCGCGCGGCCCCGAGCGGCGCAGCCGTACGACGGCGCCGGTGATGCCCACGGCGACCGCGGGTTCGTCCCGGAGGTAGCGGGCGCCCGCCCGGCGCAGCGCGGGCAGGTCGCCCGGGGAGAACTCCACCGGTTCGGGGCGCGCCGGGCAGCCGTCGGGGGTGCCTGCGGCGGGCGCCCACTCCAGGGCGATCCCGGCTCCCTCGGAGCCCCGGACGAGGGCGATGACGGCCTCGGTCAGCTCGCGGCTGACGCCCGCCGCGACGGCGCTGTCGAAGGCATCCATGCCGCCGGTGGCCCGCTGGTAGTCGACGGCCTCCCGGGTGGCGTGCAGGGCGTGGTGGAGCCGGACGGCGACCGGCCGGCCGGTCTCGACGGGGACGAACGCGGTGAGGTCGCGGCCACCGGGTGCGGGCCCGACCAGGATGCCGTCGAGGGCTGCGAGGGCCCGCCGCCGGTGCCGGGCGCCGTGGTAGCCGGCCCGGCCGCGGACCGCGAGGGCGCCGGCGAGCAGGATCTGCCGGGCCGCTCCGTGCAGCTGTTCGGCCCCGGTCCAGCTGGCCGCGCCGACGGCGCCCGCGGCGGGTTCGGGGGCCTCGCGCCACCAGCGGACCTCGTCGCTCGGGACGGCGAGGGAGACGAGGATGTCGCGGGCGGAGGGCGCCGCGCTGCGGGCCAGCGCGGTCAGCGCCTCGCCCAGCAGGTCCTCGCTGTCCGGGAAGGCGCCGGTGCCGGGGACGAGCAGGCTGGTGGCGCCGCCGCCGGTGGCGGGCGGTCCGGGCGGGGTCCAGCGGCTGTAGCGTCCGGCGGCCCCGCCGCGTCGCCGCCAGCCGTGCCGGGCGAGCAGGGCCGCGAGCACCGCGGGGTCCACCCGGGCGGGGTCGGGGAGGTTTCCGGCGGGGCCGGCGGGGCGGAGCCCGGGTGGTTCGGTGGGGTGTGGCCGTACGGCTGACGGGGTGTCTCCGTCGGCGGACTCGTCCATCGGCCGGTGCATCAGGGTCTCCCTCCTGCCCCGACACGGGTCATGATCTCGCAGAGCGCCCGGTCGTCGAAGACGCGCGAGGTCGGGATCCGCACGGTGGTCCGGTGCCGGCCGGTCACCGGGTGGCCGGCCAGATTGGTCCAGTAACAGCAGTGCCGCAGGTCGAGGCTGTCGTGTCCGGCCCGCAGCCAGTCGTCCTGGCTGCGGGGCACGAGCATCACGACCAGGATCTTGTGCACCGACACGGGGGTACGGGCGAGTTTCACCAGGTGTGCGTTGTCGAGCGTGAAGGCGAACGTCGCGCCGGGCGGGCGGGCCGGTATCTGGTAGGTGCACTTCAGCTGGACCTTTATGGTCACCTCGTCGTCGACGACATGGCCGGGGGCGCCGTGGCTGACGTGCCAGTCGATGCCGTTGTCGGGGAAGGGCTGCGACAGGGAACACCCCGCTGCGGCGGCGACCGCGTGCAAGTAGCCCACCTGGAGGGTCTCCATGCAGGCGGTGGTGGCGAGTGTGCCGCGCTGCGGTGCGATCCGCTGGGACAGCAGCCCACTCGGTTCGGGCTGCGCGAGTGCCATGGCTCCGTGTGCCTTCCGGGCCGTGCCAATGGGTCGGCGGACGCGGAGGTGTACCAACTTCCGTCCCCGTCATCTGTGTTGTCACCGCAGTGGACCGCCCGCAAACGGCGTATCAGGCAAAGGGTGCGGGTATCACCGAACCGGGCAGAGGAATCACGCCATCTGCCGCTCGGGCGCGAGGAGTTCGGGGATGACTCATTGGTACGAGGGGCCACTGGCCGCTTTTGACACCGAGACGACGGGAGTGGACGTGGAGGGGGACCGGATCGTGTCGGCCGCCCTCGTCGTCCAGGACAGTACCGGCGGGCGGATGCGCGTCACCCGCTGGCTGGTGAATCCGGGGGTGCCGGTGCCCCTGGGGGCGACGGAGATCCACGGTCTGACCGATGACCACCTCCAGCGCAACGGGCGGTGGCCCGCACCGGTGGTGGAGGAGATAGCGAGGGCACTGGCCGAGCAGAGTGCGGCGGGCCGGCCGCTGGTGGTGATGAACGCGCCGTTCGACCTGACGCTGCTGGACCGCGAGCTCAAGCGGCACCGGGCGTCGTCGCTGGCCGGGTATCTGGGCGAGGCGCCGCTGTGCGTACTGGACCCGCGGGTGCTCGACAAGCACCTGGACCGCTACCGCAAGGGCCGGCGCACCCTCACGGACCTGTGCGAGCTGTACGGGGTGGTGCTGGACGGGGCGCACGACGCGGCGGCCGACGCCTCGGCCTCACTGGAGCTGGTCCGGGCGGTGGGGCGGCGGTTCGCCACCCGGCTGGAGCGGCTGACCCCGGCGGAGCTGCACACGCTGCAGGCGGTGTGGCACGCCGCCCAGGCGCGCGGCCTGCAGGCCTGGTTCGCCAGGAGCGGCACGCCGGAGACGGTGGACCCGGCGTGGCCGTTGCGTCCGGAGCTGCGCGCGGCGGCGTGAGCGGGACGGGGGAACGGACGCGGACACGCAGAAGCCGATCCGTCGGTGTCGCTGACGGACCGGCTTCTCCCGGGGTGGGCGATACTGGGTTCGAACCAGTGACCTCTTCGGTGTGAACGAAGCGCTCTCCCACTGAGCTAATCGCCCGGGAACGGGTTGAACCATACAGGGCTCCGCGGGTGTGGTTCAAACCGCTTCCAGCCGCGCCGCCAGCCCGCGGCGTCCGGCCCGCATCATCAGCGCGTGATTGGCCCGGAACGCCGGGCGCCCCGGCACCGCGAGCACCCGCAGCAGCCTCTTGCGGACCTGGACCTCCTGTTCGTACGTGGCCCGGCTGCCGGCCCCGTGCGGGGTGACGGTCCAGCGGGCCCAGCCCTCCAGGTCGCCGGTGATAGCCACTTCGAGGACCCCGGCGTGCGGGTCGCGACGCCGTTCGCGGACCGTGATGACGAGGTCGTACGGGAGCAGGGACCGGATCCGGGTGGTGCCCGAGGTGTCGTCGGCGGGGCCGGCCTCGCGGACCTGCGGCCACCATCGCGGGTACTGATCCACCTGTTCCAGGAGCCGGTACACGGCGCCGGGCGGGGCATCGAGGTCCCAGACGGTGACAAATCGGTAGTGGCTCCAGTCCATGTGTCCAGGATGCGCATACTCAGCCGGAGAACTGAGTACGCGTGCGCATGCCCCGGTGCGTGACCCCCGCCACACTCGCGTCCATGGAACATCTGCCGCCGCCCGCCGAGGAATTGGCGCTCCTCGACCGTGAACTCGCCGGGCTGGACCTGCGCCGGTCCCAACTGCTGCAACGTCGCACCTGGCTGCTCGGCGTCCTGCGGACACCCGGCCCGTCGGTGACCGCCCCTCCCGGATCCGCGGTCCCGCCGCCCGCCCCCCGTCCGCCCGTCCGGCTGCCCGCTCCGCCGGTCCGCAGCGGGGGTGCGCAGAATGTGCTGCTGACCCTCGGCGGGCTGCTGCTGACGGTCGCGGCGATCGCCTTCACCCTGGTCAGCTGGGGCCACCTGGGGATCAGCGGCCGTACGGCGGTGCTGACGACCCTGACGCTGGCGGCGCTGGCCGCACCGGCGGTGCTGCTGCGCCGGGGGCTCACCGCCACGGCGGAGGCGCTCGCGGCCCTCGCGTCGGTGCTGATGGTTCTGGACGCCTTCGCGCTGCACGAGGTGGCCGCGCCGGGGACGGGCGTCCTGGGCTTCGCGGCCGGCGCTTCGGCGGTGCTGTCGGTGCTGTGGGCGGCGTACGGGCTGCTGCTCGGGAGGCTGTGGCTGCCGTTGCCCGCCGCGGTGCTGATCGCGCAACTGCCGTTGCTGTTCTGGGCGTGTGCGGCGCGGGCGGACGCCCTGGTGTTCTCCGCCGCGCTGCTGACGACGGCCGCGCTGGACTGTGTGATCGCGGTGGGGGTGAAGCGGACCGAGGTACGGGTGACGGCCTGCGTCGCGCTCTGTGCGACCGGTGGCGCGGGGCTGTTGGTGGCGCTGCTCAGGTCGATGACGGCCGATGCGCCGTCGGGCGCGCTGGCATCGGGGGCGCTGCTGCTGGCGGGGTCGGCGATCGCGCTGTCCGGGGCCCGGCGGGCGCCGGCGGCGGCCGCGGTGGGCGGCGGCCTCGTGGCCGGTCTCGCGGCGGTGGCCGCCGTCGCCTCGGTGGTGGCCGCCGGGGTGCCGGACGGCTGGACGGTTCCGGTGTATCTGCTGTGCGGCGGGGCGCTGTTGGCCGGTGTACGGGCTCCGCTGGGGCGTCCGGCCGGGCAGGGGCTGGTGTGGGCGTCGGGGGCGGTGACCGCGGGGTCGGTGCTGTTCTCGCTGCCGCCGGTCGCGGGGTCGCTGGTGGGTCCGGTGTCGCAGCTGGGCCGGGTGTGGGCGGGCGCGCCGCAGGGCGGCGCCCGGGGCGCGCTGGGTGCGTCGGAGCTGCCGTGGACGGAGATGGGCGCGGCCCCCGTCATCCTGCTCTTGGTGGCCGGGGCGTTCGCGGCGGGCTACCGGTGGTGGGAGGGCGTGCTGCGGTGGACCGGGGACGTGCTCTCCCCCGGCCCCTCGGCGCGGGGTGCGGTCGGGGCGATGGCTCCGGTGCTCGGCTGGGCGGGGCTCACGGTGCTGCCCGCGGCGCTGGATGCCTCGTACGCGGCGGCCGTCGCCGTACAACTCGTGCTGTTCGCCGTCGTGTTCGCGGTGGCGGTGGGCGGTCTGCGGCGAGGGACGACGGGGGCGGCGCTGACGGCGTCGGCGTGCGGGGCGGTGGGTGCGGTGGACGTGGCGCTGCTCTCGCTGGCCTCGGAGCCGGCCACCTACGCGGTGTTCGGAACGCTGCTGGTGCTGTTCACGGCCGCTGCGGTGGCCCTGGGCACGTCCGCGGCCGGGAGCCCCGGGCCGGGCCGGGCGGCGGTGGCCGTGCGGACAGTGGCGGCTTGCGCGGCGGTCGGCTGCGCCGTGGTGCTGACGGGCGCGTTCGGGGCCTCACTGGGGCTGGCCGCGCACCGGGCGGCTCCGCTGCTGCTGGCCGTCCCCGCGGTGACCGTGCTGCTGGGCGCCCGGCTGAAGGCGCGCGCGGTGGCACTGCCGGTGGAGCTGACCGGTGGCGCGGCGGCGGTGCCGGCCATCGGGATGGCGGCGGGCGACCTGCCGTTCCTCGCTCTGGTGCTGGCCCTGTGCGGGGTGCTGGCGGCGGGCACGGCCCTGCGTGCGGAGCGGCGGCCGGTGGCCGGCTACCTGGCGACGGCGCTGTTCCTGGCGGCGTCCTGGGTCCGGCTGTCGGCGTCGGGGGTGTCGTCCCCGGAGGCGTACACCCTGCCGGTGACCGTCGCGGCGCTGCTGATCGGCGTGCTGCGCCGGCGCCGCGATCCCGCGGCTTCGTCGTGGACGGCGTACGGGGCGGGCCTGGCGGCGACGCTGGTTCCCTCGCTCGTGGCCGCCTGGACCGATGCGCACTGGCTGCGGCCGCTGCTGCTCGGCACGGCGGCGCTCGTGATCACGCTGGTGGGGGCGCGGTGGCGGCTCCAGGCGCTGCTGGTGCTGGGCGGCGCGGTGCTGGCACTGGACGCGCTGCACGAGCTCGCGCCCTACGTGGTCCAGGTGGTCGGCGCGATGCCGCGCTGGGTGGCTCCGGCGCTGGCCGGGGTGGTGCTGCTGGCGATCGGGGCGACCTACGAGAAGCGGCTGCGCGACGCCCGGCGGCTGAGGGACGCCCTGGGGCGGATGCGATGAGGTGAGCGCGCGGCCCGGGGCGCCCTCATGGGCCCCGGGCAGGCCTCGCTGAACAGCACACACGGGAACAGCGCACGCGGGAACGCCGACGGCCCGGAAGCTTCGAGAAGCTTCCGGGCCGTCGGTTCGGGGTGGGCGATACTGGGTTCGAACCAGTGACCTCTTCGGTGTGAACGAAGCGCTCTCCCACTGAGCTAATCGCCCCGGGCGCACGCCAAACATTACCCCATGTCAGCGGCGCCCCCCGACCACCTCGGGGTCACTCGTGGATCTTCCACGGCATGACGATTCCGAACTTCCACACGTAGATCCCCACCAGCACCGCGACGATCACCAGACCGACCACGGTGAGGGCGATGTTGCGCCGCCTGACCTTGGGGTCGAGCGCCCGCTTGGCGGCCTCGGTGACCTTCCGGCGCGTCCAGCGCAGCACCAGCTGCGCCCAGACGAACTCGGTCGCCCAGATCGCCATGCCGCCGAAGATCACCAGCCAGCCGGGGCCCGGCAGCGGCAGCATGATGATGCCCGCCACCACCACGGCGAGGCCGACCAGGAACACCCCGACCTGCCAGCTCAGGTGCAGCGCCCTGGACGCCTTGATGAACCCGGGCGCCCTGGAGCCGAGCTCCGGGTCCTCCTTCGTCACATCCGGCGTGACGTCCCCCGTCACGCCTCCCGCCACGTCCCCCGTCGCGGGCGCCGGATCCGCCGGTGCGGCGGCCCCGTCCCGCTCGTCACTCTCCGCATTCATGGGGGCCAACCTACCGGAACGCTCCTCGTCACTGGAATGGCCGCATAACCCAAAGTTACACACCGCTGTACGAGCTACCTGAAGGATCACAAAACGGTCAGAGGGGTTTACAACGCCACCGTAGGTGGCATGTCGATTTCGCCGACGTGCGAATCCCCGAGCGCACACTGAGCGAAAGGCCCTGGCGCTTATGAACACCACGGTCAGCTGCGAGCTGCACCTGCGCCTCGTTGTGTCGAGCGAGTCCTCACTGCCTGTACCCGCGGGCCTGCGGTATGACACGGCCGATCCGTATGCCGTGCACGCCACCTTCCACACCGGAGCGGAGGAGACGGTCGAGTGGGTTTTCGCCCGTGACCTCCTTGCCGAGGGGCTGCACAGGCCCACCGGCACCGGAGACGTCCGCGTCTGGCCATCCCGTAGTCACGGCCAGGGCGTCGTCTGTATCGCACTGAGTTCCCCAGAGGGCGAAGCGCTTCTGGAGGCCCCGGCACGGGCCCTGGAGTCGTTCCTGAAGAGGACCGACGCCGCGGTTCCGCCGGGCACCGAGCATCGTCACTTCGATCTCGATACGGAGCTCTCACACATCCTGGCGGAAAGCTGAGCCAGGCCGAGAACTGCACGACGCCGTCCGACTCGGGGAGACGGCGTCGCGCGGACAACCTCATACGGCAGAAACCGGCGCGGTCACCACGGAATCCACCGTGGTGACGGCGCCGGTCCGCGTTCACCCGCCGCCCCGGCCCGCCCGGACGCCCCGCGCCGGGCCTCCACGGTCCTGTCGGCCCCGCCGGGGCAGAAGCGGGCAGCCACGGCCGGAAAACGCGCCCCAGGGGCCCCATGGCCCTCTCCCGCCCCTGGGCGCCGTGGCCGTGCCAGTAGAGTCATCCGGCATCGGCGGGCGCCCCGCCCGCCGGAGGCCAGGGAGCGAATGCGTGCTGATCCCACACGACACCCGGATCGCCCTCGAAACGGTGGTCGATCTGGTGAACACCGCGCCCGAGAGCGCGCAGCCGCAGGACGGGGCGCCGGCCGACGGACTCCCCGGCATCCCCGCGCTCCACGCCTTCGCCGCCCGCCACCGCCTGAGCGGGGTGACGGAGCTCGACGAGAAGGACCTGCGGGCGGTTCACGACGTACGGGCCCGGTTCGCGGCGGTCTTCGCGGCGCCCGACGCCCGGACCGCCGCCTCGCTCGTCAACTCCCTGGTGGCCGCCGCGGGCACCACGCCGCAGCTCAGCGACCACGACGGCTACGACTGGCACGTGCACTACTTCGCGCCGGACGCCTCGATCGCCGACCACCTGGCCGCCGACTGCGGGATGGCCCTGGCGTTCATCATCGTGGCGGGCGAGACGGAGCGGCTGCGGCGCTGCGAGGCGCCGGACTGCCGGCACGCCTTCGTCGACCTCTCCCGCAACCGCTCCCGCCGCTACTGCTCCAGCCGCACCTGCGGCAACCGCCTGCACGTCGCCGCGTACCGGGCGCGCCGCAGGGAGGCGGCCGACTGACCCCGCACGGCGCGCCGCGGCCGGCCCTTCACAGCACTAAGAGATCGTGCAACGCGGCCATCAGCAGCAGGCCGCCGATCACCGTGAGGAAGATCATCAGAGGGGGCTGGGAAAGCGCGAAGAGGCAGCCACGCGGCTCTTCGGCAGGGGGTGCGGGGGCGTCGCCCCGGGAGGTGTCCACCATCTCGGGACGATCATGACGCAGACCGCACCCCGTTGGCGATCAACATGCTTTTTCGGTACCGGAGTTCACCCCTCACGTGGTGGTCGCAATCGCTCCGGCGTCCGACCTTGCGTCACGCATTCGGGAAGACCCGCACTCCCCCCGCCGCTCAGCCGGTCAGTTCAGGTCGCGCAGCATACGCAACTGCGCTCCCCGGTGGGCCGAGCCGCCGCCCTCGTGGTTGTTCCAGGGGTAGACGACGATCTCCTTGGGGCCCGCCCAGTTGTTGTAGGCGGCGAAGACCGTGGAGGGCGGGCAGACCGGGTCCATCAGGGCCACCGAGTAGAGCGCGGGCACCGTCGCCCGAGCGGCGAAGCTGATGCCGTCGAAGTACGAGAGGGTCCGGAACACCTGCTCGCAGACGCCGCTTTGGGCGGACAGGAAGCGGACGATCTCCTGGTACGGGTCCCGGTCGGTGATCTCCACGGCGCGCCGGTAGTGCGTCAGGAACGGTACGTCGACCAGGGCCGCCTTCACGTGGGGGCTGAGCCCCGCCACCGCCTGCGCGATGCCGCCGCCCTGGCTGCCGCCGTGCACGACGATCCGGTCGGCGTCGACGGCCGGGTGGGTACGGGCCACCTCGACGGCGCGCACCGCGTCGGTGAACACCCGCCGGTAGTAGTAATCGTCGGGGTCGAGAATGCCGCGGGTCATGAATCCGGGCGACTGCGGGTTGCCGCCGCCGTGCGGGTCCGGGGTGGAGCCCGGCGAGCTGTTGTTGACGGCGCCCTGGCCCCGGGTGTCCACGAGCAGGGTGGCCCATCCCGCGGCGGGCCACACCAGGTGGTCGTGGGGCAGGCCGCGCCCGCCCCCGTATCCCAGGTAGTGGACGACGGTGGGCAGGGGGCCCTCGGCGCCGGCGGGGACGTTCAGCCAGGCGCGTATGCGATGGCCGCCCCAGCCGGCGAACGACACGTCGTGGGCGACGACGTTGCTCAGGGCCGCGTCGTGCACGGTGAACTCCGCGTCCAGCGGATACGCGGAGGCCTCTTCGAGGGTGCGCCGCCAGAAGGCGTCGAAGTCGCCGGGTTCAGCGATCTCCGGCCGGTAGGAGCGGAGTTGGTCCAGGGGCAGGTCGAACAGGGGCACGGCGTCTCCGTTTCGGGCAGGCTGAAGGGGGCAACGCGAGTGAACGGATCAAGGAAACAGCAGCAGGGGCGACGGGTCGCGCGCGGGGCTCAGCGCGGGGTGGAACTCGACGCGCGTACGACGAGTTCCGGCTGGAGCACCACGCTGCGGTGCTCGTGGTGCCCGTCGTCGTCCGCCTCCTCCAGCAGGAGTTCGGCGGCCATCCGTCCCATCACGAAGGCCGGCTGACGGACCGAGGTGAGCGGCACGGCAGCGGCGGCGGCGAATTCGATGTCGTCGTATCCGACGATGGCGATGTCCTGCGGGACCCGCACCCCGGCCGCGTACAGGGACTGCAGCACACCGAGGGCGAGCAGGTCGTTGGCGCAGAACACGGCGGTGGGGCGCGGCACCAGGCCGAGCAGCCGGGCTCCGGCATCGCGTCCCGCCGCGACGTCCAGCCGGTCCGAGGGGATCTCGACCAGCGCCTCGGGCTCCAGTCCCGCCTCGGCCAGGGCGGACAGCGCACCCGTGCGGCGGTCCCTGATCTGGTGCAGGTCGCCCGGTCCACTGACGTAGGCCACCGAGCGGTGCCCGGCCGAGACCAGGTGCCCGACGGCCAGGGCGCCGCCCCGCACGTCGTCGACGGAGACCGCGCAGGTCCCGGTGCCGGAAGCGACCCGGTCCACCAGGACGTAGGGAATCCGGTGACGGCTGAAGGATTCGAGGTTGCGGCCGGTCGCGTCGGCCGGGGTGACCAGTACGCCGCAGACGCGCTGTTCGGCGAAGAGGCCGAGATACTCGGCCTCTTCCGCCGGGCTCTGGCCGCTGTTGCAGACCATGACGCCGAGGCCCGCCTGCCGGGCGGCCCGCTCCGCCCCGCGCGCGACGTCGACGAAGAAGGGGTTTCCCATGTCCAGGACGAGGAGGGCCATGATCCGGCTGCGTCCCGCCCTGAGCTGGCGGGCCGACTCGCTGCGGACGTATCCGAGGTCCTCGATGGCGGCCAGCACCCGCGCCCGTGTCTCGGGAAGTACGGCCTCCGGCCGGTTGATCACGTTGGAGACCGTGCCCACGGAGACCCCGGCCTGCCGGGCAACGTCCTTGATCCCTGCCACACGCGCCACTTGTCCTGCCCCACTGATGCCCTCGGCCGCACCGGTCCAGCGGCGTCACCCCATCGTACGGACGGCGTGAGTGAATTGATTCAATCCGCTCGGGACGCTAGCCCCGATCCCTGAACACCGTCAAGGATCATGCGTGAATCGATTCATAGCGTACGGGGTGCCCCACCGCGGCTCCCGCGCACCCCGCACCCGGCGCCGGGCGGGGCACGGACCCGACGCGCCTCAGATGCCGTGCTTCTTCAGGATCGCCTCGATGTCGCTGAAGTCGTCACCCGGTCCGCTCGCGCCTGCGGCCTGCTTCTTCGGCTCCTCCCGCTTCCGCTGCTGGGCAGCCGGGACACCCGCCCCCAGCGAGGGGGCCGAGGCGGCCGGCTCCACCGCACCGTCACGCGCGGCGCGGGCGGCCGCCCTGCGTTCCTTGCGGGTGCCGCCCGAGCGCCGCTCGACCGCGCGGGTCGTGATGAACAGCAGCCACGCCACCCCCAGCAGACCGAAGCCCAGCCAGACGCTCGGCTTGAACGCGATGTCCGTCACCCACTGGACGACACCGGTCAGCACCAGACCGATCGGGACCAGCGAGTAGGCCGCGATCCTGGTCGCCGCGAGGAAGCGCTTCCGGTACGCGGTGACGGCGGCGATGCCCAGGCCCGCCGCGGACGCCGCGGAACAAATGGTCTCGGCAAGCATCGGTGCCTCCAGGCGCAGGGGAAACGTCCCTTCCATCCTGCACCTGCCCATGCGCCCGGGGCCACGTCCGGAGCCCACCTCAGGGACATATCAGGGCCGGGATCCTCCCAAGGTGCCGTGCGGGCGGCGAGCGGGACGTACCCGGCGGGCCGGTGGCGGTGCCGGTCGGGGTGCTCCCGCACACCCTGGGAGACTGGTCCCATGAGTGATTCCACCCCCGCAGCGCCGGTCGTCCTCGACATCTGGTGCGAGCTCCAGTGCCCCGACTGCCACCACGCCCTCAGTGACGTACACGCCCTGCGGGCGCGGTACGGCGACCGGATCGAGGTGCGGCTGCGGCACTTCCCGCTGGAGAAGCACAAGCACGCCTACGCCGCCGCACAGGCCGCCGAGGAGGCCGCGGCGCAGGGCAAGGACTGGCCGTACATCGAGGCCGTGCTCGCCCGCACCGCCGAGCTCGGCCGGACCGGCGAGCCGCTGCTCATCGAGGTGGCGGAGGAACTCGGCCTGGATGCCGAGGAATTCGACACCGCCCTGATCGACGGCCGGCACCTGCTGATCGTCGACGCCGACCAGGCCGAGGGCAAGGCGATCGGGGTCACCGGCACCCCGACCTATGTGATCGGCGGCGAGCGGCTGGACGGCGGCCGGAGCCAGGAGGGGCTGCGCGAGCGGATCGAGGAGATCGCCGACCGGCTGCTCGCCGGCCAGGGCTGAGCCCCGCGGCGAGCGGGGCGGGCGCACCGGCCGGGTGCCTACAGCTGCTTGGCCAGGTTGTACCGGGTCGGCTCGTAGCCCAGTGACTCGTACAGCCGGACCGCCGGGGTGTTGGCCGTGACCACGTGCAGGCCCAGCCGCTCGTGCCCCGCTCCGAGGGCGATCCGCTCGGCCTGGAGCATCAGTGTCCGCCCGTGGCCCCGGCCCCGGAACTCCTCGCGCACCTCCACGTCGAACACGTAGCCGACGGCCAGTCCGGGGTGCATCTCGAACCGGGCCACCCAGACGTGCCCCACCGTCCCGCCCTCGTGGATCAGGAAGTGCAGATGGGCGCCCTCGGTGTCCAGACCGTCCGGGAGGTGCCCGGCGTGGGAGGTGCGGGCTGCCCGCAGTGCGGCCTCGGCCGGCATTCCGCGGGTGGTCAGGCTCTCCGCGTACGCCGCGACGGCCCCGTCCTCCCACCGCGCGAACTCGTCGGGCGTCATCGGGCGGGCGGTCAGCCCGTCCGGCAGCGTCGGGGGGTCCGACGGCAGCGTCTTGATCATGTTCCTGCTGCGCTCGGTGTAACCGAGTGCGGCGGCGAGCCCCTGCGCAGCCGTGCCCGCGGGGTCGACCGAGGTACGCACCTGGGTGCAGCCCCAGCCGCGCAGTACCTCTTCGGCCGCCAGTGCGGCGATGGTCCCGCGGCCGCGCCTGCGGACGGGTTCGTCGATCCGCAGGGACCTCAGCAGACCCGCCCCGCCGGCCGGCCCCGGCTCGACGGCGATCTCGACGGCGCCGACGGGCCGCCCGTTGTCGCACACGTCGTACGCGCGGTCCCGTGCGCCGTCGGCGCCTGTCCGTATCGGCCCGGAGGGCCGGAGTGTCGTGGTCATCTCGGGATTTCTATCCCCTCGACGCGCCGCAGTCATCCGCTTTTACGCGCGCCCGTTCAGGCCCCGCTGCGCACACGCGGACACCGGCTACGGGTCCAGGTCGTCGCCGGCCCGCTCGTCGAAGACGCTCATGGCCTTGGCGGTGACCGGGCCGGGGCCGCCGGGCAGCTCCCTGCCGTCGACCCGGTGGACGGACTGGATGTCGCGGAGCGTGGAGGTCAGGAAGATCTCCTCGGCCCGTTCCAGTACGTCGAAGGGCAGTTCGGTCTCCTGCGCGCCCGTCCACTCCACCGCCAGCGCGCGGGTGATCCCGGCCAGGCAGCCCGAGGCGACCGGCGGGGTGTGCAACTGCCCGTCCAGGACGACGAAGACGTTGGAGCCGGTGCCCTCGCAGAGCTGCCCGACGGTGTTGGCGAAGAGTGCCTCGGTGGCGCCGTGCTCGTGGGCGCGGGCCAGCGCGACGACGTTCTCCGCGTACGAGGTGGTCTTGAGCCCGGTGAGCGCGCCGCGTTCGTTGCGCGTCCAGGGAACGGTGATGACCGCCGTGGTGTCCGGGCGGCGCTTCACCTCCCCGAGGGCGACGACGAGGCCGGGGCCTGCGGTGCCTCGGTCGGAGCCGAGCGGCGAGATGCCGCCGGTGTACGTGATCCGCAGCCGGCCCAGGGCGGCCGGGTTGGCCTCGATGACGGCGGCGCAGGCCCGGCGCACCTCGTCCAGGTCGGGCGCCGGCAGGCCGAGGCCCCGGGCGGAGCGGGCCAGCCGGTCGAGGTGCCGGGTGAGCGCGAAGGGCCTGCCGCCGGTGGTCCTGACCGTCTCGAAGATGCCGTCGCCGACGGTGAGCCCGTGGTCGAGCACGGACACCCGGGCGTCATCGGCGTCCCGCAGTTCGCCGTTGACCCAGATCCTCATGGTGCGGTCCTTCCCGTCGCTTCGTATGCGCCCGACGCTACCGCGAGGAGCCTGGAGGCCTTGAGCTCGGTCTCCTCCCATTCGCGTTCCGGATCCGACCCCCAGGTGATCCCGGCGCCGGTGCCGAAGCGCAGGACGGGGGCGTCCCCGGTGCGGTCGGCCCAGAAGGTGCGGATGCCCACGGCCAGCGAGGCGGTGGCGCGGTCGGCGTCCACCCAGCCGATGCCGCCGCAGTACGGGCCGCGCGGGGCGGTCTCCAGTTCCCCGATGATCCTCAGCGCGCTGGTCTTCGGGGCGCCGGTGACCGACCCGGGCGGGAAGGCGGCGTCGAGGAGCTCCGGCCAGCCGGTCCCCTCGTCCAGCAGGCCGCGCACCGTGGAGACGAGGTGGACGAGGCCCGGGTGCTTCTCGACCACGCAGAGCCCGGGGACGGTGACCGATCCGGTGGCGCAGACCCGTCCGAGGTCGTTGCGGACCAGGTCGACGATCATCACGTTCTCGGCATGGTCCTTCTCCAGCAGATCGTCCTCGGTCCGGCCGGTCCCCTTGATCGGCCCGGACTCGATCGTGCGGCCGTCCCTGCGGAGGAACAGTTCGGGGGAGGCGGTAGCGATCTCCACGCCGTGCGCGGGCAGCCGGATCGTTCCCGCGTAAGGGGCGGGGTTGCCGCGCGCCAGCAGCGCGGTGAGGGCGTCCACGTCCGCGGCGGCCGGATCGGGCAGCCGGGCCGTCATCACCCGGCAGAGGTTGGCCTGGTAGACCTCGCCCGCCGCGATGTACGCACGGATCCGGCGCACGGCGGCGATGTAGGCGGCACGGTCCAGGGACGAGTTCCAGTCACCGGCGGCGGGCCCGTGCCAGGCGCCCGGCACCGGGGCGGGTACGGCGGCGGTGCGTACGGTGGCGAAGCGGGCGCAGGTCAGCCGGCCCTCGAAATCGGCGGACACGGCCCAGAAGCCGGACGAGTCGAGGGCCGAGGGATCGCTGGTCACATCCCGTAGACCGGAGGCGACGAGGCCGCCGAAGCGGGCCATTGGGGCAAGGTCGTGCACGTCGGTGAGTCTAGGACGGCCCGCGGTGACCTGCGCCGGGGCGAGCGCACCTCAGCACGCTGCACAAACGCGTTTTTGTACTGGCCCCGGAATCCGCTAGAGTTCATCACGTCGCCGGGACGCGCAAGTGAACCGGAACCGACAAGCGGACGTAGCTCAGTTGGTAGAGCGCAACCTTGCCAAGGTTGAGGTCGCCAGTTCGAACCTGGTCGTCCGCTCGCAGAAGATGGGGGATCTTCCCGAACCCCCATCCCTGGTGGAGTGGCCGAGAGGCGAGGCAACGGCCTGCAAAGCCGTCTACACGGGTTCAAATCCCGTCTCCACCTCCAAGGACGATTAGCTCAGCGGGAGAGCACTTCCCTGACACGGAAGGGGTCACTGGTTCAATCCCAGTATCGTCCACCGGTCCGCAAGGACCCCCGCGCGATTAGCTCAGCGGGAGAGCGCTTCCCTGACACGGAAGAGGTCACTGGTTCAATCCCAGTATCGCGCACGCAGTACACGCAGGGTCACCCTGCGCGATTAGCTCAGCGGGAGAGCGCTTCCCTGACACGGAAGAGGTCACTGGTTCAATCCCAGTATCGCGCACAGCCCGGAGCCCCGGTCGTCTCGACGACCGGGGCTTCGTCGTTTCCGTACCCGCCCGTGTCGCGGACCGGACGGGTGCCGTCCGGTCCGCGACGCGGGGCCGGCCGGGTCAGGACGAGAAGAGCATCCGGCCGAAGCTCTTCTGCCGGTAGTGGCCGTGGTGACCGCCGCCGTGGTGCTGCTGCTGGTGCGGGGCGCCCCAGGCGGGCGCGGGGGCAGACGGGTAGGCCTGCGGGGCGGGCGGCGGGGGCGGAGCCTGCTGCGTCCACTGCGCTTCCATACGCGTCAGGGACTCCAGCTCGCCGTAGTCCAGGAATATCCCCCGGCAGCCGCTGCACTGCTCGATCTGAATGCCGTTGCGGTTGTACGTGTGCATCGGTGCGTGGCACTTGGGACACTGCATGTTCGGGCTCACTCCTCGCCGTCGGTTAGCCGTCGCCGGAATGCGTGCCCGCCGACGGTCGGTTCACCCTACGACGCGGGCTCGGTGGCCAACTCGGGCGGGAGAGCGGCAATTCGGGCACAGGCCTCGATCATCATCCCCTCCACCTCATCCGGATCCCTGTCCTGCGCGGCGGACTTGGCGAGGGCCAGTGCGGCGGTCTGTACGGTCAGGGCGCGGGCGGCGACGTCCAACTCGGGCCAGGGATCGCCCTGCGCGCACAGCGCGGGCCCGCCGGCCACCCGGTAGGCGTCCACGAAGCGGAACCAGACGTCGGGCGGCAGCAGCCCGGCCGCGTACCAGGCGGCGGGCCGGGCCAGGTCCCAGGTGGCGTCGCCGGAGCCCGCGTCGTCGACGTCGATCAGCAGCCAGCGGCCGGGCGGGGCCGGCTCCCGGACGAGCTGGCCCAGGTGCAGATCGCCGTGGCAGAGGAAGCGGGCGCGGTGCGCGGGGGCCGGGGCCTCGCCACGGGCCCAGGCGGGCAGCCGCTGCCAGGCGGCGAGCACGGGGACGGTGGACGGCTCCCCCGGACGTGCCGCGCGCATCCGGTCCACGGCCAGCGCGGCCTTGACGGGCCCCCGCATGGCGGGAAGCGCCGCAGCGGGAGGCCGCCCGGCCGGGAGCGGGGAAGCCGGAGGCGCGGAAGCCGGGAGCGCTGTGCTGTGGAGGCGGGCCAGGAGCGCGGCGGCCTCCTCCCACGGCGCCGCGTCCGGGTCCTGCGGGTCCACGGGCTCCCCGTGGGGCCACAGGGTGACCGGGCGGCCGTGGAGCTCGGTGAGGTACGGCGACAGCGGGGAGGGAGGCCCTGCGGCCGTCACCGGGCCCTTGGGGGGCGGTACGGGCAGGGGAGCGAGCAGGACGTCCGCCAGGGCGGGGCGGGCCGCCAGCGCGAGGCGTGCGGCCAGGGTGGCGGTGTCCGTACCGGGGGCGTGGGCCTTGGCGACGAATGCGCCGCTGCGGACCACGGTGCCGTCCGCACGGTCCGCGAGCACGGCGGGCGGCGGGCAGTCGCAGCCGGCCGGGGCGGGGGCATGGGCCGCTTCGTGGGCGAGGGCGCCCAGCGCGCGTACGAGTGCGGTGGTCACGGTCTCCCCCGGAGGTGCAGGATCTGCCGGTCCGGCCGGCGCCGAACCCGCCGAGGAGCGTACGCGGGTCGCCCGCACCGGCCGCGTGCCGGGCCCGGTCGGCCGCCCGCCCGCGCGAAGGGCTCGCGAAAGGCCCCGGACAGCGCGATGTCCGGTCAGCTCCCCAGCTGACCGGACAAACGCTGCCGTCCGCCGCACCCCCGTCCCCACGGGGTTGTTGGCCGGATGTCCCGGTCCGAACCGCTCTTCCGGACCCGGGGCGCCGCTCAGCGCCCCAGCATCACGCCCACGGACGACGCCTGTGTGACCACCGCTTCCCAGCCGCCGAAGACGACTACGAGCAGGGCCGCCAGAGGAAGAACCATGGCCGTCGCCACCAGCGGATGGCGCTTTCCGGACGACGGGCGGCTGCCGAACGAGGCATAAGCCTTGCGTCCCTGCGTGCGGATCATGCTCCGCGCTGCCGTGTCCGCCATGGTTCCTCTCCTGACCTGATGTGGAGCGGCGGGCGTTTGGCCTCGGGGGACGAGTGCGACGCCCGCCGCATGACTTCAACACTAGGTATCCGGCGGACGGGCGGCGTCATGCCCGCGTACCGAATGCCGGGCCTCCCGGAGGATGAGCCGTGGGTAGTCGGCGTACTCCCCTGGGTGGAGACGGACCCAGTGCCTCTCGTTCGGATCGTGCCGGGCTCGCGGTGTCCGGCGTGATCCGAACGAAAGACGCTAGCCGGCCCTGGGGTCATCCCCGAGTGGACGCTCGGAGGCGTCCTCCCTGGGTACTGGTTGTTCGACCAGGGCGAGCACCCTGGTCGCCATGAAGCGGGCGGTCCGCACCACTGATCCGTTCCTCGTGACTTCACTCACTTCGACCACCCCCCGACGGACCGCTGTCTCCACCCGGCGGCCCGCTCTGGAGGCCACCATTTCGTAGGTACGGGTCGTGTCCCCGGCGTCCACGACTATCTCGACTCGATCGCCCTTCACTGATCCAATCCCCCTTCTGCGACGGACCTTTGAGATCTCGCACGGGCCGTGGAGCCTGGATCTGCGGCTCCCTGACCACTCCTCAAGTTTCTCACCCGGCACTGACAATCGATTGGACGGCGAGGGCGCGGCCTCTGAGCACCCCGGGCGGCGGGTACGTAAGCTGTGCCTCGTCAGGCGGACCAGGCAGCGGGGATGGGCAGACATGGCGATGATGCGGCTCCGGCGCGAGGACCCGCGTGTCGTCGGTTCGTTCAGGCTGCACCGGCGGCTCGGGGCGGGCGGCATGGGTGTCGTCTACCTCGGCTCGGACCGGCGCGGACAGCGGGTGGCGCTGAAGGTGATCCGCCCGGATCTGGCGGAGGACCAGGAGTTCCGTTCGCGGTTCGCCCGTGAGGTGTCCGCCGCCCGGCGGATCCGCGGCGGCTGCACGGCCCGGCTGGTGGCCGCCGATCTGGAGGCGGAGCGCCCGTGGTTCGCCACGCAGTACGTCCCGGGCCCCTCGCTGCACGACAAGGTGGCCGAGGAGGGCCCGCTGTCGGCCGCCGAGGTGGCCTCGATCGGGGCGGCGCTCTCCGAGGGCCTGGTGGCGGTGCACGAGGCGGGGGTCGTCCACCGCGACCTGAAGCCGTCGAACATCCTCCTCTCCCCCAAGGGCCCGCGGATCATCGACTTCGGGATCGCCTGGGCGACCGGTGCGTCCACCCTCACCCACGTGGGTACGGCGGTGGGGTCGCCCGGCTTCCTCGCCCCCGAGCAGGTGCGGGGCGCGGCGGTGACGCCCGCGACGGACGTCTTCTCGCTCGGCGCCACGCTGGCGTACGCGGCGATGGCCGATTCACCTTTCGGGCACGGCAGTTCCGAGGTGATGCTGTACCGCGTGGTCCACGAGGAACCGCAGCTGTACGACGTGCACGACGCGCTCGCCCCGCTGGTGAGCGCCTGCCTGGCGAAGGACCCGGAAGAGCGGCCGAGCACGCTCCAACTCTCCATGCGCCTCAAGGAGATCGCTGCCCGGGAGGCGCAGGGGCTGCACGAGAGCCGGCCCCCGGCCCAGCGCTCCGCGCAGGAGGCGGACCGGCCGACCGGCCGGCTCGACGGCCCGTACACCGAGCAGCACACCCGGCGCGCGCCCGGCCCGGCCCCGGTGTCGCGCCCGCAGAACCGGCAGACCGCGCCGCCCCGGCCCGCCTCGCCCCGCACCGGCGGCTCGCGCCCGGACCGCCGGCCGCGCGGCACGACCGGTTCCGGCAAGCGCCCGCAGGGTGCGAACGGGACGAACGGCAGGCCTGGCACCCGGCCCGGTACCCGTACGACCTCGACCGGACGGCGTCCGGCCAATCCCCGGCTGCTGCGGCAGCGGCTCGTGGTCTTCGTCGTGGTGACGCTGCTGGTGGCGCTGGGCATCGCGGCGGCCCAGGGCTGCCAGGGGCCGGCGCGCGGCCTCGGCGCGGGCCAGGGCGTGCACCCGGGCCAGAGCCAGGGCCCGAGCGAGCAGTAGCCGGTGGCGGCCCGGCCTGATCGAAAAGAGAGGCGCCAGGGCCTGTCTTCAAACTGCGTCGTCGCCCGAAGGGCGGCCGGGCGGCGGCAGGCCCTGGGGCCTTTCGTTTGGATCATGCCGGGCTCGCGGTGTCCGGCACGCACACCTGCGGCGTTGTCGTCGGTCGCCAATGCTCCGCATTGACTCCCTCCTCCGCCTTGCAGCCGCACGCACCGGACACCGCTCCCTGATCCGGCCTGATCCAAACGAAAGGCCCTAGCTCTCGGGACGGCCCGTGGCCACCGCGTAGAAGGCGACCGCGGCCGCCGCGCCCACGTTCAGTGAGTCGACGCCGTGGGCCATCGGGATGCGGACCCACTCGTCGGCGGCGACCAGGGCCTGGGTGGACAGGCCGTCCCCCTCGGCCCCGAGCATCAGGGCCACCTGGTCCATCCGGTGGGGCGCCGCCTCCTCGATGCTGCTGGCCTTCTCGTCGGGCGTCAGGGCGAGCAGCTTGAAGCCCGCCTCCCGTACGGTCTCCAGAGCCTTGGGCCAGGTGTCGAGCCGGGCGTACGGGACGGAGAAGACCGCGCCCATCGAGACCTTGACCGAGCGCCGGTAGAGCGGGTCGGCGCAGTCCGGGGAGAGCAGGACGGCGTCCATGCCGAGGGCGGCCGCGCTGCGGAAGATCGCCCCGATGTTCGTGTGGTCGTTGACGGCCTCCATGACGACCACGCGGCGGGTGGTGCGCAGCAGTTCGTCGGCGGCGGGCAGCGGCTTGCGCTGCATGGACGCCAGGGCGCCGCGGTGCACGTGGTAGCCGGTGACGCGTTCGGCCAGCTCCGGGCTGACCGCGTACACGGGGGCCGGTACCTCGTCGATGACGTCGCGCATCAGGTCGACCCACTTCGCCGAGAGCAGCATGGAGCGCATCTCGTAGCCGGCCTGTCTGGCGCGCCTGATCACCTTCTCGCCCTCGGCGATGAAGAGGCCCTCGGCGGGCTCTCGCCTGCGGCGGAGCTCGACGTCCGTCAGGCCGGTGTAGTCGCGCAGTCGGGGGTCGTCGGGGTCGTCGACGGTGATGAGATCAGCCACAGGTTGATACTGCCTTGTCGGGTGTGTGGTGCCAACGGTCTGGAGGAAGATCCGTTACCGATGGTTACTCGGCGGAACTTCCCGTGGTGGCCGTGCCGACCGCGACGACGTCGCCGATGACGATGACGGCCGGCGGGCGCACTTCCTCGGCCGCGGCGCGCTCACCGACGGTGGCGAGCGTCGCGTCGACGCGGCGCTGGGCGGCCGTGGTCCCTTCCTGGACCAGTGCGACGGGGGTGTCGGGGGCCTTGCCGTGGGCGATGAGCGCTCGGGCGATGGCGCCGATCTTGTCGACGGCCATCAGGAGGACCAGGGTTCCGCGCAGCTGGGCGACGGCGGCCCAGTCGACCAGCGAACGCTCGTCGTCGGGGGCGACGTGGCCGCTGATGACGGTGAACTCGTGGGCGACCCCGCGGTGGGTGACCGGGATGCCGGCCGCGCCCGGCACCGAGATCGAGCTGGAGATGCCGGGGACGACGGTGCACGGGATGCCCTCGGCGGCGAGCGCCTGGGCCTCTTCCATGCCGCGTCCGAAGACGAACGGGTCGCCGCCCTTGAGCCGGACGACGGCTTTGCCGGCCTTCGCGTGCTCGATCAGCGCGTTGTTGATCGCCTCCTGCGCCATGTAGCGGCCGTACGGGATCTTGGCGGCGTCGATCACCTCGACGTGCGGGGGCAGTTCGTCCAGCAGGTCGCGCGGGCCGAGCCGGTCCGCGATGACGACGTCGGCCTCGGCCAGGAGCCGGCGGCCTCGGACGGTGATCAGGTCGGGGTCGCCGGGGCCGCCGCCGACCAGGGCGACGCCGGGGGTCCGGGTGCGGTGGTGGGGTGCGGCGAGGGTGCCGTCGCGCAGGCCCTCGACGATGGCGTCGCGGACGGCGGCGGAGTGGCGCGGGTCGCGGCCCTGCCCGTCGGTGGTGAGCACGGCGACGGTGATGCCCTCGCTGCGGCCGGTGGCGGGGGTCCAGGCGGTGGCGGCGTCCGCGTCGTCGCTGCGGACGCACCAGGTGCGGGTGCGCTCGGCCTCGGCGGAGGCGGCGTCGTTGGCCGCGGTGTCGTCAGAGGCGATGAGCGCGTACCAGGTGTCCGTGAGGTCCCCGTCGGCGTAGACGCGGCGTTCCCAGCGGATCTCGCCCGCGTCCGCCATGGCCTCGACGGAGGCGGTGGCGGACGGCGACACGAGGACGATGTCCGCGCCGGCCGCGATGAGGGCGGGCAGGCGGCGCTGCGCGACCTGGCCGCCACCGACGACGACTACGCGGCGCCCGCTCAGGCGCAGTCCGACGGGGTACGCGGGGTGAACGGCGTGCTCGGCCATGGCGGTGCGGGCTCCTCGTGCGGTGCGGGGTGCGGGCCGCTGCGGCGGTGGAGCGGCGGTGACGTGCGGTTTCGTGGACGGGGTGGAGCGGGGTCCACGATACGGGGTGGGGGTGGCGGGGTGCGGCGGCCGCCCTCCCGGGGCTCCGCCCCGGAATGCGCGCCTCACACGCCGGCGGGGCTTGTTGTGCCCGGCCGGCGAGCCTGGTGGTCCGACCCGGCGAGGCGTGTGTCCGGCACGGCGGGCTTGTCGGGCCGGGCCCGGCGTGGTGCGGGGGCTCCGGGGGCGCTGCCCCGGAGCCCCCGCTGCCGCGTGCTACTTCTCCGTGACGCCCGCCGAGTCGAACGTCGCCACCTCGTGCATCGCGCGGGCCGCGCTCTGCACGATGGGCAGCGCCAGCAGCGCGCCCGTGCCCTCGCCCAGGCGCAGGTCCAGGTCGACCAGCGGACGCAGGCCCAGCTTGTTGAGCGCGGCGACGTGGCCGGGTTCGGCGCTGCGGTGGCCCGCGATGCAGGCCGCCAGGGCTTCCGGCGCGATGGCACGGGCCACCAGGGCCGCGGCGCCCGCGCTGACGCCGTCGAGGATGACCGGCGTACGGAGCGAGGCACCGCCGAGGAGGAAGCCGGCCATCGCGGCGTGCTCCAGGCCTCCGACGGCGGCGAGCACGCCGATCGGGTCGGCCGGATCCGGCCGGTGCAGGTCCAGCGCACGGCGGACCACATCGACCTTGCGGGCGTGCATCTCGTCGTTGATGCCGGTGCCGCGACCGGTCACCTCCGCCGCGTCCATCCCGGTGTACACGCAGATCAGGGCGGCCGATGCCGTTGTGTTGGCGATGCCCATCTCGCCGGTGAGCAGGCCCTTGTTGCCTGCCGCGACCAGATCGCGGGCGGTCTCGATGCCGACCTCGATCGCCGCGAGGACCTCCTCGCGGGTGAGCGCGGGTCCGGTGGTGAAGTCGGCCGTCCCGGCGCGCACCTTGCGGGGCAGCAGGCCCGGCGTCGCGGGCAGCTCGGAGGCGACGCCCACGTCGACCACACACACCTCGGCGCCGACCTGGGCCGCGAAGGCGTTGCAGACCGCGCCGCCGCCGAGGAAGTTGGCGACCATCTGGCCGGTCACCTCCTGGGGCCACGCGGTGACGCCCTGGGCGTGCACGCCGTGGTCGCCCGCGAAGATCGCGACGGCCGCGGGCTCCGGGATCGGCGGCGGGCACATTCGGGAGAGCCCGGACAGCTGCGCCGAGATGATCTCCAGCATGCCGAGCGCACCGGCCGGCTTGGTCATCCGCTTCTGGCGTTCCCAGGCCTCACCGAGCGCCTTGGCGTCCAGCGGCCGGATGTTGGAGATGGTCTCCTGCAGCAGGTCGTGCGGCTCCTCGCCGGGCAGGGCGCGGCGGCCGTACGTCTCCTCGTGGACGACCCACGACAGCGGGCGGCGCTTGGACCAGCCCGCCTGCATCAGTTCGGGCTCCTCCGGGAACTCGTCCACGTAACCGACGCAGAGGTACGCGACGACTTCGAGGTGCTCGGGCAGTCCGAGCGAACGGACCATCTCGCGCTCGTCGAAGAAGCTGACCCAGCCGACGCCGAGGCCCTCGGCCCGCGCGGCGAGCCAGAGGTTCTCGACCGCGAGCGCCGAGGAGTACGGGGCCATCTGCGGCTGGGTGTGCCGGCCGAGGGTGTGGCGGCCGCCCCGGGTGGGGTCGGCGGTGACGACGATGTTGACCGGGGTCTCGAGGATCGCCTCGATCTTCAGTTCCTTGAACTGCTTGGCCCGCGCCTTGGGGAGCGACTTGGCGTACGCGTCGCGCTGGCGCTGCGCCAGTTCGTGCATGGAACGACGGGTCTCCGCAGAACGGATGACGACGAAGTCCCAGGGCTGCGAGTGCCCGACGCTGGGCGCGGTGTGCGCCGCCTCCAGGACGCGCAGCAGGACCTCGTGCGGGACCGGGTCGCTGCGGAAGCCGTTGCGGATGTCGCGGCGTTCACGCATGACGCGCAGTACGGCCTCGCGCTCGGCGTCGTCGTAGCCGGGCGCCGGCGGCGAGGTGACGAGCGTTTCCTCGGCCTCAGGCGCTTCAGGTGCCTCAGCAGCGTCGTGCGCCCCAGGTGCTTCGACGGTCTCGGGCGCTTCGGGAGCGTCCGGGACGTCCTCGGTACGGACGGCGTCCACGGGCTCCGGCAGTACGGCCTCGGGCTGCACCGGCTCCGTGGCGCTCTGCGGTACGGCCTGCTCGGGCTGTACGACGGCGTGCCCGGTCTCCGGCGCCTGTACCGGCGCGGCCTCGGTGCTGTCGGTCAGGTCAGGGGTCTCGATGACCTCGGGGCCCGTCTCGGCCTCGGGGGCGGGCTCCGCCACTGCCGCATCGGCGGGCTCCGCCACCTCCGCAGCCTCGGGAGCCACGGGCTCGATGGCGATCGCTCGGGCCTCGGGAGCGGGCTCCACGACCGCCTCCGGCCCCTCCGGCTCCTCCGGCTGTTCAACGACCGACGCGGGGGCCGGCTGCGGGGCGGTCGGCAGCGAACCCTGCGCCGCCACGAACCCGCCCACGGAGGCGCCGTCCTGCGCGGGCTCCACCGGCGGCGCGTCGACCGGCGCCGGGTCTGCCGGAGCCACCTCGGCGGTCGCCACCCCCTCGGCGGGAGCCGCCTCGGCGGGAGCCGCCTCGGCGGGAACTGCCTCGGTGGGCGCCGCATCCACCGGCGCGGCTTCGGCAGCCGGGGCCTCGACGACCTGGGTCTCGGCAACCGGCACGTCGGCAACCGGCGCTTCGGCAACGGGCACGTCGGCAACCGGCACGTCAGCAACCGGCGATTCGGCGACGGGCACGTCGGCGACCGGCGATTCGGCAGCCGGCGCTCCGGCAACCGGCTCGACCGGCGCCGGCGCGGGCTCCTGCTCCGGCACGGCCTCGGCCGGAACAGACACCACCGGGGTCTCGGCCACCACCGGTACGGCGACGGGCTCCTCGGCCACGACCGGCTCGGGGGCGGGCGCGGGCTCGACGGGCTGCTCGGCCGGCGCGGGCTCGGCGGCGGCCTCCGGGACGACCGTTTCTGCTTCTGCCGGCGGCTCCTGCGCCACCGCCGGTGCGGCGGCCTGCTGCGGGGACTGGGCGGCCCACTGGTTCACGCCCTGCGGCGGGATCTCGCCGAGCTGCGGGCCCGGCAGCGCGGCCGACTCCTCGGCCGTCAGCTCGAAGTACTCGGGCTCGGCGGTGGCCGGTCCCGCGTGCCGTGCGGGCGCGGGTGCCGGAGCGGGCGCCTGGGCCTGGGGCTGCGGCGTGCCCGCGGGCCCCCGGTCGGCGAGCGAACGGACCACGCCGCCGCCCGACGTACCGCCGTATCCCGGCTCGGGCGAGGCCGGGCCGCGGTGCAGCGGCCGGCGCACGGGCGCCTGGGCCACCGGCACCTGCGCCTGCGCCGGAGCGGGGACGGGCGACGGGATGCGTACAGCACTGAGGTCGACCGCGCCGGAGTCGCGTCCGCCGGACTCGTGGGTCCCGGGGCCGGCCGGCGGAAGGGGCTCGGCCGGAGCCTGCATGGCGTACGCGGGCACCTGGACCTGTGCCTGCTCCTGCAGCCGCACGGGGCCCTGGGTCTGCACGGAGCCCTGGGCCGGTACCGCGCCCTGGCTCTGCACCGGGCTGCCGTCGCCCGCCGGCCGCGGCTGGTAGCCGCCCTGCTCGGGCAGGGCGGCCTGCGGCTCGCTCCAGGCGCCCTGGGGGCTGGGCATCAGCAGAAGGTCGTCGTCCTCGGGAGCTTGCTCGGAGGGATCGAGGAAGGTGTAGCCGTCCGGGGCGGGGATGCCCGGCTGCTCCACCATGCCTGCGTTCTCCGGCAGTCCCTCGCCCGGGATCTGGCCGGTGTCACTCATGCGTACCCCTCGCCCATCGTCAGTGCTCCTTCGGCCCATCGTCCGGGACGCCCGAACACGGCACACAGGCGCTCGTCCAGTGGAACGAGCCGGCGCGCCGCGCGGCACGAAACGGTCGCGGACATACTGCATTCTCGCGGTCGTTCGCCGCCGCGGCAGCTCATTTCGCCACGGCTCGCTGTGGACTGCGCCACGTTGCGCATCCCCCGGTTCCGCCGTACCACAACGGGGGCCAAAACGGTCCCCTTTTCCGGACATTGACGAACGAAGCGACGATGATCCGGGCGCGGTGCAACGATCGGCCAGCCTACCTCCCGCCGTGTGCGGGCAGGGTCAGGGGGCGAGGTCCGAACGCAGTGCGGACAGCAGGAAGACGACCGAGCGTTCGCGCTCCGACCATGCGGACGTGTCGAGTTCGACGGACTGCAGGAGCGAGCAGGCGACCGCGTATCCGTTCTCGGTGAGGGCGGCGCCCAGCGCCTCGGCCTCGTCCCGGGTCGAGGCATGGGTCACGATCCGCTCCGGCCTGCGGTCGGCGACGGCGGTCACGACGGGGACGCCGCCGCCCCCGATCCGTACGACATCGGGCTCGGGCAGCCGTTCCAGCACGTGCGGGGCGCGCCCCTGGACCACTTGGAGCTGGACGCCGAAGGACCGTGCCGCCGCCGCGGTGCGGGCGCAGGCGTCCCGGTCGCTGTCCACGGCCAGGACGGCGGCGCCGAATCGGGCCGCCTCCACCGCCAGGGCGCCGCTGCCCGAGCCGATGTCCCAGACCAGGTCGCCGGTCCGGGGGCCGAGGTGGGCGAGTTGGGCGGCGCGCAGTCCGGGGGTCTCGCCCTCGCCGCTCTCCCCCGCGGGGCCCGGTCCGTCTCCGCGGTAGGCGTCGGCGGGCAGCGCCCAGCCGCGTACGCCCTGGGGGTAGGCGGGGTGGCGGCCCGCGATCCACGCTCCGTCGGCCCGCTGTTCGGGGCCGCCGCCGATGACGATGACGACGTTGGGGTCGCGCCAGACGTGGTCGGCGGCCTTCTCCGAGGTGACGACGGTGACCTGTTCGCGGGTGGTGCCGAGTTCCTCGCAGATGACGAACGTGCGGTGGACGCCTTCGAGCAGCAGCGCGAGTTCGGCGGGTCCGGCACCGGGCGAGGTGAGGACGGCGACCTTGTGGTGGGCCCGGCAGACGTTCACCGCGCGGCGAAGGTTGCGGGGGTGGGCGACGACGGTCTGGGCGTCCTCCCAGGGCATACCGGCGCGGGCGAAGGCGGTGGCGACGGCGGAGACGGCGGGCACCACTTCGACTTCGAGGCCGTGCTCGGGCGCGCGCAGACTGCGTACGACTCCGAAGAACCCCGGGTCGCCGTCGGCGAGGACCACGGCGCTGCCGCGGTGGCCGGCGATCCGCCGGGCGGCCAGGTCGATCGAGCCGAGCCGGATCCGTTCGGCGCCGGGCGGCACCTCGGGCAGTGCGAGGTGGTGGGCGGCTCCGGCGACGAGGGTGGCGGCCGAGAGCGCGGCGGTGGCCACTCTGGTCAGTGGTGAGCCGTCCCAGCCGATCACTGTGACCCGGTCGGCCATCTTTCGTCAGTCTCCTGGAGTTGTCGCAGGCGGGGCTGGTCGCCCCGGGGCGGTCACGGCGGGTTCACCCGGTCCGTGCCGGTGCGTGCCGAACGGGGGAAGGGTCAGTTCCAGTCGTTGTACGTACCGTATCCACCGGCGTCGGCGAGCTGCTCGGCGACTCCCTCCAGGTCCTCGGGGAGCAGGCCCCAGACGATCAGGTCGGTCCTGATGTCGGCCCATCCTCCGTCCTCGGTCTGCGAGCGGGCTATCCGGGCGTTGCGCAGGATGCCCTCGCTGATGCAGCCGAGCTTCTGGGCGACCTGCTGGGAGGCGGTGTTGTCGGCGGCGGTGCGCAGCTCTATCCGCTCGAAGCCCTGGTCGCGGAAGAGCCACTGGGCGAGGGCCAGCACGGACTCGGTGGCGTATCCCTCGCCGCGCGCCCAGGGGGCGGTGATGTAGGCGGCCTCGGTGGCCAGGGTCCGCCAGTCGGTGTTGTGCAGCCGGACCGAGCCGACGAGGCGCTGGGTGAGGAACTCGGTGACGGCGAAGACGATGCCGTCGCCCTTGGTGCGCTGCGCGGGAGCGATCCTGCGGACCCAGCGCTCGGCGTCGACCTGGGTGTAGGGCTGGGGTGCCTCGGTCCAGGCGGTGACGAGTTCGTCGTTCATCATCTCGATGTACGCGGGGACGTCCGCCATGTCGAAGGGGCGCAGCACCAACCGATCCGTGCTGATGGAGATGTCCGGAAAGGTGGAAGTCATGCGCAGCTCCATGCCGAAGACCGTGTAAAGGCACAGCATGCAGCATCGGGCCGGACCTGTGCATGGGCGGGTCCGCACGGCGGAGCCCCGCACACCCGGGCGGGGTGTGCGGGGCTCGTCGGGCAAATGCCGTGCGGGGGTCAGGACTTGGCTGCGGATCCGAAGGCCGGGATGACCGAGCCCTGGTAGCTGTCCTGGATGAACTTCTTGACCTCGTCGGAGTGCAGGAGCTTCACGAGCTTCTGGACTCGGGGGTCCTTCTCGTTGCCCTTCTTCACGGCGATGATGTTGGCGTACGGGTTGCCGTCGGCCTTCTCGATCGCGAGGGCGTCGGTGGCGGGCTTGAGCTTGGCCTCGATGGCGTAGTTGCCGTTGATGACGGCGGCGTCCACGTCGTTCAGGGCGCGGGGGACGGTCGCGGCCTCCAGCTCCTTGAACTTGAGGCCCTTCTTGTCGGTGATGTCGCTCAGCTTGGCGCTGGTGCCGACGCCGTCCTTGAGGGTGATCAGGCCGTTGCCGGCGAGCAGCTGGAGTGCGCGGCCCTCGTTGGTGGTGTCGTTGGGCACGGCGATGGTCTGGCCGGACTTGATGTCGCCGGCCTTCTTGACCTTCTTGGAGTAGAGGCCGAGGGGCTCCAGGTGCACGGTCCCGACGGAGACCAGGTGGGTGTTGTTCTTCTTGTTGAAGTCGTCGAGGTAGGGCTGGTGCTGGAAGAAGTTGGCGTCGACCTGGCCGGTCTCGGTGGCGGTGTTCGGCAGGACGTAGTCCGTGAACTCCTTGACCTCCAGCTTGAGGCCGGCCTTCTCCGCCAGGTTCTTCTTGACGAAGTCCAGGATGTCGGCGTGCGGCGTCGGGGACGCGGCGACGACGAGGGCCTTGGAGGTGTCGGCCTTGGCACCGGTCTCGCTCTTGGACGCCGGGTCGGAGTCCGTGCCGCAGGCGGTGAGGCCGAAGGCGAGGGCGGCGGTGGCGGCGGCAGCTGCGGTGATCTTGATGTTCTTGCGCACGAAGAGTGCCTCTTTCAGGTGGTGATGGTGGTACGCCCGGACAAGGAGTGCGGGCTCGGGGAGGGAAGTCTCAGGAGGTGGTGCGGCCGCGGCGGGCCAGCAGGCGTACGGCGGTGTCGCCGACCAGCTGGATCACGGTCACGATGACGATCAGCAGCGCGACGGTGATGAGCATGAACTGGTTGTCGAAGCGCTGGAATCCGTAGGTGACGGCCTTGGAGCCGAGTCCTTCGCCACCGACCGCGCCGGCCATCGCGGAGTAGCCGATGAGCACGATGACGGTGGTGGTGACACCGGAGACGAGTGAGGGCAGCGCCTGCGGCAGGAGGACCTTGCGGACGATCGTCGGGATGGATCCGCCCATGGACTGGACGGCTTCGACGAGCCCGTGGTCGACCTCGCGGACCGCCGTCTCGACGAGCCGGGCGAAGAACGGGATGGCGCCGACGGCGAGCGGCACGATCATCGCGGTCGGGCCGATGAAGGTTCCGACGACCCAGGTGGTGAACGGGATCAGGGCGATCAGCAGGATGATGAACGGCAGCGAGCGGCCGATGTTCACGATCACGCCGATGACCTTGTTCACCGGGGTGTTCCGCAGCAGTCCGCCCTTGTCGGTGAGGACGAGCAGGACGCCGAGCGGCAGTCCGACCAGGACGGTGACGACCGCCGACCACAGCACCATGTAGAGGGTGTCGACGGTGCCCTGTGTCAGCAGCGGCTGCATTTCGGACCAGGTCACTTCGCCACCTCCTTGGTGAGCGGTGCGGGAATCAGCACGGGTTCGGCGGGCGCGTTCTCGACGACCTCGGCCTGCAGGCCCTGCTCGCGCAGGAAGCCGATGGGCACGACGTTCTCCTCGAACCGGCCGGGCAGCTCGATGCGCATCCGGCCGATCTGCCTGCCGCCGACGGTGTCCATCGCGGCACCCAGGATCGAGATGTCGATGTTGTACGTGCGGGAGAGCTGCGAGATGACCGGCCGGGCGGCGGCCTCGCCGTGGAAGGTGACGTCGACGACGGTGCTGCCCGAGCCGGAGGCGCTGCCGCCGACGGGGAACAGCTCGTGGGCGAGTTCGGAGCCGGGGGTGGCGAGCAGTTCGCCCACGGTTCCGGACTCGATGATGCGGCCGCCGCGCATCAGGGCCGCGGAGTCGCAGACGGTCTTGACGACGTCCATCTCGTGCGTGATGAGCAGGACGGTGAGGCCGAGCTGCTGGTTGAGGTCGCGCAGCAGCTGGAGGATGGAGCGGGTGGTCTCGGGGTCGAGGGCCGAGGTCGCCTCGTCGGAGAGCAGCACCTTGGGGTCGCCGGCCAGGGCGCGGGCGATGCCGACGCGCTGCTTCTGGCCGCCGGAGAGCTGACCGGGATAGGCCTTGGCCTTGTCGGAGAGGCCGACGAGGTCGAGGAGTTCCAGGGCCTTGCGGGTGCGTTCGCGGCCGGTGACGCCGAGGATCTCCAGCGGGAGTTCGACGTTGTCGCGCACGGTGCGGGAGGCCAGCAGGTTGAAGTGCTGGAAGACCATTCCGATGCGGCTGCGCGCCTCGCGCAGTTCCTTGCCGGCCCGGCGGCCCCGGCCCGCGAGGGCGGTGAGGTCCTGGCCGGCCACGGTCACGGTGCCCGAGGTGGGGCGCTCCAGCAGGTTGACGCAGCGGATCAGGGACGATTTTCCGGCGCCGCTCTGTCCGATGACGCCGTACACCTCGCCCTCGCGGACGTGGAGGTCGACGCCGTCCAGAGCGGTGACCTCACGGTCGCGCGACTGGTAGACCTTCGTGAGGCCCGTAGTGGTGATCACAGGGGTTTCCGTCACTGTCGAGTGCGCGGCGCGGTGTCCGCCGGGCACGGGGCATTCGTCCGGTGGGGCTGTTCGGACGTTCGATCGGACGTTTTCGAGCGGGGGCCCGGCACGGCCCGGCGCGGTGGTGACCGCGGGGCGGCGTGCGGGAGCAGGCTCGTTCCGCTGGGTGCGGACGGCTCGGTCTCGCTTCGGGGCGCGAGGCTCAGGCGGGGGCCCTCAGAAGGCGCGCATTCGACACATACAACGAGCACCGGGCGTCGTGATCGCCTCGGTCGCAAGGGTGCGGCTGCTCGTCGTGGTCATGTCCCAAGTAAAACAGACGTAACGTTCCGCCCGAACCGGTTGTCCGAATAGCGGACGACTGTGGATGGTGCGCCGGCCTCGTGCCGACAGCCGCCACGTTTCCGGGACGCAACGCTGTGACCTGCATTGATGCGGAGAACGGCTCCTCGGCGCCACCGCCGGTCACCGGTACCGGCCGGCCCTGCCCTGTGGCCAAGGCCACGATCTCCGTGCCGGTAGGGGGACACAGGCGGCGGGCGGCCCGCTACCGGCATGGGGGCGCACGCGGCGGGCGGCCCGGCCCGTAATACCCTCGGCTCATGCTTGACGCCCTGACGATCGCGGTCGGCGTGGCCGCCCTCGCCCTCGCCGCCTGGTGCGGATTCGCCGCCTACCGGGACCAGCCGACCAAGGACTGGCACTTCATCGGGATGGCCGTCGTCTCGGTGCTCGCGCTGGCGCAGCTGGTGGTGGGCATCGTGCAGCTGGCCCGCGGCGAGCGGCCGGAGCAGGGCATGACCATCTTCATCGCGTACCTGGTCGGGGCCTTCCTGGCGGTACCTGCGGCGGGCTTCCTGTCGCTGAGCGAGCGGACCCGGTGGGGTTCGGTGACGGTGGCGGCGGGCGCGGTCGTACTGGCCGTCCTCGAAGTACGGCTCTACGACATCTGGGGAAACTGACCGTGACCGACACCGACAGCAGCCGCGCGGCGGACACCGGCGAGAAGAAGCCCTTCGACCTGGGCACCGGTCCGGGCCGGGTACTGGTCTGGTTCTACGGCGTGTTCACCGTGGCGGCGGCATCCCGTGCGATCGTCCAGATGATCCTGGACTTCGGCAGGGCGCCGCTGGCCTACGTGCTGTCGGCCGTCGCCGCGCTGGTCTACGGCTTCATCACGTACTCGCTGGTGCGCGGCGGGGAGCGGGCGCGCAGGACGGCGCTGGTGTGCTGCGCCGCCGAGCTCGCCGGGGTGCTGATCGTGGGTACGTGGACGCTGGCCGAGCCGTCCGCGTTCGCGGACGCCACCGTCTGGTCGGACTTCGGCGCTGGCTACCTGCTCATCCCGGTGATCCTGCCGGTCACCGGGATGATCTGGCTGCGCCGCGCACGGACCGCGTAGGCGCCGGACGGGCCGGACGCGGGACGGATCAGGCGCCGGACGGATCAGGCACTGGTCACGTACGCGGCGGCCGTGGCCTCCTTCTCCAGCAGGATCATCCGGACGCCGTCCTGGCCGGTGGCGTTGCCCACGGGGGCGTAACCCGCCCGGCGGTAGAGCCGCAGATTGCTCTCGCTGAGGTGCCCGGTGTGCAGTTGGAAGCGGGTGGCCGCGCGCTGCTCCGCGAGGCCGGACTCCGCCGCCCGCAGCAGCCGGGCGCCGAGGCCGTGCCCCTGGAGCCTGGGGTGGACGCAGAGCCGCCCGATCTGTCCGATGCCGTCCCGGTCCGCCGAACCCCGTACCGAACCGACGACTTCCTCGCCGAGCCGGGCCACGAACACCAGGTCCGTGGCGATTTCGTCGCGCAGCGAGTCGAGGGTCTGGACGAGTGGGTCGATCCGGTAGTTCCCGTACAGCTCCGCCTCGCTCTGAAAACTGAGGTACTGGAGTTTCAAGATCTGTTCGGCGTCCTGTGTGCCCGCCGCCGAGATGATCACGCTCATGCCCATCCGCGCACGCCTCCCGCTCATCTGATCCGCCGGTTGTCTACCGCTCCTTTCCCCGCGGTTCAGGAGCTACAACCTCCGCCGCCAGCATTCTGCGCAGACATCCAAGGCATCGGGAACAGATCGGGCCCAAACTCCCCTGTGACATAGCCAACTCCCCTGCGATCTCCCGGTAGGTGGGATCGTGCGGGGCGAGCAGCGCTCTCAGCAGCCGTGAACAGCGGGCGGGGAGCCGGTCCACCGCGGCACGCAGGACCCGGCGTTCGTCGGCGCCGGCGAAGGCCCGTTCCGGGCAGCCGGCCGGGTCGGGGGCGCGCTCGTCGCGGTAGGGCCGTTCGTTGCGGGCGGCGCGGCGGGCCCGGCGGGCCTCTCCCCGCACGGTGTCCCGGACCCAGCGTGCGGCGTCCTCGGGCGGCCCCTGCTCGGGCAGCCGTTCCAGCAGGCGCAGCCAGACGGCCTGTTCGAGATCGGCGCGGTCGACGGCGGCGCCGGTGGCCGAGGCCGCCGCCTCGGCCCCGGCCTCGGCGCTGACCAGCGGGTACAGGGTCCGGACGACAGCCGCAGGGGCCGGCGGGGACGGCGCCGGGGGAAGATCGAGAAGTGTCATGCCCCCACCCGACGCGGTTGTCCGCCGGCCGGTTGCCGAACCGGCCGCGCACCACCCGACCGGGGCACTCCCCGGCCGGGTGCTGACGGACCGGCGCACCGAACGCCCGACAGGCCCTGGGCCTGTCCGCTACTTGCCCGCGAAGTCCGCCGCCGCGAGCAGCGCCGTGTCCGGGTTGTCGGAGAAGATCCCGTCGATGCCCGTCGCGAAGTACGCGGCGAAGGCGCCGAACGCGTCGCCGTACGCGTTCGGGTCGCTGCCGCGCCGGAAGTCGGCGGGCAGGAAGGTGTTCTCGTTGCGCATCGTGTAGGGGTGCAGGATCAGCCCCCGGGCGTGCGCGTCGCGCACCAGGGTGGTGGGCTCGGCGAGCCCGCCGGAGGCGTTCTTGGGGATGATCAGGTCCAGGGTCGGGCCGATGCCCTGGGCGAAGGACGCCATCCACTTCAGGCCGGCGGGCTTCACCAGGTCGTCGGTGGTGCGCGGGTCGCCGGTCGCGGTGAAGTCCCAGGGCTGGGTGCCGGTGCCCGAGAGGAGGACGATGCGCGGGGTGGCGACGAGCCCGGCCAGCCGCTGGATGCTGCTGGGCTCGAAGGACTGGAGGATCAGCGGCGACTGGGCGCGGTGGCGGTCGTAGCGGCGCAGCAGCTTGACGAGGCGCTCCTCCAGGCCGAGGCCGAGGCCGCGGAAGTAGGTGGGGTGCTTGGTCTCGACGTAGAGCCAGACCTGCTTACCGCGCCTGCGGCCCTCGCGGTCGGCCCACTGGAGGACCTCCTCGAAGGTGGGGATCTCCCAGCGGCCGTCGTACAGGGTGTTCTTCTGGCGGTTGCCCGGGATGCGCTCCTTGGCCCGCAGCGTCTTCAGTTCGGCGAGGGTGAAGTCCTCGGTGAACCAGCCGGTGAGCGGGATGCCGTCGACCGTCTTGGTGGTCCTGCGGCTCGCGAACTCGGGGTGCGCGGAGACGTCGGTGGTGGCGGTGATGTCGTTCTCGTGGCGGCAGACGAGGTGGCCGTCCCGGGTCGGCACCAGGTCCTGCTCGATGATGTGCGCGCCCATGTCGAGGGCCAGCTGGTACGAGCCGAGGGTGTGTTCGGGACGGTATCCGCTGGTGCCCCGGTGTCCGATGACGGTCGGCACCGGCAGGTCGAGGCGGTGTCCGGAGCCGCCGTGGCCACCGGAGCGCTCCGCGGTGTTCCCGGCGGCCCGCGCCGTCCCGGACAGGCCGACGGCCGCGGTACCGAGTACCGCTGCCCCCACGCCCATGACGGTCCGTCGTCCGGGTGTGGCGTGCGCACGCTCTGTCATGAAGGCTCCTCGCATATGATGTCCGGCATCTGTCGAGCGGGGCCCGAGCGTAGGCAGTGAGGCCGTCCGGACGGCGGCACCCGGGCCAACGTGGCGCAAACACACGTCAACACTGCGTATCCACTGCGTGAACCCGATGTGCGATCAGCGAGTACCCACGAGTATCGTCCTCACCCGCATGGACCGCTCAATCCGTCGCTCGGCCGGCCCGGCCACTACACCGGAGGAACCGTTGTCCCGACACGCACTCATCAAGGCAGTGCTCGGACCGATCCTGCGCCTGATGTTCCGGCCGCGGGTGGAGGGCATCGAGAACATTCCAGGATCCGGGCCGGTCATCCTGGCGGGAAATCACCTCACGTTCATCGACTCGATGATCATGCCGATCTGCTGCGAACGCCCGGTGTACTTCATCGGCAAGGACGAGTACGTCACCGGCAAGGGCCTCAAGGGCCGTCTGATGGCGTGGTTCTTCACGGGCGTCGGCATGATCCCGGTGGACCGGGACGGCGGCCGAGGCGGTGTCGCGGCGCTGATGACCGGGCGCCGGGTGCTGGACGAGGGCAAGGCGTTCGCGATCTACCCGGAGGGCACCCGCTCCCCCGACGGCCGCCTCTACCGGGGCCGTACGGGTATCGCGCGGCTGACGCTGATGACGGGGGCGCCGGTCGTGCCGTTCGCGATGATCGGTACGGACAAGCTCCAGCCGGGCGGCTCGGGCGTGCCCCGGCCGGGCAAAGTCACGGTCCGCTTCGGTGAGCCGATGGAGTTCTCGCGCTACGAGGGCATGGACCGCGACCGCTATGTGCTGCGGGCGGTGACGGACTCCGTGATGGCCGAGGTGATGCGGCTGTCCGGCCAGGAGTACGTCGACATGTACGCGACGAAGGCCAAGGCAGCCTGAGCCCGCTCAGGACACAGCACGCAGGTCTTACGGAAGGGCCCGTACCCCGGTTGGGGGTACGGGCCCTTCCGCGTACCGGTTCCACCCGTCCGGCTCAGGGGACGGAAGCCGGCGGGGCGTCAGTCGTGGACGATGCCTTCCTCCAGCTCCTGGCCGCGCAGCAGGTACCAGGCCGCGACCGCCGTCGCGATCAGGACGGCCGCGCCGACGGACGAGGCCAGCCGCAGCCCGTCCACGAACGCGTCCTGGGCGGCGGAGACCAGAGCGGTCCCCTGCTGCCCCGGGAGCGTCTTGGCCACTTCGACGGCGCCGCCCAGTGATTCGTGGGCGGCCGACGAAGTGGCGGCCGGTACCCCCGCCGGAGTGGCGAAGTCCTGGTAGACCCCGGTGACGACGGAGCCGAGCAGGGCGATGCCGAGCGCGGCGCCGAGCTCGTACGCCGTCTCGGAGACCGCGGAGGCGGAGCCCGCGTGCTCCTTGGGGACGCTGGAGAGGATCACGTCGGAGGTCACCGTGAAGGCGAAGCCCGCGCCCACGCCCACGACCAGCAGCAGGGCGCCGATCAGCGGGTACGCGGTCTCCTTGTGGATCGCGGCGACCGCGGCCAGCGACAGGCCGATGGCGCCGAGGCCCCCGGCCACCACGGACCGTACCGAGAAGCGGCGAGCGGTGGTCCCGGCGAGCAGGCCTGCGGTGACCGCGCCGACGGCGGCGGGCAGTTCGGCCAGGCCCGCCTCCAGCGGTCCGCGACCCTGGACCAGTTGCAGGAACTGGGAGAGGAAGAAGACCAGGCCGGACAGGCCGAGGATGGTCAGCAGATCCGCGAGCACGGCGCCGGAGAAGCCCCGGTGGTGGAAGAGCCTCATGTCCAGCAGTGGTGCCGGAAGCCGGAACTGCCGGCGTACGAACCAGACGAGCGCGGCCACTCCCCCGACGCCTGCGAGCGCGACCGGCCAGCTGGCACCGTGCGCCGCCAGCTCCTTGATCGCGTACACGACTCCGAACATGCCGACCAGCGAGAGGCCGACGCTCATCAGGTCCCACGGTCCGGGCGCCGGGTTCTTCGACTCGGGGATCAGCTTGATCCCGACGACGACGAGCACGGCCATGACGGGCAGGTTGATCAGGAAGACCGAGCCCCACCAGAAGTGCTCCAGGAGGAAACCGCCGACGACCGGTCCGACCGCCGCACCGGCCGAGGCCGCCGCCCCCCAGATGCCGATGGCGAGGCTCCGCTCGCGGGCGTCGTGGAAGATGTTGCGGATCAGGGCGAGGGTGGACGGCATCAGAGTGGCACCGGCGACGCCCAGCAGGGCACGCGCCAGGATCATCATCTCCGGCGTCATCGCGTAGGCGTTGAGCACCGAGACCGCGCCGAAGGCGGTGGCCCCGCAGAGCAGCAGCTTCTTGCGGCCGATGCGGTCACCGAGGCTGCCCATGGAGACCAGGAGTCCGGCGATGACGAAGGAGTAGATGTCACCGATCCAGAGCAGCTGGGTGCCGGTGGGCTCCAGGTCCTCGCTGAGGAACGGGGTCGCCAGACCGAGCACGGTCGCGTCGATGGCGACCAGCAGCACGGCGAGCACGAGCACGGACAGCGCGATCCACCGCCCGGGGCGGCGCAGCTCGGTCGGGGGCTCCGGGTGCTGTTCCATGCTGCTCATTGCTCCACGCTCCGGCGTGCGCCGCCGAGCAGCAACTCGACGATCATGTACTGGAAGTCCTGCGCGGCCACCCGTCCCACCTGGACGGCCCAGGCGCCGGTGCCGATCAGCCCGTAGAGGGCCTCGGTCAGCCAGGCGGGGGTCAGGTCGATGCGGATCTCGCCGCGTTCCTGGCCGCGCCGGAAGAAGGCGGAGACCCGTGCGTCCAGCCGGTCCCAGCCCTCGTTCACCTCGCCGCCCTCGAAGAGCTGATTCTCGGTCACGAGGAAGGAGAGCAGCCCGGCGCTCGGTTCGACGGCGGCGACGAACCGGCGCAACGCCGCCTCGGAGGTGCCCTGGTCGAGCTCGGCGGCGTCGAGCGCCGCCTCGAACTCCTGGATTCCCCGTTCCTCCAGCGCCCTGACCAGGGCGTCCCGTCCGGCGAAGTGCCGGTGCAGGGTGGCGCGGCCGATACCGGCGGACTTGGCGACCTCGTCCATGGTGGCGGTCGATTTACGGGTCAGCAGGGCGGCGGCACTGCGCAGCACCTGCTCACGATCGAGAGTCATGAGACGAGATTAGCCCACATGAGACGCCTCTGTCTCACTCGGGTGCCGTCAGACGCCCCTGCGTGTCGCGGGGACGTGCGGTACGCCGTCGGGGAACGCGGTGCGGTACGCCGTCGGGGAACACGGGGGGGGCGCCGGAAACCTGGCGGGAGGAGAGCGGGCCACGGGCCCGTATCGTGGCGGTCGGCCCCGGAAGTGCGGGGCACCGGCCGGAGGGTCGTGAACACGAACCCACTCCTTGCCACTTTGAACTTATAGCGCACGGGGGGGCTTGCGGCAAGGCCCCGGTCATGGCGCAGAATCATCGGCCGAAGGCCAGAATTTTGCGGAGACGGGTGAGTCACGAAGTGCGAGTGCTGTTGCGTCCCCGCGGGTCGCGCGTGGAGACCGAACCACTGCCGGGGCTCGCTCCGTCCCGGTCCGGGTCCGGGTGAACCGCCCGGACCCACCGAGCCAGGACCAGGTAACCGAGAACCCGTAAACCCTGGCGCCCCGGACCGGCACCCGGCCACGGCGTACAGCGCCGACGGAGCCCGCCCCCGTCATGGCCACCAGGTACGCCGCGCCGGTCCAGGCGCCCCGCCGCACGCGTCGACCGCACGCGGCACCAGATCGGAGCTGACGACGTGAACCCCCTGACCACCAGCGCGTTCGACCTTCCCGACCGCCTCTCCCCCAAGGCCGACCCGGCGCTGATCGCCGGCGACGAGGAGCACTTCGCGGCCATCGCCGAGTGCCTCGACGAGTCGATCTCCGAACTGACCGAGCGGCTCGCCGCCGAGCGCCGGACACCCGGCGGCGCGGGCCGGCAGGCGATGGACCGGGACGTGGAGATCCACCGGCTGACCGCCCGGCTGCGCGCCCTGCGCCGCTTCGGCCTGGACCTGTGCCTGGGGCACATGGTCGCTCAGGACGACGGCGAGCCCCTCTTCGTCGGACGACTCGGCCTCACCGACAGCTCGGGCCGCCGGCTGCTCATCGACTGGCGCTCCCCGGCGGCCGAGCCGTTCTTCGGCGCCACCCACGCCAACCCGATGGGGCTGGCGAGCCGCCGCAGGTACCGCTGGACCCGTGGCCGGATCAGCGACTACTGGGACGAGGTGTTCACCTCCGAGGGGTTCGCCGGGCACGCCGCGCTCGACGACCAGTCCGCGTTCATCGCCAGCCTGGGCAGCAACCGCTCGGCCCGGATGCGGGACGTGCTGGGCACCATCCAGGCCGACCAGGACGCCATCATCCGCGCGGGCTCCCGCGGCGCGCTCGTCGTCGACGGGGGCCCCGGTACGGGCAAGACGGTCGTCGCCCTGCACCGCTCCGCCTACCTGCTCTACTCCGACCCCAGGCTCGGCCACCGCCGGGGCGGCGTACTGTTCGTCGGCCCGCACCAGCCCTACCTGGGTTACGTCGCCGACGTGCTGCCCAGCCTCGGCGAGGAGGGCGTGCAGACGTGCACCCTGCGGGACCTCGTGACGGAGGGGGCCGCGGCCGGGCCCGAGACCGACCCTGAGGTGGCCAGGCTGAAGTCCTCCGGGAAGCTGGTGGCGGCGATCGAAGCGGCCGCCAGGTTCTACGAGGAGCCGCCCGCCAAGGGGATGAAGGTCACGACCCACTGGTCCGACATCCAGCTCACCGCCGCCGACTGGGCCGTGGCGTTCGAGGCGGCGGAGCCCGGCACCCCGCACAACGAGGCGCGCGACCAGGTCCGCGACGAGCTGCTCACGATCCTCGTCGAGAAGCACGAGGGCGACGTCTCGGACGCCGTACTGCGCAAGTCGCTGCTGAAGAACCGGGAGCTGCTCACGACCTTCGACCGCGCGTGGCCGCTGCTGGAGGCGGCCGATGTCGTGGGAGACCTGTGGTCGGTCCCCGCCTACCTGCGCAGATGCGCGCCCTGGCTCAGCCGCGACGAGGTGTCCCGGCTCCAGCGGGCGGACGCCCAGGCCTGGACGGTCTCCGACCTGCCGTTCCTGGACGCGGCCCGCCAGCGCCTCGGCGACCCGGAGGCGTCCCGCCGCAGCCGCCGGCACCAGGCCGCGCTCGCCGCCGACCGCGAGCACATGGACAAGGTCATCGACACCCTGCTGCAGGCGGACGACGACGGCGAGGGCGCCGTGACGATGCTGCACGGGAAGGACCTCCAGGAGGCCCTGGTCGACGACAGCGGGGCAGGCGGCACCGAACCGGACCTGCTCGCCGGACCGTTCGCGCACGTCGTCGTGGACGAGGCCCAGGAACTGACCGACGCCGAGTGGCAGATGCTGCTGCTCCGGTGCCCGTCCGGCAGCTTCACCATCGTCGGGGACCGCGCCCAGGCCCGGCACGGGTTCACCGAGTCGTGGCAGGAACGGCTGAGCAGGATCGGGCTCGACCGGATCAACCTGGCCTCACTGAGCATCAACTACCGGACGCCGGAGGAGATCATGGCGGAGGCCGAGCCGGTCATCCGGGCCGTGCTCCCCGACGCCAACGTGCCGGCCTCCGTCCGCAGCAGCGGCCTCCCGGTCGTGCACGGCTCCACGGCGGAGCTGGGCCGGATCCTCGACACCTGGCTCGCCGACAACGCCGACGGGATCGCCTGTGTCGTCGGCGATCCGGCGTTCCGGGCGACGCCCCGCGTCCGGTCGCTGGCCCCGGAGCTGACCAAGGGGCTCGAATTCGACCTGGTCGTCCTCATCGACCCTCAGACGTTCGGGGAGGGCATCGAAGGAGCGGTCGACCGCTATGTGGCGATGACCAGGGCGACCCGGCAGCTCGTCATCCTCACGACCCCCTGAAGCCGGGAGCGGGCGCACGCCCGCTCCCGGCCGCCGGCCGGCCGCGCCGACTCATTCACCGAGGAGGACCAGATCGTGGCCGGCCAGCCCGGCGGGGTCGCTGATGACGAACAGTTCGACGACCTTCCCTCGCTCGACCGTGAACCTCATGAGCGAGAAGCCCGCTCCCTCGCGCGCCGCGAGGACCGCCGGGGCGCCGTCGAGCAGCGCGAACCGCACCGACCTGGCGTACGGCGCGAACATGATCGCCCGCCGCGCCACGTTCTCGGCCCCGCGCACCACCACGGGGGTCTCGGCGGGTGCGCCGGCGGACCGGGACACGACATCGGGGTCGAGCACGGCGACGAGCGCCTCGAAGTCCCCGCCCCGGGCGGCCGCCAGGAAGGCGTTCACGACCTCGCGGCGGCGGACCGCTCCGGGGCCGGGCTCCGGGGCGGCGCCCCGCACCCGGCGGCGGGCCCGGCTGGCGAGCTGCCGGGCGGCGGCCGGGGTGCGGTCCACGATGCGGGCGATCTCGTCGAAGGGCACCGCGAACATGTCGTGGAGCACGAAGGCGAGCCGCTCGGCCGGGTCGAGGGTTTCGAGGACCACGAGCAGCGCGAGGCCCACCGAGTCGGCGGTCAGCGCCTGTTGCTCCGGGTCGCCGCCGGACTCGGGGTCCGGCGAGGGACCGGGCTCCGGCGCCTCGGGCGCCCCGGTCTCCAGGGGCTCCTCGCGGCGGACGCGGCGGACGCGGAGCATGTCGAGGCAGACCCGCCCGACCACGGTCGTCAGCCAGCCGCCCAGGTTGTCGATGGCCGCGCTGTCGGACCGGCAGAGCCGGATCCAGGCCTCCTGGACGGCGTCCTCCGCGTCGTTCGACGAGCCGAGCATCCGATGGGCCACGGCCTTCAGACGGGTGCGGTTCTCCTCGAACCGTGCCGCCAGGATCTCGTTCTCGTCCACAGCCGTCCTCCCGTGTCAGGTGTCCTCACCACCCTGACGCGGCGGGCCCCCGAGATGTGACAGCCGTCCCGGGGGCCGTCGCACGGGGCGGGCGGCTCAGCTCCACGGCAGCGAGGCGCGGTGGCGCCAGTACGCCTCCGGCTCCTCCACCAGCGCGTCCAGCCGGGCGCGCCGCTCCTCGTCGAGACCGAGGACGGCGGCGTGCAGGTTGCCCGCGAGCTGGGTGACGGTCGCCGCGCCGGAGAGCACGACCCCGGCCCACGGCTGGTGCAGCACCAGCGCCAGGGCCACCGCGTCGCTGCCGAGCCCCTCCTCCGTGGCGATCTCCCGCACCACGGCGGGCGCCTCCGTGCCCGCGAGCCTGCCGTTGGCCATGGCCTCCTTGACGATCACGGTGAGTCCGGCGGCGTGCGCGTCGGCCAGGGCCGGTCCGGCCGAGGTCTCCAGTGCGTTGTAGGTCGCCTGGACCGTGCGGAAGAGGGGCTCGCCGTCGACCGTGACGGCGAGCGCGGCCCGGATGGCCTCGGCCTGGGCGGGCCCGCTGGTGGAGAGGCCGATGCTGACGCCCTCGGCGGCGAGCGCGGCGAGGCGGGCGTGCAGCTCCTTGTCCGTCAGGGCCGGGCTGTCCGCCGTGACGGAGTGGATCTGGTAGAGGTCGAGCCGGTCACCGAGCAGCTCGGCGGTCTCGGCACGCTGGCGCTCGAAGGTGGCGAGGCTGTGGTCCTTGACCTCGTGCGCCTCGGCCTCGACGTTCCAGTCGGCGGTGTACGTGTAGCCCCACTTGCTCCCGATGACGACGTCGCGCACCTCGGGCCGGGCCGCCAGCCATTCCCCGAGGAACTCCTCGGAGCGGCCGTAGGAGCGGGCCGCGTCGAAGTAGCGGACGCCCTGGGCGTAGGCGGCGTCGAGCAGTTCGTGGGTGCGGGCGCGCAGCACGTCGGCGGTGCGCTCGTCCGGCAGGTCGCGATCGCGGTGGAGATTGATGTAGCCGGGCCTGCCGACCGCTGCCAGGCCGAACCCGATGTGGGCGGTCGGGGTGGTGGTACTGGCCAGTCGGGCGAAGGGCATCGCGGGCTCCTCGTGTTCGGTGGGACAACGCGGCCGGGGCCGTCCGGCCCCGGCCTGCCGCACAGGTCATGGTGTTGCACCTGCCCGGACCCGGCCCGGACAGGCCCACCCGACCAACGTAGCCCGCGATGCCCGTCCAGCTACTTGCGGGCCGCGGCCCAGGCGTGCTGTGTCGCGAGGTCCGCCTTGACCTCGGCCAGCTGGACGGCGACCGCCGAGGGCGCCGTGCCGCCGCGCCCGTCGCGGGAGGCCAGCGCTCCGGCCACGTCCAGGACCGTGCGGACCTCGGGGGTGAGGTGCTCGGAGATCTTCGCGAACTGCTCGTCGGTCAGCTCGTCGAGCTCGATGCCGTGCGCCTCGCACTCCTTGACGCAGGCGCCGGCGACCTCGTGGGCGACGCGGAACGGCACGCCCTGCTTGACCAGCCACTCCGCGATGTCGGTGGCGAGCGAGAAGCCGGCCGGGGCCAGCTCCTCCATGCGCTCGCGGTTGACGGTGAGCGTGGCCATCATGCCGGTGAAGGCGGGCAGCAGGACTTCGAGCTGGTCGCAGGAGTCGAAGACCGGCTCCTTGTCCTCCTGGAGGTCGCGGTTGTAGGCGAGCGGCAGGGCCTTGAGCGTGGCCATCAGCCCGGTCAGGTTGCCGATGAGCCGTCCCGACTTGCCCCGCGCCAGTTCGGCGATGTCGGGGTTCTTCTTCTGCGGCATGATCGAGGAGCCGGTGGAGAAGGCGTCGTGGAGGGTGACGAAGGAGAACTCCTTCGTGTTCCAGATGATGATCTCCTCGGCGATCCGCGAGAGGTTGATGCCGATCATCGCGGTGACGAAGGCGAATTCGGCGACGAAGTCCCGCGAGGCCGTGCCGTCGATGGAGTTGGCCACCGAACCGCGCTCGAAGCCGAGGTCGGCGGCGACCGCCTCCGGGTCGAGGCCGAGCGAGGAGCCGGCGAGCGCGCCCGAACCGTAGGGCGAGACGGCGGTCCGCTCGTCCCACTGGCGCAGCCGTTCGGCGTCCCGGGACAGGGGCTGCACATGGGCCAGGATGTGGTGGGCGAAGAGCACCGGCTGGGCGTGCTGGAGGTGCGTGCGGCCGGGCATGGCCACGTCCGGGTGGGCCTCCGCGAGGCCGACCAGGGCGTCCTGCAGCTCGGCGATGAGACCGCCGATGATGCGGGCGTGGTCGCGCAGGTACATCCGGAAGAGCGTGGCGATCTGGTCGTTGCGGGAGCGTCCGGCCCGCAGCTTGCCGCCGAGGTCGGGGCCGAGCCGCTCCAGCAGCCCGCGCTCCAGGGCGGTGTGGACGTCCTCGTCCGCGACGGTGCCGGTGAACGAGCCGTCCGCGACGTCCGCCTCCAGCTGGTCGAGCCCTGCGGTCATCCGCTTCAGCTCGTCCTCGGTGAGCAGCCCCGCCTTGTTGAGGACGCGGGCGTGGGCGCGGGAGCCGGCGATGTCGTACGGCGCGAGGCGCCAGTCGAAGTGGACGGACGCGGACAGCCTGGCCAGCGCCTCGGCCGGACCGTCCGCGAACCGGGCGCCCCAGAGGCGTACGTCGCTGTTGCCGTTGCCGTTGCTCACTGCGTGCTCCTCGGAAGAACAAGGGGGTTGGATGTGCGGCCGCCTCCCCGCGCGGACGGCCGGGGAGGCGGTGACGTAACGGGGTGGGATCAGGCCAGGTCACGTTCGGCGGCGATCTTCGACGAGAGGCCGAAGACCTCGATGAAGCCCTGCGCCCCGGACTGGTCGAAGGTGTCGCCGGAGTCGTACGTGGCGAGGTCGAAGTCGTACAGCGACTCGCTGGACCGGCGGCCGGTGACGACGGCGCGCTCCGTCACGCTTTTCTCCTCACGCCGCGATCGCTGGTAGGCATAACTATGCGTTCACCTGTATGGTTTGTCAAAGTCGCAGGTGAGGGCGGATCCCGAAGGCGTTCTATGAGGCAGATACTCGCTGGCCGGCCGACGGACCGCCCGCCCAGGGCCTGTCGTCGAACTGCCGTCTGCCGGGCGACGACGGCAGTTTGAGGACAGGCCCTGGCATCGGCACCCGGCACACACGAGGGGGCGGCCGATGACCACGGACTGCACGGCGGCGGAACGAGTGGCCCGGGGGGTCGCGCTGCACGAGGCCCTTGATCCCTCGTCCGCGCGCTCATGGGTGGCTCTCGACCTCGGGGTGCGCATCCAGGCCTGGGAGTCGCCGCACCTGCTTCCGGCCCACGCCTGGGCGGACGGGCGGCGGCTGCGGTGGGACTGGGACGCCCCCCTGCCGTCCGTCCGCCTGCGCGACCACCCGCCGTCCGAGAGCGAGCTGGCCCTCGCCCTGTGCCACCCGGACGGCAGGATCCGGGAGGCCGCCCTCGGCCGGGTGGCCGGGGCCGGGGCCCTGCTGCCGCTGGTGATCGTCCGCTGCGCGGACTGGGCGGAGCCGGTACGCGAGCGGGCCAGGGAGCTGCTGTCCCGCGAGCCCTCCACCGCACTCGCCCAGTGGGCCGGGCTGGTGCTGCTGCTGTCCCGGCGCGCGCAGGGCGGATTCGCGCGTGAGCTGCTCGGACGGGCGCTGCGCGAGGGGCCGGCCGCGCAGGTGGAGGCGCTGCTCGGGAGCGACGACCGCGCCACCCGCAGGTTCGCCCACCGCGTCGCGGTCGCCGGCCGGCTGCTCACGCCCGGCCGGCTGGCCCGTATCGCGGCGGGAACCGACGACGCGACCCTGCAGGACCTGTGCGCGGACGAGGCCGTCGCCTCGATGGGCGAGCAGGACCACGACCTCGTGGTGAGCCTGCTCCTGACGGCCCGCGCCCCGCGCGTGCGGGCCGCCGGGGTCACCGCGCTGCGCCGCACCGGGCGGCACGGCGAGGCCCGTGACTTCCTCGCGGACCGTTCGGGGATCGTCCGGGCCTGCGCCCGCTACGTGCTCCGGCAGGGCGGGGTCGACCCGCTGCCGCTGTACCGCTCGATGTGCGCCGCCCCGGCCGGCCACCCCGGGGCCTGCGCGGGGCTGGGCGAGTGCGGGGGGCCGGGCGACGCCGAGACGCTGTGGCCGCTGCTGGACCATCCGCTGCCCGCCGTCCGGCTCCACACGATCGCCGGTCTGCGGGCCCTCGCCGTCGTCACCCGCGAGCAACTCGCTCCACTGCTCGATGACCCGTCGTCGGCCGTCGTCCGCGCGGCGACCCGGGCGCTGCTCCCGGACGCGGCCGGCTTCTCCCCGCAGTGGCTGCTGCGCGCGGCCGACCGGGCCGCTCCCGCCGGCTGAAATCCCGGTGTCCGTACGGGACCCGGGGAAGACAATCGAACACATGGGAAAGACATACGAACGCATCGACGGGCGGCTGCGGACCTTCATCGAGACGCAGCACATCTTCTTCACCGCGACCGCGCCACTGGACGGCGACGGCACGGTCAACCTCTCCCCCAAGGGCGTCAGCGGCTCCTTCGTGGTGCTGGACGAACAGCGCGTGGCGTACCTGGACTTCGCCGGGAGCAACGCGGAGACCGTCGCCCATCTGCGCGAGAACGGCCGGATCACCCTGATGTGGTGCGCCTTCCAGGGCCCGCCGGCCATCGTGCGGGTGCACGGCCGGGGTGAGCCGGTCTTCCGCGACGACCCCCGCTTCCCGGGTCTGCTCGGGCGGTTCGACGGGGTGGACGCAGCGTCGCACGGGCTGCGGGCGATCATCGTGGTGACCGCCGAGCTGATCAGGGACACCTGCGGATACGCCATCCCCTTCATGTCGTACGAAGAGGACCGGCCGCTGCACGCCCGGCGGTTCGCGCGGGAGGACGACGCCTCACTCAGCGCCTACTTCGAGAAGAAGGAGCATGTCGCCACCAGCATCGACGGCCTGCCGGGACTGCCGCTCCCGCTGCCGGTCATGCCCCCGTCGCCGTGAGCGGTTGGGCCGTACGGAGCAGGCGCGCGGGTGATGGCGACCGGACCGGTCTACGGTCCGGGACATGCGCAGATGTCTGGTGACCGGTTCGGTACTGCTCGCCCTCACGGCCCTCGTCGGGGCCGGTCCGCCGGCGGACCGGCCGCTGCCGCACCGGCTGGCCGAAACGGGAGGCGGCTCCCAGCTGATCACCGCGGAGGCCGCCTCCACCGGGGCCACCACGGGCACGGTCACCTGGTGGAACAGGCGCTCCGGCCGGTGGGTGGCGGCCGGTTCGGCGCCGGCCCGGTTCGGGGCCAACGGGCTGGCCGAGGGCGCCTCGCGCCAACAGGGCACGAACACCACGCCCACCGGCCTCTACGACCTGCCGTACGCCTTCGGGGTGGCGGCGGCTCCGCCCGGTACCCGCTACTCCTACCGCCGGGTCCGCAACGGGTCCTGGTGGTGCCAGGACAACGCGGCGCGGGCGTACAACCGGTGGGTGGAGCCGAGGCCCGCCGACTGCCGGGCGTCCGAGGCCGAGCACCTGATCACGTATCCGGCGCAGTACGCGCGTGCGCTCGTCGTCGGCTTCAACTACGGCCGTCCGGTGCGCGGCCGGGGAGCGGGGATCTTCCTGCACGTCAACGGGCGCGGTGCGACCGCCGGTTGCGTCTCCGTACCGGCGGCCGCGATGGACCGGATCCTGGCCTGGGCCGATCCCGCCCGTCGTCCGCACCTCGCGATCGGGACCCGTTCGGGCCCGACCGCGATCACGCGCTACTGAGCCTCAGCGGTCGTTCTGCGCGAGCCGCAGCAGATGGTCGGCGAGCGCCTGCCCGCCCGCCGGGTCACGGCTGATCAGCATCACCGTGTCGTCCCCGGCGATGGTGCCGAGGATGTCGTGCAGTTCGGCCTGGTCGATGGACGAGGCGAGGAACTGGGCGGCGCCCGGGGGCGTGCGCAGCACCACGAGGTTGGCCGATGCCTCCGCCGAGATCAGCAGTTCGGCGGAGAGGCGGCGCATCCGCTCCTCCTTCGCCGAGCCGCCGAGCGGTGCGTGCGGGGTGCGGAAACCGCCCTCGCTCGGCACCGCGTAGATCAGCTCGCCGCCGGTGTTGCGGATCTTCACCGCACCCAGTTCGTCCAGATCCCGCGAGAGCGTCGCCTGGGTGACGCTCAGTCCGTCGTCCGCGAGAAGCTTGGCCAGCTGGCTCTGCGAGCGCACCGGCAGCCGGTTCAGGATGTCCACGATCCGGCGGTGGCGTGCCGTGCGGGTCTGCGGCACGGACGGCCCGCCGTGCTCGGAGTCCTGCGCCTCGGTCATCGTCGTCGCCCCATTCTCCGGAACGTCATTCTCCGGATCGTCCGTGTGCCGCGTCGAGTACGCCGGGAAGTGCCCGGAGGAACGTGTCCACCTCCGCGTCACCGATGATCAGGGGCGGCATCAGCCGTACGACATCGGGTGCGGGTGCGTTCACCAGGAGTCCGGCTCCCTGAGCCGCCTGCTGCACCTGGGGTGCGAGGGGCTCGGTGAGCACGATACCCAGCAGCAGGCCGGAGCCCCGGACATGGGAGACCAGGGGGTGTCCCAGGCCCTCCACGCCCTCCCGGATCCGTTCACCGAGCCGCTTCACGCCGTCCAGGGCGCCGTCGGCGGCCAGGGTGTCCAGCACCGCGAGTCCGGCGGCGCAGGCGACCGGGTTGCCACCGAAGGTCGTACCGTGCTGGCCGGGCGCCAGCAGGTCGGCGGCCGCACCGAACGCCACCGTGGCGCCGATCGGCAGTCCGCCGCCGAGGCCCTTGGCCAGGGTGACCAGATCGGGCTCGACGCCCTGGTGCTGCTGGTACTCGAACCAGGTGCCGCAGCGGCCGATGCCGGTCTGCACCTCGTCGAGGACCAGCAGGGTGCCGGTGGCCCGGGTGATCTCCCGGGCCGCCTCCAGGTAGCCCTTGGGCGGGACGACCACACCGTTCTCGCCCTGGACCGGCTCGATGACCAGCAGGGCGGTGTCGGTGGTGACCGCGCCCCGCAGCGCCTCGGCGTCCCCGTACGGGACGTGGGTGACGTCACCGGGCAGCGGGACGAACGGTTCGCGCTTCTTGGGCTGGCCGGTGAGCGCGAGGGCGCCCATCGTCCGGCCGTGGAAGCCGCCGTCGGTGGCGACCATGTGGGTGCGCCCGGTCAGCCGGCCGATCTTGAACGCGGCCTCGTTGGCCTCGGCGCCCGAGTTGGAGAAGTAGACCTTGCCGGTCCGCCCGAAGAGCTGGAGGAGCCGTTCGGCGAGCGCGACGGGGGGTTCGGCGATGAAGAGGTTGGAGACGTGGCCGAGGGTGGCGATCTGGGCGGAGACCGCCGCGACGATCGCGGGATGGGCGTGGCCCAGCGCGTTCACCGCGATGCCGCCGACGAAGTCGAGGTACTCGGTGCCGTCGGCGTCCCACACCCGGGCGCCCTCGCCTCGGACGAGGGACAGCTTCGGGGTGCCGTAGTTGTCCATCAGCGCGCCCTGCCAGCGCTGCGAGAGCTCGGCGTTGCTCATGCTTCCCCCTGTGCGTCGGGCACGACCATCGTGCCGATTCCCTCGTCGGTGAAGATCTCCAGCAGGATCGAGTGCTGGACCCGGCCGTCGATGACCCTGGCTGTCTCGACGCCGTTGCGCACGGCGTGCAGGCAGCCCTGCATCTTGGGCACCATGCCGCTGGAGAGTTCCGGCAGGAGCTTCTCCAGTTCGGTGGCGGTGAGACGGCTGATCACGTCGTCGCTGTTGGGCCAGTCCTCGTAGAGGCCCTCGACGTCGGTGAGCACCATCAGTGTCTCGGCGTTCAGCGCGGCGGCGAGCGCTGCGGCCGCGGTGTCGGCGTTGACGTTGTAGACGTGGTTGTCCTCCGCCGAGCGGGCGATGGAGGAGATGACCGGGATGCGGCCGTCGTCCAGGAGCGCCTGGATGGCCCCGGTGTCGATCGCGGTGATCTCCCCGACCCGGCCGATGTCGACGGCCTCGCCGTCGATGACGGGCCGGTGCTGGGTGGCGGTGATGGTGTGGGCGTCCTCACCGGTCATGCCGACGGCGAGCGGCCCGTGCTGGTTGAGCAGGCCCACCAGTTCGCGCTGGACCTGCCCGGCGAGCACCATCCGTACGACGTCCATCGCCTCGGGCGTGGTGACCCGCAGACCGGCCTTGAACTCGCTGACCAGGCCCTGCTTGTCGAGCTGGGCGCTGATCTGCGGGCCGCCGCCGTGCACGACGACGGGCTTGAGGCCCGCGTGCCGCAGGAAGACGACGTCCTGCGCGAAGGCCGCCTTCAGCTCCTCGTCGATCATGGCGTTGCCGCCGAACTTGATGACGACGGTCTTGCCGTTGTGCCGGGTCAGCCAGGGCAGCGCCTCGATGAGGATCTGCGCCTTCGGGAGTGCGGTGTGCTTCCGCGCGGCGGTCATGAGCTGTACGCGCTGTTCTCGTGGACGTAGTCCGCGGTGAGGTCGTTGGCCCAGATGACGGCGGACTCGGTGCCTGCGGCGAGGTCGGCGGTGATCCTGACCTCCCGGTAGCGCATGTCGACGAGGTCGCGGTCCTCGCCGACCCCGCCGTTCTTGCAGACCCAGACGTCGTTGATGGCGACGTTCAGCTCGTCGGGCTCGAAGGCCGCCTTCGTCGTGCCGATGGCGGACAGCACCCGGCCCCAGTTGGGGTCCTCGCCGTGGATGGCGCACTTGAGGAGGTTGTTACGGGCGATGGAGCGGCCCACCTCGACGGCGTCGTCCTCGGTCGCGGCGTTGACGACCTCGATGCGGATGTCCTTGGACGCGCCTTCCGCGTCGCCGATCAGCTGCCGGGCCAGATCGTCGCAGACGGTGCGCACGGCCTCGGCGAACTCCGCCCGGTCCGGGGTGATCGCGGAGGCGCCGGAGGCGAGCAGCAGCACGGTGTCGTTGGTGGACATGCAGCCGTCGGAGTCGACCCGGTCGAAGGTGGTGCGGGTCGCGTCGCGCAGCGCGGCGTCCAGTCCGGCCGCGTCCACGTCGGCGTCGGTGGTGAGGACGACGAGCATGGTGGCGAGGCCGGGGGCCAGCATGCCGGCGCCCTTGGCCATGCCGCCGACGGTCCAGCCCTCGCCGCCGGCGACGGCGGTCTTGTGCACGGTGTCGGTGGTCTTGATGGCGATGGCGGCCTTCTCGCCGCCGTGCTCGCTCAGGACGCCCGCGGCCTTCTCGATGCCGGGGAGCAGCTTGTCCATGGGGAGCAGCAGCCCGATGAGGCCGGTCGAGGCGACGGCGATCTCGCCGGCGCTGTGTCCGCCCAGGACCTCGGCGGCCTTCTCGGCGGTGGTGTGGGTGTCCTGGAAGCCCTGCGGTCCCGTACAGGCGTTGGCGCCGCCGGAGTTGAGGACGACGGCTGTCACCGCGCCGCCCTTGAGGACCTGCTCGGACCAGCGGACGGGGGCGGCCTTGACACGGTTGGAGGTGAAGACGCCGGCGGCGGCGCGACGCGGGCCGTTGTTGACCACGAGGGCCAGGTCCGGGTTACCGCTCTCCTTGATTCCGGCGGCGATGCCCGCCGCCGAGAACCCCTGTGCTGCCGTGACGCTCACGGTGCGACTCCGATCGTGGAAAGACCTGTGTCCTCGGGGAGTCCGAGGGCGATGTTCATGCTCTGCAGGGCACCGCCCGCGGTGCCCTTGGCGAGGTTGTCGATGGCGCTGATCACGATGATCCGGCCGGCCGCCCCGTCGTACGCGACCTGGACCTGCACCGCGTTGGAGCCGTACACGGCGGCGGTCGAGGGCCACTGCCCCTCGGGCAGCAGATCGACGAACGGCTCGTCCGCGAAGGCCTTCTCGTACGCGGCGCGCAGGGACTCGGCGCTCACGCCGGGCTTCGCCTTGGCGCTGCAGGTGGCGAGGATGCCGCGGGGCATCGGGGCGAGGGTCGGTGTGAAGGAGACGGTGACGGGCTCGCCGGCCGTCGCGCTGAGGTTCTGGATCATCTCGGGCGTGTGCCGGTGGCCGCCGCCGACGCCGTACGGCGACATGTTGCCCATCACCTCGGACCCGAGCAGGTGCGGCTTGGCCGCCTTGCCCGCGCCGGAGGTGCCGGAGGCGGCGACGATCACGGCCTCGGGCTCGGCGAGCCGGGCCGCGTAGGCCGGGAAGAGTGCGAGCGACACCGCGGTGGGGTAGCAGCCGGGCACCGCGATACGCTTGGTACCCGCCAGTCCGGCCCGCCCGCCGGGCAGCTCGGGCAGGCCGTACGGCCAGGTTCCCGCGTGCGGGGACGCGTAGAACTTCTCCCAGTCCGCGGCGTCCTTGAGCCGGAAGTCGGCCCCCATGTCCACCACGAGCACATCGTCACCGAGCTGCTCCGCCACGGCTGCGGACTGCCCGTGCGGCAGCGCGAGGAAGACCACGTCGTGCCCGGCGAGCACCTCGGGCGTGGTCGGCTGAAGAACGCGCCCGGCGAGCGGCCGCAGGTGCGGCTGGAGCGCCCCGAGCGGCTGTCCCGCGTTGGAGTTAGCGGTGAGGGCCCCGATCTCGACCTGCGGGTGGATGAGCAGAAGACGCAGCAACTCCCCGCCGGCGTATCCGCTCGCCCCTGCCACCGCTGCACGTACCACCATCGAAATCCTCCTCGTCGATGGCATGACTATACGCAGCGTCGCACTTTTATGCAAAGGAATGGGCCGGTGGAGCGGCCGGCTGCGACCCGGCGCCATCGCTCGGCGCGGCAGCGGGGCCGGCGTGCGCGGGGTCGCGACGGCGGCAGTCCCGGCGCCCGGTTCCTTGCCGCTCCCCCGTGATCTTCGGCGATTACCGCGGACCGTCCAGCCGCCCCGTGACGGTGTCGAGTGTCGGCCAGGGAGGACCCTCGCGCAGCAGGCGCAGGAGCTCCTCCCCGAATCGCCTCCCGTTCGGAAACTGGTCGCCGAGCTCCCAGCGCCACGCGGCGACCATCGCGACAACGAGCTGCCGGCACTCGTCCAGCAGCCCTTGGTCAACGCCCGGGTAGCGCGCGCAGACCGCCTCGGGAACATGGGCGAGATCGAACTCGACGGGTCCACGGCAGCACGTCTCGAGGTCGATGAACAACGGGCCGTTCTCCGTACTCAGCACATTGCCCGGATGCGGCTCGCCGTGGAGCAACTGCTCCACGGCACCGCGGGCTTCGATCGCTCGTCGCAGGCTCGCCAGCCTGCCGCCGAGGAACGCGCGGTCCGCGTCGGTGAGTTCCGGCGAGCGATCCGGATCGGCGACGACTTCCTCCGCCTCCGTGATCCGGTCCGTGAACCTCGGGCTCGCCACATCGACCTTACGCATGCCGGCGTGCAGCCGCTCCAGCGCCTCGGCGTAGTCAGCGGGTGAGGTGTGCGGTGTCACGGGCTCGTAGTAGGTCCACAGCGTCACCGCGAAGCCGTCGCGCGTGTACACACCCGGGTCCACCCGCGGTTCCAGGGGGCAGACCGGGCCTCCGGCCTCAATGAGCCGCTGAGCGAGATCGACTTCGAACTCTGCGACCTCTTGCCCCACGGGGGCGACCCGGGCAAAGGCGTCGCACGGCGTCAGCCGCAGCGCCAGCTTGTTCGAGTTATGGAGAACGATCGCATCGTTCGCCGTCAGGCCGAGCGATGCGGCGACCGAAGTCGCAGCCGCGATCGCACGTTTGACGTCAGTCATGTCCACCCTCGCATCCTGGCATGGATGGGGCCGGACCGACGGAGACCGGGCAGGTTGAGGCTGCGGGCCGGGCCGGAACGAAAGACCCTAACCGTCGTCACCGGAGGTCCCGTGCGGGCCCGGCCGACGCCTCCTCCCGAGGCCCACCAGCCTGCTCACGGCGAGCGTCGCCGCCGCCACGCCACGGACCCAGGGCGGCCCGCCGCGCTCCGCCCACACCACGCACACGCACCCACCGGCAACCACCACCAGGACGACGACGAGCACCGCCGGAACGAGCATGTTCCCCCCTCTGCGTTCATTGGTTCGGACCCGGTGATGGTCTCAGGCCACCGCAGGGATTCATACGGGACCGGCCCTCCACTCGGTGAGGCTCTGTGTCGCCACGACGGACAGGAAGCCGAGACGTTCCGCGTCCCGGCTCCCGGGCTGCGCGGTGTAGACCATGACGCGCAGGCCGCTGCCCGCGACGTGGAGGACGTCGCAGTCGAGGGTGAGCGGGCCGGCGTGGGGGTGGTCGATGGTCTTGCGGCCGGCTTCGTGTTCGGCGGCCGTGCCGCTTTCCCAGAGTTCGGCGAATCGCGCGCTGTGCGTACGGAGTCGCTGAATCAGGGATTTCAGTGCGGGGTCGTCGGGGTATCGGCCACTGGTGCGTCTCAGATCCGCGGCGAGGAGCCGCTGGAGTTCTCCGTTCGACTCCGGGGTGTGCCGCACGCGCGTTCCGGAACTGACGAATGCGCGCCAGGCACCGTTCAGGTCGTCGCCGTGCCATTCGCCCATGAGCGCGGTGTAGAGGGGGTTGGCGAAGAGCTGGGTCCAGGCCGCGTCGTAGACGGCCACCGGGGTGGTGACGAGCCGGTCGAGGATGCGGTGGACGCCCGGGGTGAGGTGGCGGGGGACGAGGCCGGCGCCCGGCGGGGCCAGTCCTGCCAGCCGGAAGAGGTGCTCGCGCTCGCCGGGGGCCAGGCGCAGCGCGCGGGCGAGGGCCTCGACCACCTGGGAGGAGGGGTGGGCGGCTCGTCCCTGCTCGAGGCGGACGACGTAGTCGGCGGAGACCCCGGCGAGCTGGGAGAGCTCCTCCCGGCGTAGGCCGGCGGCGCGTCTGCGGCTCGCTGCGGGCAGGCCGACCGCTTCGGGGGTGACGCGGTCGCGCCAGGCGCGCAGGGCTGCGCCCAGTTCTGTAGGGGCCATGCCCTTCATTGTGGCAAACCCCGCACCGGCTCACTGCGGGGAATGCGGGCCGGGCACTGTGCCACATCCGCGCCGGGAAGTGTGGCGATTCCGGGCGGCTCCTTCCTGGTACCGCGAGTCCCAGGAAAAGGCGTCCACTGTCTGATATCCGCAGAATGCTCCAGGGTGGTGCCAGGAGAGAAGCCGGCGAGGAAAGCGGACCCCGAGCCGGAGACCGAAAGGAACACCCCCATGAGCAAGCTCGCTCTTGTCACCGGCGCGACCTCCGGCATCGGCAAGGCCTTCGCCGAACGCTTCGCCGCCGACGGCTACGACCTGATCGTCGTCGGGCGCCGCCGGGACCGTCTCGCGGAGTTCGCCTCGGCCCACCCCGAGGTGAAGGTACGCACGGTCGCCGCCGACCTGTCCACGGAGGGCGGCATCGACTCCGTCGCGGAGTACTGCGCCGACGAACCGCTGGACGTGCTGGTCAACAACGCCGGCGTCTCGCACTACATGCCACTGGCCGACCTGCCCGCCGCGAAGGCCCGTGAGCTGGTCAACGTCAAGGTCCTCGCCCCCACCCTGCTGATGCGCGCGGCCGTCGGCGGAATGCAGCGGCGCGGTACCGGCACCCTCATCAACGTCGCCGGGATGATCGCCTTCTCCGGCCCCGCCGACGCCTCGGTCATGCCGCGCCGCGCCGTGTACGCCGGCACCCTGGCCCACCTCGTGGCCATGACGCAGACACTCAGCGCCGAACTGGCGGGCACGGGCGTCAGGGCCCACGTGGTCTGCCCCGGTGTCGTGGCCACCGAGTTCCACTCCGCCCAGGGCCTGGACATGAGCGCCGTGCCCCGGATGAGCGCCGAGGACCTCGTCACCGGCGCGCTGCGCGGGGTGGAGCTCGGTGAGGTCGTCAGCGCCCCCGGCGTCGAGAACCCGGCACTCCTCCAGGACGTCTTCACCGCCGGCCTGGCCGCCTTCGGTGGCCAGAGCCCGCAACTGGCCACCCGGTACCGGAGCAGCTGATCCTGCTCCCCGCCCACCGCGAACGTCCCGCCGGGCGCCCCTTCTCCGGGCCCCCTCAGGCCGCGGACCGGGGCAGACCGAGGGACCTGTACTCCTCCACGATCCGGTAGCCGACACTCGTGTACAGGTTCATCGCCACCTCGTTGCCGCCCCACACGGTGAACATCAGCACCGAGTCACCGGCCGCGAGCGTCGCCTGCTCACCGGCCGCCATCGCGGCCCGGCCGTACCCCTTGCCCCGGCAGCGCTCCTCGATGTGGAGCGAGTAGCCGTACGTGACCCCGGGGAAATGCCCGTGCTTCAGCCAGCCGGTGCCGATCGGCCCGCCCGCCGCCTCAAGGACCAGGAGCGTGGTCCCGGGCGTCGCCAGGCCCCCGGGGATCAGCTTGGCGAAGTCGTCGTCGGACTTGCGTGCGGCGTCCTCTGGGCTCATGGCCCCGGCCCGGACGATGTCGTCGACGTAGGCGAGCTTCTCGGCGGCGAGCCACTCGGGGTACTCGGCCGGCGTCATCGGCCGTGCGGTGACCCCGTCCACCGGCTCGGGCGGGGAGGCGATGCGGCGCGCCCTGAGCTGGCCCCGGATCCCGTACCCGTCGAACAGGGCGCCGGCCGGCTCGGTGATCCGTATGTCCACCCGGCCCGCGCCGCGCTCCGCGCACCATGCCTCGGCCCAGTCCCGGGCGGCCTCCTCGTACCCGCGTCCGGTGTGTTCCGCCTCGACGCGGAGGTCGCCTATGCGTCCTGCGGGCGCCCCGTCGTCGTCCTCGACCGACACGGCGACGTATCCCACCCGGGTCCCGGAGTCCGTGATGCCGGCGACGGTCCAGCCGCCGAGCTTGCCGCGTGTCTCCTCGATCATGCGCCGCGTCGCGGTGTCGTCGAGCCCGGCCGCGAGGTGCGAGGCGGTCAGCCGCCGCTCGAAGTCGCTCTGCCAACCAGCGCTGTCACCAAGGACGTTGAATTCTGTCACCCCAGCACATTACGGGACGGCCCTGTCGTCACGGCCGAGGAGCGGGAGGGGCGGCCCGGGGTGCCCGCTGCCGTCAGCCGGCCGTCCAGTCCCCGGTGCGGGCGAACCGCTCGATGACGGCTTCGTACGGCGCCGGGTCGAGCCCCCGTTCCCGCGCCCACGCCGGGTCGAGGTGGGTGCTCCGGACCACCGGCCGCTCCCGGTCACCTGACCGGTTCGCCGATGGCCAGCAGGTTTCCCTCGCTGTCCCGGAACCAGGCGCCGCGCTCGCCCCTGGCGTCCTTGCCCGGGTAGTTCCCCTCGACCTCCGCGATCCCGTCCCTCGTACGGAATCCGGGCGCGTCGACGTCCTCGAACACCACGCCCCGGCGCCTCAGTTCCGCGACGGCTGCCTCGATGTCGTCGACCTCCCACGCCATCTGGGTGAAGGCCCCGGACGAGGCCCCTGTCGACCGGAACACGACGAAGTCCACACCGCCGCACCGGTACAGCAGGCCGCCGGGCCGTTCGTCCACGGGCTCCAGCCCGAGCATCGCGGAGTAGAAGCGTCGCGCCCGGTCCAGATCATGGGCCGGCAGCCTGGTCGCCACTCGTGACCCGGCCAGCATGTTCCCGTCATCCGCGCTCATGTCCCCACCCTGCCGCCGCCGGCCGCAGGGCGCGAGGGGGCCGCGTCGTTCTCCGCTTCCCCCTCGTTCTCCTCGTTCTCCCGGTTGGCGCGGCTGATCTCGGCCATGTGCTCCTCCGCCCAGGCGCGCACCATGGCCAGCGGCTCCTCCAGGGACAGGCCGAGCGGGGTGAGCCGGTAGTGGACACGCGGCGGCACCGTCGGCTCCACCCGGCGGTCGGCCAGGCCGTCGCGGGTCAGTCCCTGGAGGGTGACGGAGAGCATCTTCTGCGAGATGCCGGGCATCCGGCGCCGCAGTTCCGCGAAGCGCACCTCCTGCGGGGACGCCTCCGCGAGGACTTTGACGGCCATCGACATCCACTTCGTGCCGATCCGGTCGAGCAGGCCGCGGGTCGGGCACTTCGGGTCGAACAGATCTCCGTGGGTCCCTTGCGGGTGCCGTTGCGCCGGAGGGGTCACCTGGAGCTCACCACCTGAACCGGAAGTGCCGTCTTGGCACTCCCGCAGTAGTTACCTATCGTTTTGTAGTCACCGATGGTAACCGTCCTCGGCCGCCGGCCGCATCGCCCGAACCGATCTGGAGTCCACCGTGCCCGTCCCGTCGAGTCCCCTCAGCCGCCCCCGGCCCCACCGGGCCGGCCCCGAGCTCCGGCGGGTCGCGGCCAACGGCATCGAGATCAACGTGGCCGTCGCCGGGGAGGGCCCGGCGATCCTGCTGCTGCACGGTTTCCCGCACACCTGGCGGCTGTGGACCCACGTCATGGACGGCCTGTCGGCCCGGTTCCGGGTCATCGCACCGGATCTGCGGGGGTTCGGCGCCAGTACCCGGGCGGTGGACGGCTACGACGCCGGCACGCTCGCGGCGGACGCCGAGGCCCTGCTCCACGCGCTGGGGGAGAGTTCCGCAGCCGTCGTCGGCATCGACGCGGGTGCGCCGCCGGCCTTTCTGCTGGCCATGCGCCGCCCCGGGCTCGTCCGGCAACTGGTGGTCATGGAATCGCTGCTGGGCAGGCTCCCGGGCGCCGAGGAGTTCCTTGCGCAGGGGCCACCGTGGTGGTTCGGCTTCCACCGCGAGCCCGGTCTCGCGGAAGCCGTGCTCAGCGGGAACGAGGGCCGGTACATCGACTGGTTCCTCGACGCCGGCACCCTCGGGGACGGCGTCGAGCCCGCCGTCCGCGCGGCCTTCCTCGACGCCTACGACGGGAGCGAGGCGCTGCGGTGCGCCTTCTCGTACTACCGCTCCCTGCCGTCGAGCGCGGGACAGATCCTGGACGCCACCCGTCGTGGCCGGCTGACCGTGCCCACCATGGCCATCGGCGCCCGGCCCGTCGGCAGGGCGCTCGAACAGCAGCTGCGCCCGGTGGCGGACCGTCTCGTCGGCCATGTCGTCGAGGACTGCGGGCACATCATTCCGCTGCACCGGCCCGACGAGCTGCTGCGCCTGCTGGACCCGTTCCTCGCGCCGGCCGAGACTCCCGCCTGAGCGCCGGCCGGGGCTGCGCCGCGTACCCTCCATTTCCATGCCAGCCCCCCGCCTGCACCGCGTCGCGGTCCTCGTCCTGGACGGGGCGAAGCCGCTCGACGTCGGCATTCCCGCCCAGGTGTTCACGACCCGCGCGAGCATGCCGTACGAGGTACGGGTGTGCGGTGCTGCGCCCGGTCCGGTGGCCGGCGGTGACGGCCTGTCGTACTACGTCACCCACGGGCTCGACACGCTCGGCTGGGCCGACATCGTCTTCGTGCCCGGCTACCGGCATCCCGACCGGGAGAGCCCGCCGCAGGCCGTCATCGACGCGCTGATCGCCGCCCACGACCGGGGCGCGCGCCTCGCCGCGATCTCGACCGGGGCGTTCGCGCTCGCCGCCACCGGCCTCCTGGACGGCCGGCGCGCCACGACGCACTGGCACTACACGAGGGCGCTCGCGGCCAAGTACCCGCTCGTGCGGGTCGACGAGAACGTCCTGTTCGTCGACGAGGGCGGGGTACTGACGTCGGCGGGCGCCGCATCGGGTATCGACCTGTGCCTGCACGTGCTGCGCGGCGACCTCGGGGTCGCCGCCTCGAACCACGCGGCCCGGCGCCTGGTCGCGGCGCCCTACCGCAGCGGCGGTCAGGCCCAGTACGTGCCGCGCAGCGTGCCCGAGCCGCTCGGTGAACGGTTCGCGGAGACCCGCGAGTGGGCGCTGCACCGGCTCGGCGAACCCCTCACCCTCGACGTACTGGCCCGGCACGCCGCGGTGTCGCCCCGGACGTTCTCGCGGCGTTTCACCGAGGACACCGGATACACCCCGATGCAGTGGGTCATGCGCGCCCGGATCGACATGGCCCGGGAGCTGCTGGAGCGTTCGGAGCGGGGCGTCGAGCAGATCGCGGCCGAGGCCGGCCTCGGCACCGGCGCGAACCTGCGGCTGCACTTCCAGCGCATTCTGGGCACCACGCCGAGCGAGTACCGGCGCACCTTCGCGCAGGGCGAGTAGCTGGCGCAGGGTGTGGCGGGATCCTTACGGACCATGGCGATCACGCCGCTGTCAGAGGCGTGGGGCGAGCGCGATGCTGGAAAGCGAGGAGAAAGGGACTCTCACATGACTCGCATCGCCATCAACGGATTCGGCCGCATCGGACGCAACGTGCTGCGCGCACTGCTGGAGCGCGACAGCGACCTCGAAGTCGTCGCCGTCAACGACCTCGCGGAGCCCGCGGCGCTGGCGCGGCTGCTGGCGTTCGACAGCACCGCCGGACGGCTGGGCCGCCCGGTGAGCGTGGACGGGGACACCCTCGTCGTCGACGGCCGCCGCATCAAGGTGCTCGCCGAGCGCGAACCGGGACAGCTGCCGTGGACCGAGCTCGGCGTCGACATCGCGCTGGAGGCGACCGGCCGCTTCACGTCGGCCAAGGCCGCCCGTGCCCACCTCGACGCGGGCGCGAAGCGGGTGCTCGTCGCCGCCCCGTCGGACGGCGCGGACGTCACGCTCGCCTACGGCGTCAACACCGACGCGTACGACCCCGCCCTGCACACCGTCGTCTCGAACGCCTCGTGCACCACCAACGCCCTCGCGCCGCTGGCCGCCGTGCTGGACGAGCTCGCCGGCATCGAGCACGCCTTCATGACGACGGTGCACGCCTACACGCAGGAGCAGAACCTCCAGGACGGTCCGCACCGCGACGCCCGCCGCGCCCGCGCCGCCGGGATCAACATCGTGCCGACGACGACCGGCGCCGCCAAGGCGATCGGCCTGGTGCTGCCCAACCTGGACGGGAAGCTGTCGGGCGACTCCATCCGGGTGCCTGTTCCGGTGGGCTCGATCGTCGAGCTGAACACCACGGTGGCCCGCGACGTGACGCGCGACGAGGTGCTGGCGGCCTACCGGACCGCGGCGGAGGGGCCGCTGGCAGGTGTGCTCGAGTACTCCGAGGACGCGCTCGTGTCGTCCGACATCACGGGCAACCCCGCCTCGTCGATCTTCGACTCGGCGCTCACCCGGGTCGAGGGCCGCCACATCAAGGTGTCCGCCTGGTACGACAACGAGTGGGGCTTCTCGAACCGCGTGATCGACACGCTGACGCTGCTCGCCACGCGCTGAGCGGTGCGGTGCGCTGTCCGCGCGGCGGGGAGACGTGTCCGTTTCCCGCCGTCGCGACGACATGCGGATGGCCCCCGTTCCGTTCGACCGGAACGCGGGCCATCCGCAGGGCGGGCTCAGCGGCCGGGGTCAGGAACGGGGTTCCTGCGGCCGGCTGCTGCGCTCCGCGTTCCGCTCCTTGATCCGAACGGTCTCCTTGCGGACCTCGGCCTGGGTGGCGCGCTCCGTGCGCAGCCACTCGGGGTCGTCCTGCTTGAGCGCCTCGATCTGCTCGGTGGTGAGGGCGTCCGTGACGCCACCGCGCGCGAGACCGGAGATGGAGACGCCGAGCTTGGCGGCGACCACCGGCCGGGGGTGGGGGCCGTTGCTGCGCAGTTCCCGCAGCCACTCGGGCGGATCGGACTGCAGGGCCGCCAGCTCGGCGCGCGAGACGACACCCTCCTGGAACTCGGCGGGTGTGGCTTCGAGGTACACACCCAGTTTCTTCGCCGCGGTCGCGGGCTTCATTGTCTGGGTGGTCTGGTGCGACGTCATGGGGTCAAGAGTATCGAGCGTGTGCGCCACCGCTGACCACGACCGGTAACCTGGCGGGGTGACAGGCTCGGAAGCAACCCCCTCGTTCCGGCTCGCGTACGTCCCCGGGGTGACCCCCACCAAGTGGGTGCGGATCTGGAACGAGCGCCTGCCCGACATCCCCCTCGCCCTCGTACCGGTGCCCGCCGCCGAGGCCTCGGAGCTGCTGTTCGACGGCGGCGCCGACGCCGGTTTCGTACGGCTGCCGGTGGACCGGACGGACCTCAGCGCGATCCCCCTCTACACCGAGGCGACCGTGGTGGTGATCCCCAAGGACCACGTGGTGGCGGCGGTCGACGAGATCTCCGTCGAGGATCTGGCCGACGAGATCGTGCTGCATCCGCTGGACGACACCCTCGGCTGGGAGCGGCTGCCCGGCCGGCCCGCGATCGAGCGCCCGGCCACGACGGCCGACGCCGTCGAGCTGGTGGCGGCCGGGGTGGGCGTCCTCGCCGTCCCGCAGTCGCTCGCCCGCCTGCACCACCGCAAGGACCTGACGTACCGGCCGCTGTCGGGCGCACCCGAGTCGCGCATCGCGCTGTCGTGGCCGGAGGACCGGACCACCGATCTGGTGGAGGACTTCATCGGGATCGTCCGGGGCCGGACCGTGAACAGCACCCGGGGCCGCGGTACGCCGCCCGCGCAGAAGCCGACGCGCAAGGCTGCGGAGACCGGTGGTGCCCGGCGCAAGCCCGGGGCCGGCGCCGGGGCGGGGAAGGGTGCCCGGGGCGGTTCCGGTGGCGCGAAGGGGGCCAAGGGCGGTTCCCGGGGTGCTAAGGGCGCTGCGGGCGCCAAGCGCGGGAAGCCCCGCCGGCGGCCGTAGCGGCCCGGCTGTCAGACCCGGCTGGCACCATCGGTGATCATGACGCACACCGAACGTACGATGCCGCCCCTGAACGCCGACGAGCGCACCAACCTGGAGAGCTGGCTCGACTTCTACCGGGCGACCGTGGCCGTGAAGTGCGAGGGCCTGGCCGACGAGCAGGCCCGGGAGACGTCCGTGGCACCGTCGTCGCTGACGCTGCTGGGGCTGGTCCAGCACCTGACCGAGGTCGAGCGGAACTGGTTCCGCCGGGTGCTCGCCGCCGAGGACGCCGCGCCCACCCACCCCGCACCGGCCGGTTCCGGCGGTCACGACGGGGGCTTCGAGGTCGCCGCCGACGCCTCCTTCGCACAGGCCCTCGCGGCCTGGCGGGAGGAGGTCGCCCTGTCCCGTGCCAACTGCGCCGCGCGGTCCCTGGAGGACACCGTTGCCTTCATGGGCGGCGAGGTGAGCCTGCGGTGGATCTACACGCACATGATCGGTGAGTACGCCCGGCACAGCGGCCACGCCGACCTGCTCCGCGAGCGGATCGACGGCAGTACCGGAGTGTGACGGGGAGCCGCCTCGGCCGGTGCGGCGCCGTTGTCGCGTGCACCGGCCGGGTGGACCACATGCGGCCGGCCCGTAACCCGTGAGCGGTGTTTCGCCGCGCCCGCCCGTCGGGCCGGTGCGGCCGGATGTCAGGATGGTTCCATGACGAGCAAGGTTTACTTCGACATCACCATCAACGACGAGCCCGCCGGGCGGATCGTCTTCAACCTGTACGACGAGGTCGTTCCCAAGACCGCGGAGAACTTCCGCCAGCTGGCGACCGGCGAGCACGGCTTCGGCTACAAGGGTTCGTCCTTCCACCGCGTCATCCCCGAGTTCATGCTCCAGGGCGGCGACTTCACCCGGGGCGACGGCACCGGCGGCAAGAGCATCTACGGCCCGAAGTTCGCCGACGAGAACTTCAAGCTGGCGCACACCAAGCCCGGCCTGCTCTCCATGGCGAACAGCGGCCCGAACTCCAACGGTTCGCAGTTCTTCATCACGACCATCGTGACCTCGTGGCTGGACGGCAAGCACGTGGTGTTCGGCGAGGTCGCCGACCAGGAGAGCATGGACCTGGTCACCAAGATCGAGGGCCTCGGCTCGCAGAGCGGCCAGACCAAGGCGAAGGTCACCATCGCCGACTCCGGGACCCTCTGATCCCGGTCCGCCGACTGAACAGCTGACCGGAAGCGCCGGCCGACGAACACCGTCGGCCGGCGCTTCCGTCTTTTCCGGCGCCTCTCCAGGACTTCGACAGGGCGCGCACTGTCAACGGAAGGCGCTGTCAACGGAAGGTTGACACCCTCTCCACTGTCAACCTAAGGTTGACACATGACGAAGCCAGTTGGTCCCACGGCCCCGGTCCGCCTCGACGACCTCATCGCAGCCATCAAGAAGGTCCACCCCGACGCACTGGACCAGCTCCAGGACGCCGTCATCGCCGCCGACCACCTCGGCGAAGTGGCCGACCACCTGATCGGTCACTTCGTGGACCAGGCCCGGCGCTCCGGCGCCTCCTGGACGGAGATCGGCAAGAGCATGGGCGTCACCCGGCAGGCGGCGCAGAAGCGGTTCGTCGCCAAGAACCCCGGCGAGACGAACGACCTCGACCCCAGCCAGGGTTTCGGCCGCTTCACCGCGCGCGCCAAGAACGTCGTGATGGCCTCGCAGAACGAGGCGCGCGCCGCGGGCAACAGCGAGATCGGCACCGAGCACCTCGTGCTCGGGCTGCTCAGCGAGCCGGAAGGGCTCGGAGCCGCGTTCATCAAGGCCCAGGTGGTGACCCTGGACACGGTCCGCCAGGCCGCCACCGCCGCGCTCCCGGCCGCCTCCGGGGAGGAGCTGCCCGAACTCCTCCCCTACAACGCCGACGCCCGCAAGGCGCTGGAACTCACCTTCCGCGAGGCGCTGCGGCTGGGGCACAACTACGTCGGGACGGAGCACATCCTGCTGGCCCTGCTGGAGCACGAGGACGGCGCCGGGCTGCTGACCGGCCTCGGTGTCGACAAAGCGACCACGGAGACGGCCATCACCGAGGCGCTCGCGCTCATCGTCGCCGCGCAGGACGAGAGCTGACCGGCCGGGGCTGAGCGGCAGGCCGGGACCGCGCGCCGCGTACCGGCCGTGCGGCGGAACGGACCGCTCCGCCGCACGTGTCGCGGCCCCTGGCCCCGCGGCTCCATCTACGTTCTCGAATTGGACACAGGGAAACGCGGCGCGTCGCACACGGGGGACGCGGCGCGCCCCGGCTGAACGGCCCGTCCCTTCCTCCGGGAGAACGCATGGCCCCGCCCAGCAGCAGCACGTACGCGGCAACGGCGAAACCGCGCGGGGGGTGGCTGCTCCGGCTCGGCGAATGGTGTGCCCGCCACTTCGTCATGGTGATCATCGCCTGGCTGGTCGCCCTCGGCGGCCTGCACGCCCTCCAGAGCGCGTTCGGGGGAACGTACTCCGACGACTTCAACCTGCCCGGCACCCAGTCGAACACCGGCGCCGAGCTGCTGCGGGCGCACGACCCCGCCGCGGGCGGCACCGGCGCCCAGGTGGTCCTGCACGACGCGGACAAGCCCCTGACCGATGTGAGCGGCCAGGTCGGCCAGGTGGTGGGCAACCTGCAGAAACTGCCGCACGTGCTGTCCGCCCAGAACCCGCTGCCGTCCTCGTCCTCCCCGACGTCGACGTCCCTGTCCAAGGACGGGAAGACCGGGTACATCACCGTGCGGTTCGACGTGAACCCGACCTCACTGGGCACCGGCTATCTCCACCGGGTCGACACGGCGGTCGAACCGCTGCGCGCCGCCGGGGTCGACGTCGAGTACGGCGGCCCGCTGGGCGAGCTCGCCAGGCCCGAGACCAAGGATCTGACCAGCGAGGCCATCGGCTTCGCCGTCGCCGTGGTCGTGCTGCTCATCGGGTTCGGCAGCGTCATCGCCGCCGGTGTTCCGCTGGTGACCGCGCTGATCGGCGTGATCGTCGGGCTGAGCGTCCTGTCGCTGGTGGCCGCGGCCACGACGTTCGCGAGCGTCTCCCCCACGCTCGCCACGATGATCGGGCTGGGCGTCGGCATCGACTACGCCCTGTTCCTGATCACCCGCCACCGCCAGCTCGTCATGGACGGCGGCGACCCGGTCCGGGCCGCCGGCCGGGCCGTGGCCACCAGCGGGCGTGCCGTGCTGGTCTCCGGCTGCACCGTCATCGTCGCGCTGGCCGGGCTGTACGTGTCCCGGGTGAGCTTCATCGGCAAGCTGGGGGCGGCCGCCGCGGTCACCGTCGTCACCGCGGTCATCGGCGCGGTCACCCTGGTCCCCGCCCTGCTGGGCCTCATCGGCCGGCGGATCGACCGCTACCGGGTCCGGCCGCCGGTCGCGGAGGGCGGGGCCGTTCCCGGCACCGCCTCGCAGGGCGGCTGGCACCGCTACGCCCGGCGGGTGGAGCGGCGGCCCTGGTGGTTCCTGCTCGCGGGGCTCGTCGTGGTCGGGGTACTGGCGATCCCGCTGTTCTCCATCCGCCTCGGGCACATCGACGACGGAGCCGATCCGTCGAACTTCACCGACCGGCGCGCCTTCGACCTGATCTCCACCGGCTTCGGGCCGGGCGCCAACGGTCCCTTCACCCTGGTCGTCGACCAGCGGGCGGTGCCCGCCGACGACCGCTCGGCGCTGGCGAGCAGCCTGCAGAAGGCGCTCACCGGCGTACCCGGCGCGGCCAGCGTGAGCCCGCTCAGCGCGACGTCGGACAACGACCTCCTCGTCGGCACCGCCGTCTCGTCGCAGGCCCCGCAGGACGCGGGCACGACCACCCTGTTCAACCACCTCAAGGACGACGTGCTGCCGAAGGGCGTGTCCGGCACGAAGGCCTCCGCCTACGTGACCGGTACGACCGCAGCCCAGGAGGACTTCCTCGACATCATCGTCAGCAGGCTCCCGCTGATCATCGCCGTGGTGGTCGCGCTGGCCTTCGTCATCATCCTGATCGTGTTCCGCGGCGTGCTGGTCGCGCTGAAGGCGGCCATCCTCAACCTGCTGTCGATCGCTGCCTCGTACGGGGTGGTGGTGGCCGTCTTTCAGTGGGGCTGGGGCGGGCCGTCGCTGGGCGTCTCGGGGACGGTGCCCATCGAGAGCTACGTACCGATGATGATGTTCGCGATCGTCTTCGGCCTGAGCATGGACTACGAGGTGTTCCTGATCACCCGGGTGCACGAGGCCTGGCTGCGCACCCGGGACAGCAAGGACGCCGTGGCGCACGGGCTGGAGATCACCGCCCGGGTGATCACCTGTGCCGCACTGATCATGGTCAGTGTGTTCGCCGCCTTCATCCTCAGCGACACCGTCGTGATCAAGATGCTCGGTCTCGGGCTGGCGGTCAGCGTGCTCATCGACGCCACCATCGTCCGGCTGCTGCTGGTGCCCGCCGTGATGACACTGCTGGGCCGCGGCGCCTGGTGGATTCCCGGATGGCTGGACCGGGTGCTCCCGCACATCGACACCGAGGGCGAGTCTGTCCCGCCGCTGACCTCGCCGTGAGGGGGCCGGTCCCGCAACCGCTCAGAGCGACGCGTAGACGGCGTCGATCAGCGCCCTCTTGCGCGGGTCGTCGGCGATGAGCGGGCCCATCCGGTTCATGACGTACCCCAGGGCGATCCCGGCCTCCGGGTCGGCCAGTCCGCAGGAGCCGCCCGCGCCGTCGTGGCCGAAGGCCCGCGGGTTGGGGCCGTACGAGCCGTTGGGGCCGCTCAGCCAGGGCCCCAGCGCGATCTCCGTCTCGTGTTCGAAGCCCGCGCCCAGCACCAGGTCGCGGCAGCTCCCCTGACCTTCGCGGACCCGTTCGGCGGCCTTCTCCGAGAGGACGGGCCGGCTCTCCGGGCCGCCGCCGCCCGCGAGGAGGGCGTACAGCGCGGCGACCGCGCGGGCCGTGCCGTGACCGTTGGCCGCGGGGATCTCGGCCGCCCGCCACGCGGGGGTGTTGGCGGCGGCCGCGCCGCTGGGCGGGTTGAGCAGCGAGGCGACGGCGACCGGCTCCATCAGGGCGAAGACCGCCGCCCGCCGGGCACGGTCCGGCTTCGGGGCGACGAGTTCGGCGGCGCGCCCCGCATCGGCCTCGGGGAGGCCGATGGTGAAGTCGATGCCGAGCGGGCCGGTCACCTCCCGGCGGAGGAACTCCCCCGGCAGCAGCCCGCTGACCCGCCGGACCACCTCACCGACCAGGAAGCCGTAGGTGAGCGCGTGGTAGCCGGACCGGGTGCCGGGCTCCCACCACGGTTCGGTCGCGGCCAGCCGGGCGCAGGTCAGCTCCCAGTCGTAGAGCTCGTCCAGGGTGTGGGGTTCGCGGAGCCCGGCCAGGCCGGCGCGGTGGGAGAGCAGATGCCTGACGAGCACGCCCTGTTTGCCCGCCGAGGCGAACTCGGGCCAGTACGCGGCGACCGGGGCGTCGAGGTCCAGCAGGCCCCGGTCGGCGAGGATGTGGGCGCAGAGCGCGGTCGGCCCCTTGCCGGTCGACCAGACGTTGACGAGGGTGTCCCGCTCCCAGGCCCGGGTGCGGGCGCCGTCCGCCCAGCCGCCCCAGAGGTCGGCCACCGGCTGCCCGTCGACCAGGACGGTGACCGCTGCGCCGAGTTCGTCGCGCTCGCGGAAGTTCGCCTCGAAGGCGGCGCGCACCGCGAGGAACCGCTCGTCGCAGTGACCGTGGACCGCCGGCACGTGGCCTCCCTCGCTCGGGCCTGTCGTCAAACTGCCGTCGTCGCCCGGCAGACGGCAGTTTGACGACAGGTCCTGGGGCGCGACCGGTCGGCCCCGTTCACCGGCCAACGTACCGACTGGTCGGACCGGCGGGAAGACGTGGTGCGCCCCGATCCCGCCCCGGACCGGTCCGGCGCCGTCAGCGGGCCCCGGCCTCCAGGCACAGGCTCCAGCGGCGGGGCAGGCCGGTCAGGGTGACGGTGGAGAGGGGGCGGACGTCGACGTTCCAGTACGTCGAGGGCGGCGCCCGCAGCGCGTAGACGAGGGCGGCCCGGACGACGGCCGGTTCGGCGACGGCGACGATCAGACCGTCGCAGGCGGGCCGGGTGTCCAGCCAGCCGCCTATCCGGGAAATGAACGCGAGCAGCGTCTCGCCGCCGTGCGGCGCGGACCTGGGGTCGGCGAGCCAGGCGTCCACGGCCGCGGGCTCGCGCGCGGTGACATCGGCGAGGGTGAGGCCGCGCCACCGGCCCATGTCGCAGTCGCGCAGGGCGGGCTGGACCATCGGGGCGAAGCCGAGCGCCTGGCCGGTGGCACGGCTGCGGGCGGTCGGTGAGCAGTAGCGCAGCTCGGCCGCCCCGAGGTGCAGCAGGGCGGGGGCGGCGAACTGCACCTCGTGCCAGCCGGTCTCGTCGAGCGGCCGGTCGTCGTCGAAGCGCTCGCCGAGCAGGGAGGAGTTGCGCGCCGCGGCGACGAGTGAGACTCGAACACTCATGGCCGCGATCGTGGAGCCGTTCGCCCCGCAGGTCAAGAGAGCGGCCGGAAGCGCTTCCGGATCACCCGAGCTTGAGGGACATCCACTTGTCCGGGCTGTCGAGCGGCTTGAAACCGACCTTCTCGTAGACGCCGTGGGCGTCCTCCGTGGCGAGCACGACCCTGCGGACACCGGCCTCGGCGAGGTGGTCGCGCGCCGCCACGACGAGGCCGGCGCCGAGTCCGTGGCCGCGGGCTGCGCGGTCGACGTACACATCGCAGAGCCAGCCGAAGGTGGCGTAGTCGGTCACCACCCTTGCGTAGCCCACCTGTTCGCCCGTCGCGAGGTCGTACGCGCCGAAGCCGAGGGAGCCCGCGATGGCCAGATCCTGGCGCTCCCGGGTCCGGCCGAGGGCCCAATAGGCGTCGGTGGAGAGCCAGTTGTGAATGCGGGCCGGGTCCAGCCGGGACGGGTCGGACGAGATCTCGTAACGCTGCTGGGGGGTTTCCGTCATGGCCCGAGCGTAGCCTCCGGCGCGCCGAGGGCGCCTTCCCAGGCCGTGCGCAGGCGTCGCACGCCCTCCGCGATGCCGGCCGTCCCGGCGACCGCCGCATAGCTCAGCCGGACGTGGGGCGCCGGGGGTTCGGCGCAGAAGTAGGGCCGTCCCGGCGCGATGGCGACACCGGCGCGCAGGGCCGCGGAGACCATGGCGGACTCGTCGGCGCCGGGCCCGCTGCCGGGCAGGCCCACCCAGAGGCTGCCGCCGCCCGCCGGGACGTGCGGGAGCGCGAGAGCGGGCAGCTCCTGGCGCAGCGCCGTCGTCATCGCGGTGCGACGGGCCGACAACTCGGCCGCCAGGGCGCGCAGATGACGGCTCCAGGCCGGTGTTCCGACGAGTTCGAGGGCGGCCTCCTGGAGCGGCCGGGGGACGAAGAAGCTGTCGACGACCTGGATGGCACGCAGTCGTTCGAGTACCGGGCCGCGCGCGGCGAGCGCACCGACCCTGAGGCTGGGCGACGTCACCTTGGTGAGGGAGCAGACGTGCACGACGACTCCGTCGGGGTCCTCGGCGGCCAGCGGTGGCGGCAGCGGTCCGGCGTCGTCGTGGACGAGCCGGCGGGCGAAGTCGTCCTCGATGACGAACGCCCCCGCCTCCCTGGCGATCCGGATGATCTCGGCGCGCCGGGCCGGGGCGAGGACGGCGCCGGTCGGGTTCTGGAACAGCGGCTGGCAGACGAGGACCCGGGCGCCGGTGGCCCGGAAGGCGGCGGCGAGCAGCTCGGGGCGTACGCCGTCGGTGTCGGCCGGGACCGGCACGGGCCGCAGCCCGCTGGCCCGTGCCACCGCCAGCATGCCCGGGTAGGTGGGCGATTCCACGAGCACCGGGGCGCCGGGGCTGCCGAGCGCGCGCAACGCGGTGGCCAGGGCGCTCTGCCCTCCGGCGGTGATCAGCACGTCGGCGGCGGTGAGCGCGGGCCCGATCTCGCGGGCGAACCAGGCGCGCAGCCCGGTCAGCCCCTCGGCGGGCGGACGGCCCCAGGCGCCCTCGCGCCGGCCGGCCCGCGCCAGGGCGGCGGCGAGGGCGCGTTCCGGCTGGAGCGAGCTGTGGAGGTAGCCGCCGTTGAACTCGATGACGCCGGGAGCCGGGGCCGCCAGGGTGGCCAGGACGCCCGAGGCGTCGACGCTGCGGGGTACGACCTCGGGGCCGCCGTCACCGCTGAGGGCCACCTCCTGCCACGAGGTGTCCCCGGGCGCAGGCGCGGCGCTCCGGGGCTGCCCCCGGAACGCGCCGGAGCCGGGGCGGGTGACGACGAGCCCTTCCGCGGCGAGTTGCGCGATGGCCCGCGAGACCGTCACGGGGCTCGCGCGGAAGCGCTCCACCAGGGCGCGGCTCGATGGCAGCTTCTCACCGGGCGAGTAGCGGTTCAGTTCACTGCGGAGAGAGCTGGCCAGATCAGCCACACTGCTACGCTCATGCATGAAAGCAGAGGATAGCGCTACTCCCAGCAGCACGATAACGGTCGGCCCCACGACGGGCGGCGCGGACGGCGCGGACCGCGCGGACCGCGCGCCGGGCGGTGAGCTCGGCAGCCGGCGTACGGGGCCGAACGGCACGCTGCTCGCCGGGCTCGGGGTGCTCGCCTTCTCGCTGACCTTCCCCTCCACCGCGTGGGGCCTGGAGAGCTTCGGCCCGTGGTCCCTGGTGGCGCTGCGCAGCCTGCTGGCCGCCGTGATCGCGGGCGGCGTGCTCCTCGCGGCCCGGGTGCGGGTGCCGGAGCGGCGGCACTGGGCCGGGCTCGCCGTCGTCGCGGGCGGGGTGGTGGTGGGGTTCCCGCTGCTGACCACCCTGGCACTGCGGACCTCGACGACCTCGCACGCGGCCGTGGTGGTGGGGCTGCTGCCGCTGACCACAGCGGTGTTCTCCTCGCTGCGGACCGGCTCGCGGCCCTCCCGCGCGTTCTGGGCAGCGGCGGTCACCGGCGCGGGCGTGGTGATCGTCTTCACCGTGCTGCAGAGCGGCGGCGCACTCTCTGCCGGGGACCTCTTCCTGTTCGGGGCCCTGCTGGTGTGCGCGGCCGGGTACACGGAAGGGGGCAGACTGGCGAAGGCCATGCCGGGCTGGCAGGTGATCGGCTGGGCGCTGATCCTCACCCTGCCGCTCGCCGTGGCAGGCACCGCGCTCGCACTGCCGTACGAGCCGGTGCGGCTGACCGCGCACGGGGTGATCGGCGTGGTCTGGGTCGCGGCCTGCTCGACCTTCCTCGGGCTGTACGTCTGGTACCGGGGCATGGCGGAGATCGGGGTGGCGCGGGCCAGCCAGCTGCAGCTCGCGCAGCCGCTGCTGACGCTGGTCTGGTCGTACCTGCTGCTCGGCGAGGAGGTGTCGGCGGCCGCACCGGTGGCGGCTGTCGCGGTGCTCCTCTGCATCGCGGCCACCCAGCGCACGGGCGGCACCGGGCGCGGCAGGTGACCGCACCGGGGGGCCGGCGGCTCGGACATAGACTTGTCGACATGGACCGCCACCCGTGAGGAGGTCACTCCCGATGGAGGCACACACGGGCGACCGGCTGGTGACGCACGGCAGGACCGTGGGGCAGCACGACCGGGTCGCAGAGATCGTCGAGGTGCTCGGGGACGGGGGCACTCCCCCCTACCGCGTCCGCTTCGACGACGGACATGAACATCTCCTGGCCCCGGGCCCCGACAGCGTCGTCCGGCACGACGAGGCTCCCCGGGCGCCGGGACCCTAGGGAAGCGTCGTCCGGCACGACGAGGCCCCCCGGGCGCCGGGACCCTGGGGCCCCGGCGCCACAAGGCACCCGGCCCGGTCAGCCGGGCGGGCGCACCCGCGAGCGGTAGTGGTCGGCCACCACCCGCTCCATCGCACCGATCCGGTCCGCGACCACCGCCCTCCCCGAGAAGTAGGCGTGGCCGCGGACCTGGTCGTACTTCGCGGCGAGGTCGATGTGCCGGGAGAGCTCCGCCGGGTCCTGCCAGGCCTTGGGCTGGGCCGGGTCGCCCGCCTTGTAGAGCGCCTCTCCGATGAAGAGGTCGACGCCGGTACCCCGTACCACCTCGTTCCACCAGGGCACCAGCACGGCGTAGTCGGCGGCGGTGAGGCCGATGTTCCAGTAGAGCTGGGGGCAGATGTAGTCGATCCAGCCCTTCTTGATCCAGCCTCGGGTGTCGGCGTACAGATCGTCGTAGGTCTGCACCCCCGCCGCGCTCCTGGAGCCGAGCGGGTCGGTCGAGGCGTTGCGCCATACCCCGAAGGGGCTGATGCCGAACCGGACGCCCGGCCTGACCGTCTTGATCCGCCGGGCGGTCTCCTGCACGAGCTTGTCGGTGTTGGAGCGCCGCCAGGCCGCCTTGCTCGCGAAGCCCGCACCGTGCTTCTTGTACGCGGCGTCGTCCGCGAAGGACTGCCCGGCCACCGGGTAGGGGTAGAAGTAGTCGTCCCAGTGGACGGCGTCGATCTCGTAGCGGCGGACCGCGTCCAGCATCGCGTCCTGGACGAAGCTGCGGACCTCTGGCAGGCCCGGGTTGTAGTAGAGCTTCCCGCCGTACGGCAGCGCCCAGTCGGGGTGCACCCGGGCGGGGTGCGTGGCGGCCAGCCGGGAGCGGTCGGTGTGGTTGGCGACCCGGTACGGGTTGAACCAGGCGTGCAGCTCCAGGCCTCGGCTGTGCGCCTCCCGCACCGCGGTCCCCAGCGGGTCCCAGCCGGGGTCCTTGCCCTGGACGCCGGTGAGGCACTTGGCCCACGGCTCGTACGAGGAGGGCCACAGCGCGTCGGCGGACGGGCGGACCTGGAGGATCACGGCGTTCAGCCGGCGGTCGACGGCCTCGTCGAGGTAGGCCATCAGCTCGGCCTCCTGCGCGGCGGCGGAGAGCCCCGGTTTCGAGGGCCAGTCGAGGTTGTCGACCGTCCCCACCCACATCCCTCGCAGCTCACGCCGCGGCGTGTCGCGGGGCGCGCCCGCCTCCTCCGCACGCCGCTCGCCCGGCGGGTCCGCGGCCGCCTGGGCGGCCACCGAGCCCGAGGCCACCACCGCTGCCGCCGCCCCGGCCGCACCGGCCACAAAGCTCCTTCTGGCGATTTGCCGCATTTCTTCGCACCTGCCGTCTCTCTGTCCTCGTCCGGCCCCCGGAAACACCGGCCGGGGCCGCGCGTGCGCGCCCCGGCCTGCGATCCCGTGCGGGGCGCGGAGTAACGTCGTGGGGTCGAGGCGGAGCCCGGAACCGAACGGATGCCGCCGCACGGAGAACAGTGAAAGGCACGAGGTGACGGACTCTATGGCGGACATCGCACGCGTCGGAGTGGTCGGCTGCGGCCAGATGGGCGCAGGCATCGCGGAGGTGTGTGCCCGCAGCGGCCTCGATGTCAGAGTGGCCGAGACCACCGGCGAGGCGCTGGAGATCGGTCGCACCCGGCTCTACAACTCCCTCTCCAAGGCCGCCGAGCGCGGCAAGATCACCGAGGAGGAGCGCGACGAGACCCTCGGCCGCCTCAGCTTCACCACCGACCTCGGCGAGTTCGCGGACCGCGATCTCGTCATCGAGGCCGTCGTGGAGAACGAACAGGTCAAGACCGAGATCTTCCAGGTGCTGGACCAGGTGGTGACCCGGCAGGACGCGATCCTGGCCTCCAACACCTCCTCGATCCCGCTGGTGAAGCTGGCCGTCGCGACCTCGCGCCCCGACCGGGTCATCGGCATCCACTTCTTCAACCCGGCCCCGGTGCAGAAGCTCGTCGAGCTGATCCCCGCGCTGACCACGTCCGACGAGACGGTCAAGCGCGCCGAGGCCGTGGTGCAGGACATACTCGGCAAGCACCCGATCCGCGCCCAGGACAGGTCCGGCTTCGTCGTCAACGCGCTGCTGATTCCGTACCTCCTCTCCGCGATCCGGATGTTCGAGTCGGGCATCGCCAGCCGCGAGGACATCGACAACGGCATGGAGATGGGCTGCGCCCACCCGATGGGCCCGCTCAAGCTCGCCGACCTGATCGGCCTGGACACCGTGGCCTCGGTCGCCGACTCGATGTACGCCGAGTACAAGGAGCCGCTGTACGCCGCTCCCCCGCTGCTCCAGCGGATGGTGGACGCGGGCCGGCTCGGCCGGAAGACCGGCTCGGGGTTCTACCCGTACTGACCGTCCTGGCGACAGGCCCGGCGCCAGGACGCCGGGCCCGTCGGGGGCGGGTCGGCCGCAGTGTGCGGGCGAGTGTGACGGCCGCGAATGATGCCGTGCCCGACCGGATCACCTGCGGCGCAACCAGGCGCCGATGGCTCGCGCCGACTCGTCGCGATCAGTGAAGACGTGCCCGTTCAGGCCGACGGCCCGCGCGGCGCGCACGTTCTCCTCGCGGTCGTCGACGAAGAGGAAGTCCGCCGGCGCGGCCCGCATGGCCACGACGCAGTGCCGGAAAGCCGCCGGATCCGGCTTCGCCGCTCCGATCCTGCCGGAGAAGGCGACGTGATCCAGCTCGTGGAGCCAGGGCTGCGCGGCGAGGAAGGCCTCCGCGTGGTCCGCGGGGATGTTGGACAGCAGGGCGACCTCGGCGACGCCGCGCAGGGACCGGACGTAGGCGACCATCCGGGGGTCGACGCGTGACCAGCTGTCGATGTCGATGAGGCGCAGCTCCTCGATCGTGGCGGCGTCGACGGGCCGGGACAGCCAGCGCAGTACGGCGGTCCAGTACGCGGTCGCGGACCAGCCGGCGTCGTAGGGCCGGCGGCAGGCCCAGTAGGCCGTGGTGAAGGCGCCGGTGGATGCGTGGCAGCGGGCGGCCATCTTCTTCAGGGAGCCCGGACGTTGGTGGCGGGCGATGACTCCGAACAGGTCGAAGAGCACGATGCGCCGGTCGCTGGTCATGGTTACCGGTCCCCCCGTGCCCCGAGGGGACCGTCGCCGGTTGTCGCCGGCTCGCTCGTCCGGCCGGAGCCGGTGCGCAGGGCCACGGCTGCCACGGAAGTGATCGCAGACAGCAGCGCGAGCAGCAGGAAGGCGTGGTTCAGGGGCACGAGATGGGTCAGCCAGCCGATGACGGCCGGCCCTGCGAGCATGCCGACGTAGCCGAGCCCGGCGACGCGCGAGACGTTGGTCCCCGCGGCTGACGAATCAGCGTGGCCGGCCGCGCTGAACAGCTGCGGGACACAGCCGGACAGCCCGAGGCCGAAGAGCGCCCAGCCGGCGAACGCGGCCCACATCCACGGAGCCAGGGCCACGACCGATATGCCCACGGCGGCCAGGGCCGCGCCGTAGCGCAGGATCGCCAGGGACCCGAACCGCCCGACGAGCCGGTCGGCGCACAGCCGGCCGATGGTCATGGTCGCGGCGAAGGTGCCGTACGCGAAGGCGGCCGTGCTCGCGGACGCGCCCAGGATGTCCTTCAGGTGCAACGCGCTCCAGTCGTTCGCGGCTCCCTCGCACAGCATGACCATGAGCGCGAGGGCGGCGAGGGCCCAGATACGGCTGCCGGCAGGCCGGCGCTCGGCGGCCGGCGCGCGCTCGTCCTTCTCCGTGCCGCCTGCGCCGGTATCCGTGCCGGGCCGGGGTGCGGCCGGCAGCAGGGCGCGTACCGGTACCAGGGCGATCACGATGCCCAGGACCCCCACGACAGCCATGCTCGCGACGGGCTCCAGGCCGGCGCTCGCCGCGGCCGCCCCGACGAGCGCGGCGAGGACGCCGCCGACCGAGAACGTGGCGTGGAAGGCCGACATGACCGGACGGCCGTACGCCTTCTCCACGTGCACGGCGTGGGCGTTCATGCTCACGTCCAGGCAGCCGTTGCAGAAGCCGAAGACCAGCAGGGCACCCGCCAGCGTCCACGGCTCCTGAGCGAGGCCGGGCAGCACCAGGGTCGCGCTGCACAGCACGCCGGCCGCGGGGATGACCGTGCGCGCCCCGAGACGGTCGGTCAGTCGCCCGGCCAGTTGCATACCGGCGAACGCCCCGAGCCCCAGCAGCACCAGCAGCCCGCCGAGCGTCGCGTGACTGATGCCTACGCGCTCCTCGATGGCCGGGATGTGCACCACCCAGGCCCCCATCAACGTGCCGCAGAGGATGAAGTAGACGAAGGTCGCCGAACGGGCGAGACGAAGCGAATGACTCATGAAACCCACCGTACCGAACATTCCGAGTGATTGAAAACGGCGTTTCCAATCATGAGACATGTTCGTTCGATGTGGTGTTCAATCGAGCCATGAGCAACGCAGAGCGGCACAGGGTGATCGCGCAGACCGTCAGGGAGTCGAGCAGGAGCACTGTTCAGGAGCTCGCCGAACTGACCGGTGCCTCCGAGATGACCATTCGGCGCGACCTCGACACGCTGGCCGCCCAAGGAGTCCTCGAACGGGTCCGCGGCGGGGCCCGCACCCTGCTGCTCCGCGGCGAGGAGCCGCCCTTCGCGCTCCGTGCCCACGAGGCCGTCGACGCCAAGCGCCGCATCGCGGCCGAGGTCGCCTCGCTCGTCGCCGACGGCGAGACCGTCCTCCTCGACAGCGGCACCACCTGCGTGGAGGTCGCCCACCTGCTGCGCCGCCGGCCCGTCACCGTGATGCCCCTGTCGTTGCAGGCGGTCCACGTGTTCGGCGAGAACCCGGGTCCGGCCACCCTGATGGTGCCCGGCGGGCAGCCCCGGTCCGCCGAGGGCGCACTCACCGGACCGCTCACTCTCGCGTCCCTGGCGGCGCTGCGCTTCGACACGGCCGTCATCGGCTGCTGCGGTCTGAGCGCCGCCGAAGGCCTGACCGCCTACGACCTCGACGACGCCGCCGTGAAGAAGGCCGGCATCGCGTCGGCCCGCCGCATCATCGTCGCCGCCGACGGCAGCAAGCTCGGCCACACCGCCTACGCCCACGTCGGCCCCGTCACGCTCCTGCACACCCTCGTCACCGACGCTTCGGCGGCATCCGCCGAGGTCACCGCGCTCCAGGACGCGGGCACCCTCGTGCGCACCGTCTGAGGACCGGCCCCCGCGCGGGGAGGGCCATGACCGGTGGTCAGTCCGTCGCCTTGCCGCCGGCCATCCAGGCCAGGCCGGCCACGGCGAGGCACCCGAGTGCGGCCGGGATGACGAACGTGTGGGGCAGTCCGATGGCGGCCGATCCGATGCCTCCGGCGACGCCGCCCAGGGCGGACGCCAGAGCGGTGGAGCTGAGGAAGATCGCGGAGGCCGTGGCGACGGCTGCCGGCAGGAGGCGCTGAGCCATGGTGATGCCGAGGGCGGCGAAGACCCCCCATACGCCGCCCATGAGGATCTGGCCGGCGAACAGGCCGGCGGCGGTCCCGGTGGTGGCGAAGCAGACGTTGGCGGCGACACCCAGGGCCGCGGCGACGGCCATCAGCCGCATCATCCCGGTCCGGCGGGCGAGGACCACGGCCAGTGGCATCAGGATGATCTCGACGAGCGGCTGGATACCGATGATCGCGCCGCTGAGTCCGGACGGGAAGCCCAGCTGTTCGTTCATGTAGAGGGGCAGGTAGGCGTACTTGACCGGCTCCCCGGCATAGACGAGCACGTAGAGCGCGGTGAAGGCGAGCAGCGGCAGCATCGCTCGCGCGGCGGGGCGTTGAGCACGTGACCTCGGTACGTGTCCGGCCACGGGTGGCACAACCGGTGTGCGCAGGGCGCCGAGCGGGACGATCTGAGCCAGGGTGCAGACCGCCGTGGCCAGGAACATGGTGCGCGGGGAGGTCTGGGCGGCCAGGAACGAGCCGGCGGCCGGACCGATCACCCAGCCACCGGTCAGTGCCATCCGTACGACGGCGACGACCGCGTCACCGTTCCCGTCCGGGTGTGCCGTCGTCCGGTCGTGGATCGCGGCGAAGAGCTGCGAGGTGGCGGCGCCGGCGAAGCCGAGCACGAGGGCACTGATGACGTAGGGCATCCACAGCCGGGTCGACAGCCCGATGCCCATCCAGCCGAGGAATCCGGCGACCGCGCAGACGCGGAAGAGGCCCAGGCGCCCGCCGACGCGGTCCGAGCGGGCGCCGACGAGGTAGCCGGCCACCGGCGCCGTCAGGCTGGTGAGGTAGAAGAACCCGGCCTCGGTCAGCGAGGCGCCGAGGTCGTTGACCAGGTACGAGGCTATCTGCGGAGTGGCTGCCGAGGCCCCCAGCCCGGACAGGAAGAGGGCGACGGTGGCGCCTCGGTACAGCGGGGACGCGCGTACGAGTCGCAGCACCGATGTACGCACCACCGGGTCGTCCGCCGCCGGTCCCGTGGCCCTGGGCCGGTCGTTCACTGACATCGCTGTCGTTCTCCTGTTGTTCTCAGGCCCGGGTGCTCCGGCGGGTGACGAGTTCGACCGGAAAGTACTGCCGGTGCCCACGGACCGGGCTGCCGTCCAGGAGAAGCCGGATCGCGGCCGCGGCCATCTCCTCGACGGGCAGCCGCATCGTGGTCAGCGGCGGATTGGCGCAGACGGCGGCGATGCTGTCGTCGAAGCCGATGACGCTGACGTCCTCGGGAACGCGTCGGCCGGTGGCGGTGATCGCCTGAACGGCTCCGGCCGCCATGAGGTCGCAGGCGACGAACATCGCGTCGATGCCTGGATCCCGTTCGAGCAGCCGCGACGCGGTGGCGTAGCCGCCTTCACGGCAGAAGTCGCCGTCGGCGTCCAGTACGGGCAGGCCCAGGTCCTCGGCGGCGCGCAGGTACCCGAGACGCCGGTCCGCGGCGCAGGGGTTGCCGGCGGGGCCGTGGACGGCGGCGATCCGGCGGCGGCCGAGCCGGTGAAGTTCGCCGACCGCGGCGTACGCACCACCGGTGTTGTCCGCCTCCATGCCCGGCACGGAGGCGGCCGTCGGCACCATCGACACCACCCGGCGGCACCGTCGGTGGAACCGCCTCGCCACCGCCGGGCCGGCATCGGCGAGCACCACCCCGAGCGTCGCGTTCGCGGCGATCTCCTCGATGTCGCCCGCACCCGGCTCGCTGCCCATCGCATGCAGACGCAGCTGCGCGTCCGCTTCTTCGAGCACGGGCATCATGCCGGCCAGGACCCGGCTGAAGTACGGATGGGTGCCGAGCCGGCCGGCCCCGGAGGACACGGCGATCACGTCGACGGCCCGCCTGCGGCCGGACGCCAGGGCTCGGGCGCTCTCGTTGGGCCGGTAGCCCAGCTCGGCGACGGCCGCGCGAACCCGGGCGCGTACGGGATCCGACGCACCCGGGACGTCGTTGACGACCCGGGAAGCCGTCGACCTGGACACACCGGCCGCGAGCGCGACGTCATTGATCGTGGGTCTGAACCCGGTCATCGCTGTCCACACCCTCCACCGCCGTGCGTTCGATTCCTCGCAACAGTCCGGACCATAGGCCTGGGAGCGCTCTCAGGCCTAACGCCGTGCTTCCGGCCCGTTCACCCGGTGCGAGGGCCGGCGGGCCCCCGCACCGGTGCGGGCGGGGTTCAGCCCAGCCGTAAGTGGTGCAGCATCATCAGCCCGGCCGCCATGCCGGCGGCCGGCACCTCGCCTCGGGCGATCATGTCGGGCACCAGCTTGAGCGGTATCCACTCGCGTCGCGAGGACTCGAAGGCGTCGCAGGGCTCGCCGGTCCACTCGGCCCGCTCGCCCCAGTAGAAGTGGTGCCGGGCGTCGGTGAGCCCGTTGGACGGCTCCACGGTCAGCAGCGGGCGCAGCGGCCCGGGACGCCAGCCGGTCTCCTCCTCCATCTCCCGGGCGGCGGCATCGGCGATCCCCTCACCGTCCTCGACGACACCGGCGGCGAGTTCCCAGCCCCAGCTGTCGGTGATGAACCGGTGCCGCCAGAGCAGCAGCACCTCGTTCGCCGCGTTGACGACGGTGGCCGCGGCGACGGGACGGAGCCGGATGACGTAGTGGTCGAGGTGATCGCCGTCCGGGAGAACGACATCCGCCAGATTGACCCGGAACCAGCGATTCTCATACACAGTTTGTTCGTTCAAGTTCGTCCACTGCACAGTTCTGCCACCTTCTGACTAGTAGGTGGCCATATCGCAGCAGACCCGTGCTCACAGCGGTACGCGCAGCGAACCGTCGATGAGCTCTGCGGCCCGTTCCGCTTCCGTGCTGCCGCTCGCGACCAGGCACTCGCGCACCGACCGCAGCCGGTCGCGCAGCCGCTGCGACTCCATCCCCCTGGCCCGTTCCGCCATCTCGGCCGCCGTGACCGCCGCCCGGTCCGCCTCGCCCTGCCGCAGCTCGATCGTGGTCAGCATGGCCAGGCGGTGCACCCTGCCCCGGTCGTGCGCGGGCGTACGCACCGCGGCCACCGCGTGCTCCCTGGCCGACGACAGGTCCCCGAGGCTCAGCAGCGCCTCCGCCACCTGGACGTTGACCAGGCCTGGCTGGACGTACCCCGTCTCGTCCGGCTCCTGGCCCGGCCGGATGCGCTCGGCCTCCGACTCGGCGCACCGGATGGACCTCAGGGCGTTGCCGCCGTCGCCGAGATGCGCGTACGCCTTGGCCTGCATCGCGTGCAGGTCGGCGGCGAGCGCGGGGGTGATGTCGCGTCCGGCGGCCCGCAGCGCCGCCTCGGCGAAGGCGACGGACTGCCGGTAGTCGGCCAGGAACAGCGACTGGTTGACCAGCAGCGCGATCACGTATCCGCCGAGCCCCCGGTCCCCGCTCGCCTTGGCCAGCCGCAGCGCCTGGTGGAAGTAGCGCTGGGCGAGCCCGTGCGCGTCGGAGTCGTAGGCGCAGATGCCCGCGACGGCGACAAGGCCGCCCGTGGCCCGGTGCAGCTGACGTCCCATCGCGTCGCTGTAGCCGCCGCGCAGCAGCGGGGCGGTCTCGGCGTTGAGGAAGCCGACGATGCGCGAACGCGTCGCGATGCCGCCCGCCCTGCGGTACATCAGTTCGTAGTGGGCGCGGGCGGCGCGCAGCGTCGCTATGTCGGCCATGCCGACCCGGATCGGCCCGGTACGTGACACGTCCGCGTCCTCCGGCGGGTTCTCCCACTCCCACACGGGCATCACCGCAATCGTCCCGGTGACGGCGGGGGCCGCGACGACGTGCGGGCGCTGCTGTTCGTCGGAGCGCCACAGCGCGGTGGCCCGTTCGACGAACCCGGTGAGCGAACAGCCCTGCGCGGGAGGGCTGCCGCCGTGGCCCGCCATGCCGATGTCGTCGAGGGAGAGCGCCCTGCTCAGACGGGTGCCGAGCACCTCGCAGATCAGGTCGGGCACCTGGCCGCGCGGGCGCTGGCCCTTCAGCCAGCGGGCGACGGCGGTGTGTTCGTACCGCAGGGACAGGCCCCGGTCCCGGCCGGCCCGGTTGACGTGCGCGGCGAGCCCGGCCCGGGAGACACCCGCCTCGTCGATCAGAGCCTCTAGCAGAGTGTTGGGCTCCCTTGCCCCCATTGCCCCCTCCGGTGGGTCGGCACGCCAGGACGTGTCGCCCCAGTGGAGCACGATTCACACGGGGTGTGAACGGAATGCCCGAACCGTCCCGCTGCGCACTCTGTTGCGGGGGTCGGCGAATGGCTTGACTGGATCCCTCGCAAGAGGCGGCCGGGTCGTCTGCTCCCCCTCGTACAGCATGACGACCCGCACCCGCGCCGTCCGCTCTGCCGACCTGCCCGACACTCCGCGGCAGCGCGGACGGCGCCGGATCGCACGACCCACTGCCCACTGATCGGAGGGTGGCTGCGGGGTCGGCCGGGCGCCGGGTTCCCCCGGACCCGGTCAGGGCTCGCGTGCGGTCCCCCGCCTCCGGGCGAGCACACAGGAGGGGCGTGTCCGGTGGCCGGACACGCCCCTCCTCAGCTGTGTGCCGGAGCCGTCAGGCGCCGCGCAGCACCGCGCCGGTGCGCTCGGCGGCCAGCGCGACCGCGGCGTCCCTGGCGGCGGTGGCCTCGTCGACGGTCAGCGTGCGGTCCGCGGCACGGAACCGCAGGGCGTACGCCAGGGACTTGCGGCCCCCGCCGATCTGCTCACCCGTGAAGACGTCGAACAGCCGCAGCGATTCGAGGAGTTCACCCGCGCCCTCGCGCAGCGCCCGCTCCACGTCGGCTGCGGGCACGTCCTGCTCCACGACCAGGGCGACGTCCTGGGTCGCCACCGGGAAGGTGGAGATCCTGGGTGCCTGGAGGGCGCCGTCCACGGCCCGCTCCAGGACGTCGAGCTCGACCTCCATGGCGCAGGTGCGCTCGGGCAGGTGGAGCTCCTTGATGACGCGCGGGTGCAGCTCACCGGCGTGCCCGAAGAGGGTCTCCTCGCCGTCGACCGTCACGTACAGCGCGGCGCAGCGGCCCGGGTGCCACGGCGCGTGCTGCTCGGCGCGGACCGTGACGTCGACACCGGCCTCACGGGCGACGGTGCGGGCGGCCTCGACGGAGTCCGCCCAGTCGGCCGGGCGGCCCCTGCCCCACCAGCCGGCCTGCTCGCGGGCGCCCGCGAGGACGACCGCGGCGCGGCGCGGCTGACGCGGGAGCGCCGCGTTGAGCGAGGCGATCTCCTCGTCGGTGGGGCGCCGGTCGACCGGCAGCCGGACGGGCTTGGTCTCCTGGCCGGTCGGCCTGAAGACGAGACCGGTCTCGAACAGCGCCAGGTCGTGGCTGCCCCGGCCGTCGTTGCGCCGCAGTGCGCCGAGGAGGCCCGGCAGCAGCGTGGTGCGCAGCGAGGGCTCCTCGTCGGAGAGCGGGTTGACGAGCCTGACCGTGCGGCGGCGGTCGTCGTCCGCGTCGAGGCCGAGCTGGTCGAGGACGGCCTCGCCGGTGAACGGGTAGTTCAGCGCCTCGACGTAGCCGGCCCCGGCGAGCGCCCGGCCGATGCGGCGGTGCAGCCGCTGGCGGTCGGTGAGCCCCCGGCCGGAGGGCGGCGTGGGGAGGGTGGACGGGAGGTTCTCGTAGCCCTCCAGCCGGATGACCTCTTCGGCCAGGTCGTTCGGCTCGTTCAGGTCGGGCCGCCAGGACGGCGCCGTGACGAGCAGCTCGTCCTGTCCGTAGACGTCGCAGCCGACCTCCTGGAGGCGGCGTACGACGGTCTCGCGGCCGTAGGCGACACCGGCGACCCGGTCGGGGTGGTCGGCCGGCATCGTGATGGTGCGCGGGCCGGACGGGGCGGTCACCTCGGTGACGCCCGCCTCGGCCGTACCGCCGGCGAGCAGCACCAGCAGGTCGACGGTGCGCTGGGCGGCAGCGGCGGCGGCCTGCGGGTCGACGCCGCGCTCGAAGCGCTTGGACGCCTCGGAGGACAGCTTGTGGCGGCGCGCGGTGCGGGCGATCGAGATCGCGTCGAAGTGCGCGGCCTCGATGACGACCTCGGTGGTGCGGGTCTCCTCGTCGGCGTCCGCGATCTCCGTGTTGGCCCCGCCCATGACACCGGCCAGGCCGATCGGCCCCCGGTTGTCGGTGATGACCAGGTCGGCCGCGTCCAGGACGCGGACGGTGCCGTCGAGGGTGGTGAGCTTCTCGCCCCGCTCGGCGCGGCGCACCCCGATCGGACCGTCGATCCGGGTCCGGTCGTAGGCGTGCAGCGGCTGGCCGAGTTCGAGCATCACGTAGTTGGTAACGTCGACCGCGAGCGAGATCGGCCGCATCCCGGCCTTCTGGAGCCGGCGCTGCAGCCAGATCGGGGAGCGGGCCTCGGGCTGCAGGCCCACCACGGTGCGCGCGGTGAAGCGGGAGCAGCCGATCGGGTCCGCGACCCGGACCGGGTAGCCGTACGCGTTCGGCGCGGGCACGTCCAGGAGCGCCGGGTCGCGCAGCGGCAGGCCGTAGGCGATGGCGGTCTCACGGGCGACGCCGCGCATCGAGAGGCAGTAGCCGCGGTCGGGCGTGACGGCGATGTCGAGGACCTCGTCGACGAGCTGGAGCAGCTCGATCGCGTCGGTACCGACCTCGTGCTCCGGCGGCAGCACGATGATGCCGCCGCTGCCGTCGTCGCCCATGCCCAGCTCGTCGCCGGAGCAGATCATGCCGTGCGAGGTCTTGCCGTACGTCTTGCGTGCGGCGATCGCGAAGTCGCCGGGCAGCACTGCGCCGGGCAGGACCACGACGACCTTGTCGCCGACGGCGAAGTTACGGGCGCCGCAGACGATCTCCTGCGGCTCGCCGGTGCCGTTGGCGGTGCCGACGTCCACCGTGCAGAAGCGGATGGGCTTCTTGAAGCCCTCCAGCTCCTCGATGGTGAGCACCTTTCCGACGACCAGCGGGCCCTTGAGGCCGGCGCCGATCTGCTCGACCGTCTCGACCTCCAGGCCGACGGCGACGAGCTTGGCCTGTACGTCACGGCCGGTCTCGGTGGCAGGCAGGTCGACGTACTCCCGCAGCCAGGAAAGCGGGACGCGCATCAGATCTCCATCCCGAAGGGCCGGGTGAACCGGACGTCGCCTTCGACCATGTCTCGCATGTCTTCTACGTTGTGGCGGAACATCAGCATCCGCTCGATGCCGAACCCGAAGGCGAATCCGCTGTACTTCTGGGGGTCGACGCCGCAGGCGATGAGCACCTTGGGGTTGACCATGCCGCAGCCGCCGAGCTCGATCCAGCCCTCGCTGCCGCAGGTGCGGCAGGGGCGGTCCGGGTTGCCGACGGACTCGCCACGGCAGACGTAGCAGACCATGTCCATCTCGGCGGACGGCTCGGTGAACGGGAAGAAGTTCGGCCGCAGCCGGGTCTTCATGTCCGGGCCGAAGAGCGCCTGGACCATGTGGTCGAGGGTGCCCTTCAGGTCGGCCATGGTGAGGCCCTCGTCGACGGCGAGCAGTTCGATCTGGTGGAAGACCGGGGTGTGCGTCGCGTCCAGCTCGTCGGTCCGGTAGACCCGGCCGGGGCAGACGACGTAGACGGGGGGCTCGCGGTCGAGCAGCGTGCGGGCCTGCACCGGCGAGGTGTGGGTGCGCAGCACGACACCGGACTCGTCGTTCTTCGCGCCGTCGGCGCCCTCGACGAAGAAGGTGTCCTGCATCTGCCGGGCCGGGTGGTCGGGCACGAAGTTCAGGGCGTCGAAGTTGAACCACTCGGCCTCGGCCTCGGGGCCCTCGGCGATCTCGTAGCCCATGGCCACGAAGACGTCCGCGACGCGCTCCATGATCGTCGTGAGCGGGTGGCGGGCGCCGGCCGGGGTGCGGTCGTAGGGCAGCGTGACGTCCACCGCCTCCTCGACCAGGACCCGGGCGTCGCGCTCGGCCTCCAGCTCCGTCTGGCGGGCCGCGAGGGCCCTGCCCACGGCGGCGCGGGCCTGGCCCACGCGCTTGCCGGCCTCGGCCTTCGCCTGCGGCGGCAGCGCGCCGATCTCGCGGTTGGCGAGTGACAGGGGCGAGGTACCACCGGTGTGCGCGGTCTTCGCCTGGGCGAGCGCGTCGAGGCCGCCCGCGGCGGCGAAGGCGGCGAACGCCTCGTCCCGGATGCGCTCGATCTCTTCCGGTTTCAGTGCCTCGACCTCGACTGGGTCGTACGACTTGTTCGGTGCCGACATCTCTTCCCGTACTTCCGATTGGCTGGTACTGCGCTTACCGGGGGATACCCCCGGGCCTCCGTGGCCCCGCTCGACGCCTGGAGGACACAAAGGTGCCAATGGTCGAGTCTAAGGGTCACAGGATGTATGGGGCGCCCGTGGTCCGCCGAGGCCGCTTCTACCGCATGTAGGCCGGCGTGCTCACGGGCAGGATAAATCGGAACTCGGCGCCGCCCCCCGGGCCCCGGCCGACCGTGATCGTGCCGCCGTGGGCTTCGACGATGCCCTTGACGATGTAGAGGCCCAGGCCCGTGCCGCCGCGCTTGCTGCCCCGCCAGAAGCGGGTGAAGACGCGGCCCATCGACTCCTCGGGGATGCCGGTGCCTTCGTCGCTCACGGTGACGGCCGTTCCCTTCTCGTCGCTCTTGGCCGGTGCGGGTGCCACCTCGATGGTGACGGTTCCCTCGCCGTGGCGCACCGCGTTTTCCAGCAGGTTGCCGAGGACCTGGTCGACCTTGTCCGGATCGGCCCAGACGGCGGGCAGCGGCTGGCAGGTGCGGACGAGGAACCGGTCGGGTGCCTGGCCGTTCGCGGTGAGTGCCTGGATGTGGCGCTCCACGGCTGCCGAGAGGTCCACGGGCTGGCGGCGCAGCTCCAGCCGCCCCGAGTCGATCCGGGAGATGTCGAGCAGTTCCGTGATGAGCCGGGTGACGCGGTTGGCGTCCGCGTAGACGGTCTCCAGCATCAGCCGCTTCTGGTCGTCGGTGAACCGCTCCCACTTGGCCAGCAGCGTGGCGGTGAAGCCCTTGACGGAGGTCAGCGGCGAGCGCAGTTCGTGGGCGACGGTGGCGATCAGCTCGGCGTGGCTGCGCTCGGTGCGGCGGCGGGCCTCGGTGCCGCGCAGGCTGATCACAAGGCGGCGGACGGGCCCGGTGGGGCTCTCGCGCACGTAGCGGGCGGAGACGAGGACCTCGCGGCCGCCGGGCAGCAGCAGATTCCGCTCGGGCTGGCCGACCCGGGTGGCGAGGCCGCCGTACGGGTCGGTCAGCTCCCACCAGCGGCGGCCCTTGAGGTCCTCCAGCGGCAGCGCGTGCTCCAGCGGGCGGCCGAGGGCGGCGGCCCGGGGTACGGCGGTGATCCGGGCGGCGGCGGCGTTGAAGCAGATCACCCGGCCGGTCTCGTCCGCGATGACGAGCCCGTCGGGAAGGTCGTCGGGATCCAGCAGGGGGCCACCGGGTGCGGCGTCCGCGCCGGGTGCCCCGTCCGGGGCCGCTCCGGCGCGCGCGACGGGCGCGTGTGTCGCCTGCGGTCCGCTCATGCCGACAGCCATATTCCCGTACCCCACCTCTCGAACCGGTGCAGTGGGCCCCCGAGTTCGTCACCCTACTAGTCGTCGGTGACGGAGCGACACCCTGCGTCGCCTTGAGTGGTGTCCGGGTGGGTCAGCGGGTGGTGCGGGGCGGGCGCTGGGCGCGCGCGGAGGCGTACAGGCAGACCGCGGCGGCGGTGGCGAGGTTGAGGCTCTCCGCCTTGCCGTGGATCGGCACCCGCACGACCGCGTCGGCCAGGGCCCGGGTCTCCTCCGGCAGGCCCCAGGCCTCGTTGCCGAAGACCCAGGCGGTGGGGCCGCCCATCGTGCCCGCGTCCAGTTCGTCGTCGAGGTCGTCCTCGCCCGCGCCGTCGGCGGCCAGGATCCGCGATCCCGCGTCCCGCAGCCCCTGCACGGCCCGCTCGACGGGCACCCCGACGGCGACCGGCAGGTGGAAGAGCGAACCGACCGACGCGCGCACGGACTTGGGGTTGTAGAGGTCGACCGAGGCGTCGGTGAGGACGACCGCGTCGGCGCCCGCCGCGTCGGCGCAGCGCAGCACCGTGCCGGCGTTCCCGGGGTCCCGGACGTTCGCCAGGACAGCGACCAGCCTGGGCCGCCCGGCGAGGACCGACTCGAAGGGCGAGTCGAGGAAGCGGCAGACGCCGATCAGCCCCTGCGGGGTCACGGTCTGCGACACATCGGCGAGGACCTCGCTGTCGGCCAGGTGCACCCGGGCGCCCGCCGCGAGGGCGGCCTCGATGATCGGCTCGTACCGCTCGGCGGCCTCGACGGTGGCGAACAGCTCCACGAGGGTCGCCTCGCCGTCACCGCCCCGGTGCCCCGCGGCCTCGCGCACGGCCTGCGGTCCCTCGGCGATGAACCTGCGCTCCTTGCCGCGGAAGTTGCGCCTGGCCAGCCGTCGGGCGGCGGCGACCCGTGGCGATCGCGGGGAGATCAGTTCGGGGGTGCCCATGATCGGCGGCGAGCCTCTCTGCGTACGAAGGTGCGGGTCGTGACAGGTGGTGACTGGGGGTGCAACGCACCGGACCCGCAGACGGCGAGCGCCTGCGGGTCCGGCTCAATACCAGGAAGTGCGGCCCTGAATCAGGCGGCCTTCGGGGCGTTGACGTCGCTCGGGAGGGCCTTCTGGGCCACCTCGACGAGGGTCGCGAACGCGTTGGCGTCGTTCACCGCGAGCTCGGCCAGGATCTTGCGGTCCACCTCGATGTTGGCGGCCTTCAGACCCTGGATGAGGCGGTTGTACGTCATGCCGTTCTGGCGGGCAGCGGCGTTGATGCGCTGGATCCACAGCTGACGGAAGTCGCCCTTGCGCTTCTTGCGGTCGTTGTAGTTGTAGACCAGGGAGTGGGTGACCTGCTCCTTGGCCTTGCGGTACAGGCGCGAGCGCTGACCGCGGTAACCGCTGGCGGCCTCGAGAATTGCCCGGCGCTTCTTGTGGGCGTTGACTGCCCGCTTGACGCGTGCCACTTGTTAACTCCTTGTAGCGGGGCCGTGGTCGTACTCACACGGCCCGGAAACGAATTGGTCCCGGTCGGATCGAGGGCGCGCCCCCGGCTTCACCGGGGGCGACGGCCTCACTTGCCGAGAAGCTTCTTGATCTTCTTGGCGTCGGCCGGAGCCACGACGACCGTGCCGGTCAGCGAGCGGGTCTTCTTGGACGACTTGTGCTCGAGAAGGTGGCGCTTGCCGGCCCTCTCGCGGAGCACCTTGCCGGAGCCGGTGATCTTGAAGCGCTTGCTGGCACCGCTGTGCGTCTTGTTCTTCGGCATCGCGCCGTTCTCTCCTCGTCAGTGGCGCCCCTCCCGGTGCGGGCACCGGGCAGCAGGGGCGTCAGATCTTGGTGGGATTCCGGGGGGACCCGGGGGGCGCCTGGATGGCGGCCCCCGCAGGTCACGCCTCGGAGGGTGTCTCGGCCGGAGCCTCGGAGGACGCCTCGGCCGGAGCCTCGGCAGCCTCGTCCTCGGACTCGGCGTCCGGGTTGTACCCCTGACGCTCCGCCTTGCGGGCGGCCTGGGCCTCGCGGGCCTCGGCCATGGCTTCGGTCTTCTTCTTGTGCGGGCCAAGAACCATGATCATGTTCCGGCCGTCCTGCTTCGGGTTGGACTCGATGAAGCCGAGTTCCTCCACGTCCGAAGCGAGACGCTGGAGCAGTCGGAAGCCCAGCTCCGGGCGGGACTGCTCACGACCACGGAACATGATCGTGATCTTGACCTTGTCGCCCTGCTTGAGGAACCGGACGACGTGACCCTTCTTGGTGTCATAGTCGTGCGGGTCGATCTTCGGCCGGAGCTTCATCTCCTTGATGACCGTGTGCGCCTGGTTCTTGCGCGCCTCACGGGCCTTCATGGCCGACTCGTACTTGAACTTCCCGTAGTCCATGAGCTTGCACACGGGCGGACGGGCGGTAGCCGCCACCTCGACCAGGTCGAGGTCGTACTCCTGTGCAAGTTCCAGGGCCTTGGCAAGCGGGACAATCCCGACCTGCTCGCCGCTGGGACCGACAAGTCGCACCTCGGGTACGCGAATCCGGTCGTTGATGCGGGGCTCGGCGCTGATGGATCCTCCTCGGTAGCACCACGCGGCCGCCTGGCGGACAGCCACGTAACGTCTGTTTCGACAGACCAACCGTTACGTGGGCAAGAAAAATGCCCCGGACGGGACACAGGCGGGGCTCCTGGAAAACCGGAACACCGCCGCGTTCAACCGCGGGGCGCATCGGGCGGCTCCATCGTCCGTACGGAACGATGGGCGCCACCTGACCGGTGACCCGCCGTCCTGGGGACGGTCAGGTGGGAGATCGGAGCCTCCACTTGTGGGCCGGGCACATAGATGCCCAGCCGGTCGTTACACAAGGTTAGCAGCTCGGCCGGGCGTGCGCTAACCGCCCGCCGCAGGCACTCCCGCAGAGGGACCGGGCCCGGCGTGGGCCTATCGTATGGGGCATGAGCGACGCGACCCCCACCACTGACTCCCCCGGCTTCGACGAAATGGCCCGCGACATCGCGGAGGTGCCGGCGGTCGAGGTGATCGTGACGGTCGCGGTCAACCTGATGAGCGCCGCCGCCGTGAAGCTCGGACTGACCGAGGACGGCGACGAGCACAAGGACCTCGACGAGGCCCGCAAGCTGATCCACGCGCTGGCCGGCCTGCTGGACGCCAGCACCACCGAGATCAGCTCCTTCCACGCGGCTCCGCTGCGCGACGGCCTGAAGTCGCTCCAGCTGGCCTTCCGCGAGGCCTCGCTGGTACCGGACGAGCCGGGCCAGGGCCCCGGCGAGAAGTACACCGGACCGGTCTTCGGCTGAGCCGGACGCCCTCCCGCCCTTTCCCGCTCCTTACGACCGTGAGCCCCTGCCCTTCCTTCCGGGCGGGGGCTCATCGCGTGCGGACGGTCAGGCCCGGTCGAGGTCGAGTTCGGGCCGGGGCTGGACCGGGTGGGTCAGCTTGATCGCGAACGCCGCGATCACCCCGCCGATCAGCGGCGCCACCAGGAACAGCCACAGCTGGGAGAGCGCCGGGCCCCCGGCGAACAGGGCCGGGCCCAGGCTGCGCGCCGGGTTGACCGAGGTGCCGGTGAGCGGGATGCCGACCAGGTGGATCACCGCGAGCGCGACGCCGATGGCCAGTCCGTCGAAGCCGATGACCGCGACCTTGTGGGTCACCGCCAGCACGACGAAGACCAGCAGGAACGTCAGCATCACCTCGGCCAGGAACGCGCCGCCGAGATTGATGTGCACGTCGGAGCGGTCACCGTAGCCGTTGCTGCCGAACTTCCCGTGGGTCTTCAGTCCCGGCACCTGCTTGGCCAGCAGGAACAGCAGGGCCGCGCCGGCGATGCCGCCGAGCAGCTGCGCGATCCAGTACGTCACCGCGGTCCGTACGTCGATCCGCCGGGCCACCAGCATCCCGATCGTCACCGCGGGGTTGAGATGACAGCCGGATGTCGGGCCGAAGGCGTAGGCCAGCGCCATGAGGACGAAGCCGAAGGAGAGCGCGATTCCGACGGTCCCGATGTACTGGACACCGAGTACCGCTGATCCGACGGCGAAGAAGACCAGCAGGAGCGTGCCCAGGAACTCCGATGCTGCCGTACGCGTCCGCATACAACCACCTCGCGAAGAACGGTTGATTTCTCCGCAATTCTCCGACTCCGGGCGCCTTCGCGCGCGTTGGGCCGGTGGGGTGATCAGCGTGTGAACAGGGCGTCACCCGGTGCGTTCGCGTCGGCCGGGAGCAGCGCGAGGTCCAGGCCGCGCACCAGCCGGGCGCGCAGCACCTCGCTGGCCGCCAGCGACCGCGCGACCCGGCCCGCCGCCTCGGCGGGGTCGGCGTCCGCCGCCAGCACCAGGGCGAGGGTGCCGTCGGCGCGGCCCGGACCGAGGTGGGCGCGGAGCACCGCGGGTTCGGCGGCCACCGCGTCGCGCACCGCGGAGGTGACGGCGGGGTCGTCCAGCGGATCGGCGCTGGCGCGGCCCTCCGCGAGGGCCAGCAGGGCGGAGCCGGTCACCTCGAAGGCCACCGGGCCCGCGAGGTCGAGCACCAGGGTGTCCGCCTTCTCGTGCACGGCTGCCTGGAGCGCCTGGTGCACGGGTACGGCGACGGGGCGGGCCTGCGGGTCCCAGCGGGCCAGCGAGGCGGTGGAGGTGAAGGCGGGCAGGGCGCGGCGGTCACCGGCCTGGAGGGTGGGGACGGCCATGTCGCTCGTCTTCTCCCGGCGCAGCCCGTTCTCGTCCTCCTCCACCTCACCGAGCACGGCCACCACGGGGACCAGCAGCCGGGCCCCCCTGAGGGCTTCGAGCACCGGGCCGACGGCCTCGCGGTTCTCGGCCCAGCCGGCCAGTGCCGAGGTCAGGGCGGGGTCGGCCGTGCCGTCGTCGTCGGAGTATCCGGGGTCCGGAATGTTCTTCTGCGCCACAGGGCGAGCGTAGTGCCTGGCCGTCGCCGTCCCTCCGACAGGTCGGACCCGGCCGGTTCCCGGCTGTCAGCGGCGCGGGAACAGCGGCCGGCCGTTGCGGCCGCGCCACAGCACCACGGCCAGTGCGAGCAGGAGAGCGCCGAGGCCGCCCGCGACCGGGGCCAGCCAGCCGGCCGGGCCGCCGTCCCCCCGGGGCGCGGCGGGGCCGGACCCGAAGTACTTCTCGCGGTAGCCCGCCGCGGTGGAGTCCGGGCGCAGACCGGCCGGACGGAGCTTGCCGCCCGCCTCGATCGCCGCTGCCGGGTCGACCATGCCGTAGCCCCGGGAGTCGTCCCGGCCGCCCGAGGGGGAGCTGCGGGCGGTGTCCGTGAGGAGCTGCTTGATCTGGGCGGGCGTGAGACCGGGGTGGGCGGCACGGACCAGCGCGACCGCCCCGGAGACGAAGGCCGAGGCCGCCGAGGTGCCCCACTCCACGTAGTACTGCCGGTCGGGGGCGGGGACGACGATGTCGACGCCGGGTGCGCTCACGGCGGCGTACCAGCGGCGGGTGGAGAACGCGGCGTGGGTGCCGTACCGGTCGACCGCGGCGACCGCGATCACTCCCGGGTAGGCGGCGGGATAGGAGATGTGGTCGCCCTTCTCGCCCCCGTTGCCGGACGACGCGACCAGGACCGCGCCCTTCTTCAGCGCGTACTGGACGGCCGCGTCCTCGCCTGGCTCCGGGTGGGCCGACTCGCTGTCGTCGCCCAGGGAGAGGTTGATGACGTCGGCGCCGTGGTCGGCGGCCCAGCGGATGCCGTCCGCGAGCGCCGTGCCCCGGGACTTGCGGGCCTTGGCCCGGTCCGGGTCGCCGGCCTCCAGGATGACCCGGACCGGGAGGATCTTCGCCTGCGGTGCGATGCCGAGCACCCCGTCGGCGTCGTCCGGCCCGTGACCCCGGCCCGCGATGATCCCGGCCATCGCGGTGCCGTGCCGGGCCCAGGACCGGTCGCCCCGTTCGGCGCCGAAGCCGATCATGTCCTTGCCGGGCAGCACCTGGCCCGCCAGGTCGGGCAGGCTGCCGTCCACCCCGGTGTCGACGACGGCGACGGTGATGCCCTTGCCGCGTGTGGTCTGCCAGGCCCGGTCGGTGTGGAGTGCGTCCAGGCCCCACTGCTGGGCCCTGATGGTGTCGGCCCGTGCCGGTGCCGCGGGCAGCAGCGCGAGCGCGGTGGCGGCGCAGACCGCGCCGACGGCACGGCGCCGGCGGGCGCGGCGGGTCGCTCCGGGCACTGGGCTCACTCCGGCTTCTCCGTGAGGTCGGTGACGGTCCCGCGCAGCCCGCGTTCGACCAGGTCGGCCAGCCCCTTGGCCTCGTGGCCGAGCCCGGCCTGGGCGGCCGCCGTCGTGGCGTGTGCCGCCATGGCCTTGGCGGCGGGCTGCGGCACGGGGACCGTGCGTCCGTCGGCGAAACCGGAGACCGCGAACACCACGACGGGCACCTCGGTCAGGACGTGCACGCTCCAGCTGGCGCGCTGCTTGTCGCCGAACCCGGCGGCCGGGGTGCCCTTTACGGGGTACGCGCGGGGCATCAGGTCGGTGCGTCCGTCCAGGTGCTGATCGGTGAACCGGGTGTTCAGCGCGCGCATGGCGTCGGTGTCGCCCTCGGTGAAGACCAGCCCGACGGTGGTCACGCTGCTGGACGTCGCGTCCGTGTACGTGGCGCGCAGCAGCCGGGCGCAGCCGGCCGGGCGGAGCGTCTTGAGCAGCAGCGGGTCCAGCGCGCTCGTGCAGCCGCTGTCCGGGGCGACGGCGAGCCTGGTCCAGACCCGGTCGGAGCCGCCGGGCCCGGCGCCGTCCCCCTTGAGGGTGCGCGGGAAGAGGGTGTCCACGGGCACGCTGTGCCAGGCGGCGCGGCCCACGGTGTAGGTGCTGTGGGCCGCCGGGTCGGCCGAGGAGTCGCTGATCAGCCAGCTGCCGGTGGCCGCGCCGCCGATCAGGCCGAGCCCGAGCACGACGCAGACGGCGGCGGCCGCGGTCCTGAAGGGGCTCCGGCTCCGCACCGGGCGGAGCCTGGTGGTGGTCTCGGCGGGTGTCTCGGCCGGCATGAAGTGGTACGGCGGCCGGTGGGCGGGCGGCGCCGAGGGGCCGTCGGGCCACCCGGGCGGTACGCCGAGGGCCACCGCGCCGACCGGGCGGCGCCGGGTCGCCGCGGGCGGCGTCGCGGGGCGCGGCGGGACGGCCGGGGCGGCGGGGGGTACTGCCGGACGCGGCGGGGCCGGGGGCACGGGCCGGAGCCGGGCGGTCGACTCCACGGCGAGCGGCTCGGGACGGGGTGCCTTCGCGGGGGCCGGCCCTGCGGCGGGGCCTGCCGGTGCGGAGGGCTCGGATTCGGCGGGGCCGGTCGGTGTGGATGGCCGGCCGGCCGGCGGAGCGGCCGGGCGTGGCGGGACGGGAGCGCGCTGCGCCTCGGTACTCATCAGCCCCCCTGGTCCCGTCCGTACCGCACGCGGATCGCCGCCACAGGCAGGCTCGTTGCGCGCCGCGTGCCCGTCACTCTACGGGCTGCGGCGCCCCTGATGGGAGCGGGCCGCCGGTCGCCGGACCGATCTGCGCAGATCATCCCCCTACCCAGCGGTACAGGTGTCTGGCAAGCTGCGGCCATGACTGCCCGCGCCGCTGACCGGACCCGCTACAACCGGGCCACCGCACATCTCGATGCCCCGATCGCCGTCGTCGATCTGGAGGCGTTCGACGCCAACGCCGACGACCTGGTACGCCGTGCGGCCGGGAAGCCGGTCCGGGTGGCGAGCAAGTCGGTGCGCTGCCGTGCCCTGCTGGAGCGGGTGCTCGCCCGGCCCGGCTTCGCCGGGATCATGTCGTTCACGCTGGCCGAGTCGCTGTGGCTGGCGCGGGCCGGGTTCGACGACGTGCTGCTCGCCTATCCCTCGGCCGACCGGCCGGCGTTCGCGGAACTCGCATCGGACCCGAAGCTGGCCGCCGCCGTGACGGTGATGGTGGACGACCACGCGCAGTTGGAGCTCATCGACGCGGCACGCGCCGGGGGCACCGAGGAGATCCGGGTCTGCCTGGAGCTGGACATCTCGCTGCGGATGCTCGGCGGCCGGGTCAGGATCGGGGCGCTGCGCTCACCGCTGCGCTCCCCCGCCCAACTGGCCGAGCTGGCCCGGTCCGTGGCCCGTCGGCCCGGTTTCCGGCTGGTGGGCCTCATGGCGTACGAGGGCCATATCGCCGGGGTCGGCGACTCGGTCGCGGGTCGGCCGCTGCGGTCCCGGGCGATCCGGCTGATGCAGGCCTCCGCCCGCCGTGAACTGGCGGTCCGCCGGGCCGAGGTGGTGCGGGCGGTACGGGCGGTGGCGCCGGATCTGGAGTTCGTGAACGGCGGTGGCACCGGAAGCGTGCAGCACACCGCCGCGGAGCACGCGGTGACGGAGATCGCGGCCGGTTCCGGGCTCTACGTGCCCCGGCTGTTCGACAACTACACCTCGTTCACGGCCCGTCCGGCGGCCCTGTTCGCCCAGCCGGTGGTGCGGCGGCCCGGGGTGGGCGTGGTGACGGTGCTCGGTGGCGGCTATCCGGCGTCGGGTGCGGCCGGGCCGGACCGGCTGCCGGTCCCGTACCTGCCGGAGGGGCTCCGCTACGACCCGCAGGAGGGGCCGGGTGAGGTGCAGACCCCGTTGCTCGGCGCCCCGGCCGACGATCTGCTGATCGGTGACAAGGTGTGGTTCCGGCATGCGAAGGCCGGTGAACTGTGCGAGCGGTTCGACGAGTTGCAGCTGATCGAGGGCGACCGGGTCACGGCGACCGTGCCGACGTACCGGGGCGAGGGCCGCACCTTCCTCTGAGCCGGGGACGGCGTCAGGGGGCCACGGAGCTGCCGACGCCGCCGCTCGTCGCGCTGTCACCGATCGGCCGGATGCCCTTGGTGAGGGTGTCCATGAGGGAGAGCGGCGGCCCGTCGGGCCCGGCGTCGAAGGCGTAGCGCACGACGACGAGCGACTCGCTGCCGACGCTCGACGGGAAGGCGAGCGACTGCACGTACCCGCCGGGGCCCTTCCCGGTGACGACCCGCCAGCGCACCAGGTACCCGGTGCGTCCCGCCACGCTCACCGAGGCGGCCGCGAGCTGCTTGTGGGACATGATGCCGCCGTGGATCCGGGTCCCGACGGCGTTCTTCTCGTAGGCCGCGTCCGCAGCCTCGGCTATGTCGTCCCTGGCGAGGCGCTCGGCGGTGTCGGCGTCCATGGCGTTGGGTGTCCGCGTGGTCACCGTGCCGTGGTAGCAGAAGTCGGCGGAGCTGCCGGGGCAGCTGTAGGAGCGGGCCGTTCGCATGGTGAGCACCTGCTCCACGGTGCTCTCGGGCCTCTCCCAGCCCTCGGGGACCGGCAGGGTGATGCCGTTGAGCTGGTCCACCAGGACGGCCGGGTCGCTGTCGTCGTCGGCGGAGGCGTCCGGCGACGGGCTCCCCGGGCCGTCGTGGGTGGCGGTGTCCGCGGGCGGGGCGGTGCTGGACCGGGCCTCCGGCCGCTTGGCGTCGTCGTCCCTGCCGAGCAGCACCGCGCCGGTCACCGCCGCGCCGACGACGACCGCACCGGCCACCACCATGGCGATGATCCGGCCGCCGCTGCCGCCGCTTCCCCCGCCCGACCCGGCCGGGGAAGCGGGCAGCGCGGGGCTGTACGGCTGCGCGGTGGCGTACGGGCGGGTGTGGGCGGTCCATGCCGTCCCGTCCCACCACCGCTCGCAACCCGGTGCGGCCGTGTCCGGGTACCAGCCGGGCGGTGTCGCGTTGCTCATCGCCACGCTCCAGGACGTGTCGGGGAGGCGCCGTCGGGGCGGCGGCGCCTGGCACGCGCGGGGAGACCCGGGGGCGGACGACGCGAGTGGCGGGAGCCAGCTTATTCCTGCCGGGCCGTGCCGCTGCCCCTCTCGGGGGAGCACTGGCCCGCCCCGTGGCCCCGGCGCATGGTGGAGGAGCACGCATCAGGGCGGACACCGGGAACCGGGCGGTGACGGCGGTCGCCCTCGGCCTCAGTGACCGCGCCTCGGTGCACGGCCTGGTCAGCGCCTGGGAGGGCTCGCCGCACGACCGGGGGATGAAGCCGCGCTCTCCACCGAAGACGAGGGCCGGGGAGGGAAGGACGGACGCGTGCGGCCCCGGCGGGGCTCGCCACCGGGTGGGTCGCGAGCCCCTCACCGGGGAGGACGCGGTGGGACCGGGGCCTACAGGGGCGTGACGTAGGCGCCGGAGATTCCGCCGTCGACGAGGAAGTCGGTGGCGTTGACGAAGGAGGAGTCGTCGCTCGCCAGGAAGGCGACGGCGGCCGCGATCTCGGTCGCCTCGGCGAACCGGCCGAGCGGGATGTGCACCAGCCGGCGGGCCGCGCGCTCCGGGTCCTTGGCGAACAGCTCCCGCAGCAGCGGGGTGTTGACGGGCCCCGGGCACAGGGCGTTGACCCGGATGCCCTCGCGGGCGAACTGGACGCCCAGTTCCCGGGACATCGCGAGCACCCCGCCCTTGGAGGCGGTGTACGAGATCTGGGAGGTCGCCGCGCCCATCCTGGCGACGAACGAGGCGGTGTTGATGATGGAGCCGCGCCCCTGGCGCCGCATGTAGGGCAGGGCCGCCTTGCAGCACAGGTAGACGGAGGTGAGGTTGACGTCCTGGACGCGCTTCCAGGCCTCCAGGCCCGTGGTGAGGATGGAGTCGTCGTCGGGCGGCGAGATGCCGGCGTTGTTGAAGGCGACGTCGACGGAGCCGTAGGTGTCGTGTGCCGCCGCGAACAGGGCCTCGACCTGTCCGGGATCGGTGACGTCGACCTGCACGAAGGTGCCGCCGACCGCTTCGGCGGCCGCCTTGCCTGCGGTCTCGTCGACATCGCCGCAGACCACGTGCGCGCCCTCGGAGGCGAGCCGGTGGGCGGTGGCGAGCCCGATGCCGCTGCCGGCACCGGTGATGACGGCGGTGCGGCCGACGAGGCGGCGGCAGATGTTCCCGTTGTCCGTGGTCATGCCGGTTCAGGCCTCCGTACTGAGGAAGACGTTCTTGGTTTCGGTGAAGGCGGTGAGGGCGTCGGGTCCGAGTTCGCGGCCGAGGCCGGACAGTTTGTACCCGCCGAACGGGGTCCAGTAGCGGACCGCGGAGTGGGAGTTGACGGAGAGGTTTCCCGCCCGGACGGCCTGCGAGACGCGTAGCGCGCGTCCCACGTCCCGCGTCCAGAGGGAGCCCGCGAGGCCGTAGCGCGTCGCGTTGGCGAGCCGGACGGCGTCAGCCTCGTCCTCGAAGGGCAGCACGACCGCGACCGGCCCGAACACCTCGTCGGTGGCGACGGGCGAGTCGGCGGGTGCGTCGGTGAGGACGGTCGGCGGGAACCAGAACCCGGGCCCCTCGGGCGCACTGCCCCGGACGGCGGCCGCCCCCTCGGGGACGAGCGAGCGCACCCGGTCCAGCTGGGTGCGCGAGATGAGCGGTCCCATCTGCGTCTTCTCGTCGGACGGGTCGCCCACGACGACGGCGGCGACGGCCGGGGCGAGCAGTTCCAGGAAGCGGTCGTACGCGGACCGCTGGACGAGGATCCGGGTGCGGGCGCAGCAGTCCTGGCCCGCGTTGTCCAGGAACGACATCGGGGCGGCGGCCGCGGCGGCTTCGATGTCGGCGTCGGCGAAGACGATGTTGGGGCTCTTGCCGCCGAGTTCGAGGGTGATCCGCTTCACGTGTTCGGCGCACTTGGCCATGATCTGCTTGCCGACCCGGGTGGAGCCGGTGAAGACGATCTTGGCGACGCCGGGGTGCTCGACCAGTGCGCTGCCCGCCTCGTCGCCCGCGCCGGGCAGGACCTGGAAGAGGTGTTCGGGCAGGCCGGCCTCCAGGGCCAGGGCGGCGAGCCGGAGCGCGGTCAGCGGAGTGGTCTCGGCGGGCTTGAGGAGGACGGCGTTGCCGGCCGCGAGGGCGGGGGCCAGTCCCCAGGCGGCGATCGGCATGGGGAAGTTCCACGGTGCGATCACGCCGATGACGCCGAGGGGTTCGAGCAGGGTGATGTCGATGCCGCCGGGTACGGGGATCTGCCGGCCACTCAGCCGTTCCACTCCCCCGGCGGCGAAGTCGAGCAGATCGCGGACGTTGCCCGCCTCCCAGCGGGCGTTGGAGATGGTGTGGCCCGCCTCGCGGACCTCCAGCCGGGCCAGCTCCTCGGTCCGGCCGTCCACGGCGGCGGCGAAGCGGCGCAGCAGCCGGGCCCGGTCGGCGGGGGCGAGCGCCGACCAGCTCCGCTGGGCGGCGGCCGCCCGGTTGACGGCGGCGTCCACCCCGGCCGCGGTGGTGGCCGGCACGGTGGCGACGAGTTCCTCGGTCGCCGGGTTCAGTACCTGGTGCTCACGGGTCAAGGAAGTCCTCACAGACGTTCGAAGGAGCGCTTGATCTCCCAGTCGGTGACCGCCGCGTCGAAGGCGGCGAGTTCGACGCGCGCCATGTTGGCGTAGTGCGCGACGGTCTCTTCGCCGAAGGCCGCCTTCGCGATCTCGCTGTGCTCCCAGAGCCCGGCGGCCTCGCGCAGGGTCGTGGGCACGTGGTCGTAGGCGGCGGTGTACGCGTTCCCCGCGCAGGGCTCGGGCAGTTCGAGACCCTGCTCGATGCCGTACAGGCCGGCGGCGACGAGTCCGGCGACGGCGAGGTACGGGTTGACGTCGCCGCCGGGGAGCCGGTTCTCGAAGCGCAGGGACTGGCCGTGCCCGACGACCCGGAGCGCGCAGGTCCGGTTGTCGGCGCCCCAGGCGACGGCGGTCGGGGCGAAGGAGCCGGGCTGGAAACGCTTGTAGGAGTTGATGTTCGGGGCGTACAGGACCGAGAAGTCGCGCAGGGCCGCGAGCTGTCCGGCGAGGAAGTGCCGCATCACCGGGGACATGGCGCCGTCCTCGTCCGCCATGACGCTGCGGCCGGGGTCGTCGGTGGACCGGAGCGAGAGGTGGATGTGGCAGGAGTTGCCCTCGCGCTCGTTGAACTTGGCCATGAAGGTGAGCGCGACGCCTTCCTGCGCGGCGATCTCCTTGGCGCCCGTCTTGTAGACGGCGTGCTGGTCGCAGGTGACCAGGGCCTCGTCGTAGCGGAACACGATCTCGTGCTGGCCGGGGTTGCACTCGCCCTTGGCCGACTCGACGGTGAGGCCGGCGCCCGCCATCTCGTTGCGGATGCGGCGCAGCAGGGGTTCGACGCGGCCGGTGCCGAGGACGGAGTAGTCGACGTTGTACTGGTTGGCCGGGGTGAGGCCCCGGTAGCCGCGGTCCCAGGCCTGTTCGTAGGTGTCCTTGAAGACGATGAACTCGAGCTCGGTGCCCGCGTGCGCGGTGTAGCCGTGTTCGGCGAGGCGGGCCAGCTGGCGGCGCAGTATCTGGCGGGGCGCGGCGAGGACGGGTGAACCGTCGCTCCACGCGAGGTCGGCGGTGACCATCGCGGTGCTCTCGTTCCAGGGCACCCTGCGCAGGGTGGTGAGGTCGGGGAGCATGGCGAAGTCGCCGTAGCCCCGGTCCCAGGAGGACATGGCGTAGCCGTCGACGGTGTTCATCTCGGTGTCGACGGCCAGGAGGTAGTTGCAGCCCTCGGTGCCGTGCGGCACGACCTCGTCGAGGAAGAAGGAGGCGGCGAAGCGTTTGCCCTGGAGCCGCCCCTGCATGTCGGGGAAGGCCAGCACCACGGTGTCGATCTCACCGCTGTCGACGAGGAGCCGCAGTTCCTCGACGGCGAGCGGGGCTGTTCGGTCGGACACGGATGGATCCTCTCCTCGCGGGCCGGCAGATGATCCAGATCTATGGTCAGCTGATCCAAATCTATGGGCAGGGCAAGGGATTTGGATACGGTGCCGAAGTGTTCCGCGTGCCGTGCGAGAGGGAGATCCGATGAACCGCCCGCTGATCGGGATCAGTACCTATCTGGTGGATTCGGCGCGCTGGGGCCTGTGGGATCTGCCCGCGACCCTGCTGCCCGCCGGGTACAGCCGTCTGGTCCGTGAGGCCGGCGGCCTGGCCGTCCTGCTCCCGCCGGACGCGCCGGAGCTGGCGGCGTCGGTGGTGGCGCGGCTCGACGCGGTGGTGGTCGCGGGCGGACCGGATGTGGACCCGGCGCGGTACGGGGCCGGGCGCGATCCCCGGACCGGGCCGCCCGCGGCGGAGCGGGACGCCTGGGAGGGGGCCCTGATCGGGGCGGCGCTGGAGTCCGGCACCCCGTTGCTCGGGATCTGCCGGGGGATGCAGCTGCTGAACACGGTCCTGGGCGGCACGCTGACGCAGCATCTGGACGGGCACACGGGCCCCGGCGGGGCGCCGGGGGTGTTCGGCACGCACACGGTGACGGCGGTGCCGGGGACGCGGTACGCCTCCGTGGTGCGCGGCGACTGCGCCGTACCCACCTACCACCACCAGGCCGTGGACCGGCTGGGCGCGGGCCTGGTGGCGTCGGCGCACGCGGCGGACGGCGCGGTGGAGGCCGTGGAGCTGCCGGGCCCCGGCTGGGTCCTCGGGGTGCAGTGGCATCCGGAGATGGGCGACGACGTGCGGGTGATGGCGGCCCTGGTGGCGGCGGCCCTATCCGAGCCGGTGACCGAGCCTGTCGCGTAGCCAGTCCAGTGCGGCGGCGCCCTGGGCCGCCTGGAAGGCCCGGAGTGTGGGCAGGCCCGGCGGGGCGGGCCGCAGGGAGTGCGCCACGAAGTAGCCGGCCAGGGCGGCGAGCACGGCGCAGACCGCTGCCGGGTCGGCGTCGCGGCCGAGCGGGTGGGCCGTGAAGACGGCCTCCGGGACGGGTCCGCCCTGCGCCGCGACGCAGGGCAGCATCGCCAGCAGGTCGAACCAGGGCGCGGCCCGCACCGCGTGCGGCCAGTCGACGAAGACGACCCGGTCCTCGGTGAGCAGGATGTTGTCGGCGCGCAGGTCGGCGTGGGCGAGGCTGTCGCCGTCGGCCGCCGCCGCCCAGCCGGACTCCAGTTCCGCCAGTGCGCCGAGGTGGCGCGCGGCCCAGGGGCCGAGGCCGGCGTCGCCCCCTGCCGCGTGCAGGGTCCGCCAGCCGGTGAACATCGAGGCGTCACGCAGCGTGACGGGGGGCGCGTCGATCGGCGCCGGGGTGAGGGAGCGGCTGAGTGCGTCGACGGCGTCCAGGACGCGGTCGAGTTCGGCCCGGTCCCAGGGGACGGCGGGCTGACGGCCCTCGATGTCCTCCAGGACGAGCGCGACGCAGGTGCCGTCGTCGTACGAGCCGAGCAGCCGGGGTACCGGGGCGTGCGGCGGGAGTGCGGCGGTGTGACGGGCCTCGGCGCGGTGCAGGTCCGGGGCTCCGGCGTTCACCTCGGCGCTCACCGCCTTGACGAACGCCCGGCCGCCGTCGGCGAGCCTGACCCGTGCGGCGACGCCGGGCGAGAAGCCGCCGCTCTGGCTGCGGGCCTCGATGACGGGTGCGCCGAGGATGCCCTCGACGGCGCGGCGCACGGAGGCCGGCAGCTCGGCCCAGTCGTGGCGGACGCCGGAGGCGGGCGGTGCGGTGACGGTCATCCACGTATCCTTCCGGGCCGCCCGGGGCAGGGGCCAGCGGTTTACGCGGAGGCGGGTGCCGGCGCGGCGCCGAGGCCGCTCAGCCGAGCGCCGCCCGCAGCGCCTCGGGCGCCCGCACCAGTGACGGCCCGTACCAGGTGAGGAAACGCCCGTCGACGAGTGCGGCGGGCAGCGCGGGGAAGGCCTCGGGCCCGTCGGCCGCGGTGAACCGGTACGGCTCGTCGGGCAGCACGACCAGGTCGGCGCCGACCGCGTTCAGCTCGTGGAGCGGGATGCGGGGGTAGCGCTCGGCATGGTCCGCGTAGACGTTGTGCACGCCCAGCCGGGCCAGCAGGTCGCCGGCGAAGGTGTCGCGGCCCAGGACCATCCAGGGCTTGCGCCAGACGGGGACGACGGCACGGCGCGGGGCGGACGGCGGCGGCAGCGCCGCCCAGGCGGCCTCGGCCTCGTCCAGCCAGCGGGGCCTCGGCAGCCCGCAGGCCGCGGTCAGGAGCCGGTCCAGCTCCGCGAAGGCGTCGTCGAGCGTGCGGACGGTGGTGAGGAGGACCTCGGTCCCGGCGTCCCGGAGCGCGGCGAGGTCGGGTTCCCGGTTCTCCTCCTCGTTGGCCACGACGAGATCGGGTCGCAGGGCGAGGATCGCGGGCACGTCGGGGTTCTTGGTACCTCCGACGCGGGCGGCGCGCAGCCCGGCGGGGTGGGTGCACCAGTCGGTGACGCCGACCAGCAGCCCGGGGCCGCTCCCGGCGACGGCCTCGGTGAGCGAGGGGACGAGGGAGACGACCCGCACGGCTGTGACCTCCTGGCAGCTGGCCCGTGAGCCCCCGCGCCTCAGCGGCGAGGGTCGAACGTCGCGTCGATGTGTTCCGCGACCGCCACGAACAGCAGCCGGGTGCCGGGGACCGTGGCCCGCCAGCGGTGGCGCACCCCGCCCGAGAGGAACAGCGTGTCGCCGCGCTCCAGCCGGTACGCCTGGCCCTCGGCCTCCACCTCCGCCGCGCCCTCGGCCACGTACATGACCTCGTCGTTGCGGTGCTGGAACTCGCGCCCCAGGTCGAGCTCGCCGGTGAATTCGAGGGCGCTGAGCTGGTGGCGGCCGCGTACCACCCGGCGTACCCCGTCGCCGTCCTCCGGTGCGCCGCGCACGACGTCCACGGCGCGCGCCGAGTCGGCGGCGGCCCGCAGCCGCGCGGTGGTGGTCTCCAGCGCGTCCGCGACCCGGTCCAGGGACCGGGCGCTGGGTCTGGCCCGTTCGTTCTCGATCTGGCTGAGGAACGGTACGGACAGGCCACTGCGCGTCGCGACCGCGGCCAGCGTGAGCCCCAGGGACCTGCGCTGCCGTCGGACCGCCGCGCCCACCCGGAGTGTTTCCTTGTCGTCCATGTCCGGCTCCCTCCCGACTCCCCATCCTTCCGGCTGCCAGCACCTTACGCACACGGTTACGCGAGGACGGCCGGTAATGAGACGTCCGGACAGGCCGGAAGGGGTGGTCACCGCCGTCGGCGGTGGCCACCCCTTCCGGTGCCGCGCCCCTGGTGGGGGCGCGACGGGGTTACTGCTGCGGAGCCATCTTGTCCGCGATGCCCGGATTCTTGTCCATCCAGGCCTTCACGGCTTCCTCCTCGTGCCCCGTGCCCTGCTTCTGGATCTCGTTCTCCAGGCCGCCGAGCTGGTCCTCGCTCAGCTTGAAGTTCTTGAACCACTTGGTCAGCTGCGGGTAGTTCTTCGGGAAGTCCTTGGAACCGATGGTGTGCAGCCGGTCTCCCTCGCCGAACGCCTTCTGCGGGTCCTGGAGCTTGGTCATCTTGTACTCGTTGTAGGCCCAGTGCGGGGTCCACAGGAGTACGGCGATGGGCTCCTTCTTGGCGTACGCGCGCTTCAGCTCGGCCAGCATGCCGGGCGTCGAGGAGTCGACGACCTTGTACTCCTTGTCGAGGCCGTACTTCGGCAGCACGTTCTTCTTGAGGTTCTCCATCGTGGCGGTACCCGGCTCGATGCCGACGATCCGGCCCTTGAACTCGTCGCTCTTGCCCTTGAGGTCCGCCAGGGACTTGACGCCCTTCACGTAGTCGGGCACCGCGACCTCGATCGAGGTGGGGCCGTACCACGAGCCGATGTCCGTGAGCTTCGAACCGTACTTGTCCCAGTAGTTCTTCTGGGTGTACGGGAGCCAGCCGTCGAACTGCACGTCGATCTGGCCGCGGGACATCGCGGTGTACATCGGGCCGACCTCGAACTGCTTGAGGTTGATCTTGTAACCGCGGTCCTCCAGGACGGCCTTCCACAGGTACGTGGCGGCGATGTCCTCCTCCCACGGGAACCAGGCCATCTCGACGGCGCGCTCGCGCTCGTCCTTGCCGTTGGCGCCCTTGGAGGTGGCGGCCTTCGCGACCGGGGCCGCCTTGTCGGCGAATCCCGGGTTGGCCTTCAGCCAGGTGCGGACGGCTTCCTGCTCCTTGCCGGATCCGCTCTTCTGGATCTGCGCCTCAAGACTGGTGAGCTGGTCCTCGGTCATCTTGAAGTTCTTCAGCCACTTGCCGACCTCGGGGTTCTCGTCGGAGAAGCCCTTGCGGCTCAGCGTGTGGATGCCGTCGCCCTTGCCCCAGAGGTTCTTGGTGTCCTTGAGCTTGGTCAGGTCGTACTGGTTGTACGCCCAGTGCGGCGACCAGAGCGGAACCACGATGGGGTCCTTCTTGGCGTACGCGCGCTTCAGCTCGGCCAGCATGGACGGCGTGGAGCCGTCGACGACCTTGTACTCCTTGTCCAGGCCGTAGCCCGGCAGGATCTTGTCCTTGAGCAGGCCCGTCTCACCGGCGCTCGGCTCGATGCCCACGACGCGGCCCTTGAACTTCGAGCCCTTGCCCTTGAGGTCGTCCAGGGTCTTGACGTCCTTCACGTACGAAGGGACGGCCAGTTCCAGCGTGGTGGGTCCGAACCAGGAGCCCATGTCGTCCAGGCGGTCCTTGTACTTCTTCCAGTACGCGGCGTGGGTGACCGGCAGCCAGGAGTCGGTCTCGAAGTCGATCTGGCCGTTGGCCATACCGGTGTACAGCGCGCCGGCCTCGTACTGCTTGGCGTCGACCTTGAAGCCGCGCTGCTCCAGCAGCTCCTTCCAGAGGAAGGTGGAGGCGATTCCCTCGTCCCACGGGATGTAACCCATGCTGATGGTCTTGCCGGCGCCGACGTTCTTCGGGTCGCCCTCGGCGGTGTTGTCCGAGTCCGAGGAGCCGCCGAACAGGCTCATGCTCCCGGCGACGAGCGCCAGGACGACGATGCCGGCCACGGCGACGACGGGCTGCGGGCGGTAGTTCCACACCTTCAGTCCACCGGCCACGGCCTGCGCCTTGGCGAGCGCGCGGCGGGCCAGCGGGGAGACCTCGCGGCCCAGCGCGCTGGTCATCCGGTCCAGGTACATCGCCAGGATGACGATGGAGATACCGGCCTCGAAGCCGAGGCCGACGTCGACGTTGCCGATGGCGCGGTAGACGGAGCCACCGAGGCCGCCGCCGCCGACCATGCCGGCGATGACCACCATGGACAGGCCCAGCATGATGACCTGGTTGATGCCCGCCATGATCGTGGGCAGCGCGAGCGGCAACTGCACCCGCAGCAGGGTGTTGCGCGAGGTGGTACCGAAGGCCTCGGCGGCCTCGACGAGTTCACCGTCGACCTGGCGGATGCCGAGCTCGGTCATCCGGACGCCCGGGGGCAGCGCGAAGATGATGGTGGCGATGATGCCGGGGACGACGCCGACGCCGAAGAAGATGACGCCGGGGATCAGGTAGACCATGGCGGGCATGGTCTGCATGAAGTCCAGGACCGGCCTGGTCACCGCGCTGACGGTCTTTGAGCGCGAGGCCCAGATACCGAGCGGGACGGCCAGTACCAGCGTCACGATCGTCGCGACGAGTACCAGGGTGAGCGTGTCCATCGCTTCGTCCCACAGCTCGACCGAGTCGATGAGGGCGAAGCCGACGAACGCGAGCACACCGGCGAGCAGACCGCGCAGCCACCAGGCGATGACGGCGACGATGCCCGCGAAGAGCAGGGGTGCGGGGGCGGAGAGCACGGCGGCTATGCCGTCGAACATTCCGCTGACTATGGAGCTGATGGCGTCGAAGAGCCAGGCCAGGTGGGTCTGGAGCCAGTCGACGGCGGAGTCGACCCAGTCGCCGAGGTGGAGCCTAAACACTGGCCACCTTCTTCAGCGAGGCCGCGGCGTCCTGGGGAGCCTCGGCGGGGGTCATCGGCTCACCGAGCACGGCCAGCAGCCGGGCCCGGGGCACGACGCCGACGAGCTTGCCCTTGTCGTCGGTCACGGCGACCGCGACACCGCTCTGCGAACAGGGCGTGAACAGCTCGATGATCGGGGTGCCCTCCGTGACGGTGGCCGGAGCCTCCCGCAGGATGTCCTCCGGGGTACGGAGTTCCTTGCCCGCGTCGGTCTTGGTGCCTATGACGGTGTCCGTCTCGGCCATGATCGCGCCCGCGGTCAGCACCCGGGACCGGTCGACGTCCTGGGTGAAGGAGGCGACGTAGTCGTTGGCCGGGGTGACGAGGATGTCCTCGGCGGTGCCGAGCTGGACTATCTCCCCGTCGCGCATCACGGCGATGCGGTCACCGAGGCGCATGGCCTCGTTGAGGTCGTGGGTGATGAAGACGATGGTCTTCTTCAGCCGCTTCTGCAGTTCCAGGAGCTGGTCCTGCATGTCGCGGCGGATCAGCGGGTCGAGTGCGCTGAAGGACTCGTCCATGAGGAGCAGGTCGGCGTCGGTGGCCAGGGCGCGGGCCAGGCCGACACGCTGCTGCATACCGCCGGAGAGCTCGTCGGGCCAGGAGTTCTCCCAGCCCGCCAGGCCGGTCATCTCCAGGGCCTCCGTGGCGCGCCGGTTGCGCTCGTCACGCGGTACGCCCTGTACCTCCAGGCCGTAACCGGCGTTCTCCAGCACGCTGCGGTGCGGGAAGAGGGCGAAGTGCTGGAACACCATGCTGATCTTGGTGGACCGGACATGGCGGAGTTCGGCGGGAGTCAGGGCGGTCAGGTCCTGGCCGTCGAACAGCACCTTCCCCGCGGTGGGCTCCAGCAGGCCGTTGAGCATGCGCAGCAAGGTGGACTTGCCGGACCCGGACAGACCCATCACAACGAAGATCTGTCCCGGCTCCACGGTGAACGATGCGTCGATCACCGCTGCGGTCGTTCCCTCGGCGCGCAACTCGTCACGGCTTGAGCCGCCCTCGAGCTTCCGCACGGCTTGATCGGGTCGTCTGCCGAAAACTTTGTACAAGTGTTCGGCTTGCAGCCTTGACACATACACCTCACGCGTTGAACCGAAACGGTCTGCCACCCCCTCCGGCAGACCGTGGAGCGCGCGGCTTCTGTCCGCATGGCACGTGCACTAGTTGAAAATGCGACGTGGTCCGCTCCAATGCCGCGCCTGCCCCCACTTACACAACGCAAACACGAGAGTGACCCAGCTCACACAGAAGTGGCCGCCGAACGGGAACCGCGTCCCCGGCGGCCACTGTCGGTGGGGTGCGGCATCATCAGGGGGTGACGCGACGCCTGATGCTCCTCGACACCGCCTCCCTCTACTACCGCGCCTACTTCGGAGTCCCCGACTCGGTGCGCGCGCCGGACGGCACTCCGGTCAACGCCGTGCGCGGACTGCTCGACTTCATCGCCCGGCTGGTGCAGGACCACCGGCCCGACGATCTGGTCGCCTGCTGGGACGCGGACTGGCGGCCGCAGTGGCGGGTCGACCTGATCCCCTCGTACAAGGCGCACCGGGTCGCGGTGGAGACCGGCACGGGACTGCCCGACGAGGAGGAGACCCCCGACACGCTGGCCCCGCAGGTGCCGGTCATCGAGGACGTGCTCGACGCCCTGGGCATCGCCCGGGTCGGCGCCGCAGGGTACGAGGCGGACGACGTGATCGGCACGCTGACCGGCCTGGCGACCGGCCCGGTGGACATCGTCACGGGCGACCGCGACCTCTACCAGCTGGTGGACGACGCCCGCGGGGTGCGGGTGCTCTACCCGCTGAAGGGCGTCGGCTCGCTCCAGGTGACGGACGAGGCCTGGCTGCGTGAGAGGTACGGGGTGGACGGCTCCGGCTATGTCGACCTGGCCCTGCTGCGCGGCGACCCGAGCGACGGGCTGCCCGGCGTGCCCGGGATCGGCGAGAAGACGGCGGCCAAGCTGCTGGACGCCTTCGGCGACCTCGCCGGAATCATGGCGGCGGTGGACGACCCGGCCGCGAAGCTGACACCCTCGCAGCGCAAGCGGCTCGACGAGGCCCGCGACTATGTGGCCGTCGCGCCGACGGTGGTCCGGGTCTCCGGCGACGTACCGCTCCCGGAGTTCGACCCCGCGCTGCCCGCAGGGCCGCGCGACCCGGCGGCCCTCGAAGCGCTCGCGCGGCAGTGGGGGCTGGGCGGCGCACTGCAGCGGCTGCTCTTCACGCTTCAGAACTGAGGACACTTCGGGAGCGAGGTGTTAAGTTAGGTAACCCTAAGGGCGGCTGGTACCTGACCGGCCCCGGACAGGGAGAGAACCTCGTGGCAGAACGACCGGCGCGGCAGGCCCCCACGGCGCAGGGTGCGCAGGTCCTGCGCACCGAGCAGATCACCCCGCACATGATCCGGGTGGTGCTCGGCGGTGACGGTCTCGCCGATTTCACGCTCTCCGGATACAGCGACCACTACGTCAAGCTCTGCTTCGCCCCCGAGGGCGCGGACTACGCGCACCCCTTCGACATGGCCCGCATCCGCGAGGAGTTCCCGCGCGAACTGTGGCCCACCACCCGCACGTACACGGTGCGCTCCTGGGACCCGGCCACCCGTGAACTGGCCATCGACTTCGTGGTGCACGGCGACGAGGGCCTCGCGGGTCCATGGGCGGCCCGCGCCGAGGCAGGCGACCAGGTGACCTTCCTGGGGCCGGGCGGCGGTTACGGCCCGGACGCCTCGGCCGGCTGGCACCTCCTGGCGGGCGACGAGAGCGCGCTGCCGGCGATCGCCGCGGCGCTGGAGCAGATGCCCGCGGACGCGGTGGTGCGCGCCTTCATCGAGGTCTCGGATGCCACGGAGGAGCAGAAGATCGCCACTCCGGACGGCGCCGAGGTCACCTGGCTGCACCGGGGCGAGCGCCCGGTCGGTGAGGCGCTGACCGCCGCCGTGAAGGAACTGGACTTCCCGGCGGGCGAGGTGCAGGCGTTCGTCCACGGCGAGGCCGGCTTCGTCAAGGACATCCGCCGCCACCTGCGGCTGGACCGAGGCATCCCGCTGCCCCAGCTGTCGATCTCCGGCTACTGGCGCCTCGGCCAGAACGACGATGCCTGGCGCTCGGTCAAGCGCGAGTGGAACGCACAGGTGGAACGCGAGGAGAGCGCCGCGTAGGACGCTGCGCGCAGCCCCGTTCGGCGGTGCCCCGGTCCACGGACCGGGGCACCGTCATGCGTGCCCCTTCACGCGCCGTCCGCGTCCGCCGCTCCCCCACCGCCCCGCTCGTACGCCCGCGCGGACGCGTCCACGTGCGCGAGCCGCCGCAGCGCGCTGAACATCACCTCGCCCAGCACCGTGCCGACGACCACGCTCTCCACCAGGTCCTCGCGCGCCACGTGCTCGGCCACATAGCCGAGGTCGGCCCGGCCGACCCGTTCGGCGGCGTCCGCGTACTCGTCGAGCAGGTCGACGAAACCCCCGTGGCCCGCCCGGCGCAGCGCCACCAGCACCCCGGCCAGTGACTCCCCGCCGGGGCTGCGCGCCTCGGCCCGCCAGCCGCGCCGCCGCAGGAGATCGGCCACGTCCTCGCGGGCCTCCTCCAGTTCGGCCCCCGGCTCGTCGTCCACGGGGGCGGTCATGCGCTTCGCCGCGATGCCCAGCACGTCGTGCAGGGGCCGGTCCTGATCCTCCATCACCCGGAACACGTCACCGATGGCCGACAGCGGGAGCCCGCCGACGTCCAGCAGGGCGCGGATCAGCCGCAGCCGGCGCTCGTGACCGGCGTCGTAACTCGCCTGGTTGGGGCTGGTCAGCTGCCCGGCGGGCAGCAGCCCCTCCCGTACGTAGAACTTGATCGTCGGTACCGGCACCCCGGACCTGCGGCTCAACTCTCCGATGCGCACCGAGCGCTCTCCCTCTTCGTGCTTGCCAAGCCTCGCGCCCATCATAGATAGTTCGACTATCAGATAGCGGCGAGTGCCGCTATCCATATTCATTCCTGCGTCACCCCTGGGAGAACTCATGCCTCAATGGCGAACATGGCACCGCCCGTTAGTCGTCCTCGCCGCTGCGATGGCCGTGCTGTCGGTGGTCTCCGGGGTGGGCCTGCTGGTCGACGACCGGGTACTCGCGGGCGCGGCGATCTGGCTCAAACCGTTCAAGTTCGCGGTCTCGTTCGTGGCGTACGACCTCACGCTCGCCTGGATGCTGACGCTGCTCACCCGGGGCCGGCGCACCGGCTGGTGGGCCGGGACGGTGGTGGCGCTCTCGGGCGCGGTCGAGATGGCGATCATCACCGGCCAGGTGATCCGGGGTAAGCGCAGTCACTTCAACCACGCCACACCGTTCGACGAGTCGCTGTTCAACGCGATGGCCGTCACCGTGGTCGTCCTCTGGACCGGAACCCTGGTCATCGCGATCCTGCTGCTGCGCGCCCGAATACCCGACCGCGCCGCCGCCTGGGCGATCCGCTCGGGAGTGTCGCTGGCCCTGGTGGGCGCCGGGTTCGGCTTCCTGATGACCCGGCCCACGCCCCGCCAGCGGGCCGCCGGGAACCTCGACACGGCCGAGGTGATCGGGGCCCACTCGGTCGGCGTGCCGGACGGGGGACCGTCGATGCCGCTCACCGGCTGGTCGACGACCGGCGGCGACCTGCGTATCCCGCACTTCGTGGGGATGCACGCGCTCCAGATGCTGCCGCTGTTCCTGCTCGCCCTGGTCGCACTCGCACCGCGCTCCGCCCGGCTCCGCGACGCCCGGGTCCGGCTGCGCCTGGTGCTGGTCGCGTCCGGCGCCTACGGCGCGGTGGTCGCCCTGGTCACGTGGCAGGCGCTGCGCGGCCAGCCGCTGATCCGTCCGGACGGGGCGACGCTCACCGCGGCCGCCGCTGTCCTGGCGGCCACCGCGGCGGGCACGTACGCGTCCCTGCGGCCGGCCACCGCACAGCAGTCCCGCTCCCCCGCCGTCGAGAAGGAGCTCGTGTCATGACCGGCCTGGCCGGTCACGACAGGGCTGTCCAGTGGCGCGGCCGCCGGGTCGGACCGACTTCCGGTACGAGCGCAAGGTCAGCGGCAGCAGGAAGGTGCCGGTGCCGTTCTGCACCACGTTGGCGTTCATCAGGGCGTCGCGGCTGACCGGTGTCGTGTCGCGAGTTCCGAGAACACGTCAACCGCGACGTACCGCGAAGGCCGTGGAAGGAATTCCGCCGTGGAAGGATTTCTTCCACTGCCCCGCCCCCGACCAATCCGCACCGCCACCGGCTCCGAATCACTCCTGGAGACCGTTGACCGTCCCGGGAGGAAGCCCGCGTGAAAGAAGCCGTGCACATCAGCGGACTGGCCTCGGCCGGGCCCGACCTCCAGGAGCTCCTGGGAATGGTCGCCAGAGGTGATCAAGACGCTTTCGCTCAGGTGTACGAGGCCGTCTGCGGCCCGGTGCTCGGGCTGGTGAGGAGTGTCCTGCGCGACCCCGCCCAGTCGGAGGAGGTCGCGCAGGAGGTGCTGGTGGAGGTGTGGCGCACCGCGCCCCGCTTCCAGGCGGCCCGGGGCAGCGCGATGAACTGGGTGCTCACACTGGCCCATCACCGCGCCGTGGACCGGGTGCGCTCGGTGGAGGCGACGACGGCCCGCGAGCACAAGGCGGCGCTGCTCGACCGCACCCCCGCCTTCGACGACGTCACCGAACAGGTCGAGAGCCGGCTGGAGCGGGAACAGGTCCGCCGCTGCATGCGGACCCTCTCGGAGCTGCAACGGGAATCCGTCACACTGGCGTACTACCGCGGGCTCACCTATCGCGAGGTGGGCGAACTGCTGGCGGTACCGCTCGGAACGATCAAGACTCGACTGCGCGACGGGCTGATCCGGCTGCGCGACTGCCTCGGGGTGAGCGCATGAGCAACGCCGGACTTCACACACTGACCGGGGCCTACGCCCTGCACGCGCTCCCGGAGACCGAACGCCGGGAGTTCGAACGCCACCTGGGCGACTGCGAGGCCTGCTCCGTCGAGGTACGGGAGCTGTCCGAGACGGCGACCCGGCTCGGCCTCGCGGTCTCGGCGACGCCCTCGCGGGATCTGCGCGAGCGGGTGCTGACGGAGATCACGACCGTCCGCCAGGAGCCGCCGTCCACCGGCCACCGGGCCCGCTCCGGCGGCGCGGCGAGCCGGAACATCGCCTCCAGGGCAGGGCGCTGGCCGAAGTTCGCGCTGGCCGCGTGCCTGGCAGCGGCGGCCGGCCTGGGCGGTGTTGTCGTCTGGCAGAACCAGGAGGCGCAGGACGCCCGCACCGACGCCCGCGCGACCCAGCAGCGGAGCGAGCAGCTGGCCGAGGTCATCTCGGCCCCCGACGCCCGGACCGGCTCGGCCACGCTGAGCGACGGCGCGAAGGGGACCGTGGTGGTGTCCAGGAGCCAGGACCGGGCGGTGTTCCTGGCCTCGGGGCTGGCGGAGGCGCCCGCCGGCAAGTCCTACCAGCTCTGGTACGACGACGGCGGCACGATGCGTTCCGCAGGCCTGATGCAGGCGACCGGGCCCTCGTCGACGACCTACGCGACCCTGCTCGACGGGCCGGTGGACGACGCGACGGGTGTCGGCGTCACGGTCGAGCCGGCGGGCGGCTCCGAGCAGCCGACCACCACCCCGCTGGCGCTGATGAAGCTGCCGCCGGCCTGAGAAGGCGGCCCGGGTCCGGCCGGAACACTTCGTTCCGGCCGGAGACGGGCCGCATGGGCCGCGCCACGACGGGAACACGTGGTGAGCGGGACCGCCGGCCGCCATGCGGCGCGGGTCCCGCCCCCGGACGCGGTGGCCACCGTGCTCGCCCGGGTCGGGTCGTCCCGGCGGGCCGGGACCACGTCGCGGTGCTCGCCCCGTACCTCCGCCGTTGGGAGGCGATGGAGGTACGGGGTCCAGTGCACCGCCGCCGGGGCTCCGCACTCAGCTCCCGCGCGGCGGCCGGGGGAAGAAGCCGCTGGTCCTGGCGGTGTACTCGGCGAAGCCCGGACGCTCCGCCATATGCCGTTCCAGCAGGGCCTTTCCGCTGCCCCCGATGAGCAGGAAGCTCATCAGGACGGGCGCCACGAGGGTGGCCGCAGCGGCCGGCGGTGCCTCGCAGACCATCAGGAACAGCCCCCACCACACGCAGAAGTCACCGAAGTAGTTCGGGTGCCGGGTCCAGGACCACAGCCCCCGGTCCATGATCCGCCCCCGGTTGGCCGGGTCCGCCTTGAACCGGGCCAGCTGGTGGTCCCCCACCGCCTCGAAGCAGAGACCGACCGCCCACAGCGCGGTCCCCGCCCACACCAGGGCGCCGGCCGGCCCCTGCACGTACCCGGCCGCCTGCACCGGCAGCGAGATCAGCCAGACGAGCGCCCCCTGGAGCAGGTACACCTTCCGCAGGGCGTACAGCGCGGGGCTGCCGGGCGCCTTGGCCAGCATCGCCTCGTAGCGCGGATCCTCCCCGTGGCCCCGTCCGCGGCGGGCGATGTGCCAGGCCAGCCGCAGCCCCCACACCGCCGTCAGCACGGTGACCAGCAGCCGCCGGGTGCCGTCTCCCCCGCCGCCCGCCGACATGGCGTACGAGACGAGCGCGACGGCGGTGAACCCCAGACCCCAGGCGACGTCCACGACGCGGTGCATGCCCTTGCGCAGCGCGACGGCGAACGTGCCGAGCATGACGGCGAGCGCGGCGCCCGCACCGGGTGCCAGGCCCTGTGCGAACGCCGCCCATCCGAAGCCGTTCATCCGGTGGCCCCCACGCTCTCGCCGTCCCGGGCAGCCGGTGCCGCCGGGGCGCACCAGCCGCGCCGGGTTGCGGGCATCCCGGCCGTGCCTGTCTCCTGCGGACGTACGGAGAGGATCTGGTCGACGCCCATCCGCCGTTCCTCGAAGGCGAGTGCGCCACCGGCCAGGTAGAGCCGCCACACCCGTACGGTCTCCTCGCCGACCAGGTCCACGAACTCCCGCTGGTTGCCCTCCAGGGTGCGCCGCCACGCGTCGACCGTCAGTACGTAGTGCTCGCGCAGCGCCTCGACGTCGCGTACCTCGAGTCCGGCGCTCTCCAGCAGCGCGACCGTCTCGCCGAGCGGGCGCATGTGCATGTCGGGGGCGATGTAGGACTCGATGAACGCGCCGCCGCCCGGGGCGTCGCGGCCCCGGGACATCTGCTGGACCAGCACCCGGCCCTGCGGGCGGACCATGGCGTGCAGCGTGGCAGTGAAGGCGGGGTACTCGGCGTCACCGACGTGCTCGCCCATCTCGATGGTGGACACCGCGTCGTAGCCGCCCTCGTGGCCCGGGGCCAGGCCGATGTCGCGGTAGTCGCAGCAGCGGACCTCGACCAGGTCCTCCAGGTTCCGTTCGGCCACCTGTGCGCGGACGTGGGCGGCCTGTTCGCGGGCGAGGGTGACGGCGGTGACGCGGACTCCGTGCCGCTGTGCGGCGTACAGGGTCAGCGAGCCCCAGCCGCAGCCGATGTCGAGCAGCCGCGCCCCGGGGCGCAGGTCCAGCTTCCGGCAGATCAGTTCGAGCTTGTCGTGCTGGGCGTCGACGGCTTCGTAGCCGGGTGCGTCACTGGTCCAGTAGCCGCAGGAGTAGGCCATCGTCTCGTCGAGGAGGAGTGCGTAGAAGTCGTTGGAGAGGTCGTAGTGGTGGCTGATCGCGGCCCGGTCGCGGGACTTGCTGTGCAGGACTCCGTGAAGTCCCGCGCGGGCGGCGGGAACCGGCGGCCGGGGGCCGACCGCGCCCAGGCGCAGCGCGGTGCCGGCCGCCCGCAGCCGGCCCCCGACGCCGGGACGCGGCGCGCGCAGTCCGCGCTCGCGTACCGCGAGACGCATCGCGCGCAGCCCCTCGGCGAGGTCCCCCTCGACGTCGACGTCACCGGTGATGTACGCCTCGGCGAGCCCGAGTTCGCCCGTCGCCCAGAGCAGCCGCCGCAGCGCCCGCCGGGAGCGCACGTGGACCAGGGGGCCGTCGGCGGCGCCGGTCTCGCTGCCGTCCCACATCCGCACCCTGACGGGGAGCGGGCCGCCGAGCAGTTGCTCGACGAGGGGCTCGATGCGCTGGGCGGCGCCGGTCGTCGCCTGTTTGTCCTGCTTGCCGGTAAGAGTCATCACGCCGTTTCCTGACGGGTCAGCAGTAGTTGCCGCACATGGAGGTAGCCGGAGCGGAATCCCGCCTCGGAGTAGGCCAGGTAGAAGGTCCACATGCGGCGGAAGACCGTGTCGAAGCCGAGTGCGTCGACCTCATCGGTCCGCTCGGTGAACCGTTCGCGCCAGAGCCGCAGCGTCTCGGCGTAGTGGGTGCCGAAGTCGTCGCAGCGGTCGATGCGCAGGCCGGTGTGTTCGGCCGTGACCTCCGCCATGGCCTCGACGGACGGCAGGAGCCCGCCGGGGAAGATGTACTTGTGGATCCAGGTGAAGGTGGTGCGGGAGGCGCGCATCCGGTCGTCCGGCATGGTGATGGCCTGGAGTGCGATCCGGCCGCCGGGGGCCAGCCGCTCCTCCAGGGTCCGGAAGTAAGCCGGCCAGTACTCCGCGCCGACCGCCTCGATCATCTCGACGCTGACCACCGCGTCGTAGCTCCCTTCGACGCTGCGGTAGTCGCAGAGCCGGACCTCGGCCCGGTCGCCGTATCCGGCCTCGCTGATTCTGCGGCGGGCCAGGTCCCGCTGTTCGGCGGAGAGCGTGACGGAGAGGACGCGGGCGCCGCGGGCGGCGGCCCTGATCGCCAGTTCTCCCCAGCCGGTGCCGATTTCGAGGAGTTCGGTGCCGGGGCCGACCCCGGCCAGGTCGAGCAGCCGGTCGATCTTGCGGTGCTGGGCGGCGGGCAGGGCCTCGGCGTCCGCGGGGAAGCTGCGGAAGACGGCGGAGGAGTAGCTGAGGGTCTCGTCGAGGAAGAGGGCGAAGAGTTCGTTGGACAGGTCGTAGTGGTGGCTGATGTTGTCCCGGGCGCCTTCGGGGGTGCCGAGCTGCTCCGCGGGCCGGCGCCCCGCCCAGAGTCCGCGCAGCCGCTGGAGGGGCTGCGGGATGAGGGTGGCGACCTCGCCGGCGAGGACCGTCAGTACGCCCACCGGGTCGGGTGAGTCCCACTCGCCCGCCATGTAGGACTCCCCGAAGCCGATCAGGCCGTTCACGCCGATGCGGCGGAAGAAGGCGTCGGGGTCCCGGATGTCCATCAGGGGGCCGCCGAGGCCGAGGTTCTCCTGTCCGGCGAGCCGGACGCGGAGGGGGAGCCGGGCCAGGGCGTGGCGTACGAGCCGTTCGGCGACGGCGGTCCGCAGCCGGGACGCGCGCGGCGGCCGGGCGACATCGGGCCAGCGCTCGGGGTCGGCGTCCGGGGCGTGCGCCGGGGGCGGGGAAACCGGGGGCGGGGCGGCCGCCGGGGGCGAGGTGGCCGGGGACGACGGGGAGTGGGACGTGGACACGCTCACTGCATTCCTTCCTGAGTGGTGTGGCGGGGACGGGAGCGCACGGGCAGCCCGCGCAGCAGCAGACGGATTCCGTGCAGCCGGATGGCGGCCGAGACGACCGCCGTGGACCAGGGGTGGCGCAGCGCCAGCCGGAGCAGTACGCGCGGAGTCACGGGACGTCGTACACCGCGCACGGTGGCGGTGAAGGGCCGGGTGCCGGACCGTTCCAGATGCACCGCCAGTTCGAGCCGGGGGCCGGGCTCGGGGAGCCGCATCCGGTAGGAGCCGTCGACGCCGAAGAACGGCGATACGTAGAACTCCTTCTCCGTGGAGGCCCGTCCGGCGGGGTCCGGGTGCAGCAGGTAGCAGTGCCGTTCGCCGTAGGTGTTGTGCACCTCGGCGACCGTGCAGAGCGGGGTGCCGTCGGCGCGGCGGCACCAGTAGACGGTCAGCGGGTTGAAGACGTGGCCGAACACCCGGGCCTGGGTGAGCATCCGCACCGTTCCGTCGGCGAGGTCGATGCCGTTCGCGGCCAGGAACCGGCTCAGGCCTTCCCGGATGGTCGGGGCCGTGCCGGCGAAGTGGTCGCGCGCGTCGAAGCGGGCCAGGACGCGCAGGGCGGCGGGCAGCGGCGGTGGCGCGTCCGGGTCGATCAGCCACAGGTAGGTGCGGTGCCGGAAGGCGTATGTGACGGGCGCGGACCGTACATGGGCGATGGTGCAGGGGTAGAGGGCGTTCACCAGTCCACCCCCAGGGCTCTGGCCGCCTCCGCCCCCGAGCGGCAGCCGTCCTCGTGGAATCCCCAGCCGTGGTACGCCCCCGCGTAGGCGGTGAGCGGTCCGGACAGGGCGGGCAGCCGGGCCTGCGCCGCCACCGACTCCGGGGTGTAGACGGGGTGTTCGTACACCATGCGGGCGCGGACCAGGCCGGGGGCGACGCGGTCGGCGCCGTTCAGCGTGACGACGAAGGTCTCGGGGGCGTCGAGCCGCTGGAGCCGGTTCATGTCGTAGCTGACGGTGACGTGGTCGGGGCTCGCGGTGCAGGAGGGCATCAGGTAGTTCCAGGAGGCGCGGGCGCCTCGGGCGCTCGGCAGCAGCCGGGTGTCGGTGTGCAGGAGGGTGGGGTTGCGGGAGTAGCGGAACGCGCCGAGGGTGTCGCGCTCCTCGTCCGTGGGGTCGGCGAGCATGCGCAGTGCCTGGTCGGGGTGGGTGGCGATGACGACGGAGTCGAACTCCTCGGTGGTGTCGTCCGCGGTGGTGATCTCCACCCCGTCGGCGTGCCGGCGCACGGCCCGTACCGGGGTGGACGTGCGGACGGCGCCGAGCTCCTTGGTGACCCGGTCGACGTAGGCGCCCGATCCGCCGGTGACGGTCCGCCACACCGGGGAGCCGGTGACCGAGAGCAGCCCGTGGTGGTCGAGGAAGGTGAAGAGGTAGCGGGCCGGGTACCGCATCGCGGTCGCCGGGTCGCAGGACCAGACCGAGGAGACGAGCGGGGTCAGGAAGTGTGCCGTGAAGTACGGGGAGAAGCGGCCCCGGGCGGCGAAATCGCCCAGTGTCAGGGTCTGCGCGCCCGGTTCCCCGTCGGCCAGCAGCCGCCGGGCTGCCCGGTGGAAGCGGGGCACCGCGGCCAGCATCCGCAGATAGGCCGGGCTGCGGACGGCGCCCGGCCGGGCGAGGAGGCCCGCCGCGCCCCGGGCGCCCGCGTACTCCAGGGCGCAGCCCTCGCACCGCACGGACATGCTCATCTCCGACTCCTGCGTGGCGACGCCGAGTTCCGCGAAGAGCCGCAGCAGGTGCGGGTAGGTGCGCCGGTTGTGCACGATGAAGCCGGAGTCCACGCGGTGCACACGGCCGTCGGATGCGGGCAGCTCGTGGGTGTGCGCGTGGCCGCCCACCCGGCCGTCCGCCTCGAACAGCGTCACGTCGTGGGCCGTCCGCAGGATGTGGGCGGCCGTCAGTCCCGCCACCCCGCTGCCCACCACGGCTGTCCGTCGCCGCATCCCTGTCATAACGCTCCCTCCGAGCACCGGCACCATTCGCCCCTCCTTCTGTTTCCGGAGGAGCTGCGGATGCCTCTCGGGTGTGATTCGTTGCAGGTCGCACCGTGGATTGGCCGTGATCCGCTCTCATCCATTCGGGTGAGGGACCAATCCGCCGGGCGACCGGCACCGAATCCCCGGTGTGAGCGAAGATCAGAACGATGCGCAGGACGGGGCCCACGGGTCCCGGCGGTCCCGCTGGGCGCGAGCCGCACTCGCCGCGCTCAGCGGTCTGATCGCCGGGTTCAGTGCGCTGGCCGTCGCCGAGCTGGCGGCGGCGGCGATCCGCCCCGAGGCGGGTCCGGTCACGGCGGTGGGGAGTGCGGTCATCGACCGCACTCCCCCGGCGCTGAAGGACTTCGCCGTCCGGCATTTCGGCACCAACGACAAGCTGGTCCTGGAGCTGGGCATCCTGGTTCTGCTGGCCGGTTTCGCGGTGGTGGTCGGAGTGCTCGCGCTGCGGCACCGGCTCATCGGCTCGGCCGCCGTGCTGGTCTTCGGTGTGGTCGGGGCAGTCGCCGCGGTGGGCCGGCCGGAGGGTCGGCCCGCGGACGCGCTGCCCTCGGTGGTGGGTGCCGTACTGGCCGCAGGGGTGCTCTATCTCCTGGTCGGACGGCTCGCCCTGGTTCCCGGTCCCTCCCCCGCGGCTGGCGGGAGGGGCGGGGCGCCGGCATCCGGCACCTTCGACCGGCGGGGCTTCGTCATCGCGGCGAGCGCCGCGGCGGCAGCCTCGGCGGGCGCCGGTGTGCTGGGGCGCCGGCTCACCTCCGCCGTCCAGGCCGGGGCGACCGCCTCACGCCACGACCTGGTGCTGCCCGTGCCCGTCTCGGCGGCGCCGGCCGTACCGGCGGGCGCCGATCTGCGGATCCGGGGACTCGGCTCGTTCATCACCCCGAACAAGAGCTTCTACCGGGTGGACACGGCCCTGGTCGTCCCGCGCATCGACGCGAACGAGTGGAAGCTGAGGATCCACGGCAAGGGCGTGAAGCGCCCGGTGGAGCTCAGCTTCAAGGATCTGCTGCGCCGCGAGATCATCGAGCGCGACATCACGATGACGTGTGTGTCCAACGAGGTCGGCGGACCGTATGTCGGCAACGCCCGGTGGATCGGCGTCCGGCTGGCCGACCTGCTGCGCGAGGCCGGGGTGAAGCCGCCGTCGCGCGGCGGCCCCGCCGACCAGATCATCACGCGTTCGGTGGACGGCATGACCATCGGCACCCCGGTCGAGACGGTGATGGACGGACGCGACGCGATGCTCGCCCTCGGCATGAACGGTGAGCCGCTCCCCTTCGACCACGGCTTCCCGGTCCGGATGATCGTCCCCGGCCTGTACGGATACGTGTCGGCCTGCAAGTGGATGAAGGACATCGAGCTCACCACGTTCGACGACTACGACGCCTACTGGGTCAAGCGGTCCTGGTCCAAGCAGGCGCCCATCAAGACCGAGTCCCGGATCGACACCCCCCGCCCGTTCGCCTCACCGAAGCCCGGCACTATCCCGGTCGCCGGGGTCGCCTGGGCCCAGCACCGCGGGATCTCGCGGGTCGAGGTCCGGGTGGACGGCGGACCGTGGCACCACGCGCGGCTGGCGGCCGAGGACAGCCGCGACACCTGGCGGCAGTGGGTGTGGGACTGGCCGGCCACCTCCGGCAACCACACCCTGGAGGTCCGCGCGACCGACCGCACCGGCGTCACCCAGACCGGCAACCGGGTCGGCACGGTCCCCAACGGGGCGACCGGCTGGCATTCGGTGGTGGTCGACGTGTCCTGAGCGGACACCCCCGCCGCCCCGCCCGGCTCCGGCGCGAAGCAGGACCGCGGCCCCACACACTTCCCCTTCATCACTTCAGGTGATCAGTCAGTCACCCGGACCGACCCAGGAGAACATCATGAACGCCCTCCACATCCGCCGTGCCGCCGTCGCCGTGTCCGCGGCAGTGGTCCTCCCGCTCGCCCTCACCGCCTGTTCCAGCGATTCCAAGGACAGTGCGTCCGGCTCCACCGCCAGCTCCGCCAAGGCCTCCGCATCCGCCTCCGCCGGCGACTCGATGAACATGGACCAGCCCTTCGGTCCGGGCTGCGCGTCCGTACCGAAGAGCGGTTCGGGCTCCTTCGACGGCATGGCGAAGGACCCGGTCGCCACGGCCGCGTCGCACAACCCGGCGCTCTCCACCCTCGTCACCGCGGTGAAGAAGGCCGGGCTGGTCGACACCCTGAACAACGCGCAGAACATCACCGTGTTCGCCCCGACCAACGACGCCTTCGCCAAGGTCCCGAAGGCCGACCTGGACAAGCTGCTGGCCGACAAGGCCGAGCTGACCAAGGTGCTCACCTACCACGTGGTGGGCGAGAAGCTGACCCCGAAGCAGCTGGAGAAGGGCTCCTTCGAGACCCTGGAGAAGAGCAAGCTGACGACGTCGGGCTCCAACATGGAGTACACCGTGAACGACTCCTCGAAGGTCGTCTGCGGCAACGTCCCGACCGCCAACGCGACGGTCTACATCGTCGACTCGGTCCTGATGCCCCCGAAGTAGTCACTCACCGCCGAACTGCTCACGCCCCCCGGCAACCCGCCGGGGGGCGTGAGCAGTTCGGCCCCGCGCGGACACGGCCGCGTCTCACGCCTGCACCGCCCCCCGGACGATCTCGCTCGCGCTGGCCTCGGCGGGCTGCTGGTTCTCGCCGGCATGCTGGCCGCGCCGGCCCTGACCGACGGGCGGCCGGCCACGGAAGGCCTCTCGTACGTGCGGACCAGCAGCCTCGATGACGGCGTGGGCCGGATGCTGCTCGCCGACGCGGCGGTAGCGGTGGCCATGGCCACGCCGGCCATCCAGACGGCGGGGCCCCGCTGGGGGCTGCCGGTCAACGCGCTGGCCCTCCTCTACGGGCCGCCATGACGGTGAACCTGGCCTGGCCCCGGGCGGCGGTGTACGAGCCGGCGGGCGGCCACTGGTACTTCCAGTGGTTCACGGTGCTCTTCCCGGCCGCCGCCACCGCGACCGGCGCGCTCTGCCGCGTGTCCGCTAAGCGGTCACCCGCTGCGGGGCGGCCGGATGGCCCCCGGCCTTCCGAGCGGCCCGACGGCCTCCGGACCGGTGCGAATCCCGCCGAAATTCAGCTGCCTTGAACCTACACATAAGCGACAAATAAGAGCAGAATGGCATTGCAGGCCGCTCATCGCACAAGGCGCGTCCTGGCCTGCGGGAGCGAAGGAGACGAACCTCATGTCAAACGTCTCGCACGCCGGCCACGACTTGGCCGGACACCCCGACGCCTCCGAAATGCGCGATCGCTACGCACGGGTGATGGGTGGCCGCGATGTGGCACTCGTGGACGGGCCGGTGTTCCTGGTCGGCCTGTACTGCGCCATCTCGCCCTGGGTGCTGCACTTCACGACGAGCCAGACCACCCTGGTGAATCACAACCTGATCATGGGTATCGCGATCGCCGTGCTGGGTCTCGGGTTCACCGTGATGCCGCAACGGATGTATGGCCTGAGCTGGGCCATCTGCGCCATGGGCGCCTGGATGATCATCTCGCCCTGGGTGGTGGGCAGCAGCCCGGACATGGGCGTCGTACTCAACAACGTCATCATCGGCGGCCTGACCGTTCTGCTCGGGCTGGTCTGCGCGGGAGCGTCGTTGAGGAGCAGCCGGGGCCGGTCGTAGAACACGCCCCCGGGGCATGACGTCCCGCACCGCGGATCGCGCACGGTGCGGGCGTCGGCGTGCCCGGCGCGTGGCGCGCGGGCACCCGCCCGGTCCGCCGCGGCGACGGCCGGCCTGCGGAACAACCGCAACTATTCATCCCCCTCACGGGTCTTGTGGGTTGACGGCAGCCTCCGGCGCCCCTCCCGGGCGGCCGGCGGCGGCACTCGGTGAGCACAGGGACGGGAGTGGGCACATGGCGCGGCATCTGATGGCGTGTACGGCTCTGGCGACAGCCGTGGCGGCGGGGGGCCTGGTGGCACCTGCGGCCTTCGCCGCACCGGTTCACGGTGCGGCGGCGGCGTCGCAGACCCCGCGCAAGGCGGCCGCCCCGGCGCCGGGCGACGTGGACGGGGACGGCTTCGGCGACCTCGCGGCGGGCGCCCCGCAGGGCACCATCAAGGGGTACGCGAAGGCGGGCTACGTCTCGCTCGTCTACGGCACCGCCCAGGGCGTACGGGTCACCAGGCACAAGGGCATCACTCAGGACACGGCCGGCGTCCCGGGCGTGCCGGAGGCCGGTGACCGGTTCGGCTCCTCGGTGGCCATGGGGGACGTGGACGGCGACGGGTACACGGACCTGGTGATCGGTTCCGGCGGCGAGGCCATCGGGACGGTGGCGGGCGCCGGCGCCGTGACCATCGTCTTCGGCGCCAAGGGCGGACCGGGCGGCGACGCCATCGCGTTCCACGATCCGAAACCGGCCCCGCGCGAGGGCTTCGGCGACAACCTCACGGTCGGGGACTTCGACCGCGACGGGCGCGACGACATCGCGGTCTCCACCGGAACGAAGGTGAATGTCGTACGCGGTGCGGGCAATCTGCGGGACATCGACGAACCGGCGATGACCGCGTTCGCCCCACCCGGCGGCGGCGCCGGAATGGGGCCGATCGCCTCGGGCGACATCAACGGCGACGGCTACACGGACCTGGTCACGCAGGCCTACTTCGACGACGGGGCCGACGAGGGAACGCTGGCTGTGCTGCCCGGTTCCGCGAAGGGCCTGAAGACACAGCCGATCGGCCGGACGGGGCTGCCCTTCACCGGCTACAGCGTCGTGACCGGTGACATCACGGGTGACGGCCGGGACGACGTGGTCGTGGACACCGAGGGTTCCGACGGCCCCGACGAGTTCCTGCTGCGGATGTTCCCGGGCACCGCCGCCGGGCTGGGCGCGGGGGTGACCTACGGCGGCCCGGTGGAGCCGGGCACCGCGGGCGTCCTGGCGGACACCGACGGCGACGGGCACGCGGACCTGGTGACGGCGGCGGTCGGCGAGCCGGACTCCGACGGCATCCAGAACGCGGGCGCGCTGACCGTCGTACCGGGGAAGCCGACCGGACTGGACGCCGCCCACGCGCGGAAGCTGACCCTGGACTCGCCCGGAGTGATGGGCGTGATGGAGGGCAACGACCAGTTCGGCCGGTCGGTGACGGCCGGGGACTTCGACGCGGACGGCCGTGCGGACCTGGCGGTCGGCGCGCCCGGCAAGTACCTGGCGACCGGAGCGGTGAGCGTCATCCCGGGCTCGGAGACAGGACCGACCGGGACGGGCTCGATCCTCTTCACCCCGGAGTCGCTGGGGCACCCGGTCGTGAATGCACGCTTCGGCTCGGCCGTCGGGGCGGCGGCCGCCCGCTGACGCCGGGCTCGCGCGCACGGGGGTGAGCCGTGGCCGGGGTCACGTGGGCGGCGCCCCCGTAACCCCGGCCGTCCCCGTCGGGCTTACGCGGGCGGCGCCCCGGCCGTCCCCGTGACCCCGGCGGTACCCGCACCCCCGATGGCACCGATGCCCCCAGCAGTCCACGTGACCCCGACGATCCGCAGTGCAGCGTCTGCCTCGGCCGCCGCGAACGCCTCCACGGGCCGCTCGGGACCCGACAGGTGGACCAGGATCACGCCCTCGATGAGCCCGAAGACCAGACCGGTGCGCAGTGCCGCCTCGTCCCCGGTCAGCGCCCCGCCCGCCTCGACGGCGGACCGGCTGCGCGCGGCGGGCGCCGTGCTGCGGCCCGTCGACCTGACCCCGTTCACCCGGGCGGCCGCGATGCTGTACGAGGGGGCGTTCGTCGCGGAGCGCTATACGGCGGTGGGCGCGTTCGTCGACGGCGGCTCCCCTGACCTCGACCCGACGGTGGCGGCCGTCATCGGCGCCGCACGGGACATCCCGGCACACCAACTGTTCGCGGACCTGGACCGGCTGGCCGCACTGCGCACCGCGGCCGTGGCCGCACTCGGCGACGCGGACGCGCTGCTGCTCCCCACGGCCCCCGGTCACCCCAGCCTCGCCGACGTCGCGGCCGACCCGCCGGGGGCGAACGCCCGCCTCGGCCGGTTCACCAACTCGACCAACCTGTTCGGGCTGTGCGCGGTGGCCGTCCCCGCGGGCGAGGTGGCGGGGCTGCCGTTCGGCGTGATGCTGGTGGGCCCGACCGGCACGGACGAACGGCTGCCCCGGATCGCGGACCTGCTGACCCCGCCCGCCCATCTGGCCGTGGTGGGCGCGCACTTGACCGGCGAACCGCTCAACCTCCAGCTCCTGGCAGTGGGCGCCCGGCTGGTCCGTACGACGACGACAGCCGCCGCCTACCGGCTGCACGCCCTGGCGACGACCCCGCCCAAGCCTGGCCTGGTACGCGCGGACACGGGGGGCGCCGCCGTCGAAACGGAGATCTGGGAACTCCCCGCCGAGGGCCTCGGCGTCCTGGCGGCCGCCCTCCCCCACCCGATGGCCCTGGGCCGGGTGGACCTCGCGGACGGCACGGCGGCCACCGGCTTCCTCTGCGAGCCGTACGCCGTGCACGGGGCGACGGACATCACGGAACACGGCGGCTGGCGCGCGTACAGAGCCGCAGCCTCGGCCGCCGGGGGCAGCCACCGGCCCCGGCATCACCCCACAGAGCTGTAGGCCACCACTCCGCGCAGCACCTCGTCGACCGCCTTCCGTGCGTTCCGCCCCACCGAACTGCCTTCGCGCGGCGCCGCGGCGGCCACCTGCCCCAGCACGTCGATCACCTGCTTGCACCAGCGCACGAAGTCCCCCGCCGGCATCTCCGCCTCGCGCAGCACCTCGTCCAGCGTCCGGCCGGACGCCCACATGTACACCGCCCAGGCGAAGCCGAGGTCGGGTTCGCGCTGTCCGACCCCCTCCGCCTGGTTGATCTTGAAGTCCTCCTCCAGGGCATCCAGCCGCCCCCAGATCCGGACCATTTCGCCCATCGCGGTCTTCGCCGGTCCGGACGGCAGCTTGGGCGCCACCGCGTCGTCGGACTGCCGGGCCTCGTACACCAGCGCCGAGACGCACGCGGCGAGTTCGGCGGGGTTCAGCCCCTCCCACACACCGGCGCGCAGGCACTCGCTCGCCAGCAGGTCCAGCTCGCCGTAGAGGCGGGCGAGCCGCTTCCCGTGCTCGGTGACCTCGCTGCCGCGCAGGTAGTCGAGCTCGGTGAGCAGCGCGACGATCCGGTCGAAGGTGCGGGCGATCGTGTTGGTGCGCCCCTCGATGCGGCGCTCCAGCTGCTGGGTGTCGCGCTGCAGCCGGTGGTAGCGCTCGGCCCACCGCGCGTGGTCCTCGCGCTCGTCGCACCCGTGGCAGGGGTGCGCGCGCAACTCGGCCCGGTAGCGGGCGATCTCCCGGTCGTCGGCTGCGCCCGAGCGCTCCTTGCGGTGCCGCTCCGGCACGATGTGCCCCGCCTTGGTGCGCAGCGCGGAGGCCAGATCGCGGCGCGACTGCGGCGAGCGCGGGTTGAACGACTTCGGCACGCGCATCCGCTCCAGCGCCTCCACCGGCACCGGGAAGTCGATCGAGGCGAGCCGCTTGACCTGCCGTTCGGCCGTCAACACCAACGGCCTCGGCCCGTCGTGGTACTCCATGCCCCGGTGGCCGTGCCCGTTGGTCCGCCCTGCGGGCAGTCCGGGGTCCAGGACCAGTGCCAGTCCGGCGAACTTGCCGGTCGGCACATGGATGACATCGCCGGGCTTGAGCTTCTCCAGGGACGCCGCCGCGGCGGCCCGCCGCTGCGACGCTCCGTGCTTGGCGAGCTCCGTCTCCCGGTCCTTGAGGTCGCGGCGGAGCCGCGCGTACTCCTCGAAGTCACCGAGGTGGCAGGTCATTCCCTCCTTGTAGCCCTCCAGACCCTCCTCGTTCTTCTGGACCTGGCGGGAGATCCCGACGACCGACCGGTCCGCCTGGAACTGGGCGAAGGAGGTCTCCAGCAGTTCGCGGGAGCGGTGCCTGCCGAACTGCTGCACCAGGTTCACGGCCATGTTGTAGGACGGCCGGAAGCTGGAGCGCAGCGGATACGTGCGCGTACCCGCGAGTCCGGCGAGCGCGCCCGGGTCCATGCCGCGCTGCCAGAGCACCACCGCATGACCCTCGACGTCGATCCCGCGCCGCCCCGCCCGGCCGGTCAGCTGGGTGTACTCGCCGGGGGTGATGTCGGCGTGCTGCTCGCCGTTCCACTTGACGAGCTTCTCCAGGACGACGGAGCGCGCGGGCATGTTGATGCCGAGGGCGAGCGTCTCGGTCGCGAAGACCGCCTTGACGAGCCCGCGCACGAACAGTTCCTCGACGACCTCCTTGAAGGTCGGCAGCATCCCGGCGTGGTGCGCGGCGATGCCCCGCTCCAGGCCTTCGAGCCATTCGTAGTAGCCGAGGACATGGAGGTCCTCGGTGGGGATGGAGGCGGTGCGCGCCTCGACGATCTCCCGTACGAGCCGGCGCTTGTCCTCGTTGTTGAGCCGGAGCCCGGCCTGCAGGCACTGCTGCACGGAGGCCTCGCAGCCGGCCCTGCTGAAGATGAACGTGATGGCGGGCAGCAGACCCTCGGCGTCCAGCCGGTCGATGACCTCCGGCCTCGACGGCGTCCAGATCCGGCTGCGCTGGCGCCGCTCCCGCTCGCGGTCCGCCTCGCGCACCATCTTCCCGCGGCGGCGCTCGCGCGGGTTGTACCCGCGCTGGTTCTCCATGCGGGCGAGCCTGACGAGGTCGGGGTTGACCTCACGGCGTCCGACGCCCCGGCCGCCGTGGTCGCTCTCCTCCTCGAAGAGGTCGTACATCCGGCGTCCGGCCAGCACGTGCTGCCACAGCGGCACGGGGCGGTGCTCGGAGACGATCACGGCGGTGTCGCCGCGCACGGTGTCCAGCCAGTCGCCGAACTCCTCGGCGTTGGACACCGTCGCCGACAGTGACACCAGTGTCACGGATTCGGGCAGGTGGATGATCACTTCCTCCCACACCGCGCCCCGGAAGCGGTCGGAGAGGTAGTGCACCTCGTCCATCACCACGTAGCCGAGGCCGCTCAGGGCCTGGGAGCCCGCGTACAGCATGTTCCGCAGCACCTCGGTGGTCATGACGACCACCGGGGCATCGGCGTTGACGCTGTTGTCGCCGGTGAGCAGGCCCACCTTGTCCGCGCCGTAGCGCTTGACCAGGTCGGCGAACTTCTGGTTGGAGAGGGCCTTGATCGGTGTGGTGTAGAAGCACTTGCGGCCCTGCTCCAGGGCGAGGTGCACGGCGAACTCACCGACGATCGTCTTGCCCGAGCCGGTCGGGGCGGCGACGAGCACGCCCTTGCCGGCCTCCAGCGCCGTGCAGGCCTCGATCTGATAGGGGTCCAGCTCGAACTCGTACATCTCGCGGAACGGCCCGAGCGCGGTCGCCTGCTCGGCGGCTCGGATCCGGGAAGCCTGGTATCGCTCAGCTGGTGAGAGGTCCTCTGTCATCTTGTCCACGAGCCTACCCGCCGCCTCCGACAGTGACGCGATCTTTAGTTCACCGTGGCAGAACCGGCCGGAGAAGCCGCCCCGAGCACCCGGACCGCGCCCGGCACCGAGGTGGCGGTCAGCGGCAGCGCGCCGAGCGGCTCGCCGTCCGCGTACGCGGTGACGCCGACCGCTTCGAGGGAGATGGAGGAGACCCGGTGCGTGGTGACGACGGGGTGGCTGAGATGCGTCCCCTTGTAGACCCGGGGGAACACCTTGAGGAGCGTGGTCCGGCTGCAGTCGCCGACCACCGTCACGTCGAAGAGGCCGTCGTCCATGACGGCGTCCGCGCAGATCCGCATGCCGCCGCCGTACGTGGATCCGTTGCCGACGGCTATGAGGGTCGCCGCGATCTCCCTGACCGGGCCGCCGTCCAGGCTCATGCGGTAGGCGATGGGCCGGAACGCGGCGAGTTCGGCGAGGATCGCCAGGTCGTACTTGAACCGGCCGCCGGGCCAGCGCATCCGGTTACCCCGGTCGTTGACCCGGGAGTCGAAGCCCGAGGCGAGCACGGACCCGAACCACCGGTCACCGACCCGGCCGAGGTCGATCTCGCGGACGGCGCTGCCCTTGAGCGCCTCGGCGGCCAGTCGCCCGGCCGCGGCCGGGTCGCGTACCGGCAGGCCCAGGGCGCGGGCGAAGTCGTTCCCGGTGCCGACGGCGACGACGCCGAGCGGGGTCCGGGTGCCGGCCACTGCCTGCAGGGCCAGCGACATCATCCCGTCCCCGCCGACGGCGACCAGCGCGCCGGTCCCCCCGGCCACGGCCTCGCGGGCCCGCCGCAACGCGTCGTCGGCGTCCTCACCGAGGACCGTACGGACGGAGAACCCGGCGTCCCGCAACGCGGAAGCGGCCGGCTGCGCGGCGTGCGCGCCCCGGCCGCGTCCTGCGGTGGGATTGACGAAGAGAGTGATCTCGCTGGTCACCCGGGGGACCTTACAAGGTCAGGTGATGTCGTCGTAACCGTTCGACCGGGTCGATCGTCCGCCGTCCCGTTCCCCGTCCGCCTGCTCGGGCAGCGAGGGCCGTGACGCCGACACGTTCTCCATGTCGCCGATGTCCTCGGGGGTGAGGTCGAGCTCCGAGGCCTCGTCGTCGTCCAGCTCGGCGTCGGGGTTGCTCCGTCGCCTGCGCCGGTCGTTGGCCAGGCAGATACCCAGTGCGAGGAAGTAGAGGACCACGATCGGCGCTGCGAGCGTGATCATCGTCAGCGGGTCACCGGTGGGCGTGGCGACAGCGGCGAAGATCGTGATGCCCATGACCATGCCGCGCCACCAGCCCGCGAGCCGCTTGGCCGTGAGCACTCCGGTGAAGTTCAGCAGGACGAGCAGGAGCGGCAGCTCGAAGGCGAGACCGAAGACGATCACCATACGCGTGACGATGTTGAGGTAGTCGTCGACGGGCAGCAGGTTCGTCGTGTTCTCGGGGGTGAATTCGAGCAGGACCGCGGCCGTCTGCGGCATCAGCTTGTACGCGAGCGCGGCACCCACGAGGAACAGCGGCACACCCGCGCCGACGAAGCTCAGTGCGTACTTCTTCTCGTGCTTGTGGAGACCCGGGGCGAGGAACGCCCACAGCTGGTAGAGCCAGACGGGGGTGGAGAGCACCACGCCCGCCATGAGCGAGACCTTGAGGGCGATGGAGAACGGTGCGACCAGACCGTTCACCGTCATCTCGGCGCACGGGCGGCCGTTCTCCTGGACCTTCCGGCCGTTGGTGCAGCCGACCGACTCCAGGATGGGACGGATCAGGAAGTCGATCAGGTCCTTGTAGAAAAAGGCCGTGACCGACGTGATCACGATGACCGCCACGACCGCGATCAGCAGTCGGTTACGCAACTCACGCAGGTGATCAGCGAGAGACATCCGCCCCTCGCCGTCCTTCTCCTGCTTGCGGGCAGACTTGAGCAACCCACTTCCCTCGTCTCGTGCGGCAGCTGCCGGAGAAATCCGTCAGCCGTCAGCTCTGGGTGGTGGGCTTCGCTTCACTCACGGGGCGGGAGCTCGTGACATCGCCGGGGGAAGCCTGGATCGTGCGCGCGGCGGCCGGCTGCTGGGCAGCCTGGTCGGCGGCGGCGTCCGTCGTGGTCGCCGGCTCGTCGTCCTTCTTCATGGCCTTGGCCTCGCTCTTGAGGATGCGGGCCGACTTGCCCAGCGAACGGGCCATGTCAGGAAGCTTCTTGGCACCGAACAACAGGAGAACGACAGCGATGATCAGAACGATCTCGAGAGGCTTCAGATTGCCCATGATGTGCTTCCTTCTCGCTGAGGCGGCTGGAGGTGGGCTCGCTGCCCTTGGGTCGGACTGCCCTGGATCGGACACTCGTCCGACCTATTCGCTGGGAGCGATCGTAACCCGCAGGAGTAAACGCGAGGCAATGCCCGTGCATACTTTGAATAGCGGCCAGCACCTCCCTGCCTGGGCCGCCACCAGCAGCGTACCCCCCTGAACTGAGAAACAGGAGGCCGCGCCCGCCCCGATCGAACAGGCCCCCTACCTCAGGGTTTCACCCGTGGCCGCGAGATCGGTGGCCGCTTGCTCCAGATCCTCGGCGGCCCGGTTGATGCGCTCCGTGGTAAGGGTCACCTGGTGGCCGAGGCGCTGGGCCTCGATGAACACCCTGATGGCCAGCACGCCCAGGACGGCGATGCCGAGGAACCCCAGGGCGATGGCGAGCATGGGCCAGAACATGCGCAGAGCCTCGATGTGTCTCGTGTCCGGGTCCGGACAGACCGGTGTGATCCGGCTGTCCGAGGGCTGGTGGGGTCCGGTTCCTACGAGCCGGTGTGCAGGCGCAGCGTCCGTACGCCGCCGTCGGTGAGGAGCTCGACTATCCGGTCCCCCGCAGGTCTGCGGACGGCGGCGTCGCACCCGGGGCAGGTGAAGGAGTAGAACGTCGTCCGGCTGGTGGCACCGATCGCGAGCCGGATGGCGCCGGCCGCCAGCTCGAACCGCGCGCGGCAGTCCGGACAGGCGGCCCTGAACCGTACGGACTCGGGAACGAGAACGGTCGCGACGGACGAGACATCCGACACCGCGGACAGCTTGCTCATATCTCCTGCGCCCTCCCCTCAGGCCGGGCCGTCGTAGGCGGTGAGCGCCGCCCGTGCCGCGCGCCGCGCGCTCTCGGCCAGCTCCGGCGGCGAGACGATGCGCCCCTCCCGGCCGAGCCGGAGCGCGAGACGGCGCAGCGAGGCCGGGTCGGGCGTCCGCAGGGTGATCCGCAGACCGCCGTCGGGCAGCTCGTGGGCGCTGTCGTGCGGGTAGTACTCGGCGACCCAGCGCCCGCCGGGGCCGACCTCCACCACGACCTCCGGATCCCCGGCGGCGGGCTGGACCAGCCCCTCCGACAGATCCCGCAGCTCCAGCTCGGGCGGCGCGGCCGGCTCGTCGAGCAGCCGGATCTCCGCGACCCGGTCGAGGCGGAAGGTGCGCCGGTCCTCGGAGGAGCGGCACCAGGCCTCCATATAGGTGTGCCCGACGGCGAAGAGGCGGATCGGGTCCACCTCGCGCTCGGTCAGCTCGTCGCGCGCGGGCGAGTAGTAGCGCAGCCAAAGCCGGCGCCGCTCGGAGATCGCCCGGTCCACGTCCGCGAAGACGCCGCCCTCGGACTCGAAGGTGACCGAGAGCCGGGAGCTCGCCGCCCCCACCTCACCGGCGGCGGCCTCCAGCTTGGCGGTCGCGCGCAGCAGTGCCTGCCGGTCGCTCTCCCGCAGTCCGGGCAGCGTCGCGACGGCGCGGGCGGCGACCAGCAGGGCGGTCGCCTCGTCGGCGGCGAGCCGGAGCGGCTCCGCGACGTCGTCCGGGTTGTGCCACCAGATCCGGTCGCCGTCGGTGTCGATGTCCAGCAGATCGCCGCCGCGGAAGCTGGTCCCGCACATCGGCAGGACGTCGAGGTCCGAGATGAGCTCGTCCTCGGTGATCCCGAAGGCCCGCGCGACGTCCTGGACGTGCGCGCCGGGGCGCTCACGCAGATACGTCACCAGCGAGAGCATCCGGCGGGTCTGGTCGATGGCGTTCGTGGCCATGAATACGGTCCCCTCAGTCCTTGGCCACGGCGCGCAGCCGGTCCACCACGTCGGCCCGCAGATCCGCAGGTTCCCGCACGACCACGTCCGGACCGAACTCGACGAGCCAGGCGTCCAGACCGTGTCCGTACGGAATCTCCAACTCCTCCCACCCGTCACCGAGTTCCCGTACCGATGTGGCACGGGCCCGCAGCGGGTAGCCGGAACCGGTCCGCAGCCTGATCAGCGCGGTCCGGGTCGCCGTCTCCCCCGCCCAGCTCTCGACGGTCTCACGGACGGTGACGACGTCGGGCACCTCGGCGGTGAACGCGCCGGCCCGGGAGCGCACCTTGCCGGCGATCCGGGAGAGCCGGAACACCCGCTCCGCGCCCCTGCCCCGGTCCCAGCCGGCCAGATACCAGTGGCCGCGCCAGCACTCCAGCGTCCACGGTTCGACCTGCCGCTGCTCGGGGCGGGCGGCATTGGCCTTGCGGTAGTCGAACGTCACCGGGCGGCGGTCCCGGCAGGCCAGCATCAGCGGTTCGAACGCGGCCTCGTGAACGGGGATACGGGGTTCGAGGGCGCTGTGCACCTCGTACGCGTCCTCGGCCTCCGGCATGCCCGCCGCCCGCAGCTTCTGCAGGGCGCCACTGGCCGCACCGGCCAGCCGGGCCTGCTGCCACACCTTGGCGGCCAGCCCGAGCGCGGCGGCCTCCTCGGCGTCCAGCGTGATCGGGGGCAGCCGGTTGCTGTCGCGACGGGCGAGATAGCCGGTGTCGCCGTCCAGGTTCTCCACGGTCTCGATGACCAGACCGAGCTCGCGCAGATCGTCCTTGTCGCGCTCGAACATCCGGTTGAAGGCGTCGTCGGAGCCCGCCTCCAGGTAGGCCTCGATGGAACCGCGCAGTTCGCGCTTGCTGAGCGGGCGCCGGGTCCCCAGCAGACACAGCGCCAGGTTCATCAGCCGCTCGGCCTTGGCAATCGCCATCGACGCCCTTTCTGTTTTGCTCTACGACCGTCGACCGTACCGCTCCGGAGTGCCCGGACGAAAGCGAGGGCCCGTGCCTTGCGGCACGGGCCCTCGCAGCACACAGGTGCGGGATCAGACAGCGACCAGGTCGCAGACGAAGATCAGCGTCTCGCCCGGGGCGATCGCGCCGCCGCCGGCGCCGCGGTCACCGTAGGCGAGGTGCGAGGGAATGGTCAGCTGGCGACGGCCGCCGACCTTCATGCCCTGCACGCCCTGGTCCCAGCCCTTGATGACCTGGCCGGCACCGAGCTGGAACTGGAGCGGCGTACCGCGGTTCCAGGAGGCGTCGAACTCCTCACCGGTGGAGAAGGCCACGCCCACGTAGTGGACGGAGACGGTCTGACCGGCCTGGGCGACGGGACCGTCACCCTCCCAGATCTCCTTGATCTCCAGGTCGGCCGGCGGCTCGCCACCCGGGAAGTCGATCTCGGGCTTCTCGATGCTCACTGACTTGCTCCTCTAAATGATGAACTGGGCAACCGGGACAGTCTTACATCTTTGCCAGGATGTCCACGGCGAAGACCAGCGTCGAGTTCGCCGGGATGGACTGCTGCGCCTTGCTGCCGAAGGCCTGGTCCGGCGGGACGACGAGCAGCACACGGCTGCCGATCTTCTTCCCGATCAGCCCGTTCTTCAGTCCCTTGAGGGTGACCTGGGCCAGCGGGAAGGTCTGCGTCTTGCCCGTCGCGTAGGTGCTGTCGAACGTCTTGCCGTCCTTCCACAGCAGGCCCACGTAGTTCACGACGACACTGTCGGTGTCCTTCACGACCTCGCCCTTGGACTCCAGCACATAGTTGGAGACCAGCTTCTTCGGCGGAGTGGACTTGCTGGGGATCTTGACGGTCGGCGCCTTGCCGTCCGTGTTGGTGCCCACCTTCGGCAGGTCGACGTTGTCCTGGGCGACCTCGCTGCCCTTGGCCGACGCCGGAATCTGCTTCGCCTTCAGGATGTCGACGACGAAGACCAGGGTCGCGTTCGGCTTGATGTCGCCCTGGCCCTGCGCTCCGTAACCGAGGTCCGGCGGAATGACCAGCTCGACCCGGCTGCCGACCTTCTGGCCGACCAGGCCCTTGTCCCAGCCCTGGATGACCATGCCGGCGCCGAGCGTCAGGTCGAACGGCTGCTTGCGGTCGAAACTGTTGTCGAACGGCTTGGTGGAGTCCCACGCCTGCCCGAGGTAGTTGACCTGGATCGCGTCGCCGTTCTTGAGCTTCGCGCCGTCACCCTCACTGACAACGTTGGTCTTGAGCTCCTTGGGCGGCGTCCCCGTGCCCTTGGCCAGAGTGGGCTTCTCGCCGAACTTCGCGCCCGCGGTGATGGCGGGGAATCCACCCTTGGAGGGAGCGGACGCGGAGGCGGAAGCGGAGTCGGAGCCCTTGTCGTCGCTACCGCAGGCCGCTGACAGCAGCAGCAGGGGGACGACTAGAAGGCCGGCAAGTCGGCGCACTGGTTCCTCAGATCTCAGACGACACATGTGGGTGGGGCAGGCCCCGTGGGGGTCCCCGACACTCTAGGGCGTGGAAAGGGCCCCGCACGAGGAACGTACGGGGCCCGAGTCGCACCTGGGCCTGTCGACAGGCCCAGGGAGCCGAAGCACTTCCTGCGGCGGCTCACATACCCGCGATCAGCTTCTCCACTCGGTCGTCCACGGAACGGAACGGGTCCTTGCACAACACCGTCCGCTGCGCCTGGTCGTTGAGCTTCAGGTGGACCCAGTCGACGGTGAAGTCCCGGCGCTGCTCCTGCGCCCGCCGGATGAAGTCGCCGCGCAGCCGCGCCCTGGTGGTCTGCGGGGGCACCGACTTGCCCTCGAAGATCTTCAGGTCATTGCAGATACGGGCAGCCTGCCCCTTGCGCTCGAGCAGGTAGTACAGGCCCCGGCGACGATGGATGTCGTGGTAGGCGAGGTCTATCTGGGCGACCCGCGGATTCGACATGGTCATGTTGTGCTTGGCCCGGTAGCGCTCGATGAGCTTGTACTTCATGACCCAGTCGATCTCGGTATCGATCCGGTCGAGGTCCTCGGCCTCGATCGCGTCGAGCGTGCGGCCCCACAGTTCGAGGACCTTCTCGACGTTGCCCGTACGGATGCCGCGGCGGTCCACGAAGTCCACGGCCTTCTCGTAGTACTCGCGCTGCACCTCGATGGCCGACGCCTCGCGGCCACTGGCCAGGCGCACCTTGCGCTGCCCGGTGATGTCGTGACTGACCTCCCGGATCGCCCGGATCGGGTTCTCCAACGTCAGGTCCCGCATCACCGTGCCCGCCTCGATCATGCGGAGCACCAGATCGGTCGCGCCGACCTTGAGCAGCATGGTCGTCTCGGACATGTTGGAGTCACCGACGATGACGTGGAGGCGGCGGTAGCGCTCCGCGTCGGCGTGCGGCTCGTCCCGGGTGTTGATGATCGGACGGGAGCGTGTCGTCGCGGAACTGACGCCCTCCCAGATGTGCTCGGCACGCTGGCTGACGCAGTAGACCGCGCCCCGCGGGGTCTGCAGCACCTTGCCGGCACCACAGATCAGCTGCCTCGTGACGAGGAAGGGAATGAGGATGTCCGCGAGCCGGGAGAATTCTCCGTGCCGGGCCACGAGGTAGTTCTCATGGCAACCGTAGGAGTTTCCGGCCGAATCGGTGTTGTTCTTGAAGAGATAGACGTCGCCCGCGATTCCCTCCTCGTGCAGACGGCGTTCGGCGTCGACAAGCAGGCCTTCGAGAATGCGCTCGCCGGCCTTGTCGTGAGTGACCAGTTCGGTCAGGTTGTCGCATTCGGGGGTTGCATATTCCGGATGCGATCCCACGTCGAGGTAGAGGCGGGCGCCGTTCCGCAGAAAGACATTGCTGCTGCGGCCCCATGACACAACACGGCGGAAGAGGTAGCGCGCCACTTCATCAGGAGACAGTCGGCGCTGTCCCCTGAACGTGCACGTGACGCCGTACTCGTTCTCCAGCCCGAAAATGCGGCGGTCCATGACTGAACATTACGCCTGATGGCCCGAGCTGAAACCGGGTTCGACGGCACCGTTTCGATCATTTTCCGATCCTCGCACCGCCACAGCACTACGGCCGGGAGCTGCGAGGACCCTTCCGGTCGCCAGCAGAACCAGCAGCGCCGCCACTCCACCGGCCCCCGCGACGGCGAAGCTCCACGCCGTCCCGCCCAGCTCCACGACCGGTCCCGCCACCGCCGTCCCGGCCGCCGCGCCCACCCCGAAGGTCGTCACCAGCCACGAGAAGGCCTCCGTCACCGTGCCCCGCGGCGCATGCCTGTCGACGACGATGAACGAACATGCGATCGCGGGCGCCAGGAACACCCCGGCGACGCCGGCCAGCACGGTCATCGCCACCACACCGGGGGTCAGCGTCAGCGGCAGGTAGCCGAGCGCCAGCAGCGCCACGATCACCCGCAGCCGGCGCTCGGGCGGCCCCGCCCACTGCCGCGCCCCGTACACCACGCCACCGATCAGCGCGCCGAGCCCCAGGGCGGCCATCAGCCAGCCGTAGACGGACTCCTGGCCCCGGTCGTCGGCGTACGCCACACCCGCCACCGTGATGGAGCCCAGCGCCAGCCCGACGAAGAAGAAGGAACCGAGGAGCGCCAGCAGCCCCGGCGAGCGGAGGGCGCCCAGCCAGTGCGCCTCACGCGGCGCGGAACGCCAGGCCCTGGACGGGGCGGACAGCACGACGGACAACGCCCCCAGGACCCCTATCGCGTTGATCACGAGCAGTGCGGCGGCCGGCGACCAGAGGGAGACCAGCACGGTCACCAGCAGCGGCCCCACCGTGAACATGACCTCCTGCGCGACCGCGTCCATGGCGTACGCCCGGTGCACCCGGTCCTCGCTGCCCAGGACGCTCGGCCACAGGGCCCGCAGGCCCCCCTCCAGCGGAGGTGTGGCCACGCCCGCGAGGGCCACGGCCCCGTAGGCGAGCGGCAGCGACCCGAAGCCCGCCACGGCGAGCAGCACCATGCCGAGGGCCGAGAGCACGGCGGCGGGCAACTGGACGCGCGGCTGCCCGTACAGGTCCACCGCGCGGCCCAGCAGCGGCTGTCCGACCGCCGTGCCCAGCCCGTACACGGCGGCCAGCGCCCCCGCGAGGGCGTAGCTGCCGCCCTCCGCGCGGGTGAACAGCACGATCGCGATGGGGGCGGTGCCGTTGGGCAGCCGCCCCACGAGGGTGCCCGTCAGCAGCCGGGCGGCATGCCGCGCCCGGAGGATGTCCAGATATCCCGCGGCCATGTCCCGCCCCTCTCCCCGGGACGCCTTTCGGCCACCCTAGGTTTTACGTATAACTTCCTGGTTCATACGTACCATGTGACCAGTCCGCAGGTCCACCGCGCGGCGCCTGCCCCGACCGGCCCGGAGGCCCGAGTGACCAGCCCAGCCCAGCCCGCCCCCGCCCGGCCCACCAGCCGTGACGTGGCACGGGCCGCCGGTGTCTCGCAGGCCACCGTCTCCCTGGTCCTCGGCGGCAAATGGCGCGGCCGGGTCTCGGCGGCCACCGCGGAGCGCGTACGACAGGCCGCCCACGAGATCGGGTACCGGCCGAATCTCGCCGCCCGCAATCTGCGCCTGGGCCGCACCAGGACCGCCCTGCTCGTCGTCCCCGCCCTCACCAACGAGTTCTTCGCGCGGGTCTACACCGGGGCCGCCTCGGTCGCCGCCGAACACGGCTTCGGCGTCGTCCTGTACCCGTCGCCCGACGGCACCGGCCCGGCCCGGGACCCCTTCGCCTCGGCCCGTGCCGCACTCGACGGGGTGATCGCCTCATCGATGGCCGCCGACGCGCTGGGCGCCCTGCACGGGACCGGCCTGCCCCTCGTCATGCTCGACAGCGACCCCTCGGCCCCGGGTCCGGCGGCCCGGGTCAACCTGGATGTCGCCGACGGGATGCGGCAGGTGACGGAGCATCTGCTCGCTCTCGGCCACCGCCGCTTCGTCCATCTCGCCTCGGCCGTCGACACCTGGACCTTCGCGGTGCGCGCCGACGCCGTCCGGGACGCCCTGAGCGGTGTGCCGGGCACCGATGTACGCACCGTGCGAGCGGCTCTGGACGTGCGGGCCGGCCGCGCGGCCGCGGAGGGCGCACTCGCCCTGCCGGGCCCCCGCCCCACCGCCATCGTCTGCGACGACGACATCCTGGCCGCGGGCGCCTGCAAGGCGGCCCGCCGGCTCGGACTGCGGGTGCCGGACGACCTCTCCGTGACCGGCTTCGACGATCTGGCCCTGGCCACCGCCGTGGAGCCCGAACTCACCACCGTGCGGCTGCCCGCCGAACAGGTCGGCGAACGCGGCATGAACGCCCTGCTGGCCGTCCTGGACGGCCGCACGGCCGAGACCGGCAGCCTGCCGGTGCACCTGGTCGCCCGGGGCTCCTCCGCTCCCCCGCCCCCGGACCGCCCCGCATGACAGAGCCCCGGCCCGCCGGAGAGGCGGACCGGGGCAGAGCCGTACGGCCGAGCGGACTACTCCACGTCCCCACCCGAATCGGTGGAGCTGGAGTCGGCCGAACCGGAATCTGCGGAATCGCCCGAGTCGGCAACGGTCTTCTTGCCGCTCGGCTTGCCGGTACCGGTCACCGCCGAGGTGGTGTCGTCGCCGTCCTCCGTGTCGGAGGGAGCGTCCGTCGGCGTCGATCCGGCACCGTCGGCCTCCAGCAACCGCGCGAGCTGCCGGCCGACGATCCGCTTGAACTTGCGCTGCTGCGGCCTCGTACGGTCCAGGACCGCGACCTCCAGCCGCTCCGCGGGGATCTCCCGCTCACTGCCGTTGGGATCGCGGGACAGCGCCTGCACCGCCAGCTTCAGTGCCTCGGCCAGCGACATGCCGTCGCGGTGCCGCTGATCCAGGAAGGTGCTGATCTGCTCGGCGTTGCCGCCGACGGCGACCGAGCCGTGCTCGTCGACGATCGAGCCGTCGTGCGGCAGCCGGTAGATCTGGTCACCGTCCGCCGCGGCGCCCACCTCGGCCACCACCAGCTCCACCTCGTACGGCTTCTCGGCCGCACTGGAGAAGATGGTGCCGAGTGTCTGCGCGTAGACATTCGCCAGTCCACGGGCCGTCACGTCGTCACGGTCATAGGTGTATCCGCGCAGATCGGCATAGCGCACACCGCCGATACGGAGATTCTCGTACTCGTTGTACTTACCGGCGGCGGCGAAACCGATCCGGTCATAGATCTCGCTGAACTTGTGCAGCGCACGGGACGGGTTCTCACCGACGAACACAATGCCGTCGGTGTACTGCAGCACAACCAGGCTGCGACCACGGGCGATGCCCTTCCGGGCGTATTCCGCCCGGTCGGCCATGGCCTGCTGAGGTGAGACATAGAACGGCGTCGACACCGGCTATCCGTCCCTTTCTGTCAGTGGCAAGAGCATCGAAGAAGCCTCGGAAGGGGCGGTCAGAGCAGCTCGGCGCGCGGGCCGTCAGGCTCGGCGAGCCGTCGTTCCAGAACCGACCGGGCAATCTCTGCGGATTCTGTCTCGGTGAGTTTCCGGAAACCCTCGTCGGTGATGACGGTGAGGATCGGATAGATACGCCGGGCCACATCGGGCCCACCGGTCGCCGAGTCGTCGTCCGCCGCGTCGTAAAGGGCCTGTACGACCAGAGTGAGCGTCTGCTCCTGCGTCAGGTCCTCGCGGTAGAGCTTCTTCATGGAGGTGCGGGCGAAGATCGACCCGGAGCCGGTGGACGCGTAGCCCTGCTCCTCGGAACGGCCTCCGGTGACGTCGTACGAGAAGATCCGGCCCCGCTCGCGGTCGACGTCGTAGCCGGCGAAGAGCGGCACTACGGCGAGACCCTGCATGGCCATCGCCAGATTGCTCCGGATCATCGTGGAGAGCCGGTTCGCCTTGCCCTCCAGGGAGAGCTGTGCACCCTCGACCTTCTCGAAGTGCTCCAGCTCCAGCTGGAAGAGCTTGACCATCTCCACGGCCAGACCGGCCGTACCGGCGATGCCCACCGCCGAGTACTCGTCGGCCGGGAACACCTTCTGGATGTCGCGCTGCGCGATCATGCTGCCCATGGTCGCCCGCCGGTCACCGGCCAGCACCACGCCGCCGGGGAACGACGCCGCGACGATGGTCGTCCCGTGCGGGGCCTCGATGGCCCCCTTCATGGGCGGCAGCTGCCGGTTGCCCGGCAGCATCGCGGGCGACTGGTCGGTCAGGAAGTCCATGAAGGAGGACGATCCCGGCGTCAGGAAGGCAGCTGGTAGACGCCCGGTGCTACGAGTGTTGGCTTCCACGCGTTTCCCTCCACATATGCGGCTGCACGCCTTATGGCATCCGGCCGGTCCTTGAGCTGCCCCAGGGCTGCGTTGCAGCTGAAGCACAGTACGCCTCGGACCCTACCCGTCTCATGGCAGTGATCCACATGCTCTGCCGAAGCGGTCAGACAGATGCAACACGTGCCCTGCTGAGCGGCGATCAATGCGTCCAACTCGGCCGGAGCGAGGCCGTATGTGCGTCGGAAGTAACTGATCCGGTTCCGCTCCGCCCGGCATGGGCGGCAGTAGCTGGACCAGCCGTCCGAGGACGACCTGTTCCGCTCCCACTGACCATGCGGTTTCACCTCGCCGCACTGCGGACAACGTTTGTGCCCCCGCGGCACCGGCACCCTGACCCGGACGGACTTGCCCTTGGCCTCCTGACGCTGCTGGTAGTACTCGGCAGAGCACCGCCGGCAGTACGCCTGGAGGCCGTCCGGCATGGTCCTGTTACTCGCGAAGGACTGCCGCGGCAGACTCTTCCGACAGCGAGAACAGTTCCTCCCGTCGAGGGATTCGGACATTAAGCCCTATTCCCCACCTTTTTGAACAAACGACCTCACGAAATCTTCTGCGTTCTCTTCGAGTACGTCATCGATCTCGTCGAGGACGTCGTCGACGTCGTCGCTCAGCTTCTCCTGTCGCTCCTTGAGGTCCTCGGAGGCCTGCGCGTCCTGCGCCTGCTCCTCGGTCCCCTCGGTGGAACGCGTCGCCTTCTGCTGTCCGCCGCCGGTGTCCTTGGTCGCCATGTAGCTCACCCCGCTCGGTTCGAAGCACTTGATCAGACCCTACCTACGGGGTCCGACATTGGCCCGGTACTTGTCTCAACGTCCGGAGGTCATCGGAATGATTCCCAGCCTGCGGCCCTTTCAGCCGCCCGTGAGCACCCGGACCAGCTCTTCCGCGGTGCGGCAGCGGTCCAGGAGGTCCTTCACGTGCTCACGTGTGCCCCGGAGCGGCTCCATGGTGGGCACCCGCTGCAGGGAGTCGTGGCCCGGGAGATCGAAGATGACCGAGTCCCAGGAGGCCGCCGCGACGTCGTCCGCGTACTGCTCCAGGCAGCGGCCGCGGAAATACGCCCTCGTGTCCTCCGGCGGCGCCGTACGGGCCTGCTCGACCTCGTTCTCGTCCAGCAGGCGGTCCATCCTGCCCCGGGCCGCCAGACGGTTGTAGAGGCCCTTGTCGGCCCGTACGTCGGCGTACTGGAGGTCCACCAGGTGCAGCCTGGGTGCGTCCCAGTCGAGGTTGTCTCGGCGGCGGTAGCCCTCCATGAGCTCCCGCTTGGCGATCCAGTCCAGCTCGCGGGAGAGGCTCATCGGATCGTTCTCCAGCCGGTTGAGCGTGTCCTCCCAGCGGATCAGGATGTCCTTGGTCTGCTCGTCGGCATCCGCGCCGTACCGCTCCTCGACGTATTTGCGGCCCAGCTCGAAGTACTCCATCTGGAGCTGTACGGCGGTGAGTGTCCGGCCGCTGCGCAGCGTGACCAGCTGCTGGAGATCCGGGTCGTGCGACACCTGGTGCAGCGTGCGCACCGGCTGGTCGACGGCCAGGTCGACGTTGATGAAGCCGTCCTCGATCATGGAGAGGACCAGTGAGGTGGTGCCCAGCTTGAGATAGGTCGAGATCTCGGAGAGGTTCGCGTCGCCGATGATCACGTGCAGCCGGCGGTATTTCTCGGCGTCCGAATGGGGCTCGTCGCGGGTGTTGATGATCGGCCGCTTGAGTGTGGTCTCCAGGCCGACCTCGACCTCGAAGTAGTCGGCGCGCTGGCTGATCTGGAAGCCGTGCTCGTGGCCGTCCTGGCCGATTCCGACCCGTCCCGCTCCGGTGACGACCTGGCGCGAGACGAAGAACGGGGTCAGGTGGCGCACGATGTCCGAGAACGGGGTCTCCCGCTTCATCAGGTAGTTCTCGTGCGTGCCGTACGAGGCGCCCTTGTTGTCGGTGTTGTTCTTGTAGAGGTGGATCGGCTGGGCGCCGGGCAGCTGGGCCGCTCGTTCGGCGGCCTCGGCCATGATGCGCTCGCCGGCCTTGTCCCAGAGGACGGCGTCCCTGGGGTTGGTGATCTCCGGGGAGCTGTACTCGGGGTGTGCGTGGTCGACGTAGAGCCGTGCCCCGTTGGTGAGGATGACATTGGCCAGGCCGATGTCCTCGTCCGTGAGCTGACTGGAGTCGGCGGTCTCGCGGGCGAGGTCGAAGCCTCGCGCGTCTCGCAGCGGGTTCTCCTCCTCGAAGTCCCAGCGGGCGCGACGCGCCCGGTGCATCGCCGCCGCGTAGGCGTTGACGATCTGGGACGAGGTGAGCATGGCATTGGCGTTGGGGTGGCCGGGCACGGAGATTCCGTACTCGGTCTCGATGCCCATTACTCGCCGTACGGTCATGCGGCCCTCCTTGCCCGGCGGCGCTCCCTTCCGGGAGCGGCGCTCAAGTACCGCTGCTTGTCCGGTGCGTGCGCGGTTGTGCCCGTACCCGCACTGCGCGACCGGGCGGTATGCATGAGCCTAGAGCGCCTCTGTGCTGGTGGGGAGATCAATTACGTCATTGCTGCGGTGTCGTCGCAGCTGTCCGGAAAGCAACCGGCTGCGGATGCCCGGCCGGGCATCCGCAGCCGGTCTGCGTTCTACAGGTACTGCCCGGTGTTTGCCACCGTGTCGATGGAGCGTCCGGTGTCCGCGCCCTGCTTTCCGGTGACGAGTGTGCGGATGAAGACGATCCGCTCACCCTTCTTGCCGGAGATCCTGGCCCAGTCGTCCGGGTTGGTGGTGTTCGGCAGGTCCTCGTTCTCCTTGAACTCGTCCACGCATGCCTGGAGGAGGTGGGAGACGCGAAGGCCCTTCTGGCCCTGGTCGAGGAAGGCCTTGATGGCCATCTTCTTGGCCCGGTCGACGATGTTCTGGATCATCGCGCCGGAGTTGAAGTCCTTGAAGTACAGGACTTCCTTGTCGCCGTTGGCGTACGTGACCTCGAGGAAGCGGTTCTCCTCGGACTCGGTGTACATCCGCTCGACGACCGACTGGATCATGGCGTGCGCGGCGGCTTCCCTGGAGCCGGTGTTCTCGGCCAGGTCGTCGGCGTGCAGGGGCAGCGAGGGCGTGAGGTACTTCGCGAAGATGTCCTTCGCGGCCTCCGCGTCCGGGCGCTCGATCTTGATCTTCACATCGAGGCGGCCGGGTCGCAGGATCGCGGGGTCGATCATGTCCTCGCGGTTGGAGGCGCCGATCACGATGACGTTCTCCAGGCCCTCGACGCCGTCGATCTCGGCGAGCAGCTGGGGGACGATGGTGTTCTCCACGTCCGAGCTGACGCCGGATCCCCGGGTTCGGAAGAGCGACTCCATCTCGTCGAAGAAGACGATGACGGGGGTGCCCTCACTCGCCTTCTCGCGGGCACGCTGGAAGACCAGGCGGATGTGGCGCTCGGTCTCGCCGACGTACTTGTTGAGGAGTTCGGGGCCCTTGATATTGAGGAAGTAGCTCTTGCCGGTGGGCTGGCCGGTGACCTCGGCGACCTTCTTCGCGAGGGAGTTGGCGACGGCTTTGGCGATGAGTGTCTTGCCGCAGCCGGGCGGGCCGTAGAGCAGGATGCCCTTCGGTGGCCGCAGCTCGTGCTCCCGGAAGAGGTCGGGGTGCAGATAGGGGAGCTCGACCGCGTCGCGGATCAGTTCGATCTGGTCGCCCAGGCCGCCGATCTTGTCGTAGTCGATGTCCGGGACTTCTTCGAGGACGAGCTCTTCGACCTCGCTCTTGGGAACGACTTCGTAGACGTAGCCGGACCTGGGTTCGAGCAGCAGGGCGTCGCCGGGGCGGATGGTGATGTCCAGCAGCGGCTCGGCGAGCCGCACCACCCGTTCCTCGTCGGTGTGCCCGACCACCAGGGCGCGTTCGCCGTCCTCAAGGATCTCCTTGAGGGTGACGATGTCCCCGGCCCGCTCGAATTCCATGGCGTCGACCACGTTGAGCGCTTCGTTGAGCATGACTTCCTGGCCGCGCCGGAGGTCATCGAGCTCAACACTGGGACTGACGTTCACCCGGAGCTTGCGGCCCCCGGTGAAGATGTCGCAGGTGCCGTCCTCGTTGCCTTGCAGGAACACACCGAAGCCGGCCGGTGGCTGTGCCAGCCGGTCGACCTCTTCCTTGAGGGCCACGATCTGGTCGCGGGCCTCGCGGAGTGTGCTGGCGAGCCGCTCGTTCTGAGCGGACACGCCTGCGAGGTTGGTCTGGAACTCGACGATCCGCTCTTCGAGAATCCTCGTATGACGCGGAGAGTCGGCGAGCTTACGTCGCAGGACGGCGATTTCCTGCTCGAGATAGGCGACCTGGCCGGCTGGGTCATCGGACCCCCGCACGGGCCGGATGCCGCGGTTGATGTCGTCGTCGTGGGCTGCCACGGTCCTCACCTCCTCCAAGGGGAGCTGGACGCTTCCTGACCCTACCTGGGTGGGTGATGATTGAAACCCCTAGATCACAAAGACTGTGGGGTGTGTCCGATCTTCACCCTTGCGCTCTCCCTCGTGTCAGGGGAATACCCACCCTTCAACATCGGAAAGCGGCCGGTTGTATCGTCGAAGTGTTCAACACCCGTCAGGGCTGGCTTTTTTTGGTTCGGATACGCAGGAAACGGCAGGCGAAATGACCGCGCAGCAGGACGCTCCCACCGGTGGCGACACGCAGGACCTGGAGGTCTGGATCGATCAGGACCTCTGCACGGGGGACGGTATCTGTGTGCAGTACGCGCCCGAGGTCTTCGAGCTGGACATCGACGGACTGGCCTATGTGAAGAGCGACGGCGACGAGCTGCTGCAGGACAAGGGGGCCACCACCCCGGTGCCGTTGCCGCTTCTCCAGGACGTGGTCGATTCGGCCAAGGAGTGCCCCGGCGACTGCATTCATGTACGACGCGTTTCGGACAGGGTCGAGGTGTACGGTCCCGAGGCCGCCTGATCCGGCTGATCCGCCCGGATGAACCGGTCCGCAGGGCGGTGGTGGGCGGCTGTGCCGGGTGACGCCGTCAGACGTTGCCGTCGGCGGGGTCGTCGGACAGGCTGGTGCGTACGAAGGCGCCGTTCTGCCACTGCCAGGTGACCTTCTCCTGCTCGTCGGGGCAGCAGGACGGGACCGTGGGCGAGGAGTAGCCGAGGAGCGTCGCGGAGACGGTTCCGTCACTCACGGTGAAGTCTCCGACGCTCATCTTCTGGGCGGGGTCGACCAGGGTCGCGACGATTCTGGGTGCGGCCCCGCTTCCCTGTGTGAGGACGTAGACGCCGCTGGGCGGGGTGCCCGATCCGGCCGCGCAGTGGACCACCGCGACGGTCTCCGGGCGGTCGTCGCCGTCGAGGTCTCCGGGGACCTCCTTGGCGACCGTGGTGCCGACGCCGCCGCATTCCAGCGGGAAGGCCGCGCGGGCGGGGTCGGGCGGGGCCACGGGCGCCGAGCCGTGCTGCACGGCGGTGCGGTGGGGCGTGGTGGAGGCCGAGGCGGCCGTGTCGGGCTGGAGCAGTCCGGCTGCCGCGACCACGGCGGCCATGGCCGCGGCGGTGGCGAGCCAGTGCAGCGTGGTGGTGTCGGTGTGCGCGAGGTCCGGGAGCGCGGAGGTCTGCACGCGGGATGTCTCCTGTGGTTCCTTTGGTGCGGAATGCCTGAGCGGCGGTGCCGTCGGCAGGGTGTCGGCGGCGGGTGGGGAGTGGCCAGCATCGTGCCACACCTCACACATGGGCGGAACGGTGGGGTCCCCGGGGATTGCGTGCTTCCGGTGCACCGGCGGCCGGCACCGGTGCCGGCCGTTGCCCCGGTACCGGTACCGGGGCAACGAAAAGGCGCCGCCGCCGAGTTCCCGGGTCGGTCCGGGAACTCGGCGGCGGCGCGGGTGCGTTGCCGGGTCAGTCGGTGGCGGTACCGCTCTGGCTGCCCGGTCCGCTGTAGTCGTCGCCGTAGGCGCCCTTGGAGGGGCGGCGGCGGCGCGGCGGGGCCTGGACACCGTCGGCCAGCCGCCGGGCGGTGACGAGGAAGCCGGTGTGGCCGATCATCCGGTGGTCCGGGCGGACGGCGAGGCCCTCGACGTGCCAGTTGCGGATCATCGACTCCCAGGGCTGGGGTTCCGCGAAGCAGCCGATCTCGCGGATGGACTCGACCGTCCGGGAGAGCTGGGTGGTGGTGGCGACGTAGGCGCAGAGGATGCCGCCCGGGACGAGCGCCTTGGAGACGGCGTCCAGGCACTCCCAGGGCGCGAGCATGTCCAGGACCACGCGGTCGACGTCGGTCTCCGTGAGGTTGTCCTGGAGGTCTCCGACGGTGAGCTGCCAGGCGGGGTGCGGGCTGCCGAAGTAGCGCTCGACGTTCTGCTGGGCGATCTCGGCGAAGTCCTCGCGGCGCTCGTAGGAGTGCAGCATGCCCTGCTCGCCGATGGCGCGGAGCAGGAAGGTCGAGAGCGCGCCGGATCCGACGCCGGCCTCCACGACGCGGGCGCCGGGGAAGATGTCGCCGAAGGCCAGGATCTGCCCCGCGTCCTTGGGGTAGACCACGGCGGCGCCGCGGGGCATGGACAGGACGTAGTCGGGGAGCAGGGGGCGCAGCGCGAGGTAGACGACGTTCCCCGTGGTGCGGACAACACTGCCCTCGGGAGCACCGATCAGCTCGTCGTGCGAGAAAGAACCCTTGTGGGTGTGGAAGTTCTTTCCGGCTTCGAGCGTGAAGGTGTAGTGGCGTCCCTTGGGATCGGTGAGCTGGACCTGGTCCCCGACCTTGAAGGGCCCACGTCGGCGGGCGGCACCGGTCGGTTCAGACATGTGACCAGCGTACCGGTGTTTCCGTGGGCTCCGACCGCGTGTCCGGGTGCGGGCCGGGGGGTCACGCGGCGGGGCGGGCCATGGCGGCGACGAAGGCGCGTTCCACGTCGGCCGTGGACAGCACTCCGTAGATCTCGCCGGTGTCCTCGACGACGAGGTACTCGGTGGCGGGGCTGGCCTTGAGCCGGTCCAGGAGGGCTTCGCCGGCGAGTTCGGCGGAGACCTTCATGCCGTCGGTGAGGTCCTGGGCGAGGCCGCTGACGGCGACCCAGGGGCGGCGGTGTTCGGGGACGGCGACGATGGCGGCCTCGCGGACGACGGCCTTGGGTTCGCCGCTTGCGTCGACGACGACGAGGGCGCGGGCTCCGGCCTCGTTGGCGCGCCGCAGGGCTTCGGAGAGCGGGGTGGCGGCTTCGACGGGTACCGCGCGCCTGGTGAGGGCGCGGGCGCGCAGGTCGGGGAGGTGTTCGCGCAGCCGGGCCATGCGCAGGCTGTTGCCGGCTCCGGTCCAGATGATGGCGGCGAGGACCGCGGCGAGCAGGGCGTCGATGACGGTGTCCATGCCGCTGAGGCTGTCGGTGTCGTTGCCGAAGGACCCGGTGCGGGTGAGGAGGGGGAGGCCGATGAGGGTGATGACGGCCAGCGCCCGGCCGACCCAGGCGGCGGCGACGGTGCCGCTCATCGGGCGGCCGGTGATCTTCCAGACGACGGCGCGGAGCATCCGGCCGCCGTCGAGCGGGAGGCCTGGCAGCAGGTTGAAGGCGGCGACGATGAGGTTGGAGATCATGAGTCCGCCGAGAAGTACTCCGGGGACGGTGCCGCGTTCGACGTAGTTCAGCGGGATGTAGAAGACGCCGGCCAGGACGAGGGAGAGCAGCGGTCCCACGAAGGCGAGGACGAATTCGCGGCCGGGGGTCTCGGATTCCTTCTCGATCTCGGAGACGCCGCCGAAGAACTGGAGCTGGATGCGGCGTACCGGCAGTTTGTAGCGCAGTGCGACCACGGTGTGCGCGAGTTCGTGGACGAGCACGGAGGCGTAGAAGGCGATGGCGAAGAAGAGGGCGACGAGGTAGCGCGCCGCGCCGAGGCCGGGCAGGACCCGGTCGAGCTGGCCGCCGAAGACCCAGGTGATCAGCGCGGCGACCAGGAACCAGCTCGGTGCGACGTAGACGGGTACTCCGAAGGGGCGGCCCATGAGGATGCCGCCTCCGGGTTCTTCGCGGCGCGGCGGCTTCTTCCTGCCGGGGCCGGCGGCGGGGTCCGTTCCGCCTGCGCCGGGCTGCGGCCGCCCGCTGTTGCCGCTCTCGTCCACGAGGTCCCTTCGGTCGGTGCCGTCCGGCACGATGATGCAGTGTTCGGGGGTCTGTGGTCGATGGTATGCCGGTTGTTGTCAGTGGCGGGTCGTAGGGTCTTCGTCATGACCTCAGTACCGCGGCCGCCTCAGCCGCCCTCGTCCCTTTCGCCGTCGCGGGCGAGCGACTTCATGCAGTGTCCCCTGCTGTACCGGTTCCGGGTCATCGACAAGCTGCCGCAGAAGCCCAGTGAGGCGGCTACCCGGGGGACGCTCGTCCATGCGGTGCTGGAGCGCCTGTTCGACAATCCGGCGACGGAGCGGACGGCCGGCCGGGCCACGGCGCTGATCCCGGGGCAGTGGGACCGTTTGCTGGAGTCGAAGCCGGAGCTGTCGGAGCTGTTCGCGGAGGATCCGCAGGGTGAGCGGCTTTCGCGGTGGCTGTCGGAGGCGGAGCGGCTGGTGGAGCGCTGGTTCTCGCTGGAGGATCCGACGCGGCTGGAGCCGGCCGAGCGGGAGCTGTTCGTCGAGACGGAGCTGGAGTCGGGGCTGCGGCTGCGCGGGGTGATCGACCGGATCGATGTGACGCCTTCGGGCGATGTCCGGATCGTCGACTACAAGACGGGGAAGGCGCCGCGCCCGGAGTACGCGGAGGGGGCGCTGTTCCAGATGAAGTTCTACGCGCTCGTCATCTGGCGGCTGAAGGGTGTGGTACCGCGCCGTCTCCAGCTGGTCTATCTGGGCAGTGGGGACGTGCTGACGTACGACCCGGTGGTGGCGGATCTGGAGCGGGTGGAGCGCAAGCTGCTGGCTCTGTGGGAGGCGATCTCGCTCGCCACGGAGACCGGTGAGTGGCGGCCCCGGCCGACGAAGCTGTGCGGCTGGTGCGACCATCAGGCGCTCTGTCCGGAGTTCGGCGGCACTCCCCCGGTCTACCCGTTGTCGGTACGCCCGGCGGAGCCCGCGCAGGACGTGCCGGACGTGCAGGGCAGAATGGATCCGGTCCATGCTGAGGCCGGCCGGCCTGTGGCCCTTGAAGGACCTTAAGGAGAACCGTGGCTATCCGCGTCCTACTGGTCGATGACCAACCGCTGCTGCGCACCGGCTTCCGGATGATTCTGGAGGCGGAGGGCGATCTCGCGGTGGTGGGTGAGGCCGGTGACGGTCTCCAGGCTCTCGACCAGGTGCGGGCGCTGCAGCCCGATGTGGTGCTGATGGACATCCGGATGCCGCGGATGGACGGTGTGGAGGCGACGCGCCAGATCACCGGCCCCGGTAAGGACGGTCCGGCGAAGGTGCTGGTCCTCACCACGTTCGATCTCGATGAGTACGTGGTGGAGGCGCTGCGTGCCGGGGCCAGTGGCTTCCTGCTGAAGGATGCTCCGGCCAATGAGCTGGTGCAGGCGATCCGGGTGGTCGCGGGTGGCGAGGCGATGCTCGCTCCGAGCATCACGCGGCGGCTGCTGGACAAGTACGCGGATCATCTGCCGTCGGGCGAGGAGCCGGTTCCGGACACGCTCAACACGTTGACGGACCGCGAGGTGGAGGTTCTGAAGCTCGTGGCGCGCGGTCTGTCGAATGCCGAGATCGCCGCTGACCTGTTCGTCAGTGAGACGACGGTCAAGACGCATGTGGGCCATGTGCTGACGAAGCTGGGGCTGCGTGACCGGGTGCAGGCGGCGGTCTACGCCTACGAGAGCGGACTGGTGCGCCCCGGCGCCCAGTGACCCGGCGGGGCCGGGGCGCGGGGCCCGGAGTGACGGCCGGGGGGCGGCGGCCGGGGCGCTGTCCGGGGCTCAGTCGGTGCCCAGCTCCCAGAGCTGGAGGTCGGCGGAGGAGTTGACCGCCCACTCCACGCCGGTGAGGCCTTCGCGGGAGGCGACGTACTGCTTGCCCTGCCAGACCGGGAGGACCGGGACGTCCTCGGCGACGATGTCCTGGAGCTGCTTGAAGGTTTTGGCCGCGATGCTGCGGTCGGCCTCGCGGCGGGACTGCGGGATGAGCGTCTTCTGGGCGAGGGCCGACCGGTAGGGCGAGTTGAGGAAGTTGTTCTTGTCGAGGAACGGCGCCGTGTAGTTGTCCGGGTCCGGGAAGTCGGGGAACCAGCCCATGCCGTAGGCGGCGTAATCGCCGCGCAGTTCGGCCGGACGGTACTTCTGCCAGGGGGTTCCTTCGACGGACACGTCGAACAGGCCCGTGTCGTTGAGCTGCCTCCGCAGGGTCCTGAACTCGGCGGCGGTCGCGTCGCCGTAGTGGTCGGTCGTGTAGTGGAGGGTGAACTTCACCGGGGTGTGGATTCCGGCGTCCTTCAGGATCGCCGCGGCCTTGGCCGTGCTGGGCTCGCCGTACTTGTTGAAGAACGAGTTGGTGTGTCCGGCGATGCTGGACGGGATGAGCGAGTACAGCGGTTCGGCCGTGGTGCCGTACACCTCGCTCGCGATCTGGCCCCGGTCGATGACCTGGGCCATGGCCTGGCGGACGGCCTTGTTCTTCACGGCGGGGTCGTGGGTGTCGAATCCGATGTAGCTGATGGCGAGGCCGGGCATCTCGGTCAGCTTGATGCCGTCCTTGGGGTGCTCCAGCATCTTCTGCGACTGCTTCGGCGACATGGTTCGGGTCATCATGTCGATCTTCTTCTCGTCGAGCGCCTTGCCCATGGCGGCGGCGTCGGGGAAGAGATCCAGTTCGACCTTGTCGTTCAGCACCTTGAGATCTCCCCGGTAGCGGGGATTCTTTGTGAAGACGACTTTCACGACCTGATTGTTCTTCACTTCCGGCTTCATCGTGTACGGACCGGAGCCGTCCACCTGGAATCCGTCGCGTGCCGAGGCCGCCGGGTATTTGGCGGGCTGGATTATTCCGGCGGACGGGGTGGCGAGCTTGTAGGGGAAGGTCGCGTCCGAGGTCCGGAGGTGGAATATGACCTCGCGGTCGCCCTTGGTCTCGACGGTGTCGATGTTGTCGAGCAGGGCGACGGGTCCATTGGTGGACTTGATGCGGATGACGCGGTCGATGGAGTACTTGACGTCCTCGGCGGTGACCGCGCTGCCGTCGGCGAATTCGAGGCCGCCGCGCAGCTTGCAGCGGTAGCTCTCGTTGGCCGTGTCGGTGAAGGAGCAGCTCTCGGCGGCCTCGGGCACCGGCTCGCCGCCGCCGCGCGGGATGTGCGTCAGGGTCTGCACGGTCTGCCGCAGGACGTTCCAGACGCCCGCCTCGTAGCCGACGGCCGGGTCGAGTGGTGCGGGGGCGTCCTTCGAGCCGACGAACCGGTCCGTGGTGCCGACAACGATGGCGCCGCCACCATCGCTCCCACCGTCCGTCGCGCCGCACGCGGCGAGTACGGGCGCGAGCAGGCCGACGACGGCCGGCAGCACCAGTGTCTTGCGGTTCATCCTGGACGTTCTCCCTCATGCGGTCATGGAGAAAACGACATTAGTAGGCACCACCGGCAATGCCGGACCGGATCCGTCCGGTGCGTAATGGAGTGGTGACGGGAATGTGTGGAGCGCTGTTCACCGGCTGCCGGAATGATTCGTACAGGCATTCACGAACCGGGACACTTGGGTACGTCAAACCGGGCAGCCGGGCGAAACTCCCGAACACATTGGCGGCCATTCGGGTGACGAAGGTCACTTACTCAAGGGATCGATGAAGACTTCAGGGTATTGACATGCACCCGACTTACTTACACGCGAGTGCGACAGAATACGCACGTCCGACGCAGAGAGATTTTCCATTCATTCACAGAAGCACTCCCGGTGTACGGCTCAATGCATTCCCGTGACCAGGCCCCTGAGAAATGCGAGATCGACTTCTTCGAGAGAAGTCACGACGACGCGGCCGGGGGCGGGTGCGATCGGTGACACCGACGGCACGGCGACCACCCGGCACCCGGCGGCCTCCGCCGCGGCGACTCCGGTCGCCGTGTCCTCGATGACCGCGCAGAACCGGGGGTCGGCCCCGAAGCCTGCGGCGGCGGCGAGATACGGCTCCGGGTGCGGCTTCGTCCGGGTGACCTCGTCGCCCGCGACGGTCAGTGCGAAGTGATGGTGCCCCACGGAGTCCAGCACCCGGTCGATGATCCGCCGGTGCGAGGCCGAGACCAGGGCGGTGGGGATCCGGTGTCTGCCCAGCTCGGCCAGGAGCCGGGCCGCTCCGGGCATCAGGGGCACCCCGAGGCCGATGCGCTTCTCGAAGCGGTCGTTGAGCAGCACGGTCACCTCCGGGAGGGTGATGTCGGCGCCGGTGGCTTCGATCAGGTACCCGGCGCTGCGGGTCATCGGGCCGCCGACGACCACTTCACGCCAGGACTCCTCCAGCGTGTGCCCGAGGTCGGCGAAGACCTCCTTCTCGACGTCCCACCAGAAGCCCTCGGTGTCGACCAGGGTGCCGTCCATGTCGAGGAGCACGGCCTGCAGGGCCGCACCCTCTGCCGTACGGGTCAGGGACGCGGGAATCGTACTGGTCATCCGGCACACCTTTCATGAGGGGCGAGAAGGCCGGTCACCGTTCCCCCGAGGAACGGTGACCGGCCTGCACTGGACCGACCAGTGTACGACTCGTCCGGCTACCACGCGTTGAACAGTGCCTTACCGCGCGTTGAAGTACTTCGCCTCCGGGTGGTGGATGACGATCGCGTCGGTGGACTGCTCCGGGTGGAGCTGGAACTCCTCGGACAGGTGCACGCCGATCCGCTCGGGCTGGAGCAGGTCGGCGATCTTGGCCCGGTCCTCCAGGTCCGGGCAGGCGCCGTAGCCGAGGGAGAATCGCGCGCCGCGGTACTTCAGCGCGAACATGTCCTCTACGTCGGCCGGGTCCTCGCCCGCGAAGCCGAGCTCCGAGCGGACCCGGGCGTGCCAGTACTCGGCGAGGGCCTCGGCCAGCTGGACGGAGAGGCCGTGCAGCTCCAGGTAGTCGCGGTAGGCGTTGGCCTCGAAGAGCTTGGCGGTCTCGCCGCCGATCCGCGATCCGACGGTGACGACCTGGAGGCCGATGACGTCCGTCTCGCCGGACTCCTCGGGGCGGAAGAAGTCGGCGAGGCAGAGGCGGCGGCCGCGGCGCTGGCGCGGGAAGGTGAAGCGGGTGCGCTCCGAGCCGTCCTCGTGCAGCAGGATCAGGTCGTCGCCCTTGGAGACGCAGGGGAAGTAGCCGTAGACGACGGCCGCTTCCAGCAGGTTCTCGGTGTGCAGCTTGTCGAGCCAGCCCCGCAGGTGCGGCCGGCCCTCGGTCTCGACCAGCTCCTCGTACGTGGGTCCGTCGCCGGCGCGGGCCTGCTTGAGGCCCCACTGGCCCTTGAAGAGTGCGCCCTCGTCGAGCCAGGAGGCGTACTCCTTGAGCTGGATGCCCTTGACGACCCGGGTGCCCCAGAACGGGGGCTCGGGGACGGGGTTGGTGACCGAGACGTCGGAACGCACGCCCTCCTCCGGCTCCTCGACCTCCAGCACGGCCGCCTCGCGCTTGGGCACCCGGCGCTGTTTGAGCTCGGGCAGGACGGCACCCGGAACGCCGCGCTTGACCCCGATGAGCGCGTCCATCAGCCGCAGGCCCTCGAAGGCGTCCCGGGCGTAGCGGACCTCGCCCTCGTAGATCTCGTGGAGGTCCTGTTCGACGTAGGCGCGGGTCAGGGCGGCGCCGCCCAGGATGACCGGGTACTCGGCGGCCAGCTTGCGCTGGTTGAGCTCCTGGAGGTTCTCCTTCATGATCACGGTGGACTTGACCAGGAGGCCGGACATGCCGATGACGTCGGCGCGGTTCTCCTCGGCGGCTTCCAGGATCGCGGAGACGGGCTGCTTGATGCCGATGTTGACGACGTTGTAGCCGTTGTTGGACAGGATGATGTCGACGAGGTTCTTGCCGATGTCGTGGACGTCGCCGCGGACGGTGGCCAGCACGATGGTGCCCTTGCCCTCGGCGTCCGACTTCTCCATGTGCGGCTCCAGATGGGCCACCGCGGTCTTCATGACCTCGGCTGACTGGAGCACGAAGGGCAACTGCATCTGGCCGGAGCCGAACAGCTCGCCGACGACCTTCATGCCCTCCAGCAGGGTGTCGTTGACGATGTCGAGCGCGGGACGCGTCTGCAGGGCCTCGTCGAGGTCGGCCTCCAGCCCCTTCTTCTCGCCGTCGATGATCCGGCGCTGAAGCCGCTCGTCCAGAGGCAGCGCGAGGAGCTCCTCGGCCTTGCCCTCCTTCATCGACTTCATGTTGACGCCCTCGAAGAGCTCCATGAGCCGCTGCAGCGGGTCGTAGTCCTCGGCGCGGCGGTCGTAGATCAGGTCGTGGGCGACCTTGACCTGCTCCTCGTCCAGCCGCGCGATCGGCAGGATCTTCGACGCGTGCACGATCGCGGAGTCCAGCCCCGCCTTCACACACTCGTCGAGGAAGACCGAGTTCAGGACGACGCGGGCCGCCGGGTTGAGACCGAAGGAGATGTTGGACAGGCCGAGGGTGGTCTGGACGTCGGGGTGGCGCTTCTTCAGCTCACGGATCGCCCCGATCGTGGCGATGCCGTCCTTGCGCGACTCCTCCTGCCCGGTGCAGATGGTGAAGGTCAGGCAGTCGATGAGGATGTCCGACTCGTGAATGCCCCAGTTGCCCGTGAGGTCCTCGATGAGCCGCTCCGCGATGGCCACCTTGTGCTCGACGGTACGGGCCTGGCCCTCCTCGTCGATGGTCAGGGCGATCAGCGCCGCACCGTGCTCGGCGGCCAGCTGCGTCACCTTCACGAAGCGCGACTCGGGCCCGTCACCGTCCTCGTAGTTCACCGAGTTCAGGACCGCGCGCCCGCCGAGCTTCTCCAGGCCGGCCCGCAGCACGGGCAGCTCGGTGGAGTCCAGCACGATCGGCAGCGTGGAGGCGGTCGCGAACCGTCCGGCCAGCTCCGCCATGTCCGCGACCCCGTCGCGCCCCACGTAGTCGACGCAGAGATCGAGCAGGTGCGCGCCCTCGCGGATCTGGTCACGCGCCATCTCCACACAGTCGTCCCACCGCGCCTCCAGCATCGCCTCACGGAACTTCTTCGACCCATTCGCGTTCGTCCGCTCACCGATGGCGAGGTACGAGGTGTCCTGCCGGAAGGGCACGGTCTGGTAGAGCGAGGCGGCGCCGGGCTCGGGCCGCGGGTCGCGGACCGCGGGGGTGAGGCCACGGGCCCGCTCGACGACCTGGCGCAGATGCTCGGGCGTCGTACCGCAGCAGCCGCCGATCAGGGACAGGCCGTAGTCGCTGACGAAGGTCTCCTGCGCGTCCGCCAGCCCCTCGGGGCCGAGCGGGAAGTGCGCCCCGTCCTTGGTCAGCACGGGCAGACCGGCGTTCGGCATGCACATCAGCGGTGTACGCGAGTGCTGGGCCAGATAGCGCAGGTGCTCGCTCATCTCGTCCGGGCCCGTCGAGCAGTTCAGCCCGATCAGGTCGATGCCGAGCGGCTCGAGGGCGGTCAGCGCGGCGCCGATCTCGGAGCCGAGCAGCATGACGCCGGTCGTCTCGAAGGCGAGCGAGCAGATCAGCGGCACGTCGATACCCAGTGCGTCCATCGCCCGGCGCGCGCCGATCAGGCTGGACTTCGTCTGCAGCAGGTCCTGCGTGGTCTCCACGATCAGGGCGTCCGCGCCGCCGGCGAGCAGGCCCTCCGCGTTCTGCTGGTAGCCGTCCCGCAGCACGTCGTACGCGATGTGACCGAGCGAGGGCAGCTTGGTGCCGGGCCCCACGGAGCCGAGGACCCAGCGCTGGCGGCCGTCCTTCGCGGTGAACTCGTCGGCGACCTCGCGGGCGATACGGGCACCCGACTCGGACAGTTCGACGATCCGGTCGGCGATCTCGTACTCGTTCGCCGCCGAGTGGTTGGCGCCGAAGGTGTTCGTCTCCACACAGTCCACGCCGACCGCGAAGTACTCCTCATGCACGGAGCGCACGATGTCGGGGCGCGTGAGGTTCAGGATCTCGTTGCAGCCCTCGAGGTTCTCGAAGTCCTCGAGCGTGGGGTCCTGGGCCTGCAGCATGGTGCCCATGGCACCGTCGGCGACCACCACTCGGGTGGCGAGCGCCTCACGGAGCGCTGCGGTCCGGGTCCTGCTGTCGGCTGAAGGGGTCGGCGACGGGGCCATGGATGTACTCCCTGGGATGCGACGGCTGTCGGCTTTGCGGCTTCGGCGGAAGGCGCACCTGGCCAGCCTAGCCGGGCGACGTCCCGGGCCGTGACTCCGTCCACGAATCGGACTGCATGCTGTTCCGGGGGCCGTCCGGACCGGCGGGGTGCCGCAGACTTCTCCTGCGATCGAGCACCGGTCGGCATCGACCGATAGTGTTCAGCATTGTCGAACCACAGTGGAGGAGTACGGCGCGATGGCCAAGAACATCCAGTCGCTGGAACGGGCGGCCGCGATGCTGCGACTGCTGGCGGGCGGCGAACGGCGACTGGGGCTCTCCGACATCGCCTCGTCGCTGGGCCTGGCCAAGGGCACCGCCCACGGCATCCTGCGCACGCTCCAGCACGAGGGCTTCGTCGAGCAGGACGCAGCCTCCGGCCGCTACCAGCTCGGCGCCGAGCTGCTGCGCCTGGGCAACAGCTATCTGGACGTCCACGAGCTGCGGGCCCGCGCACTGGTCTGGACGGACGACCTGGCCAGGTCCAGCGGCGAGAGCGCCCATCTGGGCGTCCTGCACCAGCGGGGCGTCCTGATCGTCCACCACGTGTTCCGGCCCGACGACAGCCGGCAGGTCCTGGAGGTCGGGGCCATGCAGCCGCTCCACTCGACGGCCCTGGGCAAGGTGCTGTCGGCGTACGACCCGGTGGCGCACACGGAGGCCATGGAGGCCGAACGGCAGTCGTTCACGCCCCGCACGGTCACCGATCCGCAGGAGTTCGAGTCGATGCTCGACCTGATCCGCGCGCGTGGCTGGGCGGCCGACATGGAGGAGACCTGGGAGGGCGTCGCCTCGGTGGCCGCACCCATCCACGACCGGCGCCGGATGCCGGTGGGCGCCGTCGCGGTGACCGGTGCGGTGGAACGGGTCTGCACGGACGGCGGACTGCGGCCCGACCTGGTCGCGGCGGTACGGGACTGCGCCCGCGCGGTCTCCCGCGACCTGGGCGCCAGGCGCTTCTGAGCCGCGTGCGCGATCATCGGTTACGGGTCCCGCAATCGAGTTGTAGGCCACAGACCCCTTGACGCCCCATTCACCTGGGAGAAACACTGCCGTGCACCGGTCGGCATTGTCGAACACTAAACGGAAACAAGCGTTAAGGTATGACAAGTGCCTAGGGCCGGTAACGCCCTTACATGAGGGCGCGGACCACCGGAGGGACCCGGGGTTCGGCTTCCTGGACGAAGGACAAAGGAGTCGCGGGTGTCCAGCTCCGACATCTTCATCGGCGAGACCATCGGTACCGCCATACTCATCCTGCTCGGCGCCGGTGTCTGTGCCGCCGTCACGCTCAAGCACTCGAAGGCGCAGAACGCCGGCTGGCTCGCGATCAGCTTCGGCTGGGGCTTCGCGGTCCTGACCGGCGCGTACATCGCGGGCGGCGTGTCCGGCGCACACCTCAACCCCGCCGTCACCATCGGCCTGGCGATCGAGGGCGGAACCAAGTGGAGCGACGTACCGCTCTACCTCGGCTCGCAGCTCCTGGGCGCGATGATCGGCGCGGTGCTGGTCTGGCTGGCCTACTACGGACAGTTCCGGGCGCACCTCACCGATCCCGAGGTCCTGAAGGCCCATACGGGTGACGAGGGCATGGTCGACCAGGCCGCTGCCCCCAAGGCCGGACCGGTGCTCGGTGTCTTCTCGACGGGCCCGGAGATCCGCAACGTCGTGCAGAACGTCGTCACCGAGGTCATCGCCACGGTCGTGCTGGTCCTGGCGATCCTCACCCAGGGCCTGAACGACAAGGGCAACGGCCTCGGCGCACTCGGCGCGCTGATCACCGCCCTGGTCGTCGTCGGCATCGGCCTGTCGCTCGGCGGGCCGACGGGCTACGCGATCAACCCGGTCCGCGACCTCGGGCCGCGCATCGTGCACGCGCTGCTTCCGCTGCCGAACAAGGGCGGTTCCGACTGGGGCTACGCCTGGATCCCGGTCGTCGGCCCCCTGATCGGCGGCGCGCTCGCGGGCGGGCTCTACAACCTCGCCTTCGCGTGAGACACCGGGCCCAGAGCCGTAACCCCAAGACCTCACAGACCTCCGGGAGCACACCGTGACCGACGCACACACCACCGGCACCCACGGAACCGGGCCGTTCATCGCGGCCATCGACCAGGGCACCACCTCCAGCCGCTGCATCGTCTTCGACAAGGACGGCCGGATCGTCTCCGTCGACCAGAAGGAGCACGAGCAGATCCTGCCGAAGCCGGGCTGGGTCGAGCACGACGCGACCGAGATCTGGGAGAACGTCCAGGAGGTCGTGGCCGGCGCCATCGTCAAGGCGGGCATCACCGCCGCCGACGTGAAGGCCATCGGCATCACCAATCAGCGCGAGACCACGCTGATGTGGGACAAGAACACCGGCGAGCCCGTCCACAACGCCCTCGTCTGGCAGGACACGCGCACCGACGCGCTCTGCCGGGAGCTCGGCCGCAACGTGGGCCAGGACCGCTTCCGCCGTGAGACGGGCCTGCCGCTCGCCTCGTACTTCGCCGGGCCCAAGGTCCGCTGGCTGCTCGACAACGTCGAGGGGCTGCGCGAGCGGGCCGAGCGGGGCGACATCCTCTTCGGCACCATGGACTCCTGGGTCATCTGGAACCTGACCGGCGGCACCGACGGCGGCGTGCACGTCACCGACGTCACCAACGCCTCCCGCACGCTCCTGATGAACCTGCACAAGATGGCGTGGGACGACAAGATCCTCTCCTCCATCGGCATCCCGGCCGCGGTGCTGCCCGAGATCCGGTCCTCGGCCGAGGTCTACGGCCACGCCAAGGGCGGCGTGCTCGACGGCGTGCCCGTCGCCTCGGCGCTCGGTGACCAGCAGGCCGCGCTGTTCGGCCAGACCTGCTACTCCGAGGGCGAGGCGAAGTCCACCTACGGCACCGGCACGTTCATGCTGATGAACACCGGTGAGACGCCCGTCAACTCCTACAACGGGCTGCTGACCACGGTCGGCTACCAGATCGGCGACCAGAAGCCGGTCTACGCCCTGGAGGGGTCGATCGCCGTCACCGGTTCGCTGGTGCAGTGGATGCGCGACCAGATGGGCCTGATCCAGTCCGCGGCCGAGATCGAGACCCTGGCCTCGTCGGTCGAGGACAACGGCGGCGCGTACTTCGTGCCCGCCTTCTCCGGCCTGTTCGCCCCGTACTGGCGCCCCGACGCCCGCGGCGTCATCGCCGGTCTCACCCGCTACGTCACCAAGGCGCACATCGCCCGTGCCGTGCTGGAGGCAACCGCCTGGCAGACGCGTGAGATCAGCGACGCCATGACCAAGGACTCCGGCGTCGAGCTGACCGCGCTCAAGGTCGACGGCGGCATGACCTCCAACAACCTGCTGATGCAGACCCTCGCCGACTTCCTGGACGCACCCGTGGTGCGGCCCATGGTCGCCGAGACCACCTGCCTCGGCGCCGCCTACGCCGCCGGCCTCGCCGTCGGCTTCTGGCCGGACACCGACGCGCTGCGCGCCAACTGGCGCCGGGCCGCCGAGTGGACCCCCCGCATGGACGCGGAGACCCGCGACCGCGAGTACAAGAGCTGGCTCAAGGCCGTACAGCGGACCATGGACTGGCTCGAGGACGAGGAGTAAGAAACATGACCACCCTGCAGAGCGTCCCCGCCCTCGGGACGCATCCGGCCTCCGGCTCCCTTCCGAGCCGCGCCGAGACCCGGGAGCAGCTTTCCAAGGCGACGTACGACCTCCTGGTGATCGGCGGCGGCATCCTGGGCATCTCCACCGCCTGGCACGCCGCGCAGTCCGGGCTGCGGGTGGCCCTGGTGGACGCCGGCGACTTCGCCGGTGCCACCTCCTCCGCCTCGTCCAAGCTGCTCCACGGCGGTCTGCGCTACCTCCAGACCGGTGCGGTGAAGCTGGTGGCGGAGAACCACTTCGAGCGGCGTGCGGTCTCCCGTCAGGTCGCACCGCACCTCGCCAACCCGCTCACCTTCTACCTGCCGGTCTACAAGGGCGGGCCGCACGGCGCGGCCAAGCTCGGCGCGGGCGTGTTCGCGTACTCGGCGCTCTCCGCGTTCGGTGACGGCGTCGGCCATGTGATCAGCCCGGCGAAGGCGCAGCGCGACGTGCCGGAGCTGCGGACCGACAACCTGAAGGCCGTCGCGGTCTACGGCGACGACCAGATGAACGACGCGCGGATGGCGCTGATGACGGTCCGCGCGGCCGTCGAGGCGGGCGCCGCCGTGCTCAACCACGCCGCGGTGACCGGGCTCCGCTTCACCCGGGGCCGGGTGACCGGTGCGGATCTGCGGGACGCCGTGGACGGTACGGAGTTCGGGATCAACGCCCGTCTGGTGCTGAACGCCACCGGGCCGTGGGTCGACCACCTGCGCAAGATGGAGAACCCGGACGCGGCGCCTTCCATACGCCTGTCCAAGGGCGCGCACCTGGTCCTGAAGCGCACCCGGCCGTGGAAGGCCGCCCTCGCCACCCCGATCGACAAGTACCGCATCACGTTCGCCCTGCCGTGGGAGGACATGCTGCTGCTCGGTACGACGGACGAGGAGTACGAGGGCGATCCGGCGGATGTCTCGGTCACCGAGAAGGACACCGCGCAGATCCTGGACGAGGCGGCGTTCTCGGTCCGGGACCAGCAGCTGTCGCGCGATCTGATCACGTACTCCTTCGCGGGTCTGCGGGTGCTGCCGGGCGGCCCAGGGGGCACCGCCAAGGCCAAGCGCGAGACGGTCGTGACGGAGGGCCGGGGCGGGATGCTCTCGGTCGCGGGCGGCAAGTGGACGACGTTCCGCCACATCGGCCGGACGGTGATGAACAAGCTGGCCGCGCTCCCCGGGCACCCGCTGGCCGAGGACATGGAGCCGATGGCCCGGCTGCCGAAGAAGCTGCCGCTGCCCGGTATCGCCAACCCGAACGCGGTGGCGCACCGGCTGCTCGTCGACGGCGGTGCGCCGGGGCCGCGGATGTCCGCCGACACGGCACGGCATCTGGCCACGCACTACGGTTCGCTGTCCTTCGACATCGCCCGGCTGGCCAACGAGGACCCGGCGCTCGCCGCGCGCATCCACCCGGACGCGCCGGAGATCTGGGCACAGGTCGCCTACGCGCGCGACCACGAGTGGGCCGAGACGGCGGACGACGTGCTGCGGCGCCGCACGACGCTGACGATCCGGGGTCTGGCCACGGACGAGATCCGGGCCGGCGTGGAGTCCGTGCTCGGCGGCCGCAGGAGCTGAGCCGCGAGGAGGGGGCGGTGTCCATCCGTGGACGCCGCCCCCTCCCGTGCGTGCGGGCGGTGAGCGGTTTTCGGACTCTGCCGCCCAGAACCGCCCGAAACGCACCGCGTCTCGCGGGTGGCGTCGTACCGGTTGCCCCGAAGGGCGTATCGGCCGCCTCCGGGGACGCATAATGGGGGCGATACATCGGATGTCTGGAGGTCGCCCATGGCTGTCACTGACGAGGCCATCGAGAAGATCAAGGGAATGATCGTCTCGGGTGCGCTACGGCCCGGCGATCGTCTCCCCAAGGAGAGCGAACTCGCCGCGGAGCTCGGCCTGTCCCGCAACTCGCTGCGGGAGGCGGTGCGCGCCCTGTCGCTGATCCGCATTCTCGACGTACGGCAGGGCGACGGCACGTACGTCACCAGTCTGGATCCGCAACTGCTGCTGGAGGCACTGAGCTTCGTGGTGGACTTCCACCGCGACGACACGGTGCTGGAGTTCCTGGCGGTCCGCCGGATCCTGGAACCGGCCGCGACCGCGATGGCGGCGAGCCGGATCAGCGAGGAGCAGCTGGATCTGCTGAGCTCGCAGCTGGATGCCCTGGGCAGCCGCCCATCGGTCGAGGAGCTGGTGGCCTGCGATCTGGACTTCCACCGCGGCATCGTGCAGTCGTCCGGAAACTCGGTGCTCTGCTCGCTGCTGGACGGGCTCTCGGGGCCGACGACGCGGGCCCGGGTCTGGCGCGGTCTGACCCAGGAGGACGCGGTGAGCCGCACGCTCCACGAGCACCGGGCGATCGTGTCCGCACTGCGGGACCGCGACGCGGAGGCCGCTCGGGCCTGGGCGACGGTGCATGTGGCGAGCGTGGAGCAGTGGCTGCGCTCCACTCTGTGAACGGAGGCCGGGGTTCGGGGCTCCGCCCCGTGCCCCGGCCCTCGGACGCCGGACGGGCTGATCGTGCCCGTCCGGCGTCCGTGCACCGCTCGTCAGTCCTGCTTCTCGCCGCTCGCGAAGCGGGAGATGACCAGCGCGACGATGATGATCGCGCCGTTGAGGAACTGGTTCCAGAGCGCCGGGACGCCGCCGAGGGTCATCACGTTGACCACCAGCTGGAGCGTCAGAACGCCGGTCAGCGCGCCGAACAGGGTTCCTCGGCCGCCCTTGAGGCTGATGCCGCCGATCACCGCCGCGGCGAACACCTGGAAGATCCAGCCGTTGCCCTGCGTCGCGGCGACCGCGCCGTAGTGGCCGGTGTAGAGGATGCCCGCGAAGGCGGCCAGCAGGCCGCCGATGGCGAGGACGATCCAGGTGACCCGGTCGACCCGGATACCGGCGGCGCGCGCCGCCTCCGGGTTGCCGCCGATCGCGTACAGCGAGCGTCCGTGGCGCAGCCAGGCCAGCGCCGCGCCGCCGATCGCGAAGAGCACCAGGCAGATCCAGACGGCGGCCGGTGCGCCGAACCACGAGGTCTTGCCGAGGTAGCGGAAGGACTCCGGGACGTCGGTGATGGACTTGCCCTCGGTGATGCCGATGTGGAGTCCGCGCAGCATGGTCAGCATGCCGAGCGTGGCGATGAAGCCGTTGACCCGCAGCTTCAGCATCAGGAAGCCGTTGATCGCGCCGATGACGAGGCCCACCAGCAGGCAGAGCGGTATCGCCATCCAGGTGGGGAGTATTCCCAGGCCCGCGAAGCGGCCGTCGTCGCCGGGCAGCACCAGCCACATGGCGACGACGGGCGCGATGCCGATCGTCGACTCCAGGGACAGGTCCATCCGTCCGCAGATCAGGATCAGCGCCTGGCCCAGGACCAGCAGGCTGAGCTCGGACGACTGCTGGACGACGCTGATCAGGTTGTCCGAGGTGAGGAAGACCGGCGACACGATGAAGCCGATCACCATCAGCACCAGGATCACCGGCACCAGCGAGAAGTCGCTCCACCGGATCAGCTTGAGCCGGCTCAGCGGGCTGTCGTCCCCGGGCCCGCCCTTCGGGACCGTGTTGATGTCGTCGGCCGTGGACGGCCGTAGCGTGCCGGTCATTCCCTTTCCCCCACACCTTCCATGGCGGCGACGAGTTCCCCGTCGGTCCACCCGCTTTCGAACGTGGCGACCACTCGCCCGTGGAACAGGGCGAGCACCCGGTCGCAGACCCGCAGATCGTCCAGCTCGTCGGAGACGACGACCGCGGCGTTACCCTCGTCGGCCACCCGCCGGACGACTCCGAGGAGCGAGTCCTTGGACTTGACGTCCACGCCCGCGGTGGGCCGAACGGCCACCAGCACGCTGGGCTTGCGGGCCAGCGCGCGGGCGACCACCACCTTCTGCTGGTTGCCGCCGGAGAGCCCGGCGACGGGCTGCTCGGGGCCCTGGGTCTTGATGTCCAGTGATTCGATCATGCCCCGGGCGAACTCCCGCGTACGGGAGGGCAGTACGGTCCCCCACGGTCCGAGCTGGTCGGTCACCGTGAGGGTGGCGTTCTCCGCGACGCTGCGCTGCAGCACGAGGCCCTGGTCGTGCCGGTCCTCGGGTATGTAGCCGATCCCGGCGGCCAGCGCGTGCGGCACGCTCCCCGAGCGCACGGTCTCGCCGTGTACCCGGACCGTGCCGCCGCCGGCCTTGCGCATGCCCGCCAGCACCTCGCCGAGCGCGGTGTTGCCGCTGGCCGCGGATCCGGCCAGGCCGAGCACCTCGCCGGGGCGCACCTGGAGGTCCAGCGGTTCGAACCGGTCCTCCAGGGTGAGCCCCTCGGTGCTCAGGACGGGCTCCGCCGAGGCCTCGGGGGGCGCGGTGGCGCCGGCGGCGCCGGCGGCGTGCCAGGCGACCGCGCCGCCGGACTTCTCGCCGGTCATCGCCGACACCAGGTCCGTCTTGGCCACGTCCGCCACCGGGGCGGTCAGGACGTGGCGGGCGTCGCGGTACACGGTGACCGCCGTGCAGAGCTCGTACACCTCCTGGAGGTGGTGGGAGATGAAGAGGAACGCCACTCCCTGGCTCTGCAGTTCCCGGAGCTTGTCGAAGAGCCGTCCGATGCCCCGGGCGTCGAGCTGGGCCGTCGGCTCGTCGAGGATGATCAGCCGCGCGCCGAAGGACAGCGCGCGGGCGATCTCGACGAACTGCCGCTGCTCGACGGCGAGATCGCGTGCCCGGGTGTTCGGGTCGACCTGCACGCCGTAGTCGGCCAGGAGCTGCTCCGCGCGCTTGCGCAGCCGCCCCCAGCTGATCCAGCGGGCGTTGTCGTCGAACCGGTTGAGGAAGAGGTTCTCCGCGACGGTCAGGTCGGGGACGACCATGGACTTCTGGTAGACGCAGGCGACCTTCGACTGCCAGGCCGTGGTGTCCCCGAAGGCGGGCGCGGGCTCGCCGCCGAAGGTGACCGTGCCCGCGTCCGCCTTGTGGAGTCCGGTCAACACGCTGACCAGGGTCGATTTGCCCGCGCCGTTGCGGCCGACGAGGGCGTGCGACTCACCCGGCTGCACCGTGAGCTTCACCCCGTCGAGCGCGACGGTGGGTCCGAAGCGTTTGACGACGCCTTCCGCCTGTACGGCAGGTGGTGGTGCCTGGTCCATGGCTAGCTCTTCTTCTCCAGCTGGTTGGCCCACAGCTTCGGGTCGTCGACGTTGTCCTTGGTCACCAGCGGCGCGGGGAGCTGGTCCTCGAAGCCGTTCGGGATCTTGATGATGGTGGAGTCGTGGTCGGTCGGGCCCTCCTTGAAGGTCTTCCCGTCCAGCGCCGCCTTGGCGTAGTACAGCGCGTACTTCGCGTACAGGTCGGCGGGCTGGGAGATCGTCGCGTCGATCTTCCCGGCCTTGATGGCGTCGAACTCCTCCGGGATGCCGTCGTTGGAGATGATGGTGATGTGGCCCGGCGAACCGGCCGGCTTCAGCAGCTTCTTCTGCTCCAGGAGGGCGAGCGTGGGCTGCAGGAAGACCCCGCCGGCCTGCATGTAGATGCCGTTGATGTCGGGGTGCGCGGCCAGCGTGGACTGGAGCTTCGCGGAGGCGACGTCGCCCTTCCAGTCGGTGGCGAGCTCGAACACCTTGATGCCGGGGAAGTCCTTGTCCATGCAGGCCTTGAAGGCCTCGGAGCGGTCGCGGCCGTTGATCGAGGACAGGTCGCCCTGGAACTCGACGACCTTGCCCTTGCCCTTGAGCTGCTCACCGAGGTACTTGCAGGCGTTCGTCCCGTACGCCTTGTTGTCGGCGCGCACCACCATGTAGATGTCGCCCTTGTCGGGGCGGGTGTCGACGCTGATGACCGGGATCTTCTTCTCGTTCAGCGTGTTCAGCGACTCGGCTATCGCGCCGGTGTCCTGCGGGGCCATCACCACGGCCTTGGCGCCCTGGTCGGTGAAGGTCTGGACGTTGGCGACCAGCTTGCCGATGTCGTTCTGCGAGTTGGTCAGCGGCAGCGCCTTGACCTCACCGCCCTTGACCCCCTTCTGGATGTAGTTCTGGTAGGAGTTCCAGAAGTCGCTGTCGCTGCGCGGCAGGTCGATGCCGACCTTGCCGCCACCCGCACCGTCGTCCGATGATTCGCGGTTGCAGCCCGCCAGGGCAGTGACGGCCAGCAGTACGGCGCAGGCTGCCGCACTCGTCGTACGCACTCTCATTGGGGTCCCGTTCCTTTGTGGAGTACCGGCTCGGAGATCTGAAGGTGGTGCGGATGGTACGAGGAGTGCGGTCCGGGCTGTCCGGGTCCGGACCGCACCCCCCGGTCAGCTGTCGGCGGGGCGCAGGCGCAGGCCCTGCATGCCGCCGTCGACCGCCAGTGCGGTGCCCGTCACGGAGGCCGCGGCGGGACTGGCGAGGTACACGATCGCGGCGGCCACCTCGTCGGCGGAGACCAGCCGGCCCAGCGGCTGGCGGGCGTTGAGCGCGGCGCGTTCCGCTTCCGGGTCACCGGCCCGGCCCAGGAGCCGGCCGATCCACGGGGTGTCCGCGGTGCCGGGGTTGACGCAGTTGACCCGGACGCCCTCGCGGACGTGGTCGGCGGCCATCGCGAGGGTGAGCGAGAGGACGGCGCCCTTGCTCGCGCTGTACAGGGCGCGCTGCGGCAGCCCGGCGGTGGCGGCGATCGAACAGGTCTGGGTGATCGAGACGGCGCCGGGGCGCTCGGCGGCGGCGCGCCTCAGGTGCGGCAGGGCGTGCCGGGCGGTGCGGACCATGCCGAGGACGTTGATGTCCAGGACCCGGGTCCACTCGTCGTCGTCGTTGTCCTCGACCGAGCCGATGGACCCGATGCCCGCGTTCGACACGAGCGTGTGCAGGGAGCCCAGTTCGGCCGCCGCGCGGTCGACCGCGTCGCGCACGGCCGCGTCGTCGGTGACGTCCGCCTTGAGCGCGAGGGTGCCCCCGGGGGCGCCTGCGGTCTCCCGGTCCAGGACGGCCACCCGGGCCCCGCGCTCCAGGAGCGTGGTCGCGACGGCGGCCCCGATGCCGGAGGCGCCGCCCGTCACCAGAGCGTTCATCCCCTCGAAGTCGCGTGTGCCGGTCATCGGCTGTCCTCCTCGGTGGTGCGGCGGGCCTGCCATACGGGGCCCTCCGGATAGCGGTGTGCGGCGATCGACTCGGGGAGCATCCGGGCGGAGAAGCCCGGGGACGCCGGGGCCCGGTAGCGGCCCGATTCGATCACCGTGGGGTCGGCGAAGTGTTCGTGCAGATGGTCGACGTATTCGATCACCCGGTCCTCCCAGGTGCCGGAGACCGCCACGTAGTCGAACATCGAGAGGTGCTGCACCAGCTCGCACAGGCCGACGCCCCCGGCGTGCGGGCAGACCGGCACGCCGAACTTGGCTGCGAGCAGCAGGATCGCCAGGTTCTCGTTGACACCGGCGACCCGTGCGGCGTCGATCTGGACGAAGTCGACCGCGCCGGCCTGGAGCAGCTGCTTGAACACGACCCGGTTGGCGACGTGTTCGCCGGTGGCGACCTTGACGGGCTGGCCGGCGCGCACGGCGGCGTGGCCGAGGATGTCGTCGGGGCTGGTCGGCTCCTCGATCCAGTGCGGGTCGTACGGTGCGAGCGCGGTCATCCACTCCACCGCGTCGGCGACGTCCCAGCGCTGGTTGGCGTCGACCGCGATCCGCACGTCGGCGCCCACGGCCTCCCGGGCGAGCCCGAGCCTGCGCACGTCGTCGCCGAGGTCTCCGCCGACCTTCAGCTTGATCTGGGTGAAGCCGTCCGCGACGGCCTGCTTCGCCAGTCCGACCAGCTTGTCGTCGGAGTAGCCGAGCCAGCCGGGCGAGGTGGTGTAGGCGGGATATCCCTCGGCGCGCAGCCGCTCGGCCCGCTCGGCCCGGCCCGGTTCGGCGGCGCGCAGGATGGTGAGCGCCTCCTCGGGGGTGAGGGCGTCGCTGAGATAGCGGAAGTCGACGAGGGATACGAGTTCCTCGGGCGTCATCTCGGCCAGGAACTGCCAGACGGGTCTGCCGGCCCGCTTCGCGGCCAGGTCCCAGGCCGCGTTCACGACCGCGCCGGCCGCCATGTGCATCACGCCCTTCTCGGGCCCCAGCCAGCGCAGTTGGGAGTCGTGGGTGAGGTCCCGGTACAGCGCGCCGAGGTCGCCCGCGGTGCGGGGCACGGGACGGCCCACGATGTAGGGCCGCAGCGCCTGGATGGCGGCTGCCATCACCTCGTTGCCGCGCCCGATGGTGAAACAGAAGCCATGTCCCTCGATACCGCCACCGTCATTGTCCGCGGCGTCGGTACGCAGTACTACATAGGCGGCCGAGTAGTCGGGATCGGGGTTCATGGCGTCCGAGCCGTCCAGTTGTTCCGAGGTCGGAAAACGGATGTCGTGAACCTCGAAGTCCGTGACGGTCTGACTCATGCGCGCCCCCAGGGGAAATAACATCGGACCTCTGCTCTGATCATCCGATGTATAGCGCCCCGAAGGCCCCAACGTCCAGGGTTGAACCGAAATTGCCCCCGCACAGCTCGGATGTATGACGGGCCTGATGCCCTGGTTAGGCCGGTGATGCACCTTCGTGGCCCGGGTTCACCCGGCCGTGCGCGGGGGCTGCGGCGGGAGTGGCCGGACGCCGTAAGGTTGTTCCGTACGCAAGGGAACTTCGGAAGGAGGCCTGGGTGATCGAGCTCGAGGGGGTTCCCGAGCTGATCGACCCGGTCATGGTGGCCGCGTTCGAGGGGTGGAACGACGCAGGTGACGCCGCTTCCACCGCGGTCGCGCACCTGGACCGGGAGTGGAAGGGCGAGGTGTTCGCGGCGCTGGACGCCGAGGACTACTACGACTTCCAGGTCAACCGCCCGACGGTGTTTCTGGACGGCGGGGCGCGCAAGATCACCTGGCCGACGACCCGGCTCTCGGTGGTGCGCGTCGGCGGCGACAAGCCCCGCGACCTCGTCCTGGTCCGGGGCATCGAGCCGTCGATGCGCTGGCGCTCGTTCTGCAACGAGATCCTGGGCTTCGCCCATGAACTGGGCGTCGAGATGGTGGTGGTGCTCGGTGCGCTGCTCGGCGACACCCCGCACACCCGTCCGGTACCGGTCAGCGGCGTGACGTCCGATCCGGACCTGGCGCGGACCATGGACCTGGAGGAGACCAGGTACGAGGGGCCGACCGGCATCGTCGGCATCCTCCAGGAGGCGTGCACCCACGCGGGTGTGCCGGCGGTGAGCCTGTGGGCGGCGGTGCCGCACTACGTGTCGCAGCCGCCCAACCCGAAGGCCACCCTGGCGCTGCTGAACCGCCTGGAGGACCTGATCGGGCTGCGCATCCCGCTGGGCGAACTGGCCGAGGACGCGCGCGCCTGGCAGCTCGGGGTGGACCAACTGGCCGCCGAGGACAGCGAGGTCGCGGAGTACGTGCAGACGCTGGAGGAGGCCCGCGACACCGCGGAGCTTCCCGAGGCGAGCGGGGAGGCCATCGCCCGGGAGTTCGAGCGCTATCTGCGGCGCCGGGACCCAGGTCCGGGTTCCGGGCCGGGCGGACACGCGACGGAGAGCGGCGACAGCTCGTACCTGCGCGATACGTCGAGCGGACGGACCAGGCCGCCGAAGCCGGCCCGGCCCGACAGCGGCCCGGGTCCGGTGAGCGGGGCCGGAAACGGTCCCGCGCGCGGCACGGGGCCGGGCCCGGCCCCGGACGAGACGCCGAAGGACACCCCGAAGGACGCTCCGGGGGACGACTCGCCGGAGGATTCGTCGGAGGATTCGTCGGAGGATTCGTCGGAGGACTGATCCGGACAGCCGGGAGCCGGGCGGGTGGACGACACCCGCCCGGCTCCCCTCTTTCCCCGCGTGCACCGCCGCGGGGCTCAGGCGCAGGTGAAGCGCGCGGCACCCCAGTCGCCGTGGTCGCCGGTCTTGGACGCGTTGGTGTCCGTGACCTTCAGGCGCACATGACGCGCCCCGTCCAGGGAGACATCGACCGGCACGGCCGCCGACGCCCCGGTCACCTTCGGCGAGGTCCAGAGCACCTTGCCGTCGGCCTCGACGGAGAACGCCACCTCGCCGTATCCGTTGATCTCGTCGTCGATCCCGGCGTCCGCGGTGAACTTCGAGCACTGTCCGCCGGTGTAGAACTCGATGTCGGAGTCGGCGTGGGTGCCGATCCCCTTCTCGTACGTCTTCCCGGCCAGCGTGAGCGGACCGCCGTCGGCCGCGCCCGATTCGCCGTTGCTGCGGTCGCGTTCCGCCGGGCCGTACCCGTTGACCGAGCTCAGCCACTTCAGATCGCTCGCCCAGGCCTCGCCGGCGGGCGGCGGCGGCATCACCGCGGTGGCGATCCGCTGGACCGCCGTACGGGATTCGCCCGCCGAGCGGTAGCGGACATGTGCGGTGAGCCGGACCTCGCCCAGCGCCGCGTCCTTCGCCGGGGTCACCGACACCTCGACGCGCCGGGTGGCGCCCGCCGGAATCCGGCGCACGGTCCCGGCCGGGGCGGCCCGCCAGCCCTCGGGGACGTCCAGGGAGACCATGGCGTCCGTGACATCGGCCTTGCCTGCGGTGACGTCGACGGCGACGGTGGCCGGCGCGCCCGCGCCCGCCTCCTGGCCCTGCGGCGCCGAGACGGTGGCCGTGGCGGCCGCGTTCCGTCCGCCGACCGCGCTGGCGTTCTCCAGCCGCACCGAGAACTTCTTGCCCGTGGACAGCGGGGCGGTCTTGATCCTGACCACGCCGCCCCGGTCGTCGCGGTCGTACCACCAGCCCTGCTTCACCTTCGCGTACGCGGCGGCCGAGCCGAGCCGGGGCAGCTTGCCGGTGAGCTTCACCGCGCTCGGCTCCGAGCCGGTGTGCACGGTGAACTCGTACGGGCGGCTGCTCTGCTTCCCGGTGAACCTGCCCTTGCTCTCACCGATGTTCACGGTGATGTCGCCCGTGCCCTTCGCCGGGGCGCGGACCTCGGCGGTCTGCGTCGCGTACGCGCCGTCGCGGTGCTCACGGGTCACGCCGTCGTCCTCGTACAGGGTGAACGAGGACGTGCCCTGCGGGTAGATGTCCCAGGCGAGCGGGGAGCCCGCGGTGCGGTCCTTGTACGAGCGGATACCCGGCCACATCGGCACGGCGGCGCCGCCCCTGACGAACAGCGGCAGGGTGTCGAGCGGGGCGCTGTAGTCGTCGACGGTGACCGGGCCCCGGTAGGTCCGCCCGGTCCAGTAGTCGGTCCAGGTGCCCTTCGGCAGGTAGATGCCGTCGCGCTCGGTGCTGTCCTGGTAGACCGGGGCGACGAGGAAGTCCTCGCCGGACATGAACTCGTACTTCGCCGCGTCCGTGGCGGCCTTCGGGTCGTCCGGGTACTCCAGCACCAGCGGGCGCACCATGCCGACGCCGGTCTTCGTCGCCTCGTGCGCGTAGGAGTACTGGTAGGGCAGCAGCGACTCCTTGAGCTTCAGGTAGTCGCGGTTGACCGAGGTGTACGGCTCGCCGTACCGGTAGGGCTGCTTGTCGCTGGCCGCCCAGCCGTCCATGGTCATCGTGGTGCCCAGGAACATCTTCCACTGGAGGTCGCGGGTGTACGTCTTGGCGCTGCCGCCGAAGATGCCGTCCACGTCGCCCGTGGTGTAGGCGAGGCCGGACATCGTGGCGCCCGCGTAGGTCGGGATCTGCCAGCGGATGTAGTCCCAGGTGCCGTACTGGTCGCCGGACCACTGGACACCGCAGCGCTGGGCGCCCGACCAGCTCTCCGGGGCGTAGGTGAAGCCCCGGGCGTCGCTGTTGTCCTCGATGCCCTTGTAGGCGTCCTTGCAGCCGTCCAGGGCGAACTTGTAGCCGTCCCCGACCCAGGCCACGTCCAGCTTGGCGACGCGCTGGCCGGCCTTGACCTGGTCACCGAGCTTGTCGATGCCGTCCTCGGTCCACAGGCCCATCTCCATGTCCCGGTCCTGGAGGCCCTTGGCGGTCTCCGCGAGGTCCTCGTATCCACAGCCGTAGCCGTCGTTGACGAGCATCCAGCCGTTGGGCATGTCGTTCTCGACGTATCCGTCGGCGATCTTCAGCGAGTCCAGGGTGCGGCGCTCGCCCCGGTTGGCGTTGTGCAGGTAGCAGTCGGAGTCGCCGATCTCCATGCCGTACACCGGCGGCAGGAACGGCTTGCCGGTGAGCTTCGTGTACTGGCCTATGACGTCCTTGGCGTCACCCGCGAAGTAGTAGGCGTCGAAGCGCTGTTCCTTCGCGCTGGTGGTCACCGGGTCGGTGAAGGCGTAGGTGTTGGGCGCGAAGGTGTTGCGGAACACGCCGTAGCCGGCCGACGAGAGGTAGAACGGCACCGAGTTGGGGTGGCCGCCGTCGTCCCAGTTGTAGTCGACGCCGACCTCGACCGTCTTGCCCCGGTGCGAGGTGTTGCCCCGGCCGTTCTGCATTCCGGCGCCGTAGAACTGCTCGTCGCCGCCGCGTGCGAAGGTCTGGGTGGTCTTCTCGCCGTCCCAGCTCAGCCCCTTCGCCTCGGACCACACCTGGGTGCCGTCGGCCCGGTACAGGGCGAACCGCAGCGGCGATTTGTAGGCACGGAGCGTGACATCGCCGGTGGACAGGTCGTAGCGGTCGCTCCGCTCCTTCCAGCGGGTGCGCGGCGGTGATCCCTGGGGCAGCACGATGGCGTCGCCGGCCGGGTCGGAGAACGTGCCGTCCGGGGCGAGTTCGATCCGGAAGGTCTCCTCCGAGACGAAGCTGACGCGGGCCTCGGCGGTGCCCGCGCGCAGGTGGTAGACGGGTCCGTCGGCCGAGAAGCCGGTGAGATCGCCGACCGTGGTCCCGGCCGGGGCGGCCGAATCCGCACGGGCACCACCCGGTCCCGAGACGACGGCGAACAGTCCCAGCAGCGCTGCAACTACTGCCGTTCTGATGCGCGTTGATGATTGCATAGAGCGCTTTTAGCGCAGCACCAAGCATTTGACCATGGACAAAACGGAACCGGCCCCGAACTTCATCAAGAAGTTCGGGGCCGGTGAACGGACGTAATACGGCGGGTGGTTACAGCGCGACACCGAGCAGCGCGTCGACGGTGCGCGAGACGAGTCCCGGCGCGCCCTCGTCCGGGCCGCCCCCGGCGCTCTGCCGCTCGGCCCAGCGGTCCACGGCGGCCAGCGCCGTCGGGGTGTCCAGGTCGTCGGCGAGCGCCTCGCGGACCTCCTCGACCAGGGCGTCGGCGGCGAGGCCGTCGGGCCGCGAGACGGCGGCGCGCCAGCGGGCGAGCCGGTCCACCGCGTCGGCGAGCACCTGGTCGGTCCACTCCCAGTCGGAGCGGTAGTGGTGCGAGAGCAGGGCGAGACGGATCGCGGCCGGGTCCACGCCCTCGCGGCGCAGGGCCGAGACGAAGACCAGGTTGCCCTTGGACTTGGACATCTTCTCGCCGTCCAGGCCGACCATTCCGGCGTGCACGTAGGCCTGGGCGAACGGGTGCTCGCCGGTCAGCACCTGGGCGTGCGAGGCGCCCATCTCGTGGTGCGGGAAGGCGAGGTCGGAGCCGCCTCCCTGGACGTCGAAGCCCATGCCGAGGTGGTCCAGGGCGATGGCGACGCACTCGATGTGCCAGCCGGGCCGGCCGGCGCCGAGCGAGGCGCCGTCCCAGCTCGGCTCGCCCTCGCGGGCGGCCATCCAGAGCATCGGGTCGAGGGGGTTCTTCTTGCCGGGACGCTCCGGGTCCCCGCCGCGCTCGGCGGAGAGCAGCCGCATCGCCTCGGCGTCCAGGTTGGAGACCTGGCCGAAGTGAGGGTCGGTGTCGACGGAGAAGTACACATCGCCGTCGAGGTCGTAGGCGGCGCCCGCGTCCCGCAGCCGTTCGACGAGCGGCACGATGCCGGGTATCGCCTCGACGGCTCCGATGTAGTGCTGCGGCGGGAGCATGCGCAGGGCAGTCATGTCCTCGCGGAACAGGGCCGTCTCGCTCTCGGCGAGCTCGGTCCAGTCCTTGCCGTCGCGCACGGCCCGCTCCAGCAGCGGATCGTCCACGTCGGTCACGTTCTGGACATAGTGAACCTGCCGCTTGGTGTCGAGCCACACGCGCTGGACGAGGTCGAACGCGTTGTAGGTCGCCGCATGACCCATATGGGTCGCGTCGTACGGCGTGATGCCGCAGACATAGATGCGGGCGACGGAACCGGGGTCAAGGGTGATCCGTCCGCCGGTCGCGGTGTCGTGGATCCGAAGGTCGCGGCCCTTGCCAGGAAGGGCGGGGACCTCAGAAGCGGGCCAGGCATGCATGCGACGAGCGTAACCGGACGCGGCTTCCGGATACGAACCGGAGGGGGGTTCCTGTCCGAAGAGGCACTCTTGCGCCCGGCTCCTAAGAGTGCTTCGGTCCACCCGGCCGCCCGCCCCGAACGGTCCGGGACGGGCCGGTGCCGGGCGGTCGCACCGGGCGCCGCCCGCCGGGCCACGCCTACACGGGCGGCCACGGAATGGCCGGCCAGCCACCACTCGGCTCCCGGTGGAGACCGGTGGACCGCAGCCCCGCCACCCGGGCCCGCAGCGCCTCGATCTCGGCCGCGGTGATCAGTTCCCCCAGCCGGGTGACCAGTGCCGCCCCGGGCTCCAGCTCGCCGGACAGCCGGTCCAGCACCTCCACCGCCTCGGCGGGCAGCGGCTCGCCCGCCCAGCCCCACAGCAGGGTGCGCAGCTTGTCCTCGGCGTTGAAGGTGACGCCGTGGTCGATGCCGTACAGCCGTCCGTCGGGCGCGGGCAGCAGGTGTCCGCCCTTGCGGTCGCCGTTGTTGATCACCGCATCCAGGACCGCGAGCCGCCGCAGCCGAGGGTCGTCCGCGTGCACCAGCAGGGCGGTCTTCCCCTCCCCCACCTCGGCCAGGGCCACGGCCTTCCAGCCCTCGCCCGGCTCCTCGTCCTCGACGAGCGCGAGCAGTCCCGGATCGTCCTCCTGCTGCGGCGCCGCCTCGATCCACAGCTGGCACATGCCCTGGCCGTACGGACCGTCCCGCAGCACGGTCGGCGGCACCAGGCCCCAGCCGGTGGCCTCGGAGACCTCGTAGGCGGCCACCTCGCGCTGGGCGAGGGTGCCGTCGGGGAAGTCCCACAGGGGCTGCTCACCGGCGACGGGCTTGTAGACGCAGTTGGCCTCCTCGCCCTCGTACGCGACCGAGCAGTACAGCACCGCGTTGGAGGCTCCCCGGACCTGTCCGAGGACGGTGAGCTCGCCCTTGCCGAGCAGGGTCAGCCGCCCTGCGTCGGTCAGGCCCCGCGGCGGTATCCGTTCTGGCGCGGGCATACGTGTCCTTCCGGATCGAGCGGGAGGCTGCACAGCGGGCACGGCGGGCGGCCGGCGTTCACGACGTCCAGGGCGCGTTTGGCGAAGGCACGGGCCTGCGCCCCGCTGAGCCGGACCCGGAGCATCGGCGGGCCGTTCTCCTCGTCCTGGAGCAGCCGCTCCTCGGCCTCGGCGAGATCCTCGACGGATTCCGCGTCCAGCTCGACCAGGGCCTGCGCCTCGACGATCATGCGCTGTTCCTCGCCGTCCCAGGCGAGTGCCATCGTGCCGACCCGGAACTCCTCCTCGACGGGGACGTCGAGCGGGGCGGTGTCGGTGACGTCCATCGGGGCGACCGCGGGGACCGGGGAATTGCCCCCGGTGCGCCGGACCACTTCGTCGAGCAGTTCGTCCACCCGCTCTGCGAGGGCGGCGACTTGGGTCTTCTCCAGGGCCACGCTGGTGACACGTCCGCCTGAGGATGCCTGCAGGAAGAACGTACGACGTCCAGGCAGCCCGACCGTACCGGCCACGAAACGGTCCGGGGGGTCGTAGAGGAACACCTGACGGGACACGTCCTGTCTCCCTTGTGATTTGACGCGGATGGGGGGTCGGCCGGGGCCCGGGAGAGAGTCCTCCCGGAAAGGCGCCTACGGCGCGTCCACCCTACTGCGCGGAGCGATCACGGTGCCCCAGCGCCGCCCCCGACCGCGGCGTCGGCCCCGTCGCCGGCCGCCTTCGCCTCGTCGGGGGCGGGTTCGCGCGGTGCCAGGGGGGCGAGGTCGCCGGTGTCGCCCAGCCTCAGCAGGAAGGGCCGCAGCCTGGTGTAACGGATCGCGGTGACCGAGCACGGGTCGGCGTGGACGCGCTGGAAGAGGTCCAGGTGCATGCCGAGCGCGTCGGCCACAAGGGACTTGATGATGTCGCCGTGCGAGCACATCACGTAGACGGCGTTCTCACCGTGCTCCGCCTCGATCCGCGCGTTCCACTCCCGGACGGCGTCCACGGCGCGTGCCTGCATCGCCCTCATGGACTCGCCGCCGGGGAACGCGGCAGCCGACGGGTGCTGCTGCACGACCGTCATCAGCGGCTCGTCGGAGAGCTCGGCGAGCTTGCGGCCCGCCCAGTCGCCGTAGTCGCACTCGCTGATCCGCTCCTCGGTGTGCAGCGGCAGGTCCGGCCGGGCGTCGAGCAGCGGCTGCAGCGTCTCGCGGCAGCGCTGCAGGGGGCTGCTGACGGCCGCGGCGAGGGGCAGGGCGGCCAGCCGTCCGGGGAGCGCCGCGGCCTGCTCGGCGCCGCGCTCGTCGAGTGCGACGCCGGGGGTCCGGCCCGCGAGCACCCCGGCCGTGTTGGCGGTGGAGCGTCCGTGTCGTACGAGGATCAGGGTGGGCATACCGGCCAGCGTAGGCCGCCGTCCGGGCAAAGGTGCGCCCGGGACCTGAGCAGGGCAGAATGCGCGCCGTGATTGTGGACTGCGCCATCTACCGGGACGGGCGCCGCACCGACGGCCCCACCGACTTCTCCGACGCGCTCGACGAGGCGCGGGCCGCCGGCGACGCGTTCTTGTGGATCGGTCTGCACGAGCCGACGGAGAAGGAGTTCGAGCTGGTCAGCAGCGAGTTCGGGCTGCATCCGCTGGCGGTGGAGGACGCGCTGGCCGCGCACCAGCGGCCCAAGCTGGAGGTGTACGACGACTCGCTGTTCGCGGTGATAAAGCCGGTCGTGTACGACCACGAGAGCGACACGGTCAGCGCGGACGAACTGATGGTCTTCATAGGCGACTCGTTCGTCGTGACGGTCCGGCACGGCGAGGGCGCGCCGCTCGCCGCCGTGCGCCGCCGGCTGGAGGCGGATGCCGATGTGCTCAAGCACGGGCCCACCGCGGTGCTGTACGCGATCAGTGACGCGATCGTGGACCACTACATAGATGTCGCGGGCGAGCTCCAGGTCGACCTGGAGGAGCTGGAGACCGAGGTCTTCGCCCCGGCCGCCACCGGCGACTCCAAGAACACCGCGGCCCGCATCTACACCTTCAAGCGCCAGGTGCTGGAGTTCCGCAGGGCGACCGTCCCGCTGACCGCCCCGATGGCCCGGCTGGCGAGCGCGGGGGTGCCCTTCGTGTACGAACAGTCGCAGCCGTTCTTCCGGGACGTCCAGGACCACCTGACACGCGCCAACGAGCAGGTGGAGGGCCTCGACCGGCTGCTCTCGGACATCCTGTCCGCGCATCTCGCGCAGATGGGCGTGCGGCAGAACGACGACATGCGCAAGATCTCGGCCTGGGCGGCGATGGCGGCGGTCCCGACCATGGTCGCGGGGATCTACGGGATGAACTTCGAGCACATGCCGGAGCTGCGCTGGGTCTGGGCCTATCCGGCGGTGATCCTGCTGATGGCGGGCGTGGTCCTCGGCCTGTACCGCCAGTTCAAGCGGCGCGGCTGGCTCTGACCCGGGCCCGCCGGCTCAGCCGTACTCGGGCGCGGGTACGGCCGGGCCGCCCAACGCGTCGCGCCGCTCGGGCGGCGCGAGGCTGACCATGCGCCGCCAGCCCACCAGGCGCTCGTACGCGTAGACGGCGTGGATGCCCGCCGCCAGGGCCGCGGCCTTGGCCCTCGGCCAGCCCAGGATGCGGCCCATGTGGTCCATCACGGCGAGGCTGACGTCGCGGTAGACCCGGATCTCACCGAGTGCGCACTCGCGCAGGACGCTCTGGATCGTGCGGCCGTGTCCGGACCGGGCCAAGCGCAGCAGTTCCTCGTGGCAGTAGGCGAGGTGGTTGTCCTCGTCGTTCGAGATCATCCTGACCGCGCGGCCCAGGTCGGGGTGGTCAGCGAAGTACTTCCGCAGCAGCCGCATCTGCTCGGAGGCGCGCTGTTCGGTCACCCGGCTGTGCGCGAGGTAGGTGATGATGTCGCGCTCGGCGAGCGGTTCGTCACGTTCCAGCTGCTCGTGGGCGAGACCGATGCCGTACTTCTCCAGGAGCATCGTGTAGTCGGTCTCGTGGGGGACCTCGACGGGCGACAGACCGCGCTTCCTCAGGAGGGCGTCGAAGATCCGGCCGTGCTTGTCCTCGTCGGCGCCGTGCCGGGCGATCTTGGGGGCCAGGGCGCGCTGGCTCGCGGGCACCAGGGCGGCGATGCGGCCGTTCTCCCAGCCGCCCTGGGACTCCCCGCCGGCGGCGATGGAGCAGAACAGCCGGAACGACTCGTCGTCGTCGAGAATCTCCTGGAACAGGTTCTTTGCCGAGAGCATCACTGCCACCTCCGTGCCGGCATCCGCCGAGCGACAGTCAAATGCGCCCGGCCCCGGCGGGCAACAGGAAGGCCCCCGCACCAGGGCCTGTCGTCGGACTGCCGTCTGCCGCGCGGCGCCATGCACGCACCCTCGCCGCACCGGCCCCGGACCCCAGTACCTCCAGCACAGGGGCCTGGGGCCGGCACGCAGAGAGCACGCGCCCGGCACCGCGCGGCCGCCCTCCGGGCGACGACGGCAGTCCGGCGACAGGCCCTGGGCCGAACGTGCGCCCGGCGGCGGGCCCGTCACCGCTCCGGTGAACCGTTTCCGCACGGGCCCCGTAACCCAACCGTCCCGGCCGCGTTGTTCCGCGTGACGGCCGTGGCGGGGAGCCCCCGAGCCCCCACCACGGCCGTAGTGCCGCCCCGGTGCGGGCTCCCGGGCTACGCGAGCCCGGAGCTCTCCAGCGCGTCCGTGCCGGCCCGCAGTGCGGCGATCCGCTCGTCGAGCGTGAAGCCGGCCGGAGCCAGGGTCAGCGTGGTGACGCCCGCGGCCGCGTAGGCCTGCATCCGGTCGGCGATCCGCTCCACCGGGCCGAGCAGCGTGGTCTGGTCGATCAGCTGGTGGGGTACCGCGGCGGCGGCACCGCTCTTGTCGCCGGACAGGTACTTGTCCTGGATCTCGGCGGCCTCCTTCTCGTACCCCATGCGCTGGGCGAGCTGGTTGTAGAAGTTCTGCTTGCGGCTGCCCATGCCGCCGACGTACAGCGCGGTGTACGGCCGGAACATGTCGGCGAGGCCGTTGACGTCGTCGCCGACCGCGAGCGGCAGGGTCGGGCAGACGTCGAAGCCCTCCATGGTCTTGCCGGCCTTCTCCCGGCCGGCCCGCAGGTGCTTGACCGCGGTCTCCTCCAGGTGGTCCGCGGAGGGGAAGATCAGCAGCGCCCCGTCGGCGATCTCGCCGGTCTGCTCCAGGTTCTTCGGACCGATCGCGGCGATGTACAGCGGGATGTGCTCGCGCTGCGGGTGCACGGTGAGCTTGATCGGCTTGCCCGGTCCGTCCGGCAGCGGGAGCGTCCAGTGCTGTCCCTCGTACGAGAGCCGCTCGCGGGTCATCGCCTTGCGGACGATCTCGACGTACTCCCGGGTGCGGGCCAGCGGCTTGTCGAACTTGACCCCGTACCAGCCCTCGGAGACCTGCGGTCCCGACACCCCGAGGCCGAGGCGGAACCGGCCGCCGGAGAGCGAGTCGAGGGTGGCGGCGGTCATCGCCGTCATGGCGGGCTGGCGGGCCGGGATCTGCATGATCGCGGAGCCGACGTCGATGGACTCGGTCTGCGCGGCCACCCAGGTCAGCACGGTCGGGGCGTCGGAGCCGTAGGCCTCGGCCGCCCAGCAGACGTCGTAGCCGAGCCGGTCGGCCTCCTGCGCGACGGCGAGGTTGTCCCCGTCCATACCCGCGCCCCAGTAACCGAGATTGATGCCGAGCCGCATAGCCGCTCCCCTTACTGATCAGTAACGTCCCTGTGCTCCGGACTCTAGCGCGCGGGAACACGATCCGGCAGGGGTGACCCGGGGCCCGGTTGTCCACAGCCCTGCGACGGGTTCGGGCGCGGCCAGTAATCTCAGCGCCCATGGAACAGAGGCATCTGGGCCGCACCGGCCTTCGAGTGTCCCGGATCGGGCTCGGCACCCTCACCTGGGGCCGGGACACCGACGAGCACGACGCTGCCGAGCAGCTGAAGGCCTTCTGGGAGGTGGGCGGCACCCTGGTCGACACGGCGGACGTGTACGGCGGCGGCGAGTCCGAGTACCTGCTGGGGCGCCTCGTCGAGGGCCTGGTACCTCGCGGTGATCTGGTCATCGCGACCAAGGCCGGCAGCGTGCCCGACCCGTACCGCAGGTTCGACGGCTCGCGCGGGCATCTGCTCGCCGCCCTCGACGCCTCACTGGCCCGGCTGGGCACGGACTACGTGGACCTGTGGCAGGTGCACGCCTTCGACCCGGTGACGCCGCTGGACGAGACGCTCCAGGCGCTGGACCTGGCGGTGTCCAGCGGGCGCGCCCGCTACGCGGGGGTGTCGAACTTCTGCGGCTGGCAGCTGGCCAAGGCCGCGACCTGGCAGCTGGCCGCACCGGGCGTGCGGACCCGCCTCGCCAGTACGCAGATGGAGTACTCGCTGCTGCAACGCGGCGTGGAGCGCGAGGTGTTGCCGGCTGCGCTCGACCTCGGGGTGGGGCTGCTGCCGTCCTCGCCGCTGGGCCGGGGCGTGCTGACCGCCAAGTACCGCACCGGCACCCCGGCGGACTCGCGCGGCGCCTCGGAGCTGCTGGCCCCGTTCGTCGAGCCGTATCTCGACGACCCCGCGAGCCGCATCGTGGACGCGGTGGCGACCGCCGCCGACGGGCTGGCAACGACACCGCTCCAGGTGGCGCTCGCCTGGGTGCGGGACCGGCCGGGCGTGGTGGCCCCGATCGTCGGCGCGCGCAACGCGCACCAGCTCGCGGAGGCTTTGTCAGTGGAGACGCTTAGTCTTCCTGACGAGATCTGCCGCGCGCTCGACGATGTGTCGGCGCCCGTGCACCGCTATCCCGACCAGGACTGGAGCACGCTGTGACTGCGCTTCCCCGGGGGGAATCCCCCGGCCCCTCGGCAACCGACGACGACGTCGTCGCGGACGCCCCCGCGCCCGTCCCGGCCGAGGAGGCCACCGCAGGGACCGACGAAGCGGCCGAAGAGGCGACCGGAGAGGCGGCTGACGAGCCGGCCGGCGACACGACGGACGACAGCGGCGCCGACCCGGAGGCCGACGGGAGCGCCGACGGTGACACCGCCGCCGCCCCGGCCCTCTCCGAGGCCGAGACCGAGCTGGCCGCCCAGCGCGAGCTGCTGGAGCGGATCGAGAAGCGCAAGGCCGAGAAGGACGGCCCCATCCCCGCCGGTACGAAGCTGAGCGGCCCGGCCGCCGACCTGCTGGCTGCCGTGCGCGCCGTGGAGAGCGGCGAGAAGCCCGGAGCCGCGTTCTTCGACTCCCCCGCGCCTGCCGCCCCCCGCCGGACCGTCCCCGCCCCGGCCCGGGAGCGGGCCCCCGAGCCCGTCAGCGCGCCCCAGGGGGCCGCTCCCGAGGCCATCGCGGCCGTGGCCGCCGTGCTGGCCGCCGGCGGCGCCCCCGGGAGCCTGGCCGCCCCGGCGGCCGGCACGCTCGGCACACACGCGGCCGAAGCCCTGCGCGACGACCCCTGGCAGCTGCTCTCCCTCCCCGGCGTCGGACCCGAGCAGGCCGACGGCTTCGCACGGGCGCTGCTGGGCGCGGAGTGCGGTCCGGACGACGAGCGGCGCACCGCGGCCCTGATCGGCTGGCTGCTGGAGCGCGCGGCGCTGCAGGGCCACACCGCGCTGGACGCGGCGGAGGTACGGGCCGCGCTCGTCGGACGGGCGGTGACCGACCCCGTGGCCGCCGTGCTGCACGCCGTCTCCGAGGGTGTCGCCCTGGTCTTCCACGACGGCCCGGAGGACGAGGGAGACGAGGACGAGGAGGCCGCGGAGCCGGCCGAGGGCCGCGAGGCGGGCCCCGAGACCGACGGGGCCCCGCAGGAGCCGGCACAGGTGCTGCTGGGCCTGGACCGCTACGCCCTGGCCGAGGAGAGCCTCGCAGACGGGCTGGCCCGGCTGGTGAACGCCTGCGAGAAGGACGCCGACTGGTCGCAGGCCGCCTCGTCGGCGCCCTCGCCCTCGGCCGCCGAGCTGATCCGTGCCGCCTCGGCCCACGGGCTCGTCGCGCACACCGGCGGCGAGGCGGCCAGGGCCGAGCCCGCCGCGCTGATCGCCGCGGCGGCGGGCCTCGGCCTGCGGGCCCTGGGTGCCGCCCACAGCGTGGACGGCGCCCGGCGGCTGGCCGAGGCGGTGGGCGACGCGTCGGCGGCCGTCACGCTGGCCGGGCTGCTCGCCGGTACCGAGGGCCCCGGACGAGACGAGGAGGGGGCGCTCGCCGTCGACCTGCTCGTCGTGCTGGACGCCCCGCAGGTCGACGTCGAGACCGGCGCGATGCTGGTGGAGGCCCTCGCGGACGGGACGCGTCTGGTGCTCAGCGGCGATCCGGGGGTGCTGGGGTCGGCGGGCGCGGGCCGGGTGTTCGCCGATGTGCTGGCCGCCGGCGCGTGCCCGCAGATCGTCTCCCGTACGCCGGATCCCGGTCCGATCGGCGAGCTGGTCTCCGGCATCGGCATCGGGGAGCTGAACCAGGTGGCGGCGCCGGGCCGCGAAGTGGTGATCGTGCCCGTGCGTGACGCGGGCGAGGCGGTGCACCGCACGGTGCAGCTGGTGGCCGACTCGGTGCCGCGCGCGATCGGCGTGCCGTCGTCCGACACCCAGGTGATCACCGTGGGGCACGGCGGCTCGGCGGGCACCCGGGCACTGAACGAGGCGCTCAAGCAGCGGCTCAACCCCGGCCCCGGCCGGTTCGGCGGTTTCGACCCCGGTGACCGGGTCGCCCATGTCCCCGCACCGGGCAGGACGGTTCCCGGCGTGGTCGTCTCGGCCGACGCCGAGGGCCTGCACCTGGACTGTGCGGGTACTCCGGTCGTCGTGCCGCAGGAGCGGGTGGAGGCGTCCGTGCGCCACGCCTGGGCGCTCAGCGCCCACCAGGCGGCCGGGATGCGGTGGCCCGCGGTGGTCGTCGTACTCCCGGGTGACGCGGCGCAGGGGCTCAGCCGCCCCTGGGTCTACACCGCCTTCAGCAGGGGTGAGCGGCACCTGTCGGTGGTGCACGGAGTGGACCAGGCGCTGCCGCACGCGGTCGCCCAGTCCCCCGCGCAGGACCGCACGACCCGGCTGCGCACCCTGCTGGAAGCCTCCGACGGGTGAGACCCGGTGCGGGGCCGGGCGGGCGCGTGACGCGCCCGCCCGGCCCCGCACCACGGGACGGACCGGTCAGGAGCCTTCCCGCGCCAGCCCGCCGAGTTCCCCGCCCAGCTCGCCGTCCAGCTCGTCCTCGTCGAAGACGGCACTGACGTCGAAGCGGCAGACCACCAGCTGCGGGTCCGCGTCCTCGAAGGGCGCACCCAGCCATTCCCCCGGTTCCGGCAGCTCCTCCGCCGCCGCGACCCAGAGGGTCGAGTCGCCCTCTTCGAGCCCGAATTCCGTGTGCCGGGACGCGATCTCGTCCGCCTCGTACTCCCCGAAGAGCACCCCCAGGGCCGCGTGGACGCTGCTGCCGGCGGCTGCCGCATCCCCGTTGTCGCGGGCGTCCGGGTCCAGGTCGGCCAGGCGCTGTGCCTGGGCGAGCAGCCGCTGGGGCTCCACCACCGCGTAGTCGCGGCGGATCAGCACGCTGAGCGCGTTCGGCTCCTCGGGACCGCTGTAGGGCGGCAGGGAGTCCCCTGCTCCCGGAATCTCGAACGGGGTGACCTCGTCGTGGCGGTCGTAGAGGAGTTCGTCATAGACCTCCGCCGCAGCGGCCAGTGCGTTGAACGCGTCGTAGACAGCGGGGTCGTCGTCCCCGGACCGGCGTTCGACCGCGTCGAGGTGACGGTCGAGCGCGACCTTGACCGCATCGGCGGCGGCGCGTACCTCGGCAGCGGATGGCTGCGCAGCATCAGACATAGAGCAGACGCTATCCGTACCGGGGGTCTGCCCGCACAATAGATGCGATGCCGGAATACGAATTTGTCGACGTGTACGTGCCGCGCGGGGTGTCCCGGAAGGAGACGACCCGCCTGCTGACCGACCATGCCGAGTACGGGCACTGGGAGTTGGACCGACTGACGCTGCGCCTGGACGGCAGCCGCCGGGTGCGGCTGCGGCGACGGATCATCCGCCAGCTGCGGGCCACCTGGTGAAACGGAGCGGGCCCCGCTGCCGCGGGGCCCGCTCCCTTCGCCGTGCCTTCCGGCCGCCAGTGCGTGTTCCGGAAGTACCGTCCGCGTGGCGGCGCTGCTTCCGGAACACGTCCTAGGCGGCGGCCCTGCCGCGGCGGTACAGCACCGTGCCGGCGCCTGCCAGCAGCAGACCCGCACTGGCCGGGATCAGCAGGTCGAGCCCACCCGATCCGGTGTGTGCGAGCTGCGGGGTGCCTTCGGGCATGCTCTGCGGCTCCGGCGCGTTCGGGACGGTGCGGGGGCCGGGCGTCGGCGGTGTCTCGTGGTGGGTGACCGGAGGAGTCACCGGCGGCGTAACCGGAGGGGTGACCTCCGGCGTGCTCTCGTTCTCGCACGAGTTGCCGAAGGTGGGGTTCAGCAGACCGACGATGTCGATGCTGTTCCCGCACGCGTTCACCGGGATGTCGATGGGGGCCTGGACCTGGTTGCCCGACAGCAGACCGGGTGAGCCCTGCGTGTATCCCTGCGCCGTCGCCCCGCCGCCGTTGCCGGTGGGGACGGCGCGGTGCTTGCCGGTGCCCTCCCGCATCCCCCGGCCGCTGTCCTGCGCCGCGTGGCCGCCGCTGGTCCGGCTGCCCGACGCGTGGTTGCCCGACGTACCCGCGGACGATCCGGTCCGGCCTGCGGCCGCACCACCAGAACCGTTTTTGCAGCTGTTCCCGAAGGTCGGATTGATCAGTCCGACCACGCTCACGGAGTTACCGCAAACGTTCACCGGCACCTCGACCGGAATCTGTACCGAATTCCCTGAAAGCACCCCCGGGGAATTCGTTGCGCCGCCGGACGCTCCCGCGTCGGCGTGCGCGTAACCGCCACTGAGCGCGAGCACGCCGCCCGCAGCCGCCATGGTGATCAGGCCTTTACGCGTGACCTGTCGCATAGGTTGTTTCCTGCCTTCTACCTTCCGGAATACCCCCGGACTTGAACGTGCGGGGGCAAAGGACCCGACGGCCTCGGAGCGCATGGCGCGCGCTCCGAGGCCGATCGGGCTCAAACCCTTGCGGGTTGACGCACAACGTCAGGCGTTGACGCAGGTGTTGCCGAAGGCGGGGTTCAGCAGCCCGATCACGGAGATCGTGTTGCCGCACACGTTCACGGGAACGTGGACGGGAACCTGAACGACGTTGCCCGAGAGCACGCCGGGGCTGCCGATCGCGGCACCCTGGGCGCCCGAGTCGGCGACGGCCATTCCGGCACCCGCGAGCACCAGACCACCGGTGACAGCCGCAGCGGCGACGATCTTCTTGATCATTATTCCTCCTAGTTGGCAAATGCGGTCCCAGCCGCGGACCGCATCACCTGTAACGAGGAGAAAGCAATCGGGCTACGAGCAGGAAGCCCCTTTCACTCGTTCCGGTCGATACGTACACACTGGCGAATTGCTCGGTGCCGAGTCAGCTGTTGTCGATGAAACGGTCGAGAACGCGGACGCCGAACTTCAGGCCCTCGACCGGTACCCGCTCGTCCACACCGTGGAACATGCCCGCGAAGTCCAGCTCCGGCGGAAGCTTCAGCGGGGCGAACCCGAAGCAGCGGATTCCGAGGTCGTCGAAGGACTTCGCGTCCGTACCGCCCGAGAGCATGTACGGGACGGCGCGGGCGATCGGGTCCTCCGCCTTGAGCGCGATCTGCATGGCGTCCACCAGGGAGCCGTCGAAATCGGTTTCGAGGGCCTTGTCGCCGTGCACGTCCTCACGCTTGACGCGCGGGCCGAGGATCCGGTCGAGGTCGGCCAGGAACTCCTGCTCGTACCCCGGCAGGAAGCGGCCGTCGACATGCGCGGTGGCCTGCCCCGGGATCACGTTCACCTTGTAGCCGGCGCCCAGCATGGTGGGGGCGGCGGAGTTGCGCAGGGTGGCGCCGACCATCTTGGCGATCCCGCCCAGCTTGGCCAGCGTGGCGTCCATGTCCTCCGGGTCCAGCGGGGTGCCGAGCGCGTCGGACAGCTCGTCCAGGAAGGACCGCACCGTCTTGGTCACCCGCACCGGCCACTTGTGCCGCCCGAGCCGCCCGACCGCCTCGCACAGCTCGGTGATCGCGTTGTCGTCGTTGGTCATCGAACCGTGGCCGGCCGTGCCGTCCACGGTCAGCCGCATCCAGTGCATGCCCTTCTGCGCGGTCTCCACGAGGTAGAGCCGCAGGTTCTCGTTGACCGTGAAGGAGAAGCCGCCGACCTCCCCGATCGCCTCGGTGACGCCCTCGAACAGGTCGGGGTGCTTGTCGACGAGGAACCGGGCCCCGTAGGTGCCGCCCGCCTCCTCGTCCGCGAGGAAGGCGAGCACGATGTCGCGCGGGGGCTTGCGGCCGCTGCGCATCCGCTCGCGCACGACCGCGAGGGTCATCGCGTCCATGTCCTTCATGTCGACCGCGCCCCGGCCCCACACGCAGCCGTCCGCGATCTCCCCCGAGAAGGGGTGGTGCGTCCAGTCGTGGGCGTTCGCCGGGACGACGTCGGTGTGGCCGTGGATCAGCAGCGCGGGCTTGGAGGAGTCCTCGCCCTCGATCCGCGCCACCGTGGAGGCACGGCCCTTGTGGGACTCGAAGATCTGCGGCTCCAGCCCGACCTCCGCGAGCTTCTCCGCCACGTACTCGGCGGCCGCCCGTTCACCCGGCCCCGAATGGTCCCCGTAGTTGCTGGTGTCGATCCGGATCAGATCACGACAGAGGTCCACGACCTCGTTCTCGGCGCTCTCGCCCGAGCCGGTGCGGGCCGCTCTGGTCTCGCTCACGCTGGTTCCTTCCACTGTCGCTGTGGTGCTCCCCCTCATCCTCCCGCGCCCGGCCCCCGCGCCCAAGGCCCCCCACCCCTCGTCATCCGCCCTTCACACAGACCGGGGCGTGATCGAGCACCTCCCAATGTTTGCTATGGTTTTCCACGTCGGAACGGGCCGGGCCCGCGAGACAGACACCTTGTCCGGGTGGCGGAATGGCAGACGCGCTAGCTTGAGGTGCTAGTGCCCTTTATCGGGCGTGGGGGTTCAAGTCCCCCCTCGGACACCAGCAGGGACGTTCACGAGATCGTCCCGAAGCGTTCACGAATTACCGGTCGAGTCATGTGACTCGCCGGTATTTCGTCGTTTCTGGGGCCTTGAGCCTCGTGATCGGCTCGGCGAGGGGGTGAGGCGGTGGCGGTCCAGGTACTGCGCCTCTCACCTGCGGAAACCCCACATGCCTGCGCGACGGCTGGCAGCCGTCGCGCAGGCATGTGGGGTTTTCAGGGGGCGGAGCGCGGCGGAGGTGTGTCACTCGCGTGGCGGAGGCTCGACCTGCTCGGTCGGAAGCGGTCGCGTCTGGGGCGGGTCGGAGGGCTCACCGGGTTGGGTTGCGGTGCTCTGCGTGCTGGCTTTGCGGGGCTGGATGCCCTGGTCGCGGAGGAACCGTCGGATGGCTCTGAGGTTCGCCACGAAGATGATGACGGCATTGAGCAGGGTCTGTGCGACGCGTCCGTGCGGCAGGCGGAGCTGGGGATTGTCGATGCTGTCGAGGGCGGACTTCTTGAGGTTGCCGTTGCCGCCCTCGTTCTGACTGCGCAGTCCGGACCAGGCTTCCTGCCACAGAGGGGTGAACAGGGGGTACTTCTGCCGCCACTTGGCCAGCACGGCGCCCGGGACGGTGATGCTCTTCCCCCTGCAGATGTCGGGGCGGACGGGGGTGTCCCGCTTGGGCCTGGGGATGGTGGGCAGGGCTGCCGGGGTACGGACAGTGGGGGCGTCGAGGTCGACGACGGTGGACGGGCGTGGCCGGGGCCGGCGGTAGCAGGTGACCGTGGCGTGCGGCCCGAGGGCGGGGCACTGTCGACGCTGGTCCCCTGCGGGCCCGTACTCCTTGATCTTGGTCTGGTAGTCCTTCCGGGACTGGATCAGGTTGAATGCGTGGGCGCGATCCTCGTCCGTGCGGCTGTCGATGTATGTGGCGCCCGCAGTGATGAGCGGGGTGGGCATCAGCGGGCAGTAGAACTCGCCGCCGACCAGCTGCATGCCGCGGAATTCTCCCTGCCGGTCGACCTTGTCGTCGTTGTAGTGCTTCACCGCGTTGAGGCCGAGTTTGAGCAGCTGCAGATGCAGGTTGTGAGGCTTGGCCTGGGTAATGCCCCGGTCGGCGCAGAAAAGGTCTTTGACCAGGCCTCGTTCGAAAGCCGGCTGGATGGCGCGCAGGGCGGCCGGGCCGGGTTCGGTGCCCGGGGTATGAAGGATCATGCCGAGGCAGACCGCCGGGTAGGTGCCAGCGAGGTCGCCATGGCCATGGCCTGGGAACGCGGCCATCATGGCGTAGCGGAACTCTCTCTTCTCGGGCGCTTTGGCCTTCTTCTCCTGTCCCGACTTGGTCTTGCGAGTCGCTGGCTTGTTCGCCGTGCCGCGCCGGGTGCCAGTGTTCGTGGAGGCCGCAGCTTTGCCGATACGCCCCGACTTCCTCTGCGTGCCTCCCTTCACGTACATCCCGGCGGTGATCTCAAGCGAGGCCCGGTCCTGGTGGTAGTCCGGCTCTTTGCCCCAGACCGGAACCGGAGTGTCATCGACCGCGATGTGGCCAGGCCACCGAGCGAAGTCGCCGCGCCGGTAGGACGCCATCACCGGAGCGAGAACCAGATCCTGGGCGATGGCCTCCAGATTGCGCACGGTGTCCTCGTTGGCGCGGGCATTCCACTTCCGTCGGATTTTCTTGGCCTCGCTGAGCGACAGCCGCTTGCGGCGGTCATGCGGTGCAGGGTCGAGGCGCCGAGTCATCGAGGCCCAGGACCGGTAGACGCGCTTCGACGTCGCGTACTGGTGGTGCGCGACGCGGTCGATTTCTTCTCGTGTTGCGCCCTCGCGGATGTGCAGATCGACGTCGGGGACGTCAAGGAGGGCTTTGGACCCTGGAGACAGGGCGAAGAAGAGCGTCTCCCACGCATCGTCGATGTTCGCGCTCTTGCCCATGTACTGCGACAGAATCAGGCCGATCAGCACTGTGCGGAAAGGGAAGCCCTTCGGGCCTGGCCGGTGCTCGTTGGAGGGAAGGCGTTCCAGTACTCCGCTGTGGCGCACGAGGTCGAAGACCTGCCTCACGATGCGGTCGCTGAGGGTACGGCCCGGGGCCTGCGGTGCAGGGCGTAGGGCGAGGCCGGTACGCCGGCAGGGTTTGCCCTCTGGGTTCTTCCTGCTCATGCCGCCGCCCCCCGCAACAGATCGGATGCCTCCGCTTCGGACACGTCGTGGAGGAAGACGAGGTAGCGCGAGAGGCTGTGCAGGGTCCCGAGTCCCGACGCTTTGAGGATCACCTTCAGCGGAATACCTGCACTCAGCAGTTCGACGAGCCAGGTCGTACGCAGTCGCTGGGTCTGCAGCACTGCACCGTCACAACGGCCGACAATCCGCGGGTACCTGGCCAGCCAGTCCGATGCGATGTGCTTGCTGGTGCGGTCCTGCCAGTCCGGCCGGAAGGCGTACGCGTCTGCCGGGATGTGGGCGGCTTCCGCCAGCAGCAGTTCCTCGTAGGCGTACCGGCATACGACAGTGCGCGGACGGCGCCCGTGAACCTTGACCAGGGCCCGGCCGGTAGGGCCCGCGAGGATATCCCGCCCCTGAACGTACACAAGATCCTCAACGGCGAGCCCGCAGCCAACGCCGAGACAGAACAACAGGCAGGCGTTGCGCCGCTGGGCCGGGGTGGGCAGGCTCTGCGCCCAGATCAGCCAGTAGGCGATTTCCGCCGGCGGGTAGGGGGTCACTGGGGCGGCGGTGGCCTTCAGCCGGATCGGCGGATGCTGTCCGAGCTGGTCCAACAGGAGCGCTTCGGAGGCCCGGCGCAGCTGGCTGCTGCAGGTTCGGCGACTGTTGGCGCCCATGCCGCGGCATCCGACGAGGATGAACCGTTCGACTGTGCTCTGGTCAAGGATCACCGAGGGTTCGAGCGGGAGGCCCTGGGCCTCGACCCAGGCGACCAGCCGTGTGAGCGGCGTCATGATCACGTCTGGGCCGTAGGGTCCCGCTGCGACGGCCAGGAATCCCAGCGAGCGGACGACCGGCGCGATGCGGCGCCACTGGGCGGGCCGCACCGTCTCCGCCTTCGGTGCGTAGGCCAGCAGGCGATTCGACACAGCGACCTCCAGGCGCAAGGCCCATGACAGGCGGCCGGTTAACCGGCCACTGGTGTCAGTGTCGATCACGATCTGAAGGAACGCATCTTTATGACCGGAGGCCGAGCGCGCACAGCGCCGCCATGGAGCTACGCCGTCGATCCGGAGGAGTGGCCGGATGCCCGGATCGCCGGGGAGCCCGCCGCGGCGGTCGTCCAGACGATCGCCCGCCGACTCGCCGCCGCCCTCAGCGAGAGGCCGGAGCTTTCGCTGCGTGCACTGGCCACCCAGAGCAACGTCGGCAGACAGACCATCGGTGATCTGCTGGCGGGAGCCACCTGGCCGGATGTCCTGACGGTCTGTCGACTGGAGCGCGCCCTGGGCCTGGCGCTCTGGCCCGGATCGAATGCGACTCAATGTGCTCATGACTGATCCCCAGTTGCCTTTGTGAGGTCAGTCGTGCACGTTCAAGGGCGGGATGACGCAGACGCCCTATAGCGCCACCCGTGGGAGCGCTAGAGTGAACGTGCGCGACGGACCGGAACCCTGCTAGGAGAAGCGTCCGTTCGCGTGTTTGGCGGCCTCCCTCGACCGCTAATCGAGGGAGGCCTGCTTGTTGGGTTAGGTCGTTCTCGGGTGGATCAAGCAGCTTGGGATGACAGCACAGCCCGGAACATTCCGGGTGCTACGTTTTCCACCTCGCCAAGTTGCTTCATGCGGTTGAGGGTTTTTCCTACGGATGAGCGGACCGTCGCGTCCGCTCCCGGGCGCACCGCCGCCGCGATATCGGTGATGGACATTGCCTCTTGAGCGGCACACAGGAGTGTGAGGATCGCATCGCGCATGCTTCCGTTACGCGGTGGCCCCAGGGTCCGAGTGCCAATCCCCGGGCGCGCATCTTCGGACGAAGGATCCTCGTCGGCGACAGAAACTTCAGACGGACCCTCCCGGGAAGGCTGGGCGGTTTCCGCCGCGTCCTCGCCAGTGTCCTGCGGCTCTTCGCGGACATCGGTGGATTCGGCGCCCTGGCACATCATCGCGTACACGGCTTCCAACGTCGCCAACTCGCCGCGCAGTGAAGTGATCAGCTCCTTCACGGCATGCCGGGCCTGGCCGATATAGACACCCTTGTCTGACACAGGTGTGCTGGTCCGGTATCCCGCCATAGCGAACTCCTAAGGAAGGTCGCTGCCAGTGTAGGGACGGCGCACTGTGGCACGCACGCAGTTCCTGTGAGGCGCTATCAAACGGTCAGCAGTGCGCTCAAGCACGGCAAGTCCGGTCGGGGTTATCGCAGGACTCGAACTGTCTTGGCGCAAAGTTGGCTCGCCGGGTTCGTGCGATGCCGCTCCGGAACTGTGAGACGTGCCACCAAAGAATTCTGACGTGTGGATTCTGTCGAAGGTCCCGGTCTCCGGGAACGTTTGAGCGTTACGGTTCCTTCATGGTGGATGGCAAGCATCTGTCGGCGACAGAGGCCTTGGGTTCGGCGACGAAGGCCCTGGATGTTCTAGTCCTGGCCTATGACCGGGGGGAAATCGGTGTTACCGAAACCGCCCGGGAACTCGGTATCTCACGTTCCACCGCACACCGCGTCCTGGTCACCCTGCAGCGCACGGGTTTCCTGCGTCACGATCCTGGCCAGCACGGATACTCGGCGGGGCCGCAGCTCGTACGCATGGGACTGGCCGCGATCGCCCAGTTGGACGTCCGGCGACAGGCGCGCAGACCCCTGGAGGAGCTCTCCGAGAAGCTGCAGGAGACGGTGTGCCTGTACTCCCTGGATGCGGCCGTCGTCCGACTACTCGACGGAGTCGAGTGCCGGCATGTCCTGCGCGTCAGCGTTCCGCTCGGACAGGAGTTCCCCGCCCACGTCACAGCGGCGGGCAAGGCCCTGCTCGCACTGCGCGACCCGGCAGATATACGCGCGACGCTCCCGGCCGCGCTCCCTGCCGCGGCGGCAGGAAGCATCACTGAGTGGCCGCTGCTTGAGGTGGAGTTGGAGGAAGTCAGAGTCCGGGGATGGGCGGCAGACCTCGAGGAAAGTGCACACGACCTGCACGGCGTCGGCGTGGCCATCCGCAATCGCATCGGGGAACCGCTCGCCGCGATCTCCGTGTACGCACCCGCCGTACGTCTGCGTGAACAGGACATGCCAGCGGTTGCCACAGCCCTGCAGGAGACCGCCACCACGATCGCCAGGGCAGAGTGACAGCGGGTGTCGAGGTGCCGGGACTCAAGGCCCTAACGTGATCCGCCCGTCCGGGATCCACCCCTCCAGGTATCCCGTCAACAGCACATCCACATCTGGCAGATCGCACCGTGTGCACAACTCCTGCCACTGCTCAGGCCCCGCCCAGCGTGTCGCTCCCCTCCACGACAGACGGTCCGGCGGATCACCAGCCGCAGCGAGACGAAAGATGAACACGTGCGCCTCTCGACGGCTCCAGCCTACGGGCACAGGCACCTGAGCCCAGCGGCATCCTTCTACGGTGCCCCCGCGGGCCGGCACCGCGCCGACTGCATCGCGGAGGACACGCACTGCCGCCTCACGGTAGGGCTCTGTGGCTCGGACGGATCCTGACGGGAGCGCCCATCGGGGAACAGCTCCAGGCAGGTCGTCTGCCACCAGGGCAAGCCGCCCGTCCGAGCTCAGCAACGCAACGAACACCACCCGCCGCATCCTGGGGGACGGCACCACGGCAGGGCGCCCCGAACTCTCGGCAGCGTCCAGGAAAACAGGCACGGTCCGATCCTGACATGCGGCCGCTTAACCGGCCACTCGTGTCCTGGATCGACGTGAGTTTCATCTCTGACCTCAATTCGGTGAATGTAATCCGCGCCTGGGCAGCCCACAGGCGGCACGGATACTGCGATGACCGCTGCCTGTGAATTGTGCGGTCGGCTTTCTTCTCCGGACGCTGGGCCTGCTGTCCCGCTGCACAGACGATTCCATTGCGGCGACTCTCTTGCAGAGACGAAACGAAGCCTCACTGTTCTGGAAAGGTCTGCTCGGGCGAGTAACGCCGGCTCGGATCGGCCTTGTGTCCCGGAATGCCGTTGAGGTGGTCAGGGGCGGCGAAGGTCGGTCAGGGAAGACACCACGAGCCGACGTGATCATGGGCAGGCGAGTAGGCCACGGCACGCGTGCGATCCAATCCTCGGTGGCGAACTTCGTTTGCACCAGTCCTCCGCGCGGGCCATCTCTTCCGCCGTGACTTCGGCCTGCGGCGGGGTGGAAGCCCATGAGCAGCCTCACCGAGGCGAACCTCAGAGCGCTGCTTCACTCGGCCCTTCGAGCGTGCAATCCCCGTCTCCGCTATCCGCCGCAGGCTATGGCGGCAGCCGTCGGCATGTTGACGAGAGGGATTGCCTCTGGGTGAAGCGTGGAATATTTCCGAAGGAGCTCTTGTGGGCTATCGAGACGATGGAAATGCGCCGCGCGGGATCTCTACTGTCTGGTCACGATCAGAACAGAAGCCTGCAACAGCGACCCCACCCACCAGATACCCCGATGAGAACTGCCCGGGTTCCGTGGAACCTGGGCAGTTCATGATGGGCCGGCAAGTCAAGGACGCTCGGGGCGGGGACGCGCGGCCGTCTTCTTCGAGGGCGCAGGCCGGGCTCGGCGGATAGCTGCGGCACCGATGACACGTTGGGCGAGTGCCCGCCACTCCGGTTCGTTCACGCCGTGCTCGTCGCTCGTCCAGACCAGGATGCCGTTGGGGCCACCACCGTCTTCTTCGGGGAGGACGCCCTGCTGCGCGTACCACTTCAGGCGCTGCTGCCACCTGGCGGCGTACTCGGGGTTGTCGAGCATGCCGAGGTGTTCCCAGTAGATGGGAGGCCCGGACAGCGGCGTGATAGTGAAGTCCGGCAGTACTGTGCGGCCATCGTTTCCCTTGAAGGGTTGCTCGTACACCCAGCCTCCAGGGGCGAGTTGTGCGAGGATGCCTGCGACGATGACTTCGTTCTTGCTTCGTACCATGACGCCGTTGACCGCTACGTGGACGAGCCGCGCGTCGACCCGTCCGCAATCGGCGCCGCTCGGTGTCATCACCGCGCGTGGGTCCGGTGTGTCGATGAGGTCGGTGAACCGGCGGGCGGTGTCGGATCCGGTGGCCCGTGTCAGTTCGATGAGGTCGTCGAGCGGCCCTTCATGGCAGAGGACCACTCTCTTGGTCTGGCGGGTGAGGGCGGTGTACAGCAGCTCCCGCGAGATGCTGCGGCCCGTCGCGGGCAGAACAACGATGACGGTGTCGAACTCGCTGCCCTGACTTTTGTGCACGGTAAGAGCCCACGCTAGCTCCAGGGGCACGTCGTCTTCGCCGCCGATGCGCCCGTACTTGTAACGCAATCCGAGCTGGGACGAGAATTCGACCTCTGTAATCCATGGCGGCCTCTTCATACGCGGGGTCTTTACCTGACCGGTGACCACGCCGAGTTCGCCGTTGGCGACATAGCCCTTCGCTGCCCGGCTCTCGGTCTGCGACCAAGCGGAGAGCGTGCCGTTGCGGGTATGGACGACCTTGTCGCCGAGCACGATCTGCTCCGCACCCAGCGGCTTGGGCACCTTGCGATCCCAGCCCTTCCTCAGCGCATTCTCGAGGGAGGCACCGCGGTAGTCCCGCTTGAGGTGGCGATTGAGTTCCACGGTCCCGTGTGCCGTCCCGCGAACAGGGCTGAGGATCTGCCAAGTGCCGCACTGAGCTGCGGCCTTGGAGAAGTCCGGGTACGTTCTGGCTCCGCGCTGCGTTCTTCCCGCCCCGTATGAGATCGCGAAGCTCAGGCCGTAGGCGTCGTCCACCACGCCGAACTCTTCTCTCAGCACGTCATCGACCACCTGCGCGGCTGTCCGGCCGTTCCAAGGAACTGCGCGGAGCGTGGGCATGTTCTCGCCTTGGCGGAGACGTTGCCAGATTTCGTCGCTGCCCGGCCCGCGCTCGTCACCGCTGTACCAGCGCGCCAGCATGAGGTCGTGGCGGACATCGCCCAGCTCGCGCTGTCGGCGCAGCACCGTGAGTTCGGCCCATCCCGGAGCGACGCGCGGCCATGAGGCGCTGGGGCTTTGCCGTGCTGAGCGTTCAAGGTCAACGAAAGGACGGCCCGCGCCGATGGGCGGTAGCTGGCGCGGATCACCGACCAGAATCAGGCGCTGTCGAGGTTCCAAGGCGTCGAGCAATGCGGCGAGCATGTCCTCCGTGAGCATCGAGGCCTCGTCGATGACTACTGTGCCGTACTGGCGCTCGCGGGGTAGGCGGCCCGTGATCACGTACCGGGCGGTGTCGCCTTCATAGCGGCCTGACTTGCTCAGGAACTGCGCGAGCGTCTGGGCCTGATGGCCGACCTTGTTCTGTAACTGGACCCGTGCCTTGCCCGTCGGAGCGAGTAGCAGCACTCCCTCCGACAGCACCTCCGGCCGTCGTACCAGTGCCTTGACCAGCATGGTCTTGCCTGTGCCCGCCGGACCGTTGAGCACGGTGAACCGGCTCTCGTACATCTCACGCAAGGCCGCGGCCTTCTCCTGCCGCGCCTGGGCCTCGTCGACGCGGTCGGCCTCAGCGATCTCACCTTGCTCGTCGAGCACGGAATCCAGGGTGGCCGCGAGATCCTTCGGCGCCGTATGCCGGGCCGCGGAGCGGAGCTGGTCGATGACCTCTCGAATTGCATGCTTGCGCCACAGCGCGGAACGCAGCTTGTAGGCCGCCGTACCATCGGCGACGTGCGTCCGGCACAACTGCGGCCAGTTGAAGTTCAAGTCGTCGTCCAGGTCCTCGGCACGCAACTGGTGAGCTGCCAAAACCGTTTGGCTGGGGCGCAATGGCCTGACGGAGCTCAGCCTCTCCAGACCCTCCAGCATCTCTTCAAGCGGCAGCAGAGTGTGCCCCTCTGCCTGGGCGCGCAGCAGCACTGTCGCCATTGCAGCTTCGAGGCGCCGCTTGTCGTCGGGATCCGTGAGCGGCTCCGAGATCGGCAGCGGATGCCGGTCCGTCAGCTGCAGGTCGGGGAAACAGCCCCGGTCCACGGCTTCGAAGCGGATCGGATCCGCGTCGTCCACCGTGCAGGTCACCAGGGTGTACGGGTCCGCGCGCAGCTCCTCCACGGACAATGGCATCGTGGTCTTCTGCTCACATACCAGGCGCACTTGGTCTGCAGTCAGGTCAAAGCGGGCCAACAGCCTCAGAGCCTGGCGTTGATCGTGTCCAAGCGCGGCCCATACCTTCTGGCGGGTGGGCGTGGCCAGCGCCATGACCGAGGCCGGACCGCCGCGTCCTTGCAGCGCCCGTTCCAGTACGGGCCAGGGGTCCTTCCTGTCGCTGACGGCAGACGTCACCTCCCGGGCCGCGAACGTGGGGTGAGTCACACCGAGGAGGCTCAGCACCGCGGGCAGACCAGGGGCGGTACCGCGGCGGAGCCAGGCATGGCGCAACTGCTCGTCGAGCCAGTCGAAGGACCGCTGCGGCAGCTCACAGCCCAGGTTGATGGCAGCTTCGGCGGCACGCTTGAGTTCCATCAGCGAGGCGACTGCTGTGTCTGACGGCACGTGCTCGGTTCCGTACGAGAACTCCCAGCACGTCTCCGGGGCCTGCGCCAGGGCGCGCGAGACATCAGTACCATCAGCGGCGATCTGCGCCAGGGCTTGCATCGGCAGCAGGATGCCTCCATTGCCGTCCGACCGCAGCGTGTGCCGTACCACCGTCTCCCACATGTGATTGGGGAACGGGGTGGGACCCTCAGCCGGCCACCGGCCGGGCGGCGTGACCGAGGCGACCAACGCGGCACCGACGAGGATTCGACGAGGATGGTCCTCGAACGGAGCGTGCTTGAGATAGAAGAAGACCAGCGACTGCCCCTCGACGACGTCCTGGAAGAACGTGTCGATGACGGCCTTCTGGTTGTCCCCGTGAAGGACCCACGGAGGTTCGAAGCCCAGCGCGGAGATCGCATGCTCCTCCGCCTCCGAGCTGTAGCCGTCCACCGGCTGCTGCTCCATGACACCGTCCAGAAGCATCGCCCGGTTGAGCCAGCGAAACGGGATGCCGTGGACAGACCACGCGGGCAACGGAACGGACGCACCCTTGAGCGTCTTGAGGGCATGGTTGTAGGGGTGGGACGTCCGCAGCACATGATCTCTGCTGCTCAGAAACCCGCCCCGCTCACCGGCACACGCGGGCAAGCTGTCCGGCAACGCGCTGAAGGCCTGGCCCGCATACTCGACCTCCAGCTCGTCCTTTCGCCGCCGCCCGATGTTCTCCAGTAGCACGCACGACGCATTGCCTAGTGGATCGGCGCAGATTCGGCCCTCCCAGCCTGTGTCGTGCCAAGGCACCCGGACCGAAAGATGCTGCACGTGTACCACTGGGATCCCCTCCACCACTTCCAGTACTCGCTCGTCACCTTACGGTGAAGCACTGACACCCCACCGAGGCAAGCAACGATTCCCAATGTGCCACGTGACCGGGCCGGCGCACATCTGCCCAAGAGACGTGGGTGAGGTGGTGGCAGGAGAGCTGGTCATTTGGCTTCAGGCGTTGCGTAAACTGCTCGAAATTAGTCCAAGCCCGGTGTCTGGTTCCGCCCCCAGGGTCACCCCAAAACCCAGATCTAGAGTCTCCGTAAAACCCGGAAGCGGTCTAGGCCAACCCGAGGGCTGTGCTTACGACTCAGTCTCGGCGTAGAGGACAATCTGGGTAGCCAGAACAGCGACCGCCAAGGTCTCCAGAACGGAGACAGCGACTGGCAGGAACCCTCCAGTTCCGTAAATCCAGAAGGCGACGAGGACTGCCAGTGGAACCGCGCCGAAGGCAGTGAGGTCGACAGCACACTGGATGATCTTGCGTTGCCTCCGACGGCCGTCGCACCGGTGGGTTGTTTCCCATCCGAAGGGGCTCTCTTGTTGGCCAGCGAGTTCACCCAGGCGGGGCCCAAGGTTGCTTCGGACGTAGCGGCCAATCGCGCTGATCTTCTGATCGTTCGCCAGGTAAGTCCATCCGAGGATGGAGGTGGCGGCAGGTAGTGCCAGCAGCATGGCGGCTTGGTTCGTCTGGGCCGCGCCAATCAGCACTGTCACCATCACAGCCAGCGTGACGTAGAGCAGATTGTCCCGAAACCCTATTCGAGTCTTCTGTTCCTCCTTCACTCGGTCGTACTCGGCCAGGAGTAGCTTGCCGACGGTGATGTCCTCGGTCGTTGCCACGTCTGTTTCCCCGTTGCTGGGAGTGAAGATGCCGACCGCCAACTCTGTGTCGGTCGACGGGCGATGAAAGGGAGGCGACAACTATCTCGACGGGGCAGCACTTGGCCCGCCCGACCGAGACCGGGCTGTCAGTGGGCAGCGGTACGCTCGGGAGACGTTGCAGCCGCGGAGGGAAAGTCCTTTGCTCACAGGTGAGTTCGGACCTGCTGGTCCGATCATTGTACTGACGGCGATCGGTCTGGAGTACGAGGCCGTGCGCGCGCATCTCGTCGATCCGCGCAGGGTGATCCATGAAGGGACGTGGTTCGAAGCCGGAGAGGTGACGGGCTCGGGTCACCAGGTTGTCCTCGCGGAGGTGGGGCCGGGGAACCGAGCGACAGCGGCGTTCGCTGAGCGGGCCAGGGCCCGTTTCGCACCTCGGGCGATCATCTTCGTCGGGGTAGCTGGCAGCCTGAAGCCGGATGTCAGGCTCGGTGATGTCGTGGTCGCGGACAAGATCTACGCCTACGACGGATCGAAGCAGGCGTCCGACGCGGAGTTCGCCCGTCCAGCGGCCTGGGAGCCTTCGCACGGCCTGCTGCAGGCCGCGAAGCACAGCCTGCGCGGAACGGCGTGGACGGAGAGGGTGCGTGCGGGCGCGTTTCAGCCTGACCGGTTGCCTGAGGTCCACGTCAAACCCGTCGCCGCCGGTGAGACCGTCCTGAACTCAATGAACTCCCCACTGCGGGAGCGCCTCACCAACGTCTTTAACGACGCAGTGGCGGTTGAGATGGAGAGCGCGGGGCTGGCGACAGCAGCCGTTCTCGGCAAGGTCGACGTGTTGACGATCCGGGGCATCAGCGACTGCGCGGACGGCGCCAAGGCGTCCGCCGATGCCCGCGGTAGCCAGCAGATCGCAGCCGCACATGCCGCAGCGGCTGCCATGGCTGTCATCGCCGCTCTACCAGGCGACGACGATATAAGCGGCGCCACAGGGCAGGAACCCGGGCCCGCCGATGATGCGCCTGCGCTTGCGCAGGGCCCGAGGCAGGTCAACAGGGCGGATCGAAAAGGGGTGGTCAACGCCGTCCAGAACGGCAACCAGACCATCAATTACGGACCCCAGGTAACTGATCGGTGAGCGAGGACGACGAGCCAGCAGAGGACCCGCAGCCCAAGCCATCGCTCCCCCTCTACGAGCAACCAATGGCGCAGACCAACCATGCCGATGCCGGCGGTACCGTCAACGCCGTCCAAAACGGCAACCAGTACTTTCTTGGGCCTGACGGGAAGCTGCTCTTCGCCCAGTGGGAGAGAAGTCTGCGGCGCAGCCCGGGAACGTTGGGCATCGGGCCCGGCCAGGTGCTGGCGATCGACCGAGCGGCTGCGCTTGCCTGCCTGAGCGGCACGCTCGGCTGCGATCGTCCCCATCAGGTTGTGGTCGTCCGTGGAGAGCCGGGTGTCGGCAAGACTGCCATGGTCCTACGGTCTATCGACGAGCTGCGTGACCGTTCCATGTGGGTGTTAGCGGCTGCCGTCCGGGCGATGGCTCCATACGCGGGCGGTCTGGAGGCACTGGTTCGTGCGGCGGTGGGCCATGGCGGCGCACCGGGGGCGTCCGCTCCGCCCGGGATCCTGGTTCTGGACGGTGCCGAGGCCGCGCAGGAGGGGTTCGAGGACCTCATCGCGGAGGCCGTTGGCGCGGCGATGACTGCCGGATTGGTACCTGTGCTGGTCAGCCGCGACGACGCGGTGGACACGCTGCGCGGACTGCTCGATCGAGCTGGCTGCACAGATGTCGGCGAGGTCACCGTGCCCCCTTTGGATGATCGTGAGATTACCGAAATCCTCACCTCTGTACCGCAGTTGGCAAGGATTGCCGACGGCGGCCGTTCACGTTGGCTGCTGCGCCGGATCGCGCTTGTCGACCTTCTGCTCCGTTCCGCTAAGCGGGGTACCGAGCTGCCCTTGCTCCTGGCGAGCGAAGCCGACGTCTATACGCATGTCTGGCTCGCCTTCGTCCTGAATAGTGGTCGGGCTGTCGGCGGGGTGGCGTCCGAGGACCGTGGGCAAGCGCTGCTCTCGCTGGCCGAGGGCCGGCTGACGGGTCGCCGCGGGTCGTCCGTCCTCGGCGCGGCACTGGCTTCGCTGCGCTCGGACGGCATTCTCGCGCCCCTCGACGAGGCGTCGGTGACCTCAAACGAGGAACACGCCTTCGCCCACGACGTGCTGAGGGACTTCGCCACTGCCAGACGTCTGTTGCTGGATGACGGCCTTCCTCTACTGGATGCCGACGGCCCTCGGTGGGCCGTTCGCGCTGGCCGCATCTACTGTCAGGTCAGACTGCGGTCCGGCCCGGATACACCCAGCGCTTTCAGCACCCGCTGGAACCGGACACACCGGCAGTTCGTGCAACTCGCGGCGTTGCACGGAATACGCTGGGAAGAGGTCCCTTGGGAGGCGGTGCTGTCCGCCGGCTGGTGCGCAGACGCCCTCGCCGCCCTGACCGGACAGCTCACCCGCGAGCCGGACCTGCTGAGCGGGCTCCTGCGGTGCACCATGCTGCGCTTCGGTGACGGCGGGGCCTGTGACCCTCTCGTCGCGGCCCCGGTCGTCGAGTGGCTCGCACGGCACACGAAGATCTTCTCCCACCGCGAGGACCACCCCGGTGACGCGGTCGTCCTCGCGTGGCTGCGCGGCGTATCCCAGCAGGAGGCCCTCGGGCTGGACGTGGAGCATCAGCGACCGGTACGGATCCTGGTGCGCGAGGCCATGCTCCGGGAGGCCCCCGAGTATCCCTCGGCCTCGTTCGTCGAGGCGCTGGCACTGCTCGGCAGCGACCGCAGCGGTGCCGCAGGCGACGTGCTGAAGGACCTGGCCCGCAGGCGCCCGCGCTGCCTCATGCCGGCGGTGGACCGTACCGAGGCTGGTAGGTGCCTCGCGGCCACCGACCCCCCTCTGCTGGTGGAGTTGGCCGCAGCCTACTATCTGCCACCTTGCGATCGGCGGCGTGGGCACGGTGCTAGGCGGTGGCGATGGCGTATGGGGGAGCACGAGTTCCTGGGCGGCGTTCTTCAGCGCCAGGCCCAGTGGTGGCGCGGGCCGTTTTTCTCACTCCTCCAGGCAGATCCCCCGAGTGGGTTGAGTTTGATCGAGGTCATCGTCAAGGGCACCGTCGAGCTTTGCGGTGACAGGGGTCGGTTCCTGGACGAGGGTGAGGACGGGGACGACGGTGGAAGCACGGGAGGGCCTGGCCTGACGGGCGACTTCCTGGGCACTGGTCTGCGCAACTACGCCGGCGATACGGAAGCCTGGTCCTGGTACCGGGGTGTCTTGAATGGTCCCCAGCCGTGCATCAGCGCGCTCATGGCTCTGGACCGCTGGTTGGAGCCGGAACTCGTTCGACCGGGCATTGCCTCGGTGCGCGAGGCCGCCGGGCTGGTACTGACCCGCGTGGGAACGGTCGCCGGTCTCGGTCTCGTGCATGGCATGCTCCTTCGCCATTTGGACGAAGTCACAGATGAGCTGGACAGCTTCCTGTCCCTGCCACTCGTCTGGGAGCTTGAGTACAGCCGTTTCGTCAGCGACAGCATGTTCCGCAGAGGCGACGAACTGACCGGCAGTGAATGGTTGAAGCGCTCGCCGACCCAGATCGCGATGTCCCTCGTTGTCGAAGCCGTGCACCGGGAAGACCGGAAGGCTGTCGCGCGGCTGAGAGCCGTGGCCGATCGCTTGCGCGTAGCAGCACCGGACGGCATCAACGGCCTGGAAATCAGATCCTGGGCCGATCACCTCGACTGGGAGTGCTTCACCCTGGCACGGCACGGCAACCAGGTGGCTGTCGAGGTCCGGCCGTCCGAGGACATCCAGCGGGAGCTGGACAGCCGCCGGACTCGGGCGGGCCGCACCTCGAAACAGTATGAGCTGCTCAACCGGTATGGGCTTCGACGGACTATGCCGCATCGCGTCAGTGATCCGGTTCTCACCGACCCCGGCTTGCTGGTCCTCGATCTCCGGGCGGCGCGTGAGCTCCGCGAGAGTCTGGCGGACGACGGCGCCCAGATGACCGACGGGCTGTACGCGGTCGCAGCGGCTGCCGTGCACATGGCAGCGGTCGGCAATGCGCCGTGTGCTGAGGACCTGCGCTGGTCGGTGGATCTGCTGGTTGCTGCTGTCCAGGAGCCGGTAGACCTCTCGTGCAGCCCGGATGCCACACATCCCTGGTCAGGGAGCCGTCTGGCAGCCCTCGCGTTGCCGCGCGTGCTTGTACCCGCGATTGCCTCGTCGGCACCGCCGCTTCTGGACGCTGACCGCACCATGCGCGTCCACGCAGCGGTGGTGCACGCCGCGGCCCATCCCGTCCACGAGGTACGCGAGTACGCTGTCGAGGGATTGCGGCCGCTTTGGTCGGTGTCATGTTCGACGGGCGATATCGGCTGTCATCACGTGTTCGCCTGGAGCGCCGTAGAAGCCTTCGTCGGCCTGGTACTGGTTGACGGAGGCAGCCGATCTGGCCTCTGGGGGATCGACTCGTCCTCGGATGTGCTCGCCATAGCACTGGACCGCCTGGGCGGGGAGGAGACGACTCCGGCCTTCCTAGAGACCACCGTGCCCGCGATCCTGGAAGCCGCTCGGGTGCAGCATTGCCGTACGGCCCAGGCCCTGGCACTGCGGGGACCCCTGCTGGACGCCTATACGCGAGCAGCTTCCGCCTGGGGCAACGAACCGCATACGGAAAAGCACGCGGCGCTGGCGGTATCCCTCTTGCGCGCCGCCGACACGGAGCCCGCCGTGCTGCACGGGTTCGCCGATCGGCTCGCCGGCTCTCCATCGGCACTCAGCCACCTGCTGAGGGGCCTGAAGACCGCCGCGACCTATGAGAGAGAGCTCGTGCGGCCCCTCACCGCCAACTGGCCCTATCTCATGGAATCGGCCCTGACTCAGCCCGTACCTGTTCACGCGGACAGAGATGACGACGGCTTCGCGCGGCACGACTACGAGTCGCTGATGGGAGAGCTCATACCCAACCCCGTGCCGTCGATGATGGATCAGGACATCGACGGCACCCTGCGAGAGGCCCGCAGTCGGTGGCTTCCACTACCGCCCTTGGCCGAAATGGTCGACAACTGGACCACCTCGGCCGGTGAGGGGTGGTTCGCGGTCGACAACCTCATTGGGTTCCTCAAGGCGCAGCCTGTCCACGAGCAGGTCGATCCTGGCCTGCGGTGGGTACGGCAGCTGTGTGTCAACAGCGCCGGGAAGATCGACTCCGCCGGACTCTCCCTGGCCGAATGGCTACAGGACCTGCACCCCGAGGTGACCGCTTGCGCCCGGCCGCACTTCCGGGCGGTGGTGGACGGTCTCGCCCTTGCCCAGCATCCCAGCGCCTCTGCGCTGCAACGACTGGACGAATGAGATTTGCCAAGGCCCCAGACATGTATGGCTACTGCGGTCTCGCATGCCGGGCCCCTGCGCACGCCGGGTGCAGGGGGCAAAGGCGTCCTGCGAGCCCGTGCTTCCTCACCAACGACGACGACAAGGAACTTCCCTGTGATCCGACCCGGCCCCCGCGTGGTGGTTCTGACCGCGCTTCAACTGGAATTCCAGGCGGTGCACGCCCATCTCACCGACCTGGAGAGCTACGAACACGAGATGGGGACTCGGGTCGAGGAGGGGGCGCTGCCGGGTACGCCCTGGCGGGTGGCGCTCGCCGAACTCGGTGAGGGCAACACCAATGCCGCAGCCCTCACCGAGCGGATCAACTCCTGGCTGAAGCCGGCCGCCGTGTTCTTCGTCGGTGTAGCCGGAGCTATCAAGGACGGCCTCGAACTCGGTGATGTCGTGGTCGCGACCAAGACCTATGCCTACCAGGGAGGCAAGCTGGACCCTGGCGGGTTCATGGCCCGTCCAAGTGCCTGGGATGCCTCCCACTGGCTCGAACAGGCCGCTCGTCACACTCTGCGGTCCGGCGAGTGGACCATCCAGATCCGCAGCCGACGACCACAGCGCACGCCCGCCGTTCAACTCAAGCCCATCGCCGCCGGCGATGTCGTTCTCAACTCCGCAGACAACCCACTGTCGGACCAACTGCGCCACACCTACAACGACGCGGTGGCGATTGAGATGGAGAGCGCAGGTTTCGCCCGGGCAGTACACCTCGCCGGCCACCTGGACGCTCTCACCATCCGAGGCATCAGCGACAAGGCCGACGGGCAAAAGCACGCAGCGGACGCGGGGGGAAACCAGCCGCAAGCAGCAGCACATGCGGCCGCGGCCGCCATCACCGTGATCACGGCGCTCACGCCTCCTACGGGTACGGCCGCCAGCGAGCACCTACCCTTGACCGGTTCCAACGGCTTGGGACCCGCAGGCTTCTCCCACAGCACCGGTGCGCAGACGGCGGCCCACAGTCAGGGAGTGCGGTGGGAACCCGTGACCGGGACCGTCGAGGTGGACTGGCGCAGACCGGGCCACAACTCCGCCTTCAGTGCCGGCCCCGCCGCATTGGAGATCCACCTCGTCCCAGTGCCTTCGGGCAGCCGGATAGAGGTCCGCAGGCTGGCCCAGCTCAGTGAGGAGCTCATGGTCCTCGGGCGCGCGAGCGGATTCTTCACTCTTGCCGAGTTCGTTGCCTCGACTGCCGACGACCAACGGGCAATGGCAGCCGCAGGAGGCGTACGTCAGGCCGCCAGCGGACTTGCGGTGCTGCGCACAGGGCAACGCTCCGCTTGGCAGCCACTCCCCCATGACGGCATGGGAGCCATTCTGGACCCGGCCGTGCTACCCCAGCAGATCTCCCAGTTGTTGACCCTGCTCACCCGGCTTCCCCTGTCTGACCCCAGATCCGTCGCCCTGGGCATCGGGGTCGATCCCGCCATGACGGTCAGCGAAGACGAGGTCAGCCGGATGCCCCGGTCCAGGGCTCATCCCTGGATGAGAGGTGATCTCCTGCGAGTCCAGCCGGACGAAACCCTCACTATGACGGACCTGACCAGTAACAGGGACAGCGTCGCCGAGGAACTCACCGCTCGTCTGCTCAACAGCTTCCGCAAGCCGAAGCGCGGTTTCTGACATATCCGAGACAGGAACGTCCGGCGTCCGTCCTGCCCGCAGCAGACAAGGAGAGCGCGAAGGTGGATGAGAACGTCACGCCGAGTGGCACAGAGCCTGACCACGCAGGACCTGACACCCACGGCCCTGTCCAGAGGAATACGGCTACTCGCGGCGGCATGGTCAACGCGGTGCAGAACGGTCCTCTGATGGTTAACCATCACCTCCATGTGGAGCCCAGCGCACCCGATCCGTGGCTCACGCCGCACGAAGCCTTCGACGATCCGCAGGCTGCCGCCTACTTCTCCCACCGCTGGGACCTGGTGGGTCGGTCAGAGCTCGTCGAACAGCTGAGCTCCTTCACGACGGGCGAAGGCCGTACAGAGGGGAGGATCGGTGTCCTCCTCGGCGCGGCTGGGGGAGGCAAGAGCCGTGTGCTGCGCGCTCTCGCTGCAGAGTTCGCCCACCGCGCCGAGGGCGTCGTGAGGGTGCTGCCTGCCATTGCTCCCGTCGGCCACCGTCTCGCCGAGCGGTTGCCCGCAGATGCCGCCCTGCTCATCATCATTGAGGATGCCCACCAGCGTCCCGAAGACCTGACAGGGATCGTCCGGGAGCTCCGACGTGAACGGCCCAAGGCCGTCGTACTCGTCTCAACTCGGCCGTCCGGCACAGCAGCGCTCAGGAAGACACTCAGGCAACTCCGGGTGGATGACGCCGAGGTGCCGACATGGGAACTCGGGGAGCTCTCGACGCGTGATGCAGCCGCCCTCGCGGCACAGGCACTCGGCGAGGCGAAGGAGCACCTGGCCCGTCGGCTTGCCGCAGCCGTGGGTGACTCGCCGTTCCTGCTCGTGTTCAGCGCGGTGGAGATCGCACGCGGCAGGCTCGATCCCCGTTGGCTGGAGAGCGACGCCAGCCTGCACCAGCAAGTATCGGAGGCGTTCATCGCAACAGCCCTGGCGGACCCGGCGACGCATGACGAGGACCAGGCCCTGCTGCATGCGGTCGCGGCCTTGCAGCCCGTGCGCGCAGATGCCCCTCGCTTCCTCGAAGCAATGGCAGCCCTGCTCGGCACCTCGGACACCGTCCTTCGCGCTCAACTGAGTCGACTGGTGGACAGCGGAGTCCTGACACGCCGGGGAAACTCGCACCGGATCCTGCCCGACTTGCTGGGTGACGTCCTGCTGGCCGAGGCCGCGATCGATCCCAAAAGCGGGGCGTCAACCGGTTTCCTCGAACGCGTCCTTGCCGAGACCGACGGAGAACCGCTGACCAACCTGCTGGTGAACACGGGCCGGGTGGACTGGCAGTGGAGGAGGCTCCGGCCGTTCGGCCAGTCCCCTGTCGAACCGCTGTGGCACCTCCTTGAGCAGGAGTACACCGAGGGGGATCCCGTCACCCAGAGCAGCCTGCTAAAGGTCGTCCGCAAAATCGCCACGTTCCAGCCGCGGCGGGTCCTCGATCTCCTGCGTCCAGTGGTGGAGGCCGACACAGCCGACGCGTGCCACGTCCTGGACGACGTTCCTCTGGTACTGGCTGCGGCCGCTCATGACCCGGACCATCTCGGCGAGGCTCTCGACCTGCTGTGGAAGCTCGGGCAGCACGATCTGCGCCCCCTCCACTCGACCCCCCAATCGGCGCTGCGACTCCTCAGCGATCTCGCCTCCTATTCACCTGACAAGCCGCTGCTCTATCAGGAGGCCGTGATCGATGCCGTCGCCCGATGGGCCCGGCAGGGCGCGGTGAGCTCTGCCGGTCGGATGCCGTTCGCACTACTGGACCGCATTTTCGAGACCACTGCAGAACGCCACGAAGCCAACGGCTGGACGCTCACGATCTCCCGTCTTCCGCTGCTGGCCGAGCCCGTGGCCACCGTACGCGCCCGGGCCTACCAGGTGCTGCTCGATGCCTACGGCTCGCCGGATCCCGTGCAAGCGGGCGCGGCGGCGCGCAGTTTCGCAGAGGCATTCAGAGATCAGAGCGGGCCGTTCGAGGATTCACTGGTTCCGGCGCTGGAGGCGCTGGCCGCTCGTACCCGTGAGGTCCAACCCGGGCCATTGGTCGCGCTGGCTGTGCGGCGATCGGTCCATTGGCATGTGGCATACGGCTCTGAGCAAGCCGCCGCGGCGGCGCAGACAGTTCTGGACGCCCTGCCCGATTCGCTTCCGCACCGGCTCGCCGTGCTGATGTACAGCGACCCCCACGAATGGGCAGTGGTGAACGAGGAGTACGACTTCGAAGCGGCTGACAACGACTGGCAGCGCCAAGTGTCCGAAGCTGCTGTCCAAGCCTCGGCCTGGGCCAATGGCACGGCTTGGGAGGTCCTGCGCGACTTGCTGGAGACAGGCATGCAAGTGTTCGCTGAGGTTCCGTCAGGCTGCACGGCGCTCATCGCCAGCATGACCTTGGACCAGCCCGCTCGCACAGTGGCCATCATCCGCGGAACACTGGAGTGCGACGACAGCACAGTGGATCTTGTCCTTGCGCCGGCGTTGAAAGCCCTGTGGGGGAGCGAGCCGCAAAGCGCCGAGCAGGTGGCGGTGGATCTCCTTGATACAGACCGTGCCGCGTCCGTCCGAGCCTTGGTGCGGGCGAGCACAGCACGGCTGGCAATAGGCGAGGCACTTCGCCCGCAGGAGTTCACGATGGCCAGTCGGCTGTCCACTCACGCCGACACCACAGTTCGTACGGAGGTCCTGCGCCTGGCCGTCGCGATGATCCGCCACTCCGCTTCGCGCCCGGAGGCGATCGCACTCCTCTGTTCTGTCCCCTTCTCCGATCTGGGACGCGGGGCGGCGGACTTCTGCTGGGCGTTCATCGGCCCGAACGCCCTCTCCTGGCCCGAGCTCACTCGGGATCAGCGAACCGCCTGTGCAGGAGAGCTGGCCAAGACGCCGACACTGGACGATCACCGCGTCCAGTCAGCTATTGCGGCCCTGTCGGAAGCGCATGAGGATGAGGCGCTCGGACTGATGCTGGAGCGGCTGGAGACGTGGGAGAACGATCCTGGTCGGGGCTTCCAGCCGCTGCCCTACGCATGGAGCGCCGCGCCACCTTTCAGGAACAGTCCACACCGGGTCGAGCTCCTGCGGAAGCTGGTGCAGTGGTTCGAGGAGCAGAGGGAGAAGCCCTGGCGCCGGGAACTGTACGGAACCAATCTGTTCACGATCGTCACAGGCGGCGTATACGACAGTCAGGTGCGCGAGGTGCTGCTGGAGTCCTTCGGATCGAGCGACCCCGCCCGGATGACCGCTGTCGCACCGCTCTTGAGCGGGGCGCATAGCGAACTCCTCTGGGAAGAGACCGAGTTCGTAACCGAGGTGCTACACGCTGCCGCCCAGCATTCGGAAGAGTTGTACCGCAGGGTCGGCGGCTATCTGATGAGCTCTGTCACATCGGGAGTGAAATCGACGTCGCCCGGCGAGCCGTATCCGAAGGATCTTGAAATTCGGGAGCGCGCCACTCGGGTCCGGACAATTCTGCCCGCTGGCTCCCTGGAAGATCGCCTGTACGCCGCACTCCAGGAGCACGCGAGTGCCGAAATCGGCAGAGCGCTCAGAGAGGACTTGGACTTCGATGTCCGCCGACAGTGGTGAGAGGCATTTCATCATGCTTTTGAGGCAACGGGCGCAATTCTGTGCCAGGCACGCGGTCCCTGCTGTCCTTGGCGAGAGGTTCCCGGCACCGGTGTGGCCCGCCGGAGAGGTAGGTCCTGTCGGTGAGTAAGGATCCCTTGCGTGACAGCATGGATTCCGCAGTGGCGCCCGATGCCGCAGGGACCTCTCCAGTTCAGAGCAACACCGCGACCGATGGGAGCACGGTCAACGCTGTACAGAACGGCGACCTGACAGTCAACTACCTGTCCGGTGGGGTCGAATTGCCGCACGTACCACTGGAAGTGCTCCACCGGCACGCACTGGCTATGGCCAGGGGCCTCTGCTACCGCCCTGCGCTGGATGGAACTCCGGTGCCAATGCTCCGCACCGATCTTGCAGCCGCGCTTGAAGAGCTGGACGATCTTGTCCCAGCGGCCGAGCGGATGCGCCGGGCCGCACTAGCGCTACGGACTTGGGCAGGTTGGGTTCCCGACTCTGGTGGCCTGTTCCTGACTGACGATGCCGCTCTGGCGGCCATCGATCTATGGGCTCAAGGTTCCGAACTGCGCGATTCATGTAGCACGGAGCTGGAAGCTGCTTCCTGCTTGCTGATGGAGTCTTCTTGTGACAAGGCTTGGGCGGTGCAACGGGCACTGTCAGAAACGATAGATGGCACAGCTGTAGTCGTGGACTCCATGTCGACTCTGAGCAGGTCTCTGCTCGCGGCGCAGCGGGCGTGCCTACCCCGCGAGTCCGAGAGATCATTCGAACAGAAGCAGGCCGCAGGTTATCTCACGGCGATTCTGAAGGATCTGCACGCTTGCGCCTTCCTGCTCAGCGGAGTGTGTACGGATACGGCGCTGGGTGCGCGTGTCACGGGCGGTGCGCTGATCGCGGGAGGCTGGGGAACGGGGAAGTCGTACGGTGTGGCCAGCTGGGTCGAGTCCAGGGTCGCTGTCGGGGCACCGACGGCCCTGGTTTGCGGCTACCAATTCGATGGGCGGCGGGGCTTCGAGCAGCAGCTCGCCGAGCTGTGCGGTGCGCAAAGGCGTAGCTCGGCTCAGGAGCTGCTTGGCGCGCTCCAGTCGCATGCCCAGAGCTTGGGACTACGTGCGGTTCTCATTATCGATGCCCTCAACGAGGTGGATGCGGTCAGAGGCGATCCGCAGGTGGCGTTCGCGGCGCTAGTGGAACTCGCTGCTGATTTCCCTGACGTCACGGTGGTGGCCACGATCCGGATGGACCGACCACTGAGCGTGGGGGAGTATGCCGTTGATGTGGTTCGTAAGCGGCAGTACGCGTTCCGATGGAACGCCGGGGTCACGGATCCCCTGGCGGCATGGCGGATGTATCAGAATATGTACAATCTCCCGCCACTGATCCTCCCGCCGGACATCCGGGACCTGCGTCGCCCCCTTCTGCTATCGGTCCTGGCGTGGTCAATTCACCACTCGCTCGAGCCCAAGGACGGTTTCGTCAAGGTGCCAACCGTGGGCGAGCTGTTCCAGATGTGGCTTCGCACGCTGGACGCGGACTGGGCACAGCGCCGCGGGCACAGTACTGTCCGCGGTGCTCCTCCTCTGGTCAGCCGGGCCTGCGAGCTCATCGCGGAGGCTATCGGAGTACGAGAGTCGATTGAGTATCGGGCGGTGCTACGTACTCTCGGTGACAGTCACGAGTTCCCCGACCAAGGACAGCTGGTCGACTGGCTTCACTGCGTGGGAGTTCTCGGTATCGACCCGATCCAGGGCCATGTGCGCTTCGCAGTGCAACGGTTCGCCGAACATGTTCGAGCCCGGAATTTGCTGTACCGGCCTCGACCAGCGCGGGCAGTCGCACGACTGGTCAAGGATCTCGACGGACCGGAACAGCCTTCGGTGGAGGCGCTGCGGATGCTTGAGGCTCTCGCAGGAGCCGCTCCGCATGTAGGCAGCGATTTGGAACTGTCTCGCTTCCTGCCACGGCGCCGCCCGCTCCAGGCCGACATTGTTGTCCTAGAGTCGCTTGAGGGGAGGGACCCTGAGCTTGTTCTCGAGAGCTCGGTTGCATTCGTCCTAAGGAAACTGCAGCAGCCTGATGCTGCACCGTGGGCCTGGTATTCGATCCTGGTCAATGCCACCTATCCGGGGCATCGACTGGGCGGGTCCTTCCTCGACAAGACATTGAACAAGTGGGGCCGCACTCAGCTCCACCAGCGTTTCGTCCTCCCCGTCCTGAAGCTGATCGACCATGACGACGGCCTCGATCTTCTACGAAGGCTCCTGGCGTGGACCAGAATGCAGGACGCGGACGCTCATGCTGCGCTCGATGCCACAAACTTACTCATGTGGCTGAGCGCGGTTCCGTACGAGGGGTTGCGGGACGTGTGCGTGCGCCTAGCATCCGACCTATGGCTGGCCCATCCGGATGTTGCCGAGGTCCAGGTCGCCCGCTTCGGGAACCATCAAGACGCGATGATTGCGGAGGCGGCGTGGCTTGCCGCCTATGGATCCTTGGTCCGGTGCTCGGACCTTCCGTCGGGACAGCGGTGGCTCGGGTTGGTCGAGAGGGACGAGTCACGTCCCCATCTGCGAATCCAGGATTCCGTTGCCAGCATTCGCGCCCTGTGGGAACCCTGCGATCGACGTTCCTTTCCACCCGTACTTCTGAAGTTGCCATCATCGGCAGTCCTTGTTCCCGGCCGGAGCCGCCAGATCAGCCGGATCCATGCCCTCCTCGGGAGCTGGAGCCCGTTCCCTGAGATCTCGCCGCTGCCTCGGCTGCATTGGCTCTCGCGCCGTGCCCAGTACCTGCAGCCGAGGCGGCTGCCGACCAACCTGTTTCGTTCGGGCAGCCCGCGAGTGGGATGGCCTGAGAAGGTGGCCAGGACAAAAGCACTGACCATGGCGCTGCAAGAATGGTATGCGGTGCAGGCCTCTCACACGGCCGGAACGCTTCCCGCAGCGGCTCCCGGTGAGAGCCGCGCAGCACGCCATCACCAGCGCACCACTGACCCGACTCTCTCCGCTGCCTGGCCCATGAGGACCAACGCCAGCCTCAGGTCATCGACCTGGTGGGGAACTTCCCCAGGCCTGGACAGCCTCACAGGGTCGTACCCGGCCGCGATCATTCCGTGCTCGGATGTCGTCACCGTCCAGGCTCCGGACGGCCAGACCTGGCTACTGCTTCACGGCGAGTTCCACCCCCGTGCCACTGCCGACCTCGAATACCTCGACGGTTCTCGTGAGGCCTATGAGGAGGACGAGACTCTACCTATCCTCCGCGTGTCGCCAAACACCATCAGCACATGGGACCACTGGCGGTCCGCCTCTCCGGCCAGGCGACCAGCCGAGCGCAGCGCCTTCGTGGAGATCAGCACTCTGCTCGTTCGCGCCGGAAGCGAGCAGCTGGCCCTCCAAAAATTGCAAACTAATCGATTCGGCGACGCGCTGTGCGGAAACTGGCCCGGCCATGCTTATCTGGCTGAGTACTACCGCCACCCCGACTTCGCCACCTTAGACGTGTCGGGCATTCCTCACAGGCCGACAACCGTCTCTTACCCAGAAACGCCGGCCCCTCCTCCTCTGCGAGGCGGTGCGGCCCTCCCTGATCGGCGGTCGGTACCCACGCGCCAGGTCGTCGAGCAGCTCGGAATTCACTGGACGGGGCAACGCCTGGACTTCATTCATCCCGCTACCGGCACTCTCACATTGACCGACCCGTCACTGACCGAGGGCGGCCCGAATGCCCTGCTTCTGGCACCGGAAGCTGCCGACCGGCTAGCCGACTGCGGGTGGACACTGCTGTGGCACATCATCCACACCGACCCGTCGCTGCATGAGTGCCACAGATATGCCTTGCTGAAGCACGGAAAAATCACTGACATCGCGCCCTTGTCCGATCAATGAACATAAAAACGCAGGCGTCGAGAGGTCAGGCAACGTTTCCGCCAGTGCCTGATGTGACTATGCAGGCTTGCCCCGAGTGCCCCATTGCGATTGCATGCATCCGCAACTATCTGGGGAGTGACCTTGATGCCGCAGGGAAGTGCATGATCAACTTGCTGCATCGTCGCTAGTCAGCGGAACTCGTGAACGTCCCACCAGCAGAAACCCCACTCCGTGTGGGGTTTTTCTGATTTTTCGGGCCGTGACGCCGTGGCGCCGCCGGCCCTGTGACCGGCGGCGCCACGGCTCCCGAAACCTCAGCCGCTGCCCAGGGAGCCGCTCAGGAGGGGCAGCAGGCGGTCCCAGTGGCGCCGGAGCCCGGAAGCGCTGAACGCGTCGGTGTCGGACATGGTGAAGCCGTGGACGGTGCCGGGGTAGATCTCGGAGGTGTGGCCGACGCCCGCGGCGTCCAGGGACAGGTTCAGCTCGCTCAGGCCGTCGGGCGTGATGTCGCCCGCCGCGTGGCCGAGGTGGACCCGTGCGGTGATCCCGGAGAAGAGTCCGGGCCCGTCGGCGGCCACCGGGGCGTGGAAAGCGGCGACGGCGGCCACCCGATCCGGACGGGCGGCGGCGGTGCGCATCGCCGTGAGACCGCCGATGCAGTACCCGGTCACCGCGACCGGGCCGTCGCACACCTCGGGACGGCCGACGAGGAACTCCAGCAGGGCGTCCGCGTCGCTCCGGACGCGTTCGGCGGTGTGCGCCTGGATCAGGGGCATCACCTGGGCCATCACCGCGGGCCGGGCCTCTGCCCCGATGTACCCGGGAAGCTCGGTCAGCGGTGCCGGTCCGTGCCGGTAGAAGACATTGGGGACGAGTACGCAGTAGCCGTGTCCGGCCAGTTCACTCGCCATCTCCCGCAGCACGGGCCGGATGCCGAAGCCGTCGGGGTACATCAGCACCCCCGGATGCTGCCCGCCCCCGTCGGGGAAGGCGGCGAACGCGTCGGCCCGGCCGTCCGCGGTGGGGATCAGGAATGTGGTGGTGGGCATGGGTTCTCCTGTCGTGGTCAACGTGTCGGCTCTGATCGGCACGACAGGAGGCGGGGCCCGCGCGGCAGCGCCGGATCCCCGGTCGGAAGGCGGACCGGCGGCGGCCCGTACGGCGCTCAGTGGAGCGCCGGGTAACCGATCCGTGTGTGGCGCGAGGCCGTCCCGGTAGTCATGGCCGCGCAGCATAGCCCACCGCCCGGGGGCGCTTCGGCGCACGGCCGGAGCGGTTCCGGCCGGCATCCCACCTGCGGACACCCCCTTGTTGAGCCGGTTCGCGGCTCGTTAACGTCCACCGTGAGACGGGCGTTGCCGAACGAGGAGACCCATGAGCCGTACAGCCGCCGACGCGACTTCCTGGTACGAGGACCCGAGTCCGGGTTCGGGCGGGCTCGCGCCCCGGTCCTGGTACCCGGCGTCCGACGCCCGGCGGGTGTCCCTGAACGGCGAGTGGGCCTTCCGGCTCTCGCCGGAGGCTGACACCGAGGACGAGTCGTTCGCGCAGCCGGGGTTCGACGCATCGGGGTGGCCAACGGTGCGGGTGCCGGGGCACTGGGTGCTGCAGGGGGCCGGGGGCGCTCCCGCCTACACGAACGTGGTCTATCCCTTTCCCGTCGATCCGCCGCGGGTGCCGTCGGAGAATCCGACCGGCGACCATCTGCGGACGTTCACGCTGCCCGCCGGGCTGCCGGAGGACGGTGAGCGCGTGCTCCGGTTCGACGGGGTGGACTCGTGCGCCCGGGTCTGGCTGAACGGGCAGGAGCTGGGCGACTTCAAGGGGTCCAGGCTGGCGCACGAGTTCGCGGTGGGCGGCCTGCTGCGGGCCGGTGAGAACGTGCTGGCCGTACGGGTGCACGCGTGGTCCTCGGGGAGCTATCTGGAGGACCAGGACCAGTGGTGGCTGCCCGGGATCTTCCGCGACGTGACGCTGCTGCACCGGCCGCAGGACGCGCCCCGGGACTTCTTCGTGCACGCCGGGTACGACCACCGCGCCGGTTCCGGGACGCTGCGGGTGGAGTGCGAAGGGGCCGAGGGCCGGGTCCTCGTACCCGAACTGGGCATCGACGTCCCGGCGGGCGAACCGGTGACCCTGCCGGTGGAGCCCTGGACGGCCGAGACACCCAGGCTGTACGACGCGGAGCTGGTGACGCCGGGCGAACGCATCCCGCTGCGCATCGGCTTCCGCACGGTCGTCGTCGAGGACGGCGTCATCAAGGTCAACGGCCGGCGGCTGCTCTTCCGAGGGGTGAACCGGCACGAGTTCCATCCGGAGACCGGCCGGACCGTGGACGCCGGCACCATGCGGCAGGACCTGGTGCTGATGAAGCGGCACAACATCAACGCCGTACGGACCAGCCACTACCCGCCGCACCCCGCCTTCCTGGACCTGTGCGACGAACTGGGCCTCTGGGTGATCGACGAATGCGATCTGGAGACACATGGCTTTGTCGACCTCCAGTGGCGCGGCAACCCGGTCGACGACGAGCGGTGGACCCCCGCGCTGCTCGACCGGGCGCGAAGGACGGTCGAGCGCGACAAGAACCACGCCTCGGTGATCATCTGGTCGCTGGGCAACGAGTGCGGCACGGGCCGGGGCCTGAGCGCGATGGCCGGGTGGATCCGGGGGCGGGACCCGGAGCGGCTGCTGCACTACGAGGGCGACCTGTCGTGCGCGGACGTCGATCTGTACTCACGGATGTATCCGACGCACGCCGAGGTCGAACTCATCGGCAGGCGGGCCGAGGAGCCGCTGCCCGACGCCGAACTGGACGCCCGGCGGCGCGCGATGCCGTTCATCATGTGCGAGTACGCCCATGCCATGGGAAACGGTCCGGGCGGACTGAGCGAGTACCAGCGGCTCTTCGAGCGGTACGAACGCTGCCAGGGCGGCTTCGTCTGGGAGTGGATCGACCACGGCCTGGCCCACCCGGAGCACGGCTTCGCCTACGGCGGGGACTTCGGCGAGGAGCTGCACGACGGCAACTTCGTCTGCGACGGCCTACTCTTCCCGGACCGCACCCCCTCCCCCGGGCTCGTCGAGTACAAGAAGGTCGTCGAGCCGGTGCGGATCGGCCCGGGTTCCTCGGCGGGCACCTTCACGGTGACCAACGGGTACGACTTCACCGGGCTCGGGCACCTGGAGTTCGAGTGGTCGCACGAGGTGGCGGGCGCGCTCGTCGCCTCGGGCACGCTGACGGTGCCGGAGCTGGCGCCGGGGGCCTCGGCAGAGGTGGCGCCGGAAGCGGCGGGCGAGGGGCTGTGGACGCTGCGCGCGGTGCTCGCCGAGGACACCGCGTGGGCCGGGCGCGGGCATGTGGTGGCCTGGGGCCAGGCCGGGACGGTCGCGCCGGCCGCCCCCGCTCCGGCGGCCGGTGCCCGTCCGGTACGGGACGGGGGCGTGATCACGCTCGGGCCGGGTGCCTTCGACGCTGCCACCGGGGCGCCGGTGCGGATCGGGGACGTCGCGGTGGAGGCGCTGCGGCTGGACGTGTGGCGGGCGCCCACCGACAACGACAACGGTGCGGCGTGGCATCCGGACGAGCGGTACGGGCTGCGGTGGCGCGAGCTGGGGCTGCACCGGATGCGGCACCGCCTCGACGCGGTAGAGGCCGGGGAGGACGCCCTGACCGTACGGACCCGGGTGGCTCCGGCCGGCCGGGGCCTGGCCCTGCGGACCACATACCGGTGGACCTCGGCCGGGGACCGGCTCGGCCTCACGGTGTCCGTGGTGCCGGAGGGCGACTGGCGGCTGCCGCTGCCCCGGCTCGGCATCCGGTTCGGGGTGCCCGCCGCGCTCGGCCGGGCGCGGTGGTTCGGCGGCGGTCCGGGTGAGGCGTACCCGGACACCCGGGCCGCCGCGATGCTCGGGCTCTGGGAGCGGGACGTGGACGCGCTGCAGACCCCGTACGTCAGGCCGCAGGAGAACGGCGCGCGGGCGGATGTGCGGTGGGCGGAGCTGACGGACGGCAGCGGCTCGGGGTTCCGGGCCGAGGGCGGCACGCCGTTCTGGTTCACCGCCCGGCGCTGGACGAGCGAGCAGCTGGACGCGGCGGAGCATCTGCCGGACCTGGTGGCCGGGGAGCTCGTCTGGGTCGGCCTGGACCACGCGGTGCAGGGCATCGGCTCGCAGTCGTGCGGACCGGGCGTTCTGCCGGAGCACCGGCTGCACGCGGCCCCGGCGGAGTTCTCGTTCGTGTTCTCGCCCCTGGGCCGATCCCGCGCTCCACGCCCCGCCGCCGGCCCCAACCCCCCTGCCCGTCAAGGTCGGTGACGACGTAGCATCGGCGCCCTGCGGTGATGTTCATGGTTCGCAAGGGGGAATGGTCATGGTCGGCGGGGGCAGACGACGTGCCGCGGTCCTGGGAGGTGTGCTCGCCGGGGCGGTGCTGTTGTCCGGCATCGGCCTCTGGGCGACGGACAGTTGGCCGTTCCGTGATTCCTACTGCTGGGGCGCGTGGGAGCAGGACAGCGGCGCGTCGTTCCTCGGCGAGGAGGCGCTCGACAGGTCCGGATCGGAGCGCCGGGCCACGGAGTCCGCGCCGCCCTCGGCCGGCCGCCCGCACGGCACCTGCACGCTGGCGGTGACCTCCGAGGTCGAGGACGACGACTCCGACCGGCCGCTCACCTTCAGGGAGCAGATCACCCTGGAGTACGGGCCGGTCCCCGCCGGCGCTAAGGAGCGCCGGGCCTGGATAGCCCAGTACTTCCACGGTTCCGCCTCGCCGCTCCCGGACGGGCTCGACGGGCTGGTCGCCGCTGACCGGGCCATGCTGGTGCTGCCCGCGGGGTGCGATGCGGACGGACGTCCGTCGGCCGTGACGATCCGGAGCGAGAGCTCGGGCGACGGCCACCTCGGCAAGGTGGCCATGCCGTTCGCGATCGGCAACAGCGCCGAGGTCGGGCGGATGCTGCTCGACGCCGCCAACACCACCATGAAGAAGGCGGGCTGCGCCCCGGACAAGCCGCTGCGCACGACGTCGCCGCTGGTGACACTGGCCGAGGACGACGAGCGGGCGGCCAATCCGCTGTGCCGGATACCCGGCATGTCCTTCGACTTCGGCGAGGGCTCGCGCTACCAGCAGCAGGTGGGCGCGGTCACCGACCGGCTCCAGACCTGTTCGGTGGTGTGGCAGACACCGCGACAGCCCGACGAGCCGTCGGCCCAGTATGTGATGGCCCGCCGGCCGCGCCTGGTCGCGGTGTTCGACGGCCTCCCGGCCGGCGCGGCGCACGGGCTGCTGCGCACCGAGTGCGGGGGAAGCGCGACGGTGTTCTACGGAAACGTCGACGCCGGGCTGCAGGGCCGGGGCAGGCCGGACGACCGGCGGGTGTTCGACCGCTTCGCGGAGTCCGTCGGGCAGCGCATCGGATGCGGGGACGGTGAGGACGCGTGAGCGAGGACAGGCCCGTGCCCGTGGAGAACAACGAGCACACCGACAACACCGAGAACGCCCAGAACACCCAGAACACCCAGAACACCGACACCGCCGAGAACGCCGGGGGCGGGCGCGGGCGTCCGTCCTTCGTGCGCCGCCTGCTCAGGAGCCGTACCGCCCGTGCGGTCACCGCCGCCGGTCTGGCCGGCGCGCTGCTCGGCGCCGGTACGGTCGCCTGGCGCACCGACTCGCTGCCACTGCTCGGACCCGCCCCCTGCTGGGACTCGGTCAAGGACTCCAGCGTGTCGGCGCTGTTCGGCGACCGCAGGATCGAGGTCGACGAACAGCCGCTGCGGAACAGCCGGCAGGGTGACGGGCTGTCCTACGGGCAGTGCCGCATCACCAGCTTCAAGGACGACCGGGCGCTGCGTCAGGTGACCGTCAACGTGCACCAGCTGGACGGGCTGCGCGGGACCGACTCGACGCGGTGGCCCCAGGAGTTCCTCGCGGCCGGCATGGTGTCGCTGGGCGAAGGGCTGCCCGGGATGGTGTCCGGATCGCGCGGCTGGCTGGCGCTGCCGCAGGGGTGCACGGGTCGCGGTGACTTCACCGGGCCCACCGTGGTGGACATCGGCATGGGGCGGGCGGGTCTCGACATCGATGCGGACCTCGCGACCGAGGACCGGGGTGCTCTCACCGATGCCCTGGTGGACGCGGCCAACGGAGCCATCCGGTCCTTCGGCTGCACCGGCAGCTACCGGTCGCCCCGGACGCTGCCGTCCATCGACACCCGGCGGGACACCGATGCGGCCGCGCTCTGCGGCACCAAGGGGTTCGTCCTGCCGAAGGCGTACCGCAAGGAGCTGTCCCGCACCCGGATCGGTGCCGGCGACGACGGGCCCGCCCGGATCTGCGAGGTCGGCGGCGACGACCGGGAGCCGGTGGTGCGGATGACGACGGTGGTGGACCCGGCGCTGGCAGAGATCTTCTCCTGGGACTCGCTGCGGTCCGGCGCCTCGGTGAAGGGCACCACCGGCTACGGAAAGACGAACGGGGGCCGGGCCGTGTACCGGGCGCGCTGCCAGACCGGGCCCGTGGTGTTCGTGGTGGAGCAGCTGCGGCAGACGGACGGGGGCCGCTTCACGCTCACCGGTGAGCTGCTGCCCGGCTACGTCGCGGCGGAGGCCGGGCGCATCGGCTGCGGCCCCCAGAAGGTGACGCTCCCGGCCGCCTGAGGGGCGCGCGCCGGGCGAGCCCCGCCGACGTGCGGGCCCGTCCGCTGTGGAAGGATTCTCCGCACCATGAGAACCAGCACCCGGGCACCGGGCGGGCCCCGGTGAGGGGGCGCGCAAAGCCTCCTCCGTCGCCGTTGCCGCAGCGTGACGGGATCGATCCGGTGCGGGTGCGGCTCCCGGAGGACCCCGGCGGGCAGTGGCCGACGGTGCGTGATCATCTGCTGGAGCGGTTCGGCGGCGCGATCGGCGCGGGCCGGGTCGACGCCATGCTCGCGGCCGGCCGGTTCGTCTCGGCCCGGGGCCCGGTGGCGGGCCGGGAGCGTTACGAGGCGGGCCGGTACCTCTGGTTCCACCGGGACTTCGCGCCGGAGGAGCCGGTGCCGTTCCCGGTCGGGGTCGCGTACCGGGACGAGCACCTGGTCGTCGCGGACAAGCCGCACTTCCTGGCGACGACGCCGCGCGGCCGGCACATCACGCAGACGGCGGTGGCCCGGCTCCGCCGCGAGCTGGGCCTTCCCCTGCTCCAGCCCGCGCACCGGCTGGACCGGCTGACGGCGGGGCTGGTGCTGTTCGTGGTGCGGCCGCAGGAGCGGGGCGCGTACCAGACGCTGTTCCGGGACCGCCTGGTGCGCAAGGAGTACGAGGCGGTGGCGCCGTACAACGCGCGGCTCGGCTTCCCGCGCACCGTGCGCAGCCTGATCGTGAAGGAGCGCGGGGTGATCGCCGCCCGTGAGGAGCCGGGCGAGCCGAACAGCGAGAGCCGGATCGAGCTGCTGGAGCACCGGGAGGGGCTCGGGCGCTACCGGCTGCTGCCCGCCACCGGGCGGACGCACCAGCTGCGGGTCCATATGAACAGCCTGGGGCTGCCGCTCGTCAACGACCCGGTCTACCCGGTGGTCGAGGCGGAGGGGGCGCCGGACGACTGGTCGCGCCCGCTCCAACTGCTGGCGCGGGCGCTGGAGTTCACCGATCCGGTCACGGGAGAGCCGCGCCGCTTCGAGAGCGGGCTGCGGCTCTCCGCGTGGCCGCAGGGGTGAATCTCCCGGGCTCAGTGGCCGCGGGCGATCCATTCGTCCAGGTGCGGGGCCTCAGCGCCGATGGTGGTGGAGTCGCCGTGCCCGGTGCGGACGGCGGTGTCCGGGTCGAGGGCGAGCAGCCGGTCCCTGATCGAGGCGACGATCGTCGGGAAGTGGGAGAACGAGCGTCCGGTGGCGCCGGGCCCGCCCTGGAAGAGCGTGTCACCGGTGAAGACGGTGGACAGCCCGGGGGCGTACAGGCAGACGGCGCCCGGGGCGTGCCCCGGCGTGTGCAGCACCTTGAGGGTGGTACCGGCGACGGTCAGTTCCTGGCCGTCGGCCAGTTCACCGTCGGGGGCCCGGTCCGGGTGGGTCTGCTTCCACAGCGGCAGGTCGTCGGGGTGCAGCAGGATCGGCGCGCCGGTGGCCTCGGCGAGCGCCGGGGCCGCGTCGATGTGGTCGTTGTGCGCGTGGGTGCAGATGATGGCGCGCAGCGTACGGCCGTTCAGCGCGGCCTCGATGGCGGCCGCGTCGTGGGCGGCGTCGATGACGACGGCCTCGGTGTCGTCACCGACGATCCAGACGTTGTTGTCGACGTCCCATTCGCCGCCGTCGAGGGCGAAGGTGCCGGAGGTGACGAGGTGGTCGATGCGGGCGGTCATCAGAGCACCACCACCGAGCGCAGGACGTCGCCGTCGTGCATCCGGGCGAAGGCCTGCTCGATGTCGCCGAGCGCGATGGTCTCGGTGACGAACGCGCCGAGGTCGATGCGGCCCTGCTGGTGCAGGTCGATGAGCATCGGGAAGTCGCGCGAGGGCAGGCAGTCGCCGTACCAGGAGGACTTGAGCGAGCCGCCGCGCCCGAAGACGTCCAGGAGCGGGAGTTCGAGCTGCATCTCCGGGGTGGGGACGCCGACCAGGACGACGGTGCCGGCGAGATCGCGGGCGTAGAACGCCTGCTTGTACGTCTCCGGGCGGCCGACCGCCTCGATGACGACGTCGGCGCCGTTGCCGCCGGTGAGCGCGCGGATGGCCTCGACCGGGTCCTGGGTGCGGGAGTTGACGGAGTGCGTGGCACCCATCTTCTTCGCCGTCTCCAGCTTGCGGTCGTCGATGTCGACGGCGATGATCTTCGCCGCTCCGGCCAGCCGGGCACCGGCGATCGCCGCGTCACCGACGCCGCCGCAGCCGATGACGGCGACGGAGTCGCCCCGGCCGACCTGGCCGGTGTTGATGGCGGCGCCGATGCCCGCCATCACGCCGCAGCCCAGGAGTCCGGCGACGGCCGGGGCGACCTCGGGGTCGACCTTGGTGCACTGGCCGGAGGCGACCAGGGTCTTCTCCGCGAAGGCGCCGATGCCGAGTGCGGGCGACAGCTCCGTGCCGTCGAGCAGGGTCATCTTCTGCTTGGCGTTGTGGGTGTCGAAGCAGTACCAGGGGCGGCCGCGCAGACAGGCGCGGCACTGTCCGCACACCGCGCGCCAGTTGAGGACGACGAAGTCGCCCGGTTCGACGTCCGTTACGCCCTCGCCGACGGACTCCACGACACCTGCGGCCTCGTGGCCGAGGAGGAAGGGGAACTCGTCGTTGATGCCGCCCTGCTTGTAGTGCAGATCGGTGTGGCACACACCGCACGCCTGAATCTTCACCACGGCCTCACCGGGGCCGGGGTCCGGGATCACGATCGTCTCGACCCGGACCGGCTCGTTCTTTCCCGGTGCGATGACCCCTTGTACCTGCTGCGCCATTCCCGTGGTCTCCCTTTCCCGACTTTCACTGAGATCGATCACCGACAACCGTATCCCCGCGGGGACGCCCTGCGGGGCGTCCGGGTCAGGGCGCGAGTACGTCGAGTTCGTGCAGGGCGCCCACGGCGATCTCCTTCGTGAGCCGCTCCGCCTGTGCCGCGTCGCCCTCGCGGACCGCTTCCGCGAGCCGGACGTGGAGGGTGACGGCCGCCGGGTCGGGGTCCTCGAACATCACCTGGTGGTGGGTGCGGCCCGCCAGGACCTCCGCGACCACGTCCCCGAGGCGGGCGAACATCTCGTTGCCGGAGGCGTTGAGGACGATCCGGTGGAAGGCGATGTCGTGTTCGAGGTAGCCCTCCAGCTGCTGGCCGCGCGAGGTGGCGACCATGCCGAGGGCCCGTTCGGTGAGCTGCGCGCACTGGTCGGGGGTGGCGTGGCGGGCGGCCAGCGAGGCGGCGACCGGCTCGATCGCCGAGCGCAGCACCGTCAGTGAGCGCAGCTGGCGCGGCCGGTCGGCGCCGGCCAGCCGCCAGCGGATGACCTGCGGGTCGTAGACGTTCCACTCCTCGGTCGGCCGTACGGTCACGCCGACCCGGCGCCGGGACTCGACCAGGTGCATGGACTCCAGGACGCGGATCACCTCACGCACGACCGTGCGCGAGACGTCGAAGCGCTGGGCCAGCTCGTCGGTGCGCAGCACCTGACCGGGCAGGTGCTCACCCGCGGCGATCTCCAGACCCAGGGTGTCCAGCACATGTGTATGCAGCCCCTGGCCCTGTGTGGTCATGAGCCAAGGGTACGGGGACCCTCGCGGGAACATTAAGTACGACGTTTATGTCACAGCATCTTGAATAAGTCGTATGTATGGGTTTCAGTAGCGCGACGGACCGATGTCGAGGAAGACATCGAAGAGAACAGCGAGGCACCGCAATGAGCACCCCCCACGTCGTCGTGGTGATGGGCGTGGCAGGGACCGGCAAGACCACGATCGGTCCCCTGCTCGCCGCCGCACTGGGCGTTCCGTACGCCGAGGGCGACGACTTCCATCCCCCCGCGAACATCGCCAAGATGTCGGCCGGCACCCCGCTGGAGGATGCCGACCGGTGGCCCTGGCTGGATGCGATCGGGCAGTGGGCGCACGGCCGGGCCGGGCTCGGCGGCGTGGTCAGCAGCTCCGCCCTGAAGCGGGTCTACCGCGACCGGCTGCGCGGCGAGGCCCCCGGTGCCGTGTTCCTCCACCTGACCGGGGAACGGTCCCTGATCGAGGAGCGGATGGCGGACCGCAAGGGCCACTTCATGCCGACCGCACTCCTCGACTCCCAGTTCGCCACCCTCCAGCCCCTGGAGGACGACGAGGCAGGCGTCGCCGTGGATGTGTCCGGCACGCCCGAGGAAATCACCCAGCGAGCCGTCGCGGCACTGCGCCGGCTGGACAGCTAAGGATCATCACCGTGACCAGTCTCAGCGTCGAGACGCTGGCAGCGGACGCCGTCGAACCGATCACCTCGGCCGGCAACGCCCAGTTGGGCATCGCCGTCCTGGCGGGCATCGCCGTCATCGTCCTGCTCATCACCAAGTTCAAGATGCACGCGTTCCTCGCGCTGACCATCGGCTCGCTGGCGCTCGGCTCGTTCGCCGGCGCCGCGCCGGCGAAGACGATCGCGAGTTTCACCGCGGGCCTCGGCTCGACCGTCGCGGGCGTCGGCGTCCTCATCGCGCTCGGCGCGATCCTGGGCAAGCTCCTCGCGGACTCCGGCGGCGCGGACCAGATCGTCGACACCATCCTCGCGCGGACCAGCAAGCGGGCCATGCCCTGGGCGATGGTCCTGATCGCCTCGATCATCGGCCTGCCGCTGTTCTTCGAGGTCGGGATCGTCCTGATGATCCCGGTGGTGCTGCTCGTCGCCAAGCGCGGCAACTACTCCCTGATGCGGATCGGCATCCCGGCCCTGGCCGGCCTCTCCGTGATGCATGGGCTCATTCCCCCGCACCCCGGCCCGCTGGTGGCGATCGACGCCCTCGGCGCCAACCTCGGTGTCACGCTGGCCCTCGGTGTGGTGGTCGCGATCCCGACGGTGATCCTCGCCGGTCCGGTCTTCTCGCGCTTCGCCGCCCGCTGGGTGGACATCAAGGCGCCGGAGAAGATGATCCCGCAGCGCCCGTCCGAGGACCTGGACCGCCGGCCCAGCTTCGGCGCCACGCTGGCGACGATCCTGCTGCCCGTCGTCCTGATGCTGGTCAAGGCACTCGTCGACATCGTCGTGGACGACCCCGAGCAGGGTGTCCAGCGGGTCACCGACGTGATCGGCTCGCCGCTGATCGCGCTGCTGGCGGCCGTCATCGTCGCCATGTTCACCCTTGGCCGGGCGGCCGGGTTCACCAAGGGCCGGCTCTCCTCCACCGTCGAGAAGTCGCTGGCCCCGATCGCCGGTGTGCTGCTGATCGTGGGCGCGGGCGGCGGCTTCAAGCAGACCCTGATCGACGCCGGTGTGGGCCAGATGATCCTGGACTTCTCCGAGAGCTGGTCGATCCCCGCACTGCTGCTCGGCTGGCTGATCGCCGTGGCGATCCGCCTCGCGACCGGCTCCGCGACCGTCGCCACCATCTCGGCGGCCGGTCTGGTCGCCCCGTTGGCGGCCGACATGTCGACCTCGCACGTCGCCCTGCTGGTGCTGGCCGTCGGCGCGGGCTCGCTCTTCTTCAGCCATGTCAACGACGCCGGGTTCTGGCTGGTGAAGGAGTACTTCGGCATGGACGTCGGCCAGACGGTGAAGACCTGGTCGGTGATGGAGACGATCATCTCCGTCGTCTCGCTGGTCTTCATCCTGCTGCTGTCGCTGATCCTCTAGGGCGTGTTTTGAAAGTAGCGTCGTCCGCCCGGAGGGCGGGCCGACGGCGTCCGGTGCGTGCGATCGCAAGGCGCGGACATGGTCTCGTAGCGGAGTTACTGGGGCATTTCCGCAACGCCGCGAGCGTGCGTGCCGGACGCCGCCGGGAAGACGGGACTTTCAAAACACGCCCTGGGGCCGGTCCGGCGCCGCGGCGCGGCCACGGGTCACCGGTCCTCCTCCGGTGGCCCGGCCGGGTCCGCCGGAATCCGCCACAGCGAGTGCTCGCGACGGGCCCACCGTCGCTCGACCGACCCGGTGCGCATGCCACGGCGTGCCTCCGGGTCGGCGTACGCCATGGCGATGTGACCGCCCAGCACGATGCCGATCGCCAGGGCCAGCCAGTCGTGGACGAACGTGGCACCGGTCCGCCACATCAGCGGGGCCAGCCCGGTGAACCACATCAGCAGCCCGGTGCCGGTCATCACCAGCACGGCACCCGCGATCCAGGCCGCGTAGAGCTTCTGCCCGGCGTTGAACTTCCCGGCGGGCCGGGAGCCGGGCCGGCGGTCGCGCCGGCGCACGGCCAGCAGCCACGTCCGGTCGTGCGGCCCGAAGCGGTTGAGCCGCGACAGGTCGCCCCGCACGGCCCGCGAGACCAGCCCGGCCAGCAGCGGCACCGGGATCAGCAGCCCGGACCACTCGTGCACGGTGACCACCAGCAGGCGGCGGCCGACGAGTTCGGCGAGCTGCGGCACGTACAGGCAGGCGGCCGTCGCCACGCAGGTCAGCATCAGCGCCGCCGTGCTGCGGTGCACCCACCGCACCGGCCGGCCGAACCGCCGTACCCGGCCGGACGCCTCAGACCGTGGGGGCGTCGTCACGGCCGTTGGACCGGCCGACCCAGGCGTCGACGTCATAACCGAGCTCCTCCCAGTATCCGGGGCGTACGGCGTCCGTGACGGTGATCCCGGAGAGCCATTTCGCCGACTTGTAGAAGTACATCGGCGCCACGTAGAGCCGGACCGGGCCACCGTGGGAGTGGGGCACCGGCTTGTCCTGCATGCGCAGCGCGACCATCACGTCCGCACGGCGGGCCTGGGCGAGGGTGAGGCTCTCGCTGTAGGTCCCGTCGAAGCAGGTGAAGCGGATCGCCCTGGCGCCCGGCCGGACACCCGCCGCGTCCAGCAGCGCCGAGAGCCGTACGCCCTCGAACGGGGTCTCCGGCACCCGCCATCCGGTCACGCACTGCACATCGCGGACCGTCCGGGTCTGCGGCAGCGCCTTCAGGGCGTCCAGGGTGTACGTGGCCGGGTGGTCGACCAGCCCGTCCACGGTCAGCCGGTAGTCGGCCGCGCCCTTCGACGGTACGGAGGAGGCCACCGAGTAGTACCGGAAGCCGCCGCCGTTGGGCAGCAGGCCGGTCAGCCCGGTGGGGTCCTTGTCGGCGACCGCGCCGAGGCCGGATTCAAGGGTCTTCTGCAGGACCGGTGCGGCGACGAGACCGGCGGCGCCGAGGCCGAGCATCGTCAGGACCAGGCGGCGGCCGACGGGGGCGCCGACGGCGTCCGGATCGGGTCCGGCGCCGGGAGGAGGACTGTTCACTCCCCGATTCGAGCACTCCGCGCCACCGGACGCCAGGGGCGGCGGCCCTCCGTCACCGGTCCGTCAGATTCTCCGCCCCCGGGCCGGACCGCCGGTGACAGACTTGCGCCATGCAGAACCGTGAAGCGCTCAAGCCCTTCCTCCTCGCCTTCCCCGGCCCGCTGCGCGACCAGTTGGTCGCCGCGGTCCTGGACGGGCGCAAGGTGTCGACCTCCGGCCTGCTCGTGGAGTACGAGATCGAGAAGGAGGAGCTGCCTCCGGTCGGTGAGCGGTCGGCCCTCATCGACTCGGACGGGCGGGAGATCGCGGTGCTCGAAGTGACCGGGGTGCGGGTGCTGCGGCTCGCCGACGTCGGCCTCCAGCACGCGCTGGACGAGGGCGAGGGGTACGCGTCCGTCGCCGAGTGGCGGGCGGGACACGAGCGGTTCTGGCACAGCGAGGAGATGCGGGACGCGCTCGGCGACCCCGAGTTCACCGTGGACGACGACACGATGATCGTCGCCGAGCGGTTCCGGGTCGTCGAGCGCATCGGCCCCGACGCCCCACAGGGCTGAGCGGGCTCACCGCGCCTCGGCCTCGGCCCCCTTCTCCCCGTTCTCCCGGCTCGCTCCCTTCACGAGGCCCAGCCGGCGCCGGACCGTGAGAAGCCGGGGGTGGCGCTCGTGCAGCTCGGCGGAGCGGCGGTCGAGTTCCTGGCCCAGGCGCTCGGCCCGCTTCTCGATGTCCAGCTCGTCCAGGATCCGGTCCACCTCGGCGAGCAGGGCCCCGTGCAACTGCCACTTCCTCGGATGTTCCTGGACGGCGGCCAGCAGCATGTCCGCCACCAGGTCGCGGGTCATCCGGCTGGTGGTGAGCGCGTCGGCGAGCCGGTCCTCCGCCTCCTCCCCGCTGGCGGCCATCGAGGTGGTGATGAGCACCGAGAAGCTTTCGATGGCCCCCGCCATCTGTTCGAACAGTTCCGTGATGTGGACGGCAACCTCAGCGGGGAACAGCGGTTCGTCGCCCCGGTCCTTGGCCAGGTCGGTCAGCGTCCTGGACAGCACCCGCACGACGACCGCGCAGATCTCCAGCGTGTCCAGACCGGTGCGCAGCACCACGCGGTGAAGCAGCCCCTGCCGCACCCTCGGGTTGTACATGAGGCTTTCCTCGGCCTGCCGCAGGGAGGCGTCCACCTCGACGATGTCGTGGTCGAGACGGCGGGCCCGGTGCAGCCGGTCGGCCGCCTCCGGGACGGTGACCGGACGGGCGAGGTCGCTGCCCAGGTCGCGGAACATCTGCCCCATCTCGCGGGCCAGTCCGTCAATGGACGTGCCCGCGGTCTGCACCCAGACGGGCGGCGCGAACAGCAGGTTGAACAGCAGCCCCACACCGGCGCCGATCAGTGTCTCGTACACGCGCTCCCACGCCATGGTGGACCGCGCGGTTTGCGAGGTGACACCGAGGACGAGCATGGCGCTGATCGCCACCTCGGGGACGAACTCGTCCACGCGGACCAGTCTGCCGATGATCAGCGCCGTGAAGATGGTCAGCCCCAGGCTCCACCAGGAAATGCCGACCAGGGCGCTGAAGCCGCTCGCGATGAGGACGCCGACGATGACGGCCACCACACGCTTGACCGACATGTTGACGGTGGCGTAGAGGGTGACCTGGACGACGAGCAGCGCGGTCAGCGGTGCGGTCAGCGGTGCGGGTTCGGTCAGCGTCGCGGTCGCCACGGCATAGGCGATCACCGCGGCGCCCGTGGAGCGCAGGGTCTGCGCGGCCACGGGCTCGGTCGTGCGCCGGACGAGGTTGATGACGGGTTCGGCTACTCCTGGCATCTTCTTCCCATGCCCGAATTCGGCGCCCGCGCACGGTCCTGGGCGCCGAACCCCACCGGACGGACGTGCACACCGCGGCGCACGGAGCCCGGCGGGACAGCCGTCAGCCGACCGCCTGCGCCGCGGCCCGGCCCGCCGCCCGGCCGGAGAAGATGCAGCCGCCGAGGAAGGTGCCCTCCAGCGAGCGGTAGCCGTGCACCCCGCCGCCGCCGAAGCCGGCCGCCTCACCGGCCGCGTAGACCCCGGACAGCGGGGAGCCGTCGGCGGTGAGGACCCGGGAGGACAGGTCCGTCTCCAGGCCGCCGAGCGACTTGCGGGTCAGGATGTTCAGCCGTACGGCGATCAGCGGCCCGGCCTTGGGGTCGAGGATGCGGTGCGGCGTGGCCGTCCGGATCAGCTTGTCGCCCAGGTAGGTGCGGGCGCCCCGGATCGCGGTGATCTGGAGGTCCTTGGTGAAGGGGTTGGCGATCTCGCGGTCGCGGGCGGTGATCTCGCGCCGCAGGTCGTCCTCGTCGATGAGCCCCTCGCCGGTGAGGGCGTTCATGCCTCGGACCAGGGCGCCGAGGTCCTTCTCGACGACGAAGTCCGCCCCGTTGTCCATGAACGCCTTCACCGGGCCGGGCACGTCGGCGCGCGCCCGGCCGATCACGCCTCGGACGGACTTGCCGGTCAGGTCGGGGTTCTGCTCGGAGCCGGAGAGCGCGAACTCCTTGCCGATGATCTTCTGGTCCAGCACGAACCAGGTGTAGTCGTGGCCGGTGCGCATGATGTGTTCGAGGGTGCCGAGGGTGTCGAAGCCCGGGAAGAGCGGGACGGGCAGCCGCTTGCCCCGGGCGTCCAGCCAGAGCGAGGACGGGCCGGGCAGGATGCGGATGCCGTGCCTGGCCCAGATCGGGTTCCAGTTCTCGATGCCCTCGGTGTAGTGCCACATCCGGTCGCGGTTGATGTGGTGGGCGCCCGCGTCCTCGGTGATGCCGACCATCAGGCCGTCCACATGGGCGGGGACGCCGGAGAGCATCTTGGCGGGCGGGGTGCCGAGCCGCTCGGGCCACTGCTTGCGCACCAGATCGTGGTTGCCGCCGATGCCGCCGGAGGTGACGATCACCGCCTGGGCCCGCAGTTCGAAGCTGCCCGCAGTCTCCCGGCTGCTCGCGGTGCCCCGGGCCGCGCCGCTCGGCTCCAGGATCTCGCCGCTGACGGTGTCGACGGCGCCCCCGGTGCGGCCCAGACCGGTGACCCGGTGGCGGAAGCGGAAGGTGACGAGGCCCTTGGCGACGCCCTCGCGGACCCGGCGCTCGAACGGGGCGACGACGCCGGGGCCGGTGCCCCAGGTGATGTGGAAGCGGGGGACGGAGTTGCCGTGGCCGTTCGCGTCGTACCCGCCGCGCTCGGCCCAGCCGACGACGGGGAAGAAGCGCATGCCCTGCGCGTGCAGCCAGGAGCGCTTCTCACCGGCGGCGAAGTCGACGTACGCCTCGGCCCACTTGCGCGGCCAGTGGTCCTCCTTGCGGTCGAAGCCCGCCGTGCCGAGCCAGTCCTGGAGGGCCAGCTCGTGGCTGTCCTTGATCCGCATCCGGCGCTGTTCGGGTGAGTCGACCAGGAAGAGGCCGCCGAAGGACCAGTGCGCCTGGCCGCCGAGCGACTGCTCGGGTTCCTGGTCGAGCAGGATCACCGAGCGGCCCGCCTCGGCCAGCTCGGCGGTGGCGACGAGCCCGGCGAGTCCCGCCCCGATCACGATCACATCAGCGTCGTACGCCATGGGTTCCATCCTTGTCGGGGCGATCCGGACACGGTCCGGCGGAAGGACCGCACATTCCCGTGAGGTTCCTCGCGAAGTCAGAAGTTACTGGTGCGTCAGATCTTCGGTACCGGCCGCCCCGGCGTCAACCGCCCGGTCGGCCGCGCTACGGGCGCACCGGTGGCGTCCAGGCGCTATCGTCGAAACAATTCACTCTCTTCCGGCCTGACTTGGGGTAGAGAAGCGTGTCGGTGCTGGTTCTCGTACTCGCCGTGAGCGCGGCCTGCTGTCTGGGCTTCGGCTTCGTGCTGCAGCAGGCCGCCGCCAGCCACGCCCCCAGGAGCGACTACCTGTCGCCCCGGCTGCTGCTGGACCTGATGCGGGTCCGGAGCTGGCTGGCCGGTATCGGTCTGATGGTCTGCGGGATGGTGCTGGGCGCGCTGGCCCTGGGCAAGGGCGAGGTCTCCGTCGTCGAGCCGCTGCTGGCCACCAATCTGCTCTTCGCGATGACCCTGTCGCGCCACCGCACCGGCCAGCGCCTCGGCCGGCAGGGCTGGGCCGGGCTCTGGCTGCTGGCGTGCGGGGTCGCGGCGTTCCTGCTGGCCGGCGAGCCGAAGGGCGGCACGGCGGTGTCGAGCCCGCTGCGGCACTGGCTGGTCATCGGCGTGGTGGCGGGCATCGCCCTGGCGCTCACCATGTACGCGGCGCGCTCGCGGTCGGTGGCGGCCCCGGCGCTCCTCGCGGTGGCGGCCGGACTGCTCTACGGGCTGCAGGACGCGCTGACCCGGGTCAGCGGTCAGCTCATCGGGGACGACGGCTGGGCGGCCCTGGTGATGAGCTGGCAGCCCTACGCGGTGCTGGTGCTGGGGGTGACGGGGCTGCTCCTGGTGCAGAGCGCGTTCGAGACCGGTCCGCTGCGGATGTCGCTGCCCGCGCTGACCGCGGCCCAGCCGCTGGCCGGGATCGCCTGCGGGATCGGGTTCCTCGGCGACCAGGTGCGCACCGATACCGGCGCGCTGGCCTGGCAGGCGGCCGGGCTCGCGGCGATCGTGGTCGGGATCGTGCTGCTGGGGCTGCATCCGGCGATGCCGGAGGGGCCGGTGGGCGGGCGGCGCGCCAAGACCCTCGAACCGCGCTGAGGCCGGTCCATCCGCACCCCGCGGCAGCGGTTGTCCCCTTTCTCACAGCCGTGCGGCCGCCCCGTCCTGGCAATTAATAATGGCCAGCATTACAGTTGCGGCATGGCGAGAACGTCAGGACAGTCAGGACAAGAGACCAGGGACAAGCTGATCCGCGCGGCCGAGGAGATCTTCGCCGCACAGGGTACGGACGGCGCCCAGCTGCGGGACATCGTCCGGCTGGCGGGGCAGAGCAATCCGTCGGCGGTCCAGTACCACTTCGGCTCCCGCGCAGGGCTGCTCGACGCGGTGATGGCGGGCCGCCAGGCCCGTACCGAACAGGTGGTGGCACCGCTGCTCGACGCACTCGCCGAGGACTGCGGCGTACGGGAGCTGCTCACCGCGCTGGTGACGGCCGAGGCGAGCCTGCTCACCGACGACCGGGGCCGGCGCTGTCTGCGGGTCTCGGCCCAGCTGAGCCACGAGACCGGCCTGCGGACCGGCCGCCTGCACCCCGCCCTGGACGGCACGGCCTACGGCCGGCTGATCGGCCGGATCGGGGACCGCCTGGACGCGCTGGCGGAGCCGGTCCGCCTGGAGCGGCTCGATCTGGCACTCACCCTGATCGGCGCGGCGCTGGCCGACCGCGCCCGCCAGGGACTCGACGGCACCGAGCCGCTGACCGGCCAGGAGCTCTTCCTCGCCGATCTCGTCGGGACCACCACCGCGTTCCTGCACGCCCCCGCGCCGCACGGCGCGTGAACCGCCCGCACCGAACGAACCACCCGCATCACATGAAGGACATGTCATGACCGAGAAGAACAACCTCAGTGACCGGACCGTCGTCATCACCGGCGCCGCGCGCGGCCTCGGCGCCGAGGCCGCGCGCCTCGCCGTGGCCGGCGGCGCGAACGTGGTGATCACCGACGTGCTGGACGAGGAGGGCGCGGCCACCGCGGCGGGGCTCGGCCCGAAGGCCCGCTTCGTGCACCACGACGTGACCTCCGAGGAGGACTGGCAGCGCGTGGCCGCCTTCGCCCTCGCCGAGTTCGGCCGGATCGACGGCCTGGTCAACAACGCCGGGGTCTCCACCGGGCAGCCGCTGGAGAGCGAGACGGTCGAGCACTTCCGCAAGGTCATCGACATCAACCTGACGGCCGTCTTCATCGGCATGAAGACGGTGATCCCGCTGATGAAGGAGAACGGCGGCGGCTCGATCGTCAACATCTCCTCGGCCGCCGGGCTGATGGGCCTGGCCCTGACCTCCAGCTACGGCGCGTCCAAATGGGGCGTGCGCGGGCTGACCAAGGTCGGCGCGGTGGAGCTCGGCACGGCGAAGGTGCGGGTGAACTCGGTGCACCCCGGCATGGTCTACACGCCGATGACCGCCTCCGTCGGCATCCAGCAGGGCGACGGCAACTACCCCAACACTCCGATGGGCCGGGTCGGCGAGGCCGGCGAGATCGCCGAGGCCGTCGTCTTCCTGCTCTCGGACGCCGCCTCCTACATCACCGGCGCCGAACTCGCCGTGGACGGCGGCTGGACCACGGGCCCGACCGTCAAGTACGTCATGGGGCAGTGATCGCCGCCGGGCGCTCTGCTGTTGGATGAGGTGCATGACACCTTCTGACGAGCTCCTGGACATCGTCGACGAGAACGACGAGGTCGTCGGGCAGGCCACGCGCGGCGAGGCGACCGCGCGCGGCCTGCGCCACCGCTGCGCGTTTATCGAGGCCCGGGACGCCGACGGCCGGATCTTCGTGCACCGCAGGACCGCCACGAAGCTGGTCTTCCCGTCCCACTACGACATGTTCGTCGGCGGGGTGGTCGGTGCGGGCGAGAGCTACGACGAGGCGGCGCTGCGGGAGGCCGAGGAGGAGCTGGGTGTCACCGGGCTCCCCCGCCCCGAGCCGCTCTTCAAGTTCCTCTACGAGGGCGGCGGGCACACCTGGTGGTCCTACGTGTACCGGGTCCGGTGCGAGCTGCCGGTGAAGCCGCAGGTGGAAGAGGTCGCCTGGCACACCTTCCTCACCGACGACGAGCTGGAGCGGCGGCTCGGCGACTGGCCGTGGGTGCCGGACGGCATCGAGGCGTACCGACGGCTTCGGGCGTTCCGCGAAGCATCCTGAACGGCCCCGCACCGGGTACCGAAGTGGCAGATAAGGTCCGGACGTGAACGAATTCGTACAGAGTCTGCGGCTGTGGTTCGCGCCGCAGCGAATCCGCGAAGAGGGCGACACCCCCGACTACCGCTTCTCCCTCGCCAACGAGCGGACCTTCCTCGCCTGGATCCGGACGGCGCTGGCGCTGATCGGCGGCGGATTCGCGGTCGACCAGTTCCTGCCCGAACTGTCCTGGGGCGTGCGCGCCGGCCTGGCGCTGGCGCTGCTCGCCGCCGGGGTGCTGTGCGCGCTGCGGGCCGTCAACCACTGGGTGCGGTGCGAGCGGGCGATGCGGCGCGGCGAGGACCTGCCGGTGTCCCGGTTCCCGACGCTGCTGAGTCTCGCGGTCGCGGTGGTGGCCGTGGCGATGGTGGTGGTGGTCCTGTTCGGCTGGGAGGGGCGGTGACCGCGACGGAACGCGATCCCGGGCTCCAGCCGGAGCGGACCAGGCTGGCCTGGCGGCGCACCACGCTGTCGTGCACGGTGGTGGCGCTGCTGGCGGGCAAGCAGGCGCTGCACGGCGGGGCGGGCCCGGCGGGGATCGTCGCGCTGTCCCTGAGCGTGTTCGCCTGGCTGGGGTTCCTGCGGGTGGCGAACCGCCGGGTGCAGGGGATGGGTACCGCGCGGCCGCGCCCGCTCGGTGCGCGCGCGGCGCTGGCGGCGGCGGGGTGCACGGTCGCGCTGGCCGTGTTCGCGGCGGCCATGCTGTTCTGACCGCCCGGCCCGGGGCCGGGCGCGCGCCCGTCAGCTCTCCCAGTCCACCGTGACGACGATCTTCCCCCGGGTGCGCCCCTGGGCGTTGAGCCGGTGCGCCTCGGCCGTCTGCTCCAGCGGGAAGACCCGGTCGACGTGGACCGTGACGATGCCACGCTCGGCCAGTTCGGCCAGATGGGCGAGGTCCTTCGCGTCGGGCCGCACGAAGGCGTACTTGCCGCCGTACGAGAACACCTCGCTGTCCACGATGGAGGTCAGCCGCCCGTCCGGCGCGAGCGTCTCGGCGGAGGCCCGCAGCGCGTCGCCGCCCACCGTGTCGAAGGCGGCGTCGATCCCGTCCGGGGCCAGCGCCCGCAGCCGGTCCACCAGCCCGTCCCCGTACTCCACGGGCTCCGCGCCGAGCTGCCGGAGGTGATCGTGGTTGTGGGCGCTCGCGGTGCCGATGACCCGGCAGCCCGCGTGGCGGGCGAGCTGGACGGCCAGCGAGCCGACCCCGCCCGCCGCCGCGTGCACCAGGACGGTGTCCCCGTTGCGGATCCGCAGCGAGCGGTGGAGCACCTGGTAGGCGGTGAGGCCGGCCAGCGGCAGACCGGCGGCCTCCTCGAAGCTCAGGCTCAGCGGTTTGCGGGCGAGTGTGCGCACGGGCGCGGCGACGTACTCCGCGAAGGTGCCGCGGCTGAGGAAGTCCTCCCGCACGTACCCGATGACCTCGTCGCCGACGGCGAACTCGTCGACGGCGACGCCGGGCTGCACGACGACCCCGGAGACGTCCCAGCCGGGGATCACCGGGAAGACCGTGTCGAGGGCGGCGTCCAGGTTCCCCTGCCGCGCCTGCCGGTCCACCGGGTTGACCGCGGCGGCCCGCACCTTCACCAGGACGGTGTCGGGGCCGACCTTGGGGTCGGGCCGCTCGCCGTACTCCAGGACGTCGGCATCGCCGTATCCGCTGTAGCTGATCGCCTTCATCCTCCGACCATCGGTGCGGCCCGCGGGCGGCGCAAGTCATGCCGTGGCGGCGGCGTAGGGCGGCAGCAGGCGGCGCGGGTCGAAACCGGAGTGCCAGAGCCCGATGAGGAAGGCCGTGGTCGCCTCCAGGCAGGCGGCCCGGTCGAGCCCGCTGTCAGCGGCTCGCATCCCAGGTCCCGCACCAGTGCCGCCACGGTCCCCAGGGCGTCCTCGTCGTCCCCGCACAGCGGGACGGCGACCGGGCCGTCGGCGAAGGCGGGCGGGGTGAGCCGCCAGACCGCGTCCGGGAGGTGGTTGAAGGCCTTGATGACCCGGGCCCCGGTGGCATCGGCGAGGGAACGGGCGGCTCCGGGGCCGCCTTCGGTGGTGAGGACGAAGCCGGGTCCGACCGCGTTGGTGCAGTCGATCAGCACCCGGTCGCGCAGGGCTGGGACGACTGAGCGGGCTCCGGGCCGGGCGCACGGGGCCGGGGGGCCCGGCCGCCCGGCGCGGGGTCCTCACCAGCGCGGGATCGACGGCGTCCGCCACCCGGGCTCGGCCTTGCGCATCGCGGCGGCGTCGTCGCGCTCGCGCATCGTGCTGTCGTCGTCGAGCCAGCGGCGGTGCAGTTCCGCCAGGCGGTCCCGGTCCAGTTCCACCCCGAGGCCCGGGGCGTCGGAGACGGTGAGCCTGCCGTCCTCGAAGACGTGGCGGGCGGTGATGACGTCCTCGGTCTGCCAGGGGTAGTGGCTGTCGCAGGCGTAGTCGAGGTTGGGGACGGTGGCCGCGACGTGGGTCATGGCGGCGAGGCTGATCCCGAGGTGGGTGTTGGAGTGCATGGAGAGCCCGACGCCGAAGGTGCGGCAGATCCCGGCGAGTTCACGGGTGCGGTGCAGGCCGCCCCAGTAGTGGTGGTCGGAGAGGATGACCTGGACGGCGTCGTTCGCGAAGGCCTCGGGGACCTCCGCGAGGGTGGTGACGCACATGTTGGTGGCCAGCGGTACGTCGGTGCCGGCCGCGACCTCGGCCATCAGCGCGGTACCGGCCGCCGGGTCCTCCAGGTATTCGAGTACGCCCTTGAGCTGCTCGGCGACGTACAGCGAGGTCTCGACGGACCAGGCGCCGTTGGGGTCGAGACGCAGTGGCCGGCCGGGGAACGCCTCGGCCAGTGCGCGGACCGCGGCGATCTCCTGGTCGGGCGGGAAGACGCCGCCCTTCAGCTTGAAGGAGGAGAAGCCGTAGTCGCGGGCGAACCGCCGCGCCTGGGCGACGACTCCGGCCGGGTCGACGGCCGCTCCCCAGTCGTCGCGCTCGCCGCCCGCCGGGTGCTCGGCCCAGCGGTAGAAGAGGTAGGCGCTGTACTCGACGGTGTCGCGCACCTTGCCGCCGAGCAGCGCGTGCACCGGCAGGCCGAGCGACTTGCCCAGCGCGTCCAGACAGGCCACCTCGAAGCCGGACACCACCGAGAGCCGCAGCTTGTCCGCGGTCTGCACGCCGCGCAGTCCGCCCGCGTCGACCCGCTCGTCGGCGGCGCGTGAATCCGCGCACACCTCGTCGGCGAGGGCGAAGAGGCCGTTCAGATCGCTGACCGGGCGGCCCACCAGGGCGGTGGCGAGCGGCTCGGCCAGTTCGAGGTACTTGCCGTCGCCGTACGTCTCCCCGATGCCGGTCACTCCGCCGCGGGTGACGACCTCCACGACAAGGCGCGGGGTGTAGGGCTGGTGGACGCCCTGGGTGTTGAGGAGCGGCGGGTCGGCAATGAGGATCGGGGTGAGCCGGACTTCTTCGATCAACAACGCTGTATCCATACGTGAACTCTATTCAGAGATACGACTGAACACCAGAGGCTGGACAGCCGATCGTGCCGGACCGGCTGCATCCGGTTCCGGGAGTTCACTGGACGACATACCGACTGGTCGGCATCATGAACACCGACCGTTCATTCATCCCGGAGGTGCGCACGATGAGCCCAGTCCACCCGCCAGGCCTCGACCTCGACCGGTTGCGCGGCCATCTCGACCGCGAACGGCCGGGCCTGGTGAACGGACCGCTCGACGCCCGGCTGATCGAGGGCGGGCGTTCGAACCTGACGTACATCGTCACGGACGGCACCGGCCACTGGGTCGTCCGGCGCCCGCCGCTGGGTCATGTGCTGGCCACCGCGCACGACATGAAGCGCGAGCACCGGGTGATCAGCGCACTGCACCCGACGGCCGTCCCGGTCCCCGAGACGCTGCTGCTCTGCGAGGACGACTCCGTCATCGGATCGCCGTTCTACGTCATGGAGTACGTCGAGGGCACCCCGTACCGCACGGCGGAACAGCTCGCCCCGCTCGGCGCCGAACGCACCCGCGCGGCCGTGCTCGGCCTGGTGGACACCCTGGTCGAACTGCACGCCGTGGACCCGCAGGCCGTCGGGCTCGGCGACTTCGGGCGCCCCGAGGGCTTCCTGGACCGGCAGCTGCGGCGCTGGGGCAAGCAGCTGGACGCCTCCCGCAACCGTGAACTGGCGGGCATCGACGAGCTGCACGCGGCGCTCGGCCGCGAACTCCCCGTCTCCCCCGCACCGACGGTGGTGCACGGCGACTACCGCCTGGACAACGTCCTGATCGGCCCCGACGACCGGATCAGGGCCGTACTCGACTGGGAGATGTCCACGCTGGGTGACCCGCTCACCGACCTCGGCCTGCTGGTGATGTACAGCTCCGACCTCGGCCTGCCCCAGTCACCGGTCTCCACCACCAGTGGCGCGGCCGGCCACCCCTCCCCCGCCGAACTGATCGAGCGCTACGCCGCCCGCTCCGGCCGGGACACCTCCGCCATCTCCTGGTACACGGCCTTCGCCTGGTTCAAGCTCGCCGTGATCCTGGAGGGCATCCACTACCGCTACACGCTGGGCCAGACCGTCGGCGGCGGCTTCGACCGCATCGGCGACCTCGTCCCCGTCTTCATCGCGCACGGCCTCACCACCCTCCAGGAAGGCTGACCAACCCCATGGACTTCGCATTCGACGCCCGTACCGAGGAGCTGCGCACCAAGCTGCTCGCCTTCATGGACGAGCACGTCCACCCCGCCGAGCGGATCGCGGACGAGCAGCGGGAGCAGCTCGCGTCGCCGTGGGACACCCCGGGAATCGTGGCGGACCTGAAGGCCGAGGCGCGCCGCCAGGGGCTGTGGAACCTCTTCCTGCCGGACGCCGAGTACGGCGCGGGGCTGACCAATCTCCAGTACGCCCCGCTGGCCGAGATCCTGGGCCGCTCCCCGCAGCTGGCGCCGACCGCGCTGAACTGCGCGGCGCCGGACACCGGGAACATGGAGGTGCTCGCCCAGTTCGGCACCGACGCGCAGAAGAAGCAGTGGCTGGAGCCGCTGCTGGCCGGTGAGATCCGGTCCGCGTTCGCGATGACCGAGCCGGAGGTGGCCTCGTCGGACGCGACCAACATCGAGACCCGGATCACCCGTGACGGCGGGGACTACGTCATCAACGGGCGCAAGTGGTACATCTCCGGGGCGATGAACCCGGACTGCGCGATCTTCATCGTGATGGGCAAGACCGACCCGGACGGCGACGACATCCGCCGCCAGCAGTCGCAGATCCTCGTCCCGCGCGACACCCCGGGGCTGACGGTGAAGCGCGCCATGAAGGTGTACGGCTACGAGGACCACTACCACGGCGGCCACGCCGAGGTGATCTTCGACGGCGTGCGGGTGCCGGCGGCGAACCTGGTGGGCGAGGAGGGCGGCGGTTTCGCCATCGCCCAGGCGCGGCTGGGCCCTGGCCGTATCCACCACTGCATGCGGCTGATCGGCATGGCGGAGCGCGCCATCGAGCTGATGTGCCGGCGCGCGGTGTCCCGCAACGCCTTCGGCAAGCCGCTCGCCCAGCAGGGCGTGGTGCAGAACTGGATCGCGGACGCCCGGGTCACGGTGGAGCAGTTGCGGCTCCTGGTGCTGAAGACGGCCTGGCTGATGGACACGGTGGGCAACCGGGGCGCGCACACCGAGATCCAGTCCATCAAGATCGCCACCCCGCGTGCAGTGGTCTCCATCCTCGACCAGGCGGTCCAGCTGTACGGTGCGGGCGGCGTCAGCCAGGACTTCCCGCTGGCCGAACTGTGGGCGGCCGCGCGGACGCTGCGGCTGGCGGACGGCCCGGACGAGGTGCACCAGCGGTCGCTGGCCCGCCGGGAGATCAAGAAGTACCTGTAGCCGGGAGGGTCCGGGGGCGGTGGGCCGGCGTCAGTCGCCGCCGGTCCCGATCCGGTCCAGTACGTCCGCGTACCGGGCGCGCCGGTCGGGCCGGGCGCGGGCGGCGGCGTGACGGAGCGCCGGGACCGCCGCCCCGCCCACCTCGGCCAGTGCGTCGGCCGCCGCGGCGCGCACGGTCGGGTGCGGGTGCCCCAGCAGCCCGGTGACGGCCGGGAACGCCGGCTCCCAGCCCGCCCGGCAGAGCGTCCGGAGTGCCATGCGCACCACGTCCGGGCGGGGGTCGTCCAGCAGTTGCCCGGTGTGGCGCAGGTACGCCGCCCGGTCGAGCATCACCCGCGCGGTGCGGTGGGCCCGCAGCCGGACCCTGGGCCGGGGGTGCGTCAGCAGCTCGTCGAGCAGGTTCAGCAGGTGCGGGTCCCGGTCGGGGCCGGGGTCGGTGTGCGCCCCGGCCAGCTCGGTGAGCGCGCGGCAGATCTGCTCGGGGGCGCCGGTCCGGGCCAGCTCCATCAGCTCCCGCCGGGCCGGGCGGTGCCGGCTCGCGGCGGGGAGGTCCGCGTCGCGCTCGCGCAGTGCGGCCAGTGCCGCCGCGTCCCGCTGTCCGGCGTCCGGCCCCCGCAGGGGTCCGTCCGTCAGGAGCAGCCGGCCGGCGAGTTCGTCGCGCCCTTCGCCGCGCAGCCGGCGGCAGGTCCGTGTCAGGGCCGGGGTGCGCAGGAGTGTACGGGCGACGAGCAGGTCCAGGAAGCCCCAGGCCCCGGCGTCGAGGCGGTCGCCCAGTGCCACCGCCAGCGCGTCGGCGGGGTGGGCACGCAACGCGGTGCCGAGGGCGCCGGCCTCGGCGGGCGGTGCGTGCTGCCACCAGTCGAGGAGCAGCGGCAGGAGCCGTTCCCGCTGCTGCGGTTCGAGCCCGACGGCCACGGCCGCCACCCTGTCACGCAGGATTCCGTCGCCCCGGAGCTCGCTCTCGCCGATGCCGGCCAGCGCGCTGCCGAGTCCGGCCACGGCTGAGGCGGGCAGGGAGACCCGGCCGTGCAGGTACGCGCGCAGCACCACCGTGCGGGCCTCCGGCTCGGGCCACCGTGCCAGCGCCTCGGCGGCGGTCCGGCGGCGCCCCGCATCCGCCGAGCCGAGCATGTCGAGCAGCCGCTCCCGCAGGGCCGCCGACCGAGGCTGGTCCAGGTCGTCGGCCCGGACCAGGCGCGGCGGCGGCTGCGGAGCGCGGGCGGTCTCCGCGAGGGTCCAGGGCGGGGCGTCCAGGGGCTGGAGCCGGGTCATCCAGTCGATGAGGGCGTCCCGGGCTGCGGGGGCGGCGCCGTCGTGGGCCTCGATCAGGGCGGCCAGCCGGTCCCGGGAGGAGACGGCGCCGTCGTGCGCGGCGCCGTCGTCCGTGCGGCGGAACCCGGCCAGCGCGCCCGGTTCCCGGACCGCGTCGGCCAGCGCGGACCGCCAGGCCAGGGCCGCCTCGGACCGGGGTGCGGCGTCCGGCCGGGGCTCCGGTACGGAGAAGGCCTCGCGGAGCACGGCGGTCGTGGCGCGCCCGGGGTCGGCGGCGAGCCGGGCCGCCGCGAGGGCCCGGTCGAGATCGGCGCGGACCGGTATCGCGCCGAGGCGGCGCAGCAGCGTCAGGGTGGACCGGCCGCGCGTCGCCGGTGCGGGGGCCAGGGCGCGTACCGAGGTGACGGCGGCCGGTTTCACGGTGGCCGCGAGCAGCGGCGCCACCTCTTCGAGTACGGCGATCAGTTCGTTCCGGCAGGAGTCGCGGGCGTCGGCCAGCGCGTCCAGCAGGAGCGGGGCGGACCGGGCGAGCGCCGCGAGTTCCGGGCCGCTCCGGGGCGCGGAGCAGAGCGCCAGCGCGAACCGCAGCACGTCGGCGCTCCGCGCCCTGCCCCGAGCCGCCGGGCCCCCGGCTGCCGTGTCCTGGGCTGCCGTGTCCCAAGCCGCCCCGCCCTGGGCCTCCGTGCATCGGACCTTCGGGTGCCGCGAGGCGGCCAGCGCGAGCCAGTCGGCCAGCATCGGGCGCAGCCGGTCCTTGTGGGCGGGGCCGGGGCGCTCGCCCCGGGCCACCAGGCGCAGTGCGGTCACGGGGTCCCAGCCCCCGGTTGCCAGGGCCTCGACGTCGCGCTCCGCCTCGCCGGGGGCCTCCGGGGCGGGCTGCGCGGTGATCCCGTGCGCGGCCATGGCCGGCGCCAGGTCCGTCACGAGGCCGGCGGCCAGGGCTACTTGGCGGGATGCGATCAGGGTGAGCAGCAAGATCGCCACCGGTGACTCCTGCTCGTCCAGGGCGAGCACCGAGCGTGCGGTGAGGGCGCCGTGCAGGCCCTCCAGGAGGAGCCGGCGGGCGGTGTCGTCCCGGCTGTGTTCGGCGGCGGCGACGAGGGTGGCCGCGTAGGCGTCGCCGAGGACGGCGCGCAGGGCGGCGACGAGGGAGGCGCGCAGGCCGGGGTTGCCCTCCTGCCCGAGCCGGGACAGGAGTGCGGGGAGCGCCGCCGGTGCGCCCGGCCGGATCAGCGCCTCGGCCGCCGTCTTCCTGATGTTCATGTTCGGGTGGCCCAGGCAGGCGGAGATCGCCGCGCTCGCCCAGTGGGCTCGGGCGTGGCCCAGGGCGAGCAGGGCCTGGCGGACGGTCTGGATGTCCTGGGCCCTCGTCAGGGTGATGAGCGACGCCGAGAGCGCCTGGGCGTCCTCTCCCGTGGCGTCGTGCGCGAGGAGGGCGATGACGTGCCCTCGCACGTGCCGGTCGTGGTGGCGCAGCAGTCGGTGCACCCGCGCGCGGGTGCCGGTCCAGGGGGCTCTGAGCAGCAGTTCGAGCAGGACCACGTGCTCGTCGTCACAGAGCCCCGGGCGGTCGACGAGGTCCAGCGCCAGGCCTGCGACGAGCGCGTGCCCGGCGTCCTTCGCGTCCACGTCAAGCAGGCAGACGGGCCGGATCGCGCCCCGTTCGTGGAGTCGGCGGCCGAGGGCGCTCAGGGCGTCCAGGACCTCCTGCGGTACTACGGGCTCACCGGCCGGCTGCCCGTGCTCGCCGGTCCGGGGCGCCGCGTCCGGCCTCCTCGAAGCGGCCAGGCCGGCCACGACGCGCGACAGCAGGTCGGTGATGGCCGGGAGGGTCTCGGCATCGCCGTGGGCAGCGAGCCGGCACAGCGCCTCCACGGGTGCGCCCGGGTCCAGGTGGGAGCTCAGCAGGGCCAGTTCGGCCGCGTCGGGTCCGCCGAGGCCGGCCGCGACGCGCGGCGGCAGGTCGACGGGGTCGAGCCGGCCGAGCAGGGCGCGGCGCCGCTCCGGGTCCCGGTTCAGCTGCCAGAGCAGTTCGAGGGCGCGGCCCCGTACGGGGCGCAGGTGGGGAGCCGTCGCTCCGGTGGTGAGGCCCAGCCCTTCGGCCAGGGCCCGTACCGTCGGGTCCCCGCCGATCGCATCCAGCGTGTCCAGGGCGGCGGCCGGTGCGCGGGGCAGCAGGGCGAGCACGGCCGCCTCGGCGTCCGTGTGGCGCAGTGCGCGGATCGCGCCGAGGAAGGGCGCGGGCTCGGGGGCCGAGGGCAGCAGGCGGGTGACGGCGTCCCCGGCCGGGAGGTCGCCCGTCCCCTGTCCGGCCAGCGCGAGAAGCAGTTCGAGGCGTCGGGGCCAGCCCGGGTCGGCGGGCGGCGCGTCCGTCAGGACCCTGAGCGCCTCGTGGCGGGAGGTGTAGAGGACCGTCGCCACGTCGCGGGCCGGGATCGAGTGGTCGGACAGGGCCAGGCCGACGAGCACGCCGACATCGGCGTCGGCCGGGAAGTGCCCTCGGCGGTGGAGGCCGCGCAGGCAGGCCACCGCGGGGCCGCCGAGCAGCAGGGGGTCGCCGGCGGCGACAGCGCTCAGTGCTCCGATGTCGTCGCGGTCCGCGAGTTCACCGAGCAGCTCCATCCCGCGCCGGCGCAGGCCGGGCGCCTGCCGGGGGTCCTCGACGACCCGGAGCAGCAGCGCGCGGTGGCCGTGGCGGGCGGCGGTGACGAGGGCGGCAGCGGCCACCTCGGGCCGCTTCCGCACGCCGTCCCCCGCCGGTTCCCCGGCCTGCCACGGCACCGAGCCCTGCGGCGCACCGCCCGGCCGCTCCCGCACCGGGCCGGGGAGGAGGAGCGGGGCGAACAGGCCCGGCGGCAGGGGGGCCATCGCCGCCCAGGGCCGGGCCAGTTCGCCCAGCGCGCCCGCGACGACCGGGGCGCTGTCCGCGGCCAGCAGGGCGATCAGCTGCTCCCGGACCACCGCCGGGGCGAGCAGTGCGGCGTGCAGTCCCTCACGGGCCAGCCGCAGCGCCTCGGCCCCGAGCACCGGATCGCCGGTGGCCGCCAGTTCGTCCACCAGCCGGGCCGGCCGGTGTGCGTCGGTGACGCTCACACCGCGCACGGCCTGGTAGAGGTGCTCACCCGGCGGCTCCTCGCGGAAGATCCGGGGATCGTGCAGGACATCGGCGCGCAGCCAGGCGGTCCGTACCGTCGCCGGCAGCTGCCCGGCCGTGCGCCACCGGGGCCGGGGGCGGCCCGTCAGCCGGTGGCCGAGCCGCTCGTAGAGGCCGGCCAGGAGGAGATCGGCCTCCGGCGGTCCGGTGAGGGAGGCGGGCAGCAGTGCGGCGAGTGCGTCCCCGCGCGCGTCGTCGGACGGCGGACACGCGGTGACGAGTCCGGCCAGCCGGACGAGTGCCGCGTGACGCAGCACGGGGTCCTCGTGGCCGGTCTGTCGGCCCAGGGCGTGGATCTCTTCGTCGGCCGGCGTCCGCATCGTCGGATGCTAACCGGGTGCGCCCCGGCCGCACCAACCCCTTTCGGGGCCGTGCCCGCAGGCTCAGTAGCCGCCGTACGGTACGTGCTCGGCCAGTGCCAGGTCGCGGGCGAAGGCCCGGACCCGCAGCAGGCACCGTGCGAGGATCCGGACGCTGAAGGGGCGGTGCGGCCCGTAGGCCACGGTCCACAGGGCGGGAACACGCGTTGATGTCTGAATGTGCGCCATGTATCCAGCGTGGCCCCGGCAGCCGGTTCGGTCCAACAGATGGTTTCGCTGGCTGCCATCGGTACCGTAGATGGATGGAGATTCGCCAGCTCCGCCACTTCATGGCGGTGATCACGCACGGCAGTTTCACCGCGGCCGCGCGCGCCGAACTGATCGTGCAGTCCGCGCTGAGCACGTCGGTGCGCAACCTAGAACGGGAGCTGGGGGCCGAGCTGTTCGACCGTACCGGCCGCCGGGTGGTGCTGACCGAGGCGGGCCGGGCGCTGCTGCCGTCGGCACGTACGGTGCTGGCCGGGACGGACGCGGCGCGCGACGCGGTGGCCGCCGTGTCGGGCCTGGTCACCGGGCGGGTGCGGATCGGCACGATCCAGACCCTGACCTGTGTGGATCTGGCCGCCGAGCTGGCCGCCTTCCACCGGCTCAGGCCCGGGGTGCAGATCTCCCTGCGCGAGGCGACGACCCCGGAGCTGCTTGCCGGTCTGCTCGCCGGTGAGCTGGACCTCGCCTATCTGGCGCCGGACGCGGCCGGGCTCCCGAACGGCACGGCGGCGTTCGCCTCCTGGCAGGAGGACCTGGTCCTGATCACCGCCCCGGGCCACCGGCTGGCGACGGCCGGGCGCACCCTGATCAAGGACCTCGCCGGGGAGCCGTTCGTCGACTTCCGGGCCGGCACCGGTCTGGAGACGGCGGTGCGGCGGCTGGCCGCGCACTGCGGTCTGGAGCGCCGGATCACCTGCGACGTCACTCAGATCCGGCTGCTCGTCGACCTGGTACGGGCGGGCATCGGCGTGGCGATCGTGCCGCGCCGGATCGGTGAGGACGCCGGGCTGCCGTGTGTGAGCATCCGGCAGCCGGAGCCCGGCCGGACGGTGGTGCTGGCGGGGCGCACGCCCCGGCCGCGCAACCCGGCGGCGGGGGCGCTGCTGGACCGGCTGACGGGGGCGGGCCCTGAGTGGCCGGTCCCGAGTGAGGCCCTGACTGTCGGGTCCTGAGTGGCAGGTACTGACTGACGGTTCCTGGGCGAGGGCCCCTGTACTGCGGCCGCCGGGCGGCTCAGCGACGCCGGTCCCGTCCGCCTCCCGCCCCGCCACGTCCGCCGTTCTACGGCCGCAGCGCGCGCAGCAGCAGGTCGGCCAGGTGGTCGGCGACCTCCTGCTGGCTGAGCGGGCCGTCCGGCCGGTACCAGGTGGACAGGTGGTGGACCGAGCCGAAGTGGTAGTCGACGATCAGGTCCGCCGGCGTCGCGGTGGAGAACACCCCGCTGCGCTGCCCCTCCTCCACCAGGGCCCGGAAGCGCTCGTGGTAGCGGCGCCGCTCCAGCCGTACCTGCTTGTTCTTCTCGGGGCTCAGGTGGTGCATCGAGCGGAAGAAGATCGAGGCGTCGTCGAGGTTCTCGATGGTGGTGACGACCACGTCGGCCGCCGCGTCGCGCAGTCGCTGCTCCACGGGCGCGTCGGCGTCCGCGAAGGCGTCGAGGCGCTCCTGCTGGAGCCGCAGCACCCGGGCGTAGACCTCCTGGAGGAGGTCCTCCTTGGAGCCGAAGTAGTGGTACAGCGCGCCCTTGGTGACGCCGGCCGCCTCCACGATCTCCTGGACCGAGGTGCGGTCGTACCCCTGCTCGGCGAAGAGCCGGGTGGCGGCGGCGAGCAGCCGCTGGGGAACGGGGGTGCCGCTCCCGTCCGTCGCCTTGGCCATGGCCGCCGCCTTCCTTCCGTGCCGTGCGTGAACCGGTCCTAGCGGGGTGAACGCAGTTCCCGCCTGAGGATCTTCCCACTTGCCGTCTTGGGAAGTTCGGTCAGGACCTCGACTTCGCGCGGGTACTTGTACGCGGCGAGCCGTTCCTTGCAGTACGCGCCCAGTTCGCCCGGTTCCACCGAGGTGCCCGGCCGCAGGCTGACGTAGGCGCGGACCGTCTCGCCCCGGTAGGCGTCGGGGACGCCCACGACGGCCGCCTCGCGGACCGCCGGATGGGTGTAGAGGACGTCCTCGACCTCGCGCGGCCAGACCTTGAAACCGGAGGCGTTGATCATGTCCTTCTTGCGGTCGACGACGTAGAGCCAGCCCTCGCGGTCCATGAAGCCGATGTCGCCGGTGCGCAGCTCGCCGTCCGGGAAGGCTGCGGCGGTGGCCTCGGGCAGCCGCCAGTAGCCGGAGACGACCTGCGGTCCGCGCACCGCGATCTCGCCCTGCTCGCCGAAGGGCACGTCCGCGCCGTTCTCGTCGATGATCCGCACCACCGTGTCCGGGCCCGGCACGCCGACCGAGAGGGTCCCGGACACCGGGTCCACCGGGGCCTCGCGCTCGGGCGGCACGGAGGCGCAGGGCGCGGTGCACTCGGTGAGGCCGTAGCCGTTGCGGATGTACGGGCCGAAGTCCGCCCGGAACTTCTCGACGAGCGCGGGCGGCAGGGGTGCGCCGCCGGAGGAGATCACCCGGAAGGAGCCGAAGTGCGCCGGGGTGACGCCGGGGGTCGCGGCGAGCGCCATGAAGGCGGTCGAGGGGCCGACGGTGTAGGCGGGGCGGTGCTCGGTGAAGGCGTCCAGGACCACGCCGGGGTGGAAGCGGTACGCCAGGACCAGGGTGCCGGCGTTGGCGAGGCAGGCGGCCAGCTGGCAGACCATGCCGGTGATGTGGAAGAGCGGGGCGAGGGCGAAGTAGGCGGAGCCCTCGGGGACGGGGTGGCCGGTGCGCTGGCGCTCGGCGTTGACCATGATGTTGCCGTGCGCGTTCATGGCGCCCTTGGGGGTGCCGCTGGTCCCTGAGGTGTAGCTGATCAGCGCCACGTCGGCGGCGGTGAGCTCCCGGCCGGCCGGAGCGGCGAGGCCGTGGCGGGCGACGGCCACCAGATCGTCCGCGTCGTCGGCGGGCAGCCGGTCGAAGTCGAGCACCCGCTCGTCGTTCACCGTCTGGAAGTCCAGTTCGCAGGCGGTGACGGCGATCCGGACGGCCGGGGCGGCCGCAGCGGTGTCCCGCAGATAGGCGTCCCAGGCCCGGTCCGAGCAGATCAGCGCGGAGACCTCGGCGTCCTTCAGCACATGGCCGACCTCGCCCGACTTGTACATCGGGTTGAGCGGGACGACCGTCGCCCCGGCCTTCCAGGCGCCCAGCAGCGCGATGACGAAGTGCGGCGAGTTCTGCAGCATGATCGCGACCCGGTCGCCGCGCTCCAGTCCCCGCGCGGCCAGGTGACCGGCCACGGAGTCGGAGAGCGCGTCGGTCTCGCGGTAGCTGAGGCGCCCGTCGAAGTAGGCCAGCGCCGGGTGGTCCGGAGTGCGGGCCACCGAGGCGCGGAAGGCGTGCACCAGGGTGGCGGCGGGGTGGACCCCGGCCCGCTGGGCCTCGCTGAGCAGCGGGAGCCAGGGCTTCGCCGCGTAGATCGACTCGGTCATGCGCCGGTCGCCTCCCACTTCTGCTGGAGATGGTTCATGCCGGCGAGCCAGTGGTCGGTGTCCTTGGCCCGCGACCGGTAGTACGTGGCGACGTCCGGGTGCGGCAGGACGAGGAAACGGTCCTCGGCCATGGCCGCGAGGAGCGCGTCGGCGACGGCCTCGGGCTCGATGGCGCCGGGGGCGAGCACGAGGTCCCCGGCCGATCCGGCCGCGGTCAGCATGTCGGTGCGCACGCCCTGCGGGCAGATCGCGTGGACCTTGACGCCCCGGTGGCCGTAGGTGAGCGCGAGCCATTCCGCGAAGGCGACCACCCCGTGCTTGGTGACGCTGTAGGGCGCCGCGCCGATCATCGTGAGCAGCCCGGCGGCCGACGCGGTGGAGACGAACCTGCCGCTGCCGCGCTCGAGCCAGTCCGGGAGCAGCGCCCTGGCGGCGCGGACGTGGGCCATCACGTTGACGTCCCAGGCGGCGGCCCAGACCTCCTCGTCGGCGAAGACGTCCCCGGGCGAGGCGAGTCCCGCGTTGGCGCAGTAGATGTCCACCGTGCCGTCCAGTGCGTCCCGGGCGGCGTCGACGATCCCGGAGGCGTCACCGGCGACGGCGACGCCGCCGATCTCCCGGGCCAGCGCCTCGATCCGGCCCTCGTCGAGGTCGTTGACCACGACCCGTGCGCCCTCGGCGGCGAATCTGCGGGCCAGTGCGGCTCCGATGCCGCCTCCGGCTCCCGTGACCACTACGCCCGCGCCCTGCACCGTACTCATCGGTCCCGCCTCTCTCTGCCGGCTGCACCAGCAGACTAACCAGTCGGTATGTCGTCGGGGAAGAGGCCGGCGCCCCTCATACGTCACTCCTGCCACATCGGGGGCGTCCGGCTCGTTCCCTGCGGACCGGGTGCGCGCTAGCGTGCGTGACCATGACAGTCGTCGCGATCATGGAGGTAGCCGAATGAGCCTGACCAGACGTGGTCTGCTGGCCGCCGGCGGTGCCGTCGGAGCTCTGGCGGCGACCGCCGCACCCGCAGCCGCCGGCACGTCGCACGGCAGGGGACACGGGCACGGGGGCGGCGGGCACGGCGGGTTCCGCACCGGCTTCGACCGGCTCGCGGCGGACGGATACGCGCTCCTGAAGGGGCAGCGGGTCGGGATCGTCACCAACCCGACCGGGGTCACCTCCGAACTCCGGCACATCGTCGATGTGATGCACGGGGACGGGCGGGTGAACCTGACGGCCGTCTTCGGCCCCGAGCACGGCTTCCGCGGCACCGCGCAGGCGGGCGGCTCGGAGGGCCGCTACGACGACCCGGCGACCGGGCTGCCGGTCTACGACACGTACCTCAAGAGCGGGCAGCCGCTGGCCGACGTGTTCACGCAGTCCGGCGTCGACACGATCGTCTTCGACATCCAGGACGCGGGCGCGCGCTTCTACACGTACATCTGGACGCTGTACGACTGCATGGAGGCGGCGGCCCTCGCGGGCAAGAGGTTCGTCGTCCTGGACCGGCCGAACCCGGTGTCCGGGCGCGCGGCCCTGGGACCGGTACTCGATCCGGCCTTCGGCACCTTCGTGGGGCGCCGGGAGATCTCCCAGGCGCACGGCATGACGGTCACCGAGCTCGCCCTGCTGTTCAACGGGGAGTTCCTCGCGGACCGCCCGGCCGACCTGGAAATTGTGAAGATGTCGGGGTGGTCGCGCTCGGACTTCTTCGACGCGAGCGGTCTGCCGTGGGTGCCGCCGAGCCCCAACATGCCGACGCCCGACACGGCGCTCGTCTACTCGGGCACCTGCCTCTTCGAGGGCACGAACCTCTCCGAGGGACGCGGCACGACGCGCCCGTTCGAGCTGCTGGGCGCGGAGGGCATCGACCACACGTGGGCGGCCGCCGCGGGCGCGCTCGACCTGCCCGGAGTGGCCTTCCGCGAGGCGTACTTCGCCCCGACGTTCTCCAAGTTCGAGGGGAAGACGGTGGGCGGGGTGCAGGTCCACGTACGGGACCGGGAGGCCTTCGACCCGGTGCGCACCGGGATCGCGCTGCTGGTGACGGCGAAGCAGACCTGGAGCGGCTTCGCCTGGCGGTCCGACAACTGGATCGACAAGCTCACCGGCAACACGCGGGTCCGCACGATGATCGACGCGGGCGCGGACACGGACGAGGTCGTCGGGGCGTGGGCGAAGGACCTCGCCGCGTTCCGGGCCGTGCGCAAGCGGTACCTGCAGTACCGCTGAGGTGCGCCGGGCGGGCCCCGCAAGGGACCCGCCCGGCCGTCCGGCGTCAGCGGTGCGCCGGGAACTCCACCACCTGCTGGTACGTCGGGCGGTTCTGCCAGTGGATCGCCTTCTGCGCGATCCCGCCCAGTGCCCGGTGGATGATCGAGTCGGTGCACCACTGCTCACCGGCCTTGCAGGTGGCGTCGGCCGGATAGACCTCGGCCGCCGGTACCGCCGCCGCCTGCTTCAGCGAGGACAGCAGCGCCGCGCGGCAGCTGCTGAGATCGCCGTTGCCGCAGTAGGTCCTCGCCAGCGGCCCCTTGACCGGCTGTCCGAGCACCTGGCGCAGGTCCTTGTCCGCGAACCCCCACCAGCCGTACTGGAACGCCGAACCGCTGTGCGCGCCGCTCGGCCCGTGGCTGGCCGCCGGGGACTCGTCGGTGGCGAGGTTGGCGGTCAGCGCCCCGTACAGGTCGTCGCCGAGGCCGGGCTTGAACTCCGCGTCGATCAGCTTCGGCCACCACGCGTCCATGATCCGTACCGCGTCGGCGTAGGTGTACGCGTGCGAACCGGGGCTGCTCTCCTTGCGCTGGGCGCCCGCCGCCCGCCAGGAGTCCAGCTGCTGGACCACCGCGTTCAGCTCCGGGTCGGTGACCGGCTGGGAGCGGATCACCTTGAGCAGTTCGGGCAGCAGCTGCTCCCCGCGCAGGTCGGTGAGTGCCGCGTCCGCCATCGCGCGGGTGAGCGAGGCGCGGGTCACGCCGCCCTCCTGGACCAGCTTGGACACCCGCTCGTCGAGCAGGTCGGCCCGGTGCACCGCGCTGAGCCCGAAGCCGGCGGAGGCGTATCCCTCGGCCTGCTTGTTGTTCCAGGACACGTAGTAGTCCTGGCCGCTGGAGTGCGGGTGCTCGGCGAACGGGGTGTAGTCGGCGGTGTTGGCCGCCCGGTCGTAGCCCTGCCACTCGTACGCCTTCTCGGCCTTGACCGGCAGCGCCGGGTCGACGCCGGGCGCGCGCACCGGGTTCATGCCGCTGTTGTAGAAGGCGGCGGTGCGCGAGTCGGCGTAGAACCAGTTGAAGGCGTAGTCGATGTTGCTCGCCGCGCGCTGGAAGGAGGCGGCGTCGCTCACGTAGGAGGGGTCGTTGAGCATCTGGAAGCCGGTGATCGAGTCGGCCTCGTGCCGGTAGGTGGTGCGCAGCGAGGTGTACGCGACCGGCTTGCCGTCCACCGTGGCGCGGTGGGTGACCACTCCGTAGCCGGTGCGCCACACCTGCATCCGGTAGGAGCCCTTCGCGGTGGAGTCGGCGACGGTGGGGCTCCAGGAGTTGGTGCGCTCCAGCTTCTCCATGGCGGTGCAGTCGCCGCGGTAGAGGTAGTGCGTGGAGTTCTTGGTGGGCGCCGAGCCGTCGGGCTCGCACAGCTCGACGGTGTAGGTGTCGGTGATGTCCTGGCCGGCGGAGGTGGCGCTCCAGGCGTAGTCCTGGCCCCGGCCCATCTGGATGTACATGCCGACGCCGGCGAAGGAGACGCCCCGGGCGCTGATGCCGGGCCCCTGGATCTCCTGGAGCATCATCAGCTGCGGGGCGAAGTAGCCGGTCTGCGGGCCGAACACGGCGATCGGGTTCCCGCTCGCGGTGCTCTTGCCGGAGACCAGCAGCGCGTTGGACATGCCGCGCTTCTGGGCGCCGGTGCCGGAACCGGGGAGCGAGCCCTCGGGGATGACCCCGTCGTCGAAGACGCCCTGGGCCTTCTTGAGCTCGGCCGGCGCCTTGACCGGGGCCTTGGCGTCGGTGCCCGCCGAGCCGGTGCGGTCGTGGATCAGGGGTTCGGCGGTGACGGAGCCGGGGTCCGGGAGCGCCGTGCCGACGGCGTTGCCGGGCTTGTTCGCGTACGGGAACGAGGTGCCGTCGTGGACGGTGAGCACGGCCTCGGGGTCGTTGCGCTGCCGGAACGACTCCCAGACCTTGGTACCTTCGGCCACTCCGTACTTCTGCTGGGCGGAGAGCAGCGAGAGCGCGGCCTGGACCTCGCCGCCACCGCCGCCGCCGAACTGGCCGCCGACCACGGAGGCGATCGAGATCAGGTCGGTCAGCTCGAACGGCTGGATCTCACCCACGTTGGTGATGGCGTCGATCTTGCCGGTGAGGACGTACTCGCCGGGGAAGTAGCGGCCCTTCTTCGACTTCTCGCGGTAGGAGTTGATGCCGTCCACATAGGCCTGGGCATCGGCCATGGCCTGCTCGCCCCGGACGCCCTCGTGGGTCCTTATGTACTCGACCTGGGCCTTGAGATCGTCCTCGGTGTACGGGGCCTGCGGCCAGAACTGCTGCTCCAGGCCCTGGTTGGCCAGCGCGCCGCCGGCGAACGAGGTGAGCTGCCCGCGCCCGATGTGGCGGAAGAGGTCCATCAGCCAGAGCCGGTCCTGCCCGGCCGCGAACCCGGCGCCGAACTCGGTGCCGTAGCGGGTGGTGCCCTTGATGTGCGGGACGCCGGACACCTTGTCGCGGGTGATGGTGACGTCGTTCCGGGGCGAGGTGACGGACTCGACCTGGTCCTTGGGGACGCCGAAGGAGGCGTCGTTGAAGAAGTCGGTGAGCTTCTGGTCGGTGAGGCCGGTGTGCCCGGCCACCAGCCCGTCGTAGCGGTTGAGCTGGTCGTCGCTGTGCGCGGGGTGGGTGCCGAACGCCTTGTTGCCCAGAATGTCGACGAGGGTGGCATTGCCGTTCTCGCCGGGGGGCAGGATGTCGTCGCACTGTCCCTGGCAGTAGTCGGGTACGGGATCCGGCTCGGCGGCGCCCGCGTGGGGCGCGGTGGCCAGCAGTGAGGCGCCGAGTGCGAGAACGGCCGCGATCGTGGCGGCCCGGAACTTGCCGGTGCGGGCGGTGGTGCCGGTGCGTGGGGGCATGCGTGCTCCTCGGAAAGGCCGATGCGCCGGACGTTACCGGCGGTATGACCCACCGGTAAGGTGAACATCAGTCACCTTTTCCGAATCGCCACATGCGGCCGCATGACGACCGGTCATCTCATTGGCCGGACCGCCGCACTCATGGATGGAGCCGATCCGGGCAGTCGTACGTCCATTGGGTTGACGCCCGGTTTTCGGGGCGACGGAGTACGAGCGACGGAGGTGGCAGCGCAATGGCCGGTTTCCGGAGTCTTGCGAGACAGGTCCGCGATCCGCGGAGCGATCTGGCGCTGCGGCGGTACTCGCTGCGCAAGTGCCTGGAACGCTTCGCCCCTTACGGGCACCGGGCAACCTGGGACCACCTGTGTGCCAGGCACGGAATAGGGCACGAGGACCGGGCCCCCGATCCGGTGCGGCTGATGCGCGCACTGGAGGAGCTGGAGACCGCACGCGCGGTCTGGCTCGGCTACGAGGCGGGGTTCGCCGAGCGCCGCCGGCGGGAGAAGCACGACGGACTGCGCCGGCCCGGCGCGTTCGACGACTGGCACCGGCGCACCTGGGGCGGGAACGGGGTCGCCCGGTGCGACGATCCGGCCGTCCACCCGGACGCGCCGCTCGCGGAGGTGCTGGCGCGGCTGATCTCCGCCCTGGGCTCGGAGCCGGGCGAGGCCTGCCCGGTCTGCGCACAGGGCCGGATCGCCTGGCGGCAGGACCTGGACAGCGAGCCGTGGTCCGGCCCGGTCTGCACCGGGTGCGGAATCGTGGTGCCGCAGCCCGTGCTCACCCGGGCGGCGCTGGCGAGGGCCCGGCGGACCCGGCTGTGCGACCTGGCATCGGTGGCCTGAGGAACGGAGCGGCCCGCCCGGCGTCCGAGGACGCACGGCTGCCGGACGGGCAACACATACCTACGGGCCCGCCTCAGCACCCTTCCCCGGCGCTCTTCGCGAGCTTGCCCGGCATCAGGCGCGAGCCGCTCATCCGCTCACCGGAGATGTCGTCCGGGTTGGAGAGCACACAGTTCTCCAGCGACAGGCACCCGCAGCCGATGCAGTCGGTGAGGTGGTCCCGCAGCCGCGCCAGCTGCACGATCCGCTCGTCCAGTTCGGAGCGCCACGCCTCGGAGAGCCGCGCCCAGTCGTCGCGGTTGGGGGTGCGCTCCTCCGGGAGCTCGGCCAGCGCGTCGCGGATGGTGGCGAGCGGGATGCCGACCCGCTGGGCGGCACGGACGAAGGCGACCCGGCGCAGCGTGTCCCTGTCGTAGCGCCGCTGGTTCCCGCTGGTGCGGCGGCTGCTGATCAGGCCCTTGGCCTCGTAGAAGTGCAGGGCCGATACGGCGGCGCCGCTGCGCGCGGAGAGCTGGCCGACCGTGAGTTCATGGAGTGTCTGTGGGATCTGGGGCACCCTTCGAACCCTACGTGTCCCGGTACCGGCCGGTCCGTCGTTGACAGGAAGGCACCCGCGAACCATGCTGAGCAAGCGCTTAGACAGCGCGATGACGATTGGCCGAGAGCGGGAAGGCAGGGCCGGGAAGATGGCAGAGCCGAGGATCTTCACGTCCGCGCAGGAGCTGCGCGACGGGGTGGGCGAGCAGCTGGGGTACAGCGACTGGCTGGAGGTCGAGCAGAAGAGGATCGATCTCTTCGCGGACGCCACCGGCGACCACCAGTGGATCCATGTGGACCCGGAGCGGGCCGCGGACGGACCGTTCGGCACGACGATCGCGCACGGCTACCTCACGCTCTCGCTGCTGCCGGCGCTCGTGCCCCAGGTCATGCGGGTCGAGGGCATGAAGATGGGCATCAACTACGGGACCAACAAGGTCCGTTTCCCCTCCACGGTGCCCGTGGGCTCGCGGCTGCGGGCGACGGCGGTCCTCAGGAGCGTGGAGGAGGCGGGCGGCGGCGTGCAGGTCACCGCGGTCGTCACGGTGGAGCGCGAGGGCGGCGACAAGCCGGCCTGCGTGGCCGAGTCGGTGTCGCGGTACTACTTCTGAGCCCGGCCCGGGGGCGGCCGGGTCACCGTCCGGCCGCGACCATGCGCAGCACGAGGCCGGCGTACAGGTCGCCGACCTCGTCCGGTGTCCGGCTGCCCTGGGCGTTGAACCACCGCGCCACGTCGATGCAGAGCGAGAGCACGGCGAGCGCGGTGCCCGGCACGTCGGGGACGTCGAACTCGCCCGCCGCCACGCCCTCCCCGATGATCCGGCGCACCACCGCGTCGCTCCGGCGGCGCAGTTCGATGATCTCGGCCCGGTGCTCCGGGCCGAGGGCGTCGAGTTCGTACTGCACGACGCGGGCGGTGGTGTGCCGCTCGGCGTGCCACTGGACGAAGGACCGCACCGCGGCGTCCAGCCGCTCGGCGGCCGTGCCCTCGCTGCCGGCGGCCGCTTCCAGCACGGCCAGGGCGCGGTCGTGACCGATCCTGCTGATCCGGTGGAGCAGCTCTTCCTTCGTCTTGTAGTGGATGTAGAGCGCGGCGGGGCTCATTCCGGCGCGGCTAGCGATGTCCCGGGTGGTGGTCGCGTGGTACCCGCGCTCGGCGAAGGCGTCGACGGCGGCGACGAGAAGCCGCCTGGCAGCCTCGGGCGTCACTTCGGCCCACGGCGTGTTCTCGCCGTCGGTCTCCTGCGCCGTGCTCATCGTCAGTGGCCCCTCTCAGTCAGCAGGACGAACACCATACCCCGATCCTGAGCAAGCGCTTAGGGGTCCGGGGCGTGAGATCGTCAGAGCTTCTGGAAGGGGTCGTGCTCGGCGAGGATCTTCTCCAGCCGGGCCTGGTCGACCCGGCTGACCAGCTGGCCCGCCTCCTGCCGGTCCCTGATGACCTTGGCCAGGGTGAAGCAGGACGTGACCAGGTACATGACGCCGATGGCGAGGAACCCGCGCACCCAGGCGTCCGCGTCGAGGAAGTAGATACCGAGGGTCACCGCACCCATCGCCACCCCGAAGGATGCGACGGCCTGACCGTAGAAGGCGGCGGTGCCCTGCTGCTTGACCGATGTCGTCTCACTCATGCCGCCCAGCATCCGGCGGTATGACGCACACCACATCCGTCGGGGTACTCAGTCAGGTACTCAGACGCCCGTTCGGGTGCGGGCCCGGCCTCAGAAGGCGGAGACCCCGGTGAGCGCCCGGCCGATGATCAGCTTCTGGATCTGGCTGGTTCCCTCGTAGAGCGTCATCACGCGGGCGTCGCGCAGCAGCTTGCCGACCGGGTACTCGTCGATGTAGCCGTAGCCGCCGAACACCTGGAGGGCGTTGTTGGCGGCGCGTACGGCGGCCTCGGAGGCGAAGAGCTTGGCCTTGGAGGCGGCGGTGGCGAACTCCTCGCCCCGGTCGATCAGGTCGGCCACCCGCCAGGTGAGCAGCCGGGCGGCGTCGACGTCCACGGCGATGTCGCTGATGAGCTCCTGGACGAGCTGGTAGCCCGCGATGGGCCTGCCGAACTGTTCGCGTTCACCGGCGTATCCGACGGCGGCGTCCAGCGCGGCCTGGGCGATGCCCACACAGCCGGCCGCCACCGACATCCGCCCCTTGGCCAGCGCGGACATGGCGATCGAGAAGCCCTTGCCCTCGGGGCCGATCAGCGCAGCGGCGGGGACCCGGACGTCCTCGAGTACCACCTCGGCGGTCGCCTGGCCGCGCAGGCCGAGCTTGCCGTGGATGGTGCGACGGCTGAGGCCGGGGGTGTCGGCGGGGACCAGGAAGGCGGATATGCCCTTGTGGCCGGGGGTGTCGTTGGTGCGGGCGAAGAGCAGCACCACATCGGCCCAGGTGCCGTTGGTGATGAACATCTTGGAGCCGTTGATGACGTAGTCCCCGCCGTCCCGCACGGCCCTGGTGGTCAGGTTCCCGGCGTCCGAACCGGTGCCCGGTTCGGTGAGCCCGAAGCAGCCCACCGCGTCGCCCGAGGTCAGCCTCGGCAGCCACTGCCGCTTCTGCTCCTCGTCGCCCCATGCGGCGATGGTCTTGGCGACCAGCCCCAGGGAGACGGAGACGATGCCGCGGACCGAGGAGTCGCCACGGCCGAGTTCCTCCGTCACCAGGCAGTACGCGAGGTGGTCGCCGCCCGAGCCGCCGTACTCCTCGGGGACGGTCAGCCCGAGGAAGCCGAGGGAACCCAGCTTCTTGACGATCGACTTGTCGACGTTCTCGGCCCGGTCCCACTCGACGACGTGCGGCGCGATGTCGCGGGCGACGAAGTCCTCGGCGAGCTGCCTGACGGCTTCCTGCTCCTCGCTGAGCTCCAGGTTCATCGCTCGGCCCTCCAGTTTAATTAGCACTGCTAGTTTAATGCCCTGGCCCTACTATGTGCCGCATGGCCCGCCCGCGCAAGCCCCTCCTCAGCAGAGACCGCATCGTCGCCACGGCGGGTGCCCTCGTGGACGCCGAGGGGCTCGACGCCGTCTCGACGCGGCGGCTGGCGGCCGAGCTCGGGGTCAGCGGACCGTCGCTGTACAACCACTTCCGCAACAAGGACGAGATCCTGGACGCGGTCGCCGACGCCGTCTCCGCGCAGGTCGATCTGTCGATGTTCGACGAGTCCGACAGCCGTGACTGGCGGGCCGCCCTGCACGACTGGGCGGTCTCCTACCGTGCGGCGCTCACCGAGCACCCGCACATCGTCCCGGTGCTGGCGCAGGGGCCCGGCCGCCGCCCGGCCGGTCTGCGGGTGGCCGACGCGGTGTTCGGCGCCATGGTCCGCGCGGGCTGGCCGCCCGCCCAGGCCACGTACATCGGCGCCCTGATGCGCTACTTCATCACCGGCTCGGCGCTCGGCTCCTTCGCCCGGGGCTTCGTGGACGACGAGACGGCGTACGACCCCGCCGACTACCCGCACCTCGGCCAGGCCCATCTGCTGGCCGAACGCCGCCAGCAGGTCGACGAGGGGGCCTTCGAGACGGGGCTGCGCGCGCTGATCGACGGCCTCGGGCTCCAGTACGCGCCGCCCACGGCCGCCGGGACCGTTCGGCCGGCGCCGAAGCGTTCCTGACGCATCCTGGAACACATGGCATACCCCGACCCCGCCGCGCCCCGCCTCGCCGCCCTGGCCGCCCTCCTCGCGGACGAGACCCGCGCCGTCTTCTGCCTGGCCCTGCTCGACGGCCGGGCGTGGACGGCGGGCGAGCTGGCCCGGCACGCGTCGGTGGCCCCGTCGACCGCCAGCGAGCACCTGGGCAAGCTCGTCGCGGGCGGGCTGCTGGCCGAGGAGCGGCAGGGCCGGCACCGCTATGTGCGGCTCGCCGGCGAGCAGGTCGCCCACCTCGTCGAGGAACTGGCGGGCCGGGAGGCCCCCGGCGCCCCCTCCGCACCCCGCAGCCTGGGCGCCTCGGGCGCCGACAACGCCCTGGCCCGCGGCCGCACCTGCTACGACCATCTCGCGGGCCGCATCGGACTCGCGATCACCGACGCCATGACCGGACGGGGGTTGCTGCGCCAGGACACCGGCTTCGCGCTCACCGACGCGGGACTCGACTGGTTCGGCGCACTGGGGATCGCCCTGGAGACCGGATCGCGGCGTCCCCTCGTCCGCGGCTGCCTGGACTGGACCGAGCGCAGGCCGCATCTGGCGGGCGCCGCGGGCGCCGCCCTGTGCCGCCACGTGCTGGAGTCCGGCTGGTGCGTACGGATCGGGTCCGGGCGGGCGGTGCGGGCCACCCCGGAAGGGGAACGGGCCCTGGCCGCCCGGCTGGGCATCGAGCCGGCCACAATTCGGTAGGCGCCGAACGATCACGGCCTTACGGTCAGGGCCATGACGACTATCCCCGCCCCCGCGCCACGCTCCGACTGGCGGGCCCCCGCCGCCGCCTGCACCACCGTGGTGCTGTGGGCCTCCGCCTTCGTCTCCATCCGCAGCGCGGGCGAGGCCTACTCCCCCGGCGCTCTGGCCCTCGGACGGCTGCTGACCGGCTCACTGGCCCTGGGCGCGCTCCTGCTCCTGCGGCGCGAGGGCCTTCCCGGGCGGGCGGCCTGGCCCGGGATCATCGCCTCCGGACTCCTGTGGTTCGGCCTGTACATGGTGGTGCTCAACTGGGGTGAGCAGCAGGTCGACGCGGGAACGGCCGCCATGGTCGTGAACATCGGGCCGCTGCTCATCGCCCTGCTCGGCTCCCGGCTGCTCGGCGAGGGCCTGCCGCGCCGGCTGGCGATGGGCATGGGCGTGTCCTTCGCGGGCGCCGTGGTCGTGGGGCTCTCCATGTCGGGCAAGGGGAGCTCCTCGGTCCTGGGCGTGCTGCTCTGCCTGCTGGCCGCGGTGGCGTACGCGGCCGGGGTGGTCGGCCAGAAGCCGGCGCTCGGGCACGGGTCGGCGCTCCAGATCACCACGTTCGGCTGCCTGGTCGGCACGGTGGCGTGCCTGCCGTTCTCCGGCGCGCTGGTCTCCGACGCCGCCGACGCGCCGCTGTCCGCGACGCTGAACATGGTCTACCTCGGCCTCTTCCCGACCGCGCTGGCCTTCACCACCTGGGCCTACGCGCTGGCCCGCACCACCGCCGGGCGGATGGGCGCCACCACCTACGCGGTGCCCGCGCTCGTCGTGCTGATGGGCTGGCTGCTGCTGGACGAGGTCCCCGCCCTGCTCACCATCGGCGGCGGGCTGCTCTGCCTCGCCGGGGTGGCGGTGTCCCGGACGCGTACGCAGACTGGTGCGACGCGGAGGAATCCGGCCCGGCCGATGGAGGGACCCCGTCATGACGCGGAGCGCCGAGCGGCGGAGCGGCCCTAGCAGGAGGACGAAGGGGAAGCAGGCGGCACCCAAGCCGCCCCTGGTGACGCCCGAGGGCCACCCCCGTGACGCCTGGCGGGAGGACTATCCGTACACCGAGAAGCTCCGCCGCAAGGCGTACGACAGGTCCAAGCGGGCCCTCCAGATCGAACTGCTCAAGCTCCAGCACTGGGTCAAGGAGCACGACGAGCGCCTCGTCGTGCTCTTCGAGGGCCGCGACGCCGCGGGCAAGGGCGGCACGATCAAGCGCTTCACCGAGAACCTCAATCCGCGTGGCGCGCGGGTGGTGGCGCTGGAGAAGCCCACCGAGCGCGAACGCACCCAGTGGTACTTCCAGCGCTACGTGGCACACCTGCCGGCGGCCGGGGAGATCGTGCTGTTCGACCGGTCCTGGTACAACCGGGCCGGGGTGGAGCGGGTGATGGGGTACTGCTCGACCCGCGAGTACCTCGAATTCATGCACCAGACACCGGGGTTCGAGCGGATGCTGGCGCGGGACGGCATCCACCTGGTGAAGTTCTGGTTCTCCGTCTCGCGCAACGAGCAGCGCAACCGGTTCATGAACCGGCAGACCGATCCGGTGCGGCAGTGGAAGCTGAGCCCGGTCGACCTCGCCTCGCTCGACAAGTGGGACGCGTACACCGAGGCGAAGGAGCTGATGCTCTTCCACACGGACACGGCGGACGCGCCCTGGACCGTGGTGAAGAGCAACGACAAGAAGCGGGCCCGGCTGGAGGCGATCCGGCACGTGCTGCACCGCTTCGACTACCCGGGCAAGGACGCGTCGGTGGCCGGGCGGCCGGACCCGCTGGTCGTGGGCCCGGCCGCCCAGCTGTTCGAACAGGGGGAGATGGCGTCCCGGCTACTGACGGGCCACTCGCGGGATTAACCAGCCTGTTCTTTGACCTCTGCGTGGTGCCGGGTTGTGATCGGTCCGGAGCCGGAGATTGCTCAGATATTCGATCGTCGACCGTCGGGTGACTTGGCAGACTGCCCGTCATGAGCAACTCGTACGCGCAGGCGGTGCTGAGGACGACGGATATTGCGGAGGCACTGCGAGTCGCCGGGCAGCTGCTCGATCTCGCTGACACCGGGGAACTCGAAGTCGACTTCGAAGCACGGGTCTCCACGCCCCGGGAGCTGGAGCGGTTGAGCGCGGTGATGCCGAACGCCGACTGGTGGTCCCACGGGGCCGACCGGCACGGCTCTTCGAAGAAGGGTGACTCTCCGTCACAGCACCTCCCCCTCTTCATGAGCAGGTGGTGCATGGCGGACGAAGACGTGGAGGCGTTCCTGGTGGCGGCGGGGGACGCCCCGGCCATGGTGCGCTGGGATTTCAGTGGTTGGCCGGAGGCTCCGGAGGTGGGACTCGGCTGCGGTGGCACCAGGGGCGCCTACGTGACGCTATGTGTGAATGCCCGCGACCTCTGTCTCCAGGAGCCCGCGACGGACCACACGGTGTACGTCCACGTGAAGCAGGTCGAAGCCCAGCGAGCTGCTTGGCTGGCGGCGCGGGTCGGCCTCGACGTCATCGGCGAGTTGCATATGGCACCTCTCTGAGCCAGGTAGCTCCTGGCCTTGACGCCCGAGCACCCGCGCGGCCACGGTGCCGGCTCTCGGCTTCGCCCGAGCAGGGGAGGCCCGCCACGCCCGCCCTGCGGGACGGACGACGCCACCTTCGGAACACACCCTAGAAGACCACCAGGGCCCGGCCGCCCTTGCCGGCGATCATGTTGTCGAAGGCGGCCGGGATGCCGTCGAGACCGATCCGTTCGGTGACCATCATGGAGAGGTCGAAGCGGCCCGCCGCGATGTGCGCGGCCAGCACCGGCAGGTCGCGGGCCGGGACGCTGTTCCCGTACACGCAGCCCGTCAGGGAGCGGCCCCAGTGGAAGATCTCCAGGGCGTTGAAGGTCACCTCCTGGTCCTTGCCACCGATGCCGACGACCGTGGTGCGGCCGCCCCTGCGGGTGGACTCCCAGGCGGTACGGATGGTGGCGGCCCGGCCGACGCACTCGATCGCGACGTCCGCGCCCTGGCCGCCGGTGAGGCCGCGGATCTCGCGGGGCGTGGTGGCCGAGGCGATGACGTAGTCGGTGGCGCCCGCCCGCCGGGCCAGCTCCTCCTTGTCCGGGGAGACGTCCACCGCGATGATCCGCGCGGCGCCCGCGATCCGGGCGGACTGGAGCACCGCGAGACCCACGCCTCCGATGCCGAACACCACGACGGACTCCCCCGCACGGACCTGCGCGCTGTGATGGACCGCGCCGTACCCGGTCAGCACCGCGCAGCCGAGCAGCGCGGCGTCGGTGAGCGGGACGCCGGCCGGTGCGGGCAGCACGCAGTTCGCGGCGACCACGGTCTCCTCGGCGAAGGCGGCGACGTTCAGCCCGGGGTGGAGCTCGGTGCCGTCGGAGGTGCGGGCGTGGATGTTCGCCGCCCCGGCCAGTGCGTTGGCGCAGAGCCAGACCTCGCCGATCCCGCAGTGGTGACAGTTGCCGCAGGACGGGGCCCAGTTGAGCACCACGCCGTCACCGGGTGCGACATGGCCGACACCCTCGCCCACGGAGAGCACCGTGCCGGCTCCCTCGTGGCCGAGGACGGCGGGCACCGGCACCCGCATCGTGCCGTTGGACAGCGAGAGGTCCGAGTGGCAGACCCCGGCCGCGGCGAGCCGGACGCGGAGCTGGCCGGGGCCGGGCTCCGGAAGTTCGATGCCGGTGATCTCCAGCGGGGCTCCGACGGCGGGCAGTACGGCGGCGCGGACCACGGGATGGCTCCTTGCTGATCGGGGGTGCGGCTGGGGAACGTACTCAGAACTGTCAGAACTGTCAGGTCTATCAGGTCTGTCAGGACGGTCCGGACTGTCAGAACTGGAGGGACTTGGTCTGCAGGTACTCCGCGAGGCCGTGGACGCCCAGTTCGCGGCCGACGCCGGACTGCTTGTAGCCGCCGAAGGGGGCGAGCGGGTTGAACCGGCCGCCGTTGATGTCGACCTGGCCGGTGTCCATCCGGCGGGCGAAGGCGACGGCCCGATCGTCGTCGGCGGCCCAGACCGCGCCGGCGAGCCCGTACACCGTGCCGTTGGCGATCCGCAGGGCGTCGTCCTCGTCCTCGTACTTCAGGATCGAGATGACCGGGCCGAAGATCTCCTCCTGGGCGATGGTCATCTGCGGGGTGACGTCCGCGAAGACGGTGGGGCTGACGTAGTAGCCCGTGGCGAGCGGTGCCTCGGGGCCGCCGGCGACGACGCGGGCGCCCTCCTCGATGCCCTTCTCGATGTAACCGCGCACCCGGGCCTGCTGCTTGGCGTTGACGAGCGGGCCGACCCGCTCGCCGGGCACGTACTTGGCGACGGCTGCGGCGGCCAGGGCCACGGCCTCCTCGTACCGGTCGGCGTCCACCAGCATCCGGGTCCAGGCGCTGCACGTCTGGCCGGAGTTGGACATCACGTTGGCGACGCCGACGTTGACGGCCTTGGCCAGGTCGGCGCCGGGCAGGATGACGTTGGCGGACTTCCCGCCCAGCTCCAGGGCCACGCGCTTGACCGCGCCGCCGGCGGCCGCGCCGATCTGCTTCCCGACGGCGGTGGAGCCGGTGAAGGAGACCAGGTCGACGTCCTCGTGCGCGGCGAGGGCCTGTCCGGCGACCGGCCCCGTACCGGTGACCAGGTTGAAGACCCCGGCGGGCAGACCCGCCTCAGCGGTGGCCTCGGCGAAGAGCTGGGCGGTGAGCGGGGTGTCCTCGGCGGGCTTGAGGACGACGGTGCAGCCCGCGGCGAGCGCCGGGGCGACCTTGGCGACGATCTGGTGCAGCGGGTAGTTCCACGGGGTGATCGCGCCGACCACGCCGACCGGCTCCAGGAGGACGGTGGAGTTGCCGTGCCGCTCCTCGAAGGCGTACGTCGCGGCCAGTTCGGCGTACGAGCCGGCGACGAGCACCGGCACCCCGGCGTGCACCATCTGCGACATGGGCAGCGGTGAGCCCAGTTCGGCGGTGACCGTCTCGGCGACCTCGTCCTTGCGGGCGGCCAGCACGTCGCGCAGCGCGCCGATCCGGGCGGCGCGCTCGGCCGGCGGGGTCGCGGCCCAGCCGGGGAACGCGGCGCGCGCGGCCCGTACCGCGTCGTCGACATCGGCCGCCGTCCCGGCCGGGACGTGGGCGATGACCTGCTCGTCCGCCGGATTCACGACCGCGATCGTGTCCGTTCCCGCGGCCGGCCGCCATTCGCCGCCGATGTACATACCGTCGTGGGCCTTCATGGCTGTTCCTCCCGGGCACGGTGACGGACACGGTCGTCCTCGCCCCAAACTAGCGCCGTTAGTTTTCTGGCGCCAGAGACACAGGTCACTCCGCGCCCGCCCGGACGCCCCGCTACATGTCCAGCCCCGGAACGTCCCTGGGCAACGGGCAGATCCGGCGCCCGTGGTGGTCGAAGACGTACAGGTGTGCCAGATCCACCAGGAGCGGGACCTGGCCGCCATTGCGCAGCCGCATGTCAGGTCCGGTGCGCACCACGAGGTCGCTGGCGGTGACCGCGGGACGGTCGGGGCTGCGCACGGCGGGCGCCTGCGCGTCGGCCTCCGGCGCGTCCAGGACGGCGACGGAGCCGCCGAGGTGCCCGGCGGCGCGTTCTCTGAGCCGCCCCAGCACCCCCGCTCCGCCTTCGGCGGCGCGGCGCCTGCGCTGGGTGCCGTGGTCCTGGCGGGCCGATTCCAGGTCCGGCACCACGGCGGGCCGCGAGCCGGTGTTGAGGTGGACCAGCGCCTCGTGCCCCTGGTACTCGACGTGCTCGACGATGCCGCTGAGCGCGACCTCTCCGGGGCGGGCCCGGCTCGGCGGGGCGATCCGGACCGCCTCGGAGCGCAGCCCGACGATGATCCGGCGGCCCTGCTGGATGCGGAGCAACTGGTGGTCCGGGCTGAGCGGTTCGGTCAGCGTGAGGCGCTGGCGGCCGAGGTCGATGGACATCCGCCCCTCCAGGGGGGCGTGCACGACGGCCTGGAGCAGGTTGATCCGCGGGGTGCCGATGAACGCGGCGACGAACACGTTCTCCGGCAGCGCGTACACCTCGCGCGGCGGGCTGACCTGCTGGAGCACTCCCCCGCGCATCACGGCGACCCGGTGGCCCAGCGACATCGCCTCGGCCTGGTCGTGGGTCACGTAGACGGTGGTGACGCCGAGTTCCCTGGTGAGCTGGGATATCTCGGCGCGCAGGTGGTTGCGGAGCTTCGCGTCGAGGTTGGAGAGCGGCTCGTCCATCAGGAAGGCGGAGGGCCGGCGCGAAATGGCCCGGCCCATCGCGACGCGCTGGCGCTCTCCGCCGGAGAGCTGGCCGGGAAGCCGGTCCAGGACGCTCTCGATCCCGAGCATCCTGGCCGTGCTCTCGATGCGGTCGTTGTGGTCCTGGCGCGGGTTCTCCAGTTTCAGCGGGAAGCCGATGTTGGCCCGGTTGGTCATGGTCGGGTACAGCGCGAAGTTCTGGAAGACCATGGCCATTCCGCGTTCGCGGGGGCTGAGGTGGTTCGCCGGTTCACCGTCGAGGAGCACCTCGCCCTCGGAGACGCCCTCGAGGCCGGCGATCATGCGCAGCACCGTCGACTTGCCGCAGCCCGAGGGGCCCAGCAGGACGACGAACTCGCCCGGTTCGATGGAGAGCGAGAGACGGTCGACGGCACGCGAGGACCGTCCGTACGCCTTGCTGACGTTGTTCAGGGTGATGGCGCGAGTCATGTGGTTCCGCCCGGAAGGATGGTGGTGGAGCGGTGGGGAGCGGCAGCAGTGGCCTGAAATTAACCCACTGGGCGGGGTGTGGGAATGACTCGCGCACATGTTGGCGGGTACGGGGGCTGCCGGGCCGCAAGTGCCAGGTGGGATTCCGGTTCACCTGGTCAACGGCCTCCGCTCAGTGCGCCGGTGCCACCGTGACGGGGATGCCGTTGAGTACGGCGGTGCCGGAGAGCGGGTCGAGCCGGCTGCCGTCGAGCAGCTGGTTGACGTTGACGCCGGGCCGCGCGGCGGCGACGGACATCCGGGTGCCGGGGCGGCTGTGCCCCCAGCCGTGCGGGAGGCTCACCACACCCGTCCGCACGCCGTCGGTGATCTCGACCGGGGCGGTCAGCTCACCGCCGTCCGCGGTGACGGTGGCGGCCGCGCCGTCCGCCAGTCCGAGCCGGGCCGCGTCCTCGGGGTGCACCTGGAGGGTGCAGACGTTGGAGCCGCCGGCGAGCGCCGAGACGTTGTGCATCCAGCTGTTGTTGGACCGCAGATGGCGGCGGCCGATGAGGACGAGCGCACCGGGCTCGGCGCCTTTGGCGAGGGCCTCGCGCAGCCTGGGCAGGTCTGCGGCGATGGGCGCGGGGAGCAGTTCGACGCGTCCGCCGGGGGTGCTGAGGACCTGTGGGATGCGGGAGGTGAGGGGGCCGAGGTCGATGCCGTGCGGGTGGGCGAGCAGCCGTTCCAGGGTGAGGCCGTCGGGGTCGGCGCCGAAGCCGTCGCCGTACGGGCCCAGGCGCAGCATCAGGTCCAGGCGGCGCTCCGGTCCGGTGCGGCCGGTGAGCGCGGCGGCGAGTGCGGCGGGGGCCCGGCCGTGCACCGCCGAGTGGGGGTCGGCCACGGCCTTGGCGAGGGTCCGGTCGATGGCCATGGCGTCCACGGCGTCCGGCTCGGCGCCGTGCGTCCCGGAGACGGCGAGGACGAGCCGGGCGAGGATCTCGCTCTCGTCCATCCGGTCCGGGTCCAGCGGGACGGCGGGCCGGGTGTAGCGGACCTGGTTGCGGACGGCGAGGGCGTTGAACGCGAAGTCGAAGTGGGCGCTCTGCGAGGGCGGCGGTGGCGGAAGCACCACATCGGCGTGGCGGGAGGTCTCGTTGAGGTACGGGTCGACGCTCACCATGAAGTCGAGCCCGTCGGCGAGCGCCCGGTCGAGCCGGTCGCCGTCGGGCGCCGAGAGCACCGGGTTTGCGGCCAGCACGATCAGCGCGCGGATGCGCCCTTCGCCGGGTGTCTCGATCTCCTCGGCCAGTGCGGCGATGGGCAGTTCGCCCTTGGCCTCGGGGTGTCCGGAGACCCGGCTGGCCCAGCGCCCGAGGGCGAAGCCCTTGCCGGGGGCGGCGGGCCGTGGGGCGCGGGCGGTGGCGGAGAGCGGGAAGAGGGCGCCGCCGGGGCGGTCGAGGTTGCCGGTGAGGACGTTGAGGACGTCGACGAGCCAGCTGGCCAGGGTGCCGTGTTCGACGGTGCAGCTGCCGATGCGGCCGTACACGGCGGCGGTGGGGGCGGCCGCGAGCTCCCTGGCGATCGCGCGGATGGTGCCGGCGTCCACGTCACAGGCCCCGGCGACCGCCTCCGGCGAAAAGTCCCGCAGCTCCTGGGCGACTTCCTCGATGCCCCGGACGTGATCGGCGAGCGGTCCGGGGTCGGTCAGCTTCTCCTCGAACAGTACGTGGGCTACGGCGGCGAGCAGCAGGGCGTCGGTTCCGGGGCGGATGGCGACGTGCCGGTCGGCGAGGCGCGCGGTACGGGTGCGGCGCGGGTCGACGACGGTGAGGCTGGCGCCCCGGCGGCGCAGCGCCTTGAGTTTTCCGGGGAAGTCGGGGGCGGTGCAGAGGCTGCCGTTGGATTCGAGCGGGTTGGCGCCGAGCAGCAGCAGATGGCCGGTGCGGTCGAGGTCGGGCACCGCGATGGTGTTCGGATCGCCGAAGAGCAGCCCGCTGGATACGTGTTTGGGCATCTGGTCCAGGGTGCTGGCGGTGAACAGGGCCCTGGTCCGCAGGGCTCCGAGCAGGGCGGACGGGTAGAGGGCGCCGGCCATGGTGTGCACATTGGGGTTGCCGAGGACGACCCCGGCGGCCTGCGGGCCGTGCTCCGCGGTGATGGCGGGCAGGGCGCGGGCGATCGCGTCGAACGCCTCGCTCCAGCTCGCCTCCGTGAGGACCCCGTCCTTGCGGACGAGGGGGGTGCGCAGCCGGTCGGGGTCCTCGTCGAGTCCGCCGATGGAGGCGCCCTTGGGGCAGACGAAGCCCTGGCTGAACACGTCGTCGCGGTCGCCCCGGGCGCCGGTGACCCTGGTCCCCTCGATGGTGAGGACGAGTCCGCAGGTGGCCTCGCAGAGCGGGCAGACGCGCAGGGCGGTGCGGGGGCTGCTGGGGTCGTGCGACATGGGCCCTCCCCGGGGCGGCTGCAACGTTGACGCGGGTACGCGGGTACGCGTCCAGGCAGCACCGAGCATACCGACCGGTACGCATGTCGGGGAGGTGTTGCGGCAGCCGGATGTCCCGCCGGCCGGGCTCAGTCCAGCACGCGCGCCAGATAGGCCTGGATCAGCACCCGGGTCTCGGTGACGATCGCCTGGTCGCCGGACCCGTCGGTGCGGAAGGCGAGTTTGAGCAGGGCGTCGGTGGCCTCCACGCAGACCAGGACGGTGCGCAGCAGGTCCTCGTCCGAGGTGCGGCCAAGATGCCCGCAGAGGAGGTCGGCCAGCCGGCTCGCGACCCGGTGGTTGGCGTCGTCGGCCGGGTCCTCGTCGGGCGCCGGTGCGCCGAAGTCGACGAGCGCGAAGCCGGGTACGGAACGCTTCATCGCCAGGTACTCGTCGAGCACGGCGTCGATGGCGCGGCGCCAGTCGTCGGCCGGGATGACGGCCAGCCTGCCCGTGATGCGCTCGGCGTAGCTGTCCAGATTGCGCAGGGCGAGGGCGTCGGCGAGGGCCCGCTTGTTGGAGAAGAACCGGTAGACGGAACCGATGGGGACCTCGGCCCGTACCGCCACGGCCCGGGTCGAGAGCTGCTCGTAGCCGGTCTCGTCGAGGAGTTCGGCGCAGGCGTCGAGTATCCGGGCGAGGCGCTCGGCGCTGCGCTGCTGCACGGGGGCGCGGCGGAGGTTCGTGTTCGCATGGGGCACGGACTCCATGATGCCGTGGGCCTCCTTCGCCGGACGTAAGGGTGCGCACCGGTCTCAGGCGATGAGCAGGCTCAGCCCGCCGATGGTGTACGCGATCATCAGGGCCAGCAGCGGGAGTTGGCCGACCGTCGCGCGGCCGGGCGGGAAGAGCCGCACCGAACGGTCGTGGGCCGCGACGACCCCCAGGACGTGACCGAGGACGATCGCGAGTACCTGGAGGGCGGCGACACCGCCGGGGCCCAGGGGCGGCTCGGGCGGGACCGGGTTGTCAGTGCCGAGTGCCACCATGACCGTACGTGGGCCTTCGGTGACGAAGAGTGTGAAGTAGTGGGCGACGAGATAGCCGAGCGCGATCGGGACGAGCGAGTGCGCGAAGGCGGTGAGGGGGTTCGGCAGCCGGCCGGAGAGCAGCCGGGTGGCAGCGGCGCAGAGCGCGTAGAGGGAGGCCACGAGGGCGACGGCGCCCAGGAGTCCGAGGGTGGCCGCGGTGGTGCGGCCGAGCGGGGAGGTCTGGACGGCTGTGATCCAGGAGGGCGCGTCGGAGAAGCCGTCGTAGGCGGTGGAGCCGAGCATGACGCAGACGGTGGCGACGAGTCCGGGGAGCTGTGGTGTGGCGTCGAGTCCGTTGAACGGGGAGCGCAGGACGAGGCGGCGGTCGGCGGGGCGGCGGCCGAGCGGGGAGAGCCCGGCGAGCAGCCCCGAGTAGACCTCGAAGGCGTCGGCGTGGTCGAACCAGTGGGCCCCGTGGCGGGCGGCGCCCGCGAGGTGGGCTGCGCTGTACAGGCCGAGGAAGAGCAGCAGCGCGCGGGGGGACGCGGGGTCGGGGGCGACGAGTTCGAGCCAGGTGAAGGCGAGCAGCCCGGCCGCCGCCGGCCACATCCCGAGGCGTACGGGGACGGGCCGGCCGGCCCCGGGCGCGCGCCCCAGTGCGCGGCAGACCAGGAGGTGCAGGGTGCGCAGCGGGTTGAGCAGCCGCCAGACGGGACCGAAGAGCAGGGAGGCCAGGACGAGCCCGACCCACAGGAGTACGTAGACGGCGCCGGGAGCCGGATTGCGGCCCGGGTCGGCCGGACCGAACAGGAGGTGCAGCACGACCAGGAGCGCGGCGGCCAGGCCGAGCGCGCGGGCCGCGGCGCGGGTGGCGCGGGCGTCGGCCGCGCGCTGGACGGCGGCCGGCAGCGGGCGGCCCGCCAGTGCGCCGCGGAACCGGGAGGCGGACCAGAGCAGGCCGAGCGCGAGGAAGGAGACGAACAGTGCGGCGAAGGCGCCCGCGAACGCGTAGAAGGGCGAGAGCGGCAGGTCGTGCTGGGCGCCGATGCCATGGGCGAGGACGCTCGCCCCACCGCCCCCCGCACCGGGACCGCCGGGCGGACCGGGGGTCACCGTACGACGAGTTGGGTCAGGAGCAGATCGGACTCGTGCGTCTCGACCTCGAAGAGCCCGGTGCGGTCGGCGGTGAACGTGAGCGTGACGGTTCTGCCGGCGGGCAGCCGTGCCTCCTTGTCGTAGCCGTGCACATGAAGGGTGTCGTCGTGGTCGCTGCGGACCTCCAGCCGCACGGTCCGGCCCTTCTTGATCTCGGCGCGGCCCGGCGCCGGGCTGACCTTGCCGTCGCGGACGGAGATCTCCAGCGTGGTGCCGGGGCCGGGTGCGGCGGGCGTGGTGGCGGGTGCGGTCGTCGCGGTGGCGGTGAGGGCGGCGGTGGCCTGGACCGGGGTGGAGCCGACGGCCCAGGCGGTGTGGTCGTCGGCGTAGAGGCGGGCGGTGAGTTCGGTGCCGCTGCCGGCGCTCCGGATCAGTGATTCGGGCAGGTGGAACCAGGGTCCGTAGAGCCGGGCGAGCGGATGGCCGTCGAGGAAGAGGCGGGCGTGGCCCCGGCCGAGGAGTGCGCCGCCGCCCACGCTGTCCGGGGTGAACCGGAAGTTCCGCACCGCGAGGTGGACGTTCCAGCCGTCCTCGGAGTCCGGCCGCACGGCGACGGCCACCTCCGGCGCGCCCTCGGCGTCGACCTGGCGCAGCCGGTGACCGGCGCCGTCGTCCGAGGACAGCAGCCGGCCGGCGTCGCCGGTGGCCTGCTCGTGGCTGGTGCCCGGCTTGTGATGGGTGGTGGCCCGCCCGCCGCAGCCGCCCGCGCCGAGCACGAGGGCGGCAGCGGCGAGCAGGGCGAGGGCAGCCCTGCAGCCGGTCCGCGTACGGACCCCTGTCCGGTCCTGCGCCCGGCCCTGTGTCCGGTCCTGCGTACGGGCCCCTGTCCGGTCCTGCGCCCGGCCCTGTGTCCGTTCCTGCGCCCGGCCCTGCGCCCGGTCCTGAAGGTGTGTCACGAGGCATCTCCGTCCGTGGCGGGGGCCGAGGGGGCGGGCCGTGGCGGGGCGCCGTCCGACGCGGGAGCGGGTACGTGGGCGGCACTCGCGCCCCCGGCGTCGTCCGCATCCGGCGTCCCGGGCTCCCGTTCGCCGTGCCGGGCGGCGGCCACCACGGCCCACACCACCCAGACCACGCCGAGCAGCCCGCGCACCCAGGCGGGGCTCAGCGGAATCCACGGGATCATGAACACGCCCTTGTCGAGCGCGTCGAGCAGCGTGAGCGCGCCCAGCACCACCGTCGTCCAGCCAAGGCCCGGCCGCTCGCGCCGCAGCACCAGACCGATGCCCGTCCACCAGAGCCCCGTCAGCAGCAGCGCGACAGCGGGCAGGTAGGAGGAGGCGAGCCCCATGGTCGACCCGGCCACGTCAAGGCCGAGGCCGATGAGCCCGAGGGCCGAGGCCGCCGTGGCGAGCCGGCTGGAGCGGAGCCTGCGCCACCACAGCACGCCGCCGACCAGCACGAGCACCACCGCGATGCCCAGGGCCGCCTGGAACTCCACGCGTTCGATCCCCCGTGCGCCGTACCAGTCGCAGCCGGCCGGCAGCCGGCGGGCCTGCACGTTGTAGTCGGCGCAGACCAGCAGCTGGGCGAGCTTGACGGGTTCGCCCATCAGCCGGTCGGTGCGGCCGGTGACCGCGCCGCGTTCGTCACCGCAGGCGGGCAGTGAGCGGGGCGTGGAGGGCCCCGCGTCCGACTGCCAGCAGTTGCCGTCGCCCTGGCCGTCCCACCAGACGTCGGTGCGGTTGGGGCGGGCGTTGCCGGCCTTGTCGGTGCCGAGGTGGTTGTCGGCGTACCGGTTGTGGTGCGAGGTGTCGGTCTGCTTGCCCAGCGCGCTTTCGCCCCGGATGAACGCGGGTACGGCGCTCAGGAAGAAGGCGGCGCGCTGCTGCCCGTAGACCCAGTTGTTCTCGTAGATGTTCCAGTTGCCGCCCGCGGTGATGATGCCGGAGCCCGGCGGCATGGAGATCTGCGGGCAGACCACCCCGTTCTCGTAACCGCGCTCGACCGGCGGCTTGGCGCAGGTGCCGTCGGCGACGTACGGGTAGTAGTCGGCGTTGTTGTCGTGGATCAGGTTGCGCTCGAAGCGGGCGTGGTTCTGCGGCAGCCCGGGGTGGCCGGGGAAGGCGCTGTCCATGGAGGCGCCGCCCATGTTGTGGTCGAACTCGTTGTCGTGGACGTAGACGGAGTCCCCGGCGGTGCCGGAGTAGCCGACCATGTTGTGGTGGCTGCGGCAGCCGGTGATCTCGATCGAGTAGCGCGGGACCTTGTAGCCGTAGCCGTCGTTGATGTCGGAGGCGCTGCCCGGGTAGATGCCGGAGTCGCCGTTGCCGTACGACTCGCAGTTCTTGTAGAGGCCGTGGTCGCTGGCGAAGGTCAGGAAGCCGTACTCGTCGTTCCAGCGGGTCAGCACGTCGTCGATGACGAAGCCGTCCTGGGCCAGGATGTACAGCGAGTTGAACGTGGTGCGCTGGGCGGTGAAGTTCCTGAAGTAGACGCCGTCGGAGCCGTCCGCCCGGATCGCGTTGAGCTTGCGGTACTTGGCGTCGATGACGACGTCCGTGCGCTCGGCGCCGGTGCCCTCGATCTGCAGGTCCTTCTTGCCGAGGATCGCCACCAGGTTCTGGTTGTGCGGGCACTTCGCCTGCTGGGCGTAGCTCAGGATCTGGTAGCCGAGCTGGGAGTCGGGCGCCTTCAGCCGGGCGCACTCCCCGGTCGGTGCCGGCAGTGAGGGCTCCTCCTCGTAGAGCCCCGGCAGGACCGCGATGTTCTTCCCGGGGCCGGTGACCGCGTCGACGGCCTGCTGGAGATGGCGGTAGCCGGACTTCTGGCACCGGTCGAAGAGCTTCAGGTTCCTGGTCCGCAGGGCGTCGGGGAAGCCCGATATCCGGTGCTCGAAGTCGGCGCGGTCGCTCTTGCAGACCAGGAGGTCCGGCTCGCCCGCGCGGTGCACCGGGACGCTGCCGGTTCCGTCGGGAAGGGTGACCGGACGTTCCTCGTGCGCCTGGGCGGCCGGGGCCGCGAGGAGGGCGGCCGCGAGCGCCGCCAGGATCACCAAAAGTCTACGTGTCCACGACATGTGCCGGAGAGTAGAGCATTGTTCAACTTTTGGAACCCCCTTGCGCACCACGAATGCCGTTGACTCACCCCTCTTTGATTCCTACGGTTACCCATAGGATTCCTTCGGCACCGGGAGCGCACATGAGCGGCATCGAGCAGGCGAGGAAGACGGCGGAAGGGCTGGAGCATTCCGCCGGTTTCGGAAATCAACACAGCTCGGAGGCGGTGCCGGGGGCGCTGCCGCACGGCCGCAACTCACCGCAGCGCGCCCCCCTGGGGCTCTACGCGGAGCAGCTGAGCGGCTCGGCCTTCACCGAGCCGCGGGCGCACAACCGCCGCTCGTGGCTGTACCGGATCCGTCCCTCCGCGGCCCATCCCCCGTTCCGCCGGATCGACAACGGGGCTGTGCGCTCCGCCCCGTTCACCGAATCCGTCCCCGACCCCAACCGGCTGCGCTGGGACCCCCTCCCGGAGCCCGCGCCCGGCACCGACTTCCTGTCCGGACTGTGGACGCTGGGGGGCAACGGCGACGCGGCGCAGCGCAGCGGCATGGCCGTGCACCTCTACCACGCCAACACCGCTATGACGGACCGGGTGTTCAGCGACAGCGACGGCGAGCTGCTGATCGTCCCCGAGCACGGCGGCCTCCTGCTCCGCACCGAACTGGGCCTGCTGCGCGCCGAACCGGGCCACGTGGCGCTGATCCCGCGCGGCGTCCGCTTCCGGGTCGAGCTGCTCGACGCCACCGCGCGCGGCTACGTCTGCGAGAACTACGGTCAGCCCTTCGCCCTCCCCGATCTGGGCCCGATCGGCGCCAACGGCCTCGCCAACGCACGGGACTTCCTCGCCCCGGTCGCCGCGTACGAGGATGTGCGGCGCCCGGTCGAGGTGGTCAACAAGTTCTGCGGCAACCTCTGGTCCGCGACGTACGACCACTCGCCGCTCGACGTGGTCGCCTGGCACGGCAACCACACCCCGTACGTCTACGACCTGCACCGGTTCAATGTCATCGGCTCGGTCAGCTACGACCATCCGGACCCGTCGATCTTCACGGTGCTGACCTCGCCGTCGGACACCCCCGGGCTGGCCGGGGTCGACTTCGTGGTGTTCGCCCCGCGCTGGCTGGTCGGCGAGGACACCTTCCGGCCGCCGTACTTCCACCGCAACGTGATGAGCGAGTACATGGGCCTGATCGAGGGTGCCTACGACGCGAAGACGGCCGGCAAGGGGGGCTTCGTGCCCGGCGGCGGCTCGCTGCACAACATGATGTCTGCGCACGGCCCGGACCGGGAGACGTTCGACCGGGCGAGCGCGGCGGAGCTGAAGCCGCAGAAGATCGACGACGGTCTGGCGTTCATGTTCGAGACCCGCTGGCCCGTCACGGCGACCGGCCAGGCCGCGACCGCCGGCCATCTCCAGCACGGCTACGACGACGTGTGGCAGGGTCTGAGCAGCAACTTCAGGCCGTAGCGCATACCCAGTGCCAGTGACGACGAATGCAGGTGACCAGGTGTCGCAGACCCCTCTGAAGCCCCCCGCGCCACAGGGGGCCGCCTTCGCACCCGACTCACTGGTCCTGAACCGCAAACTGCCGCTGTGGTACCAGGTCTCGCAGTCCTTGCGGGCCTCGATACTGGGCCGCACCCCGGACGCCACCCTGCGGCTGCCGACCGAGGAACAGCTCGCCGCGCACTACGGCGTCAGCGTCCTCACCATGCGGCAGGCGCTCAAGGAGCTGGAGGCGGAGGGGCTGATCAGCCGGCACCGGCGGCGCGGCACGTTCATCGAGCCGCGCGCCCGCCGGGTGTCACCGGTCCGGCTGCTCGGGTCGATCGACGCGATCGTCGCCCAGCAGTCGGGCGAGCTGACCACGCTGCTCGACCACGGCCCGCTCGCCGTACCGGGTGATGTCGCGGAGCACTTCCCCGGCTGCCCGGAGGTCGTCGGCTACCGGCGGCTGCGGTGCGAGGAGGACTCCGGCGAGCCGACGAACTGGGCGCAGAACTGGATCCATCCACAGGTCGCGGCCGGGCTCGACCCGGCGGACCTGGAACGCTGGCCGATGACCAAGGTGCTGCGCGACCGGATCGGGGTCCGGATCGCGCGGATCACCGACACGGTCGAGGCCCGGCTCGCCGACCCGGTCACCGCCGAGCTGCTCCGGGTCCCGCTGCTCAGCCCGATCCTGTACTACACGGGCGTGACGTACGACGAGGGCGGCCGGGTGGTCGATGTGGCGCAGATCCGTTACCGGGGCGACCGGTTCTCGTTCTCGGTCACGGTGGAAGCGCACTGACACCACGGCCGCCGCCCCTCCCGGCCCACCGCACAGGCACCCTGCCGCCGTCCGGGGCGGCGCCGTTACGATGCCGGGGAAGGCGGGCGGACGTGGCGACGGGGAGGACGACACGGTGGCAGCTCCGGCAGCGGCGGGCTCCGGCGAGGGCCCGTACGGCCCGCTCCTCGACGACCTCATGCCGTGGTCCGTGCGACCGCTCAGGACCGGGCGTCCCTGGGTGACGGCCCCGGACGCGGCCTCGCTCAGGGCCCGCTGGGAGCGCCTGGCACGGGCCGGTGACACCGAGCGCGAGCGGCTGTTCGCCCCCACCAGGTCCCGTACCCCGCACACGACGGTGGCCGCGCTGCCCGGACAGGCCACCGCGACCGGCCGGTTCGCCCGCGATCCGGGCCCGTGCCCGGAGCCGGTCCGGATTCTGCACGGCCCGTTCGACGAGCAGTGGCTGCTCCCCGACCACCGGCTGATAGACACCGCCCGGCCCGAACTGTGGCGGGTCGCCGACGGGCACCAGCTGTTCGTCGTCGAGCACGGCCGGATCCCCCAGGACACCGGCCCCGCCCTGTCGGTGACGGCACTGCTCCCCGACGGGCACTCCCCCGCAGGCCGCCCCGGCCGCATCCGGCCGCTCTACCGGCGCCCCGGCGGCCTCGAACCCAATCTGGCACCGGGCCTGCTCGCGCTGCTGCGCGCCCGGCACGGGGACACGGTCTCCTCCGAATCCGTACTGGCGTGGATCCTCGCGGCGGCCCGGCACTCCCCGGCCGGCTGCGTGGTGCCGCTGCCCTCGGACACCGCGCGCTGGACGGCGGGGGTGGAGCTGGGGCGGGAGCTGCTGAGGCTCCAGCTGCGCGGGGCCCGCGGCGGGGAGCGGCCGAGGCTGCCGGGCGGGCGCCGCCCGTACGTGCGGGCCGCCGTGCCGCCCGCACCGTCGGAGCTGGCCTACGACGCCGGGGAGCAGGTGCTGCGGATCGGTACGGGGCGCGTCTCGCCGGTGCCCGCGGGGGCGTGGGAGTTCCGGGTGGGCGGCGTACGGATGCTGGAGCTGTGGTTCGGCCGGCGCACGGCGGCGGCCGGGGCGGACGGGCTGGAGTCCGTACGGCCGCGCGCCTGGCCGCAGGAGTGGACGTCCGAGCTGCTGGAACTGATCACGCTGCTCGCCCTGCTGGCCGAACTGCGGCCCCGGCAGGACGCCCTGGCGCCCGGCCCGCTGATCGGCGCGGCGGAGCTGCGCGCGGCGGGCGTGCTGCCGGTGACGCCCTCGGCCCGGCGGCCCGCGTCCGTGCTCGACCACCAGGAGGAGGGCCCGGACGGGCAGTTCGCCCTGTTGTGACCGCCGAACCCGGCCCGATCCGAGCGAAACACGCGCTAAGGGCGGTCGAACCCGTCCAGCACCCGGGCGAGGGCCCGCTCGAAGACGGCTTCCAGGTCGATCGGTCCGGGGTCCTCGGCGAATCCGGCCGCCATCCGCGGGTACTTCCCGGTCATGATCTGGCTGATCAGATACTCGGTGCGGGCCGCCTGTTCCTGCTCCTCGGACCAGGGCAGCGACCGGCTGCGCTCCGCCGTGGCGATCTCGTTGGCGGTGTAGGTGGTGACCACGCCGTTGACCATGGCGATGAGTTCCATCTTCTCGCCGAACCGCACGTCGACCCCGTCCAGGCAGCTCAGCGCGTACTCCAGGTAGCGCAGGGCGTTCGGGCTGAAGCCGTACACCGGCGACATCAGCCGGGGCATCCAGGTGTGGCGGTGCATCATGGCGCGGGCCTGGTGGGCGAGGGCCAGGAGATCGGTCCGCCAGTCACCGGACGGATCCGGGTAGCGGTAACCGGCGCTGACCGTGTCGAGCATCAGCTCGTACAGGTCCTCCTTGCGGGGCACGTAGTTGTAGAGCGACATGGTGCCGCAGCCGAGCTCGGCCGCCACCTTCCGCATCGACACCGCGTCGAGCCCGTCCGCGTCCGCGATGCGCACGGCGGCCGCCGCGATGTCCGCACGGCTGAACGCGGGCTTGGGGCCCCGGCCGGCACGCTCGGAACGCGCCCAGATCACTTCCGGTACAGCGGGTCGCCCCACCATTGATCATCACCTCGACCCCCATGGTAGTTACGTACGCCGTACGTAGTGCGCTACCGTGGCGGCATGACAACTACGTACGCCGTACTTAGTGAAGGTCTGGAGAAGCGCTACGGCTCCGTCCACGCGCTGCGCGGTCTCGATCTGGCCGTCGCCGAAGGCACCGTCTGCGGAGTGCTGGGGCCCAACGGCGCCGGCAAGACCACCGCCGTCCGCGTCCTCACCACGTTGACCGCACCCGACGGCGGGAGCGCGCGGGTCGCCGGTCACGACGTGGTGCGCGAGGCCGGCGCGGTACGGGCGGCCATCGGCGTCACGGGGCAGAGCGCCTCGGTCGACGGCGAGCTGTCCGGCCGGCAGAACCTGCGGCTCTTCGCCCGGCTGCTCAAGTTCCGCGGCGGGGCCGCGCGCAGCCAGGCCGAAGAGCTCCTCGAACGCTTCGAGCTGACCGGCGCGGCCGACCGCCCGGCCCGCACCTACTCCGGCGGGATGCGGCGCAGGCTGGACCTCGCCGCCAGCCTGCTGACCCGGCCGCACGTGCTGTTCCTGGACGAGCCGACCACCGGTCTCGACCCGCACAGCCGCAACCAGATCTGGGCCGCGGTACGGGAGCTGACGGGCGCCGGCACCACGGTGCTGCTCACCACGCAGTATCTGGAGGAGGCCGATCAGCTGGCCGACGACATCGTCCTCATCGACAGCGGCCGGGCGGCCCACCGGGGCACCCCCGCCGAACTGAAGGCACAGATCGGCAGCTACGCCGAGGTGGCCGTCGGCCATGCGTCGGCGCTCCTGCCGGCCGCCGCCGTACTGGACCGGCTGACGGGCTGCGAACCGGTCCTGGACCACGAGCGCCGCACGGTGGGCGTCGTCGCCACCGACCCCACGCTCACGCTCCCCCGGATCGTGCGCGAGCTGGACGCGGCGGGCGCCGCGGTGATCGACGCGAGCCTGCGGCCGCCCACCCTCGACGAGGTCTTCCTCCGGCTGACCGGCCGCGACAGCGGCCGGGCGGCCCCACCGACGAAGGAGATGGCGGCATGAGCGGCAACGCACTCGTGGCGGAGCGGCCCACCACAGGCGCCGGGAGCGGCGCGAGCGCACCGGTCACGGACGGGCTGGCCGTCCTGGGCCGCCACCTGCAGCGGATCAAGGCGGCCCCGGGCGTACTGATCCTGACCCAGACCATGCCGATCACGATGCTGCTGTTCTTCGGGTACGTCTTCGGCAGCGCCCTGGCCGTGCCGGGCCAGGAGTACCGCTCCTTCCTGGTGCCGGGGCTGCTGGCGGCGACCGCCGCGAACGGCATCATGACCGGGATGTTCCAGTCCGCCCAGGACTGCCACCGGGGCGTGATGGACCGGTTCCGGACGCTGCCGATGAGCCGTTCCGCCGTGCCGTTCGGGCAGACCTCGGCCGATCTGCTGACCACGGCCGTCGGCATGATCCCGCTGGTTCTGGCCGGGCTCGCGGTGGGCTGGCGGATCGAGGGCGGCCCGGCGGCCGCGGTGGGCGCGTTCGGGCTGCTGATGCTGTTCCGGTTCGCCACCGCATGGGTGGGCTGCTGGCTCGGACTGCTGATCCGCAACGAGGAGGCGGCCGGCCAGCTCGGCTCCGCCACCTTCGTCCTGCCGCTGCTCTCCAGCGCCTACATCCCCACCGGCAACCTGCCCGACTGGCTGCGGGTGCTCGCCGAGTGGAACCCGATCAGCGCCGTCGCCTCGGCCGTCCGCGACCTCGCCGGGAACACCGCGCCGGCCGCGGACTCCGCCTGGCCGGTCGCGCACCCGGTCGCCGGGTCGCTCCTTTGGTCGGCGGTGCTGCTCGCGGTCGCCGTACCGCTGTCCGTACGCCGGTACGCGCGCGGCGAGTGACGGGCGCGGGAGCGTCAGGGGCCGTCGGGCAGTGCGGCCGGGCGGTCCAGTGCACCCAGCAGTGAGATGAAGCTCGACTCCAGAAAGGCGCCGAGCTCCACGAGGGCGTCCGGCTCGTCGAGCGGCCAGCTGGTGACCGCCTCCTCGGCGAAGGCCATCCAGGCCCGTGCGGCGACGGGCAGCCGGGGCGAATCCGGCATCCCGAGCCGCCGCTGCCCCTCCTCCACCCGCCGGGCCAGGGTGGCGCGGGTGGACTCGACGATGTCCTCCACCGCGGGATGACTGCCGGCGGCGCCGCGCACCAGGGCGAGGTAGACCCTGCGGTGCTCGGTGACGTACGCCGCGAATCCGGCGATGAACGACCGCAGCCAGGGGACGGGCTCCAGCGAGGGGTCCGGCTCCGTGGCCGCGGCGAAGTCGTCGCACTCCCGGCGCACCACACAGCGGTAGAAGTCGCGCTTGGAGTCGAAGTAGTGGAAGAGCAGCCCCCGGGAGATACCGGCGCGGCGCGCCACGTCATCGGTGGAGAGTTCGTCCAGCGAGCAATCGGCGAGCATGTCCACGCCAATCGATACCAGCTGCGCCCTTCGCTCGTCGGGGCTCAGACGCGCGGCTCGCTTCTCGGGCATGCCGTCAGTCTAGAAGTATTTCGGCGCCGAATTACCTGGATACCCGCTCGACCGCCGTCCGGCACGCGCCCACGGCGGCACCGAACCCCCGTGCGGACATGGCGACGCGCCACTGCCGACTCCGGGGATGACGGAAGAGCGGGCAGCAGCGCGATACCTGGACCGGGGCCGTCGGATCAGCGGCGGCTGCCGAAGAGCGAGCGTCGCAGTCGTCGCAGAGGCGCGAAGAGCGAGACCCGCGCACTCTTGCTCCGCCGTGTGTGCGCGGCGTCGCGCGAGGTCAGCTCGCGCATCAGCAACGTCGCCTCCGCGGAATCGCGCTGCGGGACGACAGGGCCGCCCAGCACCGCGAGATGGCGGTCGAGGCGCGAACTCGTCGCACCGCTCCCGCAGGTAATAGCAGGCACTCGCGGCCTGCTGCGCACCGTTATCTGTTCCATGTCACTCCCCACCCGTACGAGGGCACCCGACCCGGGCAGGTTAACCCTATCCCCCCGCGGCGACACTCGTGTATCCCGGGCACAGGATTGAGCACACACATACGGAGGTTGACGACGGTACTCCGGATTTGCCCGATTCCAGGGCAAGTTGGGCAGACCGTCGAGGACCGGACACCGCCGGCCCGGTCTGCGGAAGGTACCCGGAAGAGGGCCCCGGCCTGCGGGACCCCCTCCCTGCGGAAGGGTTCCGGCGCCGACTCAGGCCACCGAGTCCAGGACCGGAAGATAGCCACCGGACTGCCCTGCGGCGAAGGGGTGGTAGGACTCACCGATGTCGAGCCAGTTGAGGCTGTGCAACCAGGCACTCCCCGAGCAGATCTCGTGCCCGGTGAACTTCCCCGTGACGTCACCGAAGGTGAAGCCGTGGTCGGCCGCACGCTTGGCGGTGGCCGCGTTCAGGTAGTCGGACGCGCCGTTGATGGCGGCGCGCACCTTGTCGCTGAGCCCGACGACACAGCTGCCGCCGATCTTGTAGAAGCGCGGGTAGCCGAGGACCACGACATGAGCGGACGGGGCCTTGGCACTGATGGCGTTGTACACCGTGTCGAGCTTGCCGGGCAGCGTGGAGTCCACGTAACCGCGGGCGGTGGCGATCCGGTTGAGGCAGGTGGCCTCCGACTGGAGGACACAGGTCGTCATGACGTCGGAGAACCCGGCGTCGTTGCCGCCGATGGAGAGGGAGACGAGGTCGGTCGAGGCGTTGAGCGGGCCGAGCTGGCCGGCCGTCACATCGCCGGTGCGCGCCCCCGAACAAGCGGTGAAGGCGAACGAGGCGGGCGAGTTGGCGGCCGCCCAGAGCGAGGGGTACGCGAGGGTGCTGCGCTTGCAGTCACCGCTGGAGCCGATGTAGCTGCCGGAGCCGACACCCGAGGAGTACGAGTCGCCGAGGGCGACGTAGTCGACGGCCTGGACGGACGGAGCGGCGTTCGCGGTGGCCGCCCCGGTCAGGGCGATGACGGCACCGAGCAGGAGCGAGGACGAGAACGCCACGAGTCTGGACATTTTCATGGAACCTCCCTTGGACCGACCAGCAGGATCTCTGCCACCTACGTGGTAGCAGCAGGGACAGCCATTCCGGAAGTGTGCATGCCAAGTCCATCGGATGAGCTTTTGGCGCCGGTCCCCTGAGGGCGCGTCACTCCGGCGCTCCGGGGGAGCGCGCGGAGCGGCGGGCGCCGCCGCCCGAGCCGCGCAAGGAGCGAAACCTGGGTGCACCGGGTGTCCGGGTGCCGGATCATGGGCGCCATGTCTGCCACCCCCGAGTCAGCGCTGCCGATCCGGCTCACCGTCGACGACAGCGACTCCCCGTCCGATGTCGTCGACGCCCTGTTCCTCGGCCGGTTCGCGACGGGCGAGCAGTCGTACTCGCACGCCACCTCGCTCGACCGGGTCCGGAGCGGGGCGACACTGCTGCCCGCCTCAGCCACGGTGCTGCGCGCCGCCCGGGACGACTCCCGCAGCGCCATGCTCGCGGAGGGCGAGGGCTGGACGCTGCTCGTCTCGCGGTGGAACCGGGGCGCCGACGTCACCGTCACCGCGACCAGCCCCGAACTGGCCCGCAAGGTGCTCGACGAGGCCACCGACGGTGCCCAGGACGAACCCGAACCGCAGCCCGACAGCGTGACGATGGGCTTCTGGCACATGTCGCCGCGCCGCGGCCCGAGCCGCACCACCCGGCAGATCACGGCCGGCGCCTGGGGCGAGGTCCGCACCAACTACACCGCACCGGTGGCCGATGCCATGGACGGGCTGATGAAGGTCACCCCGCAGGACATCGCGGGCCGGCTGCTCCTGCTGCACGGTCCGCCCGGCACCGGCAAGACCTCCGCGCTGCGCACCCTTGCACGGTCCTGGCAGGACTGGTGCCAGGTCGACTGCGTACTCGATCCCGAACACCTCTTCAACGACGTCGGCTATCTGATGGACATCGCGATCGGCGAGGACGACGGCACGGCGGAGGGCCGCTGGCGGCTGCTGCTCCTTGAGGACTGTGACGAGCTGATCCGCGGCGAGGCCAAGCACACGGCAGGCCAGGCGCTCTCCCGGCTGCTGAACCTCACGGACGGGCTGCTGGGCCAGGGCCGCAACGTCCTTGTCGGGATCACCACCAACGAGGACCTGGAACGCCTGCACCCGGCGGTCGTGCGGCCGGGCCGCTGCCTGGCCCGGATCGAGGTGGGCCCGCTGACCCGCAAGGAGTCGGTCGCCTGGCTGGGCAGCGACGAGGGCCTGGCCCGCGACGGGTCCCCCGGCGGCGTGACCCTGGCGGAGCTGTACGCGCTGCGCCGCGGCAAGGGCCCCGCCTCGGTCCCGAAGCAGGACTCGGGGGCGGACGCGGGCCTGTACCTCTGAGCACCGGGCCGGGCCCGCGCGGGCCCGGCCGCACACAGCCCGCACGTCCCGGACCGGCCCGTGCGGCCCAGTCCGGCCCGAACCGGCCCCCGGCGCGTGCCGCCCTCACCTCACCCCGCGTACACCGCCCGCACCGCGTCCTGTGCGAGCGCGAGCGCCCGCGCACGGGACAGCCCCAGCCGCCGGGCCTGCTCCGCGTACTCCCGCGCGGCCGAGGCGGCGTTGCGCTCGGCCGCGTCGCCCGCGGCGGCGATGAGGGTCCCGTTGCGCCCACGGGTCTCGATCACCCCGTCCGCCTCCAGCGCCCGGTACGCCTTGGCGACCGTGTTGGCGGCGAGGCCCAGCTCCTCGGCCAGGCCGCGTACGGTCGGAAGCCGGTAGCCCACCGGCAGGGCGCCGGAGCGCGCCAGTTCGGAGATCTGGGTGCGCAGCTGCTCGTACGGGGCGGCGCCGGAATCCGGGTCAACGGAGATCTTCAGAGTCACAGCCCGATTCTCCCCCCACCCCCCGAAACCACAGGCGCCCGCCCCGCCGACGCGTCCCGGGACGGCCCCCGCCGCGGCCGGGGGCGCCGGAAAAAAATCACGGGCGGACCGGCGGTGCCTCCGGGTACGGTCCGGCGCATGACTGTCATCGTTCGCGACTTCCGCACCTCCGACGCCGAGGACTGGGTGCGGGTGCGGCGCGCCGCGCTCCCGTTCATGGTGACCACCCCGGAAGCGGTCGTCTTCGGCCTGGCGAACGCCCATCCCGACAAGCGGTCCCGCCTGCTGGTCGCGGAGGAGGACGGCGAGATCATCGCAACCGCCGAGGCCGGTCTCGCCCATGAGAGCCCCAGGCCCGGCCAGGCGTTCTGTAATCCGCACGTCCATCCGGAGCGGACCGGCCGGGGTGCGGGCTCCCTGCTGCTGCGCACGGCCGAGGAATATCTGGCTCCGGCCGGTGCGAGCGAGGTCTACGCCTGGGTGCTGGACACCCCGCGCGACCGGGCCTTCGCGGAGCGGCACGGCTACGCGCCCAGCCGGCCGGCGCACTTCATGCACCTGGATCTGGCCGGCGGCACGCTGCCGCCCCGTCAGGAGCTCCCGCCCGGTGTCGAGCTGCGGACCGCCGCCGATTTCGAGGACGACCCGCGACCGCTCTTCGAGGCGGATGCCGAGACGACGGCGGACGAGCCGAGCGACACCCCGGCCCAGCTGTCGGACTACGAGAAGTGGCTCACCGAGACCTGGGGCGATCCCTCGCTCGACCGCCGCCTCACCTCGGTCGTGGTGGTCGACGGCGAGGTCGCCGCGTTCAGCGTGGCGGAGTGCGACGGCTCGGGGCGTTACTGGTCGGGGATGACGGGCACCCGGCGGGCGTACCGCGGCCGCGGGCTGGCGAAGCTCGCCAAGAACGACTCGCTGCACCGGGCACGCGCTGCCGGGTACACCGACGCATACACCGGCAACGACGCCGAGAACGGTCCGATGCTGGCGATCAACCGCTGGTTCGGCTACGAGATCTGCGCCTCGGAGGTACGCCATGTCCGCAAGCTCGGCTGACGCAGGACCGGATGTCGCACCGGATCCCGGGCCGGACTCCGGGCTGACGGTCGTCCTGGTCAAGGCGGGAAAGACCAAGATCGAGTATCCCGCCGCCCTGGTCGCCGACGACGGCACCCGGGTGACGGTGCGGGCGCCCTGGGCCGCCCCCGGGGTCCGCGACTTCGGCTTCGTACGCTTCGAGCCGGGTGACGTCTTCACCGAGCACTACTGGCGCGACGCCTGGTTCGCGGTGAAGGAGGTCCGCAGCGGCGCGGGTGAACTCAAGGGCTGGTACTGCGACGTGACCCGCCCGGCCGTGCTGCGCGACGGTGAGCTGCTCGTCGAGGACCTGGATCTCGATCTGTGGGTGCCGGCGGACCGCTCCGGCGTACTGCGGCTGGACGAGGACGAGTTCGAGCAGAGCGGGCTGGCCGGACGCGATCCCGGGGCGGCGCGGGCCGCCGTCGCGGCGCTGGACGAGCTGGAACGCCTCGCCCGTACACCGGAGGGTCTCGCCGGCCTGCTGGTCTGAGACCCCGCGCCGCCCGGCCCGCCGGTGCGGGGGCCCTCAGCCGGCCACCAGCTCGACCTCGTACCCCGCCGCGTCCTCCAGATACGCGGCCACGTGCCCGTCGCCGCCCGCATGCGGATGACGGTCCGGGAAGAGCAGCCGCCAGCCGTGCTCGGGGGCGCGGGCCACCAGCGCGTCGAGGGTCTCCCGGTCCGCCACGTGGAACGCCAGGTGGTTGAGGCCCGGACGGCGCCGCTCGTGGGCCCCGGGGAGCAGGTCGGGCGACTGCTCGACGACCACGTAGCCCTCGCCCCGGCGCCAGCTGCGCCCGTGCGCCCACCGCTGGTAGGGGACATGGCCCAGCTCGCCGAGCAGCCAGCCCCAACCCGCCTCGGCCGCCGCCAGGTCGGGCACCCACAGCTCGATGTGGTGGACCCGGCCGGCGCGGTCCCCGCCGGCCGGCAGCGGGACCGCGCGACGGGGGCCGCGCGGTTCGTGGGCGACGGTGTCGCCGTCCTCGTGCCAGTGGACCATGAAGCGTTCCCCCGCCCGGTAGCCGTCGAGCCCGGCCCGGCAGTACGCCACCATGTCGTCCGGAAGGGCGTCCAGCGGGAACCAGGCCAGCTCCGAGCACTTGTCCGGTTCGCGGTTGTACGGGGGCCTGGCCGGGTCGTACTCCGCCTCGAAGAACCAGCCGGTCCTGGGGCTGCCGCCGGGCCCCCGGTGCTGCATGACGAGGGCCACCCGCAACTCCTCCGGCTCCAGGGCGATCCCGGTCTCCTCGGCCGCCTCGCGAATCATGCCCTCGCGGACGTCCTCGCCGTCCTCCAGATGCCCGGACGGGGCGTGCAGCAGCCCGTCCGCGTACCCCGTACCGGCGCGGCGGGCGAGCAGCACCTCGGAGCCGCGCCGCAGGATCAGGTGCACGTCCACCACCTCGGTGTGCCGGCGCGGCGGTTCGGCGCGGGCCACCAGGGCGTAGCGCTCGTCGTCGACGTCCTTGCCCCAGAGGTCGCGGTCGCCGGAGAGCCGTTCGTGGTGGATGCGTTCGGTGAACGGGGCGAGCAGCGCGGTGAGCTGCCGGGCGGACAGCCCGACCCCGTTCCACACGCCCTCGATCAGCACCAGTCGGCCGCCGGGCCGCAGCAGGCCGAACCAGTGCCGCAGGGCCGCCGCCGGGTCGGGCAGCAGCCACACCACGTGCCGGGCCAGGATCACGTCGAACCGCTGCTTGCCGACGGGCGGTGCGGCGGCGTCCCCGGTGAGCACCTCGGTGCCCGTACCCGCCAGCTTGGCGCGCGCCTGCTCCGCCATGCGCGGCGAGCGGTCCACGGCGGTGACCCGGTGGCCCTGCCCGGTGACGAGCAGGGCCAGGCTTCCGGTGCCGCATCCGAGGTCGAGGACTTCGGAACGCTCCCGGGGCAGCCAGCTCTCCAGCCGCTGCGCCCACGCGTGCCGGACCACGGGGTCGAGCAGTCCGTGGTCCGGCTCCTCGTCGAAGGAATCGGCGGCGGAGTCCCAGTCGATCGTCGTCATGCTCCGATCGTGCCATCCACCGCCGACAGTGGCGGATTCCCCGGGAAGCCCGGCCCCGGGGAAGGGACGGAGCGCCCTATCCGACGGCCGAGGCGCAGTTGGTCCTGGTGGCGTGCGCCGGGTCGAGGGCGTTGGCCACCTCGTGGTAGGCGACCCGGTCCACGGTCCCGATCGCCACGTGCTCGGACAGGTCGACCGGGCACAGGTCCTGGAGCAGGACGTTGTGCACGTCGGGTCCGTCCAGGAACTGTGTCCGGTACGGGGTCACGACCTCGTCGTACTTGGTCGCGATGACGGTGTAGTGCACGCCCGGCACGGTGTCGGGCAGGGAGTTGAGCTTGGTCACGAAGGGCGATCCGGCCACCTGGTCCGCGAGTCCGGGCGTGTGTTCGTTGAGCAGGTCACCCGCGCCGGGGAAGTACGGCAGGAGCTTGGTCAGGCCGAGGAGGGTGGTGCCGTGGTTGTCGGGCGCGAGCCCGATCATGGCGTTCACCTTGGCCGCCCCGCCCAGGAACTTCAGGTAGTAGTTCGGCATCATGCCGCCCTGGGAGTGACCGACGATGTCCGCCTTGGGCGCCCCGGTGGAGGCGAGCACCTTGTCGACGAACGTGGCGAGCTGCCCGGCCGACTTGTCGACGGGGCCCAGGCCGTTGAAGAGCGGCACACCCGGGAGCTGCCCGTAGTCGAGCGAGTAGACGCAGTAGCCCCGGTTCACCAGGTAGGGGGCGAGGACCAGCCAGTTGTCGACCGAGTTCCCGAAGGTTCCGTGGACCAGGACGACGGGCCGGGGGTGGGCTGCGGAGGGTTTGCAGGAGTAGTCGTTCCAGCCATGTGAGGTGGCCGTGACGGCGGTGGGGGTGGCGGCAGCGGCGGTGGCGGTGGGGGTGGCGACCGCGGCGACTGCGAGGAGCAGTGCGGCGAGGGTTCTGCGCGCTCGTGGGGTGCGCGGCGCACGGGTCCAGGGCAGCATCGTGGGTTCTCCTTGCGGCTCAAGGGAGTTGCGATGTCTGTGCACCCTGCGGTCCGGACCACAAGTGATGACGATGTTCTGCGCACTCATGTTCTGCGTGCTCATGCCAACTTACGCACGAGTAGGGTTTCCTGGGAAGTTACGCGTCGGTAAAAACTGACCGGCGGTAACCGCGACTTCCGGACAGCCCCCGCCCGGTGGTTCAGGCTGCGAGCCGCCCCGGCATCACGGCCTGCGGCCCGAACCTGGCCCGCAGCCGGTCCGCCACCGCCTCGATCCGCCGGGCCCGCTCGTCCACCGGATCGAAGGTCAGCTGGTGCGCGGCCCGCCCCGCGTCCCCGAGCCCCTCGGCGCGCAGGGCGATCCCCCGCACCCGGGCGCGCTGCAGGGCGAACGAGTCGTGGATGCGGTAGGCGAGCGCGGTGAGCTCCGCGGAGTGCGCGGTGGGCTCGCGGAGCGTACGGCTGCGGGTCAGCGTCGAGTAGCCGGTCCGGTCGGCATAGCGCACGGAGACCGCGAGCGAGCGGCACACCTGTCCCTCACCGCGCATCCTCGCCCCCAGCTCCTCGGTGAGCGACATGAGCGCGCGCCGCTGCCGCTCCCGGCCCAGCTCGTCGCGCGGGAAGGTGCGTTCGGCGGCGACCGACCGGGCGGCGGCGTTCGGTACCACCGCCGTACGGTCGATGCCCCGGGCCCGCTCCCACAGCTCGCGCCCGGTCCGCACCCCGGTGATCCGCTGGAGGGTGCCGAGCGGGGCGGCCGCGATCCGGCCGACGGAGTCGAGCCCGTACCCGCACAGGGTGCGGACCGTCGCCGCCCCGACGCCGTCCAGCGCGGCGGCCGGCCGGTCCGCGAGGAAGGCGGCGGCCCCGCCGACGGGCACCACGAAGGTCGTCCCGGGCGCCGCCCGCCGCGCCGCCATCCGCGCCAGCATCGGGTTCTCGGCGGCCCCGATCGCGCAGTCCACGCCGTGCAGGGCCAGCGCGCGGACCCGGACGACCGCGGCCAGCCCGGCCGCGTCCCGGCCGAAGTAGCGCAGCGCGCCCCGCACATCGGCGAGCGCCCCATCGGGCGGCGCCGCCTCCACGAGCGGGGTGAACGAACCGAGCAGGTCCAGCAGTCCCGCGTAACCGCCCCCGTCCAAGGGCCCGCCGCCGACCCGCCGGAACCGCAGACAGAGGATCCCGGGCCGCTCGCCCACCCCGGGCCGCTCCTCCGCCTCCGGCCGCTCGTCCGTCCCCGGCCGCTCGTTCATCCCGCGCTCCCCGGGCTCTGGTGCCACAGTTTCCTTCCGGTGGGCGTGCCCTCGCCGGGCGGCTGGAGGTCCGCCCAGGGGTTCATCTCATAACCGGTCGGCATCCGGATGCGGCGGCCGTCGTCCCCGTCGGCCGGGGACTCGTCCGGCGCGGGGGCATCCTCGGGCTCGGGCTCCCGCGCCAGCCTGGCCGCGACCGCGTCGAGCCCGCCGGTACGCCGCAGTTCGGCCAGCTCGGCCAGATTCCAGGCGGCGGCGCCCACCACGCTCAGGCTGCGCGGCCCGCGCCGCTGCACCACTCCGCGCACCAGCAGCAGCCAGGAGTGGAAGACGGTGTACGCGCAGTCGGCGTGGCTGTCGTCGAAGAACGCCAGGTCGACCAGGCCCGTACCGTCGTCCAGCGTCGTGAAGACGACCCGCCGCCCGGAGCGGACCGGCGGGGTCTGGGTGGCCGCCTTGGCGCCCGCGACCAGCACGGTCTCCCCGTGCCGTGCCTCACGCAGCCGCTTGGCGGATACCGCTCCGAGCTCGGCCAGGAAGGCGTGGTGATCGCTCATCAGATGGCGTGAGACATCCATGCTCAGCACGCCGAGCTCGGCGCTGAGCCGCTCCGCCTCGTTGAGGTCGGGCAGGCCGATGGAGCCGGTACGGTGTCCGCCGCCGAGCGGGAGCTGCGCGCCCGAGCCGCCGGAACCCGCGCCCCGCTGGGCGCGGTGGAGCTCGGACAGATGCAGCAGCAGATCACGGCGGTTGGCGCCGAACGCGTCCAACGCGCCCACCTGGGCCAGCCGTTCGGCGGCCGGCTTGCCCGGACGGGCCCGCTGCCAGAAGTCCAGCAGCGAGGTGTAGGGCTGCCCGTCCTCGATCCGGGCGACCTCGGCCGCACTGATCCCGTGGACGTCGGAGAGCGCCAGCCGCAGCCCCCAGGATTCCCCGCCCCCTCCGCTACCGGACACCAGTTCGATTCGATGGGCGGCCGCCGACCGGTTCACGTCCAGCGGCAGCACCGGCACCCCGCGCCGCCGCGCGTCCGCGAGCAGCAGCCGCTTCGGGTACATCCCGGGGTCGTGGGTGAGCAGCCCGGCGTAGAAGGCCGCCGGGTGGTGCGCCTTCAGCCAGGCCGACTGGTAGGTCGGCACCGCGAAGGCGACCGCGTGCGCCTTGCAGAAGCCGTAGCTGCCGAACGCCTCGATGATCTCCCAGGCGCGGGCGATCACTTCGGCGCCGTACTGGCGCGCCGCCGCGTGCCGGGCGAACCAGATCCTGATCCGGCCCTGCGACTCGGGGTCGGAGAGCCCGCGCCTGACCCGGTCGGCCTCGTCCCGGCCGCAGCCGGTCATGATGTCGACCATCTCGATGATCTGCTCGTGGAAGACCACCACTCCGTAGGTCTCGCGCAGCGGACCCTCCAGATCGGGGTGCGGGTAGCGGACGGGCGCCCGGCCGTGCCGGGCCTCGATGAACGGCCGCACCATGTCGGCGGCGACCGGTCCGGGCCGGAACAGCGATATGTCGACGACCAGGTCGTGGAAGCCGTCCGGCTGGAGCCTGCCGATCAGATCGCGCTGGCCGGGCGACTCGATCTGGAAGCAGCCCAGCGTCTCGGCGGTCCTGATCAGCCGGTACGTCTCCGGGTCACCCGGCTCCACGGCGTCCAGGTCGATCTCCTGGCCGGAGGCCCGCTTCACCTCGGTGACCGCGTGCGCCATCGCCGACTGCATCCGTACGCCCAGCACGTCGAGCTTGAGCAGTCCCAGGTCCTCCACGTCCTCCTTGTCGAACTGCGCCATCGGGAAGCTCTCGCCGCTGGTGGGCATGACGGGGGTGCGGCGCAGCAGTGAGGCGTCCGAGAGCAGGACCCCGCACGGGTGCATGGCGATACCCCGCGGCAGCCCGTCCAGCGCCTCCACCAGCTCCCACAGCCTTCCGTACCTCTCCTTCGTCCGCGCCACCTCACGCAGTTCGGGCAGTTCCTCCATGGCCGCGCGGGCGTCGCGGGCCCGGATGTGCGGGAAGGCCTTGGCGAGCCGGTCGGTCTCGGCCGGGTTCATGGAGAGCGCGGCACCGACGTCCCGGATGGCGTGGCGGACCCGGTAGGTCTCGGGCATGGCGACGGTGGCGACCCGTTCGGTGCCGAAGCGGCCGATGATCGCGCGGTAGACGTCGAGGCGGCGGGCCGATTCGACGTCGATGTCGATGTCGGGCAGCACGAGGCGGCGCTTGGACAGGAAGCGCTCCATCAGCAGCCCGTGCTCGACCGGGTCGGCGTGGGCGATGCCGAGGAGGTGGTTGACCAGGGAGCCGGCGCCGGAGCCGCGGGCGGCCACCCGGACCTTCATCTCCCGGATGTCGTCGACCACTTGGGCGACGGTCAGGAAGTACGAGGCGAAGCCGTGGTAGGCGATGATGTCCAGCTCGTGGTGCATCCGGTCCCAGTAGCCGGGCCTGCGGTCGTACCCGCGCAGCACCATGCCGGCGGCGGCGCGGGAGGCCAGCACCCGCTGGGCGGTGCGGCGGCCGGCGCCGACGAGGTGCGGTTCGGGGAAGTGGACGGAGCCGAGGCCGAGGTCGCCCTCGGGGTCGACGGTGCAGGAGTCGGCGGTGCGCCGGGTCTCCGCGAGCAGCGCCGCCCCGGCGCCGGGGCCGAGCCCGGCGGCGGCGGCGATCCGCTCGGCGGTCTCCGCCATCGCGCGGGTGTCCTTCAGCCAGCGCTCGCCGCTGTCGAGCGGGGCGCGGCGCGGGTCGACGGGGACGAGCCCGCGGGCCGAGTCGAGCACGTCGGCGACCGGGCCCTGCCCCGCGTCGGCGTACCGGACGGCGTTGGTCAGCACGGCCCGTACCCCCTGTTCGGCGGCGAAGCCGACGGTACGGGCGGCGAGCCGCAGCGAACCGGGTCCGGTGCCGTCCCGTCCGTGGTGGACCGCTTCGAGCCGCAGGTCGTCGCCGTACACCTCCCGCCAGGGGGCGAGCAGGGCGGCGGCCCGGTCGGGGCGGCCGGCGGCGAGCGCCCGGCCCACCTCGGAGGCGGGGCCGAGCAGCACGGTGAGCCCTTCGGCGGGCGGCGCGGAACGGTCGAGCAGGGGCCGGCCGCCGTCGGGGACGGCGGCGTGGGCGGCGGTGACGAGGCGGCACAGCTCGGCCCAGCCCCGGGCGCCGTCGCGGGCGAGGAAGGTGACGCGGGGGGCGGATTCATCGACAAAGGCACCACCGCGGGCCGGGGTCCGCAGCCGGTGCGCACGTCCATCGCCCTCCGCACGCCCTGCGGGGGCCACCGCCAGCTCCACCCCGAAGATCGGCCGCACGACTGCCCGCTCACAGGCCTTGGCGAACCGGACCGCGCCCGCGAGGGTGTCGCGGTCGGTCAGCGCGAGGGCGCCCATCCCCCGCTCGGCGGCGCGCTCCGCCAGCCGCTCCGGGTGCGAGGCCCCGTACCGCAGGGAGAACCCGGAAACGGTATGCAGATGCGTGAACCCTGACACCCGCACCTCCTGGACCTGTCCGTGACTCTCCACCCCCTCGCTCTCCACCATAGACCACGTTCGAACGTTCGTGCGATATCCGAGAAGTGAGCCACCACTCAGCCATTCGGCCCGGCCCCGACTGCGTGGACAGCGGGCGCGCAGGACGGTGGGGGCATGACTTTCGCTGATGAGGTGAAGAACGCCGTCACTCCACGGGCCGCACTGCTCGTCATCGGCGTACTGGCGCTGCAACTACTGTTCATCGCGTCCTATGTCGGAGCGCTGCACAAGCCGAAGCCGACGGACGTCCCCTTCGGGGTCGTCGCGCCCCAGCAGATCTCCGCCCGGCTCCTCACCGAGCTGAAGGACCTCCCCGGCGGCCCGCTGGACCCCCGCACGGTCACCGACGCGGCCACCGCCCGCAAGCAGATCCTGAACCGCGACATCGACGGCGCCCTGATCGTCAGCCCCAGGGGCACCACCGACACCGTGCTGGTCGCCTCCGGCGGCGGCACCGTCCTGGCCAGCTCACTGACGGCGATCATCACGAAGGTCGATCTCACCCAGCGGCGCACGGTGCGTTCCGTGGACGTGGCCCCGGCCTCGGACCAGGACTTCGACGGACTCTCGTCCTTCTACCTGGTCGTGGGCTGGTGCGTGGGCGGCTACCTCTGCGCCTCGATCCTCGCGATCAGCGCCGGCACCCGCCCCGCCAACCGTCAGCGCGCGGTGATCCGGACCGGGGTCATGGCGCTCTACTCGATCGCGGGCGGAATCGGCGGCGCGATCATCATCGGCCCGATCCTCGGAGCCCTGCCCGGGTCCTTCTGGGGGCTGTCCGGCCTGGGCGCGCTGACCGTCTTCGCGGTCGGCATGATCACGCTCGCCCTGGAGGCCCTCACCGGCATCGTCGGCATCGGCCTGGCGGTCCTGCTCGTGGTGATCGCGGGCAACCCGAGCGCGGGCGGCGCCTTCCCGCTCCCGATGCTCCCGGACTTCTGGCGCGCGATCGGCCCCGCGCTCCCACCGGGGGCCGGCACCTGGGTGGCGCGCTCGATCGCCTACTTCCGGGGCAACGCGGTGACCGGACCACTGCTGGTGCTGTCCGCGTGGGCGGTGGTCGGCACGGTCGTCACCCTGCTGATGGCGATGCGCAGGAAGCCGGCGGCAACAGCGACGGACGGCGCCCCGCGCACCGGGACGGCGGGCGGCGGGACGGTGGGCGGGTCGACGGCGGGCGGGTCGACGCTCGGTTAGGCCCCGGATCGGCAGTCGGCTGGGGCCCGGAATTCCCGGTCGCACCGTCCGGAAGGCCGGCCCCCTGCGCAGAGGTGCCGCAGGGGTCCGGCCTTCCGGACGGCTTCACACCCGGCTGCAGCGATCCCGGAGCTCGGAGATGACGGCTCTTTCACGGGCGTTGGCAGCACCGTCCACAGCGGCCACCCGCTCGGCCGCGTCGAGGAGGTCGCTGAGATCGCCCGGCTCGGCGTCCAGGCGTCGCCACACCTCGCCGGGGTCGACGTCGACAAGGTGAGCGAGCTCTTCGTCGACCACCTGGTGCCGGTCCCGTACCCGGCTCACCAGGTGCCGCATCAAGAGCGACTCGTCGTCGGTCGTCCTGGCGTCCGCCTTGATGACGAGCCACGCCACCCACAGCATCAGCTGCGGGTGGCGGCTCCGCCTGCTCAGCCTCTCGGCAAGTTCGATCACCCGCGCCTCGTTCCGGAAGACGGCTTGCGCGTGCCGTCCCGCGAGCAGCGTCGTGTAGCGGTTCAGCACCACTGCGAGCGGAACGCCGACCACGGGGATACCGATCTTGATGACGTTGCGCTGCAGAAGGAACTTCCCGACGAACGGGAACCCCTTGGCGGCATTCAGCACCGCTCCGGAGTAGAAACGCTTGATCACCGGCCGCAGCATCACCGGGACCGCCTTGACCACGCCTTCCCTGACCACTTCCCCGCTCTTGATCGTGAAGGCCACGCGGATGAGCTTCCACATGTCATCGGGGTCGGACAGATCCAGCGGTATCCGGTAGAGGACGGCGATGTCGTGGGCCAGGCGCAGCTGGAGCCGGGTGATGAACGCGACATCCACCATCATGGTCGCGACGGCGGCCGGCACGGTCGCGGACGAGGCACCCCCGAGTGTCCCGAGGGTGGCGACGACGGCTGCCGTGTAGGCCCCGGCGGAGAGCCCGCCCTCCAGTGCGGCGTACCGGGCCGCCATCTTGATCCGCTGATCGACGATCGCGTCCGCGGGTACGCCCTCGTACCGCTCCTGGAAGTACTGCCAGTTGACCCTGGAGGTGTACGAATTCAGGGCCTGGGCGCTGAGCTTGGTGAACCAGCCGCCCGACTTGATGTCGTGCGGGCTCAAGCCCTTGATGAACTCCCTCAGCTCGTCCCGCTCACGCTCCACCGCCTCCCGGTCGGCATCGCTGCCGTCCACGTCGGCCGCGTCCGTCGTAGCTTCGGTCATGACGAGTTCCCCCCAGGCAGTTCAGCGCATGGCCGGGTTGCCCGGTACGGACAACCTCGCTGACGTCTCGACACGGTGACTCAGTGGCAGACGTCTTCGATGGATGTCCGTTGAACGACAACGCTATCGCGTGATCATGCGACTTCAGGTGAAAACGCAGCAGATCCACAAGACGGAGGCGCCCGGCACCGACCGGCCCGTTCGAAATGGCCGGGACCCAATTGCCGAAAACCACGTAGTCGGCATGTACATGACGGCATTCTGTAGCTACCTCACGAGACCCACGAGGCGCACCCCTGCAACAACTCCCCCTACACCGCCGGAGGTTGTTCATGCGTCGCCGCTTCGCCACCTTGCTCGCCACGGCCGCCCTGTCACTCCCGCTCGCACTGCTCCCCACCGTTTCGGCCTCCGCCGCCCCTGCGGACAAGCCCCAGGTCCTCAGCTCCTGGACCCAGACGAGCGCCTCCAGTTACAACACCTGGAACGCCGCCCGCGGCAACCAGGGCGCATGGGGCGCGTACGGCTTCGACTGGTCGACGGACTACTGCAGCACCTCGCCCGACAATCCGTTCGGCTTCCCCTTCCAAACGGCCTGCGCCCGGCACGACTTCGGCTACCGCAACTACAAGGCCGCCGGCACGTTCTCCGCGAACAAGGCCCGCCTGGACTCCGCCCTCTACGCAGACCTCAAACGCGTCTGCGCCGCCTACTCCGGCGCCAAGCTGACCTCGTGCAACGCCACGGCCTGGACCTACTACCACGCGGTGGACATCTTCGGTGTCGCACCCGCGAAGACGGCCACGGGCAGCGCCCCTCGGACCGCCTGAACCACCCCGCGGCTCCGCCCTCGCGCACGGCGCCTCCGGCAGGCCTGCCGGACCTGCCGGAAGGCCTGCTTTCGGCCGTCAGGACCTGGGCATTTCGGCACCGCCCGGCCCGACCCTCCCGCTGGCCATCGACCCCACCCGGCCCTAGGGCCCGTCTTCAAACTGCCGTCGTCGCCCGAAGGGCGGCCGGGCGGCGTCAGGTGCGTGCTCTTGGCGTGCCGGCCCCGGGCCCCTGTACTGGACGTACCGGGGTCTGGGGCCGGTGCGGCGGGAGTGCGTGCATGGCGTCGCCCGGCAGACGGCAGTTTGAAGACAGGCCCTAGCGTGTTTGGCTGCGTCTGACACGCGCGTTCACCGTGTCGCGACCTCACATCCGCGCGGTGGCTCCGGCCCGCTTGTACGTGTGCAGGAGCAGGGACGTCTCCGCCGAGAGGAGGCCGGGGAGTCCGGCGAGGGCGTCCGGTTCGAAGGCCCTCAGCCGGGCCATGGAGGCATGGCTCGTGTAGCCGAGGATGTTGTCCCGCCCCGTGGTCCGCACCAGGTGCCGCACCGAGGGCTCGCGCGCGAGGCTGCGCACCGCCTCCCCGACCGCCCCCGGCCGCACGGCGAGCCGGAAACGGGCCTCTACCGGGTAGCCGAGGACCGCGGGCTCGGCGAGCAGGCGCAGGTGCAGGGCGTGGGAGGCCATCAGGCGGGCCAGCCGCCGGCGGGCCGTGGTCTCCCCGACACTCAGCTCGCGGGCCAGCCGGGTCAGCGGCATGCGCGCGTCCCGCTCCAGCAGGGCGACGAGGGTACGGTCCAGCGCGTCGAGCACGGGCGGGGACGGCAAGGGGTGGCCCTCGCTGACCGCGCGCCGTACCGGGGTGGGTTCGGGATCGTGCGGGGCCCAGTCGTTGGCCGTGAGAAACAGGTCCAGGACCACGGAGGTGTGGACCCCGCGCACCCCGTCGATGACGCCGATCCCCTCGTCGACCGCCGCGAGCAGCCCGCCCTGGTCCTGGGCCTGGATCTCCGCGAAGACCTGCGGTTCCCCGGTCGCGACCTCGACGGACCGGATGTCGGGGCGCCTCGCCAGCGCCGCGGCGAGGCTGCCCAGGTGGCCGGGTGCGCAGCCGATGGCGAGTTCGGCCGTGATCCCCTCGCCCAGGTACTCCGGCACCAGGGCGGCGGTGAACCGGACGAGGCCCGTGGTGGTCATCCGGTCGAGGCGGCGGGCGACCGTGCGCTCGTGCACCCCGACGCGTTCGCCCACGTCGGACAGGGCAGCGCGGGGCTCACGGCCGAGGACGCGCAGGATCGCGCGGTCCACGTCGTCGAAGGAGTACCGGGACCTGTGAGGGGCCGCCGTATCCGCCATGTCGCCTCCGTCCGTGGCCGGATTTCGCCGTTCCCGAGTGTGCCATGCCCGTATCAGCCGAGTGTCCGGCACCTTGTTGCCCCGAAATCGGGTCGTGGACGACATTGCAGTGCGCATTCCGCCGCTTCCGTCTGCTCCGCCGGTCATCAGAACGGGTCACCACGTATGACTGATACTCGCGCCACCGCGCCGTCCGCGCCGGTTCCCGCGCTCCGCCCCACACCGCCGGTGGCGGTGATCGCCTCGGTCGCCCTGGTCGAGCTGTCCAGCGGCATCACGCAGGGGTTCCTGTCACCGCTGCTCCAGCGGCTGACGGGCACCCTGCACGTGACGGCGGCCGACCTCAACTGGCTCAGCATCTGCAATCTGCTGGCCAGCGTCGCCTTCACCCCGGTGCTCTCCCGCATGGGCGACCTCTACGGTCACCGCCGCATCCTGCGCTGGACCCTGGCCATCGTGCTGAGCGGTTCGCTGATCGTCGGGATGAGCACGTCGTTCAAGATGCTGCTGGTAGGCCAGGTGCTCCAGGGTGCCTTCGCCGGTTTCTTCCCCCTCCTCGTCGGAATCCTGCGCAACCGCACCAGCGACGGCGAGAGCAGGCGGGGCATCAGCCTCATGGTCGCCGCCCTGGTCGGCGGTCTCGCGGTCGGCCTGCTCGCCAGCGGTCTCGTCGCCCAGTACGTGGCACAGCCGACCGCGGCCCTGTGGGTGCCGGCCGTGGGCGTGGGCGTGGCGCTGATCGTGACCTGGCCGCTGCTGCCCGAGAGCGATCACCGCCCCGGCGGATCGGTGGACTGGCTCGGCGGCATCGTGCTCTCCGCGGGCCTGGTCGCGATCATGCTGGGCCTCGGCAAGGGCGGCACGCCGGGATGGGCCTGGAACTCCGCCGCGACACTGGGCTGCCTGGCCGGCGGCGTCGCGCTCACGGCCCTGTTCGCATGGATCGAGCTGCGCTCCGACGAGCCCATGATCGACGTGCGGCTCTTCGCGCACGGGGACGTCGTCGTGATCTCCCTGATCGCGCTCACGTTCTCCTTCTGCATGATCGGCCTGCAGGTGGCGAACCCCGTCTTCCTGAGCACCCCGGAGTCGTCCTTCGGCTACGGCCTGGGGCTGTCACCGCTGCGCACCGCCTTTGCGATGCTCCCGTACATGGGGGCGCTGGCGATCGGCTCGCTCACGGCTCCGGCGGTGGCGGTCAGGTTCGGCGACCGGTTCACGCTGCTGGCGGGATCGCTCCTGATGGCCGCCGGTTACGCCGGGGCGCTCGTCGCCCACCAGTCGCTCTGGCCCTTCCTCGTGACGACGCTGGTCTCCGGGGCGGGCTGCGGGTTCCTCCAGCAGTCGACGCGCACCCTCGCCGTCGAACTCGTCCCCCACGACCAGACATCGGTGGGGTCCGGAATCAACGAACTGCTGATCAACGTGGGCGGATCGCTGGGCGCGGCCGCGGTGCTGGCCGTCTCCGCGAAGGCCACGCCCGCCGGCAGCCCGCTGCCGCGCCTCGGCGCGTACACCACCAGCTGGAGCGTGTGCGTCGGCGTCTCCCTGCTGGGCGCGGTGATCGCCCTCTTCCTGCGCCGGTCCCCCGCGAAGCACTGACCCGTACGTGCCCCACGCACCCCGTCCGCCGCTCCCTGCTGGAGAACCGCATGAACACGTCCGCTCTGCGTGAGCGCAGCCGCACCGCCCTGTCCTCCTGCCGGGACCGGATGACGGACCTGAGCCACAGCCTGCACGCCGAACCCGAACTCGCCTACGAGGAGCACGAGTCCGCCCGCAAGATCGCCGACGAGCTGGAGCGCGGCGGCTTCGACGTGACCCGCGGGGTCGCGGACCTGCCGACGGCGTTCACCGCGACCGCCGGATCCGGTGAGCTCGTGATCGGCATCTGCGCCGAGTACGACGCCCTGCCCGGCATCGGCCATGCCTGCGGCCACAACGTCAACGGCGCCGCCGCCACCGCCGCCGCGCTGGCCCTCGCGCCCCTCGCGGACGAGATCGGTGTGACCGTGAAGCTCCTCGGCACACCCGCCGAGGAGTACGGCGGCGGCAAGGCCGACATGCTGCGCGCCGGGCTCTTCGACGACGTCGCCGCCGCGATGATGGTCCACGCCGCGCCGCAGGACGCCGTGGGCATGGCATCCCTGGCCATCAGCAGTTGGAAGGTCGCCTACACCGGGCGCACCGCACACGCCGCCGCCATGCCGCACCGCGGTGTCAACGCCGCCGACGCGATGATGATCGCCCAGGTCGCCATCAGCGCCTACCGCCAGCAGATGGCACCCGGCGGGATCGTCCACGGCATCGTGACCTCGGGAGGCGAGGCGCCCAACATCATCCCGGGCCGCACCACCGCCGACTACGACTGCCGGGCCGGGACCATCGAGGAACTGGCCGTGCTCCAGGCCCGGGTCCGGGCCTGCTTCGAGGCCGGCGCGCTGGCCACCGGAGCCGAGCTGAGCCTGGAGACGGTCGGCAACGACTACGCCGATCTGCGGCAGGACCTGGCGATGGCGGACATCTACCGCGACGTCGCCCGCGACCTCGGCCGCTCCATCCGGGACCAGCCGGGGATGCGGGCGGGCTCGACCGACATGGGCAACGTCTCCCACCTGGTGCCGACCATCCACCCCATGATCGGGTACGACTGCGGCGACGCCATCATGCACAACCCCGACTTCACCGCGTACGGGACCGGTCCCGGCGCCGACCTCGCGGTCCTGGACGGCGGGCTGGCCATGGCCTGGACCGCGATCGGCCTGGCCTGCGACACCGGTCACCGTGCGACGCTGCTCGAACGCCTGGCGGCACGGCACGCGTGATCCGACGTGCGCGAACGGCCCCCAGCGGTGCCGGGGGCCGTTCACCACTGCGTTGCGGAGGGTCAGCCGATCTGCGCCCCGGTGGCCGCCAGCGCCTCCGGCACCGGCTGGAAGAACGTCTCGCCGCCCGAGGAGCAGTCACCGCTGCCGCCCGAGGTCAGGCCGATCGCCGTGTCACCGGCGAAGAGCGAGCCGCCGCTGTCACCGGGCTCGGCGCAGACCGTCGTCTGGATCAGCCCGTTGACGATGTCGCCGTTGCCGTAGTTGACCGTGGCGTCCAGCCCCGTCACCTCGCCGTCGTGCACCTGGGTGGTGGAACCGCTGCGCGATACCGTCATCCCGACGGTCGCCTCGCCCGCCTTGGTGATCGGCTGGGTGGAGCCGTTGTAGAGGTCGACCTCGCTCGGGTGCGCGGTGTCCGAGGTGTACTTCACCAGGCCGAAGTCGTTGTCCGGGAACTCCGACGCCGCGTTGGTGCCGATCTCCCCGCCGCCCTGCGAGTCCGACCAGCTGGAGATCGCCTCGGTGCAGTGCCCGGCGGTCAGGAAGTACGGTTCGCCGTCCTTGACCACGTTGAAGCCGAGCGAGCAGCGCCCGCCGTCGCCCCAGATCGCGTCGCCGCCCGCGATGAGCGGCTTGAACTCCCCGGCGGACTTCTTGAGCTGGGCCTTGCCGCCCAGTGACTCGACCACCGAGCTGAGCTTCTGCCAGGCCGCGCCCTTGACCGTACGGTCGGCGGTGACGACGACCTTGTTGCTGACCGGGTCGACGGCCCACGAGGTGCCGGGGATCGTGGCCTTGCCGGCCAGGGTCTGCCGGGCCGACTTCAGTTCGGCGAGCGAGTTCGGTACGACTCTGGCCCGGCCGCCCGCCTGCTGGACCTGCTCGGCGGCCGCCTTGTCGACCACGTTCATCACGAGGTTCTTCGACTTGGCGTCGTAGTACGAGCCGGCCGCGTCGCCGCCCAGATCCTTGCCCAGTCCGGTCGCCAGCTTCCCGGCCGCGTCGGCCGTCAGCGTGCGCGCGGTGACCTCGGGCGTTCCTTCATTGGCGTTCGCACTCTGGAACGTCGCGCCCGCTGCGACCAGGGCGACCACCGCCGAACCCGCCAGCACTGCGCGCTTCCTGGATATGCGTCGATGCTTCAACTTCGACCTCCTGTGGGGCCGCGCACGGGTGATGTGGGGTCGCCCGTACACGGAGGATGGGGCGCCCACTATTCCGACGGAGCAGATAGCACACAAGGCCGACCTCAGGACGCACACACGACAACACCCCTTCGGTCTCACCGTGTTCACTTACCGGCGGTCACCCCTCTACTGTCCGGTATCCACCTCCGCGCGTCCGGTTCTCGACGCATCCGGCCGGTTCTCGGCCGCGCGCCCCCTCGAAGCGCCCCGTATTCAATCAACGCGCAGTCCCCATAAGCGCTTTGATGGTCCATCATCGAATCAATACGGGGAAGTCGGGCACGTCGTGCCCGCACGGACACAAGGAGGCGCGGAGTGCGCAGTCGCGTGCGCGCAACCGACGGACGGCAACTGGTGGTGGAGCGTCTGGGGGATCCTCGCGGCAGACCGGTCTTTCTGCTGCACGGGATGCCCGGCAGCAGGCTCGGTCCGGCTCCGCGCGGCATGGTGCTGTACCAGCGCAAGACACAGCTGATCACCTACGACCGGCCGGGATACGGCGACTCCGACCGGCAGCCGGGCCGCTGCGTCGCCGACGCGGTGGAGGACGTCCGGGCCATCGCGGACCACATCGGACTCGAACGGTTCGCGGTCGTGGGCCGGTCCGGCGGGGCATCGCACGCCCTGGCCTGCGCCGCGCTCATGCCCGAGCGGGTCACGCGTACCGCGGCCCTGGTGGGGCTGGCTCCCTGGGACGCCGCCGGACTCGACTGGTTCGACGGGATGGCCGCCTCCAACGTGGCGGCGTACACCACGGCGGCCGACGATCCGGACGGGCTCGCGGAGTCGTTCATCTCGCGGTCCGCGGTGATCAGACGGGATCCGGTCAGGCTCATCGACGATCTGCGCCGGGAGCTGACCGACTCCGACCGGATGGTGGTCAACGACGTCGGCGTACGCACCATGCTGTTGCGCAACTACCGCGAGGGGCTGCGCACTTCGGCGTACGGATGGATCGACGACGCGCTGGCGTTCAGCCGTCCCTGGGGGTTCGACCCGGCCGACATCACCGGACCGGTGCTGCTGTGGCACGGCGAGAAGGACGTCTTCTCACCGGTCGGGCACACCCGCTGGCTGGCGAGCCGCATCCCGGGCGCCACCGTCGTGGTGGAACCGGCGGCAGCGCATTTCGACGCGCTGCACGCGCTCCCCCGGATCCTCACCTGGCTGCTGGACACGGCCGAGCGGTGAGGTGAACGGGGGCGGGGGCGTCCGGCGACGGCCGGACGCCCCCGTTTCCGTTTCCTCATGCCGCACGCACCCTCGTGCGGCGGGCTCCGTCACACGGCGAGCGGTTCCAGTTCGCGCTGGAACCGGCGCTCGTCGCGGGCGATCCGGGTGAGCGGGTGTTCGTCCCCGAGCTGCAGGGAGAGCTCTTCCACGGTCTCGGCCCTGACCTGCAGCGCTTCGTCCTTGCGTCCCATGGCGTCGAGCGTGACCGCCATGTTCGACCGCATGGCCAGCGTCTCCGGGTGGTGCGCCCCCAGAGCCACCCGGAACTGCCCGGCCAGCCGCCGCTCGGTCTCCAGCACGAGGTCCAGATCGCCCCGGTCCGCCGTGGTGTTGGCCAGGTTCATCACGCTGAACAGCGTGTTGGGGTGCTCGCGCCCGTACACCTCCCGCATCGAGGCGACCACCCGGGTGAGCACCTGCTCCGACTCCTCGACGGCACCGGCCCCCAGCAGGTAGACGCCCAGGTTGTTCAGGGCGGCCAGGGTGTACGGATGCTTCTCGCCCGGCACCTTCATGTACTGGTCGACGACGTCCCGGGCGGTGTCCCTGGCCTCGATGGCCTCGCCCGCCGCGTACAGGTCGGCCGCCAGGTTGAGGTCGCAGGCCAGCCACTCCGGGTTGGCGGAGGTGTACTTGGCCCGGTACCTGGCCCTGGTCGCCACCGTGAGCCGGCGCGCGTCCTCCAGCCGCCCCGCCCGCCGCAGCGACACGGCCAGCGCCTTCGCCGCACTGAGGGTGCCGGGGAAGGACCGGCCGAGTGTGGCCTTGTAGCTGTCGTACGTACGGCTGAGCAGGCCCACCGAGTCCTCGTACCGGCCCACGTCACGCAGATCGCGGGCCAGGCTCATGGCCGAGGAGAGACTGTAGGGGTGCTCCTCGCCGAGCACCTCGCGGCGCCGGTCGAAGACGTCCTGGTCGATCTCGCGGGCCTTGGCGTACTGGCCGATGGACCGCAGGGTGAACGCCAGGTTGTTGGCGGCGGCCAGGGCCCTGGGGTGCGAGTCGTGGAAGATCTGGTTGAAGCCGTCGGTCGCCTCGGTGGCCAGCTCGATCGCCCGGGTGTACTCCCCGAGTGTCCCGAGGTCCGTCGCCAGACTGCTGGTGCTCATGTAGGTGTGCGGGTGCTCCGGGCCCAGCACCTCGCGCTGGGTCGCCAGGGTGATCTCGTCGAGCTCCCGCGCTTCGACGTAGCGGCCGCGCGAGCGGTAGATGTTGGACAGGTGGAAACAGAGGTACAGGTACTGGATGTCCCGCTCCCCCAGCGTCTCGCGCCAGATGTCGCGCAGCTCCTCGCAGAGCGTGGTCGCCGTCCTGAAGTCACCGCGCTTCCAGAGGTAGCGGACCCGGTCGATCATGAGCCTGCGCGCCTCGGGCTCCTGGCAGTTACGCGCGTCGGACGGGCCCAGGTGAGGCCATATGGTCGAGAACTGGGGCCAGTTGGCCGGGTTGTCGATCGGCTCGTCGTCATCGGGCCGGGCGCCCGCCAGGATGCGGTGGACGGCGTGCCGGGCGTCCCGCTGCTCCTCCTCGGTGAGCTGGGCCCGGATGACGGCCTGGACGAGACGGTGCACCTGGATGGAGTTGGAGACCTGGTCGACCTTGGCGAGGGCGAACCGGCCGATCTCCCGGATGACCCGGCCCAGCACCAGCTTCTCCTGGAGGGAGGCGTCGTACGGCTTCAGCGCCTCGATCATCTCCTTGCTGTACAGCAGGTTCCCCGAGATCGGCTCGGGGGCGAAGAAGGCGCAGAGCTGGAGGAGGCGCACCGCGGCGGGCGAGCGCTCCTTGAGCCGCTGGATGGAGATGTTCCAGGTCGCGGCGACCGGCTCGGGGTAGCCGGCCGGCTGGTTGAGCGCCAGGACCTCCGGGGCCTGCTGGGCCAGCTGCTCCAGATAGGTGTCGATCGGGGTGGCGGTCTCCGCGATCCAGGCGGCGGCCTGTTCGACGGCCAGCGGCAGGTCCCCCACCGCGGTGGCCACCTGGGCGGCGTCCTCGTCGCTCAGCCCCGGCGCCCGGCGCTGGAGGTGTTCGATGGACTCCTCGCGCAGGAAGACGTCGACGGGCAGTGCGTCGCCGTGCTGGGACCAGGCCTGGTTGCGGGAGGTGACCAGGATGTGCCCGGAGCCGCCCTGCGGGAAGTAGCGCCGCAGCCGCTCCGGGTCGTCGGCGTTGTCGAACACCAGCAGCCAGCGGTCCGAGGGCACCCCGCGCCGCAGCAGGTCGACCGCTTCCTGGGAGGCGGCCGCCATGTCGTCGCCGCCCTGGGCGCCGAGCCGGACGGCTAGTTCGGCCAGACCGGCGACCACGTCGTCGGTCTGCTCGGACGATATCCACCAGACCAGGTCATAGTCGGCCATGAACCGGTGCACGTACTCCAGGGCGACCTGGGTCTTGCCGACACCGCCGAGACCGTACAGCGTCTGCGGCTGCGGCAGCACGACGGCCATGCCGCCGCCGAGCTGGTCGCGCATCCGCTCCAGGACCATGGAGCGGCCGGTGAAGCCGGGGTTGCGCGGCGGTGCGTTCCAGATCCTGGGGACCGTGCCGGGGAAACGCGGTCCGGGCGACACCCCGTCGGTGATCTGCACGGGCCGGTCCAGAGCCCGTAAGAGGGCCGCGGTGGCGTGCACCTCGTCGAGCCGGAAGAGGTCGACGGGGTTGCGGTCGATGTAGGGCGCGGACAGCCGTACGTCACCGACCCTGAGGGGCAGCAGATGCCGGCGCCCGCCACCCGGGTCCTCGGCGACGGCGCGGTCCCAGAGCCCCACCGCCCGGCTCGACTTGAGATAGGCGCTGGAGAGCAGCACCACGGTCCGGGCCGCGTTCTCGGCGGTGACGGCCGACGGTTCCTGGGGGCCCCGCTCCGCGGACACGTCGCGCGGCACGACCCGGAAGCCGGCCCGGGTGAGCGCGGACTCGATCCAGTCGGCCCACATCCGGTTCTCCGCCACGTAGCAGAGGAAGAGGTCGGCGGGCAGGGCCGGCCTGCGCCGGGTGAACGCGTCGCGGATGCGCAGCCTCACCTCCTCGCCGACCGGGGGCATCGAGGTGACCTGCCGGTCGGTGATGACCGAGGTGAGCCGTTCGAAGGCGGAGAGCAGGGAGTTGCTGAGCCCCGCCTCGTCCCCGAAGGTCGCGAGGGTCTCCTCGTAGGCGTAGTAGGGGCGGTACGGGATCTCCACCGCGCCCCAGTAGGCGGTGAGTTCGTCGCCGGACAGGTCGCGCGGCAGCCGGTCGAACTTCAGCCGGGCCAGGGCCCGGCCGGCGTCCGCCTTCTCCTTCTCGCCCTCGTCGATGCGCATCGGGACGGGGAAGATGGAGATGGGGCGGCCGGTGTACCGCTCGGAGATCTGCCGGGCGACGGAGGCCGCGCCGTCGATGGACTGGTCGCTGAGGGTGAAGCAGTCGACGAGCGCGTCGGGCAGGTGGACGGTGCAGATGTCCGCGATGTCGCTGAGGCCGGTGCGGCTGTCGATGAGGACGTAGTCGTAGTTGGCCTTCATGTCGTCGCGCAGTGCGTCGAAGAAGTGCCCACCGCCGAGGCGGTCGTAGAAGTTGTCCCAGTCGAAGGTGGAGACGGTCGCGGAGTACTCGCGGTTCTGCCGTCCGGCGGAGACGAAGTCGAGCGTTCCGCCCTGCGGGAACTGCCACCCGAGCGCTTCGGGAGTGAGCGAGACCGCGTGCGGCTGGATCCGGGCGTAGTCCCGGTGCCAGTCGTCGGCGCGCGGCACCGGGCTGGTCGCGGCCCAGGCGTACTCGGTGATCAGGTCGATGACACCGGTGGTGGCGCCGAGGGTCGAGGGGTCGAGGAACGGGTGGAAGAACCGGTGGAGGCCAGGTGCCTCCAGGTCCCAGTCGACAGCCAGTACCCGCTTGCCGTTGGCGGCGAGGATCCAGGCGGTGTTGGCCAGGGCCATGGTGCGCCCGGTGCCGCCCTTGTACGAGTAGAAGGTGACGATGCGCCCGTCACGACTGGCCGTCATCCGTGTCCTCCGCGTCCGTCGCAGGGTCATGTGTCTCGGGGATGTACTGGGTCTGCGCCATGGGTCCCATCAGCCGCGTGCGTTCGCTGTGTCCTCCGCCGCCGGTGGCGGGCAGATAGACGGCCGCGTGTCTCAGGTACTGCTGGGCGGCCACCTCGACCACCTGGGGCAGGATCTGGCCGAAGGCCTCCATGCTCGGTACGCCCTTGGCCGCGGCGCGGCAGTAGGCCCGGCCCTGGCGCATCTTGGTCGGCATGGTCCGCTCCAGCTTCGCGGTCAGCTCCGCCTCGGCGGCCCTGCTCTGGTGGTCGTCGCGGTTCCACGGGACGACCATCGTCACCCAGGGGCGGTTCTCCGCGTCGAAGGCGGCGAGCCTGCGGCACCGGTCCTCGTCCTGGAGCGCCCAGCGGTCGACGAGCAGGATCTCCGGTGTGGTCGGGGGCTGCTTGCCGCCGTGGTGGCTGGGTTCCTCGTCGAAGGAGGCGACGGTGGCCTGGTAGTTGAGGGAGCGCACCAGGTCCTCGGCCACATAGGCCAGCGGGCGGGCGGCGTCGGGGTGGTAGGGGTTCCAGTCCTGCGGGTTGTCGCCGTAGTAGTCGGCGTCGCGTCCCTCGGGCAGGTCGTGGCGGGTGGCGGCGGCGATGGTGACCTGCATCGGGCGGGGGCCGCCGGCGCCGCCGCCCGTCGAGCCGAAGGCGCTGGGGGCGAGCCGGTAGTCGACGGGCCGGCCGGTGCCGATCCGTACCGTGTCGGCGACGCTGACGATGCGCTTGGCGAGCTCGTACACGGCGCGCTCGTAGTCCTCGGCGAACAGCCTGAGCTTGATCAGCCCGTACAGACCGTCGCTGACGTAACGGTCTCCGAAATCACGGTGGTTGAACTGTAATCGTTCGGCCGGCCCGGGAAGCTGGCTGGGCGGTACCGGCACCCAGAGCGCCGGAACGATCGCCTCGGCCGACTGATTGGAGCGGGCCCGGTAGTGGATGGCTCGCTGGGCGAAGGCGTACCACTCCTTGCCGCACATCTCGCTGGCGAAGTAGCGCGGCGAGAACAGCGGGACGAAGACCCGGCAGGTGGCGAGCACCTCGCCGAGCCGTTCGGACCAGCCCTCGCCGGAACGTATCTCACGGTCGATGAACCCGGCCGGCGCGCCGGCGGGCAGATCGGTCATGGCCATCACATGGCCGCAGAGATCCTGGAAAAGCCGTTCGACCCACATATCGGGGTCCGTTCCACCGCCGTACCCCGGTGTGTGGGCGTAGCTCAAGAAGAAGTACGGCCGATGGTCCGCCGATCGCTGCTGCGTAGTCGCGTGCACACGACCCCCGTCCTGTGTGAGCACCCGCACCCGAGGAGTGAAAAGAATGCGAGCGAATTCATCATTCCGGAGCTGACCTTGCTCCACCCCCATGACGTTCGGTCATTCAACGCCACTTTTCAGTCATCTATGCCCAGGGACTATCGATCACACTCTTGCTCGAATTCGGTCTGCGCCCGTTCCTCCCAGTTGTCCCGACTCCACGGATGATCTCCCCCGAACCTCCCCGAACCGGAATCCGGGATTCAGAATTCTTTTCGCATCAGAGCGAGCAGCCGTTTCCCGCCGACGGTGAGTTCGGCCGCTCCCTCCAGCGTGTCGAGTGCCTGCGCTACGCCGGTCCGGTACCCGGGGTCGAATGCCGCGAGCGCCAGCCGTTCGTACGTACCGGCCAGCAGTTGGGAAAACGGAACGGATTCTTCCCGCCAGGGCATTCGATGTTCCCAGGAGCCGTCCGCCGCGTAAAGATCCGTGACGTCCACAAGTGCGCGCAACCCGGCCCGCCGCACTCCGCGCACCAGGGCGAGCGCGAGCGCCCCCACCCCTTCGTCCACCGCGATGCCCAGCGCGCCGTACCCGTGCCGCCCGACATGGGGGCCGCCCGGTTCCGTGCCGGTCAGCGGAGTGAGCGTCAGCGGCACGGAGACGGACCGCGCCCCGTACGCGGGGGCCCGCTCCTCGATGAGCGCCCAGGCCTCGGTGAGCGCGGCGGCCAGCCGGTCGGCGGCGGGCCCGTCGAGCGTGGCCGAGGCGGGCACGGCGAAGCAGTCGCGGTACGGGTCCAGGTCGTCGATCACGAAACCGGGCCCGCCCCCGGGCAGGGCGTACCCGCGCGCCGGAAGCCAGCCGGGGGCCGCCGGCGCGGGCCACTCGATCCGCAGCTCACCGGATCCGTCGTCCCTGCCGACCAGGAAGCCGTCCCCGGTGGCGCGCACCCGGACCGTGCCGTGCTCCCCCGGGCCGCCGAGCGCGAGCCGGCCGAGGGTGGGCAGGACCAGCTCGCCGCCCCGGTAGGGCACCGGCACCCAGCCGTCGAACCCCGCGCGCACGACGGCGGCCGCGAGGCGGGCCGGCAGGGCGTCCGCCGCGTCCCGGGCCGCTCCCGGCCGTTCCTCGTGCAGGGCGTCCAGCGCGTCGAGCAGCCAGGTGCGGGTGTAGGGGTGGGCGAGCACGTGGTCCAGGCCGACCGCGCCCTGCTCCGAGCCGTCCAGAGCGGCCGCCAGCTCCCACGCCCGGTCCCATGCCTCGCCGCCCCGGCCGTCCAGGTCCCCGTTGAGCCGGGCCAGCAGCGTGCGGGTCAGATCCTCCTGGGCCGCGAGCAGTTCGCCCCGGTCGGCCACCGCGGGCGCCGTCGAGTCTGCCGGTGTACGGGCCTCGATGCCGCGCACCAGGGCGGCGAGATCCTGGCAGTACACGGACGGGTTGTCGAAGCCCTCGTCCGGCCCGGCGGAGCTGTAGCGGTGGGTGTACAGACCTCCACCGCACGAACGTACGACGGGGCAACGGCGGCACGTCTCGCTGACGCCCTCCAGGCCCAGCTGCCGGGCCCGCACCCCGGGATGCGCCGCGACCTCGTCGAAGGCGTGCGTGAAGACGTCGAACCCCGTGGCCGCCGCACCTTCGTAGGCGCTCTTGAGCGAGTCGACCTGTTCCAGGCTGCCGTCGGTCTCGACGACGACGAGATCCGTGGGGGCCAGGCCCAGGGACTCGGTGAGGCTGGGTCCGCCGTTCAGCGTGGACAGGACGGAGGAGAAGATCCGCACCGGCACCGGCCGCCCCAGCTCCTGCCAGCGGTCGAAGACCGCGAGGAGCCACTCGGCGTAGGCGGTGGGCGAGCCGTCCGGACGCGGCGGCGGGTCGTCCCAGGTGGCGTGGGGAAGCAGGAAGTCGATGTGCGGCGGTTCGAGTTCGGTGAGGGCGTCGAGGACCGCGCGCGGATCGTTTTCGATGTCGATGGTGCACAGGAGACCGAGGTTGAGATGGCGGTAGCGCTCCTCCCGGAGCAGCTCGACGGCCTTGAGCACCAGGGGGTGGCTGCTGCGTCCGTCGGCGAAACGGCGGTGCCGGTCGTTGGCCGCGCGGTCGCCGTCGAGGGAGATACCGACCTTGACGCCGTACTCGCTGAAGAGGTCCAGGTAGCGCGGGCTGAGCTGCAGGCCGTTGGTGTGGATCCGGAGATCGAGCGCGGCGATGCCGTCGAAGGCGGAGGTCAGCTCTTCGCAGATGCGCCGCAGGCGTGCGGGGCCCGCGAGCAGAGGCTCCCCTCCGTGCAGGATTACTGACACGGAGGGCAGTGCGTGTGTCTTGGCATGCTCAGCCAGGCGCTGAGCAGTCCGGAAAATGACTTCATCAGAGATTGTCTTCGGACGGGTTCGCCAGCTCTGATCGGCATGTTCGTAGACATAGCAATGGTCACAGGCGAGGTCGCACCTGCTGTGAACCTTGAGGACTACTTCACGGAAAGGGACCAGGGGTCCTGTCATTCCGCCAGTCTAGCCAGGCCGGAAGGGTGGTCCGGCGGTCCGGCCGTACCGGAGGAGTGCTCCGTGTCAGCGGGTCGGAGGGATTTCAGAGGGAGGAGTTGAAGGTGGCTGCCTGGATGGGGCGACCGGCGGACGCGACATGCACCCGACCGAGCTTCCTGGCAGCTTCGCCACCACGCGCGTCGATCGCGGTGAGCGGCACACGGCTCTTCTTCGCAACGGCGAAGGAGAGGGAGGATTCAGAGGTCTTCACGGCCGTCCTTGAGGGGGTTCGTTCCAATGGAATGGTTCCGGACAGGAAACCAGCGTTGGCACCTGCACCATTGCAGTGTCCGGCGGCACGACTTTACTCTCATGGCCTCGGTTGGCAACTGAGGACGGCCACTTGGCAGCAGAGGGTCGCACGGGAGCCGGCGCGATCGACCGGAACTAGAGATTCCGCCATCAGGGTGACCACATAACCGCAGACGGGAGTAAACATGACGGCGATTCCCGGACCGCTGCAGAGCATGGTCTTCAGGAACGCTGATCTGCCCGAACTCTTTCACCATACGGACGCCATTGCAGTCGCGCGCCAGCGGGAGGCCGTGAACACCACCAGGTGGCAGCTGATATTGCTGGTGGGGGGCACTCTGCCGGCCGCGCTGCCCTGGCACGCCGAGGTCGCCGGCACCCTTCAACTCACCGACTGCGCGGCGGCGTTGGCGTACCTGGGTGTCCTGATCGCGACCTACCTCACCTCGCGGCGGAAAGCAAAGTCGCATTGGCAACTCAATCGCTCCGCAGCAGAGTTCATCAAATCGATGTGTTGGCGTTACTCGGTGCACGGCTCACCTTTCGACACCGGCACCCAGCACCCGGAGGCGGTGTTCGCCAATCGCCTCGAAGAGGGGCTGCAGGAGCTCCGCAAGGTGGGCTGGTCGGATCCCCGGGACCGGACAGCCGATTCCGGCGGACTCATCACCGATTCCATGCACGCCCTGCGGGAAAAGGCATTCACCGTCCGTAAGGAGACATATGTGCGGGACCGGCTGATCGAACAACGCAGCTGGTACCGCAGGCGCCAGGAGGTGTCCCGCCGGGCCACCGTGATCTGGTCGACCACCATCGCCGTGCTGACGGCGCTCGCCCTGGCCCTCGCCCTGTTCAGGGCGTTCTCGGTGGGCCAGTCCTTCGCGCTGACCGGGGTGCTTTCCGCCGCGGCGGCGGCCTGTCTGGCCTGGGCCGAGATGCGCCGCCACCACCCGCTGATCTCGGCGCACTCCCTGGTGGAGAAGGACCTGGAGTCGATGCAGATAGCGATGGAGACCACGCTGAACGAGCGCCAGTGGCCCCGGGCCGTGTTCGAGACCGAGCGCATCGTCTCGCCCCAGCACACCGACTGGCTCGCCCGGCACCAGATGTGACGGTGCCCGGACGGCCGCACCGGCGGGATCAGGCACGCACGACCCCGTCGCGCCAGATCACCGTGACCGGGCGGCCGAGCCGGCGGGCGTAGGTGACGATGTCTCCCGTGCCGCCGAGGCCCCGGGCGGGCAGCCCGTCCCAGACGGCGAGCAGGCGGTCGCAGTGGTCGGCGATGTAGGCGCCCGCCGCGTAGTAGGCCTCGTCGGTGGAGTGCGGGTAGTCCAGCCGGACCTCCCGCACGGCGCGTGCCTTGAGGTCGCGGTAGCGGGCGAGTTCGGCGCCGTCCGCGAAGCAGGCCTCGTAGTCGCCGCTGGGGATGACCGCGGTCAGTTCCGCGCCGTGGGCGAGCGCGAGGTCGGCGAAGAGCTGGTCCGCCCCCACCGCCAGGCTGGACAGCGCCTCCACCGAGCCCTCGAACGCGCCGAGCGCGGCACGCATCGCGGCCAGCACGTGGGCGTGCACCTCCTGCGGAATGCTGCGGTGGCCGGTCACTCCGATGCGATTCACGGACCTGGATCCCCCTGGGGTCTGAGCCGGGGGTCCCCGGAGGGCATCCCTCCGGGAGGCACAGCGTCCGCCCCCGTTGTTCCTGCGCGACCGTCCTGTGCCACATCCTCTCAAAAGCCGCGGGGTCAGCGGGAGCCCCCGCCCGGAATTCGGGCGGGGGCTCGGCGTGTTCGACCTGACCTTTCGAGGCGGCGGCCGGCCCCGGCGTACGGAACCGGCCGCCCGGCCGTCAGTAGACGCTGACGCCGTACGCGCTGAGCGCTTCGGTGACCGGCTGGAAGAACGTCGTGCCGCCCGAGGAGCAGTTGCCGCTGCCTCCCGAGGTGAGGCCGATCGCCTTGGAGCCGGAGTAGAGCGGACCGCCCGAGTCGCCGGGCTCCGCGCACACGTTGGTCTTGATCATGCCGTACACGACGTCGCCGTTGCCGTAGTTGACCGTGGCGTTGAGCGCCGAGACGGTGCCGCTGTGGATGCCGGTGGTGGAGCCCCGGCGGGTGACGGACATGCCGACCGTGGCATTGGCCGCGCTGGTGATGTCGACGCTGCCCACGGTGCCCTCGTGGGAGATCGAGGCGTTGTCGTAGCGCACCAGGCCGTAGTCGTTGGTCGGGAAGCTGGTCCCGACCGTGGGTCCGATGGTCGTCGAGTTCGACGAGTTGCTGTAGAACGGCGGGCTGCCTTCCGTGCAGTGACCGGCCGTCAGGAAGTAGTAGGTGCTGCCGCTGCGGACGTTGAAGCCCAGGGAGCAGCGGAAGCCGGGCCCGTACACGGCGTCACCGCCGGAGATCAGCTTGCGGATCTTCCCGGAGGTGCGTTCGATCCGCAGGGCACCCGCGTTGCTTCCCGCGGAGTCCTTGATCTGCTGGATCTGCGCGGCGGAGACCGTGCTGTCGGCGGTGACCACGACCTTCTTGGTCGCGGGGTCGACGGTCCAGGCGGTGCCGGCCACGTCGGCGCTGAGGACGGCGTCGCTCGCGGCGGTGAGCTGGTTGGCGCTGAACGTTCCGTCGGAGGTGGCGCTGGCCTGTGCGCTGGGGACGGTGAGCGCGGCGACCGCTACGAGTCCTGCGGCGATGGCGACTGCCCTGCCGCGTCTCGCGGTACCGCTGAGGGGGGTGGTGCGCTTGATCCTCACTTGTCATTCCTCCCGAGGGGGGTTGAGGGTCCGCCCGTGGGGTGGTCGGACCCGTGAGGCGCAGTCAGCCGCACGGCAGAGTGTCCGCATTCCGAACCTGCCGTGCTCCTGACAAGCGCTGTTCGGGAGTATTCAAGGCGTCAACTTCGCGCGCAAGAGGGCCTCTTGGCCTGAGCTTTGCACTGGGCCACCCGCCACGCCCCTGTGTCCGGCCCCGGCGGATGACGACTGCCGGGGCCGGACACCGATGGAACGGAGGCGGACGTTCAGCTGTCGACCCGGTTGCGCTCCCCCGCCTCGACGGCGAACGGGAGGGTGTTGCCGGGCGGCGGGAAGGGGCAGATGAAGTGGTCGGCGAAGGCGCACGGCGGCAGCAGGGCGCGGTTGAGGTCGACGGTCACCGTGCCGTCGGCGGCCGGGGCGGCGGGGCGCAGGAACCGGAAGCGGTAACTGCTCTTCCCGCTGGTGGCGTCGGCGAAGACCGCCCAGAGCGAGCCGTCGTGCTCCACGGCGACCTGGAGGGTGTGCTCGGTGCCGTCCACCTCGAAGGCGATCTCCCCGGCGAGGCCGAGCCCGCGCTCGACCCCGTCGGCGTTCTCGACCCGGACGGTGCGGGAGCTGTCGTACGGGCGGAAGGTGCCCGGCAGCTCCCAGCGCGGGTTGTACGGCGTGGCCTCGATCGCCCGGAAGGCCCGCCGCGCCGCGGAGTCCGGGTCGAAGTCCCGTACGGCCCAGAGCCCTTCGCGGCTCAGCACGAACAGCCGCCGCTCCCCGTGGGCTACCCGTGATCCGTCGATCGGACCGCGGTCGGCGCCGAGCCGGACCTGTCCGGCGAACGGTTCGCCGTCGACGGTCAGCCCGTCCTCGGGCGCCGCGGTGAGCTCCACCTCGTCGCCGTCCTCGCGCCACCGGCCCGGAACGGCCGGAATTCGCCCCTCCGGGTAGTCGGAGAGCCAGTGCGTGCCGGTGAGGGAGAGTGGTCCGTACGGCGCCGAGACCGTGGCGGTGCGCTCCTCGTGCCAGCGGTCCCGGTCCTGCGCTGCCTGCTGCTGTGCGTCCGTGCTCATGGGCTCAACCTTTCCATACGGGCTCCGCGAGCCCGAGGTGCGACCGGAGTGTGGAGCCGTGGTACGCGGAGCGGAAGACGCCGCGTTCCTGGAGGAGCGGGACGACCTCGTCGACAAAGTCGTCGAGCCCGCCCGGGGTGAGGTGCGGTACGAGGACGAAGCCGTCGGCGGCTCCGGCGGCGACGAATTCGGCCAGCTCCGCCGCGACGGTCCGCGCGCTGCCGACGAACGACTGCCGGGCGGTCGCCTCGATGACCGTCTGCCGGACGGAGAGCCCCTTCTCCCGGGACAGCGCCCGCCACCGGGCCGCGACGGCGAGCGGATCACCGTGCCGCACCCGGCCCTGGGCCAGCTCCGAATCGGGGACCGGATCGCTCTCGGGCAGCGGCCCGTCCGGATCGTACGAGGAGAGGTCCCGGCCCCAGACCTGCTCCAGGGCCAGCATCGCGTTCTGCGGCGAGACCTGCTGGAGGCGAATGAGGGACGCCTTCTCGCGGGCCTCGGCGTCGGTGTCCCCGAGCACGAAGCCGACGCCGGGCATGATCTTCAGCGCGTCGGGCTCGCGGCCGTACTTCGCCAGCCGGCCCTTGACGTCGGCGCAGAAGGCGCGGCCCGCCTCCAGGGTGCCGTGCCGGGTGAAGATGACGTCGGCCGCTGACGCCGCGAACTCGCGGCCCTCCGGGGAGTCGCCGGCCTGGATGACCACGGGATGGCCCTGCGGGGGGCGGGGCACGGTGAACTCCCCCTCGACGCGGAAGTGCTCCCCGTGGTGGACGAAGCGGCGCGGGGTGCCGTCGGGTGTCCAGGAGTCCCACAGCTCGCGGGCGGTGGCGACGAACTCGGCGGCGCGGGTGTATCTCCGCGCCCGGTCGAGGTAGCCGCCGCGGCGGAAGTTCTCACCGGTGAAGGCATCCGACGAGGTGACCACGTTCCACCCGGCCCGCCCGGCGCTGAGGTGGTCGAGGGTGGCGAGTCTGCGGGCCAGCTCGAAGGGCTCGTTGAAGGTGGCGTTGACCGTCGCGGCGAGCCCGAGCCGGTCGGTGACGGCGGCCAGCGCGCTGAGCACGGTGAGGGACTCGGGGCGGCCGACCACGTCCAGGTCGTGGATGAGCCCGTTGTGCTCGCGCAGCCGCAGCCCCTCGGCGAGGAAGAAGAAGTCGAACAGACCGCGTTCGGCCGTGCGCGCGAGATGTTCGAAGGAGGAGAAGTCGATCTGGCTGTCGGACCGGGGATCCGCCCAGACGGTGGTGCTGTTCACGCCCGGGAAGTGCGCGGCGAGATGCATCTGTTTCGGTGCGGTCGTCGGCTTCGGTGCGGTCGTCATGCCAGGTCTCCCTGGAGGACGGCGCCCTCGGTGTACCGGCAGGCCGGGCGGGCCAGGCCCAGGTGCTCGCGGAGGGTTCCGCCGGGGTGGAAGGTGCGGAAGAGGCTGCGGTGCTGGAGCAGGGCCACCGTTCCGTTGACGATCCGTTCGAGGTCGCGTTCGGGCGTGATCGGTGTGAGGTGGAAGCCGTCCACGGCCCCGGCCCGGTGCCACCGGCTGATCAGTTCGGCGAGGTCCACCGGCCCGCCCCGGTAGTACGTGCCGTGCGCGGCGAGCGGCGGGCCGCTCATCGGCGCGAGCCCGGGTTCCGGGGCTGATTCGGCGTCACCGAGGTCCACGGTGAGCGCGGCGAGCACCCGGAGGGTGTCGGGGTCGCGGCCGTGGGCCTCGGCGCGGCGGCGCACGTCGCTGCGGATACTCGCGGTCCGCTCGGGGGTGGTGGCCCGTACGAGCACGACGTCGGCATGGCGCGCCGCGGTCTGTCTGGCCGGTTCCGCCGTGCCGTCGACGACCACGACGGGGCGGCCCTGCGGGGGCCGGGGCACGATGGCCGGGCCCCGGACGCTGAACGTGGCCCCCTCGAAGTCGACGTAGTGCAGCTTGGCCCGGTCGACGAAGCGCCCGGTGGCGGTGTCCCTGATCTCGGCGTCGTCCTCCCAGCTGTCCCAGAGCCGCGCACCGGCGTCGGCCACCTCGCCGGCCTCGCGCCACAGTTCGGCGGCGGGCGCGGCCGGGCGGCGGCCGAACAGCCGGGCCTCGGCGCCGGTCGTCGAGACGTCCACCTGCCAGCCGGCCCGGCCCCGGCTCACCCAGTCCAGGGTGGCCACGGCGGACGACACGTGGAAGGGCTCGGTGTGTGTGGTGGTGACCGTCGGCACGAGCCCGATCCGGCGGGTGGCCGGTGCCACCCGGGACAGCACGGCGAGGGCGTCGGGGCCGGGCCGGGCGAACGAGTCGCCGAGCGTGACGAAGTCGAGGGCGCCGCCCTCGGCCAGCCGCGCCAGGGCGGTGTAGTGCCCCGGGTCGTAGAGGGGCGGGCCGCCGATCTCGGCAGCGAGGTGGAGGGGGCGGATCGGTGGCATGACGGGCCCTTTCGGCACGGTTCGGGTCTGGTTGTGCGCCGCTCGCCGGATCAGACTGCTCATCAGATCCGTTTCGGCTTCTTGCTCTTGCTCTTGTTCTTGCTCCGGCTCCGGTTCCGGTTCCGGCTCCGGTTCCGGCTCCGGTTCACAGGACCTTGGAGAGGAAGGCGCGGGTGCGCTCGTGCCGGGGGCGGTCGAGCACGTCGGCGGGCGGGCCCTGCTCGACGATGCGTCCCTCGTCCATGAAGACCACGGTGTCGGCGGCCTCGCGCGCGAACCCGATCTCGTGGGTGACGACGATCATCGTGGTCCCCAGGTCCGCCAGGTCCTTGATGACGTCGAGCACCTCACCGACCAGTTCGGGGTCGAGCGCGGAGGTGGGTTCGTCGAAGAGCAGCAGCTTCGGTTCGAGGGCGAGCGCGCGGGCGATGGCGACGCGCTGCTGCTGGCCGCCGGAGAGCTGCTGGGGATACGCCCGCGCCTTGTCGGCGAGACCGACCCGGTCCAGGAGATCGTGCGCGGCGGCGGCCGCCCGCTCCTTCGGGCGGCCGAGCGCGGCGACCGGGGCCTCGGTGATGTTCTCCAGGACGGTGAGGTGCGGGAAGAGGTGGAAGTTCTGGAAGACGAAGCCGATCCTGGTGCGACGGCGCAGCACCTCGCGCTCGGGGAGTTCGTACAGCCGGTCGCCCTTGCGGCGGTAGCCGACGAACTCCCCGTCGACGGTGATGGAGCCCCGGTCCGCCTTCTCCAGGTGGTTGACGGTACGCAGCAGGGTGGATTTGCCGGAGCCGGAGGGGCCGAGGATCACGGTCACTTCGCCGGGACGCACGGACAGGTCGATCCCGCGCAGCACGTGCAGGGAGCCGAAGCTCTTGTGCACGCCTCGGATCTCCACCATGGCGTCGTCGGGCCCCCGGGTGCGGTCGGCGGCGGGTTCGTTCTTCGGTGGGCGGCTGGTCGTTGTCATGTTTTCCTCGGCGGTTCGGGGCGGGGCGCGCGGGCCGTCGTCAGCGGTCGGTGCCGGCGAGACCGCGCAGGAGGGTGAGGGCGGCGCGCGCGGTGGCGTCGTTCTGCCGGAAGGCCGGGCCGCCGGTGCGCGGCCGGGTGAACGCGCCGCTCGTGCGGGCTGCGGTGTGCGGGCCGAGCGCGAAGCGGCGTTCGTGCGGGTGCCCTTCGCGGTCCAGGACCCGGCCGTCCGCGGGGTCGACGGCGAGCAGTCCGGTGGCGGTGGCGGCGGCCCCGTCCCGGTGCAGGGCCCGCAGCAGGGCGGAGCGGGTACGGTCCGGCGAGGGGTCGGGCAGCCGGGCCTCGACGAGGGCGCGGGCCTCGATCCGTTCCCCGGGCACGGTGGCGCTGCCGGCCCGGAAGACGCCGCGGCGCTCGTCGCTCTCGACAGTCATCCCGGCGCCGAGGAAGCGGACGACGCCGGCCCTGGAGAGCGCCAGCAGCTGCCGGAGCCGGGGGCCGGGCGGGCCGGAGGCGAGGTAGCTGAAGAAGCCGTGCCACCAGTCCCCGATGTCACCGAACCGGATCAGCTGACCGTAGGCGGAGAGCAGTCCGAGGAAGACGGCGAGGTCCTCGCTGCGCCCGGGATCGTGCCGGCGGTCCAGGTCGGCGGTGACGTAGTCGCGTACCGCCTCCTGAAGGTCGTCGTACGAGGAGTGCTTTACGCCGTCCAGCGGGTGGTCGAGCGCCTCGGTGTCGAGCCGGTCGGCCGGGTCGGGGACAGCGGCGGCGATCAGGGCCCGCAGGTCGTCGCTGCCCGCCTCGGCGGCCGCGTACTTCTCCTCGAATACGGTCCGGTCGGCGGTGGTGCGTTCGGGGTGGGCGGTGAAGAGCCGGTGGTAGTGGGCGTATCCGAGCTCCTTGTCGACATGTGGCCAGATGTCGCGGCGGAAGTCGGGCGGTTCCGTCAGGCTGAGCAGTTCCTCGGTGCGGTCGGGGGCCAGGAACCGGGGCAGCGGTGGCCGTTCGCCCTGCCAGCCGTATCCGATCTTGGAGTGGTACGGGACCCCGCGCCGCGATCCGACGTGCAGGACGGGCTCCCGGCCCGACGGCACGTAGACGCCGTTCTCGTACCGTCCGCCCCGGCCCTCGGTGAGCAGCACCATCAGGTCGATGAAGGCGAGGCCCAGGCCCCGGACGATGACGGGTTCGCCCGCGCGCAGGGCGCTCAGATCGCTGTCGGCGGTGAAGTCCGGCGGCAGGTGGACGAGGCCGTGCCGGTCCGCGAAGGCGGCGAGGGCCTGCTGCTCGGCGTCCGGTTCGGCGTCCAGGTGGCCGATGGTGAGGACCACGAGGTCGGCGGGGAGCGGTTCGGCGCGGCCCTCCAGGCGGACGAGCTGGCGGCCGTCGGGCGGGCCGGTGACGTTAAGGGCCCTGCCCCGGTGTTCGTGGACGGTGACCGAGGGCGGGAGGGCCGCCAGGGACTGCTCGTACACCCAGCGCAGATAGGCGCCCTGGAGCCGCCGGCTCGGGAAGTCCTGTCCCCGCAGCGCCTCTATCTCGGCGCGGAGTCCGGGCTCGTCCGCATCACCGGGTGGCTGAATCCGGCCCTCGCGCACCTCTGCCGCCCAGGCATCGAGCGTCGGCCCGGGTCTTGTGGGCCCCTCCTGGTGGACGGTGTCGTCGGTGAACATGGTGACGTCCTCGGCCATGGAGTTCATCCACAGCAGCGGCGACTGCTCGTGGCGCCAGATCCGCCCGGCGCCGGGCGGGTACGGGTCGACCAGGTGCAGGTCCAGCGGCCGGTGGCCGTACAGGCCGGGGGCGTTGGCGGCGATGCGCTCGATGAGGCCGGTGCCGCGCGGTCCGGCGCCTATGACGACCAGTGAGGGCCGGCCGGTCACCGGGAGTCCGCCGAGCCTCGGGCGTAGTGCCGTTCGACGTAGTGCTGCCCGATGCTGAGCACCGACGTCACCACGACGTACCAGAGGGTGGCGACCAGCAGCAGCGGGATGACCTGGTAGGTGCGGTGGTAGACGAGCTGCACCGAGTAGAGCAGGTCCTGCACGGCGATGATGCTGACGATCGAGGTGCCCTTGAGGGTGCCGATCAGCATGTTCCCGGCGGGCGGCACGATGGAGCGCATCGCCTGGGGCAGCACGATCCGGCGCAGCCGCCGCCACGGGCCGAGGCCCAGGGACTGGGCGGCCTCCAGCTGTCCGCGCCCCACCGAGAGGATGCCGCCGCGCACGACCTCGGCGGCGTAGGCGGCCTCGTGGAGCGTCAGTCCGATGACGGCGACGGTGACGGGACCGAGGAGGTTCACCGTGCGGACGCCGAGTATCTCCGGGTAGAGGGCGCCGATGTTGAACCAGAACAGCAGCTGGACCAGGATCGGGGTGGACCTGAAGAGCCACACGTACCCCCAGCCGACGGCCTGGAGTACGCGGTTGGCGGAGAGTCTCAGCACGGCGAGCAGCGTGCCGAGCGCGAAGCCGAGCACCATGACGAGCGCGGTGAGCCAGAGGGTGAGCCAGAGGCCGCGCAGCACGGCGGTGGTCAGGAAGTAGTCGCCGACGACGTCCCACTGGAAGGCGTCGTTGCGGATGACCGAGTTCAGCGCGAGGGCCAGCAGGACGAGTACGGCGACGGCCGCGGCCCACTGGCCGGTACGGCGTGCCGGGACGATGCGCAGCCGGTCGGCGTCGTCGTCCTTGAGCGGTGGGGCCGGGTACGCCGGCGGGAGGGTGTCGGTCTGTGCGGACATGCGGGGGCTCCGTGGATGCGGTGATCGAACACGGGGCGTGCCCTCGGCACGGAAACACGACAGCTTGGAACGCGACAGCGCGCGGAACGAGGCGGACCGGCCCCTCAGCGCGGTCCGCCTCCGAGGTAAGCGCTGTTCACGACGCGATGTCAAGCCTGTCCACACTGTGAGCCGTACGCCCAGGGCCAGTTGACGGACCACCGGATGCCTGTTCAACTTGGGCCATGCATTCGCAGAAATGGCTGGTCAAGCGCTCCCACATCGACTTCGGTCGCGTGTGGTCCTGTTCCTGTTGAGCTGACCCCGCTGCGTTTTCGCCCTTTTCCGCGCCGTGACCGGCGCCTGAGCATGTCCTCCCGTGTGCCCTCGCGCACGTGACAGCGCTTCACCCTCCCCTCGCACCGAACTCTGAGCTCTGAGTACTGACGCCTTCGTGGCGTCGGGCCTCGCACCGATGCCCGACGCCCGATGTCTTCGCGCACCGAGCCCTCCGACGTCGCAGCACGCCTTCCTCCGCCCCGGCCGTGGGCTGCCTCGCGCTGCCCGGCGCCCGTCCACGGCTGCCGAGAACTGGAGACCTTTCCTGATGCCCCGTACCCGGCACACCGCTGCCTTCGCGCTGATCACCGCGGCCATGCTGGCTCTCACCGCGTGCGGTTCCGGTGATCCGGCGACCGCCCCCGCCGGCGCTGCCGGTCCGGCAGCCGAGAGCACCATCCCCACGGCCGACGTCGTGTCGGGGGTGAAGCGGAACAAGGCCGCGGCCGCCCTGCTGCCGGCCGCCGTCCGCTCCTCCGGGACCCTGAACATCGCCTCCAGCGTCGGCACCCCGCCCGGGGCCACCTATCTGGCGGACGGCAGGACCCTGGCCGGCACCGACATCGACTTCGCGGATGCCGTGGCCAGGGTGCTGGGCCTGAAGCCGAAGCGGGAGGTCGCCGCGTTCGAGGCGATCCTGCCCGCGCTCGGCAGCGGCAAGTACGACGTGGGCACCGGAAACTTCGGCGTCACCGACGAGCGTCGCAAGACGATCGACTTCGTCACCTACCTCAACGACGGGCAGGGCTTCGCGGTCCGCGACGACAGCGAGCTGGGCAAGGTCACCGATCTGACCCAGCTCTGCGGCCTGACGGTGGGCACCGCAGCGGGCACCACGTTCGAGGTGACGCTGGAGGAGAACAGGCACCGGTGCTCCGAGGCCGGCAAGAAGCCGTACGACGTGAAGACGTACTCCGATCTGGCCGCGGTCTGGAGCTCGCTCCAGCAGGGGCGGACCGACATCGTGATGTCCACCATCAACGGGCTGCGCTACGCCGTGAAGCAGCAGGAGGGCGTGCGGTTCCTGAACGAGTTCGCGCGCCTCGACGTCGGCTTCGCGTTCAAGAAGGGCACCCCGCTGGCACCCGCCTTCCAGGCCGCGGTCAGCAGCCTCGAGGCGGACGGCACCTACGACCGGATCCTGAAGAAGTGGGGCATCGACGAGTCGGCGATCAAGACCTCGCGGATCTCGCCCCCCGAGATCAAATGACGTGGGACCGCCGGTGGTGACGCCGTATCAGCAGCTGCAGTCACAGCCGCAGTCGCAGCAATCGCACCCGTCACAGCAGTCGCCGCAGTTGCTGCAGCAGTCACAGCCATCGCAGCAGTCACCGCAATCGCAGTCGTTGCACAGCCCCTCGCGGCGCTGACGGCTCCACGGGTCGTCGAAGGTGCCGCAGCACATCTGGCAGGTGCAGGCGAGCCCGGCCCACACCAGGCACCCCACTACGAGCCCCCGCCGGTCGCGCGGCGGCTCCGGCGGCGGCTGCGGGGGCCCGAAGGGGGCGCCTGGCCCCGAGGGGCTGTACGGGTTGCCCGGCGGGGGGCCGAACGACGCGGCGGGGCCCGTTCCTGACGGGTGGTCGACTCCGCCCGGACCTCCGGGCCCCCCGGTGAGCAGGCCCCCCGACTGATGGGAACAGGCGTCCGTGGCGAAGGCCCGGTCCACCGAGCGCCGCAGTTCGTGCGCCAGCAGCACGTGCGCCAGCTTGCCGTCGGTGAACTCCGCGTCGCGCAGTGCCAGCCGTACGCCGCGCAGCGCGTCGTCACAGAGCCGGCGGGCCTCGGCGCGCGAGGTGCCGGTCGCGGTGAGCGGGTTCCAGGCGCCCGACGCGGCGTCAGCTTCCTGGTCCTCCACGGCATCCAGCAGATGCGCGAGCCGCCCGAAGAGACGGCCCGCCTCGGCGAGCGGCGCGGCGTTCTGCGGCTTGCCCGCGAGTACGGCGGTGTGCGCGAAGGCCGCCGCGGTGGCCGTCTCGGTGGGCTCGGTCACCGTCAGCAGCGGGGTACCGGGGCCGGCGAGCAGCTCGATGCCGGTCTGCCGGTCGACCGCGTCGACCAGCAGCGCCGTGTCGAAGCCGAGCTGCGCGCCGGTACGCGCTCCGGCGCGGTCCCACCCCGCCGCCACCCTGCGGGCCGCGGCCGCCACCGGGCGCCGCTTCAACAGCCCGTCGCGGTCGGCGACGTGGTCCCGCACCTTGGCCGACGCCAGCACCAGCGAGACGGCGGCCGCCAGCCTGGCGCCCTCGCCCTTCGCGACCGGGGCGGTCCGCATGGCTCGCAGCGGGCAGGGGCCCGCCGTGCGGCGCTGTGCGGGGGTGCGTTCGGCCTGAGCCTCCGTCAGGACCGAGACGATCAGGCCGTCATAGTTCGTGACGATCCGGGCGAACTGCCCGTGGTGGGATCGAAGTGCCAGACAGAGCCCGCAGAGATGGGCCATCCACTCGGTCCTGAGCCCGTCCGGAAGTCGGTGGACACAGGGCCTGACTATTCCGAACACGACGATCCCCCGGGTCTCGTTCAGCTGTGCGCCGCGCTCGGGCGAGGGCGCGCCGTGCATCGTACCGAGCGTCCCGTTCACCCGTACGTCCCCCATGTCACCCGTACGGCCCGGAGCATCATATTTTCTTTCTTCAGGGCCCTTTAGCAGGAGGAACCTTGACGAATCGCCACATCCTCTGCACCAGTACCGTCACGAATGCCCTGCGCGCCGCCTATCCCCTTGGCGCGCGATCCGCATCATGGACGACCATAGGGATACGAAAGAGATGCGGAACGCCAAGGAACCGCGGTGAGAGGAGGCGTCCATGGGATCGGTGCGCAAGGCGAGTGCCTGGCTGGGCCTCGTAGAGGACAACGACGAGCGGTACTACGACGACGACGAGTACTCCGAAGGTGCACGGACCGGGACCGGACAGGCCTGGGTGACCGATCCGCGGGTGCGGGTGGCCTCCGAGGCGGCCGAGGAGACGGGCCGCCGGATCGCCACCGTGACCCCGGACAGCTTCCGGGACGCCCGGAGCATCGGTGAGCTCTTCCGGGACGGCGTCCCGGTGATCATGAACCTCACTTCCATGGACTCCGCCGACGCCAAGCGCGTGGTGGATTTCGCCGCAGGGCTGATCTTCGGACTGCGCGGGTCGATCGACCGCGTGGCCACCCGGGTCTTCCTGCTGACCCCCGCCGACACCCAGGTGGTCAACGGCGAAGCCGCCGGCCGGCCGGCCGACGGCTTCTTCAACCAGAGCTGAGCGGGGCGCTCACCGGATCGGTCCGGAGGCCGACCTTCACCGGAACGCGTCCAGACCGGTGAGCGCCTTGCCCAGCACCAGCTGGTGCATCTCCACGGTTCCTTCGTAGGTGAGCACCGACTCCAGATTCGTCGCATGCCGCATCACCGGGTACTCCAGCGAGATCCCGTTGGCGCCGAGAATCGTGCGCGAGGTGCGGCAGATCTCGATGGCCTCCCGCACGTTGTTCAGTTTCCCGAAGCTGACCTGTTCCGGGCGGAGCCTGCCCGCGTCCATCCGGCGGCCCAGGTGGTGGGCGAGCAGGATGCCCTTGTGCAGTTCGACGGCCATGTCCGCGAGCTTGGCCTGGGTGAGCTGGAAGCCGCCGATCGGCTTTCCGAACTGCTCCCGGGTCCGCGCGTAGTCGACGGCTGCCTCGAAGCTGGCCCGTGCCGCACCCATGGATCCCCAGACGATGCCGTAGCGGGCATGGCTGAGGCAGCTGAGCGGGCCGCGCAGGCCGGTGGCGCCGGGCAGTACGGCGTCGGCCGGCAGCCTCACGTCGTCCAGGACCAGCTCGCTGGTGACCGAGGCGCGCAGGGACCACTTGTGCTTGATCTCGGGTGCGGAGAAGCCGGGCGCGTCGGTGGGCACGACGAATCCGCGGATGCCGGTGCCGGCGGTGCCCTCGTCGGTCTGCGCCCAGACGACGGCGACCCCGGCGACCGAGCCGTTGGTGATCCACATCTTGCGGCCGCTGAGGACCCAGTCCCCGCCGTCGCGCCTGGCGTGGGTGCGCATGCCTGCCGGGTCGGAGCCGTGGTCGGGCTCCGTGAGGCCGAAGCAGCCGATGATCTCGCCGGCCGCCATGCCGGGCAGCCACCGCAGCTTCTGCTCCTCGGAGCCGAAGCGGTGGATGGCGTACATGGCGAGGGAGCCCTGTACGGAGACGAGGGAGCGGATGCCGGAGTCGGCCGCTTCCAGCTCCAGGCAGGCCAGCCCGTACTGCACGGCGGTGGCGCCCGCGCAGCCGTAGCCCTTCAGGGACATGCCCAGCGCGCCGAGCGAGCCGAGTTCGCGGGCCAGCTCGCGGATGCCGGGCAGTTCGCCGTCCTCGTACCACTGCGCGATGTGCGGCAGGACGCGGTCGGCGGCCCAGGCCCGGACCGTGTCGCGGATCGCGAGGTCCTCGGCGCCCAGGAGGTCGTCGATGCCGATGGGGTCGCTGGGGTCGAAGGGCGGGAGCTTCGAGGACGGAGCGGTGGACATGAGGATGTGCCTCCGGCGGCTCGCAACGGTACTGAGAGGTCGGTACGGAACGCCGAAAACTAGCAGTGTTAGTTACGGCGTCGTGCCGACGTTACGGCTCAGTGTGCCGCGCGTCCAGAGCCGGTCGCCTCCACGGGACGCCGCGCGGCGGGCAGCGGGACCAGGGCCTTGGGCCGGTCCGCCGCCGGCGCTTCGTGGCCCCGCCTGCTGCGGGGGTCCCCGGAGTCGCCGGCGTGGCTTTCGTCCTGGGACTCGCCGGGTTCGCAGAGCGGCGGCGGGCACTCCATCACCCGGGGCAGCCGCAGCGCGGCGAGCGCTCCGAGCAGCAGCAGCGCGGCGCTGACCAGCAGCGCGACGTGCAGCCCGTGGACGAAGGCGTGCCGGGCCGTGGAGCGCAGCACCCGGCCGAGCGGGCCCCCCAGCTGCGCGGCCACCTGATAGGCCTCACCGAGCGAGCGGGAGGCGGCGGCGCCCGCCGAGGCGGGGACGCCCGCTTCGGGGAGCCGTGCCAGGCCCGGGGTGTACGCGGCGTTCATGACACTGCCGAGCAGCGCGATGCCCATGCCGGCGCCCAGCTGGTACGAGGTCTCACCGATCGCGGCCGCCCCGCCGGCCCGGTCCGCGGGGACCTCGCTGAGCATCGACTCGTAGGCGCCGAAGAGGGCGGACTGGAGGCCGAAGCCGAGGACGACGCAGGAGACCGCCAGCAGGGCGGGCCGGTCGTGCTGGCCCATCGCGGTCAGCATCAGTACCGCGACGGCCGTCAGGACGAAGCCCCAGCCGACCATCCGGCGCGGCCCGACCCGGCGCAGGGTGTACGAGCCGGTGGCGCCCGCGGCCATCGCGGCGAAAGTGAGCGGCAGCAGCCGCAGGCCGGTCTCCAGCGGGCTGAGGCCCAGGACGAGCTGGAGGTACTGGACGGCGATCAGCTCCAGGCCGACCAGGGCCAGCATGGCCAGGACGATGCAGCCCACCGCGGTGGAGAAGGCCGGCCTGGCGAACATCCCGATGTCGATCAGCGGGTGCGTCCGCCGCTTCTGACGGCGGACGAAGACGACGAGCAGCGCGGCCCCGGCCAGCAGCGGCACGAGCGTGGCCGGTCCCAGGAGGCCCTCGCCTGTTCCCGCCCGCTTCACACCCAGGACGACTCCGAGCACACCGGCCGCGGCCATCAGGGCGCCGAGCACGTCCCAAGGGCCGTCGTCGCTGCCCCTGGACTCCGGGAGCAGCAGCCGGCCGACCGGGAGGATCAGGGCCATCAGCGGGATGTTGATCAGAAAGACCGAGCCCCACCAGAAGTGCTCGACGAGGAAGCCGCCGATGACCGGTCCGGTGGCGGCGCCGACCGCGGCGACCGCCGACCACACGCCGATCGCCACCGCCCGTTCGCGCCGGTCCGGGAAGACCTGGCGGAGGATGGACAGGGTGGCCGGCATGATCATCGCGCCGCCGACGCCGAGCAGCGCCCGCGCCGCGATGAGCACGCCCGCGCTGTCGGCCATGGCGGCGACGGCGGAGGCGACCCCGAAGAGGGCGTAGCCGATCAGCAGGACACGCCGCCGCCCGACCCGGTCACCGAGGGTGCCGAAGAGGATCAGCAGCGAGGCGCAGACCAGTGGATAGGCGTCCACGATCCACAGCAGGCCGGTGGCGCTGGGCCGCAGGTCCTCGGTGACGGCGGGGACGGCGACATGCAGCACCGTCGCGTCGAGTGCCACGAGCAGCAGGCTGAGGCAGAGGACGACCAGGACGACCCATCGATTGGCACCGTCGGCGGCTGCGCGCAGGCGGGTTCGGGCTGTGGTCGTCCCGGACATGCATCTACCTCCCAGAAGGTCCCTCGCGCTCGGCAGGCCCCCTGGGGATTCAGCGTCCGCTGTCCCTCCGGGCCCGGCATCGACGGGCGAGTGAGCCGTCAGCGTACGCGAGTTCGGCAGGGGTACACGTGGCCCATCTCATACCGCCGACGGCCTCCGAGTGTGCTGTACGCCACTGCGCGGTGCCGGGCCGACCCGCCAGGGGACCCGTCCCGACCTGCGCGGACCGGCCGTTCGGCGGGGCGCGCGAGGGACTGCGGGGGGCGCGGCGGAGCGCTCGCCGAGTGGCGGTCGAAGGCATCGAGTAACCGGACCGATACCGTCCGTTCCGTTTCCCGAGAGGTCCCGGTAAATGCACTTCGATATCCCGTGCGCTTTTACTTCAATATCCAAAAACCTCTGCGACACGAGAGCCGGAGTAATGGAACGGAAAGAATCCAGGATTCTCCGGAGGTGCGGGAAAACCGGCCGCACTGAGACATAGTCCACATCACATCGTCATCACAAAGCGGCCGGATCGACCAGGTCACCCACTCACTCGCTGTAACGTCGATTGGGTGCGTACCGACATCTTTGCCCGCCTGGACCGGGAGCCGGAACCGCCGAAGATAGAGACACCGCGGATGAGCCGTCACCGCATCGCTCTCTTCGGCGGGACGTTGGCGTTCTATCTCGCCATCGTCATTGCCGTGCTCATGTCGTCCTGGCTGGTGACCCTGGACTGGAAGGTCATGCTCTTCCGGCCGTACCAGCAGTGGCCCCAGATCCATGCCTTCCTCGACTACTACGTCGTACTCGGTCAGCGCGGACCCACGGCCGTCATGGTGGCGTGCTGGCTCGGCTGGCGCTCCTGGCGGCAGCACACCCTGCGCCCCCTGCTGACGCTGGGCGCGTCACTGCTGCTGCTCAACGCGACGGTGGGGGCGGTCAAGTACGGCCTCGGCCGGCTCGGCCCGCACTACGCGACCCAGATCGGATCGGCCGAACTCTTCGCCGGCGGCGATATATTTCCGTCCGGGCACACCGCCAACGCGGTCGTGACCTGGGGAATCCTCGCTTACCTGGCCGCCACCCCGCGGGCCAGGCGCTACCTCTCGGCGATGTCCGCTGTCGTGTCGCTCGGGGTCGGCCTGACGACCGTCTACCTCGGTACGCACTGGCTCAGCGATGTGGTGCTCGGGTGGGCGGCGGGCCTGCTGATCCTGCTCGGCCTGCCGTGGTGCGAGCCGCTGATCACCCGGGCGGAGAACTGGATCTTCGCCGCCCGCGAGCGGCTCAGCGCACGCAGCAGGCTCGTGCCGGCCCCGCCCGTCGCAGCCGGCGCCCCCCGGCCGGTCCCGGCCGGACAGCCGGCCGCCGCCGAGACCGCGGCGCAGGCCCAGGTCCGCCCGCCGGCCGCCACGGGCAGCCGCCCGGCGACGGTGGTCACGGCCACGGGCGGCCGCACCCGCGCCCACACCGCACCCCCCGCGCACCAGGGCCACCCGGCGCGCTCGGAGCGCACCCCGGTCACCCCGGCGGGCAGCCGCCGGCCCCCGCACGCGGACCGCACCCCGCGCGGCGGCTCGGCGCCGGCCCGGCCGGTGGCGGGCGGCTGACCCGGCCGAGCCGCAGGAAGGCGGGCGGCCGAAGGTACGCACAGCCGCTCCCCCGCATGAGTGAAGGCCCCGACTCCGGTCGGGGCCTTCACTCATGCGTGCACACCCGCACAGGGCCGCCCGGGGCACTGCGGGGCCGGTGCACGGCCCGTACGGGGGCTCAGCCGACCCAGCAGCGCTTCACCGTGCCGCCGTCGACCTCGAAGTTGATGCGGCCGCTCTGGAACTCCATGGTGATGACGGTGCCCGGCGGCAGGGCTCTGACCGTGGCCCAGCCCCGCTCCCGGGCCCTGCGCTCGGCGGCCTCGGAGCCGAGGCCGACATAGGCGCCGGGTGTGTCGTCGGGCTGGGCGGAAGGAGTCGGTATAGGTGCCATACCCCTCACCGTAGGCGGCCCCGGACAGCGGTGGAAGCCGGGGCGCCGGCCGGTCCCACCGCATCCTCACGTCCCTCACCGGTCACGCTTGTGTCACAGGATCACCACACACGTCCGCGCCGGACTCCCCCACCCGAACGTGCGATTCACAACCGGACGCACAGTAATCGCACAGGCCGGAAAACGATCTGCGAAGAGGACGCAGAAACGGGCCGGATATCCACTGCCGGGGCGCTTCGATTTCCCTCCGGAATAACCTCCGGCAATCGGAAGGACCGTCAGGAATTCATCCTTCCTTATCGCACCCTTATCTCATGCTCACAATATCCACACCATCGGACCGGCCCGCCCCGGCGGTTCCGCCCGTATAGCCGACGGCCCGAATCACCCGCTTTCCGGCCCCGGCACGGCCGCCCCCGCGCCTGCGTCGCGGGGTGGCACGAGCGTGGCTCCCGCCGGGACCGGGCACCGCCCCGCGCGCGGGGCGCGGCCGTGCGCCGCGCTTCACGATTTCCTGACTTGTCGGCGTATCATTGTCCGCCCTGCGCCCCGGTCCGATTCCGTTCGCCTTCTCGCGTGACCCCGGCAGCGGCTCACCCGTTGTCTTCTTCATGAGCCGGGAACCGCCCGGCGCACGTACCGAGTTCGAGGAGCCACCCGTGCCGCGCATGCTCGACGTCAGCGAGGACGTACGCGCCGAGATCGGCGACGCCGAAGCCGACCGGCTGCTCGTCGGCGACAACGCCCCCGGCAGTTACGACTGCACCTCCTGCCGCACCCCCGGCGACTCCGAGCAGGAACGCACCAGCACGGTGCTGTTCGTCGGTGACGAGACGGCGGTCCTCGCCTTCGCCCACGCCACCTGCATCCCCTCCCAGGTCGTCCAGGTGGCCGAGGAGCAGCTGCAGGGCGCCGTGCGCAGCATCACCGGGAGCGAGCAGGAGGCCCCGGGCGGGCTCAACCCCGAGCAGGCCGTGCTGGGCATCACCAGCGGGCTCGTCCTGATCGACGACGAACTGCACCCGGCCCTGGTCGTCGAACCGACCGGCGCCATCGCCCGGCCCGGCACGGACGGCAGTGGCGGCGACGAGTTCCTGCAGCTGCTGCTGGAGCAGGGCTTCCACCCGGTGCAGCGGATGGACCAGGTCCCCGAGGTGCTGCACGGCTGGTCGATCCTGCTCGCCATGGGGCAGCTGCACGCGGTGCTCCAGCCGGGCACCGGCGGTGGTGCCCCGGTGGCCTGGTGGCAGGCGCACGCGCCGCTGCAGGTGACCGAGGGCTGGCGGACCGCGGCCAACAAGTCGCAGACCGTGCTCGTCTACGCGGCCCCGGCCGGTTCGATCGGCCAGCAGCCCCGCGAGGACCTGCTGCGCGACGCCCTGGAGAAGGCCGCGGCCGGCGGGATCCTGGTCGCCGCGGCGATGCCGCTGGCCGGTACCTGATCATGTCCGGGCACGCCGGGAGCCCCGGACGAACAGCTATTTCTCCGGCGCGCCCGCATCCGACGGGCGGTGGGGTCGTTGGCACATACGTGCACTCATACGACCCCTCCCACCAGCGTCCGAGCCCGATCCCTGCCATGCGCCCCGCGCAGGACCCATCGGGTGGCCCGTCCCGCACCCCGATCTACGACGCGCTGTACTCCGAGTACCGCCGTTCGTTCCGGGCGTTGCCGGGTGACCGGAGCGGGGAGGAGAGCCTGGGGCTCCCGAGTTTCGGCAGCGGGTTCTTCGGCTCCCGCGCCCCGCTGAGCGGCCACTCGGGTCACGGCGGAGCGGGCACGTCCGGTGCGACGGGCACAGCCGCCGGGCACGGCAGCGGCAGCCCCTCCACGCACACCGGGAGCCTGGGCACCTGGCAGCGCGTGGGGCGGCACGCGGGGCGGGTCCAGGCCGCGCTTCCGCCGGGCTCCCGGGGAGCCTGACGTACGACTGAGCCCCGGACCACTCGGAGAGCGAGTGGTCCGGGGCTCAGTCGTGTCCGGTGGGCCCGGCGGCGCACGGCCGGGGCGCTCACGCGCCGGGGCCGTGCCGCCCGGCCGGCTACTTGTTGCGGCCGCGCTTCTCGCGGACGCGCACCGAGATGTGGATCGGGGTGCCCTCGAAGCCGAACTCCTCGCGCAGCCGGCGCTCGACGAAGCGCCGGTAGCCGTGCTCCAGGAAGCCCGAGGCGAAGAGCACGAAGCGCGGCGGCTTGGTGCCCGCCTGGGTGCCGAAGAGGATACGGGGCTGCTTGCCACCACGGATCGGGTGCGGGTGGGAGGCGACGATCTCGCCGAGGAACGCGTTCAGCCGGCCCGTCGGAACCCGGGTCTCCCAGCCGTCCAGCGCGGTCTCGATCGCCGGGACCAGCTTCTCCATGTGGCGGCCGGTGAGGGCCGAGACGTTGACCCGCGGGGCCCACGCGACCTGCGCGAGCTCCGTCTCGATCTCGCGCTCCAGGTAGTAGCGGCGCTCCTCGTCGAGGGTGTCCCACTTGTTGAAGGCGACGACGATCGCGCGGCCGGCCTCGACGGCCATGGTCACGATGCGCTGGTCCTGGACGCTGATCGACTCGCTGGAGTCGATCAGGATCACGGCGACTTCGGCCTTCTCCACGGCGGCCGCGGTACGCAGCGAGGCGTAGTAGTCCGCACCCTCCTGGAGGTGGACGCGGCGCCGGATACCGGCCGTGTCGATGAACTTCCAGGTGATGCCGCCGAGCGTGATCAGCTCGTCGACCGGGTCACGTGTGGTGCCCGCCAGTTCGTTGACGACGACGCGGTCCTCGTTGGCCACCTTGTTCAGCAGCGAGGACTTGCCGACGTTCGGGCGGCCGATCAGGGCGATGCGGCGCGGTCCGCCGACCGCGGTGCCGAACGACTGCGCGGGCGCCTCCGGAAGCGCGTCCAGGACGGCGTCCAGCATGTCGCCGGTGCCTCGGCCGTGCAGCGAGGAGACCGGGTGCGGCTGGCCGAGGCCGAGCGACCACAGGGCGGTGGCGTCCGCCTCGCCGCTCTGTCCGTCGACCTTGTTGGCGCAGAGCACGACGGGCTTCTTGGCCCGGCGCAGCAGCTTGACGACGGCCTCGTCGGTGTCGGTGGCGCCGACGGTCGAGTCGACCACGAAGACGACCGCGTCGGCCGTCTCGATGGCGTACTCGGCCTGGGCGGCGACGGAGGCGTCCAGCCCCAGCACGTCCTGCTCCCAGCCGCCCGTGTCGACGACCTTGAAGCGGCGGCCCGCCCATTCGGCCTCGTAGCTGACGCGGTCACGGGTGACGCCGGGCTTGTCCTGGACGACGGCCTCACGGCGGCCGATGATCCGGTTCACCAGCGTCGACTTGCCGACGTTGGGCCGGCCGACGACGGCGAGCACGGGAAGCGGTCCGTGACCGGCCTCACCGAGGGCGCCCTCGACCTCCTCGGGGTCGAACCCCTCCTGCGCGGCGAGCTCCATGAACTCCGCGTACTCGGCATCGCCAAGCGCTCCGTGCTCGTGGTCCGAGCCGCCGGAGTGAATCTGGTCGTTCATGAAGTCCGTTCCTCTTTGCATCATCATCGATGGACCACGCAGCACGCGGTCCACTACTCAAGTCTTACTCGGTGCGCCCGGTGAGGCGCCTGGCCTGCTCCAGGTGGCCGGTCAGCCGTCCCTGGATCCGCACCGTCGCCTCGTCGAGCGCCTTGCGCGTCCGCCTGCCGCTGCCGTCACCCGCGTCGAACGCGTCACCGAAGACGACGTCCACGCGGCTGCGCAGCGGCGGCAGCGCCGATATCAGCCGTCCGCGGCGCTCGGTGCTTCCCAGGACGGCCACGGGCACGATCGGCGCCCCGCTGCGTACCGCGAAGTACGCGAGCCCGGCGCGCAACGAGGCGAAGTCTCCTTCGCCCCTGGTGCCCTCGGGGAAGATCCCGAGCACTCCGCCGTCCCCCAGCACGCCGAGGGCGTGGGTGATGGCGGTGCGGTCGGCGGTCGTACGGTCCACCTTCAGCTGACCGATTCCGCGCAGGAACGGGTCCAGGGGGCCGACGAACGCCTCTTTCTTGATCAGGAAGTGGACGGGCCGGGGCGCGGTGCCCATCAGCATCGGACCGTCGACGTTGTGCGAGTGGTTCACCGCGAGTATGACGGGTCCCGAGGCGGGGACCCGCCACGCACCGAGCACACGGGGCCTGAACAGCCCGTACATCAGCCCGATCCCGATGGAACGCCCGACCGCCGCTCCGCGCAGCGTGGGTGCGCCCGTGGCTGGGCTCACTTCGCCGCCTGCTTCTCCCCGACGAGGGTGACGACGCACTCGATGACCTGCTTGAGGGTCAGCTCGGTGGTGTCCACCTCCACGGCGTCGGCCGCCTTGGCGAGCGGAGAGGTCTTGCGGCCGGAGTCCGCGGCGTCCCGCTTGATCAGCGCTTCCTTGGTGGCGGCGAGATCGGAGCCCTGCACCTCTCCGCTGCGGCGGGCGGCGCGCGCCTCCGGCGAGGCGGTCAGGAAGATCTTGATGTCGGCGTCGGGCAGCACGGTCGTGCCGATGTCGCGGCCCTCGACCACGATGCCCTTCTCCGCGCCCTCGGCGATCGTGCGCTGGAGCTCGGTGATCCGGGTGCGCACCTCGGGGACGGCGCTGACGGCGCTGACCTTGGAGGTGACCTCCTGGGTACGGATCGGGCCGGAGGCGTCCTCGCCGTCGACGGTGATCGTCGGGCCGGTGGGGTCGGTGCCGGAGACGATGACGGGCTTGGCGGCCGCGGTGGCCACCTCCAGCGCGTCGTGCACGTCGATGCCGTTGGTGAGCATCCACCAGGTGATCGCCCGGTACTGGGCACCGGTGTCCAGATAGCTCAGGCCGAGCTGGGTGGCGACGGCCCTGGACGTGCTGGACTTGCCGGTGCCGGAGGGCCCGTCGATGGCGACGATCACTGCGGCCGGGGCGGTCCGGGCGGCGGCGCTTACGGTTTCCACGGTGGTGGACACCTTCCTGGTACACGGGGGTGGGCGGGACGGGACGCGCGAACCCGCCCCGCACAAGGTTACCGAGTGCGGGCGCGGGTCCGACCACCCCTGTGGACAAGTGCCCGCGGGGCCCGTCTCCCAAGGGCTACTGCCGGAGCGACCAGCCGCGCTCGCGCAGGGCGGCGCTGAGGCCCGGGGCGGCGCTCGGCTCGACCATGAGCTGCACCAGACCCGCCTGCTGGCCGGTGGCGTGCTCGATGCGTACGTCCTCGACGTTGACCCCGGCCCGCCCCGCGTCCGCGAAGATCCCGGCCAGCTCGCCCGGCCGGTCGCTGATCAGGACGGCCACGACCTCGTAGGAGGCGGGGGCCGCGCCGTGCTTGCCGGGGACCCTGACCCGGCCGGCGTTGCCGCGGCGCAGGACGTCCTGGATGCCCTCGGTGCCGGCGCGGCGCTCGTCCTCGTCACCGGACTGGAGCCCGCGCAGCGCGGTGACGGTCTCCGCCAGGTCGGCGGCGACCCCGGCGAGGACGTCGGCGACCGGTCCGGGGTTGGCGGAGAGGATGTCCACCCACATCCGGGGATCGGACGCGGCGATCCGGGTGACGTCCCTGATGCCCTGCCCGCAGAGGCGTACCGCGGTCTCGTCGGCGTCCTCCAGCCGGGCGGCGACCATCGACGAGATCAGCTGCGGGGTGTGGGAGACGAGCGCGACGGCCCGGTCGTGGGCGTCGGCGTCCATGACGACCGGCACGGCCCGGCAGAGCGCGACCAGTTCCAGGGCGAGGTTGAGGACCTCGGTGTCGGTGTCGCGGGTCGGGGTGAGGACCCAGGGGCGGCCCTCGAAGAGGTCCGCGGTGGCGGCGAGCGGACCGGAGCGCTCCTTGCCCGCCATGGGGTGCGTGCCGATGTACGGGGCGAGGTCGACGCCCAGCGCCTCCAGCTCGCGGCGCGGGCCGCCCTTGACGCTGGCCACGTCGAGGTAGCCGCGGGCGACCCCGCGGCGCATGGCGGTGGCGAGCACCGACGCGGTGTGCGCCGGCGGTACGGCCACGATCGCCAGGTCGACCGGCCCCTCCGGCGCCTCGTCGGTGCCCGCGCCGAGCGCGGCCGCCGTCCGGGCCGACTCCGGGTCGTGGTCGACGAGGTACACCTTGATGCCGCGCCCGGCGAGGGCGAGGGCGGCAGAAGTGCCGACGAGGCCTGTTCCGATGACAGCGGCGCTTCTCACTGGGCGATGTCCTTGCGCAGGGCGGCGGTGGCGCCGAGGTATACGTGGGCGATCTCCGACTTGGGAAGATAGGTCTCGATGTGGACGAGGATCCGGACCACCCGGGGCATCGATCCCTCGATGTCCAGCTCCTGGGCGCAGATCAGCGGTACGTCGACGATACCGATCCCGCGCGCGGCGGCGGCCGGGAAGTCGCTGTGCAGGTCCGTGGTGGCCGTGAACCAGATGCTGATCAGGTCGTCCGGGACGAGGCTGTTGCGCTCCAGGACGGCGTTGAGGAGCGCACCGACCTGCTCGCCCATGTGCCCGGCCTCGTCCCGCTCCAGCTGGACGGCTCCGCGGACCGCTCGTACCGCCACGTCGTGCTCCTTGCTTGTCCGTACCGCTCCGTGCGCCTGTGTTCCGGCTGTTCAAGCGTAGAGGGGTGGCGGGGTCCCGTGCCGGACCGCCCTGTCCGTGAGACGCGCGGGCGGGGCCGGGTCCCGGGGCGGCCCGCTCCGGCTCTCGCGTACCCTCCCCCGCATGATCACTCCGTCCGGTGAGGCGCTGGTGCGCGACCACACCGTCTACTCCTGTGTGATGGGCTCGCGCGCCTTCGGGCTCGCCACGGACGGCAGCGACACCGACAGGCGCGGTGTGTTCCTGGCGCCGACCCCGTTGTTCTGGCGGTTCGACAAGCCGCCGGCCCATGTCGAGGGACCGGCCGACGAACAGTTCTCCTGGGAGCTGGAACGCTTCTGCGAACTGGCGCTGCGGGCCAATCCCAATGTGCTGGAGTGCCTGCACTCGCCACTGGTGGAGCGGGCCGACGCGACCGGCCGCGAGCTCCTCTCGCTGCGCGGCGCGTTCCTGTCCCGGCAGGCCCACGGCACCTTCGTGCGCTACGCGCTGGGCCAGCGCAGGAAGCTGGACGCGGACGTACGGCAGCACGGGGCGCCGCGCTGGAAGCACGCCATGCACCTGCTGCGGCTGCTGGCCGGCTGCCGGGACCTGCTGCGTACGGGCGGGCTCACGGTCGAGGTGGGCGCGGCCCGCGAGGAACTGCTGGCCGTCAAGCGGGGCGAGGTGCCCTGGCCGGAGGTGGAGCGGCGCATGGCGCGGCTGGCCGAGGAGAACGACGCGGCGGCCGCCGCGTCCCCGCTGCCGGCCGAGCCGGACCGGGCGCGGATCGAGGACTTCCTGATCCGCACCCGGCGGGCCTCGGCGCTGGCCGCGTCACCGCCCGCCGGCGGTTCGGCCGGCTGAGACCGCGCCGAGCCGCGCCCGCACCACCAGTTCGTGCAGCGCGTCGGTCCCCTCCGGCGCGTCCGGAAGGGCCGTGTCCGCCTGCGCCGCGTCCAGCACCCGGTGCAGCGACTCGACGTCCGCGGCCGCCTCCGCCCGGTCCACTCCTTCCGCCGCCCCGTGCTCGGCCTCGGCCTTGGCCGCGATCAGGCCGGGGAGCGAGGCAGGCGCGGCCACCCGGTCGAGCAGCGACGGCAGATGAGCCAGCACTTCGCCGCTGCGCATCAGGTGGATCCCGGTGAGCAGCGCCCGGAACGTGTAGAGCAGCGGCTTGAGCTCGCCGGTCCTCTCGAAGAGCCGCCACTGGGTGTTGGCGAATCCGCGGTAGTGGTGGGCGTGGTTGCTGGTGAGGACGGCCGGGGCGAGGGCCACCAGCTCCGCGTGCGGTGCGCTCGTGTGCACGACAAGCGGGGAGAGGAGCTGCTCCAGTACGTAGCCGTTCGGCTTCAGCATCAGCCGGACGAACTTGCGCAGGTCGTGAGTGACCAGGTCCATCTCCACGCCCCCTTGGTCCCACATCCGGGAGCGGGTCTCCTCGGGCTCGCGCAGGCCGAGGAGGTCCGCCGCGGGCAGGAGGTGGACCCCCCGCAGGTCCACATCCGAGTCCTTGGAGGGGAACCCGTACAGATGCGCTCCGGAGACCGTGGCGAACAGCAGCGGGTGGAGTTCCCCGGAGACGACCGGGCCGAGGTCGGTGACCGGCAGTCCGGCTTCGCTGAGGCGCGTCAGGTCCGTGTTCATCGCTCAAGAGTCCCAGAGGGCCGCCAGGGACAGCAGGTCGCTCCGGTACTCGATGCGTTCCGACCACTCCTTGGGCCAGGCCCCCGAGCCCAGGTGGGCCCCCGCGAGTGCGCCGGTCAGGCAGCCGAGCGAGTCGGAGTCGCCCCGGGTGCAGGCGGCTCGGCGCAGGGCGGTGACCGGTTCGCCGGGGAAGAGCAGGAAGCAGTGCAGGGCCGTCGCCAGGGCCTCCTCGGCGATCCAGCCGTCGCCGGTCCTCTCGCAGGGGTCGGTCTCCGGGGACGGGTCGCGCAGGGCGTCCTGGACGCGGGCCAGGACGGCGAGGCACTCGTCCCAGCCGCGCTGGATGTAGAGCTCGGGCGAGGAGTCGCCCGCGTAGCGCCAGAGGTCGCCGAGCCAGCGGGTGTGGTAGTTGCCGCTGTTCTCGTAGGCGTAGCTGCGCAGCTGTCCGATCAGCCCGACCGGTTCGGCGCCCTGGGCCAGCAGGTGGACCGCGCGGGCCATCAGGTCGGAGGCGGCGAGCGCGGTGGGGTGTCCGTGGGTGAGGGCCGCCTGCAGCTGGGCGGCTCCGGCGCGCTGTTCGTCGCTGAGTCCGGGTACGAGTCCCACGGGTGCGACGCGCATGTTGGCGCCGCAGCCCTTGGAGCCGGTCTGGCTGGCCTCCTGCCAGACGCGGTCGCTGTCGAGCATCCGGCAGGCGGTCATGCAGGTGCGGCCGGGGGCGCGGTTGTTGTCGGGCGAGTGGTACCAGTCGACGAACTCCTCGCGCACCGTGCGCACCAGGCGCAGCGGGGTGAGCAGCCCTCGGTCCGTGGCGGCGCGGAGGCCGCGCCCCAGGGCCAGGGTCAGCTGGGTGTCGTCGCTGACGATCGCGGGCCTCGGCAGCCGCATCTGGCGCCACGGCCCGCACTTGGCGAGGATCGAGGGGACGTTGTTGAACTCGGTCGGGAAGCCCAGCGCGTCGCCGAGCGCGAGCCCGGTCAGCGCGCCGGTGGCGGCCTGTTTGGTGATGGTCCTGGTCACGATCACGTGCTTCTTCCTTCCGGTCGCAGCAGTGGAGGGTGCAGGGCGGTCGCGGCGCCCGCCCGGTAGAGGGCGGCCGGCTTTCCCCGTCCGCCGGTACGGCGCGGTGATCCCTCGGCTGCCTGGACGAAGCCGGGCGTGGTGAGGACCTTGCGCCGGAAGTTGGGCCGGTCCAGCTCGACGCCCCAGACCGTCTCGTACACCTGCTGGAGCTCTCCCAGGGTGAATTCGGGCGGGCAGAACGCGGTGGCCAGGCAGGTGTATTCGAGTTTGGCGCCGATCCTGATCCGGGCGTCGGCGAGGATGCGGTCGTGGTCGAAGGCGAGCGCGCCGGGCTCTGCGGTGTCCCACCACCCGGCACTGGCCGCGTCGCCGCCGCCGCGCGGTTCGGGCAGGTCGGGTACGAGCGCGGCGTAGGCGACGGAGACGACCCGCATCCTCGGGTCGCGGTCCGGGTCGCTGTACGTCGCCAGCTGTTCCAGGTGGAGGGCCGAGACGGTGTCCTCACTCAGCCCCGTCTCCTCGGCCAGCTCCCGGCGGGCCGCGTCCCCGGCGGACTCGCGGGGCAGGACGAAGCCGCCGGGCAGCGCCCACCGGCCCTTGTACGGGGCCTCGCCCCGCTCGACGAGCAGGACGTGCAGCCGGGCCTCGCGGACCGTGAAGACCGCCAGGTCGACGGTGACGGCGAACGGTTCGAAGGCGTGCGGATCGTAGCCCTCGGGCGCGGCGGCGGTCATCGCCGCTCCGGGAGCGGGGCGGCGAAGTGCCAGCCCCTGGCCAGCAGGGCGTCGACCGCCTCGACAGCCGCGGCCAGGCGCTCCTGCCGGCTTCCGGTGACCTCGATGAAATTCCTTCCCGTACGGGTGAGTTCGGCCCGGAAACGGTCGGTCATCCAGGGCCGCAGCTCCTCGCCGTCGCGCAGCCCGTCGTCCTCGAAGGCGACGCCCTCGTGATCGGTCAGCAGCCACAGGTGATGGGCTGCCCGGTCGGCGGTGCGCTCGACGAGCGGGTTGCGGCCGCCGACGTAGCGCTCGTGCCAGACGGTGGTGGCGAAGGAGTCGGTGTCGCAGATGAGCACCGGGGACCCGGTGCGGGCGGCCGCCTCCTCCCGGGCGTTCTGGGCTTCGGCTATCAGCGGGAAGTCATCAGTGGTGAAGGCCACGTCCTCCCACTGGGCGCCGGGCCTGCGGGCGCGCAGCGCGGCCAGCTTCTGTTCGCTGAACTCGCGCCCGTACTCGGCGACGTACCCGGTGAGCGCCCAGACGCCGCCGCGCCGCCGGTAGTGGGCGGCGAGGGCGCGGGCCAGGGTGGTGGTGCCGGTGGACTCGGCGCCCAGGACGACGATCCGGCGGGTCAGCGCGGCCCGCACCGGGGGTTCGAGGAAGTCCCAGCAGCCCGCCGGGTCCTCGCGCACCGCAGTACCGGAGACCGGGAAGACCGTGCGGCCGGGGTCGACGCTGACGGGCTCGGCGCCGAAGCGGCGGGCGAGCTCGTCCCCGTACGACTCCGAGGTGAAGACGGCGTCCACCGGCTCGGGCACGGCCGAGGTGAAGACCGCCATGTGGGCGTCCCAGATCGCCGGGTCGTGGAGATCCATCCGGGTGTCGTCGACGGCGCCCACCACCGTCACGTCCGGGTGCACCTCGCGCATCCAGGCGACCCGGTCGGCGAGCGGGACGGATTCCACCGAGGCGGCGCAGACCAGCACGGTCAGCCGCTCGCAGCGGTCCTGCGCGGTGCGGACGAGATGGTGGTGGCCGGCGTGCGGCGGGTAGAACTTGCCGAGGACCAGGCCGTGCGCGAAGCGTTTCATGCCGCGGCCTCCACGAACTCCCGCTGCCGGACGGCGAGATCGCGCCGCCAGTTGCGCAGACCGATCAGGCACAGCGTCAGGAAGCCGACGTACAGCAGCGAGGTGAGGTAGAGCTCCTTGTACGCGTAGAGCGGGATGTAGACCACGTCGGCGGCGATCCACAGCCACCACGACTCGACGAGCTTGCGGCACTGACCGTACGTCGCGGCGAGCGACAGCGCGGTCGTCAGCGCGTCCCAGAAGGGCACCGTGGAGTCGGTGGCCCGGTCCAGCAGGACGGTCAGCGCGAGGGCCCCCACCACCCCCGCCGCGAGCAGCAGGGCCCACTCGGTGCGGGTGGTGCTCCGCACCGGCAGGCTGTCCGTCCCTGGTCCACCCCCGTGGGTCCAGGTCCACCAGCCGTACGCGGCAAGGGCGATGAAGACGATCTGGAGCCCGGCGTCGGCGTACAGGCCGGACTGGGCGAACAGCAGGACGAAGAAGAGGTTGTTGGCGATGCCGACCGGCCAGTTGGCGAGGTGCTGGCGGGCCACGAGCCAGACACACAGCGCGCCACTGCCGAAACCCAGCACCTCGGTCCAGCTGACCGGGGTGTCCAGGACCGTCAACAGGGGCTGCCGCAGGGGATCGAGGACGTCCGCGAGACTCACACCCGCCTCCTTAATAGTCATTCTGACTATAAAGGTCGAACGCAGGTAGCAAAAGGCCCGCGGCCGGTTCCTGTCCGAAAATCGAAATCCAGGAACCGGCCGCGGGCCGTGAGCGGTGGGTGCGGGCGGTCTACAGACCGACCTCGCGCATCAGCATGCCCACTTCGGTGTTGGTGAGCCGGCGCAGCCAGCCCGACTTCTGGTCGCCCAGCGGGATCGGACCGAACGACGTCCGCACGAGCCGCTCGACCGGGAAGCCGGCCTCGGCCAGCATCCTGCGGACGATGTGCTTGCGGCCCTCGTGGAGGGTCACCTCGACCAGGTAGTTCTTGCCGGTGTTCTCGACGACGCGGAAGTGGTCGGCGCGGGCGTACCCGTCCTCCAGCTGGATGCCGTCCTTGAGCCGCTTGCCCAGGTCACGCGGGAGCGGGCCCTGGATGGCGGCCAGGTAGGTCTTCTTCACGCCGTACTTGGGGTGGGTGAGACGGTGGGCCAGCTCGCCGTGGTTGGTGAGCATGATGATGCCCTCGGTCTCGGTGTCCAGCCGGCCGACGTGGAAGAGCCGCGTCTCACGGTTGGTGACGTAGTCGCCGAGGCACTGGCGTCCGTCCGGGTCCTCCATGGAGGAGACGACACCGGCCGGCTTGTTCAGCGCGAAGAAGAGGTACGACTGGGTGGCGACGGTCAGGCCGTCGACCTTGATCTCGTCGTGGTGGACGTCGACGCGCATGCCCTGCTCGACGACGATCTCGCCGTTCACCTCGACGCGGGACTGCTCGATCAGCTCCTCGCACGCGCGGCGCGAACCCATGCCGGCCCTGGCGAGGACCTTCTGCAGCCGCTCGCCCTCCTGCTCGGCGCCGGGGTGCGTCTTGGGCGTGCTGATCTCGGGCTTGTTCGCGTACCTGTCGCGGTTGCGCTGCTCGATCTTGGCGTCGAGCTCGCGCGGACGGGCCGGGGCGCCGTACGGGGCACGCCGGCCGCTGCTCTTCGAGCCGCTGGACGCCGCCTTCGGGCCGCCCTTGGCGCCGCCGCGGGCCGAGGCGCCGCGGCCCTTGCGGGTGCCGCCGTCGCCGCCCGGCTTGTCGTTGCCCACGTCGTAGCGGCGCTCCTCGGGGCGCGGCCGGCGGGGGCGCTGGTCCTGCTTGTCCTCGCGCTCGGAGCCGGAGACCCGGGGGCTGGGGTTGCTGTTCCGGCCGGTGCCCATGTTGTTCCTGGCCCCGCTCCGGCCCGCGCCGCCGCCGCTCCGGGAGCCGCCGCCGCTCCGGCCCGCGCCTCCGCCGGCGCCACCGCTCCTGCCGCCGCCGCTGCCGCTTCCGCTGTTCCTGCCACTGCTTCGCATCAAAATTCCGTCTTGTCGTGTGCGTGAGTATCCGGGGTGTCCGGTGCGTCCGGATCGAACGACGGCACACCCTCTAGCGTCTCAGCCTCGATCGCGTCCGCCTCCGGGAGGAAGGGCGCGAGCTCCGGGAGCTCGTCCAGGCCACGCAGGCCCATTCGCTCCAGAAAGTAGTTCGTCGTCCTGTACAGGATCGCACCTGTTTCGGGTTCCGCGCCCGCTTCCTCGACCAGGCCCCTCTGGAGCAGGGTCCGCATGACCCCGTCACAGTTCACGCCGCGCACCGCGGAAACCCTGGAACGGCTCACCGGCTGGCGGTACGCGACCACCGCGAGGGTCTCCAGCGCCGCCTGGGTGAGACGGGCGTGCTGGCCGTCCAGGACGAAGCCCTCGACGGCCGCCGCGTACTGCGGCCGGGTGTAGAAGCGCCAGCCGCCGGCGACCAGCCGCAGGTCGAAACCGCGGCGCTGCACGGTGTACTCGTCGGCCAGCTCCCGCAGCGCGTCCGCGACGGCCCGCCGGGGCCGCTCCAGCACCTTGGCCAGGTGTTCCTCGGTGGCCGGCTCGTCGACGACCATGAGCACGGCCTCCAGGGCCGGTTTCAGATCGAGGCCGGCGACGGCGGATCCGGTGACGTCCTGCTCACTCATGCCTTCACGTCCTGCCGCTCGTCCCGCATGTCCGCCGCCTCCCGGTCGAACTCGTTCGTGACCACGGGCTCGGCCCCCTGCTCCCCGGCCCAGCGCACCATGAGCTCCCCCAGCGCCTCGTCCTGGTCCAGGGCGACGGCCTTCTCCCGGTAGAGCTCCAGCAGCGCGAGGAACCGGGCGACGACGGTGAGGGTGTCCGGGGCGTCCCGGGCCAGCTCCCAAAAGCTCATCTCCCCCGCCTCCCGCAGCCGGGCCATCACGATCCCGGCCTGCTCGCGCACGCTGACCAGCGGGGCGTGGATGTGGTCGATGTAGACCTGCGGCCGGGGCCTGGGCTGCATCGCCTTCACGGCCAGCCTGGCGAAGCCCTCGGCGCCGATGCTGATCACGACGTCGGGCAGCAGCGCCGCGTGGTGCGGTTCCAGTCCGACGGTACGGGGGAAGCGGCGGCCCTCCGCCTCGAGGCGGTCGCTGAAGATCTCCGCGATGCGCTTGTACGCGCGGTACTGCAGCAGCCTCGCGAAGAGCAGGTCCCTGGCTTCGAGCAGCGCCAGGTCCCCCTCGTCCTCCACCTCGGCGGTGGGCAGCAGGCGGGCGGCCTTGAGGTCCAGGAGGGTCGCCGCGACGACGAGGAACTCGGTGGTCTGGTCCAGGTCCCAGTCCGGCCCCATGGCGCGGATGTAGATCATGAACTCGTCGGTGACCTTGGACAGTGCGACTTCGGTCACATCCAGCTTGTGCTTGGAGATGAGCTGGAGCAGCAGATCGAAGGGCCCCTCGAAGTTCGCCAGCCGAACGGTGAAGCGACCGTCATCGGCCTCAGGGGCGACGGCAGGGGGCGCGGGCGCCCGGACGGCCGCGGGAGCCTCGTCCCGGACCTGCGCGGCTTCGGCGCTCTCCGGGGTCTGCGGGGCTTCGGCCGCCTCCCGGGTCTGCGGAGGCTCCGGGGCTTCGGCCGCCTCCCGGGTCTGCGGAGGCTCCGGGGCTTCGGCCGCCTCCGGGGGCCCGGCGCCCGGCCCGCGGCCCAGTGGGCGGCGGGAGGTGCGGGCGGGCTCGTCGGGTGAGGGCATGAAGATCCAGAGTGCGGCGGGACACGGAGGGCGGACGGCGGCCCGCCGTCGGGCCGGCAAGGCCCTGGCGGCAGGCTACCCGCGCCGGGCCCGTCAGCGGCCGCGCAGCCGCCGTACGAGGATGCTCGCGTCGCCCCGGGACTCCAGGTCGGCCAGGACGACAGCGACCGCCTCACGGACGATCCGGCCCCTGTCGATGGCCAGCCCGTGCTCGCCGCGCAGCACCAGCCGCGCGTGTTCGAGGTCCATCAGCTCCTCGGCGGAGACGTAGACCGTGATCTTCTCGTCGTGGCGCTCCCGGCCGCTGGGCCGGCGGTTCGCGCCGCGCCCGCCACCGCGTCTGCGCTGCTGCTGGACGACCGGCGCAGGAACCGGTTCCTGCGAGGACGGCTGCTGCGGGCGGCGCCCGGCCTGTGCGGCCACCGCGACCCGGTCGCTCTCGGCGGCGCGGCTGCGCGAGTCGCCCGCGTCGGCCCTGGCCGCGGAGTGCTCCTCCTGGGCGGAGGGGGCGGCCGCCGGTTCCTCCCGGCCGGTCGCCCCGGCGTCGGTCCCGGCGTCGCTCTCGCCGGCCGGTGCGGGCACGCGGGCGGCCTCGCCGTTCGCCTTGCGCCGCCGTTCCGCGGGGGACGAGGACTGCAGCCCCATCCCCCCGGTGGTACGGAACAGTTCGTCGGCCCCCGGCAGACTCACTCGGCGTGACACCGGGCGAGCACCTCCCTGGCGAGCTGGCGATAGGCGGCGGCACCGACCGAGTTGGAGGCGTACGTGGTGATGGGCTCACCGGCGACCGTGGTCTCCGGGAAGCGGACCGTGCGCCCGATGACCGTGTGGTAGACGTGGTCGTCGAAGGCCTCGACGACGCGCGCGAGGACCTCGCGGCTGTGCACCGTACGGGAGTCGTACATGGTGGCGAGGATGCCGTCGAGCTCCAGCTCCGGGTTGAGCCGCTCCTGGACCTTCTCGATGGTCTCGGTGAGCAGCGCCACACCTCGAAGCGCGAAGAACTCGCACTCGAGCGGCACTATCACCTTGTGCGCGGCGGTCAGGGCGTTCACGGTGAGCAGGCCGAGCGAGGGCTGGCAGTCGATCACGATGTAGTCGTAGTCGGCCATCAGCGGCTTCAGGGCGCGCTGCAGGGTGGACTCCCGGGCGACCTCGCTGACCAGCTGGACCTCGGCGGCCGACAGGTCGATGTTGCTCGGCAGCAGGTCCATGTTGGGCACGGCGGTCTTCAGGAGGACCTCGTCGGCCGCCATGCCCCGCTCCATGAGCAGGTTGTAGACGGTGAGGTCGAGCTCCATCGGGTTCACGCCGAGGCCGACGGACAGGGCTCCCTGCGGGTCGAAGTCGACGAGCAGGACGCGCCGGCCGTACTCCGCGAGCGCGGCACCCAGGTTGATGGTCGACGTGGTCTTGCCGACGCCGCCCTTCTGGTTGCACATCGCGATGATCTTCGCGGGGCCGTGATCGGTCAGCGGGCCCGGGATCGGGAAGTAGGGCAGGGGCCGGCCGGTCGGGCCGACTCGCTCACGGCGCTGGCGGGCTGCGTCGGGCGCGAGCGTGGCCGCGTACTCCGGATCGGGCTCGTACTCGGCGTCGGGGTCGTAGAAGCGCCCCTGGGGCGCCTCGTCGAAGTCGGCGAAGTGGGCGGTGTCCCGGCCACTCTCGTTGCCGGCCATGGCGTTCACGTGTAGGCCGTCCATCATCTGGGGGGCTGTCGTCATGTGCTGGTGGGTGGCGAAGGTGCGGACAGCGACGGAGCCGACAGCCTCCAGCCCGTTCGGGCCCTGGCCCCGTGCAGGCATCCCTGGTTGAACACCCCCGGGAGTAAATGTCGACTCATTCACAAGTCGTCTTACCTCCTTGGACGTGACCAGGAAACTTATCGATAGGTCAGCGTGGCACCATGCCGACGATTGGCGACTCTATGGCGTGTCACCGGTCCGCAGCAACACAATCCGCCGGACCCGGCCCGATGTGTCGGCAATCGAACACCCCGCTGTCAAGGGCACGCAGCCCTCCGGGCACACTTTTCACGGGTGCACGAATCGGTTAAAGGGTTACGTTCGAGGCGAGTTGCGCGGGGCCCGGCATGCGTCCGGCCGGACCTTGCTCGGCAAGGTCCGGCCGGGTGCGCGAGGTTGACGGAGGGGGTTGACCCTCAGCCCAGAAGCGCGCTCAGTTCGACGTGGTCGAGGCCGTGCGCCTCGGCCACCTCACGGTAAACGACCTGCCCGTCATGGGTGTTGAGCCCCTTGGCGAGTGCGGCGTCACGGCGCAGCGCCTCGGCCCAGCCCCGGTTGGCGAGCTCCACGATGTAGGGAAGCGTCGCGTTGGTGAGGGCGTACGTCGAGGTGTTCGGCACCGCGCCGGGCATGTTGGCGACGCAGTAGAAGACCGAGTCGTGAACCATGAAGATCGGCTCGGCGTGCGTCGTCGGGTGAGAGTCCTCGAAGCAACCACCCTGATCAATTGCAATGTCGACAAGTACACTTCCGGGCTTCATCTTGGCGACGAGCTCGTTGGTGACCAGCTTCGGGGCCTTCGCTCCGGGGATGAGTACGGCGCCCACGACCAGGTCCGCCTCGACGACGGCCTTCTCCAGTTCGAAGGCGTTGGAGACGACCGTCTGCACCTTGGTGCCGAAGATCCTGTCCGCCTCGCGGAGCTTGTTGATGTCCTTGTCGAGCAGCGTGACGTGGAAGCCGAGACCGACGGCGATCTGCGTGGCGTTCCAGCCGGAGACACCGCCGCCGATGATGACGGCCCGCCCGGCCGCCGTGCCCGGGACGCCGCCGGGCAGCACACCGCGGCCGCCGACCGAACGCATCAGGTGGTACGCGCCGACCTGCGGGGCCAGCCGGCCCGCGACCTCGGACATCGGGGCGAGCAGCGGCAGCGCGCGGTTCGCGGTCTCGACGGTCTCGTAGGCGATGGCGGTGGTGCCGGACTCCAGCAGCGCGTCCGTGCACGCGCGGGAGGCCGCGAGGTGCAGGTACGTGAAGAGGGTCTGCCCCTTGCGGAGGCGGTGGTACTCCTCGGCGACCGGCTCCTTGACCTTCAGCAGCAGGTCGGCGGTGGCCCAGACCTCGTCGGCGGTGGGCAGGATCCGCGCCCCGGCGGCGACGTACTCCTCGTCCGTGATGGAGGAGCCGGCCCCGGCGTTCTCCTCGACGACGACCTGATGGCCGTGACGGACGAGCTCGTGCACACCGGCAGGCGTGATCGCCACGCGGAACTCGTTGTTCTTGACTTCGCGGGGGATGCCGACCTTCACGTCGATCACGGTCCTTGGCTCAGAGGGTTACCCGGGCATAGCCATACATACCCGGATAGACGCAGCGTAAATGGAGACACCGCGAACACCCGCGGCAGAGCCAGTCTAATGAAGGGCTTCCCGCTGTCTAGCCTTACAAAGCATTAATTTTCCGTCGTCGCACTACGGATTTCGTAGGCTGCGCTCTCCTCACCCAGCAATCTGTCGGCTGTACCCCGGTGCAGACCCGCTGCTGCGGGGTCACCGAGCCGGTCCAGCGTGTCGGCCAGCCGCAGCTCAAGGGCGGCCTGCAGCCTTACGTCCTTGGCCTGCCGCGCCCACTGCACGGCCTCCCGGCAGGTCTGCAGGGACTCCTGCGGACGGCCCGCGTACTCCTGGACCCGGGCGACCTCACTGAGCGCCCTCGCCTGGGCGGGCAGGTCGCCGAGCCTGCGGTAGCCGGCCGCGGCCGCGCGCCAGTTCCGCAGCGCCTCGCCGTACCGGCCCGCGTAGGTGTGGACGGTGCCCAGGCGCCCGTACAGCCGTGCCTCGTCGGCCTTCTCGCCCTGGGTGAGCCGCTGGGCGAGCGCCCGGCCGTACCAGTCCGAGGCCCGGTGGAAGTCGCCCAGCTCGGCGTAGGCGCCGCCGACGGATTCCATCGCGCGGCCGGTGGCGTACGGGTCCTTCGCGGCCCGTCCGGCGTCCAGCGCGGCCCGGTAGCGGGCCAGCGCCTCCCGGGTCCGGCCGGTCCCGGCGTCCAGGTCGGCGAGGTTGAGCAGGGCGGCCGCCCGCTCGCGGGGCAGGTTGCGGCGCTCCGCGACGGACAGCACCAGACCGTGCAGCCCGTACAGCTCGGGTGCGGCCGCCTCGGTGCCCTCGTGCACCGCCAGCGCCCGCACCAGCGCTGCCACCAACCGCCTGGCCAGGGTGTCGAGTTCGCCGTCCTGCACGGCGATCCGGGCGGCGGCGAGCAGGGCCGGGCGGCGGATCCGCAGCCATTCGGCGGCGGCCTCGGGGCCGGGGAAGCGCAGCGAGCGCGGCAGCCCGGCGAGCCTGCGCCGGGCCGGGGAGCCCTCGGGTTCGGTGACCGCCCGGCAGGACTGGAGCAGGCGCACGGTCCGCTCCAGCATCCTGGCCCGCGCGAGCTGGATCTCGGCCGGGCGGTCCCGGTCCTCCAGCAGTGCCCGCAGCAGCGGGGCCAGGCAGCCGGGCACCTCGTACTGCGGCCCGTCCGCCTCGTCCCTCCGCAGCACGCCGAGGCGGACGAAGTCGTCGAGCGTGGTCTGGGCGGCCGAGACGGAGCAGCCGGCCAGGGCGGAGGCGGTGTGGGCGTCGGCCAGTCCGGCGGGGGCGAGGATGAGCAGTCGCAGTATCCGGGCCGCGGTCGGCGCGAGCGAGTCATGGACCAGCCGGAAGGCGCGGGCCAGCGGCCGGGCGCCGGCGGACTGCTCGGCCTCGTCCGGCAGTTCCCGCAGCTGCTTGGTGACGTCGGCCACCGAGGCAGTGGGGTGCGCGGCCAGCCAGCCGCCGATCATCATCAGTGCGGCGGGCTGGCCGCCGCACTCCTCGGCCAGCGTCTCGGCGGTCCGGGGATCGACGGTGATGCGGACCTGTCCGATGGTGCGGGCGAGCAGCTGGACAGCCGGCCCGGCCTCCAGCCCGCCGATGGTGCAGGGCCGGACGCCGGGGATACCGGTCAGCGGGCCCTGCGCGGTGGCGACGACCAGGCAGTCCGGGTTGTCCGGGAGCAGCGGGTCGACCTGTCCGGCGTCGGGTGCGTCGTCGATCAGGAGGAGGGCCCGGCGCACGGCGAGGGCCTCGCGCACCATCTCGGTGAGCTCGTCCTCGTCCGCGCCGGGCGGTCCGGCCACGCCGAGCCGGCCGAGGAGGTCCCTGGCGGCACGTTCGGCGGGGACCGGGGCGCCGCCCGGTTCGGTGAGCCGGACGCGGAACAGGCCGTCGGGGTAGTCGCCGGTGGCGAGCAGTCGCCGGGTGAGTTCGCCGGCCAGTGCGGTGCGGCCGGAACCGGGGCGTCCGGCGATCAGCAGGACCCGGGCCCGGCCGCTCCTGCGGCCGGCCATGGTGTCCAGTCCGGCCCGTTCGATGTCGGCCCGGAGTTCCTTCAACTCGCGCTCGCGGCCGAAGAACTGGGATGGCTCGACGGTGGCCGGCTCCTCGGTCCCCGCAGCCTCGGCCGGGTCGCTGGTGTCCACCGCCTGATCCGTCACGGGCCACGCTCCACTTCGCTGCACGCGTCGCCCGCCGGAACTCCGGTCAGGGCATTCCGAGCGTAGTTCAGGCGGGTGGGCGAATCCGGTGGAGCGCGGCGGGCACGTCCCCCGATCGGATCAGCGTTTTTTCCGACCGGGTGACGTGCCGGGTCCGCGACGGTCCGTCAGGCCTCGAACGGCCGGGCGGGCCAGGGCGCCTCGGCGGGCCGCAGCGAGTCGACCCCGTCGCCCGCGAGCACCGCGGCCAGCGACATCACTCCCATCACCAGGCAGCTGTTGTGCAGGTCGCCGGCGAGCACGCCCCGGACGAGCTCCTGGAGCGGCACCCGGGCCTGCTCCATGTCGGCCTCCTCCTCGGAGACCTCGAAGCGCTCGCCGTCCGCCTCGGAGATGTTCCGGGCGAGGAAGATCCGTACGGCTTCGTCGCAGCCGCCCGGCGTGGTGTAGACGTCGGTCAGCACCCGCCAGTCCTCGGCCTTGACGTACGCCTCCTCGTAGAGCTCGCGCTGCGCGGCGTGCAGCGGGTTCTCACCGGGGATGTCGAGCAGTCCGGCCGGGATCTCCCACAGCTTCTGGCGGACCGGGTGGCGGTACTGGCGCAGCACCAGGACGCGGTCCGCGTCGTCGAGTGCGAGCACGGCGACCGAGCCCGGGTGGACCTGGTAGTCGCGGCGCACGACGGTGCCGTCCGGCATCGCGACGTCATCGGTGCGGACGCTGGTCTTCTTTCCCCGGAACGGGGTCTCGGTCGCGGTGACCGGCCATTCCTCGGGCGTGTCCTGGAAACCCATCTACGTCCTCCCACAAAAAGCAGTGACCGGGGTACCCGTCCTCGAAGGACGCGTACCCCGGTCAACCGTAACGCCTGCGGGGGTGCCGTTACTTGCCCGGCGTGCCCTCGGCCGCCGCGCCCGCCCGGCGTGCCACGGCCGCCTTCACCAGGCCCGCGAACAGCGGGTGCGGGCGGGTCGGGCGGGAGCGGAGCTCCGGGTGCGCCTGGGTGGCGACCAGGTAGGGGTGGACCTCGCGCGGGTACTCGACGTACTCGACGAGCTTGTTGTCCGGGGAGGTGCCGGAGAAGACCAGGCCGGCCTTCTTCTCCAGCTCGGCGCGGTAGGTGTTGTTGACCTCGTAGCGGTGGCGGTGGCGCTCCTCCACGTACGGCAGGTCGTCGTACGCCTCACGGACGAGCGAGCCCTCGGCGAGCTTCGCCGGGTAGAGGCCGAGGCGCATGGTGCCGCCCAGGTCGCCCGCGCCCTCGACGTACGCCAGCTGCTCCTCCATCGTCGAGATGACGGGGTGGGAGGTGGCGGCGTCGAACTCGGTGGAGTTGGCGTCGGGGATCTCCGCGAGGTTGCGCGCGGCCTCGATCACGATGCACTGGAGGCCCAGGCAGAGGCCGAGCAGCGGGACCTTGTTCTCACGGGCGTACTGGATGGCGCCGACCTTGCCGATGACGCCGCGCTCGCCGAAGCCGCCGGGGATGCAGATGGCGTCGACGTCACCGAGCTGCTTCCTGGCACCGGCCGGGGTCTTGCAGTCGTCGGACGCGACCCACTTGACCTTGACGCGGGCCTTGTTGGCGAAGCCGCCGGCCCGGATGGCCTCGGTGACCGAGAGGTAGGCGTCGGGCAGGTCGATGTACTTGCCGACCAGGGCGACGGTGACCTCGTGGTCGGGGTTGTGGACGCGGTCCAGCAGATCCCCCCAGGTGGTCCAGTCGACGTCCCGGAACGGCAGGTCGAGCTTGCGCACGACGTAGGCGTCCAGGCCCTCGGAGTGCAGCACCTTGGGGATGTCGTAGATCGACTTGGCGTCCGGACAGGCCACCACAGCGGCCTCGTCGACGTCGCACATCAGCGAGATCTTGCGCTTGATCGCGGTCGGCACCTCGCGGTCGGCACGCAGCACGATCGCGTCCGGCTGGATACCGATGTTGCGCAGCGCCGCCACGGAGTGCTGGGTCGGCTTGGTCTTGAGCTCGCCGGACGGGCCGATGTAGGGCAGCAGCGAGATGTGCACGACGAAGACGTTGTCCCGGCCGACCTCGTGGCGGACCTGGCGGACGGTCTCCAGGAACGGCAGCGACTCGATGTCGCCGACCGTGCCGCCGACCTCCGTGATGACGACGTCCACGTCGTCGGTGGCCATGCGGCGGATGCGGTGCTTGATCTCGTTGGTGATGTGCGGGATCACCTGGACCGTGTCGCCGAGGTACTCGCCGCGCCGCTCCTTGGCGATGACCTGCGAGTACACCTGGCCGGTGGTGACGTTGGCGGAGCCGTCGAGGTCGACGTCGAGGAAGCGCTCGTAGTGTCCGATGTCCAGGTCGGTCTCGGCGCCGTCGTTGGTGACGAACACCTCACCGTGCTGGAAGGGGTTCATCGTGCCCGGGTCGACGTTCAGGTACGGGTCGAGCTTCTGCATGGTGACCCGAAGGCCGCGCGCCTTGAGCAGGGCACCGAGGCTGGAGGCAGTCAGACCCTTGCCGAGGGAAGAGGCGACACCCCCGGTGACGAAGATGTGCTTGGTCGTCGTGGATGTGGGCTGCATAGCCAAAGGGGGCTCCCGTGGTCGCGATCGTGAGGTGCGTACCGGCTGTGCCGTCCGGAGATTCCGGAGGCGCCGTCGCTGCGGTTCGGGGGCCTCGTCTGCTGTCGCCAGACGACCACCGGTCCACGGGCTACCAGGGTAACAGCGACGAGGGGAGCCTGCTTCCGGCCACTCCCGGCACAGTCGTCACACACGATCCCCTCAGCTCCCTCACGCCCCACCCGTTCGGCTCATCTCTCTTGCCGGGACCGTCGCGCGGATCACCCAGGTGCGTCGTATCCTGCTCGGACACTCGCTCCGGGCGAGGTATTGAGCTCGTAGGTTCCCCCACCTCAACACCTAGCAACGACCTCTTGACCCGCAGTAAGCGCCCTACGGGGCGACATGGCCGTTCGACTGGAGACGCACGTGGCCGGGCGCATCGAGGATTACGCACTCATCGGAGACATGCAGACCGCAGCCCTGGTCTGCCGGGACGGAACAGCCGACTGGCTGTGCCTCCCCCGCTTCGATTCACACGCCGTCTTCGCGGGACTTCTGGGCACCGAGGAGCATGGCTTCTGGCGCCTCGGGCCGGCCCGAGCCGAGGGCGCGGAACCGCCCTCGGCCGACCGCCGCCGCTACCGCGGGGACTCACTCATTTTGGAATCGGAGTGGGACACGCCGCGCGGCACGGTCCGGGTGACCGATTTCATGCCGCCGCGTGACGGCGCACCGCAGCTGATCCGGATCGTGGAGGGAGTCAGCGGCCGGGTGCCGATGCGCTCCGAGCTGCGCATGCGGTTCAGCTACGGGCGGGTCACCCCGTGGGTGCACAAGGTGGACGGGCGCACGGTCGCCGTCGCCGGACCGGATTCGGTCTGGCTGGACACCTCCGCCGACACGTTCGGCGAGAACCTGACGACGTACTCCGACTTCACCGTCGCCCCCGGCGACCGGATCGCGTTCACCATCAGCTGGCAGCCCTCGCACCGCGAGCCGCCCGCGCTCCCGGACCCGGAGGGTTCGCTGGAGGCGACCGCGGACTTCTGGCGCGAGTGGGTCGAGCAGTGCACGTACCACGGGCCCTACCGCGAGGCGGTGGTCCGCTCGCTGATCACGCTGAAGGCGCTGACGTACGCCCCGACCGGGGGCATCGTCGCCGCGCCCACCACCTCGCTGCCCGAGGACATCGGCGGCTCCCGCAACTGGGACTACCGCTACACCTGGCTGCGCGACGCCGCGATCACGCTGTCCTCGCTGCTGCGCACGGGCTACCGCGAGGAGGCCCGTGCCTGGCGCGAGTGGCTGCTGCGGGCGGTCGCGGGCGACCCGGAGAACCTGCAGATCATGTACGGGATCGCGGGCGAGCGGGAGCTGGGCGAGGCCGAGCTGGAGTGGCTGCCGGGTTACGAGAACTCCGGCCCGGTCCGGGTCGGCAACGGCGCCGCGGGCCAGCTCCAGCTGGACGTGTACGGCGAGGTCACCGAGGCGCTGCACCTGGCGCACATGACCGGGCTGACCCGCAACGACTACGCCACCGGCCTCCAGCTCAAGCTGATCGAGTACCTGGAGAAGCACTGGGAGGAGCCGGACGAGGGCATCTGGGAGGTGCGGGGGCCGCGCCGCCACTTCGTGCACTCCAAGGTGATGGCCTGGGTGGCGGTCGACCGGACGATCAAGCTGATCGAGGCCGGGGACGCGGAGGGGCCGCTGGAGAAGTGGCGCGAGCTGCGCGACGACATCCACCGCGACGTCTGCGAACGCGGCTACGACAAGGAGCGCAACACCTTCACCCAGTCCTACGGGTCGAAGGAGCTGGACGCCTCCCTGCTGCTGATCCCCCAGATGGGCTTCCTGCCGCCCGACGACAAGCGGGTCATCGGCACGATCGAGGCGATCCAGCGGGAGCTGTCCACCGAGGACGGCTTCGTGCTCCGCTACCCCACCACGGGCGGCGACGCCGGTGTGGACGGTCTGGAGGGCGACGAGGGCGCGTTCCTGGCGTGCTCGTTCTGGCTGGCCGACGACCTGGCGATGATCGGCCGGGTCGACGAGGCCCGCCAGCTCTTCGAACGGCTGCTGTCCCTGCGCAACGACCTGGGACTGCTGGCCGAGGAGTGGGACTCCCGGCTGCAGCGCCAGGTGGGGAACTTCCCGCAGGCCTTCAGCCACGTGCCGCTGATCGACACCGCACTGCGGCTGACGGCGAGCGGGGCGTACGTGGGCTGACGGCGACGCCCGCGGGGTGCCGGAGGGCGCCCCGCGGCGCCGGCGCTCAGCCGCTCCCCGGCCCCGTCGCGGGTCCCGTCACGACGGGGCGCCCCTGCGACGGCAGCCCCCACTCGCTCCAGGAGCCGTCGTACACCGCCGGCCCGGGGTATCCGGCCAGCTCCGCCCCCAGCGCCAGGACGCAGGCGGTGACCCCCGAACCGCAGCTGAGGTACAGCCGTACGCGGTCACCGGCCAGGGCGCCGAACGCGGCGCGCAGTTCGGCCGCCGGGCGCATCCGCCCCTCGCGCAGGACCTCGCCGAACGGCAGGCTGACCGCCCCCGGCATATGGCCGCCCCGCAGCCCCGCACGCGGTTCGGGGGCCGTGCCGAGAAAGCGTTCCCTGGCCCTGGCGTCGAACACGGCGGCCGCCGGGTCCGCCAGCGCGGCCGCCACCTCCTCGGCGCCGGCGAACAGCCCCGGACGCGGTACGGCCGTGAAGTCACCGCGCTCCGCCGCCGCCCCGGGCGCACCGCTCTCCAGCGGCAGTCCGGCGGCCGCCCAGGCGGGCAGACCGCCGTCGAGCACCGCCACCCGGTCGAAACCCATCGCCCGGAGCATCCACCGGGCACGGGGGCTGGAGTAGACGCCCGCCGCGTCGTAGACGACGACGGTGTCACCGGTGCGCAGGCCCAGGGCGCGCAGCTCGTCGGTGAACCGGCCGGCGTCCGGCATCGCGTGGGGCAGCGGCACGGAGTGATCGCTGAGCGCCCCGTCGATGTCGAAGGGGCGCGCTCCCGGAATCCGCTGTCCGGGGTCCCGGTGCGCACCCACCGAGGCGTCGAACACCAGCAGTCCGGGTGCGCCCAGATGCTCGGCCAGCCAGTCGGTGCCGACCAGCGGGCCGGGCAGTCGCAGGTTCTCGTCCACTGTTCCCCACTCCCCCGATTCCCGGTCCCTGCCTTCCGGGGCGCGGGCCGGACGGCCCGCGCCCGGCAGGATTTTCAAGATCGCAGCGGCCCCGGCCGCTGTCAACAGCCGCCGGGGCGGGACGGCCCGGCCCTCCCCGGCCGTCCGGCCCCGGCGCCGCCGGAAGGACCCCGGGCCGGTACCTTCCTGATCAGGGCGTCCGCCCGACCCGACCCGACCGAAGCGCGAGGCCAGAGCCAGTGGAGACCCAAGGCGGCATCACCGTTCAGCGGGCCCTCGAACTGCCGGGGCTGCGCGGCGGACTCCCCGAGGTGGTGTCCGGGGCCGACCGGCTCAGCCGTACGGTGCGCTGGGTGCACGCGGGCGAGGTCCCCAACATCGCCTCGCTGCTCAAGGGCGGCGAGCTGCTCCTCACCACCGGTCTGGGGCTCGGCACCCGTCCCGCCGAGCAGCGCGCCTTCGTCCGCAGGCTCGCCGACCGGGGCATCGCCGCCCTGGTGGTGGAGCTCGGTCCGCGTTTCAGCAGACTGCCCGCCTCGATAGTGGACGCCGCACGCGCCGCCGGGCTGCCGCTGGTCCAGCTGCACCGCGAGGTGCCGTTCGTGACGGTGACCGAGGAGATCCACACCGAGATCGTCAACGGTCACTACGCGCTCCTGCAGCAGGCCGAGGAGGTCCACCGGCGGTGCACGCAGGCGCTGCTGGGCGGCGGCGGAGTGCCCCAGGTGCTGGGCATCCTGGCGGATTTCACGGCCAACCCGGTGTTCCTGGAGACCGCCGACGGCCAGCTGCTGTACGCGGCGGGCACCGAGTCGGGGCCGGTCTCCGCCGATCCGCTCCAGGTCTGGGACGGGATGCGCGGTGGCCGGGCGGCCCGTGAGTCGCCGCCGGTCGGCGCGGTGCTGGCGGATGTGCCGGGCGGCGGCCCGGGGACGAATTCGGTACGGGCCAGGCTGGTGCTGCTGGCCGTGGACGGTCCGCTGGTGACGGTGCACCGGATGGCGGCGGAGCGTGCGGCGGGCCTGCTCGCCGTGGTGCTGATGCAGGCCCGCCAGGAGGAGGAGCTCGCGGCGCGCGGGCGGGGTGACTTCCTGACGGATCTGGCGGAGGGCCGGATCGCCCCCGAGGACGCCCCGGCGCAGGCCCGGGTGCTGGGCTTCAGGCCGGGCGAGATGCCGCTGCTGCCCGTGGTGATGCGGCTGGCCCCCGAGCTGTCCCCGTCCGGCAACTGGGCGCTGCTCGCCCGCGCGGTTTTGGAGGAGCTGTCCTCGGTGGGGGTGCCGGTGCTGCTCGGGGTGCGTCCGGTGGAGGGCCGGGTGCCACTGCTGCTGGCGCTGCGGACCGAGTCGGAGCGGACGGCGGTGGCCGAGCGGGTCGCCGCGGCGCTGCGGGCCGGGGTGGAGCGGGCCGGTCTGGAGCGGGCGGGTTCCCATCCCCCGGTCGTGGTGGTCGGGGTGGCGGGCAGCTGGGCGACGGCCGGCGCGGGGCTCCGGCACGCGGCGGAGACGGCCACGGCGGCACAGGGGCTCAGCGACCAACCCTGGTACGACGCCAGGCGCCTCGATATCGATCTGCTGCTCTGGCGGCTGCGGGACCACCCGGATCTCGCGGCGTTCGTCGAGCGGGCGATCGGCCCGCTGCGCGATCACGACCGCACCTCGCGTCCGCCGCTGCTGCCCACCCTGGAGACCTACCTCGCGCATGCGGGCCGCAAGGCGGAGACGGCGCGCGAGCTGCATCTGAACCGTCAGACGCTCTACAACCGGCTCGCTCGTATCGGTGAACTTCTCGGCACCGATCTGGACGACCCGCAGGCGGTGCTGGCCCTGAGCCTGGCCCTGCGCGCCCGCCGCCACACCTCGTAGCGGCCGGGTCGCACGCCACCACCTCAGCGGTTGCGGGCCACCGCCAGCGGCTGCGTCAACTCGTCGTACACGCTGAGCACTTGTGCGATCGTGTCGTCCTCGGTCGGCCAACTCGCCGCCTGCACAAGCCCTGCGGCGGCCAGCCGGTCCCGCTCCGCCGGGTCCCCGAGCAGCCGGGCCACCGCGCGGGCGAGCGCCTCCGCGTTCCCGTACGGCACGAGTTCGGCTGCCTCACCCACGAGTTCGGGCACCCCGCCGACCGCGGTGGCCACCAGCGGTACGCCGATCCGCAGCGCGTCCTGGGCCAGCAGCGAGCGGGCCTCCCAGCGGCTGGGCAGTACGGCCAGGTCGGCGGCGGCCAGCAGCTCGGTGACATCGGGGCGGCTGCCGGTCAGCACGACGGGCAGGTCCTCGGCCTTGATCCGGCGCTGCAACGCCGCCCGCTCGCGCCCCTCCCCCGCGATGACCAGCAGGGGCACGGTGTCCAGCCGCCGCCACGCACGCGCCGCGTCGAGCAGTGTGCCGAATCCGTGATGCGGCACCAGGCTGCCGACCGCCACGATCAACGGCCTCTCCACCGCGCCGAGTTCGGCCCGCATCTTGCCGTCGGACGGGGCGGCGGGGATGCGCGGCGGCGGCGTGGCGACGGCTGCGAGCCGGGCGTCACGCGCGCCGCGCCGCCTGGCCCGGTCGACCAGGTCCGAGGAGGCGCCGAGCACAACGGCCGCCGCGCGGGAGGCCCTTCGCTCCAGCAGGTGCAGCAGCCGGCGGCGGGCGCCCTCGGCGTGGGACCGGGTGTGCCAGGTGACGACCAGCGGGACGCGGCGGCCGCCGAGCGCCAGGGCGGCCCGTACGGCGGCGTTGAGTCCGTGCGCGTGGACCACGTCGGCGCCGGCGCAGGCACCGCGCAGCGCGGCGACGGCGGCAGGGTCACCACGTCTGGGGACGGGTGCGAAATGCGCCCCCGTCGCCGCGAAATCGTAGGTGCGGTCCAGTCCGGTGGGCGCGCAGACCGTGACCTGCACGCCTCTCGCGACCAGTCCGGCGGCCAGCGAGCCGACGTGGGCGCTGCTTCCCGCACTGCCTCCGCCCAGCACTTGGACCGTACGCAGCTGTGACACGTTGAATGGCTCCCGGGGCTGCCGAGTCGGCGGTGTGTACACGGCCAAGGATGCCAGTCCGCACGCACGTTCCGGCACGACCGGACCGTAACTCCGGTGCGCACCGCAACAAACCGGGCGTGGCGCACCACCCGCACGGGTGAAGATCACGGGACGCGCGCGGCGGAGCGAGCGGCCCGGCGGCCCGCCGAGGGGCGGCGGGGGCCCCTGCGGCCCGCCGGGCGGCCGCTATCCGTCCATGCGTGCGGTGGCGAGCAGTTCCTCGGCGTGGGCGCGGGCCGTCTCGGAGTCCTCCTGGCCCGCGAGCATCCGGGACAGCTCCCGTACCCGCTCCTCGCCCTCCAGGACGGTGACACCGCTCCTGGTCACCGAGCCGTCCACGGTCTTCTCGACCAGCAGCTGACGGTCGGCGAACGCGGCGACCTGGGGCAGGTGGGTGACGACCACGACCTGCGCGGACTTCGCGAGCTTCGCCAGCCGCCGCCCGACCTCGACGGCCGCCTTGCCGCCGACGCCCGCGTCGACCTCGTCGAAGAGGTAGGTGGGTACGGGGTCCGAACCGGCGAAGACCACCTCGACGGCGAGCATCACCCGGGACAGCTCACCGCCCGAGGCACCCTTGGCGATCGGGCGGGGCTGGGCGCCGGGGTGCGGGGCCAGCAGCAGTTCGACCTCGTCGGCGCCGGACGGCCCGTAGACCACGCCGCGCCCGCCGATGTCGATGCCCGAGGCCTCGTCGGCCGCCTCGGTCTGCCGGATGTCGAAGGAGACCCGGGCGTGCGGCATGGCGAGGGAGGCGAGCTCCGCGGTGACCGCCTCGGCGAAGAGCGCGGCCGCCGCCGTGCGGGCGTCGGTCAGCGCCTGGCCGAGTCCGGAGAGTTCGCCGCGCAGCGCGTCCCGCTCCGCGGTCAGCTCACCGATGCGGTCGTCGTCGCTCTCCAGCTCCATGAGCCGCGCGGCCCCCTCCTCGGCCCAGGCCAGCACGGCGGTGATGTCCTCGCCGTACTTGCGGGTGAGCGCGGTGAGCGCGGCGCGCCGCTCCTCGACCGCGGCGAGCCGCAGCGGGTCGGAGTCCAGCTGGTCGGCGTAGCCCGCGAGTTCGCCCGCGACGTCGGAGAGCAGGATGGAGATCTCACCGACCCGGTCCGCGAGCGCGGCGAGTGCCGGGTCGTGTGCCCGCACCCCTTCCAGCGCCTGCCCGGCCGCCGCCACGATGGTCGTCGCGTCGACCGCCTCCTGGTCCTCGGGGTTGCCGGCCAGCGCGGTGTGCGCGAGGGCGGCCGCGGAGGCGAGGGCGTCCGCGTGGCCGAGCCGCTGGGCCTCGGCGGCCAGCTCGGTGTCCTCACCGGGCAGCGGTTCGACGGCTGCGATCTCGTTCAGCCCAAAGCGCAGCAGGTCGGCTTCCTGGGCGCGTTCGCGGGCGCGCGTGGTCAGCTCGTCGAGTTCGCCGGCGACCTCCCGCAGCCGCCGGTAGGCCGCCGCGTAGGTGGTGTGCGGTACGGCGACTCCGTCGCCCGCGTACCGGTCCAGGGCCTGCCGCTGCCGGGCCGGCTTGAGCAGCCCCTGCTGGTCGGTCTGGCCGTGCACGGCGACGAGTTCGTCGGCGAGTTCGGCCAGCACGCCCACCGGCACGGATCTGCCGCCCAGATGGGCGCGGGAGCGCCCCTCGGCGGAAACGGTACGGCTGATCAGCAGCGCACCGTCCTCGATCTCCGCCCCGGCCTCCTCGGCCCGCAGCGCCGCCGCGTCGCCATCGGACACCGTGATCCGGCCCTCGACGACCGCCGCCTTCGCGCCGATCCGTACGAGGGCGGGGTCGGCGCGTCCGCCGAGCAGCAGCCCGAGGCTCGTGACGACCATGGTCTTGCCCGCGCCGGTCTCACCCGTCACGGCGGTGAAGCCGGGTGACAGCTCCACCACCGCGTCGTCGATGACTCCGAGCGACCGTATCCGCATCTCCTCCAACACGGACATGACCATACGAGGTTTCGTGGCCCGCGCGCACACGGGCTGGGGCCGGGACACCGGATCGGGTGGACGGGGCGGGTTCCCCGGGTGCCCGGTCCGGGGTCAGTGCGGCGCGCCCCGCCACCCCGACACCGGCAGCGCGAACTTGGCCACCAGCCGGTCCGTGAAGGACGCCTGGTGCAGCCGGGCCAGCCGGACGGGCACCGTGCCGCGCCGCACCTGGACACGGGCGCCGGCGGGCAGCTCGACGGTCCTGCGCCCGTCGCACCACAGCACCCCGTGCGGGGTGTGCGGCTGGACCTCCACGGCCAGCACCGACGTGGGCGAGGTCACCAGCGGCTTGGCGAACAGCGCGTGGGCGCTGATCGGGACCATCAGCAGCGCCTCGACCTCGGGCCACACGACGGGCCCGCCGGCCGAGAAGGCGTACGCGGTCGAGCCGGTCGGCGTCGCGCACACGATGCCGTCGCAGCCGAACCCGGTCACCGGCCGGCCGTCGATCTCCAGGACGACCTCCAGCATCCGCTCGGGCGACACCTTCTGCACGGCCGCCTCGTTGAGCGCCCAGTCGGTGTGGACGACGGTGCCGTTGCTGTGCACGACGACGTCGAGCGTCATGCGCTCCTCGACGGTGTACGCCCGGGTGACGACCCGGTCGACGACCTTGTCCAGGTCGTCGCGCTCCGCCTCCGCGAGGAAGCCGACCCGGCCGAGGTTGACGCCGAGCATGGGCACCCCGGAGGCGCGCGAGAGCTCCGCGCCGCGCAGCAGCGTCCCGTCCCCGCCGAGCACGATGAGCAGCTCGCAGCCGTTCAGCGGCTCGGGGGTGGCATCGGTGACCGTCTCGACGGACGGCGGCAGCGGCAGGTCGGCCGCCTCGGTCGCCAGCACCCGGACGCCCAGACCGTTGTGCAGCAGGCCCTGGACGACCAGCTCGGCGCTGCGGATCGCGGCCGGCCGGCCGGTGTGTGCCAGAAGAAAGACTGTTCGTGCCGTATTCGTCGTCAACGGGGCCCCTCCGCCACTGCACGGTCGACATCTGCGGGATCCAGCTCCGGTGCTCCGGCCCGCAGCCACAGAAAGTACTCGACATTCCCCGAGGGTCCGGGCAACGGGCTCGCCGTCACGCCCCGGACACCCAGGCCCAGCGCCCCGGCCCGGCGCGCCACCTCACGTACCGCCTCGGCCCGCAGCTCGGGGCTGCGCACCACCCCGCCGCTGCCGAGCCGCTCCTTGCCCACCTCGAACTGCGGTTTGACCATGAGGACCAGATCCGCGTCGGGGGCGGCGCAGCGCGCCAGGGCGGGCATGACGAGCCCCAGCGGGATGAACGACAGATCGCCCACCACCAGGTCGACGGCCCTGCCGTCGATCGCCTCCAGCGTCAGTTCCCGCACGTTGGTGCGGTCCTTGACGGTGACGCGTTCGTCGGACTGGAGCGACCAGGCGAGCTGCCCGTAGCCGACGTCCACGGCGACGACGTGCGCCGCCCCGGCCCGCAGCAGGACATCGGTGAACCCGCCGGTGGAGGCCCCGGCGTCCAGCGCCCGCCGCCCCTGCACCTTCAGCCCCAGGGGTGTGAAGGCGGCGAGGGCGCCCGCCAGCTTGTGGCCGCCCCGCGACACGTACTCGGGGTCGCTGTCGTCCTTGGTGACGACGACCGCGGCGCTCGTCTCGACCTGGGTGGCCGGTTTCGCCGCGGTGTTGCCGCCGACGGTCACCCGGCCTGCGGCGATCAGCTGGCTGGCATGCTCACGCGATCGGGCGAGCTTTCGGCGTACCAGCTCGGCGTCGAGGCGGCGACGGGCCACTCCTGCCACGTTCGGTTCAGCTCCTGTTGTCGTACGAGTTGTGGTGCGGGGCGTTGCGCGAGTTGTTGTGCGGTTCGATGTGCGCCGGCCCCGGGACGGGGACCGGCGCGGCGTCCAGCGCGGTCAGCGCCTCGCGCAGTCCGCGGTGTACATCCTCGTACACCTCGATGTGGCCGCCCGCCGGGAGGTGGTCGGCGTCGGCCAGACGCTCCAGTTCCGCGTCCACCCCGGCGTCGCCGGTGGGCGTGCGGACGACGCCGAGGGGCGCGGGGGCCTCCGGGTCGTGCGCGACCGCGGGGGGCGGCTCCTGCTGCGCGTCCTGCGGGATCTCCCCGGGCGCGGTTCCGGCGGCCGTCCCCGGCCCCGGCATCGAGTCGCTCATGCGGGAAACGCTACCCCGAGGCGCTGCGGTACCGTCGATCACGATGGCGACCATGGCGGAGTGCCGCAGCGCACTCGACAGACTTTCGGACAACCTCGCGGGGGCCGACGGCGACGTGCGCAGCGCGGCGTCCCTCGACCGTTCGCTGAGCTGTCACATCAAGGACCTCGACGTCACGTTCACCGGCCGGCTGGCCGGCGGCCGGATCCAGGTCCTGGACACCGTCGAGGGCCCACCCGCGGAGAAGGCCGAGATACGTCTCGCGATGACCGGGGACGATCTGGTGGCCCTGGTGAACGGCGAGCTGAACTTCGCCAAGGCGTGGGGCTCGGGCCGGGTGCGCCTGGAAGCCGGCTTCCGCGACCTCCTGAAACTCAGATCCCTGCTGTAACCAACCCGGAACCGTCCAGACCGAGCCCGGCAAATCAAGCCCGTCCGGCGCTTGAGGACGTCTTTCAAGCCCGTCCGGCGCTTGAGGGCAAGGCGTGGCCGAAGGTCACGCGCCCCCGCCCACCGCGACCCGCGCCCCCCGCACCCGCGCGGCCGGCACCACCAGCGGTGTCCCCGTCTGCGGGTCGGAGATCACCTGGCACCGCAGCCCGAACACCTGCTCCACCAGCTCCGCGGTGACGATCTCCTCGGGCACGCCCTCCGCGACGATCTCGCCCTCGCGCATCGCGATGAGATGCGTGGCGTACCGCGCGGCGTGGTTCAGGTCGTGCAGGACGGCCACCAGGGTGCGTCCCCGCGTCTCGTGCAGCTCGGCGCACAGGTCGAGCACGTCGATCTGGTGCTGGATGTCCAGGTACGTCGTCGGCTCGTCCAGCAGCAGCAGCGGCGTCTGCTGTGCCAGTGCCATCGCGATCCAGACCCGCTGCCGCTGCCCACCGGACAATTCGTCGACATAGCGATCACCGAGTTCACCGACGCCGGTCGACGCCATCGATTCCTCGACAATGCGTTCGTCCTCGGGCGACCACTGCCGCAGCAGCCCCTGGTGCGGGTAGCGCCCCCTGGCCACCAGATCCGCCACGGTGATGCCGTCGGGCGCGATCGAGGACTGGGGCAGCAGCCCCAGTGTCCTGGCGACCTTCTTCGCGGGCAGCCGGTGGATCGCCTGCCCGTCGAGCAGCACCTGGCCCCGGCTCGGCTTGAGCATCCGGGACAGCGCCCGCAGCAATGTCGACTTGCCGCAGGCGTTCGGGCCGACGATCACGGTGAACGAGTGGTCGGGTATCTCGACCGAGAGGTTCTCCGCGATGACCCGCTGGTCGTAGCCGAGGGTCACCGAGTCCGCGGTGAGGCGCTGCATGGTCGTACTCCGTGAGTCGGTCCGGGTGCTGGGGGGATGCGGGGCGGTTGAGGGCTTCGGGCGCCCGGCGGAGGAGTTCATATGCGGCCCGCCTTGCGCTCGGACACCAGGAGCCACAGCAGGTAGCAGCCGCCGAGCACACCGGTCACCACACCGACCGGAAGCTGCCGGTCGCCGAAGGCGTCGAGCGCGACCCAGTCGGCGACGAGCAGCAGGGCTGCGCCCATGAAGGTCGCGGCCACCAGGTTGGGTCCGGTCGAGCGGGTCAGCCGGCGGGCCAGTTGCGGGGCGCTGAGCGAGACGAACGCGATCGGCCCGGCGGCGGCCGTGGCGACGGCGACGAGCAGCACGGCCGAGCCCATCAGGACGAGCCGGGTGCGTTCGACCCGTACCCCGAGCGCGTACGCGGCGTCGTCGCCCATCTCCATCACCCGCAGGGCCCGGCCGTGCCCGAAGACCAGCGGAAGGAGCACGGCGCAGACCGCGAGCAGCGGCCAGACCTGCGCCCAGTCCCGCCCGTCGAGCGAGCCGGTCATCCAGACGACGGCCCGGGTGGCGTCGACGAGGTTGGCCTTGGTGATCAGGTACTGGGTCACGGCGGTCAGCATCGCGGCGGCGCCGATCCCGACCAGCACGAGCCGGAAGCCGTGCACCCCGCGCTTCCACGCCAGCAGGTAGACGGCCGCTCCGGTCAGCAGCCCGCCGGCCACCGCGCCGCCCGCGACCGCCGTCGCCCCGCCCTGGAACACCACGATCACGGTCAGCGCGCCGACCGTCGCGCCCTGGCCGAAGCCCAGCACATCGGGGCTGCCCAGCGGGTTGCGCGAGATGGTCTGGAAGACGGCGCCGCCCGCGCCGAGCGCCGCACCCACGAGGAGCCCCACCAGTACCCGGGGCAGCCGCAGGTCCGTGACGATGAACTCCTGCTGGAAGGTGCCGTGCCCGAAGAGGGTGGTGACGACCTCGCCCGGGGTCATGGAGAAGTCGCCGCTGCCGATGAGGACGACTCCCGCCGCCACCACCACCGCGGCGAGCAGCACGATCACCACGGAGGCCCGCACGTTCATCCGGAACGAGTACCCGCCGACCGTACGCACGGCCTTCACCGACCGGGCCGTCCCTGCGGCCCCCGGCTTCTCCTTCGTCGCCCTCACAGCTGGGACATCCTCTTGCGTCGTACGAGGTGGATGAAGACCGGCCCGCCGATCAGCGCGGTGACGATGCCGACCTGGAGCTCGGACGGACGGGCGACGATCCGGCCCACCACGTCCGCGCCGAGCAGCAGCACCGGGGAGAGCACGGCCGCGTACGGGAGGATCCACCGCATGTCGGGACCGGTGATCGCGCGCACCAGGTGCGGGATCATCAGCCCGATGAAGACGATCGGGCCGCAGGCGGCGGTCGCCGCCCCGCACAGCAGGGTGACGGCGAGCATGGCCAGGACCCGGGTCCTGGTCAGATGGGCGCCGAGGGCGCGTGCGGTGTCGTCGCCCATCTCCAGGGCGTTGAGCGGGCGGGCGATGAGCAGGGTGAGCACGACACCGACCGCGATGAACGGCCACACCTTGCCGACCGTCTCGGTGTTCGCGGAGGCCAGCGACCCGACGGTCCAGAACCGCAGCCGGTCCAGCGCCGCCGAGTCCAGCAGCTGTACGGCGTTGACGTACCCGTACAGCGCCGCGGTGACCGCGGTCCCGGCGAGCGCGAGCCGTACCGGGGTCGCGGACCGGCTGCCCCCGAGGAGGTACACGGCCACCGACACGGTCGCGGCGCCGGCGAAGGCGAACCAGACGTACCCGGTCAGCGAGGTGACGCCGAAGAAACTGATGGCGGAGACGACCGCCGCGGAGGCTCCCGCGTTGACGCCCAGCAGTCCCGGCTCGGCCAGCGGGTTACGGGTCAGCGCCTGCATCACCGCCCCGGCGAGGCCGAGAGCGCTGCCGACGATCAGCCCGAGGACGGTCCTGGGTATCCGCACCTTCCGCACCAGGACGTCGTCGCTGCTCCCGGCGTAGTGGAACAGGCCGTGCCAGACATCGGCGAGGGGCAGCGCCTTGGCGCCGATCCCGATACTCGCCAGGCACACCAGCACCAGGAGCGCCACGGCCACCAGGAGCCCTGCGGCTCTGACCGCGTGGCGCCTGGGGGGCGAGGCTTTGTCCGGTGCGGCTATCGGGCCTGCACTCGGTTCCGGGGGACTCTCAACGAACACGCCGGTTAGGTTAGCCTACCCTCCTGTGGCCTCGATCCGGCCTCCCACGCCCGTGCTCCGGCCCTTGCTCGGGCCCGCCCCGGACACCGCCGCCGCGATCACGGCCGCCCGCGCCGCGGCCAGCGAGCTCTCCGCCAGTGCGCGGAGGGGGGCCAGACCCGGGACCAGCCCGGCCATGGTCAGCTCCGCACCGACGAAACAGAGGTCCTCCGGGGCCACCCCCTTCTCACCGAAGTAGGCCCGCAGGTAGGGCGTCTGGAAGTCCCAGCCCTCCCGAGGGGTCCCCGGACCGTAGGCACCGCCCCGTGCGCTGATCACCACGACTCTCGTCCCCCGGAGCAGGCCGTCACCCGTCTCCGGGTCCGTGAGAGCGCCGGGAAAGCCCACCCGGTCGATCCACGCCTTCAGCGAGGCGGAGACCGAGTAGTTGTACATCGGGGCGCCGACCAGCAGCGTGTCCGCCTCCAGCAGTTCGGCGATCAGCGGGCGGGTGGACGACCACTCCCGCCGCTCGGCCTCACTCCCGATCAGCGCGTCCACTCCGTCCGGCGGGACGAGCCCGGTCCGCTCCGCCCTCCGGCCGAGCGAGCAGTAGGCGGTGCCCAGCGGCGGCACCGGGTCCGCGGCGAGGTCCCGGTACCGGTACCCGGCCGGTCCGTGCGCGCTCCGCCAGGTACGGGCGAACAGTGCGGTCAGCTGCCTGCTGACCGACTCCTCGGAGCGATGGGCGCTGGAATCCAGATGCAGCAAGGACGTCAAGGCTGCTCTCCTGTCACTTCGGTTGCGTCGCGTTCGTCAGGGAGGTGACGGAACAGCGCGGCGAAAGGTGACCGGTGGACGAGCGCGAGGCACTGGCGGAACACTTCGAGGCACAGCGCGGTCTGCTGCGCGCGGTGGCCCACCGCATGCTCGGCTCGCTGGACGAGGCCGAGGACGCGGTCCAGGAGGCCTGGCTGCGGCTGTGCCGGGTCGACGCCGGAGAGGTGGACAACCTCACCGGCTGGCTGCGGACCGTGGTGACCCGCATCTGCCTCGACATGCTGCGTACCCGCAGGTCGCGCAGGGAGGACCCGGCCGAGCACGACGTTCTCGACCAGGCCGCCAGGCCCGGCCTGGACAGTCCGCCGGAGGACGAGGCGGTGCTGGCCGACTCGGTGAGCCGCGCGCTGCTCGTGGTGCTGGACACACTGGACCCCGTCGAGCGCGTCGCGTTCGTGCTGCACGACATGTTCGCCGTGCCGTTCAGCGAGATCGCGCCCGTCGTGGACCGCACGCCGGGCGCCACGAAGAAGATCGCCAGCAGGGCACGTCACAAGGTGCGGGGCACTCCCTCGGTCCCGGCGGCCGAACTGGCCCGGCAGCATCAGGTCGTCTCGGCGTTCCTGGCCGCCGCGCGGGCCGGCGACCTCACCGCGGTCCTCGCGGTGCTGGCCCCCGATGTGGTGCGGCGGGCCGACCCCGTCGCGGTGCCGCCGGGCGGCACGGCCGTGGCCCGCGGCGCTCGAGCCGTCGCGGAGGGGACGGCCGTCCTCGCCCACCGGTCACGACTGGCCGAACCGGCGCTGGTCAACGGCATGGTGGGCCTCGTCGTGGCCCCGCGCGGCCGCCTGCTGTTCGCGCTCACCTTCACCATCGAGGACGACCGGATCACCGCCTACGACGTGGTCGCCGACCCCGCACGCCTGCGGCGGCTCGACCTCGCCGTCCTCGGCTGACGCGGGAACGGCGCCATCGACCGGATCAGTGCCGCTACAGCCCGAGCCTGGCCACGGCCTTGCCCGCGTCCAGCCCGCACGACCCGTCTCCGGCGTGCGACCACGCCGCCCCGCACAGGGCCCGCAGACCGTCGAGCGGCTCCCCGTCGCCCTCCAGCACGAGCTGCTCGCCCCGGACGGACGCCGTCCAGCCCCCGCAGCCGAATCCCTCGCCGACCGGAGTCACCTCGGGCTGCCCGGTGAGCAGTCCCCGCAGATCGGCGTCCACGTACGTCGGCCGGTGCTCCGGCTTCGCGGCCACCAGTTGCGACGCGTCAGCCACCCCGGTCAGCACCAGCAGCGAGTCGACACCGCCGTTGAACGCCCCCTCGATGTCGGTGTCGAGCCGGTCCCCGACCACCAGCGGCCGCTTCGCCCCGGTCCGCAGCACCGTCTCCCGGTGCATCGGCGGCAGCGGCTTCCCGGCGACCTGCGGCTCGGCACCCGTCGCGATCCGGACGACTTCCACGGCCGCCCCGTTGCCGGGCGCGATGCCCCGGGCGCTCGGGATGGTCAGGTCCGTGTTGGACGCGAACCACGGCAGCCCCCGGTTGACCGCGTGGGCGGCCTCGGCGAACCTGCTCCAGGTCATATCGGGCCCGCCGAACCCCTGCGCGACCGCCACCGGCTCGTCGTCCGCCGACTCCACCGGCAGCAGCCCGCGTTCCCGCAGCGCCACCCGCAGCCCCTCGCCCCCGATCACCAGCACCCGGGACCCGGACGGCAGCTGATCAGCGATCAGCCGGGCCACCGCCTGCGCCGAGGTGATCACGTCGGTGGCCTCGGCCGGCACCCCGAGCTCGGTCAGGTGCTCCGCCACCGCGTCCGGCGTCCGCAGCGCGTTGTTGGTGACGTAGGCCAGGTGCATTCCGCCCTCCCGCGCCGTGCCCAGCGCCTCGACCGCATGGTCGATCGCCTGCCCGCCCGCGTACACCACCCCGTCGAGATCGAGCAGAGCCGTGTCGTACGCCTCGTTCAACGCGGTGCTGATCCCGCTCGGCCTGGTCCTGCTCGCCTGACTCATATCCAGCGCTCCTCAATGCCTGTGTCTCCCCCGATCATCGCGCATCCCGGGACCGCACATACGATGCTGAAATGAACTCACGAGGCCCTGCGGACCAGGGACTGCGGCTGATTCCGTTCCGTGGACTGCGTTACGTCCCCGAGCTGGTCGGCAGCCTCTCCGCGGTGACCTCGCCCCCGTACGACGTCGTCGTGCGGCCCGACGGACTGCTCCACCTGGAATCGGCGGATCCGCACAACATCGTGCGCCTGATCCTCCCGCAGGCCGACACCGCGACCGCCCGTCACGAGCAGGCCGCCGCGACCCTGAACCGCTGGCTGGCCGAGGGAATCCTCGCCCCCGACCCCGAGCCCGCGCTCTACGTGTACGAGCAGCGCAACGGCGACATGCTGCAGCGCGGCGTCATCGGCGCGCTGGCACTCTCCGGCCCCGCCGACGGCATCGTGCTCCCGCACGAGGACGTGATGGCCGATGTCGTCGAGGACCGCGCCGATCTGATGCGGACCGCCGAGGCCCACCTAGAACCGCTGCTGCTGACCTACCGCAGCGACGGCGACGACGACACGGCGGGGGCGACCTCGGTGATCGAGCGGACGATCCACCGTCCGCCCCTGCTCGCCACCACCACCGAGGACGGCTTCAGTCACCGGATCTGGGCGCTCACCGACGCCTCGGAGCAGTCGGTGGTGCAGGCGGACCTGGCCCGTCGCCAGGCCCTGATCGCCGACGGCCACCACCGCTGGGCCACCTATCTCAGGCTTCAGCGGGAGCACGGTGCCCCGGGCCCGTGGGACTTCGGTCTGGTCCTCCTGGTCGACACGGCTCGCTACCCGCTCCGGGTGCGGTCCATCCACCGGCTGCTGCACGGGCTGCCGGTCGCCGACGCACTCGCCGCGCTCACCGGTCTCTTCCGCATCCGCGAGGTCGAGGGTCCGCTCCCCCGGGCGCTGGACGCCCTGTCGGGGGCGGCCGCCGAGGGCAACGCGTTCCTGCTCGCGGGCGACGGCCGGTTCCATCTGGTCGACCGCCCCGACGACGCCCTGCTGGCCCGCACCGTTCCGGCCGACCGGCCGGACGCCTGGCGCACCCTCGACGCGACGGTCCTGCACTCGGCGCTGATCGACCATGTGTGGCGGATCCCGGACGACCCGGCGCACATCGCGTACATCCACGACACCTCGGCCGCCGTCGAGCAGGCGGAACGCCACAACGCCACGGCGGTGCTGATGCATCCGGTACGCGAGGAGGTCGTCCGGGACCTGGCGCGTCAGGGCGTCACCATGCCCCGCAAGTCGACTTCCTTCGGCCCCAAGCCGGCCACGGGCCTGGTCCTGCGCAGCCTGCCTCTCGGCTGACCCCGGCCCGGAAACGCGGAAGAGGGCGGCACCCCGGCCGGGGTGCCGCCCTCTTCCGTGCGTTACGCCTTGACCGGACCGTCCTGGTCGTCGACCTCGTCCTCGTCGTCGTCGAGGTCGTCCTCGTCGTCGAGGTCGTCCGCGGTGGCGGCGGGGGCGGACGCGGGGGCGGGGGCGCCCTCGACGTCGTCGCCGAGGGCGTCGACGAACTCGACACCGTCCAGCTCGGCCATGCGGTCCGACGCGTCGGTCGAGCCGTCCTTGTCGGCCTCGAGGGCCTTCCCGAACCACTCGCGCGCCTCGTCCTCGCGCCCGGCGGCCAGCAGGGCGTCCGCGTACGCGTAGCGCAGTCGCGGCGTCCACGGGTGGACGGCGCTGGAGGCCAGCTCGGAACTCTGGAGAGTCACGATGGCGGCATCGATCTGCCCCATGTCCCGACGGGCTCCGGCAGCGACCAGCCGCATCTCGACCTGTCCGGCCTTGTCCAGCTTCTGGACCTCGGGCTCACCGGCCATGGCCATCGCCCGCTCCGGCCGGCCGAGGCCGCGCTCGCAGTCGGCCATGACCGGCCACAGCTCGACGGAGCCGGTCATCCGACGGGACGCCCGGAACTCCGCGAGTGCCTCCGCGTACTTCTGCGTGGCGTAGGCGGCGAAGCCCGCCGCCTCGCGGACGGCGGCGACGCGGGAGGCCAGGCGCAGGGCGATGCGCGAGTACGCGTACGCCTGCTCGGGGTCCTCGTCGAGCAGCCGGGCCACCATGACCAGGTTCCTGGCGACGTCCTCGGCGAGGGTCTTGGGCAGGCTCATCAGCTCCTGCCGGACGTCCTTGTCGATCTCGTGGCCGGTGACCTCGTCGGGGATCGGAAGCCGCTTGATCGGCTCGCGCTCACGCTCGTCCCGGCGCTCGTACCCGCCACGGTCGTCGCGGCCGCGGTAGCCACCCCGGTCGCCGTCGTCCCGCCGACCGCGGAAACCGCCGGAGGCGCCTCCCCGGCTGTCGTCACGACGCGGGGCACGGCTCCGGTCGCCACCACGGCTGTCGTCGCGCCGGAACCCACCGCCGGACGAACCGCCACGGTTGTCGTCGCGACGGAAGTTGCCGCCACTGCTGGGCCGGCTGTCGTCACGGCGGAAGCCACCGCCGGAGGAACCACCGCGGCTGTCATCGCGACGGAAGCCACCGCCGGTGCTGCCGCCCCGGTTGTCGTCGCGACGGAAGTTGCCACCACGGTTGTCATCGTCGCGACGCGGTCGCTCATCGCGACGCTCGAACCCTCCGCCCGGACGCCCACCACGGTCATCGTCCCGACGCGGAGCCCGGTCGTCGCGCCGGAACCCACCACCGGACGAACCGCCACGGTTGTCGTCGCGACGGAAGTTGCCGCCACCACTGCTGGGCCGGCTGTCGTCACGACGGAAGCCGCCACCGGAGGAACCACCGCGGCTGTCATCGCGACGGAAACCGCCACCGGTGCTGCCGCCACGGTTGTCGTCGCGGCGGAAGTTGCCACCACGGTTGTCATCGTCGCGACGCGGTCGCTCATCGCGACGCTCGAACCCGCCGCCCGAACGCCCACCACGGTCATCGTCCCGACGCGGAGCCCGGTCATCACGACGGAACCCACCACCGGACGAACCACCACGGTTGTCGTCGCGACGGAAGTTGCCGCCACCACTGCTCGGCCGACTGTCATCCCGACGGAAACCGCCACCGGAGGAACCGCCACGGCTGTCATCCCGGCGGAAACCACCGCCGGTGCTGCCGCCACGGTTGTCGTCGCGACGCGGCCCACGCGGCCGGTCATCGCGCCGCTCGAACCCGCCACCCGGACGCCCACCACGGTCATCGTCCCGACGCGGAGCCCGGTCATCACGACGGAACCCACCACCGGACGAACCACCACGGTTGTCGTCACGGCGGAAGTTGCCGCCACCACTGCTGGGCCGGCTGTCATCCCGGCGGAAGCCACCGCCGGTGCTGCCGCCACGGTTGTCGTCGCGACGGAAGCCACCGCCGGAGGAACCACCACGGCTGTCATCCCGGCGCGGCGCACGATCCCGGTCGCCACGGTTGTCGTCACGGCGGAAATTGCCGCCACCGCTGCTGGGCCGGCTGTCGTCACGGCGGAAGCCGCCACCGCTGTTGGTGGGCCGGCTGTCGTCACGCCGGCTTCCACCGCGGTCGTTGTCCCGGCGCTGGCCGCCTGACCGGTCGTCACGACCACCGCTGAAGCCGCCCCGGTCACCGCCGTCCCGGCGACGCGGCTCGCGCTCCGAACGATCGTCGGGAGAGTTGGTGGACATCGGTGGTGCTCCTGTCATCGGGTTCTACAGACATTCTCGCGCAGCCGGACTGCCGACGCGCTTCGGAAAAACAAAAAGGACCCTTGGTCCCAGCGTTGAACGCTGGGACCAAGGGTCCTTCAAAGATTGTTCGGCGGCGTCCTACTCTCCCACAGGGTCCCCCCTGCAGTACCATCGGCGCTGAAAGGCTTAGCTTCCGGGTTCGGAATGTAACCGGGCGTTTCCCTAACGCAATGACCACCGAAACCCTATCGGGTTCTAGCGAACAAGCACACTTTTCAATTAAGTAGTGAAGCTGTTCAACCGGTGCGATAACTGTTCGCAACCCGGGAACAACACAGTGGACGCGAGCAACTGAGGACAAGCCCTCGGCCTATTAGTACCAGTCAGCTCCACCCGTTACCGGGCTTCCACATCTGGCCTATCAACCCAGTCGTCTACTGGGAGCCTTAACCCTTCAAGAGGGTGGGAATACTCATCTCGAAGCAGGCTTCCCGCTTAGATGCTTTCAGCGGTTATCCTTTCCGAACGTAGCCAACCAGCCATGCCCTTGGCAGGACAACTGGCACACCAGAGGTTCGTCCGTCCCGGTCCTCTCGTACTAGGGACAGCCCTTCTCAATATTCCTACGCGCACAGCGGATAGGGACCGAACTGTCTCACGACGTTCTAAACCCAGCTCGCGTACCGCTTTAATGGGCGAACAGCCCAACCCTTGGGACCGACTCCAGCCCCAGGATGCGACGAGCCGACATCGAGGTGCCAAACCATCCCGTCGATATGGACTCTTGGGGAAGATCAGCCTGTTATCCCCGGGGTACCTTTTATCCGTTGAGCGACAGCGCTTCCACAAGCCACTGCCGGATCACTAGTCCCGACTTTCGTCCCTGCTCGACCCGTCGGTCTCACAGTCAAGCTCCCTTGTGCACTTACACTCAACACCTGATTGCCAACCAGGCTGAGGGAACCTTTGGGCGCCTCCGTTACTCTTTAGGAGGCAACCGCCCCAGTTAAACTACCCATCAGACACTGTCCCTGATCCGGATCACGGACCCAGGTTAGACATCCAGCACGACCAGAGTGGTATTTCAACGACGACTCCACAACCACTGGCGTGGCCGCTTCAAAGTCTCCCACCTATCCTACACAAGCCGAACCGAACACCAATATCAAACTATAGTAAAGGTCCCGGGGTCTTTCCGTCCTGCTGCGCGAAACGAGCATCTTTACTCGTAGTGCAATTTCACCGGGCCTATGGTTGAGACAGTCGAGAAGTCGTTACGCCATTCGTGCAGGTCGGAACTTACCCGACAAGGAATTTCGCTACCTTAGGATGGTTATAGTTACCACCGCCGTTTACTGGCGCTTAAGTTCTCAGCTTCGCCGACCCGAAAGTCAGCTAACCGGTCCCCTTAACGTTCCAGCACCGGGCAGGCGTCAGTCCGTATACATCGCCTTACGGCTTCGCACGGACCTGTGTTTTTAGTAAACAGTCGCTTCTCGCTGGTCTCTGCGGCCACCCCCAGCTCACGGAGTAAATCCGATCACCAGTGATGGCCCCCCTTCTCCCGAAGTTACGGGGGCATTTTGCCGAGTTCCTTAACCATAGTTCACCCGAACGCCTCGGTATTCTCTACCTGACCACCTGAGTCGGTTTAGGGTACGGGCCGCCATGAAACTCGCTAGAGGCTTTTCTCGACAGCATAGGATCATCCACTTCACCACAATCGGCTCGGCATCAGGTCTCAGCCTCAATGTGTGACGGATTTACCTACCACACGGCCTACACCCTTACCCCGGGAACTACCACCGCCCGGGTTGGACTACCTTCCTGCGTCACCCCATCGCTTACCTAGTACAAGTCTGGTTCGTCGGCTCCACCACTACCCTCAACTCCGAAGAGATCGGGCCGGCTTCACGGACTTAGCATCGCCTGATTCAGTATTGGGCGTTTCAAAGCGGGTACCGGAATATCAACCGGTTGTCCATCGACTACGCCTGTCGGCCTCGCCTTAGGTCCCGACTTACCCTGGGCAGATCAGCTTGACCCAGGAACCCTTAGTCAATCGGCGCACACGTTTCTCACGTGTGTATCGCTACTCATGCCTGCATTCTCACTCGTGAACCGTCCACAACTCGCTTCCGCGGCTGCTTCACCCGGCACACGACGCTCCCCTACCCATCCACACAGGCGTTGGCCCTATATGTGTGAATGACACGACTTCGGCGGTACGCTTGAGCCCCGCTACATTGTCGGCGCGGAATCACTTGACCAGTGAGCTATTACGCACTCTTTCAAGGGTGGCTGCTTCTAAGCCAACCTCCTGGTTGTCTCTGCGACTCCACATCCTTTCCCACTTAGCGTACGCTTAGGGGCCTTAGTCGATGCTCTGGGCTGTTTCCCTCTCGACCATGGAGCTTATCCCCCACAGTCTCACTGCCGTGCTCTCACTTACCGGCATTCGGAGTTTGGCTAAGGTCAGTAACCCGGTAGGGCCCATCGCCTATCCAGTGCTCTACCTCCGGCAAGAAACACACGACGCTGCACCTAAATGCATTTCGGGGAGAACCAGCTATCACGGAGTTTGATTGGCCTTTCACCCCTAACCACAGGTCATCCCCCAGGTTTTCAACCCTGGTGGGTTCGGTCCTCCACGAAGTCTTACCTCCGCTTCAACCTGCCCATGGCTAGATCACTCCGCTTCGGGTCTTGAGCGCGCTACTAAATCGCCCTATTCGGACTCGCTTTCGCTACGGCTTCCCCACACGGGTTAACCTCGCAACACACCGCAAACTCGCAGGCTCATTCTTCAAAAGGCACGCAGTCACGACGCACCGAGTAAACTCGGCGCGCGACGCTCCCACGGCTTGTAGGCACACGGTTTCAGGTACTATTTCACTCCGCTCCCGCGGTACTTTTCACCATTCCCTCACGGTACTATCCGCTATCGGTCACCAGGGAATATTTAGGCTTAACGGGTGGTCCCGCCAGATTCACACGGGATTTCTCGGGCCCCGTGCTACTTGGGTGTCTCTTAAACGAGCCGTTAATGTTTCAGCTACGGGGGTCTTACCCTCTACGCCGGACCTTTCGCATGTCCTTCGCCTACATCAACGGTTTCTGACTCGTCTCACAGCCGGCAGACCGTGAAAAAGAGATCCCACAACCCCGCATGCGCAACCCCTGCCGGGTATCACACGCATACGGTTTGGCCTGATCCAGTTTCGCTCGCCACTACTCCCGGAATCACGGTTGTTTTCTCTTCCTGAGGGTACTGAGATGTTTCACTTCCCCTCGTTCCCTCCACACTGCCTATGTGTTCAGCAGCGGGTGACAGCCCATGACGACTGCCGGGTTTCCCCATTCGGACACCCCCGGATCAAAGCTTGGTTGACAGCTCCCCGGGGCCTATCGTGGCCTCCCACGTCCTTCATCGGTTCCTGGTGCCAAGGCATCCACCGTGCGCCCTTAAAAACTTGGCCACAGATGCTCGCGTCCACTGTGCAGTTCTCAAGCAACGACCAGCCACCCATCACCCCATCCTTACCGGATGAGTTCACTGGGGCCGGCGTTTGAAGGCGACCTTGCGGCCATACCTTCAGACACCCAACAGCGTGCCCAGTACCCGTAATTCAACCGGTTCGTTTTCCACGCTCCGAGGAGCAGTACTTACGACCCGGCAGAACCACCGGTACTGAATAGTCAACGTTCCACCCATGAGCAACCAGCACCGAACATTCGCCGGTGTACTGGCCTCTGACCAAAGCCCGTAGACCCTGGTAAGAAGTGCTCCTTAGAAAGGAGGTGATCCAGCCGCACCTTCCGGTACGGCTACCTTGTTACGACTTCGTCCCAATCGCCAGTCCCACCTTCGACAGCTCCCTCCCACAAGGGGTTGGGCCACCGGCTTCGGGTGTTACCGACTTTCGTGACGTGACGGGCGGTGTGTACAAGGCCCGGGAACGTATTCACCGCAGCAATGCTGATCTGCGATTACTAGCAACTCCGACTTCATGGGGTCGAGTTGCAGACCCCAATCCGAACTGAGACCGGCTTTTTGAGATTCGCTCCGCCTCGCGGCATCGCAGCTCATTGTACCGGCCATTGTAGCACGTGTGCAGCCCAAGACATAAGGGGCATGATGACTTGACGTCGTCCCCACCTTCCTCCGAGTTGACCCCGGCAGTCTCCTGTGAGTCCCCATCACCCCGAAGGGCATGCTGGCAACACAGAACAAGGGTTGCGCTCGTTGCGGGACTTAACCCAACATCTCACGACACGAGCTGACGACAGCCATGCACCACCTGTATACCGACCACAAGGGGGGCACCATCTCTGATGCTTTCCGGTATATGTCAAGCCTTGGTAAGGTTCTTCGCGTTGCGTCGAATTAAGCCACATGCTCCGCTGCTTGTGCGGGCCCCCGTCAATTCCTTTGAGTTTTAGCCTTGCGGCCGTACTCCCCAGGCGGGGAACTTAATGCGTTAGCTGCGGCACCGACGACGTGGAATGTCGCCAACACCTAGTTCCCAACGTTTACGGCGTGGACTACCAGGGTATCTAATCCTGTTCGCTCCCCACGCTTTCGCTCCTCAGCGTCAGTAATGGCCCAGAGATCCGCCTTCGCCACCGGTGTTCCTCCTGATATCTGCGCATTTCACCGCTACACCAGGAATTCCGATCTCCCCTACCACACTCTAGCCTGCCCGTATCGACTGCAGACCCGGGGTTAAGCCCCGGGCTTTCACAACCGACGCAACAAGCCGCCTACGAGCTCTTTACGCCCAATAATTCCGGACAACGCTTGCGCCCTACGTATTACCGCGGCTGCTGGCACGTAGTTAGCCGGCGCTTCTTCTGCAGGTACCGTCACTTTCGCTTCTTCCCTGCTGAAAGAGGTTTACAACCCGAAGGCCGTCATCCCTCACGCGGCGTCGCTGCATCAGGCTTTCGCCCATTGTGCAATATTCCCCACTGCTGCCTCCCGTAGGAGTCTGGGCCGTGTCTCAGTCCCAGTGTGGCCGGTCGCCCTCTCAGGCCGGCTACCCGTCGTCGCCTTGGTAGGCCATTACCCCACCAACTAGCTGATAGGCCGCGGGCTCATCCTTCACCGCCGGAGCTTTTAACCTTCCCCCATGAGAGGGAAAGTATTATCCGGTATTAGACCCCGTTTCCAGGGCTTGTCCCAGAGTGAAGGGCAGATTGCCCACGTGTTACTCACCCGTTCGCCACTAATCCACCCCGAAGGGCTTCATCGTTCGACTTGCATGTGTTAAGCACGCCGCCAGCGTTCGTCCTGAGCCAGGATCAAACTCTCCGTGAATGTTTTCCCGTAATCGGGACCACACCACGAGAGCGGAACAGTCGAGTCGGAATAAGACCGACTGTTCACTGTGTCCTCGCTATGTGCATTGCCTGGTAGAACCACTAGTGTGGTCTGCCAGGACTTTCAAAGGAACCTCGAACCTACCGAAGTAGGTCGGGGTATCAACGTATCTGGCGTTGACTTTTGGCACGCTGTTGAGTTCTCAAGGAACGGACGCTTCCTTTGTACTCACCGCAGAACATTTTCTGCGACTTTCCTCCGGGCGCTTCCCTTCGGTCTTGCGTTTCCGACTCTATCAGACTCTTTCGTGTCCGATTCCCGGTCGAAGCGGGATTGCTTTCGAGGAATTCGCTTTCGCGCTTTCCCTTTCGGCGTGTTCACTACTTTAGCCGATTCCCCCGGTGACTCATAATCGAGTCAGTGGAACGTATTTCGGCATGCCGAAATACGCACCCGCTGGGGTGTGTCGTAGGTAGTGGTTGGCCGCTTCGAGTTGCCCGGCATCAGGTCCGAAGGACCAGACCGTTGGCTGTACCCGTGTCAAGCGGCTCGGACTACATTAGGTGCCCCGCATGGGCGAGTCAAGTTGACCTGCGCCGTGGTGTGTGTGCCCGGTAGGGGCTCACCGTGGGGTCGCCGTCGACCCAGAACCGCCACGGGTGGGTGGCCCCGTCACCGCCCACTCCGGTGCGCGGACCGTTGCGTACCTGGTCGCGGGGTGGCGGGGTGCCGTGCAGTACGGAGAGGACCGCACCGGGGCGGGCGATGGCGTCGGTGCCGTCGAGCGCGCGGTCGATGTCGAGGGCCGTCGCGAGCCGGGCCGGCCCTTTGGCCAGTTCTCGGTCATTGCGGGCCGAGAGTCGACGTTTACGGGTGAGGTCGGCACCGGTGATGATGTCGCCCGCTCTCAGCAGCACACCGCTCGCCATGCCCTCCGGGCCGCACACCAGGTTGAGGCAGTGCCACATGCCGTAGGTGAAGTAGACGTACGCGTGGCCGGGCGGCCCGTACATCACACCGTTGCGCGCGGTCCGGCCGCGGAAGGCGTGCGAACCGGGGTCGATCTCCCCCGCGTAGGCCTCCACCTCGGTGAGGCGCACTTCGATGGGGCCGTCCGGCGTACTGCGGACCAGCGTCCGTCCCAGCAGGTCCGGCGCCACGTCCAGTACGGGGCGGTCGAAGAAATCCCGCGTCAGCGGCGTACGTTCCTGGCCCTTGGTCATGGAGTCCGAGGCTACCGGGAACCGACTACGGTCATGGCGCGTATGTAGGGGTCAGGACCTAGGAGGAGAAATCATGGGCTTCAAGCGGCTGCTCGCGAGCATGGGTGCCGGCGGTGCCTCGGTGGAGACGGAGCTGACCGAGCTCAACGTCGTACCGGGTGGGGTCGTCCAGGGCGAGGTGCGGGTCCAGGGCGGATCGGTGGACCAGCAGATCGAGGGACTCTCCGTCGGGCTGCAGGCCCGGGTCGAGGTCGAGGGCCAGGAGCAGGAGACCAAGCAGGACATCGAGTTCACCAGGCTGCGGCTCGGCGGCGCCTTCGAGGTGCGGGCGGGCGCGGTGCACGTCGTGCCGTTCGGGCTGGAGATCCCCTGGGAGACGCCGATCACGATGTTCGCGGGCCAGCACCTGCACGGCATGAACATCGGGGTGACCACGGAGCTGGAGATCGCACGGGCGCTGGACTCCGGGGACCTGGACCCGATCAACGTGCACCCGCTGCCGGCCCAGCAGGCGATCCTGGACGCCTTCGGGCAGCTGGGCTTCGGCTTCCGCAGCGCCGACATGGAACGCGGTCACATTCGCGGGACGCGTCAGCGGCTGCCCTTCTACCAGGAGATCGAGTTCTTCCCGCCGTCGCAGTACCGGGGGCTGAACCAGGTCGAGCTGACGTTCGTCGCGGACGACCGCGAGATGGACGTCGTGCTGGAGATGGACAAGAAGCCGGGCCTCTTCAGTGAGGGCAGCGACTCCTACCGTGCCTTCAAGGTGGGTCTGAACGACTACCAGGGGACCGACTGGGCGGCCTACCTGAATCAGTGGCTCGCCCAGGTCGGCGGTCAGCGCAACTGGCTCTAGGGTCGGTGGGGAGACCCCCGATACCGGAACCACTACAGGAGAGGTGCTGACGTGACCGAGCCGAAGAGGGCGCCGTTGCCGCACGACTTCCATCCCGAGGTCCCCTCGTTCACCGTGGTGAGCGAGGACCTCGAACCGGGGGCCGTGCTTGCGGACGCACAGGTGCAGGCGGCCGGGGACACCTCGCCGCAGCTGCGGTGGGACGGGTTCCCGGCGGGTACGAAGAGTTTCGCCGTGACGTGCTTCGACCCGGACGCTCCTACCGGCAGCGGGTTCTGGCACTGGGTGCTCTTCGACATCCCGGCGTCGGTCACGGAGCTGCCGGCGGGTGCGGGCGGCGGCGCGTTCGAGGGGCTGCCCCCGGGCGCCGTGCACGTCCGCAACGACTACGGGTCGAAGGAGTTCGGCGGCGCCGCGCCGCCGCCCGGCGAGAATCACCGGTACGTGTTCACCGTGTACGCGGTGGACAGCGAGAAGCTCGGTCCGGACAGCGACGCGTCGCCCGCCGTGGTCGGTTTCAATCTGCGTTTCCACACGCTGGGCCGAGCCCAGCTGATCGGTGAGTACGCCGAGCCTGCCTGAAGCCCGCAAAGTCGATAGTTCCCCCTGTTTGCCCTGCCCTGGTCCTGGAGAGATCAGGGCAGGGCACTTTTTATTGCGTTGTCCATTGCGGCCTGCCCGGCCAGAGTTGATCCGGGCCTGCCAGGCGGCGGGCGGCACACGGGAGGTGGGCGGGATGCGGGACACGCTGGTACTGAATGCGAGCTTCGAGCCTCTGTCGACGGTGACGCTGAACCGTGCGGTGGTGCTGATTCTGCAGGACAAGGCCGTCGTCGAGCAGTCGCATCCCGGCCTCCGTATGCGCGGTGCCGCTGTGGACATTCCGGTGCCGAGGGTGATCAGGCTCTGCCGGTACGTGAGGGTGCCGTTCCGAAGACACG